>NZ_JAGSOU010000009.1 GCF_018139985.1 Actibacterium sp. MT2.3-13A | reverse complement strand
TACATGCCCGTCGATGCGGCCGGGGAATGATCGCCTTGACCAGCGGAGGACCGGGCGCCGGCCGGGCGCCGGCCATGATCGCCCGCAGGGCGGCGACGGCGATCCCGGCCAGAGCCGCCGCCCGGGAAATCGCCTCTGTCGGTTTGCCGATCAACAGGGGCGAAGGCCTTTCATCCCACCCGCCCGGTCAGGACACGCCCGCGTGGCCAGCGCCCCGGCGCGCGGCCGAGAGGACATGAGTTCCACCACTCCACCATCCTCGGCCAGCGCGCCACCGCCCGCGATCGTGACGCCTGGGCCGCGCGCGACACCCCTCCACATCCTGCAGGCTTTTCCCGGCCAGTTATGCTAGCCCGGCCAGGGGCGTGAAACGGGCCCTGCGAACCAACATAAAGGCTGAACTGATGAGCACATTCGACGAAGACCTGTTCCTGAAGGGCCTGGAACAGCGCAAAGCGACCCTTGGCGCAGGCTATGTGGAAAAGAACCTCGCCGCCGCCGACGACTTCACCCGCCCCTTCCAGGAGGCCATGACCGCCTGGTGCTGGGGATTCGGCTGGGGCGACGAGACGATCGACGCCAAGACGCGCAGCATGATGAACCTCGCCATGATCGGCGCGCTGGGCAAGATGCACGAATGGGAACTGCACTGCCGCGGCGCGCTGAACAACGGCGTCAGCCGCGCCGAAATCCGCGCCATCATCCATGTCGTGGGCATCTATTGCGGCGTGCCGCAGGCGCTGGAATGTTTCCGCGCGGCGCGCAAGGTGCTCGACGAGCAGGACTGACGGCTGGTCGCAGTTCCCCTCTGCGCGGATCGATGTATATAAGGATCCGAATACGTCTCCACGATCATCGCCAGGGAGGACTTGATGACCGTTCTGAAACCCAGCCGCCGCGACCTGCTGAAACTGGCCGCGGTGGCCCCCGCCTTCGCCCTGCCCGCGCCGCTCAGGGCCGCGACGCAGTTGACCGGCGCCAACCCGGCGCATTTCCGGTTCAACATCGGCGAGATCCACCTCACCGTGGTCTCCGACGGCCATCTCGGCCTGCCCACCACCGGGCTGGGCGTCAATGCCGACGCCGAAGAGGTCAAGGCCTTCCTCAAGGCGCACCGCCTCTCGACGGAGGAGCACTACTCCCACACCAACCACCTGGTGATCGAGACCGGCGAGTCGACGATCCTGGTCGATGTCGGCTCCGGCGACCGCTTCCTGCCAACGGCGGGTCGGCTCCTGGACAACCTCGCCGAGGCGGGGATCGACGGCGGCGACATCACCCATGTGGTGATCACCCACGCCCACCCCGATCACATCTGGGGCATCCGCGACGACTTCGACGAGCCGATCTTCCCGGACGCCGAATACATCATCGGCGCAACGGAATACGACTACTGGATGCAGGACGACCTGGCGAACCAGGTGTCGCCCGAGATGCAGCAATTCGTGGTCGGCGCGGTGAACTCGCTCAGCGCGGACGGGCTGGAATGGACCATGGCGCAGGACGGCCACGAGGTGGCGCCGGGCGTGAGCCTGCTCTTCACCCCGGGCCACACGCTGGGCCACATGTCCCTGCGGATCGAGAGCGAGGGCAAGCAGTTGATCGCGCTGGGCGATTCGATGACCCACGCCTATATCTCGATGGAGCAGCCGGGCTGGGTCTCGGGCTCGGACACCGATCCCGCGCTGACGGTCGAGACCCGCAAGCGCCTGCTGGACATGACCGCCACCGACGAGATCGCGGTGCTCGGCTATCACTTCCCCTTCCCCGGCGTGGGCCATGTGATGCGGGCCGGCGACGCCTACCGCTTCGTTCCCGCGCTCTGGCGCTGGAGCTGACAGGCCGGCAAGCCTGACCAGAGGGCGGCGCCCGCCCTGGCGACGGGGCGGGCGCGGCCCGGGCTTCTTCAGCCCTCCAGCCGTCGCACGATGAGGAAACTCAGCCCGGCCATCGCGCCCGCGGTGGCCAGGCACAGCGGCAGCCCCCCGATCTGATAGCTCAGCCCCGACAGCAGCGTGCCCAGCAGCCGCCCCGCGGCGTTGGACATGTAGTAGAACCCCACATCCATCGTCACCCGCTCGGCCTCGGTGAAGGCGAGGATCAGGTAGGAATGCACCGCGCTGTTCAGCGCGAAGACGACGCCGAACAGCATCAGCCCCGCCACCAGCACCCCCGTCAGCCAGCCCTGCGGCCCGCCCGCGGCCCAGGCCGCCGCCGCCAGCGCCAGCGGGATCAGCGTCAGCGCACCCACCCAGACCGCCGCCAGCCGGACGATCTGCGACAGCGGCTTGCCCGCCGCGCCCAGCAGTTTCGGGGCCCAGGCCTGCACCGCGCCGTAGCCGATGACCCAGAGTGCCATGAATGTGCCGATCTGGAAGAACGCCGCGCGGTTGCCGGCCTCGGTCCCGTCCGAAAGGACGGCGTAGAAATAGATCGGGACGCCCACCACGAACCACACGTCGCGCGCCCCGAACAGGAACATCCGCGCCGCCGACAGCCGGTTGATGCGCGGGTCCTTGGAAAACACCTCGCGGAATTTCGCGCCCTTCCTGCCGCGCGGCAGCCCCGCCGGCATGAACAGCGCGACGCCCGCCAGGATCGTCGCAAGCACCGCGGCCATGGCGTAGACCGCAGCCGTGAAGCCCAGCACGCCCAGCAACGCCGCGCCCAGCAGGAAGCCCAGCCCCTTCACCGCGTTCTTCGATCCCGTCAGCACCGCGACCCAGCGGAACAGCGCCCCCTCGCCCGTCGGCGCCAGCAGCTTGACCGCGGATTTCGACGACATCTTGGCCAGGTCCTTGGCCACGCCCGAGGCCCCCTGCACCGCCATCACGAAGATCACCGACCCCACCACCGACCACCCTGGATCGAGCTGCGCCAGCGCCACCAGCGCCGCGATCTGGAGGCCGAGCCCCGCGTAAAGCGTCGAGGTCAGCCCGAACCGCGCTGCGATCCAACCCGCCGACAGGTTGGTGACCATGCCCATGAACTCGTAAAGCAGGAACAGCCAGGCCAGCTGCACCGGCGAAAAGCCGAGGCTGTGGAAATGCAGCAGCACCAGCATCCGCAGCGCGCCGTCCGACAGCATGAAGGCCCAGTAGGCCGCCGTCACCGCGATATAGGCGGCCAACCCGTCCGGCTTCGTCGCCCGCGCGGTCATAGGCCCGCGGCCACCATGCGGGTGACATCCGCCAGCCGGCAGGAATAACCCCATTCGTTGTCGTACCAGGCGAAAACCTTCACCTGCGTGCCGTCCACCACCATGGTCGAGGGCGCGTCGACGATCGCGCTGCGCGGGTCGTTGGTGTAGTCGCAGGACACCAGCGGACGTTCCTCGTAGCCGAGGATGCCCTTCAGCGCGCCCTCCGCCGCCGCCTTGAACAGCGCGTTCACCTCCTCCACCGTGGTGGGGCGTACGACCTCGAACACGCAATCGGTGAGCGAGGCGTTGAGCAGCGGCACCCGCACGGCGTGGCCGTTCAGCTTGCCCTTCAGCTCGGGGTAGATCAGCGTGATCGCGGTGGCCGAGCCCGTGGTCGTCGGGATCAGCGAATTCAGCGCCGAGCGCGCCCGGCGCGGATCCTTGTGGGGGCGGTCCACCATGGTCTGGGTGTTGGTCACATCATGGATCGTGGTCATCGAGCCATGCACGATCCCCAGCCCCTCCAGCAGCACCTTGACCACCGGCGCAAGGCAGTTGGTGGTGCAGCTGGCGGCGGTGATTATGTCATGTTTTTCTGGATCATAAAGGTCATGGTTCACACCATAGACGAGGTTCAGAACGCCTGGATCCTTGACCGGGGCCGAGACCACGACCTTCTTCACGCCCGCCGCGAAATACGGGGCGATCTTCGCCGCGGACTTGAACACCCCGGTGCAATCGACCACCAGGTCGACGCCCATCTCCTGCAGCGGCAGATCCTCGATCCGTTTCTCGGCGCGCATCTCCATGCGGTGACCGTTGACCGTGACCGAGGTCGCGTCATGGCCGATCTCGGCCGGCCAGCGGCCGTGAACGGTGTCGAATTCGAACAGCAGCGCGTGCTGTTCGGGCGTGCCGGCGATGTCGTTCAACAGCACGATCTCGCCTGGAAGCCCCTGGTCAAAAAAGGCGCGCAGGACCAGTTTTCCCATGCGTCCCAATCCGTTGATGGCAATTCTTGTCATGACACTCTCCAGTCGGATGACCTGTTTCAGTTGCCGTCGATCTGTCCGATCGCGTCGACCTGCGCTTGCAGCGCGAGCCGGTCGAGTTGGTCGAAGGGCAGCGCGGCGAAGGCCAGCACGCGGCGCCGCATCTGGGCGTATGTGGTGGCAAAGGCCAGCGCCTTCTCGGCATCCGTCCCCGTCACCTTGACCGGATCGGGCAGGCCCCAATGCCCGGTGATCGGCTGGCCCGGCCAGGGCGGGCATTCCTCGTTCGCGGCCTGGTCGCAGACAGTGAAGACGAAATCCATGACCGGCGCGCCGGCGCGCTGGAACTCGGCGATAGTTTTCGCCCGCAGCCCCGAGACATCGTGGTCGTTGCGCTTCAGCATCTCCACGGCGAAGGGATTGAGCTCGGAAAACGGTTTGGTGCCAGCGGAATAGGCGTTGAACTTCGCGCTGCCGATCGAGGCCAGCAGCGCCTCGGCCATGATCGAGCGGGCTGAATTTCCCGAGCAGATGAAGAGAACGTTGAACTTGCGGTCCGGCATGGCGGATTCTCCGGTGGTGGCAAGGGCACGCGCCGTCAACGGCGCGCAGAGGTCGGGCCGGCCCCGGCAGCAATCGGCGGCGAGAAAATCGACGAGCGCGCCCATCCGCGCAAGATGGACGCTGTAGAACACCGATTTCCCCTGCCGTTCCGAGTTCAGCAGCCCCGCCCGCTCCAGCGCGCCGAGATAGACCGACAGCGTGTTCGGTTTCAGCCCCAGCGCCGTGGCGATTTCGCTGGGCCGCACGCCCTCGGGGGCGCGCCGGGCCAGCAGCCGGAACACCGACAGCCGCCCCTCATGGGCCAGGGCGGACAGAATCGTGGTGGCGTCATTCAATTCCATAATTCATGATTACATGAATTGTATGGTCGTGAACAGGGTCAACCGGCCACAACCGCCGTTTTTCCGCGTCGAACCCCCGCCATGCGCCGCATTTGCGCCCTATTCGCATGTTCCGCTGCCCCCTGCGGCGCCCGATGAACGGGCATCCGGCCTGGGGGGCCAAGGCGGGCATGTCCCGCAGAAAGAGCAGAACGATGGCACGTCAGACCCCCACCGCCCCGCCGGCGGACGGCAAAACCGCCCCGCGCGAGGCGCCGGCCTCGCCCCCGGCCCAGGAACACAAGACGCAGGCGGACACGCCCGTCAGGTTCACCGACTGGGCCAGCATCTAGTCTTTGCCGCCCCGCGCGCCGCGCGCTAGGCTGTGCGCGCAAGGAGGGTGGGCATGGCGACGCCGATCTCGACGATCCGCAATCTCGGCCCCGCGATGGAGGCGGCCTTCGCCCGCGCGGGCATCCATTCGGCCGAGGAGCTGCGCGCGCTCGGCACTGACGCGGCCTATGCGCGGCTGCTGGAAAGCGGCCACCGGCCGCATTTCATCGCCTATTATGTGATCGAGATGGGCCTGCAGGGCCGTCCCTGGAACGACTGCAAGGGCACTGAGAAGGCCGCGCTGCGCGCCCGTTTCGACGCGATCAAGGCGGGCGGACATGACAAGGGCCGCTCCCGGCTGGAAGCGGCCCTCGATGAGATCGGGGTCATCGCGCGCCGTTAGGACCGCGATGCGCCGGACGGGTCGTTAGCCGACCAGTTCCAGGCCCGAGAAGAAATAGGCGATCTCGGCGGCGGCGGTGTCTTCGCCGTCCGAGCCGTGAACCGAGTTCTCGCCGATCGACAGCGCGAATTCCTTGCGGATGGTGCCCTCGGCCGCCTCGGCAGGGTTGGTGGCGCCCATCACTTCGCGGTTCTTGGCGATGGCGTCTTCGCCTTCCAGAACCTGAACCACGATCGGCTCGGAGGCCATGAACTCGCACAGTTCGTCGTAGAACGGGCGCTCCTTGTGCACGGCGTAGAAGACGCCGGCCTGCTCCTTGCTCAGCTTGATCCGCTTCTGCGCGATGATGCGCAGGCCGGCGGCCTCGAGCTTGGCGTTGATGGCGCCGGTCAGGTTGCGCTTGGTGGCGTCGGGCTTGATGATCGAGAAGGTGCGCTGAATGGCCATGATCGTCCTCGTCTGGGATGGGGTGTTTCGAAACTGCGCGGCGTGTAGCACGGCCACCGGGACGGATAAAGGGGCATAATTCCCCGTTTTCGCAGCATCGGCCTGGGCATCGCCTTTACCTGAGTCTTTTGATAGGTTATACGAGTCGCAGCCGCCTCGCGGCCCCACGAACAAAGGATCCAAGGAATGAACACGTTTGTCCGCGCCCTGATCTGCGCCACGGTTCCACTGGCCCCCGTGACGGCCCTGGCCGGCGGCGGCGACGCCCCGCTGCCGCTCGGCTATGCGACGTTCGAGGAGGCGGTTGCCCATTTCGACCTCGATGAGTGCCCCGCCGCGCTGGCCGGGCCGGAGCGGTTCTGCCGCGTCACGCTCAATCACGGCGACATCCATGTCTTTGCCTTCGCCGAGGCCGGCGACCAGCCGCTGGTGGCGTTGAGATCCTATCCCGGATCGGCGCTGCCGGCGGCGCTGGCCGGCCTGATCGGGGACTGACCCGCGCCGGACGCCTGCCCGCCCGGTCCGCCTTTCTTTCGCGCCCGCCGCGTCACGCATTGACAAGCACCCGCGCTGTGCGCTCTGTGCTGCGGCCATGCTGCGTATCACCGATCTGACATATGCCGTCGAGGGCCGCCCGCTGTTCGAGGGCGCCTCGGCCACGATTCCCACCGGCCACAAGGTCGGCCTCGTCGGCCGCAACGGCGCGGGAAAGACCACGCTGTTCCGCCTGATCCGGGGCGAACTGGCGCTGGAGGGCGGCGAGATCGAGCTGCCCCCGCGCGCGCGCATCGGCGGCGTGGCGCAGGAGGTGCCCTCCTCCGCGGTGTCGCTGATCGACACGGTGCTCGCCGCCGACACAGAACGCGCGGCGCTGATGGCCGAGGCCGAGACGGCGCAGGACCCCAACCGCATCGCCGAGATCCAGACGCGGCTGGCCGATATCGACGCCTGGTCGGCCGAGGCGCGCGCGGCCTCGATCCTCAAGGGGCTGGGTTTCGACGACGCGCAGCAGCGCCGCCCCTGCTCGGATTTCTCCGGCGGCTGGCGGATGCGCGTGGCCCTGGCGGCGGTGCTGTTCGCGCAGCCCGACCTGTTGCTGCTGGACGAGCCGACAAACTATCTCGATCTCGAAGGCGCGCTGTGGCTTGAGAACTACCTCACGCGCTATCCCCACACCGTGCTGATCATCAGCCACGACCGTGGGCTGCTGAACCGCGCGGTGGGGGCGATCCTGCATCTCGACAACCGCAAGCTGACCCTCTGGCCGGGCAATTACGACGCCTTTGCCAAGGCCCGCGCCGAACAGCGCGCGGTGCAGGCCGCGCAGGCGAAAAAGCAGGAGGCGCAGCGCGCCCATCTGCAAAGCTTCGTCGACCGGTTCAAGGCCAAGGCCACCAAGGCCAAGCAGGCCCAGAGCCGGGTGAAGATGCTGGAGAAGATGCAGCCCATCACCGCGCCCGAAGAGGCCGCGCGCGTGGTCTTCACCTTTCCCGCGCCGGAAGAGCTGTCGCCGCCGATCATCGCGCTTGAGGGCGTCTCGGTCGGCTATGACGGCCAGCCCATCCTGTCGCATCTCAACCTGCGGATCGACCAGGACGACCGGATCGCGCTGCTGGGCAAGAACGGCCAGGGCAAATCGACCCTGTCCAAGCTGCTGGCGGGACGCCTCGCGCCGCTCGACGGGCGGATGACCGTGGCCTCGAAACTGCGCATCGGCTATTTCGCGCAGCACCAGGTGGATGAGCTGCATGTGGACGAGACCCCGCTGCAGCACATCCGCCGCGAACGGCCCGACGAGGCGCAGGCCAGGCTGCGCGCGCGGCTGGCGGGCTTCGGCCTTGGCGCCGACCAGGCCGAGACCGAGGTCGGGCGGCTGTCGGGCGGGCAGAAGGCGCGGCTGTCGCTGCTGCTGGCGACTCTCGACGCGCCGCATCTGCTGATCCTCGACGAGCCGACCAACCACCTCGACATCGAAAGCCGCGAGGCGCTGGTCGAGGCGCTGACCGCCTATTCCGGCGCGGTAATCCTGGTGTCGCACGACATGCACCTGCTGAGCCTCGTGGCCGACCGGCTGTGGCTGGTGCAGAACGGCCGCGTAACCCCGTTCGAGGAGGATCTGGAAGCCTACCGCCGCCTGCTGCTGGCCGCCGACAAGCCGGAGAAGCCCGCCGCCTCCCCCGCGCCAAAGCCCCGCCGCCCCGACCGCGACGCGCTCCTCGTCCTGCGCGCAGAGGTGCGAAAATGCGAGGAACGGGTGGAAAAACTGGCAGAGATGCGCGAAAAACTGGATGCGAAACTGGCCGATCCGACGCTCTACGAGGGCGGCAAGGCCGACGAGATCGCCAAGTGGCAGAAGAAGCACGCCGAGGTGGTCGAGGCCGAGGAACGGGCCGAGGCCCTGTGGATGGACGCACTGGAAAAGCTCGATTCGGCAGAAAGATAGGCGATGGAGCTCACCTTCTACATCGGCGCCTTTGTCACCCTGTTCGTGGTGATCGACCCGATCGGCCTGGCGCCGCTTTTCGTGGCGATCACCCAAGGCATGACCGGGCATGAGCGGCGCGCCATCGCGCTGCGCGCCTCCGCCGTGGCGATCGGGCTGCTGACGCTCTTCGGCCTGTTCGGCGAGTCGGTTCTGGGGTTCGCCGGCATCTCCATGGCCGCCTTCCGCATCGCGGGCGGCATGCTGCTGTTCCTGACCGCGCTGGAGATGCTGTTCGAGCGCCGCACCAAGCGGCGCGAGGACCAGGCCGAGGACGACCGGCCCGACCCATCGGTCTTTCCGCTGGCGACGCCGCTGATGGCGGGTCCGGGCGCCATGGCCACCATGATCCTGCTGACCGGCGAGGTGCGCGGCGATCTCGCCGGCATGGCCGGGGTGCTGGGCGTGATGTTGGCGGTGATCGGCGTGGTGCTACTGCTGTTCCTGGCCGCGGGGCTGCTGGAGCGCGCGCTCGGGCGCACCGGCATCAACGTGGTCACGCGGCTACTGGGGATGCTGCTGGCGGCGCTGTCGGTGCAGTTCGTGCTGGACGGGCTGCGCGATTTCGGCCTTGCGCCGCTTTGACACCTCAACATTTCCGATTTCCTCCCTACCTATCATGGCAGGCGCGCTCCACCAGCCAGAGGACAGAATGGCAGGCGATCAGATCGGACAGTTGATTTACCTGGTGATCCTCGCCGCGGCGATCGGCGGCTATTTCATCGCGGCGAACCGGCGCCGGCTCGGCCAGGTGGCCCGCCACGGCGCGCTGTGGGGGCTGATCTTCGTCGGCGTGATCGCGGGGGCGGGCCTGTGGTCCGACATCCGCTCCACGGTGATGCCGCGGCAGGCGGTCTTTGCCGAGGAGCGGCGGATAGAGGTGCCGCGCGCGCCGGACGGCCATTACTACCTGACGCTGCTGATCAACGGCGCGCCGGTGCGCTTCGTCGTCGATACCGGCGCCACCGACCTGGTGCTGACCCGCGAGGACGCCGAACGCGCGGGGCTCGACCACGGGCAGCTTGCCTATCTGGAGGAAGCGCGCACCGCCAACGGGCTGGTGCGGACCGCGCGCGTGCGGCTGGACGAGGTGCGCCTCGGCCCGGTGGTGGACGAGAACATGCGCGCCGTGGTCAATGGCGGGCAGATGGACACCTCGCTTCTGGGGATGAGCTATCTCCAGCGCCATTCCCGGATGGAATTCACCGGCGACACGCTGATCCTGACGCGCTGAGCCGAACTCAATAGGTGCCTTCGGTGCGGATGTTGATCACCGCACCGCAATGCTTGCAATGCACGGCATCGACGTCATGCAGCAGCAGCCCGCATTGCGGACAGGGCTGGCGCACCTTGGAGGGGCGGAACAGCACCTGCGCCAGCCGCAGGAACAGCGTGACGCCGACGATCATCACCGCCACCGACAGCAGCCGCCCGCCCGTGCCCTCCAGCGTGATGTCGCCGAAACCCGTGGTCGTCAGGGTGGTCACTGTGAAATAGAGCGCGTCGGCGTAATTGCCGATATCGGGGTTCTTGCCCGACTGCGTGGCATAGATCAGCCCGGTCATGACGAAGAGGAAGACCAGCAGGTTGATCGCGGCGACGACCACCTCCTCGTGGCGCCGGAAAAACCTGAAATCGGCGCGCAGCCGGTCGAGCAGCTGGTAGGTGTGCAGCAGCCGCAGCGTCCGCAGGATCCGCAGGAAGGCCAGCCCCTCGCCCGCCATCGGCGCCAGGAAGGACACGATCGCCGCGATGTCGGCCAGCGTCGCGGGGCGCGTCATGAACCACAGCCGGCGCTGGCTGATCGCCAGCCGCGCACCGAAATCGGCCAGGATGAAGACGCCGAAGGCCGCGTCGAGCGCCTCGATCGCGACGCTGCGGGGCAGGAAGGAGGTGACGATCACGAACAGGATCGTCGCCAGGTCGAAGGCCAGCAGCCCGTAGCGGAAGCGGTGCGCCCGCGGCGTTTCGCCATCGTAGAGCTCCTGCAACACCGTCCGTCTCGCGAGGGTCATGCGCCGTCTCCCTGTTGCGAAGGCCCTCAGCCCACCGTGCCGCTTTCGGCCTTCTTCTCCCACCGTCCCGAAGCCTCGGACCAGTATTCCGCCGCCACCCCCGCCCCGGTCAATGCCTTCCACTGGGCTCGGGCGTGGCCGACGGCGGCCGGGTCATTGCCGTCGAACAGGATGCAGACCCGCTCCATCGTCTCGCAGTCCTGCGCGCTGACCTCGGCGCCGTCCACCGCCATCAGGCAGGCGGCACCGTTGGGCGCCCCGGCCCCGGTGGTCAGCAGCACCGGCTGGTCGGCGTCGAAGCCCGAGCCCGCCAGCCCGTGCGGCAGGAACCCGTCCTCGGGCACCAGCCACAGCCGGTCGTCGAGCCAGCGCAGCCGTTCGTCTGAGGTGCCGCGCACCACCACCCGCCAGCCGCGCGCGCGGGATTTCTCCAGCAGCATGGGCAGGGTCGCCTCCAGCGGCTGCCGGGTCAGGTGATAGAACAGCGCCGCGCCCATCAGCCCTCGAAACGGTCGCGCACCAGCCGGTCAAGCGCAATCACGCCCCAGCCGGTCGCCCCCTTGGGCGCGAGCGTGGTTTCGGATTTGACGCTGGCCACGCCCGCGATGTCGATATGGATCCAGGGGCAGCCCTCCTTGACGAAGCGCTGCAGGAACTGCGCCGCGGTGATGGAGCCCGCGGGCCGGCCACCGACGTTCTTCATGTCGGCGATCGGCGATTTGAGCTGCTCGTCGTAGGCCGGCGCCAGCGGCAGGCGCCAGGCCCCCTCGCCCTCGGCCTTCGCGGCCTTGAGGAAGGCGTCGCACAGCGCATCGTCGTTGGAGAAGACGCCGGCCATCTCATGCCCCAGCCCGATGATGATCGCGCCGGTCAGGGTGGCGAGGTCGACCATGCCCGCGGGCTTGAACCGCTCCTGCGCGTACCACAGCACGTCGCACAGCACGAGCCGGCCCTCGGCGTCAGTGTTCACGATCTCCACCGTGTCGCCCTTCATCGACTTGACCACGTCGCCCGGGCGGATGGCGGTGCCCGAGGGCATGTTCTCGACCAGGCCGACCAGGCCCACGACATTGGCCCGGGCCTTGCGCAGCGCGAGCGCGCGCATCACGCCCGCGACGACGCCGGCGCCGCCCATGTCCATGGTCATGTCCTCCATGCCCGCAGCCGGCTTCAGGCTGATGCCGCCGGTGTCGAAGACCACGCCCTTGCCCACCAGCGCGAGGGGCGCGTCGCCCTTCTTGCCGCCGTTCCACTGCATCACCACCACCTTGGAGGGGCTTTCCGAGCCCTGCCCGACGGCCAGCAGCGTCCGCATGCCGAGCTTCGCCAGATCCTCCTCCTCGAGGATCTCGACCTCCAGCCCCAGTTCCTGCATGGCGGCGAGGCGCGCGGCGAAATCGTCGGTGGTCAGGATGTTGGAGGGCTCGTTCACCAGATCGCGGGTGAAGAACACCCCCTCGGCCACCGCGGCCATCGGCCCGGCCTGCGCCGCGACCGCCTCGGGCTTGGACACCATCATGGTGACGGTGCCGCGCGGCTTGGACTTTTCGCTCTTGTGCTCGGTGAATTCATAGCCGCGCAGCGCCAGGCCGAAGGCGATCTCGGCCGCGCGGGCGTTGGGGCCGGCCAGCACCAGCATCCCGGCCTCGCCCTGAAGCTTGGCCAGCGCGGCGCCGGCCTTGCGCGCCTCTTCGACGCTGGGGCGTCGGTCCAGCCGCACCACGTCCACCGCCTCGGCGGCCATGCCCACGGGATAGGCCAGCGTCTTGGCCTCGCCCGGTTTCATCTTGGAAAATGCCTCGCTCTCGGCGAAGCGCGCCAGCGCGCCGCGGGTCAGCCGGTTGACCCGGCGCGCGGCCTGGTCGAGCGTGCCGTCGGCGGGCAGGAAAACCGCAACGCGGCCCGCCGCGGCGGCGATGGCCTCAAGGTCGATCTCGTTGAAACGGATGCTCGTGGGCGTGGTCATTCAGCTCTCTCCCTTGTCGTTGAATCCTACCTAGCGGCTGCCCGCGCGCTTGGCCAGATAGCAGTTTTCCACGCCGGACATTTGGTCTAGGGTCCGCGCGGAATATCTCGCCTGGGGGGCGGAGTGCGGAAATTCGACAGATACCTGCTGGCGCAGCTGACCGTTCTGTTCGGGTTCTTTTCGCTTGTCCTGATCTCGGTCTACTGGGTGAACCGCGCCGTGCTGCTGTTCGACCAGCTGATAGGCGACGGCCAGTCCGCCCTTGTATTCCTTGAGTTCACCGCTCTGGCGCTGCCCAACGTGATCCGGCTGGTGCTGCCGGTGTCGGGCTTTGCCGCGACCGTCTATGTCGTCAACCGGCTGATCTCGGAATCCGAGCTGGTGGTGGTGCAGGCGATGGGATTCTCCAGCTTCCGGCTGGCGCGTCCGGTGCTGGTCTTCGGGTTGATGGTGGCCGCGCTGGTAATGGTGCTGAACCATTTCCTGGTTCCCGCCAGCCGCGCCGAGCTGGCCGTGCGCAAGGTCGAGATCGCCGAGAACATCACCGCGCGGCTGCTGACCGAGGGGCAGTTCCTGCACCCCGCCGAGGGCGTGACCTTCTACATCCGCGACATCTCGACCGATGGCGAGCTGCGCAACGTCTTTCTGTCGGATGCGCGCAGCGCCTCGCAGCGCACCACCTACACCGCCGAGCGCGCCCTGCTGGTGCCGGGCGAGGACGGGCCCAAGCTGGTGATGTTCGACGGGCTGGCGCAGACGCTGCGCTACAACGGCAACCGGCTGTTCACCACCTCCTTCGCCGATTCCGTCTATGACCTGGCGGGGCTGATCGACGCCGGCGCGGCGGCGGCGCTGAGCATCGAGGCGCTGCCGACGCCCGCGCTGCTGTTCCCGACCGAGGCGCTGATGAAGACCACCGGCAAGCCGCGCGCGGCCTTCCTCTACGAGGGGCACGCCCGGATCGCGCAGCCCTTCCTCGGGGTGGCGGGGGCGCTGATCGGATTCTCGGCGCTGATGCTGGGCAGCTTCAGCCGCTTCGGCATCTGGAAGCAGGTGCTGCTGGCGGTGGTGCTGCTGATCGGGCTGCAACTGCTGGACAACGCGACCGCCGACATCGCCCGCCGCAACGAGGCGGCCTGGCCGGTGGTCTACCTGCCGCCCGTCGCGGGCATCGCGATGGCCTGGGCGATGCTGTGCATCAGCGCCTGCCCCACCCTCTTCGCCCGCCGGCGGAGGGTCGCGGCATGAGGCTGCATTTCTATTTCGCGCGCAAATTCGCGCTGACCCTGCTGGCGGTGACCACGGTGTTCCTGCTGATCCTGATGCTGCTGGACGTGGTCGACCAGATCCGACGCTTCGACATCGGCACGATCAGCGTCGGGCAGGCGACCCGGCTGGCGGCGCTGAGCGTGCCCTCCGCGCTCTACGGCATCCTGCCGCTGATCGTGATCCTGTCCACGCTGGCGCTGTTCCTGAAACTCGCCCGAACCTCAGAGCTGGTGGTCACGCGGGCCTCGGGCCGCTCGGCGCTCCGCGCGCTGGGGGCGCCCCTGGCGACCGCCTTCGCGACCGGCCTGCTGTGCGTGGCGGTGCTGAACCCGATCGTGGCGGCAACGCAGAAGGAATACGAGCGGCTGTCGGACGAATACCGCCACGGCACCCGCAACGTGCTGTCGATCTCGCGCGAGGGGCTGTGGCTGCGCCAGGGCGGCCCCGAGGGCCAGATGGTGATCCGCGCCGTGCGTGCCAATCTCGACGGCACGCGGCTCTATGACGTGACCTTCCTCGCCTTCGCGCCCAAGGCCGGCCCGGTGTGGCGCATCGAGGCGCGCGAGGCCGAGCTGACCGCCGGCGCCTGGGAGATCACCGAGGCCAAGCGCTGGACCTTCGACACCGCCAATCCCGAGGCCGGCGCGACCCAGCACGCGCATCTGTCGCTGCCCTCGGACCTGACCCGCGACCGCATCCGCGACAGTTTCGGCACGCCGAGCGCGATCCCGATCTGGCAATTGCCCGACTTCATCGCCAGCCTCAAGCGCGCCGGCTTCTCCGCGCGCCAGCACGAGGTGTGGTTGCAGATGGAACTGGCCCTGCCCGCGCTGTTCGTGGCGATGATGATGATCGGCGCCGCCTTCACCATGCGCCACACCCGCTTCGGGCGCACCGGCATCATGGTGATGGGCGCGCTGGGGCTGGGGCTGGCGCTGTTCTTTCTGCGCAACTTCGCCCAGATCCTGGGCGAGAACGGCCAGATCCCGGTGGCGCTGGCGGCCTGGAGCCCCCCGGTGATCGGCATCATGATGGCGCTGGCACTGATCCTGCACATGGAGGAAGGGTAATGCGCGGACACGTCCTGCGCCTGCTGGCGCTGATTCTGCTGCCGCTGGCCGCCTGGGCGCAGGAGCCGCCGGCGGCCACCCTGATCGCCGACCGGGTGGCGGTGGTCGGCAACAGCCAGCTGGTGGCCGAGGGCCATGTCGAGGTGCTCTACGAGGGGGCGCGGCTCAAGGCTGTGCGCGTGGTCTATGACCGCCCCACCGACAAGCTGACCATCGAGGGGCCGCTGACCCTCGTCACCGAGAACGACGCCATCCTGCTGGCCGACAGCGCCGAGCTGACCCCCGATCTGACCGAGGGGCTGCTGGTCAGCGCGCGCATGGTGCTGCGCCAGCAGCTGCAACTGGCCGCGAACGAGCTGCACCGCGTCGGCGGGCGCTATTCGGTGCTGAACAAGACCGTGGCGTCGAGTTGCCGGGTCTGCGCCGGATCGCCGATCCCGCTGTGGCAGATCCGCGCGCAGCGCATCATTCATGACGAGCAGGAAAAGCAGCTCTATTTCGACCACGCCCGGTTCGAGGTGATGGGCGTGCCCATCCTCTACCTGCCGCGGCTGCGCCTGCCCGACCCGACGCTGAAACGCGCCAACGGCTTCCTGATCCCCGAGCTGCGCTTCAGCGACGGTCTCGGCTCCGGCATCAAGCTGCCCTATTTCATCACGCTGGGCCGCCATGCCGACCTGACGGTGACGCCCTATCTTTCGACTGGCCGCACCCGCACGCTGGAACTCCGCTACCGGCAGGCCTTCCGCCACGGCGAGATCGAGTTCAACGGCGCCCTGTCGCGCGACACCTTGGTCAAGGGCGAGACCCGCCGCTACCTCTTTGGCGAGGGGCGCTTCGACCTGCCCCGCGATTTCGAGCTGACATTCAACATCCAGACGGTATCGGACCCGGCCTATCTGCTGGACTACGGCTATTCGGGCCGCGACCGGCTGCGCAGCGACATCGCGGTCGCCCGCACCCGGCGCGACAAGCATGTCGAGGCGGCGCTTTACTACTACAACTCGCTGCGCGCCTCGGAGGACAACCGCACCCTGCCCACCAGCCTGGCCGATCTGAGCTGGCAGCGCCGGTTCGAGCCGGGCTTGCTGGGCGGCATCGCCAAGCTCTCGCTGGAGGCGCATGCCCATCACCGCCGCTCGAACGCCGATGTGCTGGGGCGCGACGTGGCGCGCGCGGCGGCGCGGCTCGACTGGCGGCGCAGCTGGACGACGGCGGCGGGGCTGCGGATCGCCACGCTGGGGCAGATGAACCTCGACTACACCGGCCTCGCCGACGACGCCGCCACGCCCGACCCGGTCACCCGCGCCGCCCCCTTCGCCGCGGTCGAGCTGCGCTGGCCGTTGGTCCGGGCGGGCCGCGGCGGCGCCACCCAGGTGCTGGAGCCGGTGGTGCAGCTGGTGTGGTCCGACGACGACGACAGCACCCTGCCCAACGAGGACAGCGTCAGCGTCGAGTTCGACGAGGGGAACCTGTTTGCCCTCAACCGCTTCCCGGGCGCGGATGCCTATGAGGACGGGTTGCGCGCCAATCTCGGGCTGAGCTGGACGCGCCACGCCGCGCAGGGCTGGTCGCTGGCGCTGGCCGCGGGGCGGGTGCTGCATGCCGAGACGCCAAAGCAGTTCGCGGCCGGATCGGGCCTCGACGGGCTGAGCTCAGACTGGCTGGCCGTGGTGCAGCTCAAGACCGCCGACAACCTGTCGCTGACCAACCGCGCGGTGTTCGACGACAGCTTCGCCTTCACCCGCAACGAGCTGCGCCTGGCCTGGACGACCGAGCGCGTGGGGCTTGCCTCCAGCTATGTCTGGCAGGAGGCGAACCTGGCAGAAAGCCGCAGCATCGACAGTTCCGAATGGGTGGTCGACGCCGGCTACCGCTTCCGCGACAACTGGATCGGCAAGGCCGACTGGCGCTACGATTTCGTCGCCGACCGCGCCGCCCATGCGGGCGTCGGGCTGGAATACCGGAACGAATGCGTGACGCTGGACCTTTCGCTCTCGCGTCGCTTCACATCCTCGACTAGTGTAAGGCCGACCACCGACTTCGGTCTCCAAATCTCGCTGAACGGGTTCGGCGCCGGGGGCGACGCCAGCGCCTACCGCCGGACCTGCAGCCGCTGACACGACGCGCAGAACGGACGCCAAGAATGACCCGACTGACCCGCCTTTTCACCGTCCTTTTGCTGGTGCTGACCGCTGGCGCCGCCACGGCCCAGCAGGGCGGCCCCTTCGCGCCGCGGGTGATCGTCAACGACCGCGCCATCACCAATTACGAGGTGGAGCAGCGCATGCTGTTCCTCAAGCTGCTCAACAGCCCCGGCGATCTGGAGGAGGAGGCCATCAAAGGCCTGATCGACGACCGGCTGCGGATGGACGCCGCCAAGGATCTCGGCATCGCGCTGGAGCCCGAGCAGGTCGAGACCGGGATGGAGGAATTCGCGGGCCGCGCCAACCTGACCACCGAGCAGTTCGTCGCCGCCATCGGACAGGGCGGGATCGCCGCCCAGACCTTCCGCGATTTCGTCGAGGCCGGCATCGCCTGGCGCGAGGTCATCCGCGCCCGCTTCGGCCCGCGCGCCCAGATCACCGAGACCGAGATCGACCGCGCCATCGCGCTGTCCTCGCAGCGCGGCGGGGCGCGGGTGCTGCTGTCCGAGATCATCCTGCCCGCCGACACCCCCGAGCGGAAGGCGGAGTCGCAGACGCTGGCGGGCCGGCTGAGCCGCGACATCACCACCGCCGCCGGCTTTGCCGCGGCGGCGCAGCAATACTCGGTCTCGCCCTCGCGCGAGCGCGGCGGGCGGATCGACTGGCTCGACCTCGCCACCCTGCCGCCGCAGATCGCCGCCGCCGTGCTGGGACTGGCGCCGGGCGAGGTGTCGGACCCGATCCCGGTGACCAACGCCATCGCGCTGTTCCAGCTGCGCGCGATCGCGGAAACCGAGGTCGCCGAGCCCGAGACCCTGTCGATCGAATACGCCCGCTTCTTCCTCGAGCGCGGCACGCCGGAGGAGGCCGCGCGCGTCGCTGCCGAGGTCGATACCTGCGACGATCTCTACGGCGTGGCCAGGGGTCTGCCCGAGGACCGCCTGCTGCGCGAGGCCAGGGTGGTGGCCGAACTGCCCGACGACATCGCGCTGGAACTGGCCAAGCTCGACGAGGGCGAGACCGCGCTCCTGACCCGCGGCGGCGCGCCCTCGCTGCTGATGCTCTGCGGCCGGACGCCCGCCCTGGGAGAGGACGTGGACCGCACGGCGGTGCGCCAGCGCCTGCTGAACCAGCGTCTCGGCGCCTATGCCGAGGGCTACCTCGCCGAACTGCGCGCCGACGCCATCATCCGGTATCCGTGATGCGCCCGCCGATCGCCCTCACCGCCGGCGAGCCCGCGGGCGTCGCCCCCGAGATCACCGTCAAGGCCTGGGAGGTGCTGGGCGCGCGGCTGCCATTCTTCTGGATCGGCGATCCCGCACATCTGCCCGAGGGCACCAAACACGTCGAGATCCACCGCCCCGAGGAGGCGGTGCACGCCGCCGCCGTCGGCCTGCCGGTGCTGGCGCAGCCCTTCCCCGCGCCGGCCGTTCCGGGCGCGCCCGCGCCGGAGAACGCCGCGGCCGTGATCGCCAGCATCGCCCGCGCGGTGGAGCTGGTGCAGGAGGGCCACGCCAGCGCGCTGTGCACCAACCCGATCAACAAGAAGGCGCTGAAGGACGGGGCGGATTTCGCCTATCCCGGCCATACCGAATACCTCGCCCATCTGGCGGGGGTGAAGCGGGTGGTGATGATGCTGGCCTGCGCGGCGCTCAGGGTGGTGCCGGTCACCATCCACATCCCGCTGTCGCGGGTGGCGCACACGCTGAAGACGCCGCTGCTGCGCGACACGATCCGCATCACCCATGCCGCGCTGGTCCGCGATTTCGGGATCGAGGAGCCGCGCATCGCCGTGGCGGGGCTGAACCCCCATGCCGGCGAGGGCGGCGCGATGGGCCAGGAGGAGCAGGCGCTGATCGTGCCGGTGCTCGACGGCCTGCGCGCCGAGGGGATGGACATCGTCGGCCCCCTGCCCGCCGACACCATGTTCCACGAAGAGGCGCGCCGCCGCTACGACGTGGCGATCTGCATGTATCACGACCAGGCGCTGATCCCGATCAAGACGCTGGATTTCGCCCGCGGGGTGAACGTGACGCTGGGGCTGCCCTTCATCCGCACCTCGCCCGATCACGGCACCGCCTTCGACATCGCCGGCACCGGCCGCGCCGACCCGTCGAGCCTGATCGCCGCGCTGGAGATGGCCGAGCGCATGGCGCGGGCACGCGGCGCGTGAAGAATTTCATGCCTCCGGCGGGGATATTTACGGCCAGAAGAAAGGCGACGGCATGAGTGCGATCGACGGGCTGCCGCCCCTGCGCGAGGTCATCGCCACGCATGGGCTGTCGGCGAAGAAGACGCTGGGGCAGAATTTCCTTCTGGACCTGAACCTGACCGCCAAGATCGCGCGCCAGGCCGGCGAGTTGAGCGGCTGCGACGTGCTGGAGGTGGGACCCGGCCCCGGCGGCCTGACCCGCGGGCTGCTGGCCGAGGGCGCGCGCCGGGTGCTGGCGGTCGAAAAGGACGCCCGCTGCCTGCCCGCGCTGGCCGAGATCGCCGCCGCCTATCCAGGGCGGCTGGAGGTGATCAGCGGCGACGCGCTTGAGATCGACCCCATCGCGCATCTGACGCCGCCGATCCGGGTGGTGGCCAACCTGCCCTACAACGTCGGCACCGAGTTGCTGGTGCGCTGGCTGACGCCGGAGACCTGGCCGCCCTTCTGGGAGAGCCTGACGCTGATGTTCCAGAAGGAGGTGGCCGAGCGCATCGTGGCGCAGCCCGGCTCCAAGGCCTATGGCCGGCTGGCGATCCTGGCACAGTGGCGCGCGGAGGCGAAGATCGTCATGATCCTGCCGCCCGAGGCCTTCACCCCGCCGCCCAAGATCCATTCGGCCGTGGTGCATCTGCAGGCGCTGCCCGCGCCGCGCTACCCGGCCGACGCGAAGGTGCTGAGCCGGGTGGTGGCCGCGGCTTTCAACCAGCGGCGCAAGATGCTGCGCGCCTCGCTCAAGGGGCTGGCGCCGGACATCGAGGAGCGGCTGAGGAGCGCCGGGCTGGAGCCCACGCTGCGCGCCGAGCAGGTGCCGCTGGAGGGGTTCTGCGCGCTGGCGCGCGCACTGGCCTGACAGGGCCGATCAGGGGCGCAACGCGGCGCCCCCGGGGGCCGGTCATTCGGCCGCGGGAGCCTGCGGGGTATTTTCGCCCTCGCCGCTGGCGGCGTTGTCTGCGGATTCGGACACAGGCTCGGCCTTGGGCTTGGGCTTGCGCGGCGCGCGGCGTTTCGGCGGGGCCTTCTGCTCCGGCGTTTCCACCAGGCCGCTGTCGCCCTCGTCGCCGATCAGGTCGATCACGTCGGCGGGTTGCTCCTCGGCCTCGGGCTGCGGCGGGCGCTGGTCGCGCTGCTGCTGCTCGCGCTGCTGCTGGCGCTCGCGGTCCTGCTGTTCCTGCTGCTCGCGGCGGGCATCCTGCTCTCGCTGGGCCTCGCTCAGCATGCGGGCGTAGTGTTCGGCGTGCTGCTGGAAGTTCTCAGCCGCCACGCGGTCGTTGGCCAACTGGGCGTCGCGGGCCAGCTGGTTGTACTTTTCGATGATCTGCTGCGGCGTGCCGCGCACCTTACCCTCGGGGCCCGAACTGTCGAAGACGCGGTTGACGATGTTCCCGACCGAACGCTGGCGGCTCGACTTCGACCGCGATCGTGACTTGGATGATCTCATTTTCGTACTGGTTTCCAGCCTTAGTGTGGCATTTTATGACCCTGTGTGAGCCCTTGTCGGGCAGTGCCGGGTCCTTGCGATTTCTGGCTTTCGCGCGAGGGGGACCGCAGAGTGCATCCCTCCGCTCGCATGTCCGACTAACCATTTAGAGGCCGTCAAGACAAGGGAAAAATGTCTTCCCCGGGCGGTTCCGGCTGCGTTTTTGCGCCTTTGGCGGCGCAGATGTCACGGTTTTGCCGCGCTAACCACCCGGTCCCGACCATCCATATCGGCATGAACGGCGATGTTTTCAAGCCCCGCCACCCGCAAAAGGGCGGCCACGGCGGCGCCTTGCGTGGGGCCGATCTCGACCATCAGGCGGCCGTTCGGCGCCAGATGCGGGGGGGCGCAGGCGGCGATGGCGCGGTAGGCGTCGAGCCCGTCGCCGCCGGGGCTGAGCGCCATTTCCGGCTCCCAGTCGCGCACCTCGGGGGCGAGGCCAGGCATTTCATCGGCGGCGATATAGGGCGGGTTTGAGACGATCAGGTCAAACTGCCCCTGCACCGCCCCGCACCAGTCGGAACGCAGGAACGCGGCCCGCGCGATGCCCAGCGTCCGGGCGTTCTGCCGCGCCACCGCCAGCGCGGCCTCCGACAGGTCCACGCCGAGGCCGGTGGCCTGCGCGCGTTCGGCCAGCAGCGTCAGCAGGATGCAGCCCGAGCCTGTGCCGAGGTCGAGCACCCGCGAAAAGGGCTGGGACAGGGCCAGTTCGACCAGGGTCTCGGTCTCGGGGCGCGGGTCGAGCACGTCGCGGGTGACGTGGAAAGCGCGGCCATAGAAGGCGCGGCTGCCGATGATGTGCGACACCGGCTCGCGCCGTTCGCGGCGGGAAAGCAGGGCGTCGAAGGCGGCTTCGGCCGCGTCGGACATCTCCTCGGACAGATGCAGCACCAGCCGGTCGGGGGCGATTCCCATCGCATGGGCCAGCAGGCGGCGGGCGTCGCGCGGGGCGTCGGGGATGCCGGCGGCGCGCAGCCGGCGCGTGGCCGCGGCCAGGGCGGCGTTGCCGGTCACCCCTCGACCTCGGCCAGCTTGCGCGCCTGGTCGTCGGCGATCAGCGCGTCGATCACCTCGTCCAGATCCCCCTGCATCACCTGGTCGAGCTTGTAGAGCGTCAGGTTGATGCGGTGGTCGGTCATGCGGCCTTGCGGGAAATTATAGGTGCGGATGCGTTCGGAGCGGTCGCCCGAGCCCACTTGCGCCTTGCGGTCGGCGGCGCGCGCGTCCGCGGCGCGCTGGCGCTCCAGGTCGAAAAGCCGCGTGCGCAGCACCTGCATGGCGATCGCGCGGTTCTGGTGCTGCGATTTCTCGGAGCTGGTGACGACGATCCCGGTGGGCAGGTGGGTGATCCGCACCGCCGAATCGGTGGTGTTGACGTGCTGGCCGCCCGCGCCCGACGATCGCATGGTGTCGATGCGGATATCGCCGGCGGGGATGTCGATATCCACCTCCTCGGCCTCGGGCAGCACGGCGACGGTGGCCGCCGAGGTGTGGATGCGCCCGCCCGATTCGGTGGCCGGCACCCGCTGCACCCGGTGCACGCCGGATTCGTATTTCAGCCGGGCAAAGACCCCCTGCCCCTGCACGTTGGCCACGACCTCCTTGATCCCGCCAAGCTCGCTCTGCGCCATCTCGAGGATGTCGAAGCGCCAACCGCGCGCCTCGGCATAGCGTTGATACATGCGCAGCAGGTCGCCGGCGAACAGCGCGGCCTCGTCGCCCCCCGTTCCGGGGCGGATCTCGACGATGGCGGGGCGCGCGTCGGCGGTGTCCTTGGGCAGCAGCGCCAGGCGTAGCCTCTGCTCCATGCCCGGAAGACGTGCCCTGGCCTCGCGCAGCTCCTCCTCGGCCAGGCCCTTCATCTCGGGGTCAGACAGCAGCGCCTCGGCCTCGGCCTTGCTGTCCAGCAGGGCGCGATAGGCGGAGATTTCCTCGGCCACCGGCTTCAGCTCGGCGTATTCGCGGCTGACCTGCGCGAAATCCTCGCCCGCGCCCTGCGACAGGCGGGCCTCGAGATACTCGAAGCGCTGGGTGATCTGGTCGAGTTTGTCCATGGGAACCATGAGCGTGTTTTGCCCAAGCCGCAGGCGTGGTCAAGGGGCGCATCCGTGCTATGTTTGGCCATGATGCGCCTGATCGTGATCCTCGGGCTTGTCGCCCCTCCCGCGCTGGCCGACGTGACAACACCCGGCGGCAGGGTGATCGAGTGCTACTGCACCGACAGCACCGGCGGCCGTGTGGAGATGGGCGAGGAGATCTGCCTGTTCGTCGATGGCCGCGCCTTCATCGCACGCTGCGAGATGGCGCTGAACAACCCGATCTGGCGCGACACGGGGCGGGGCTGCGTGTCGTCACGGCTGCCCGAGGGCCTGCAGCCAGCCCTCGATCCTGCGTCGATTGACGCCCAGATCTGAACCGCCGAAGCGCAGGTGGCCCCGGATATGCAGCAGCGCGCCCTCCAGCCAGACATTGGTTGTGTCCGGGAAGCCCCAGACGGCGGAGCGGGTGACATAGCTGACATGCCCCTCCGCGACCGCCCCTGCCAGAGCCCGCGTGCGCGGCGTGGCGAGGATGATCGCGTCGAGCCGGGCCAGCGCCGCCTGCGGGTCACCCCCGACTGCGCGCACCGCCTCGAACCCGCCCGGCATGGGCCAGTCGCCCGGACCGTGGCCGGGATAGGTGCGGTGGACCTCCGCCACATCCATCGGCGCCACGCGGATATAGAGCGCGCCCGAGACCGCGATCAGCGCCAGCAGCGTCAGCGTGCTGAACAGGAACTGCCTCAGCCGCGCCTTCATTTTCTGCGGGTCCAGCCCCACAGGCAGATCAACTCCATCGCCACATGGGCGCCGGCGATGGCGGTGGCGCCGGTGGTGTCGAAGGGCGGCGAGACCTCGACCACGTCGCCGCCGACCATGTTGATCCCCGCGAGGTCACGCAGCATATGCGCCGCCTGCGCCGAGGTCAGACCGCCCCAGACCGGCGTGCCGGTGCCCGGCGCGAAGGCGGGGTCGAGCGCGTCGATGTCGAAGGTGACGTAGGTCGGGCGATCGCCGAGGATCGCCTTGATCTTCGCCACCGCCGCGGCGGGTCCCTTCTCATGCACCTCGCGCGCGTCGATGATGTTGACGCCCAGCGTGTCGGGGTTTTCGGTGCGGATTCCCACCTGGACGGAGGTTCTCGGGTCCACGATTCCCGATTTCACCGCCTTGTAGAACATGGTGCCGTGGTCGATCCGGTCGAAATCGTCATCCGCCCAGGTGTCGGTGTGGGCATCGAACTGCAGCAGCGACAGGGGGCCGTATTTCTCGGCATGGGCCTTGAGGATGGGGAAGGTAATGTAGTGGTCTCCGCCCAGCGTGATCGCCCCGGCGCCGGCCTCCAGGATGCCCGCCATATGCGCCTGCAGCGCGGCCGGGAAGCCGGGCACGTTGGCGTAGTCGAAGGCCATGTCGCCGTAATCGGCGATGCTGAACTCCTCCAGCGGGTTGTAACCCCAGCCATAGGGCGGGTCGAAGGCCTGAAGCGCGCTCGCCTCTCGAATCGCGCGCGGGCCGAGGCGGGTGCCGGGGCGGTTGGTCACCGCCTGGTCGAAGGGGATGCCGGTGATCGCCAGATCGACGCTGGTCAGGTCCTTGGAATAGCTGCGGCGCAGGAAGCTGGGCGCGCCGCCGAAGGCGTTCTCATAGGACAGCCCGCGGTATCCCTTGCGGGTAAAGGCCGTGTCCACCTGTGTTTTCGCGTCTTCGAGCGCCATGCGTCCCTCCTTCGTTTGCGCGCCAGATTAGCGGCCCGCGCGGCGAAGGAAAGCCCCGTCAGGGATGGGCGCGCGTCACGTCATGACCATAGAGCCAGGCGAACCGGCCCAGCATGCGGTCGGGCGCAAGCCGACCGCCGAGGCGCAGCGCGGCATGGGCTGCGGCGCGCAGCGGCGGGAAGCTGAGGTGGTAGTTGCGGGCGTTGCGGCTGGCGGCCTCGACGATGCGCGCGCAGCGCTCCTGCCGGGCGGCCTGATAGGCGGCGAGCGCGGCCTCGGTGCTGTCATGCGCGGCCAGGGTTGAGGCCAGCACCCAGGCATCCTCCAGCGCCATGTTCGCGCCCTGCGCGAGGAAGGGCAGCGTGGGATGGGCGGCGTCGCCTAGGATCGCCGCCGCGCCGCGGTGCCAGACCGGCGCGACGGGATGGCGGAACAGGCCCCACAGATAGACCTCCTCGACCCGCGCCAACAGCGCCTGCACCTCCGCGCCGAAACCGGCGAAGGCGGCGCGCAGATTGGCCGGGTCGTCGGGATGGTGCCAGCCCTCGTCGGCCCAGTTCTCGCGCTCCTGCACGGCGACGAGGTTGATCAGTTTCCCGCCGCGCAGCGGGTAGCAGACCAGATGCCGGCCCGGCCCCATGTAGACCCGCGCCTCGGGCGCGACATCGCCCGCCGCGGGCACCAGCGCGCGCCAGGCCACCTGCCCGGTAAAGAACGGCTGGTCCGCCCCGTTCAGCGCCCCGCGCACCACCGAATGCAACCCATCGGCCCCGATCAGCAGCCGCGCGTTGACCACCGCGCCCTGCGCCGTGGTCAGGCTGGCGCCCCCGGCGCCGACCCGGACCGAAGCGATCCGCTGAAGCAGGCGCAGCTTGACCCCCTCGGCGCGCGCGGCATCGGCCAGCATCCCCACCAGATCTGCGCGATGGACGAAGTAATAGGGGCCCGCCGCGCCGGACAGATCGAGGCGCACTACCTCGCGCCCGGCGGCGAAGTCGCGCAGCGAGACCGCCGCGGCGCGCTGGCCGAGGCGCGCCAGCGCTTCGCCCATCCCCAGCGCGCAGAGCACCGCCGCGCCGTTGGGGCTGATCTGCAGGCCGGCGCCGACCTCGCCGATGGCCTCGGCCTGTTCGAAGACGGTGACGCAGGCGCCGCGCCGCGCAAGCGCGATCGCCGCGGTCAGCCCGGCGATGCCGCCGCCCAGAACGGTGATGTCGCGGCCTGTCAGCACGGGCGGGCTCCTCAAGACGAAAACACCGGGACGCGGCGGCCCCGGTGAATTGGCGGCGCGAACCGGCGGGTGGCCGGCTCAGTCGTCGCGGTGGACCTTCTCGCGCCGCTCGTGACGCTCCTGCGCCTCGAGGCTGAGCGTGGTGGTCGGGCGGGCATCCAGCCGCTTCAGCGAGATGGGTTCGCCGGTCTCCTGGCAGTAACCATATTCGCCCTCTTCGATGCGGCGCAGCGCGGCGTCGATCTTGGCCACCAGCTTGCGCTGGCGGTCGCGGATCCGCAGTTCCAGCGCCCGGTCGGTCTCTTCGCTGGCGCGGTCGGCCACGTCGGGAATGTTGCGGGTGCCGTCCTGCAGCCCCTCGATGGTGGATTTGCTTTCGTCAAGAAGTTCGGTCTTCAGAGCGATCAGCTTGCGGCGGAAATATTCGAGCTGCCGCTCGTTCATGAACGGCTCATCCTCCGCGGGGCGATAATCCTCTGGCAGAAAAACTTCGGCTTTCATACCTGGTTCCTCTCGCAGCGCGGGCCCGGCTGTTGTTGTCACGTCAGTCACCCGGCTCTCCTGGCGCAGCGTTTATCCCAATGCGCTGGGGATGTCACTAGCATATAGTCCCGCTTTGTGGCTTTTTGTGCCCAGGCCCGCGGGCCTAGGAACGAGCGCTAGCAGCAGGAAAAACCGATGAAATTTGCCGGAACCGATTCGTATGTGGCGACCGAGGACCTGGCGGTGGCCGTCAATGCCGCCGTGGCGCTGGAGCGCCCCCTGCTGGTCAAGGGCGAGCCCGGAACCGGCAAGACGGAACTGGCCAAGCAGGTGGCGGGCGCCCTGAATCTGCCGATCATCGAATGGCATATCAAATCCACCACCAAGGCCGCGCAGGGCCTTTACGAATATGACGCCGTGAGCCGTCTGCGCGACAGCCAGCTCGGCGACGAGCGGGTGCACGACGTGCGCAACTACATCCGCAAGGGAAAGCTCTGGCAGGCCTTCGAATCGCAGGGCAAGACGGTGCTGCTGATCGACGAGATCGACAAGGCGGACATCGAGTTCCCCAACGACCTTCTGCAGGAACTCGACAAGATGGAGTTCCATGTCTACGAGACCGGCGAGACGGTGCGCGCCCGCACGCGGCCCGTGGTCATCATCACCTCGAACAACGAAAAGGAACTGCCCGACGCCTTTCTGCGCCGCTGTTTCTTCCACTACATCCGCTTCCCCGACCTGGAGACGATGAAGCGGATCGTCGAGGTGCATTTCCCCGGCATCAAGGACCGGCTGCTGACCACCGCGCTGACCCAGTTCTACGAGATCCGCGAGACCACCGGGCTGAAGAAGAAGCCCTCCACCTCCGAGGTTCTGGACTGGCTGAAGCTGCTGCTGGCCGAGGATCTGAGCCCCGAGGACCTGAAGCGCGAAGGCACCGACGCCCTGCCCCGCCTGCACGGCGCGCTGCTGAAGAACGAACAGGACGTGCAGCTCTTCGAGCGTCTGGCCTTCATGGCCCGGCGGCAGCGCTGAGCGCGCCCTGGGCCCGCGCGCTTTCCAAGCCGCGGAAAACGGGTGTAGGCTGGCCACCAAGCCGCAAGAGATACCTTTGTCATGAGTGATCTGATCATCCGCCCGCTCAGCCCCGCCGACGAGGCCGACTGGCGCCGCCTCTGGACCGCCTATCTGGACTTTTACGACTCCTCTGTGCCCGAAGGGGTTTATGCCACCTATTTCCGGCGGGTGCTGGGCGACGATCCGCGCGACTACAACGGCCTGCTGGCGGTGCTGGACGGCCGCCCCGTGGGGCTGGCGCATTACCTGTTCCACCGCCACGGCTGGAAGATCGAGGATGTCTGCTACCTCCAGGACCTCTACGCCGACCCGGAGGTCCGCGGCCAGGGCATCGGGCGCGCGCTGATCGAGGCGGTCTATGCCGAGGCCGACAAGGCCGGCGCACCTTCGGTCTACTGGTTGACGCAGGAGTTCAACTCCACCGCGCGGCGGCTCTACGACCGGATCGGGCAGATCACCCCCTTCATCAAGTATCAGCGGGGGTGACGGCGGTGCGCATGCCCGCCCTTGTGGCCTGCCTGGCGCTGACCGCCTGCGCCGCGGTCCCCACCGCCCCACCGCCGGACCGGCGCGCCGCCATCGAGACGCTGCCGCCGATGAAGGTGTTCGCCGAGATGCCGACGCCGAACGCGACGCGCCCCAACGGCCAGATCGCGCGGGATTTCATCGACCTCGCCTTCCAGATGGAAAGCGGCCGCCCAGTGCCGCTGATGACCCGTTTCGAACAGCCTGTGACGGTGCGCGTCACCGGCCCCGCGCCGGCCAGACTCGGCCCTGATCTCGCGGCGCTGCTGCACCGGCTGCGCCACGAGGCGGAGATCGATATCCGCCGCGCCGACGGCCCGTCGGCCGACATCACCATCGAGGTGGTGCCGCGCGCCACGCTGCAATCGCTGGTGCCGCAGGCCGCCTGTTTCGTGGCTCCGCGGGTGACCGGCTGGGACGAATACCGCCGCGCCCGGCGCTCGCAGCAGGTGGACTGGACCGCCCTGACGCGGCGCGACCGGGTCGCCATCTTCCTGCCCGGCGATGTCAGCCCGCAGGAGGTGCGCGACTGCCTGCATGAGGAACTGGCGCAGGCGCTGGGCCCGCTCAACGACCTCTACCGGCTTCCCGACAGCATCTTCAACGACGACAATTTCCACACCGTTCTGACCGGATTCGACATGCTGATCCTGCGCGCCTATTACGCGCCGGAACTGCACAACGGCATGACCCGCGCCGAGGTCGCCGCGCGCCTTCCCGACGTGCTGGCGCGGCTCAACCCCGGCGGCCAGCGCCCGGCCGGGCCGCCGCCCGCGCCCACGCCGCGCGCCTGGATCGACGCGATCGAGACCGCGCTGGGGCCCGGAACCCCGCCCGCCCGCCGCCGCGCCGCGGCCGAGGCGGCGGTGCAGATCGCCTTGCGCGAGGGCTGGTCCGACAACCGCACCGCCTTCGCCCTGTTCGCCCTGGGCCGGCTGACCCTGCCGGTGGACGGCGAAACGGCGCTGGCGGCCTTTCTGCGGGCCGGCCAGATCTACGCGGCCGAGCCCGCCACGCGCATCCAGGCGGCGCATGTGGCCATGCATCTGGCGGCGTTTTCGCTTTCCACCGGCCAGGCCGAGGCGGCGCTGCAGATCGCCAACCACAACCTCGCGCCCGCGATGCGCGCCCAGAACGCCGCGCTCCTGGCCTCGCTGCTGATGATCAAGGCCGAAGCGCTGGAGGATCTCGGCCGCGCGTCCGAGGCGCGGGCAGTGCGCCTCGACAGCCTCGGCTGGGCGCGCTATGGCTTCGGCCCAGACAGCGAAGTGCGCGTGCGCCTCAGGGAGATCGCCGCGCTCAGCCCGAAAGGACGCACATGATCGTAATCGCAGGCATTCTGCTCGGCGCCCTCTGGGGCGGCATGCTGGCCCGTCGGCGCAAGGGCAAACCCGCCGACATCGCGCAATACGCTGCCGCCTACGGCATCATCTTCGGCATCGTCGGCATGTTCGTCACCATCTTCGTCGAGCGCATGCTGTAAGCCGATGTTCCTGCCCTTTTTTGAGACCCTGCGCGAGACCGGCATCCCGGTTTCACTGCGCGAATACCTCGGGTTTCTCGAAGGCGTGCAGGCCGGCCTCGTGACCTATGACATCGAGGGGTTCTACTACCTCGCGCGCACCGCGATGGTGAAGGACGAGCGCCATCTCGACCGCTTCGATCAGGCCTTCGCCAAGGCCTTCGAGGGGGTGGAGAGCCTCAGCATCGAACAGGTGCTGGAGGCCGTGGACCTGCCCGGGGAGTGGCTGCGCAAGCTGGCCGAGAAACACCTCAGCGACTCCGAAAAGGCCGAGATCGAGGCGCTCGGCGGCTTCGACAAGCTGATGGAGACGCTGAAGGAGCGGCTGAAGGAACAGCAGGGCCGCCACCAGGGCGGCAGCAAGTGGATCGGCACCGCCGGCACCTCGCCCTTCGGCGCCTATGGCTACAACCCCGAGGGCGTGCGCATCGGCCAGGCCGAAAGCCGCCACCAGCGCGCGGTGAAGGTCTGGGACAGGCGCGAGTTCCGCAACCTCGACGACACGGTGGAACTGGGCACGCGCAACATCAAGGTGGCGCTGAAACGGCTGCGCCGCTGGGCCCGCGACGGCGCGGCCGAGGAGCTGGACCTCGACGGCACGATCCGCGCCACCGCCGATCACGGCTACCTCGACGTGCAGACCCGCCCCGAGCGGCGCAACGCGGTCAAGGTGCTGCTGTTCCTCGACGTGGGCGGCTCGATGGACCCGTACATCAGGCTGGTGGAAGAGCTGTTCTCGGCCGCGCGGTCCGAGTTCAAGCATCTCGAATACTACTATTTCCACAATTGCCTCTACGAGGGCGTCTGGCGCGACAACGCGCGGCGCTGGCGCGACCAGACCCCGACGGCCGAGGTGCTGCGGACCTATGGCCGTGATTACAAATGCATCTTCGTCGGCGACGCCTCGATGTCACCCTACGAGATCCTCTATTCCGGCGGTGCGAACGAGCACTGGAACGAGGAGGCCGGCCAGGTCTGGCTGCAGCGCGCCCGGCAACAATGGCCACAGCACCTGTGGATCAACCCCCTGCCCGAACGGCAGTGGCGCCATACCCAGTCGGTGGCGATGATCGACGAGATATTCGAGGGCCGCATGGTGCCGATGACACTGGAAGGGATCGAGCGCGGGATGAAGGCGCTGGGCCGCTAGGGACTCTCCCAAAGAACGAGAGCAGCGCCCGACCCTGTGTGGGCGCGAAAGCGGCCTCCCGGGGGGGGGAGGGTCGGGCGCCGCCCGGCGTAAACGCCGGGCGGAAGACACGCCCGATGTCTCGCCAAGACGGTTTGCCGCGCCTGATGAGGCCCTGAGTAATTGCCCCCGAAGCCCCGCGCCCCCATATTCGCCCCATGCTGAAATTCACGCCCATCCTGCTCGCCATCCTCTACGCCCTCGCCATGTACCGCTTCTCGGTCTGGCGCACCTCGCGCGAGCTCGACGCGCGCTCGACCGAGCTGGCCGACCCGCGGCTGAAAAAGCTCACCGACCGCATGGCCGCGGCGCTGGAGCTGCCACGCATCAAGGTGCATGTCTACGAGATCGACCCGGTGAACGGGCTGGCCGCGCCGGACGGGCGCATCTTCATTACCCGCGGCTTTTTCCGCAAATACCAGCAGGGCGAGGTCACCGCCGAGGAGATCGCTTCGGTCATCGCGCATGAACTGGGCCATGTGGCCCTGGGACATTCCCGGCGGCGGATGATCGACTTTTCCGGGCAGAACGCGCTGCGCACGGCGCTGGCGATGGTTCTGGCGCGCATCCTGCCCGGTGTCGGGGTCTATATCGCCAACACCCTGACCACGCTGCTGGCCGCCCGCCTGTCGCGCGGCGACGAATACGAGGCCGACGCCTATGCCGCCGCCCTGCTGGCGAAATCGGGCATCGGGACGGAGGCGCAGAAATCGCTGTTCCGCAAGCTCGAGGCGCTGACCGACACCCGCGCCGGCGTCACCCCGGCCTGGCTGATGAGCCATCCGAAAACCGCCGAGCGGGTCAAGGCCATCGAGAATCTCGAGGCGCGCTGGCAGCGCGGCTGAGCGGGGCGCTCACATCCTGTCAGGACCGGCCCCCGCATGGGACGGGCACGCGTTTGCGCCCCGGGGCCGCGGGCCGAAAAGGCCCTCTCGACCCGCCATCCTACCCCGCCAGCGCCTTGCCCAAACGCGGCAGGCGCGCGCGTTTCAACAGTTTCCGCAGATCCATCGCCTCGCCCGACATCCGCGACGCGGTGTCGTGCACCTGCGCCACGCAAGCCTCCACCGCCTCGGGCGCCTGACGCCACAGCTCCAGCAGGAGATGGTCGGGGCTGTCGCGGCGCAGCCCCTCCTCCTCCAGCGTGCGGCGGGGGAAGTCGGAGGCGTTGAAGGTCACGATCACGTCGGCCGAACCGGCGATCGCGGCGGCCAGCACATGCACGTCGGCCGGGTCGGGCAGCCAGAGCCGCGCCTCCAGCCCCTCATGCGGGGCCACGCCGGCGCGCGGCCAGTTGGCGCGCAGCAGCGCGATCTCGGCGCGCGCCTGCGCCTCGCCGGTGGGGCCGATCTTGCGCGCGGCGCGCGCCCATTCCTCGAGGATGCGCTCTGACCAGAGCGGCGTGAACAGCCCGCGCCCGGCGACGCAGAGCAGGATCTCGCGCAGCACGGTGGGATAGAGGACGCAGGCGTCCAGCAGCACCTTCATGGTGCCAGCCGGAAGAACAGCGCCTTGAGATAACCGCTTTCGGCCAGTTGCGGCAGCATCGGGTGGTCGGGCCCGGCAAAGCCGGTATGGATCAGCTGCGCCGCCCGCCCCGCGCGCCCGATGCCGCGGGCGGAGGCGGTGCGGAACTTGCCCAGTTCGGCCGCATGCGAGCAGGAGCACAGGCCCAGATAGCCGCCCGGCGCCACCAGGGGCGCGGCCAGCCGCGCCACGCGCTCATAGGCGCGCAGTCCGGCCTCCAGCGCCTGGCGGTTGGGGGCGAAGGCGGGCGGATCGCAGATCACCACGTCGAACTGCGCCCCCTCCTCCTGCAGCGCCGCCATCACGTCGAAGGCGTCGCCGCGGCGGGTGGCGAAACGCCCCTCCACGCCGCCGGCCCCGGCGCCCTTCTGGGCCAGTTCCAGCGCCGCGGCCGAGCCGTCCACGGCCAGCGCGCTTTCGGCGCCCGCCGCCAGCGCGGCCAGCGAAAAGCCCCCGACATGGGAGAACACATCGAGCACCCGCGCGCCGCGGGCCAGCCGCGCGGCGAAGGCGTGGTTCGGGCGCTGGTCGAAGAACAGCCCGGTCTTCTGCCCGCCCACGAGGTCGGCCATGTAGGTGGCGCCGTTCATCGGCACGGGGACCGGCCCATCGAGCGCGCCGCGCAGGATCTCGGTGCGTTCCTCCAGCCCCTCCAGCGCGCGGGCGCGGCCGGTGCCGTTCATCACGATGGTCGAGACCCCCGTGACCTCGGCCAGCGCATCGGCCAGCGGGCCGATCAGCGCATCGGCCCAGGCGGCGTTGGGCTGGATCACGGCGGTCTCGCCGAAACGGTCGATCACCACGCCGGGCAGCCCGTCGGCCTCGGCATGGAGCAGCCGGTAGAAGGGCGCGTCGAACAGCCGCGCGCGCATCTCCAGCGCGCGGGCCAGTTTCGCCGCCAGCCAGCTCTGGCCGATCTCTGCCTGCGGGTCGCGGTCGAGCATCCGGCAGATCAGTTTCGAGCCGGGATTGACCGCCACCACGCCCAGGGCGCGCCGCTCGGCATCCTCGAGAACGGCCAGCGTTCCGGGGACGAGCGCCTTGGTGCGGCGATCGGTGACCAACTCATTGGCATAGACCCACGGAAAACCGTGGCGCAGGGCGCGGGCATCGGCCTTGGGCAGAAGCCGCACGACGGGTAGGGTGGCTTGCGTCATGGCTTTCTCCTAGTCGGTTCCGCGCGCCGCGAAAAGGGGGCAGATGCGGCCGCGGCGGCCCCTGCTCCGGCTTTGGCCTTGCCACGTTAGCGCTCACCCGGCATACCGGAGCCAAGCCCTGTCGCACAGAAAGGCCCCGCATGCCGCTCAACGATACCGTCCGCAAGGTTACCGAGGCGATCGTGGAACGCTCGCGCCCGACGCGGCCTGCCTATCTGGAGCGCATGGTGCGCGCGGCGGAGGCGGGACCGGCCCGCGCGCATCTGAGCTGCGGCAACCAGGCCCATGCCTATGCCGCGATGGGCGCCGACAAGGACGCGCTGGCCGGCGGTCGCGCGCCCAATCTCGGGATCGTAACCGCCTATAACGACATGCTCTCGGCGCATCAGCCGTTTGCGCGCTTTCCCGACCTGATCAAGCAGGCTGCGCGCGACATCGGCGCCACGGCGCAGGTCGCGGGCGGGGTGCCCGCGATGTGCGATGGCGTGACCCAGGGCCAGCCGGGGATGGAGCTGTCGCTGTTCTCGCGCGACGTGATCGCGCTGGCGGCCGGCGTGGCGCTGAGCCACAACAGCTTCGACGCGGCGGTGTACCTGGGCGTGTGCGACAAGATCGTGCCGGGCCTGGTGATCGCGGCGGCCAGTTTCGGGCATCTCCCGGCGGTGTTCCTGCCCGCGGGTCCGATGCCCTCGGGCCTGCCCAATGACGAGAAGGCCAAGGTGCGCCAGCGCTTCGCCGCCGGCGAGATCGGCCGCGACGAGCTGATGGCGGCCGAGATGGCCTCCTACCACGGGCCGGGCACCTGCACCTTCTACGGCACCGCCAATTCCAACCAGATGCTGATGGAATTCATGGGGCTGCACCTGCCCGGCGCCAGCTTCGTGCACCCCGACTCGGCGCTGCGCGACGCGCTGACGGCGGCGGGCGCGCAGCGGGCGCTGGCGATCACCGCGCTGGGCGGGGATTACCGCCCCGTGGCGCAGGTTCTGGACGAGCGCGCCTTCGTCAACGGCATCGTCGGGCTGATGGCCACGGGCGGGTCCACGAACCACCTGCTGCACCTGCCCGCGATGGCGCGGGCGGCGGGGATCGTCCTGGACATCGAGGATTTCGCGCGCCTGTCGGAGGTCACGCCGCTGATGGCGCGGATCTATCCCAACGGGCTAGCCGACGTGAACCATTTCCACGCCGCGGGCGGGCTGGGCTACATGATCGGCGAGTTGCTGGAGGCCGGGCTGCTGCATCCCGACGCGCTGACCGTGGCCGGCGACGGGCTGGCCGCCTATGCGCAGGAGCCGACGCTGGCCGGCGGCACGCTGGCGTGGCGCGCCGGCGCGCGGGTCAGCGGCAATGACCGCATCCTGCGCCCCGCCGGCGACCCGTTCCAGGCCACGGGCGGGCTGCAAAGCCTCGAAGGCAATCTCGGGCGCGGGGTGATCAAGGTCTCGGCCGTTGGCGCGGACCGGCAGGTGATCGAGGCCCCTGCGCGCATCTTCCAGGACCAGGACAGCGTCAAGGCCGCCTTCCGCGCGGGCGAATTCACCACCGACACCGTGGTCGTCGTCCGCTTCCAGGGGCCGCGCGCCAACGGCATGCCCGAGCTGCACGGGTTGACCCCGATGCTGTCCGTCCTGCAGGACCGCGGGCTGCGCGTCGCGCTGGTGACCGACGGACGCATGTCCGGGGCCAGCGGCAAGGTGCCGGCGGCGATCCATGTCTGCCCCGAGGCCGCCGAGGGCGGCCCGCTGGCCCGGCTGCGCGACGGCGACGTGGTGCGGCTCGACGCGCCCGCCGGCCGGCTGGAGGTGCTGGCCACGGATATCGAAACCCGCGCGCCGGCCACCCCCGACCTGAGCGCCAACGACTACGGCCTCGGCCGCGAATTGTTCACCCTGTTCCGGCAGACCGTCGGCCCGGCCACCGCCGGCGCCTCCAGCCTGCCCCTGCCCGGAGAGACCCCAGAATGACCCCGCATGACGCCAGCCGCCGCACCGAAGAAATCTGCCGCCTCGCCCCGGTGATCCCGGTGCTTGTCGTCGAGGACCCGGCGACCGCGCGTCCGCTGGCCGAGGCCCTGGTCGCCGGAGGGCTGCCCGCGCTGGAGGTCACCCTGCGCACCCCCGCCGCGCTGGAGGTCATCGCCGAGATGGCGCAGGTCAAGGGCGGCGTGGTCGGCGCGGGCACGCTGCTGACGCCGCAGGACGTGGCCCGGGCCAAGGCGGCGGGGGCGTGCTTCGGCGTCTCGCCCGGCTCGACCGCGGCCCTGCTGGACGCCTGCGAGGACGAGGCGCTGCCGCTGCTGCCCGGGGCGGCGACCGCGACCGAGGCGATGCACCTGCTGGAGCGCGGCTTCCGCGTGCAGAAATTCTTTCCGGCCGAGGCCGCGGGCGGCGCCGCGCTGCTGAAATCGCTGGCCGCGCCCCTGCCGCAGGTCCGGTTCTGCCCCACCGGCGGCATCTCGCCGGACAATGCCGGCGCCTATCTGTCCCTGCCCAACACGCTCTGCGTCGGCGGGTCGTGGGTCGCGCCGGCCGATCTGGTCGCCCGCGGCGACTGGGCGGCGATCACCGGACTGGCGGCGCAGGCCGCGGCGCTGACCTAGACCGGGCTAGTCGCGATCCCGCCCGCGCCAGCCGCCGCGGCGGCGCGGCCGCGCGCCCTGCTCCAGCCCCGCGCGCAGCACCCCGTTCATCGGGTGGTCCGGCGCCTCGGGCGCGTAGCGCTCCAGCAGCAGCCGCAGCTGCGCGGAGAGGTCCGCGTCCGGCGGCACGCCGAGCGCCCAGTCGAGGAAGATCGACCTGCAATCGGCCTCGGTGATGCCCTCGATGCGGTAGGCCTCGCGGATCAGCCCCCGCGGATCTGCCTCGTCAGCGCCCATTCTGTCCTCCGCCCTGATGATGGCGCGCAAGCGCGCTTTCGATGATGCCCGTGGCCTGTTCGGCCGCGCGTTCCAGCGCCTCGGCCAGCGCCTCCTCGCTGTCGGCGCCGGTGCAGCGCAGCAGGAAGGCCGCGCCGCCCTCGCCCAGCGTGCCGGGCTCCGGCGTGCGGTCACTCAGCAGCTTGACCGCGGTTTCCACCCGGCGGAACAGGCCGTAGGTCTCGGCCAGCGCCGCGGCCTCCTCCGCGCCCAGCCAGCCGACCGCGACCCCGGCCTGCAATTGCGGTCCCACCTGGGTCGAGGGATCGCCCGCCATCAGCGCCGCGGCCGAGGCGAGCAATTCGATGTCCTGCCCGCGCCCCGGCCCCTGCTTGCCGTCCCAGGTGCCGCGCGCGGGCTTGGCCTCGGCCAGGCGGGCGCGCATGTCGATCACCGCGGCCACGATCTGCTCCGGGTCGCTCTTTTCCGCCAGCAGCACGCGGCGGAAGGTCTCCACCGCGGCGGCCAGAGCCCCGGCCCCGGCGACCGCGCGGGCGCGGGTCAGCGCCAGGTGCTCCCAGGTCCAGGCCTCTTCGCGCTGGTAGCTGCGGAAGGCCTCGATCGAGGTCGCCACCGGCCCCTGCCGCCCCGAGGGGCGCAGCCGCATGTCCACCTCGTAGAGCCGGCCCTCGGCCATCGGCGCGGTTAGCGCGGTGACCAGCGCCTGCGTCAGCCGCGCGTAATAGGCGCGTGCCGCCAGCGGCCGCCGCCCGTCCGAGCTGTCCACCCCGGCCGGGTCGTAGATCACGATCAGGTCGAGGTCCGAGCGCGCGGTCAGTTGCCCCGCGCCGAGCGAGCCCATGCCCAGAACCACCGCGCCGTTGCCGGGGGGCGGCCCGTGCTTTTCGCTGAATTGCGCCACAACCGGCCCCCACAGCGCGGCCAGCACCGCCTCTGCCAGGTCGGCGTATTGTGCGCTGGCCTCGGAGGCCGGGATCAGCCCGCGCAGCAGGTGCACACCGATGCGGAAATGCCATTCCTTGACCCAACGGCGCGCGGTGTCGAGCTGGCCCTCGTAGTCGTCGATCTCGGCCAGCCGCGCCGAAAGCTCGGTGCGCAGCGTTTCCGCCCCGGGCCATTCGGAGAAGAAATCGCCGCCGATCACCGCGTCCAGGACGCCCGCGTTGCGCGACAGGTAGCGCGCAAGCTCCGGCGCGGTGGCCGCGACGTCCACGATCAGGTCGATCAGATGCGGGTTCGCCTCGAAGAGCGAGAACACCTGCACCCCCGCCGGCAGCCCCGCGAGGAAGCCGTCGAAGGCGTGCAGCGCCTCGCCGGGCTTGGCCGCGCCCGCCAGACGGCGCAGGATCTCGGGCTTGAGCCGGGCGAAAATCTGCACCGCGCGCGGCGAGCGCAGCGCCGGGTAGCTGGGCCAGCGGTCGACGATCTCCTCCAGCCCCTCGGGCACCGGCGGCAGATCCTCGGCGGCCGGGCGGGCGTCAGGGGCGAAGAAGCCCTCGGTCAGGTCGTCGACCCGTTCCAGCCGCGCCTGCAACTCGGCGCGGAAGGCAGCGGTGTCGCCCTGCCCGCAGAACCGCGCGATGCGGTCGATCCCCTCGGTGCCATTGGGCAGCGAATGGGTCTGGGCGTCGTTGACCATCTGCAGGCGGTGCTCGACCTCGCGGTGGGCGCGGTAATCGGCGCTGAGCGTCTGCGCCACGTCCTGCGGCACCCAGCCCTTCTCGGCCAGCCGGACCAGCCCCTCGACCGTGCCGCGCACCCGCAGATCGGGGTCGCGCCCGCCGGCGATCAGCTGCCGGGTCTGGGTGAAGAACTCGATCTCGCGGATGCCGCCCGCGCCGAGCTTCATGTTGTGGCCTTCCAACGCGATCGCCCCGTGCAGTCCCTTGTGCGCGCGGATCTTGATTCGCATGTCATGGGCATCCTGGATCGCCGCGAAATCCAGATGCTTGCGCCAGACGAAGGGGCGCAGCCGGTCGAGATAGGCCCAGCCGGCCGTCAGGTCGCCGGCGCAGGGGCGGGCCTTGATATGGGCGGCGCGCTCCCACGTCCGGCCCACGGATTCGTAGTAGCGCTCCGCCGCCTCCATCGACAGGCAGACAGGCGTGACCGAGGGATCGGGGCGCAGCCGCAGGTCGGTGCGGAAAACATAGCCGTCGCCCGTTGGCTCGCTCAGCAGCGCGGACAACCGGCGCGTGACCCGGATGAAGCTCGCCCGCGCCTCGTGGTAATCGGCGTCGTCGAAGCGGCTGTCGTCGAACAGGCAGATCAGGTCGATATCCGAGGAATAGTTCAGCTCATGCGCGCCCTGCTTGCCCATGGCGAGCGCCACCATCCCGCCCGCGGTCTCGATATCCGCCTCGGTCTGGCCGGGCAGCCTGCCGCGCGCGATCTCGGCGCCCACCAGCGCCTTCAGCCCGGTGTCGATGCAGTGATCGGCGAAATCGGTCAGCGCGCGGGTGACCGCCTCCAGCGGCCAGGCCCCGGCCAGATCGGCCAGCGCGATCCACAGCGCCGCGCGCCGCTTGGCCTGGCGCAGGCCGGGCTTGAGACGGTCGGCGGGCAGCGCGCGCACATCCGCCAGCAGCCCCGCCATCGCCGCCTCGGGCGTGGACGAAAGCGCGCCCTCCAGCCAGTCGGCCTCGCGCTCCATCGCCGCCTTGAGAAAGGGGCTGCACCCGGCGGTCCCCTCCAGAAGCGCGCGGATTTCGGGAGGTTGGGCGGCGAAACGCGCCAGCACCTCGGCGCCACGCTCGGGGTCGTAGGGGATCGGGTGGCGGGTGATGCGGGATGCGAAACTCATGCGCAAGTGATGCCGCGCGGCCGCAACCGGGTCAACGGGCTTGCGCGTCCGGGGCGGCGCGACAATAGTCGCACCGCAACAAGGAGGACCCATGAGCAAGAGCCTGAAACGGGTGCGCGCGGCGCTGGAGGCGGCCGGGCTGAGCCCCGAGATCGCCGAGGTCGGCGCGGCCCGCACCGCCGCCGAAGCCGCGCAATCGGTCGGATGCGAGATCGACCAGATCGCCAAGTCTATCATCTTTCGCGGCGCGGACACCGGCACAGCGATCCTGTTCCTGACCGCGGGCGGCAACAAGGTCTGCGCCGAGAAGGCCACGGCGCTGGCCGGCGAGGCGCTGGGCAAGGCCGACGCCGCGCTGATCCGCGCCCAGACCGGCTTCGCCATCGGCGGCGTGGCCCCGATCGGCCATCTCAGCCCGATCCGCGCCTTCTGGGACCCGCGCCTGTCGGAATTCGGCACCGTATGGGCCGCCGCCGGCACCCCGCGGCATGTCTTTCCCATCGCCCCGGCCACCCTGCTGGAACTGACTGGCGCGCAGGTCGCCGGTTTCACCCTCTGACCTGCATGTGAAAAACCTTCACATCATGGCTTGAACCGGGCAGGCGCCCCTCCCATGTGACCCAATGTGAATGTCATTCACATCCGAGCAACCTGTTTGGGAGAGTTTCATGAGTTCCGTCGCCACTTGGCCCTCGCAGGCCGAATCCTGGCTCGATCAGCGCGGCAAGGGCGCCTGGCTCGCGGCCATGGTGCTGGGTTTCATCCTGTTCTGGCCCGCGGGCCTTGCCCTTCTTGCCTACATGATCTGGAGCAAACGCATGTTCTTCAACGCCTGTTCGCAGTCCCGCCGTCACCACGCCCGCGCCTGCGGGTTCAAATCCTCGGGCAATTCCGCCTTCGACGCCTACAAGGCCGACACCCTGCGCCGGCTGGAGGAGGAACAGCACAGCTTTGAGGCGTTCCTGCAACGCCTGCGCGAATCCAAGGACAAGATGGAGTTCGACCAGTTCATGGAGGACCGGGCCCGCCGCGCCCCCGAGGACAGTGGCGCGCCGGCCGCCTGAGCCTGACGAAAAACCCGGGGCGCCGCATCAGGCGCCCTTCCCTTTTGCCCGCCGCAGCCCCAGATTGGCTCCATGACCAACGCCCTGCCCGACCCCGACTATCATGCCGAGTTCTACGCCGACGTGCCGCTCAAGCGGCTGATCGCCTGGCTGGTGGACACGCTTCTGATCGTGCTGCTGACCGTCCTGGTGCTGCCCTTCACCGCCTTCACGGGGCTGTTCTACTTCCCTTTCCTGGCGATGATGGTGGGCTTCGTCTACCGCGTGCTCAGCGTCGCGGGCGCCTCGGCGACGCCGGGGATGCGGCTGATGGCGATCGAGCTGCGCAATGCGCGGGGCGAGCGTCTGGACCTGCCTCAGGCGGCGCTGCACACGCTGCTTTTCACGGTGTTCTTCTCCATGATGCTGCCGCAGGTCGCCTCGCTGGCGCTGATGCTGACCGGCCCGCGTGCCCAGGGCCTGCACGACCTGATGCTGGGAACGGCGGCGATCAACCGCCCGGCGGCGGTCTGAGAAAGGCTTGGCGGGTCGCCCGCGCTTTGCTAGCGTTTGTCACGAACCGCAGCAAATTTGGTAGCTGAATGCGCCATACCCTGCCCCTCGCGCCCCAGTTCTATGTGACGGCCCCCCAGCCCTGCCCCTATCTCGCGGACAGGATGGAGCGCAAGCTGTTCACCGCGCTGCAGGGCGAATACGCCGAGACACTGAACGACGCGCTGTCGAAACAGGGCTTCCGGCGGTCGCAGAACGTTCTCTACCGCCCCTCCTGCGCCGATTGCGCGGCGTGCCTTTCGGCGCGCATCCGGATCGATGATTTCGTGCCCAGCCGCGGCCAGCGCCGCACCTGGCGGCGCAACGCCGAACTGACCCGGCAGGCGACCTCACCCTGGGCCACGGAGGAGCAATACGCATTGTTCCGGCGCTATCTCGATGCGCGCCACGCCGATGGCGGCATGGCCGACATGGACATCTTCGAATTCGCCGCCATGATCGAGGAGACCCCGGTGCGCTCGCGCGTGGTCGAATACAGCCACCCGCCCGCGCCTGGCAGCCGCAAGGGGGAACTCGCCGCGGTCTGCCTGACCGACGTCCTCGATGACGGGCTGAGCATGGTCTATTCCTTCTACGATCCCGACCTGGAGGGCCGCAGTCTCGGCACCCATGTGATCCTCGACCATGTGGAGATCGCGCGTGAGGCGGGGCTGCCCTATGTCTATCTCGGCTACTGGGTGCCGGGCAGCCCGAAGATGGGCTACAAGGCCAATTTCGCGGCGCTGGAGATCTACAAGCACGGGCAATGGCAGCCGCTGGGCGATCCCGCCGGCCATGCCGAGGAGACCCACCCGCTGTCGGTCGACCCGATCGCCGAACAGGTGGCCAAGATCACCCTGCCCGACACCCGCGCCGCGCGCGGCTGATCCTCCGCGCCGGGCCCGAACGCGCCGGAACGAAAAGACCCGGAAGCGGCGCTTCCGGGTCTTTTCGTGACTGCAAAGGGCAAAGCCGCCCCCGAGGGGGCGGCTTTTCCGTTTGTCAGTGCGGCAGGAGGCTCGGCACGATCGTCACGATCGAGGGGAAGAACCAAAGGATCCCCAGCCCCACCACCTGGATCAGCACGAAGGGCACGATCCCGCGGTAGATGTGGCCCGTGGTCACCTCCGGCGGGGCGACCCCCCGCAGGTAGAACAGCGCGAAGCCGAAGGGCGGCGTCAGGAAGCTGGTCTGCAGGTTCACCGCGATCATGATGGTCACCCATTTCGGATCGAAGGTGCCGCCATAGATCACCGGCCCCACGATCGGGATCACGATGTAGATGATCTCGAGGAAGTCGAGCACGAAGCCCAGCACGAAGAGCACCAGCATCACGATCAGGAACACCGTCAACTCGTTGTCGAAGCTCTTCAGGAACTGCTGGATGTAATGCTCGCCCCCGAAGGAAATCACCACCAGGTTCAGCAACTGCGAGCCGATCAGGATGGTGAACACCATCGAGGTCACCTTCGCCGTCTCGCGCACGATCGGCGGCAGCACGCCCGAACGCCACAGCACCCAGCAGCTGTACAGGATGCCGAACAGCGAGAAGTGATAGGCGCCCTGGGCCACGAAGAAGGCGATCCAATCCTCCAGCGGCACGTCCGACCGGCTGATGCGCAGGTCGAAATTGATGCCCGCCAAGATCATGATCACCACCGCGAAGGAGGACCAGATGATCAGCTTGCCGCTCTTCTGCTCCTCGGCCAGCTTGCGGTAGGCCGCCAGCATGATCGCGCCGCCCGCCCCCAGCGCCGCTGCCGGCGTGGGGTTGGTGATGCCGCCCAGGATCGAGCCCAGCACCGCCACGATCAGCACCAGCGGCGGGAAGACCACGCGCAGCAGATCGTTCTTGCCCAGAAGCGTGGCCGCGTAGCGGCAGCCATAGAGCGTCAGCACCAGCGGGATGGCCAGCAGCAGGACGGTGCGTCCCGGCGAAGTGATCGGCGAGATCAGCGCCGCATCGACGACCAGCCCCAGCACGACGCCGGCGGCGCCGATCAGCAGCGGACGGGTGTCGGCCGAGGGCGAGACGCCGCGCGCCGAGGTCAGCACCAGCGACAGCAGCACGAAGCCGGTGAGGATCGCGCTGGAGAGCGGCGCCGCGGCGGCGATCTTCGCGGCCCGCGCGGTGGCGATCTCCTCTTCGCTCAGCTGGTGGCTCTTCTCCACGCCGCCGGCGGCGTCGATGACCTTCTGCTGCTCCACCGCCAGGTCCCATTTCTCCTGGCCGTGCAGCTCGATCAGTGAGGCCTTGCACTGATCCGAGACATTGGTGCGCAGCACCGCGGTCTCGCCGGCGTCGGAATAGCTGTCCACCGTCACGTCCTGGCTGCCCACCAGGCCGATATAGCCCGCCAGGATCGCGCCGCCGATCAGCGCGACAGGTGCGCCCAGGAACCAGGTCAGCCCCTCGCGGCGGGTCACCGGCTCGCCGGTGCTGGCCTCGACATGCACGGGCGGGGCCTTGTGCGGCTTGAGCATGGCATAGCCGAAGGCATAGAGCGCGTAGAGCACGGCCAGCATGATGCCCGGCAGGATCGCGGCCTGGAACAGCGTGCCCACCGAGACCACCGCCGCCTCGCCCAGATAGGTCAGCGCGTCCGAGCAGCCGGCAAGCTGCGCGCGCTGCTCCTGCGCGGCCGAGTAGAGGTCGCCGGCCAGCGTGCCCAGCAGAACGATCACGATCGAGGGCGGGATGATCTGGCCCAGCGTGCCCGAGGCGGCGATCACGCCGGTCGCGAGCTCGGGCGAGTATTTGTTGCGCAGCATGGTCGGCAGCGACAGCAGGCCCATGGTCACCACGGTGGCGCCCACGATGCCGGTCGAGGCCGCCAGGAACGCGCCCACCACGACCACCGACACCGCCAGGCCGCCGGGCAGCGGCCCGAAGACGCGCGCCATGGTGGTCAGCAGGTCGTTGGCGATCTTGGAGCGCTCCAGGGTGATCCCCATCAGCACGAACATCAGCACCGCCAGCAGGGTCTCGATCGAGGCCCCGGCCAGCACCCGCTCGTTCATGCGGTTGACGATGAAGCTGACGTTGCGGTCAAGCGCCTGTTCCCAGCCATTCGGGAAGATCGCCGTATCCATGCGCGGCAGCTCAGGATATCGGAAGACCGATATGTGGTCGGGATGAAGCCCGCTGGCGACCAGCGCGCGGTAGGCCTCAGAGCCGGTGTCGATGGCCTGGTGCACCAACAGCCCCGCGCTGTCCAGCGCGGCGATGATCCCGAAGGAAATGATCCCGGCGCCGCCGATGGCGAAGGCCACCGGAAAGCCCGACAGAATGCCCCCGAAGAGGCAGAGGAAGACGATGATCAGGCCGATCTCGACGCCATCAAGTCCGAAAAGCATGTGTTCCTGCCCCTTTTAGTGTGTGCCTTCGTAGGCTTCTTCGCCCGCGCCAAGGGTATCCTTGTCGAGGTATTTTCCGGTGCTGGCCTCGCCCTCCACGAACTCCAGGTAGGAGCGGTAGAAGAAGGCGATCGCCTGCAGGAACACCATGGCGGTGAAGAAGACCAGCAGGATCTTGAACAGGAAATACCCGTTGAATCCGTTGGGCGAGAAGCCGATTGTCTCGACGTTCCAGCGCACGGCGCGCGCCTTCATCAGCAGCCGGTCGAGCGTGTCCGAGGCCGAGGGCTTCGGCGTGATCAGGTGGCGCCACATGAAGTACCAGCCATACATCCAGGTCAGCACCGCCACCGGCATCATGAAGACCAGCGCGCCGATCATGTCGATCACCCGCTTGGTGCGGTGCGACACGGCGGAATAGACCAGGTCCACGCGCACATGGCCGCCCTGCACGAAGGTGTAGGTGGCACAGAGCGTGACCACCAGCGCGTTGTAGAACTTCAGCTCCTCCGCCCACCAGCTCACGTCGAAGCTGACCGGAGAGCCGAAGCCGAAGGTCAGGTCGGCCCGCGCGAAGATGCGCTGGACGAAGACGATGACGATCTGCTGCAGAACCATCAGCAGGCCGGCCCAGGCGAAGAACCGCCCGATGCTGTTTGCGAAGCCTTCGAGCACGCGCACCGCGCCCCACATGATGTTGCGCTTCCACAATCCCAGCGCCGTCAGCACCAGGAAGGCGGTGAACACGACGAAGAAGAACTCGATCGAACCGCCGTAATACACGAAGCGCATGATCGCTTCTTTGTTCGACCAGTCCAGCCACAGGCTCGGATGCGTCACCGCATATCCCAGATTGTAGAAGGCCAGGCCGATGTTCTGAAAGAACCAAAGGATGCCGTCCAGCATCACGTCCCCCGTATCCCCTCCGCGCCGGGGCGCGGGTCCTACGAAAAAGTACTCCCCGGCCGAAGCCGGGAAGCACCGTTGTCAGTCGTGTTTGACTTAGCCCAGAACGCGGTCGCGCTGCTCGCGGTAGGCGCCTTCCGACTTCTGGATCCAGCCCGACGATGCTTTCATCGAGGCGATGTAGCTGTCGTAGATCTTCTTGTACAGCGGATCGCCCATGTTCTCCTGGTGCACCTCGTCGGAGGCCTTGCCGAAGGCATCCCACACAGAGTCCGGGAATTCCAGGGTCTTGACGCCGGCGGCCTGCAGCCGCACCAGGGCGGCACCATTGTTGGCCAGGAATTGCGCCAGGTTCCACTGGTGCGCCTCGGCCGAGGCGATCTCGACGATCTTCTGCTGCGCCGGGGTCAGGCCCTCGAACACTTCGCGGTTGAGCGCGATCGACAGGCCCGCGCCCGGCTCGTGGAAGCCGGCGGTGTAGTAGAACTTGGTGATCTCCTGGAAGCCGGCCTTCTCGTCGGCCCAGGGGCCGATCCACTCGGTGCCGTCGATGGCGCCCGAGGCCAGCGCCTGGTACACCTCGGCGCCGGGCAGGTTCTGCACCGATGCGCCCAGCTTGCCGAGCGCCTTGCCGCCCAGGCCCGGCATGCGGAACTTCAGACCGTTGAAGTCCTCGGGGCCGGAGATTTCCTTGGCGAACCAGCCGCCCGACTGGGCGCCGGTGTTGCCGCCGAGGAAGGATTTCAGGCCGAAGATCTGGCCCAGTTCGTCGTGCAGCGCCGCGCCGTCGCCGTGGTAGTACCAGTTGGCCAGTTCCTGCGCGGTCATGCCGAAGGGCACGGAGGTGAAGAAGGCGTAGCCGGGGTGCTGACCCACGAAGTAGTAGTCGGCACCGTGATACATGTCGGCCTGACCGGCGGTCACGGCGTCGAACACCTCGAAGGCGCCCACCAGTTCGCCGGCGGCTTTCACGTCGACGGTGAGCTGGCCGTCGGACATGGCGGTGATGGTGTCAGCGGCGTGCTGCGCAGCGTCGAACACGCCCGCCAGGCCGCGGCCCCAGGTCGTGACCATGGTCAGGGTGCGCTTGCCCTGTGCGTAAACCGGTGCAGCCAGAGTGGAAGCTGCCGCAGCGGTCCCGCCAAGCGCGGAAGTTCTCAGAAAAGAACGACGATCCATAAGGTCTCTCCTCCCGAATGAAAGCCCGGCCAGAGGCGGGCGGATCGTTTTCAGTGCCGGAAACCCTAACGGCAGCAATCCGCCGAATAAATACCTAGTAGTGCGTAGAACGCTGCGTTTTATCGGCTTTCATGCCCATTCGGCCCGAAAAACAGGCAGGCTGAGAACAATTGACGCAGCGCGCCGGCCGTTTCATCTTGCGATTCGGCCACAACATGGGGATGAGGGGCCGATGAGCGTGCAAACCGGACCCACAAGGAAACGGCGCCGCCTGAGCTACGCGCAGAAGCTGTTTCTTCTGGCAACCCTGCCGCTGGTGCTGGCGGTGGCGGCGATCGCGGGGCTGGTGGCGCATCAGTCGAAACAACTGGCCGAGCGCGAGATCGCCGCGCTCGAGGCCCAGCTGATCGCGGCCAAGCGGGACGAGCTGAAGAACTACATCTCGCTGGCGCGCACCGCCTACGCCTCGGTCTATGGCAGCGCCCTGCCCGACGACGACGCGGCCAAGGAGAAGGTGATCCAGACCCTCGCCGCGATGCTCTATGGGCAGGACGGCTATTTCTTCGTCTACGACTACGACGGCACCAATCTCGTCAGCCCGCGCCAGACCGCGTTCATCAACCGCAACTGGGCAGGGCTGGAGGATCCGGAGGGAACGCCGGTGGTGGACCGCCTGATCGCGCTGGCGCGCACGGGGGGCGGCTATCACAGCTATCTGTGGACCAAGCCCTCTACCGGCGAGACCGCGCAGATGGTCTCCTACGTCATCGGTCTGCAGGACTGGCGCTGGGCAGTGGGCACCGGCATCTTCATCGACGACGTTCTGAACACCGTGGCCGCGGCGCGGGCCGAGACCAAGGCGCGGGTGCAGCGCACCTTCCTGTGGATCGTGGTGATCACCATCGCCGCGCTGATGCTGGTCTTCCTGTCGGGCCTGTTCATCAACATCCGCGAGCGCCGCCTCGCGGACGCCAAGCTCAAGCAGCTCACCCAGCGCATCTTCGACACCCAGGAGGAGGAGCGCGGCCGCGTCGCGCGCGAGCTGCACGACAGCATCAGCCAGATCCTCGTCGGCGCGCGCTATGCGCTGGAACTGGCGCGCCGGCGCCTGACCACCGGCGACGCCCGCGCCGGCGACAGCCTGGACAAGGGCATCGCGGGCCTCAACGGCGCCATCCAGGAGGTGCGCCGGATCTCGCGCGACCTGCGCCCCGGGGTGCTGGACGATCTCGGCGTCGGCCCCGCGCTCAAGGCGCTGTGCGAGGAATTCCAGGCCCGCACCGGCATCGAGACCCAGTTCGAGACCGTGGTGTTCCGCAACCGCCTCGACCAGGACGCCAAGATCGCGCTCTACCGCATCGCGCAGGAGGCCCTGACCAATATCGAACGCCACTCCGGCGCGACGAAGGTGGTGCTGAAGGTGCGCGGCGACACCGCCGGCGCGATGCTGCGGATCGAGGACAACGGCCGCGGCCTCACCGCTGCCCAGGGCGCCCAGACCGACAGCGGCGGGCTTGGCCTGCGCAACATGCAGGAACGGATGGAGCAGCTCGACGGCACGCTGCGGATCCTGTCCTCGCGCAACGGCACGATGATCGAGGCCCGCGTGCCTTTGACGCATATGCTGCCCCCGGAAAATCAGACAAAGGCCAGCGCATGAACAAACCGGTCCGCATCGCCATCGTTGACGACCACCCGATGGTGGCCGAGGGGATCGAGGCGATCCTCGAAACCTATGACGACCTGACCGTGGTCGGCACGCTCTCCAACGGCCAGGAGGCGATCGAGAGGGTCGGCGACCTGGCCCCCGACGTGATCCTGCTCGACCTGAACATGCCGCAGGTGGGCGGGCTGACGGCGGCCGAGATCATCCTCGAACGCCGGCCCGAGACGCGGATCGTGATCCTGTCCATGCATGACAGCGCCGAATATGTGATCTCGGCGCTGAGCCACGGCGCGATGGGCTACATCCTGAAGGACGTCCCCACCGAGGAGATCAAGCGCGCCATCGATTCCGTGATGTCCGGCGAACGCTATCTGTGCACCGGCGCCAACGCCGCGCTGACGCCCAAGGCCGGCACGCCGCGCGAACAGCTCACCAACCGCGAGCAGACCATCCTGCTGCAACTGGCGCAGGGCCGCTCCAACAAGGAAGTCGCCGCCGCGCTTGACATCTCGGTCCGCACGGTCGAGACCCACCGCAAGAACATCAAGCGCAAGCTGGGAATCTCCTCGACCGCGGGGCTGACCCGCTACGCGCTGGAACACGGGGTGCTGCAGGGCACCGGCGTGGATCTCTGACAGGGAGCTGCCATGATCGCCGTCATCTTCGAAGTCACCATCGCCGAGGGCCACAAGGACGCCTATCTGGACATCGCCGCCCGGCTCAGGCCGGAGTTGGAACAGGTCGAGGGCTTCGTCTCGGTCGAGCGGTTCCAGAGCCTCACCACGCCGGGCAAGCTCTTGTCGCTGTCCTTCTGGGAGGACGAGGCGGCGGTGAAGCGCTGGCGCGAGACCGCCGATCACCGCGCCGCGCAGGCCGCCGGGCGCGACGGCATCTTCGAGGGCTACCGCCTGCGCGTGACCCATGTGCTGCGCGACTACGGCATGACCGAGCGCGACGAGGCGCCGGCCGACAGCCGCGCCGCGCTGGAAGGCCAGCCCGCCGCCGGCGCCTGAGCCGCCCACCCCGATCCCGACACAGATCGCGCACGCCGCCGCCCCCCGGGGGGCGCGGCGCCGATCGGCATGGGCCGAGGCCGCGATCCGCCCCGCCAGCGCGGGCGCTTTTTCACGGTCGCCGCCCCCTGCCGCACCGCCCCGGGCGCCGCGATCGCTTTGCGAAAACGAACGCCGACGCGGGACTGCGCGCAACAAATGGAAATTCGGCGGCCGCTTTCGCGACACATTTCTTTCGTTTTGCCGGTTGACGCCCCCTGCGCCCCCCCCTAAAGTCCGCCCCACCTGAACGAAGGAACCCGGTGGAATGAACGGCATTCTGGTACTTGTAGGGAAATGGCGCATGGGCCGGTGACGGCAACCTGAATGGTCTCCCATGCGCCCCCGTCAATCGACCGGGGGTTTTTTTATGGCCGAAAAGGCCGGCGCAATAAGGCGCGACGGACGGAGAAAGCGATGACACAGGCGATGACCGGTGCGAGGATGGTGGTGCAGGCCCTGAAGGATCAGGGGGTCGAGATCGTATTCGGCTACCCCGGCGGGGCGGTGCTGCCGATTTATGACGAAATCTTCCTGCAGAACGACATCCGCCACATCCTCGTGCGTCACGAACAGGCCGCGGTGCATGCCGCCGAGGGCTATGCCCGCTCCACCGGCAAGCCCGGCGTGGTTCTGGTCACCTCCGGCCCCGGCGCGACCAACGCTGTGACCGGCCTGACCGACGCGCTGATGGATTCGATCCCGATCGTGGTGTTGACCGGCCAGGTGCCGACCTTCATGATCGGCACCGACGGTTTCCAGGAGGCCGACACGGTGGGCATCACCCGCCCCTGCACCAAGCACAACTGGCTGGTGAAGGAGACCGACAGGCTGGCCGACACCATCCACCAGGCGTTCCACGTCGCCACCTCGGGCCGCCCCGGCCCGGTGCTGGTCGACATCCCCAAGGACGTTCAGTTCGCCACCGGCGACTACGTGGCGCCGCGCGCCGCGCGCACCGGCCATTACCAGCCGCAGGTCAAGGGCGACATCGAGGTCATCACCCGCCTGGTCGAGGCGATCGAGACCGCCGAGAAGCCGGTCTTCTACACCGGCGGCGGCGTCATCAACTCGGGCGACGCGGCCACCCAGCTGCTGCGCGAACTGGTCGAGGCCACCGGATTCCCGATCACATCGACCCTGATGGGGCTTGGCGCCTACCCGGCCTCGGGCGACAAGTGGCTGGGCATGCTGGGCATGCATGGCCTCTACGAGGCCAACCTGGCGATGCATGGCTGCGACCTGATGATCAACGTCGGCGCCCGTTTCGACGACCGCATCACCGGGCGCATCGCCGATTTCAGCCCGAACTCGCGCAAGGCGCATATCGACATCGACCCCAGCTCGATCAACAAGGTGATCCGCGTCGAGATGCCGATCCTCGGCGACGTGGCGCATGTGCTGGAGGACGTGCTGCGCGTCTGGAAGGCGCGCGGACGCAAAGTCAACAAGGAGGGGCTGGCCAAGTGGTGGTCCCAGATCGAGAAATGGCGCGCCAAGGACTGCCTGCGCTACACCAACTCGGAAAAGACCATCAAGCCGCAATACGCGCTGCAACGCCTGGAGGCGCTGACCAAGGGCCGCGACCGCTACATCACCACCGAGGTCGGCCAGCACCAGATGTGGGCGGCGCAGTTCCTGGGCTTCGATAACCCCAACCGCTGGATGACTTCGGGGGGCCTGGGCACCATGGGCTACGGCTTCCCGGCCTCGATCGGGGTGCAGATCGCGCACCCCGACGCGCTGGTCATCAACGTCGCGGGCGAGGCGTCGTGGCTGATGAACATGCAGGAGATGGGCACCGCGGTGCAGTATTGCCTGCCGGTCAAGCAGTTCATCCTGAACAACGAACGCCTGGGCATGGTGCGCCAGTGGCAGCAACTGCTGCATGGTGAGCGCTATTCGCATTCCTGGTCGGAATCGCTGCCCGATTTCGTCAAGCTGGCCGAGGCCTTCGGCGCCAAGGGCATCATCTGCAAGGATCCGGCGGATCTCGACGACGCGATCATGGAGATGCTGGACTATGACGGGCCGGTGATCTTCGACTGCCTGGTCGAGAAGCACGAGAACTGCTTCCCCATGATCCCCTCGGGCGAGCCGCACAACAAGATGCTGATGGGCGAGGCCAGCACGCAGGACGCGATCGGCTCCTCGGGCGCGGTTCTGGTTTAAGAAAGGTCGACAAATGTCTGCTCTGAAAATCGAAAAAGGCACCTCGAAACATTCGGCCTACGATCTGCGCGATCCCAATGTCGAGGTGATCGAGACCCACACGATCGCCGCGATCGTGGACAACGAGCCCGGCGTCCTGGCACGCGTGATCGGCCTGTTCTCGGGCCGCGGCTACAACATCGACAGCCTCACCGTGGCCGAGGTGGACCACACCGGCCACACCAGCCGCATCACCATCGTCACCACCGGCACGCCGGCGGTGATCGAACAGATCAAGGCGCAGCTGGGGCGCATCGTGCCGGTGCACGAGGTGCACGACCTGACCGCCGAGGGCGACGCGGTCGAGCGCGAGCTGGCACTGTTCAAGGTGGCCGGCACCGGCGACAAGCGGGTCGAGGCGCTGCGGCTGGCCGATATCTTCCGCGCCAACGCGGTGGACAGCACGCTGGAGAGCTTCGTCTTCGAGCTGACCGGCACGCCGTCCAAGATCGACGCCTTCGCCGATCTGATGCGCCCGCTGGGGTTGGTCGAGGTCGCGCGCACCGGCGTCGCGGCGCTGGCCCGCGGCGCCCGCTGATGCAAAAAGCCCCGGCCGTTGCCGGCCGGGGCGCCCCGTCTCGATCCTGCGCGCCGCCCTCAGTCGGCGGCTTCGACCAGCAGGCCGGCCTCGATGGCCGCGGCCATTTCGTCCGCATCGAGCATCGCGTCGCCGCTTGCGTCCATCTCGGCGAAAGCCTCGGCGGTGAGATCGGTATAGACCACGATCATCTCGTCATAGCTCGCCACGCCGTCGCCATCGGTGTCGATGTCGCTCATTTCGGCCGCGAAGGTCGCGCCTGCCATCAGCAGACCGGCGACCAGGGTGAAACCTTTCAGTTTCATATCTGAAAACTCCTGCATTCAGATTCAGCGGCGGCCCGATGCCGCCGCTGACGATATCTGGGTGCGGCAAGCGCCGTTGGAAGAGGGAAAAAGTTCCTATCTTGGCGCCCTGCCCGCGCGCCCTGCGCGCCGGCGGAAAACCGCGCCAGTCCCGGCTCAGATCAGCCCGAACTGCGTCGCCCGGACCACCGCCTGGGTCGAGTTTCGGGCCTCCAGCTTTTCCTTGCCGTTCTTCAGGCGCTGCTTGATGGCGCCCTCGGTGACGCCCAGCTCCTCGGCGATGGCGCGCAGGGGCTTGCCCGACTTGACATGGCGCAGCGCCTCGATCTCGGCGCGGGTCAGGTTGCGCGGCGGCAGGGATTGCTGGTGCAGGCACCGCAGCCGGGCCTCCAGCACGCGCATCTCGGTCGCGGTGAACTCGCGGTCGGAGCGGGCGAACAGGCCGAAGCTGCGCTGCCCCGCCGCCGCGTCCGGGCAGCTGGCCGCCACGCCGTAGCGCAGCCCGGCATCGGCCGCCTGGCACAGCACGTTCATCGGGTCGGGAAGGTCGATCTCGCTCCAGCGGATCGCGCCGGAATGGCCGTGCACCCAGTGCATCACCGGATCATGCGGCATCAGCCCCTGCGCGGTGTAGGCCGCGATCCAGGGCGCGGGAAAACGGTTCTCCTCGGCGACCGGAAAGGCGAAGCCGACCCGCAGCGCCACGTAGTAGCCCGCGGGTGCCAAGCTGGCGAATTGCCGGTGCGCGATCAGGTTCCCCATCGCACCGGGAACTCCATGCGCTGTCTGTCGCGGCGCATCATGGCCATTTTCAATCGCACACCTTTCGTGTAATGCGTTGGATACCGGGCTTATCCCGCCCTGACAGCAAAAACAATACGCGTGACCGGAGGTCACATGTTCAGCAGCCTGAGCCTGGACGGCACCTTGGGCCGGATCGGAGAATTATGTCCCTCGGGCTATGCCATCGCGCTGCATATCCGATTCACCACGCCGCGCTACCTGTTCCAGGCCTATGACAGCGCCTGGGTGGAGTATTATTCCCAGAACGCGCTGGTGCTGCACGACCCGCTGGTGCGCTGGGCGCTGACCCATGAGGGCGCGCGGCGCTGGGAGGATCTGGAGCACGAGGACAGCATGGGCGTTATCGCCGCCGCCCGCCGCTTCGGCTTCGCCCACGCGATCGTGATATCGCATGTGCTGGACGGCTCGCGCAGCCTGGGCGGCTTCACCCGCCCCGACCGGCCCCACAGGGACGCCGAAATCGCCGAGCTCACGCGCCTGCTGGCACGGCTGGCGGAGATGACCGCAGATCCCGGCGCCCTGCCCGAGGCCGAGCGCGCCGCGCTGCACGCGCTGTCGGTGGTGCAGACCCACAGCTAGCCGATCGCCGGACAGAAAGAGGGGCGCCCGAGGGGCGCCCCAGTTTCGCTGGATCAGGCTCATCGTTGCTACCGCCCGTTTTTTGCCTGCGGCCCGATCCGCGTCAGGGGCGAGCGCACCCGCCCCGGTGACTTGTTCCCTCAACTGCAGCCGCTCGTCGAACCGCAGGTGTTGCACTTCATGCAGGTGCCGTTGCGCACCAGCGTGTAGTTGCCGCATTCGCCGCAGGGGTCGCCCTCGTAACCCTGCATCTTGGCGCGCGTCACCGCGTCCATGGCGATCGCGCTGGTGCTGGCGCTGGCCGTTCCGGCCGAGGCCACCTTGGCCTCCGGCACCAGGGTCTGCAGCGCCGCCTCGGCGTCGGCCGCGCGGCCGAAGGCGGTCGCGCCCATGCCGCCCTGCAGCACCACCAGCTCCTGCGGGACCCGCTTACGCAGATATCCGGTCGAGCTGATCTGCTTCAGCACCTCCAGCGATTTCGATGCGGCGCTTTCCGACATCTCCTTGAGGTTCGAGACGCCCTCCTCCAGGCCGCCGCCGAGATCGTCGAAGCTCGCGCCCTGCGGTTTCACATGGGCCAGGTCCGTGCGGTCGAGATAGGAGACCGCCAGTTCGCGGAAGATGTAGTCGAGGATCGAGGTCGCGTTCTTGATGCTGTCGTTGCCCTGCACCATGCCCGCCGGCTCGAACTTGGTGAAGGTGAAGGCATCGACGAACTCCTCCAGCGGCACGCCGTATTGCAGGCCGACCGACACCGCGATGGCGAAGTTGTTCATCATCGCGCGGAAGCCGGCGCCTTCCTTGTGCATGTCGATGAAGATCTCGCCCAGGGCGCCGTCGGCATATTCGCCGGTCCGCAGGTAGACCTTGTGGCCGCCGACGATCGCCTTCTGGGTGTAGCCCTTGCGCCGCTCGGGCATCTTTTGGCGGCCGCGGGCGACCTCCTTGACCACGATCTTCTCGACGATCTTCTCGGCCAGCGTCGCCGCCTTTTCCTGGGCAGATCCGGTGGCGAGGATCTCCTCGGCCTCCTCGTCGTCCTCGACCAGGCTTGCCGCCAGCGGCTGGCTGAGCTTGGAGCCGTCGCGGTAGAGCGCGTTGGCCTTCACCCCCAGCGACCAGGACAGCTCATAGGCCTTCTGGCAGTCCTCGATGGTGGCATCGTTGGGCATGTTGATCGTTTTCGAGATCGCCCCCGAGATGAAGCTCTGCGCCGCCGCCATCATGTGGATGTGGCTGTCCACCGACAGGAAACGCTTGCCCTTCTTGCCGCAGGCGTTGGCGCAGTCGAAGATCGACAGATGCTCGTCCTTCAGATGCGGTGCGCCCTCCAGCGTCATCGTCCCGCAGACATGGTCGTTCGCGGCCTCGATATCGGCACGGGTGAAGCCAAGGTGGCGCAGCATGTCGAAGGTCGGATCGGCCAGCTTCGCCGCCGGGATGCCCAGCGTCCGGGTGCAGAACTCCTCGCCCAGGGTCCACTGGTTGAACACGAAGCGGATGTCGAAGGCCGAGGGCAGCGCCGCCTCGATCTTGTCCAGCTCGTTCTGGCCGAAGCCGTGGCCGATCAGCGAGGTGTGGTTGATGCCCGGGCAGTTGCCCAGAGTGCCGTGGCCGACCGCGTAGGCGATGATCTCCTCGATCTCGGCCGAGTTGTAGCCGAGCTTCTCCAGCGCCGCGGGGACCGAGCGGTTGATGATCTTGAAGTAGCCGCCGCCGGCGAGCTTCTTGAACTTCACCAGCGCGAAGTCGGGCTCGATGCCGGTGGTGTCGCAATCCATCACCAGGCCGATCGTTCCGGTGGGCGCGATCACCGAGACCTGGGCGTTGCGGTAGCCGTGCTTCTCGCCCAGCTCCAGCGCCTCGTCCCAGGCGCTCATCGCCAGTTCCACCAGCCGCGCGTCGGGGCAGTTGGCGTGGTCGAGCGGCACCGGCTTCACCTCAAGCCCCTCGTAGCCCTGGCCGTTGCCTTGCGCCGCGTTGCGGTGATTGCGGATGACGCGCAGCATGTGCCGGGCGTTTCGGGCATAGCCCGGGAAGGCGCCCAGCTCGCCGGCGATCTCGGCCGAGGTGGCGTAGGAGACGCCGGTCAGGATCGCGGTCAGCGCCCCGGCCATCGCCCGGCCCTCATCGCTGTCGTAACCCAGCCCCATGTTCATCAGCAGCCCGCCGATATTGGCGTAGCCCAGGCCCAGGGTGCGGAAATCGTAGGAAAGCTGTGCGATCTCTTTCGACGGGAACTGCGCCATCATCACCGAGATTTCCAGCGTCAGAGTCCACAGCCGGGTGGCGTGCATGTAATCCTCGGCCTGGAACACGCCGTCCTTGTGGAAGGTCAGCAGGTTCATCGAGGCCAGGTTGCAGGCGGTGTCGTCGAGGAACATGTATTCCGAGCACGGGTTCGAGCCGCGGATCGGGCCGTCCTCCGGGCAGGTGTGCCAGGCGTTGATGGTGTCGTGATACTGGATGCCCGGATCGGCGCAGGACCAGGCGGCGTGGCCGATCTGTTCCCACAGGTCGCGGGCCTTGACGGTCTTGGCGACCGAGCCGTCGGTGCGGCGGATCAGCTCCCAGTCGGCGTCGTTCTCGACCGCCTTGAGGAAGGCGTCGGTGACGCGCACCGAGTTGTTGGAATTCTGCCCCGAGACCGAGCTGTAGGCCTCGGAATCCCAGTCGGTGTCGTAGGTCGGGAATTCGATGCTGTCATAGCCCTGGCGCGCGTAGTCCAGCACACGCTTGACGTAAGCTTCGGGGATCGAAAGCTTTTTCGCGGCGCGGATCGCCACCTTCAGGCCCTCGTTGACCTTCGGGTCATAGGCGTCCTCGACCTTGCCGTCCCAGGCGCCGATCGCCGCGAAGATCGCGTTCAGGCGCTCTTCGTGCATCTTGGAGCCGGCGACCAGCGAGGCCACCTTCTGCTCTTCCTTGACCTTCCAGTTGATGAATTCCTCGATGTCCGGGTGGTCGGCATCGCAGATCACCATCTTGGCCGCGCGGCGGGTGGTGCCGCCCGACTTGATCGCGCCAGCCGCGCGGTCGCCGATCTTGAGGAAGCCCATCAGGCCCGACGACTTGCCGCCGCCCGACAGTCTCTCGCCCTCCGCGCGCAGGCTGGAGAAGTTGGTGCCGGTGCCCGAGCCGTATTTGAACAGCCGCGCCTCGCGCACCCACAGGTCCATGATGCCGCCCTCCTGCACCAGGTCGTCGCTGACCGACTGGATGAAGCAGGCATGCGGCTGCGGATGCTCGTAGGCCGATTTCGATTTGGTCAGCTTGCCGGTCTTGTAGTCGACATAGAAATGCCCCTGCCCCGGACCGTCGATGCCGTAGGCCCAGTGCAGACCGGTGTTGAACCATTGCGGCGAGTTGGGCGCGGCGCGCTGGGTGGCCAGCATGTAGCGCATCTCGTCGTAATAGGCCCGGGCGTCCTGCTCGGTGGTGAAATAGCCGCCCTTCCAGCCCCAGTAGGCCCAGGCGCCGGCCAGCCGGTCGAAGACCTGCTTGGCCGAGGTCTCGCCGGTGAAGCGTTCGGCCTCCGGCAGCGCGGCCAGCGCCGCCTCGTCCGGGACCGAGCGCCACAGGAACTCGGGCACGTCCTTTTCGCGCAGCTTCTTGACCCGCGCCGGCACCCCCGCCTTGCGGAAGTATTTCTGGGCGATCACGTCCGAGGCGACCTGGCTCCAGCTCGCCGGCACCTCGACATTGTCGAGGCCGAACACGATGGTCCCGTCGGGGTTGCGGATTTCCGAAGAGGTGACGGTGAAGTCCAGCTCTCCGTAGGCCCCGGTGTCGGCTTTGGTGAATTTGCGTTCGATCTTCATGTTCTGCCCCGTCCTGTGACGTTCTTTTTCGCAACCCCGGACATGGACGAAACGCGCGCCCTGTCCCCTCTTCGCGCCGGTCGCAAGCGACAGAAACCCGTTCGCAGCCCGGCAGGGTTGCGCCGCTCTTCGGATGGAGGCCGAAGCTTGAGGTGAGGAATTCTGTTCCTTGCCGGGCGGACACTAAATCTAGTGCTGCACCCGCCGGCCAACACAAGGTGACGTATTTTTCGCCCCCCGGTCAACGGATAAATTTGCATCCGGGAGGGGTTTTTTCCGTTGACGGGCGCCTCCGATTCGGGCCCCCGGCCGGGCGAGGTCGATTCAACCCTGCCCGGGGCGTTGGGGACAAATCTGGGGATACACCCGATTTGTAACCACCATATATAGGCTTAACCGCCGCAGTTCAGACGGCCTCCGGACGGATTTCAGACGGAGTTCGGACAGCGATCGCGGCGGCACGCAACGCGTCGCGCCGCGGCCGTCTCGGGCCGCTGGGCTGCACACAACCTTGAGAGGAATGGTCGGGACGGCAAGATTCGAACTTGCGACCCCCTGTACCCAAAACAGGTGCGCTACCAGACTGCGCTACGCCCCGGACCTGCGGCCCTCATAGCGGCGCCCGCGGGCAAAGAAAAGGGCTAAGGCGCGGCGCAGGGCCAGGCCGCCTGCGCCCCGAAGAACGGGTGGCGCATCTCGCTGCCCACGCTGACCCCGATGCGGCGCGCCATGCCGCCGTTGATTTCCAGCACCGCCACCACACCGGAGCCGCCGTCGATCACCGTCTCGTCCAGCGGCCGGGCGTTCTCGTGGATGCGGGTGACGCGGCCCTGCGCGTCGAGAAAGATCATGTCGAGGGGAATCAGCGTGTTGCGCATCCAGAAGGTCGCGCGTTGCGGCCGCTCGTAGAGGAACAGCATGCCGCGGCTCGCGCCGAGGCTGTCGCGGTGCATCAACCCCTGCGCGCGCTCTGCCGCGTCGTCGGCGACCTCGACCCTGAATCGCGCCTGCCCCCAGGGGCCGCGCAGCAGCGCCACCTCCGGGTCGCAGGCCAGCGCCGGGGCCGCGCCGAGACACAGCGCGGCCAGCAGGATCACTCCTCGTCGCATCTCATCGCGCTTTCCCACGAACTGACCGCGGCGGCCATGCGCCCGCGCTTGCCGTCAACCACCTGCAGGCACACCGCCTCGCCCGGCTGCAGATCGGCCAGGCCCGAGCGGCGCAGCACCTCGACATGCACGAAGACGTCCTCGTCCTTGCCGAAGACGTTGGCGAATCCGAAGCCCTTGGCCTTGTCGAACCATTTCACCCGCGCCGGCTCCAGCGGCACCGCGGCCAGCTGTTCGCCGTCCTCCGCGTCCAGATCGTCCAGCACCGGGCCGGCGCCGGGCTCGGGCGGCGCGATATGGAGGACCTGGGTGGCCTGGAAGCCGCGCTCGGTCTCCTGGATAACGACCTGGATCCCCGCCGCATCGGCAACCGAGCTCTGGCCGAAATTCCGCAGCACATTGGCATGGAGCAGAATATCTGCGCCGCCGTCCTCAGCGACGACGAATCCGAATCCCTTGGCTGGGTCGAACCATTTGACGCGGCCGTTGACGGTGCGCGTTTTGTTGCTGTTCTCGTAGTTCATTTACCTGCGTGCACGCCTTAAAGTTGTCCCCCAGCCCGCTCCCCTTTTTTACACAGACGGCGTAGGTTTCAAGGGAATTTCATTTGTGAATACAAATATTTGCAATTCACGATGCGTGAACATCAGGGGTTCAGCCGCGAAATTTCCCAGCTTTCTTCGGGGCTTGCGCGGCGCCAGCGAAAGCGGTCATGCAACCGGAACGCCCCATCCGCCCAGAATTCGATTTCCAACGGCGTGATCCGGTAACCGCCCCAGAACGGCGGGCGCCTGGGGGCGACGCCGTGCTCGGCGGTGATTTTCGCGACCTTGGCCATCAGCGCCGCGCGCGATCCCAACGGCCGGCTCTGCTGCGAGGCCCAGGCGCCGAGGCGGCTTTGCAGCGAGCGCGAGGCGAAATAGGCATCGGCCTGCGGCCCCTCCTCGCGCGCGACCAGACCGCGCACCCGGATCTGGCGGCGCAGCGACTTCCAGTGCAGCACGAAGGCGGCCTTGCCGCTGGCCTCCAGCTCGCCCCCCTTCGCGCTTTGGTAATTGGTGTAGAAGACGAAGGCGGCCGGCTCGATCTCCTTCAGCAGGACCATCCGCACGTTGGGCAGCCCCGTGGGGTCGACCGTGGACAGCGCGATCGCGTTGGGGTCGTTGATCTCGGTCTTTTCGGCCTCGTCCAGCCAGCGCTGCGCGATCGCGAAGGGATCGTCGCCTGCAAAAATTCCACCACGGTCGCTCATCTTGTCACCTCCGGTCTGACCAGGCGCGCCTAGGCGTTCCGCCCCACGGGGTCAAGCAAGGCGCCAAGCGGCGGTCTTGATGACGTTACCCAATTGGCCTAAAGGTCTTTCAATTCAACGAATGGTGGTCGAGGGGCGCCGAATGTCAACAAAACTGATGGACGGGAAACGCGGCCTGATCATGGGCCTGGCGAATGACAAATCCATTGCATGGGGAATCGCCAGGGCCTGCGCCGAACACGGCGCGGAACTCGCGTTTTCCTATCAGGGCGAGGCGCTGCTCAAGCGCGTGGCGCCCCTGGCCGAACAGCTGGGCTCGGATTTCGTGTTGCCCTGCGATGTCACCGACGAGGCCTCGGTGGACGCGCTCTTTGCGGAACTGGACAAGCGCTGGGGCAGGCTGGACTTCATCGTCCATGCCATCGGATTCTCCGACAAGAACGAGCTGCGCGGCCGCTACGTCGACACCAGCCCCGAGAATTTCCGCCTGACCATGGATGTCTCGGTCTATTCCTTCACCGCCGTGGTGCGCCGCGCCGAGAAGCTGATGACCGACGGCGGCTCCTGCCTGACGCTGACCTATTACGGCGCCGAACAGGTGATGCCGCATTACAACGTCATGGGCGTGGCCAAGGCCGCGCTGGAGGCGTCGGTCAAATACCTGGCCGAGGATCTGGGCAAGCAGAACATCCGCGTCAACGCGATCTCGGCCGGCCCGATCAAGACGCTGGCGGCCAGCGGCATCGGCGATTTCCGCTATATCCTGAAATGGAACGAGCTGAATTCGCCGCTGCGGCGCAACGTGACGATCGAGGACGTGGGCAAATCGGCGGTCTATCTGCTGTCCGATCTCGGCTCGGGCACCACGGGCGAGAATCTGCATGTGGATGCGGGCTATCACGTCGTGGGCATGAAGGCCGTGGACGCGCCCGACATCGACGCCGTCACCGGCCGCAAGTAGGGAGCCGCCGAAATGGCCGACCGTTTGCCGCATGAAAAGGGCTTCCACATCAGCTGGGACCAGATCCACCGCGACAGCCGGGCGCTGGCCTGGCGGCTGGACGGACAGGGCCCCGACGACGGCAACTGGCGCGCCATCGTGGCGATCACCCGGGGCGGCATGGCGCCGGCGATGATCGTCGCGCGCGAGCTCGACATCCGGGTGATCGACACGATCTCGGTCAAGTCCTACAACCATCAGGAGCAGACGGAGGCCAAGGTGCTGAAGGCGCCCGACGCCGCGCTGGTCGGCGATGGCGCGGGCATCCTGGTGATCGACGACCTGGTGGACAGCGGCAAGACGCTGGAGCTGGTGCGCAAGATGTATCCCAAGGCGCATTTCGCCACCGTCTACGCCAAACCCAAGGGCCGGCCCACGGTGGACACCTTCATCACCGAGGTCAGCCAGGACACCTGGATCTTCTTCCCCTGGGACATGGCGCTGCAATATGTCGAGCCCTACCGCGGCACCGACTGAGCCGCCCCGATGGCGCGCCCGCCCTCCCGCGCAGGCCACCTGCTGCACGCAGCGTTCGAAGCCACGCTCGTTCTGAAAGCGCTGGAGGCGGCCGCGGAACTGCTGGCCGGTTTCGGTCTCTACCTTGTGCCGGGCGGCGCGATCGGGCATTTCGCGGGGTGGCTTACGCGGGCCGAACTGGCCGAGGATCCGAAGGACTGGCTGGCCAACACCTTGCTCTCGCTGGCGCAGGGGCTCTCCGTCGAAACCACGCATTTCTATGCCGCGTACATGGCCAGCCACGGGGTGCTCAAGCTGGCGCTGGTGGCGCTGCTATGGCGGCGGGTGCGGTGGGCCTACCCCGCCTCCGTGGCCGTGTTCATCGGCTTCATCGCCTATCAGATGCACCGCTACGCGCTCACCCATGCGCCGATGATGATCGTGCTGACGGTGCTCGATCTCGTGATCATCTGGTTGACCCTGCGAGAGTATCGGTTGCTGCGCGCGAAAAACCACGGCTAACTGCCCCGGTCTGCTGCCGTCCTTCGCAAAGGCAACCGCCATGAGCCATCCCCTTCCCCTCAACCCGCTGATCGCCGCCACTGCCCGCCCGCCGGTAATGGAGGCGGCGCGCTGGCTGCGCGAGACGCCCCTGCCCGAGGGGATGCCGCTGATCAATGTCAGCCAGGCCGCCCCGGCGGTGCCGCCGCCGCGTTCCCTGCGCGAGGCGCTGGCCGAGATCGTGGTGAACGAGCCCGCGGCGCATCTCTACGGCCCCGACCTCGGCCTGCCGGCGCTGCGCGCGCGGCTGGCCGCAGACTGGTCGGCCGCCTATGGCGGCGCGATCGGCGCGGATCAGGTGGCGATCACCGCAGGCTGCAACCAGGCGTTCTGCGCGGCGATGATCACGCTCGCCGGCCCGGGGGACGAGGTCATCCTGCCGACGCCCTGGTATTTCAACCACAAGATGTGGTGCGACATGATGGGCGTGCGGGCCGTGCCGCTGTCCACGGGCGAGGATCTGATCCCCGATCCCGACCGCGCCGCTGCCCTGATCACCGACCGCACCCGCGCGCTGGTGCTGGTCACGCCCAACAACCCCGGCGGGGTGGAATATCCCGCGCCGGTGATCCGCGCCTTCCACGACCTGGCGCAGGCCCGTGGCATCGCCCTGATCGTGGACGAGACCTACCGCGACTTCCACGCGCAAACCGGCGCGCCGCATGACCTGTTCGGCGATCCCGACTGGGCCGAGACGCTGATCCACCTTTATTCCTTTTCCAAGTCCTACCGGCTGACCGGACACCGGGTGGGCGCGCTGGTGACCTCGGCGGGGCGGCTGGCGGAGGTCGAGAAGTTCATCGACAGCACCACCATCTGCCCCAACCAGATCGGGCAGCGCGCCGCCCTGTGGGGAATGGAGAACCTCGGTCAGTGGCTGGCCGGCGAGCGCGCCGAGATCCTCGATCGCCGCGCCGCGATCACGCAGGGCGCGCAGCACCTCGACGGCTGGCGCCTGCGCGGCGTGGGGGCCTATTTCGCCTGGCTCGAGCACCCGTTCGACATCCCCTCGGACCGGCTCGCGCAGCGGCTGCTGGCGGAGCGCGCGGTGCTCGCCCTGCCCGGCACCATGTTCATGCCCGAAGGCGGCGGGGCGGCCGCCCTGCGCGTGGCCTTCGCCAATATCGACCGGGCCGGAATTTCGCGGCTCTTCGACCGGCTGGCCGGGTTTGCCGCATGACGCTTGCGGCCTTGCGCGCAACCTTCTACACATCACCGGCGGAATTTGCGGCAAAAGGACGAGGCCATGACGAGCACTGTCAAGAAAACCGGCAACATCGTGGTCTGGATCCTGCTTTTGCTGCTGATCGTGGGACTTGCCGGCTTCGGCGTGGGCAATTTCGGCGGCTCGGTCAATGCGGTCGGCAAGGTCGGCGACGAGGAGATCACCGTCGATGACTATGCCCGCGAGTTGCAGCGCGCGCTGCGCGAGCAGTCCGCCGCGCAGGGCCGCTCCATCACCCTGGCCGAGGCGCAGGCGACCGGCGTTGTCGCCCAGGTCCGCGCCAGCGTCGTCGCCGCCGCCGCGATGGACAACGAGGCCGGCCGCATGGGCCTGTCGGTCGGCGACGCGGCGGTGCGCGACCAGCTGCTCGCCATTCCCGCCTTCCAGGGCGTCGATGGCAAGTTCGACCGCGAGGCCTACCGCTTCGCGCTGGAGCAGAACCGCCTGACCGAGGCCGAGTTCGAGGCCCAGATCCGCGAGGAGACCGCGCGTTCGCTGCTGCAGGGCTCGGTCGTGGCGGGGCTGCGCGCGCCGCAGGCCTATGCCGACACGCTCTACGATTTCATCGCCGCGCGGCGCAGCTTCACCTTCGCCCGGCTCGACGCGGCGGCGCTGGACGCCCCCGTTCCCGCCCCCAGCACCGAGCAGGCGCGCGCCTATTACGAGGCCAACGAACCCGCCTTCACCGCGCCCGAGTCCAAGCGCATCACCTATGCCTGGCTGACGCCCGACATGCTGATCGACACGGTCGAGGTGAACGAGCAGATGCTGCGCGACCTCTACGAGGAGCGCCTCTCGGACTATGTGATCCCCGAGCGCCGGCTGGTCGAGCGCCTGGTCTTCGGCACGATGGAGGAGGCCGAGGCCGCCGCGGCGCGCCTCGAGGCCGGCGAGGTCACTTTCGACGCGCTGGTGGAGGAACGCGGGCTCAGCCTCGACGATATCGACATGGGCGATGTCAGCGCCGCCGATCTGGGCGCGGCCGGCGCCCCGGTCTTCGCGCTGCAAGAGCCCGGCGTCACCGGCCCGCACATGTCCGACCTCGGCCCGGCGCTGTTCCGCATGAACGCGGTCCTGGCCGCGCAGGAGACCCCGTTCGAGGCCGCCCGCGATGAATTGCGCGCCGAACTGGCGCAGGACCGCGCCCGCCGCATCATCGCCGACGACGTGACCGATATCGACGACCGCCTCGCCGCCGGCGCCACGGTCGAGGATCTGGCCAAGGAAACCGGCATGGAACTGGGCGAGATCACCTATTACCCGGGCCTGCAGGACGGAATCGCCGCCTATGACGCCTTCCGCGAGGCCGCCGCCGCGCTGCAGGAGGGCGACTTCCCCGAGGTGATCGAGCTGGAGGATGGCGGCATCTTCGCGATGCGGCTCGACGAGGTCACCGCGCCCCGCCTGCGCCCCTTCGAAGAGGTCTCGGACGCTGTAACCGCCGGCTGGCAGGCCGAGGAGACCCGCCGCCTGCTGGCCGAGAAGGCGACCGCGCTGAAGGCGCTGCTCGATGCCGGCGACGCCTTCGAAACCCTCGGCCTGACCGTCGAGACCGCCGAGGGCCTGACCCGCGGCGCCGTCACCCCCGTCGCGCTGGCCAAGCGCCTGTTCGCGCTGGAAGAGGTCGGCCAGACGGCCGTGGTCGAGGATGCCAGCGGCGTCTATCTCGCGCGGCTGGACGCGATCCTGCCGCCCGACGACGCAGATCCCGCCACCACCTTCCTGCGCCAGACGCTTGAGGGCCAGGCCGCGCAGAGCCTGTCGCAGGACATCTACGCCTATTTCGCCGAGAGCCTCGTCTCGGGTGCCGGCCTGACGCTGGACCAGACGGCGATGAACGCCGTGCACGCGCAGTTTCCGTGATCCGAGGCTGAGATGGCAAACCTGACCCCGTCCTTCGACGCCTTTGAAACCGGCTACAACGCCGGCAAGACCCAGCTGGTCCATGTCCGGCTGGCGGCCGATCTGGACACGCCCGTCAGCCTGATGCTGAAGCTGGCCGAGGCGCGTAAGGACAGTTTCATCCTCGAATCCGTCACCGGCGGCGAGGTGCGCGGCCGCTATTCGATCGTCGGCATGAAGCCCGACCTGATCTGGGAGTGCCGCGGCACGCAGAGCCGCATCAACCGCCAGGCCCGCATCGACCCCGACGCCTTCGAGGATCTGCCGGGCCATCCGCTGGACACGCTGCGCGCGCTGCTGGCCGAATGCCGCATCGACGAGATGCCCGACGACCTGCCGGCGGCGGCCGCGGGCCTGTTCGGCTATCTCGGCTATGACATGATCCGGCTGGTGGAGCACCTGCCCGACGTCAACCCCGATCCGCTGGGCCTGCCCGATGCGGTGCTGATGCGCCCCTCGGTGGTGGCGGTGCTGGACGGGGTGAAGGGCGAGGTCACGCTGGTCTCTCCGGTCTGGGCGGGCTCGGGCCTGTCGGCGCGCGCCGCCTACAACCAGGCGGCCGAGCGGGTGATGGACGCGCTGCGCGATCTGGAGCGCGCCGTGCCCGACGCCGCGCGCGAGATGGGCGCGGCCGCGCCCGCCGGCGAGCCGGTGTCGAACTTCACCAAGGCGGGCTACATCGAGGCCGTCGAGAAGGCCAAGGAATACATCCGGGCCGGCGACATCTTCCAGGTGGTGCCGGCGCAGCGCTGGCGCCAGCCCTTCGCGCTGCCGCCCTTCGCGCTTTACCGCAGCTTGCGGCGCACCAACCCCTCGCCCTTCATGTTCTTCTTCAATTTCGGCCCCTTCCAGGTGATCGGCGCAAGCCCCGAGATCCTGGTGCGGCTGCGCGGCGAGGAGGTCACGATCCGCCCCATCGCCGGCACCCGCCCGCGCGGAGCCACCCCCGAGGAGGACCGCGCACTGGAGGCCGAACTGCTGGCCGACCCCAAGGAGCGGGCCGAGCACCTGATGCTGCTCGACCTCGGCCGCAACGACGTGGGCCGTGTTTCGAAGATCGGCACCGTGCACCCGACCGAGAAATTCGTGATCGAGCGCTATTCCCACGTCATGCACATCGTCTCCAACGTGGTGGGCGAGATCGCCGAGGGGCAGGATGCGCTGTCGGCGCTGCTGGCGGGGCTGCCCGCGGGCACGGTGTCGGGCGCGCCCAAGGTCCGCGCGATGCAGATCATCGACGAGCTGGAGCCGGAAAAACGCGGCGTCTATGGCGGCGGCGTGGGCTATTTCGCCGCGAATGGCGATATGGACATGTGCATCGCGCTGCGCACCGCGGTGCTGAAGGACGAGACGCTCTATATCCAGGCCGGCGGCGGGGTGGTCTATGACAGCGACCCCGAGGCCGAGTTCCAGGAAACCGTGAACAAGTCCAAGGCGATCCGGCGCGCCGCCGCCGACGCCGGCGCCTTCGCCCGCGGCAACGGCTGAGGCGGCCCCCGATCTTTCCGCGAATAATCGCCCGCCGCGCGGTTCAGTTCGCGCGCAGAACGGCCGAGATCGGGGCGAGGTTCACCTCTGCCCCCTTGCCTTCCAGCGCCCAGGAAAACAGCGCCGTCACCGTTTCGGCATAGCTGTGGCCCAGCATCACCACATGGCCGTCCTGCGCCGCCTTGAAGGCCGCGCGGTCGAGATAGCGCTTGATCACCGGAGCGGCCTCGCGGTCGGCGTCCAGCCTGCGGAAGATGGTGGCCGCCGGAATGCCGTCCGACAGCGCCACATGGGCGGCGGTGTTGAGCGCCTTGTCGTAGGTGACGAGGCCGTGACCGCTGTCGCCCAGCAGGTCGGTCAGCGCGCGCAGCGCCGCGTGGTCGGTCAGGAAGCCGCCGCTTTCACCCTCCATCACGGCCACGGCTTCGGGCACGCTCCGCAGCCCGGCCGAGATCGCCTCGGCGTGGGTCTGCGGGTCGCTGTCGCCCGGCTGCGCGCCGGCCAGCAGGACCACCTCGTAGCCCGCGGCGCGGTAGGCGGCCATCGCCTCGGCCGCGTCGGGGCGGGCCGGGTCGATCGCGAAGGTCACCGGGAAGGAGAAGGTGGTCAGCGCGGCGCGGTCCAGCCCCGCCGCGCCGGCGTCGATCAGGATCACCGAGAACAGCGGCTTGCCAGACGCCGGCGCGAAAGGCACGGCATAGCGGGCCAGCGCGCCCAGATCGGCGGCCGTCGCGGCGGGCACCCGGTCCCCGGCCGCGCCGATGCTGGGCAGGCGGCCGGTGGTGACCTCGGGGCGCGCGATCTCGCCGCCGGGGACGGGCACGCGGATCGCCTCGGGCGCCGCGCCGATCATCCCGGCGGGCGCGGAGGCCGAGACCTCGGGCTGGACAGCCTCGGGCTCAGGCGCGGCAGCGGGCGTTTCGGCCCCTCCCTCGGGGGCATCGTCGGGCGCGGCAGCGGGCGTTTCGGGGGCGGCGGGCCGCCCTGCCGGTTCAGGCGCGGGCGGGGCCTCGGGGGCGGCTTCGGCCTCCGGGGCCTGCGGTCCGGCGGCGGCGGGGCTGGGCAGGACAGGCTGCTCCTGCCCCGGGGCGGGCGCGGCGGCCTCCTCCTCGGGGCTGGGCGGCGTCATCATCGGCGCAGGCGTCTCCGCCGCGGCCTGCGGCGTGGCGGCGGGCCGGGTGTCGGGCCGCGGCGCCGAGGTGATCTCGGCGGCATCGGGGGCGCGGACCTCGGGCGCGGGAGCGGGCTGAGGCTGGGCGTCGGGGCCCGGCAGGCGTGCCTCGCCCTCGGGCTTGGGACGGTTGAATTCCGTCCCCGGCGGCAGCTCCACCCCGCCGGTGGCGGGCGGTGCCTCGGGCGCGGGGACATCCTGCGGCGCCTCGGGGGCGGCGTCGGGCGCCGGCGCAGGTTCGAGCGCAGGCGCGGCCGCGGGAGCCTCGGCGGCGGGCTGCGCCGAAGTCTCGGCCGGGGCCTCGGCGGGCATCTCCGCCGGCGCCTCGGCAACCGGCCCGGCGGCCGGCTCAACGGACGCGGGCGTCGCCGCCTCGCGCTGCGGCAGCGGCGCCTTCAGCGACAGCGCCCCCAGCCCCAGCGCCGAGACCACCGCGCCGGCCACGATTCCGCTGACAACACCTCTGCCCATGCTCCGCCTCCGCCTTTCCGGCTGTTTCGCTGACGATTCATTTCGCCGCCCGCGGGCCTTGACCCCGGGGCGGCGCTCTGAACATGTATAGCCCGACCACGCGCGGGGTTCACCCCCCTTTCCACGAAGGCGCCGCCATGCTGCTCTTGATCGATAACTACGACAGTTTCACCTACAATCTCGTCCATTATCTGGGCGAGCTGGGCGCCGACGTGGTGGTGAAGCGCAACGACGCGCTGGACGTGCAGCAGGCAATGGCGCTGCGGCCCTCGGGCATCGTTCTCAGCCCCGGTCCCTGCGACCCGGCGCAGGCCGGGATATGCCTGGCGCTGACCCGCGCCGCGGCCGAGACCGGCACGCCTCTGCTGGGCGTGTGCCTGGGTCACCAGACCATCGGAGAGGCCTTCGGCGGCAAGGTGGTGCGCGCCGGCGAGATCGTGCATGGCAAGACCGATGCGGTGCATCACGACGGCAGCGGCGTCTTTGCCGGACTGCCCAGCCCGTTCGAGGCCACGCGCTACCATTCGCTGATCGTCGATCGCGACAGTCTGCCCGACTGCCTGGAGGTCAACGCCTGGCTGGAGGGCGGCATGGTCATGGGGCTGCGGCACCGCGATCTTCCGATCCACGGCGTGCAGTTCCACCCCGAATCCATCGCCTCCGAACATGGGCACAAGCTGTTGAAAAACTTCCTGGACATGGTGAAGGAGCCGGCATGAGCGACGAGCTGAAACCCCTGATCGGAACCGCCGCCGACCATGCCCTGACCCGCGAGGAGGCCGAGGCCGCCTTCGAGATCCTGTTCACAGGCGAGGCGACGCCGGCGCAGATCGGCGGCCTGCTGATGGCGCTGCGCACCCGTGGCGAAACGGTCGAGGAATACGCCGCCGCCGCCGCCGTGATGCGCGCGAAATGCAGACGGGTCCATGCCCCCGCCGGCGCGATCGACATCGTGGGCACCGGCGGCACCGGCAAGCCGACGCTGCAGATCTCGACCGCGACGGCCTTCACCGTGGCGGGCGCGGGCGTGCCGGTGGCCAAGCACGGCAACCGCAAGCTGTCGTCCAACTCGGGCGCGGCGGACGCGCTGGACCAGAACGGGATCAACGTGATGGTCGGGCCGGAAGTTGTTGAAAAGGCTCTGAAAGAGGTCGGCATCGCCTTCATGATGGCGCCCATGCACCACCCGGCGATGAAACATGTCATGCCCGCCCGGCAAGAACTCGGCACGCGCACGATCTTCAACATCCTCGGGCCGCTGACCAACCCCGCTGGCGTCAAGCGCCAGCTCACCGGCACCTTCGCCCGCAGCATGATCCGCCCGATGGCCGAAACCCTGCTGCAGCTCGGCTCGGAAAGGGCGTGGCTGGTGCATGGCTCGGACGGCACGGATGAGTTGACCATCACCGGCGTCAGCTGGGTCGCGGCGGTGGAGGACGGCCGTGTGGTCGAACGCGAGGTCCACCCCGACGAGGCCGGACTGCCCGTGCACCCGTTCGAGGCCATCACCGGCGGCACGCCGGAGGCGAACGGCCGCGCCCTGCGCGCCGTCCTTTCGGGCAGCAAGGGCGCCTACCGCGATGCCGTTCTGCTGAACGCCGCCGCCGCGCTGCTGATCGCGGGCCGGGTGGAGACGCTGCCGGACGGCGTTGAAATGGCGGTCGAAAGCCTCGACAGCGGGGCGGCACTGAAGAAACTGGAGGGCCTGGCCCGCATCACATCGGAGGCGGCATGAGCCAGACCATCCTCGACAAGATCAAGGCCTACAAGCTGGAAGAGGTCGCCGCGGCCAAGGCGGCCCGCCCGCTGGCGCAGATCGAGGCCCAGGCGCGCGCGGCCGGCCCCACCCGCGGCTTTGCCGAGGCGCTGCGCGCGGCCAGCCGCACAGGTTACGGCCTGATTGCGGAGATCAAGAAGGCCAGCCCCTCCAAGGGCCTCATCCGCCCCGATTTCGACCCGCCCGCGCTGGCGAAAGCCTATGAGGCGGGCGGCGCAACCTGCCTCAGCGTGCTGACCGACACGCCGTCGTTCCAGGGCGCGCCGGAGTATCTGACCGCGGCGCGCAACGCCGTCGCCCTGCCCTGCCTGCGCAAGGATTTCATGTATGACACCTACCAGGTGGCCGAGGCGCGTGCCTGGGGCGCGGACTGCATCCTGATCATCCTCGCCTCCGTCTCCGACGCGCAGGCGGCCGAGCTGGAGGACGCGGCGCTTGCCTGGGGCATGGACGTGCTGCTGGAGGTGCATGACGCCGAGGAGCTGGAACGCGCCTGCACGCTGAAATCGCCGCTGATGGGCATCAACAACCGCAACCTGAAAACCTTCGAGACCACGCTCGACACCACGCGGACCCTCGCGCCGCGGGTGCCCGAGGACCGGATGATCATTTCGGAAAGCGGGCTGAACACGCCGCAGGATCTGGCCGCGATGGCCGAATACGGCGCGCGCTGTTTCCTGATCGGCGAAAGCCTGATGCGGCAGAACGACGTGACTGCCGCCACCAAGGCGCTGCTGGCCGGCGCCGTCGCACCGGAGGACGCGTGATGGCCGAACTGACCCATTTCGACGCCAAGGGCGACGCCCATATGGTCGATGTCTCGGACAAACCCTCGACCGCGCGCATCGCGGTGGCAGAGGGTGCGGTGCGGATGACGCCCGAAACGCTGGCCATGATCACCGAGGGCCGCGCGAAAAAGGGCGACGTGCTGGGCGTGGCGCGACTCGCCGGCATCATGGGCGCCAAGAAGACCGCCGAGTTGATCCCGCTGTGCCACCCGCTGCCGATCACCAAGGTCGCGGTGGAACTGACCCCCGACGAAAGCCTGCCGGGCGTCCGCATCGAGGCCACGGTCAAGACCGGCGGCCAGACCGGCGTGGAGATGGAGGCGCTGACCGCGGTCTCCACCGCGGCGCTGACGCTTTACGACATGGTCAAGGCCGTGGAGAAGAGCATGGTCATCGAAGGCATCCGACTGAAACTGAAAGACGGCGGAAAATCAGGCCGTTACGAGGCGATGTGATGATTTCGGTCGAAGAAGCCCTGTCGCATGTCTTCGACCTGGTCGCGCCGGTCGGCATTGAAACCGTGCCGCTGGCCGAGGCCGCCGGCCGCGTGCTGGCCGAGCCGGTGCAGGCCAAACGCAGCCAGCCGCCCTTCGCGGCCTCGGCGATGGACGGCTACGCCCTGAAAGGGGCCGAGGCCGAGCCGCACGCCATGTTCAAGGTCATCGGCACCGCCGCCGCCGGCCACGGATTCGGCGGCCGCGTGGGCCCCGGGCAGGCCGTCCGCATCTTCACCGGCGCGCCGGTGCCCGAGGGCGCGGACCGGGTGATCATCCAGGAGGATGTGACCGCCCGCGGCGACATGATCACCCTGGGCCACGATCTGGATGCAGGCCCGCATATCCGCCCGGCGGGCAACGATTTCGCGAGCGGTGCCACCGTCGAGGCGCCGCGCCGCCTGAGCCCTGCCGACCTGTCGCTGCTGGCGGCGATGAACCTGCCCGAGATCCCCGTCCGCCGCCGCCCCGTGGTGGCCATCATCGCCACCGGCGACGAACTGGTGACGCCGGGCGAGAACCCCGGCCCCGACCAGATCATCGCCTCAAACAATTTCGGCCTGAAGGCCCTGGTCGAGGCCGAGGGCGCCGAGGCGCGCCTGCTGCCGATCGCACGCGATACCCGCGCCTCGCTGGAGACCGTGTTCGGGCTGGCCGAAGGGGCCGACCTGATCCTGACCTCGGGCGGCGCCTCGGTCGGCGATCATGACCTGGTGGGCGCGGTCGCCGCCGGCCTGGGGATGGAACAGAGCTTCTACAAGGTCGCCATGCGCCCCGGCAAACCTCTGATGGCGGGCCGGATGGGGGCCGCGGCGATGATCGGCCTGCCGGGCAACCCGGTCTCCTCGCTGGTTTGCGGCCATGTGTTCGTGCGCCCTGCGCTGCGCGCGATGCTGGGCCTCGGCGCCGCCCCCGCCCCGCGGCACAGCGGCATTCTCGCGGCGCCCATCGGCGCCAACGGCCCGCGCGAGCATTACATGCGGGCCAGGATCACGCCTGACGGCCTGTCGGTCTTCGACCGGCAGGACAGCGCGTTGCTCAGCGTTCTGGCCGAGGCCGACGCGCTGGTCGTCCGCCCGCCCCATGACGGGCCGCGCGCCGCCGGAGAACGGGTCGCCTATCTGTCGCTGTGACCGGCAGTTGACACAAAACGGGAACATGCGTAGAACAAGGGGGAACAAATTCCCTGACGGACAAGGGCGAACTGCGCGAGGGTGACAGGCATGCTGACACGCAAACAGCTGGAACTGCTGGAGTTTATCCACAAGCGGATGCAGAAGGACGGCGTGCCGCCCTCGTTCGACGAGATGAAGGACGCGCTGGACCTGCGCTCCAAGTCCGGCATCCACCGGCTGATCACGGCATTGGAGGAACGCGGCTTCATCCGCCGCCTCGCCCACCGCGCCCGCGCGATCGAGATCGTCAAACTGCCGGACGCGCTCGAGGGCAAGGGCTTCGCCCCCCGCGTGATCGAGGGCGCCGCGCCCGCCGCACAGCCGGCCGGCAATGCGATGCCGGTCGAGGCAGTGCATGCGCTGGAATTGCCGGTGATGGGCCGCATCGCCGCCGGCACCCCGATCGAGGCGATCAGCCACGCCTCGCATAACGTGGCGGTTCCGGGCACCATGCTGTCGGGGCGCGGGCACCACTATGCGCTTGAGGTCAAAGGCGATTCGATGATCGAGGCCGGGATCAACGACGGCGACGTGGTGGTGATCCGCGAACAGGACACCGCCGACAACGGTGAGATCGTCGTCGCGCTGGTCGAGGGGCACGAGGCCACGCTGAAACGCTTCCGCCGCAAGGGCGCCATGATCGCGCTGGAGGCGGCGAATCCGGCCTACGAGACCCGCCTGCTGCGCGCCGATCAGGTGCAGGTGCAGGGCCGCCTCGTGGGGCTGATCCGCAGCTACTGAGACCAGGGCCGGCGGCCGGACCGAGCCGCGGCGGTGACCAGCCGCGGCCCCTCCGCGCCGCGATAGACGGCGATCGCCCCGCTCTGCCGCAGATAGGCGGCGTCGATCAGGCGGCATGCGCCCGCGGGAGGGTGGTCCAGCCGATGCGGCACCACCAGCCAGGCGGGCGGGGCGCAGGCCCCCTCCAGCACGCCTTCCCAACCCCGGCCGGACAGGAACACGAAGACCGCCCCGCCCAGATCGACGCGCAGCGCGCCCGCGCCGCCGGAAAACCCGCCGCGCGCGGCAGCGACCTGCTGCGTGGCGCGGTCGCCGTCATTTTCCAGCCAGCTTTCGGCGACGAAACCCTCGCCGCGCGGCTTGTTCAGCGCGCGGCCCTGCGGCGTCGTCACCCCCGCCAGCCGCCCGCTGGCCGAGATCAGCAGCGCCGGGCGCTCGGTTTGCTGCCACAGCCCCGCCGCCACCAGCACCGGCGCCAGCCCCGCCCAGCGGGCGCGGCCCCGCCACAGGATCAGCCACAGCATCCCCAGCGCCAGCAGCGGCAGCACCGCCGGCGCGGGCGTCGGCACCGGCCAGACCGCGCCCTCAAGCCCCGCCACCCAATGCGCCACGCCGAGGATCCACAGGATCCCCAGCCGCATCGCCGCAAGCCCGATCCAGGCCAGGCCGAACGGCGCCAGGACGCCCGCGATCACCGCCGCCGGGATCACCACCGCCCCCATCAGCGGCACGGTCAGCAGATTGGCCAGCAGGCCAAACTGCGCGACCTGGTTGAAATGGGCCGCGGCCACCGGCGCCGTGGCCGCCCCCGCCACGGCCGAGGACAGCACCACGGCCAGCACCGGCCGCAGAGTCCGCGGCACGCGCCGGCGCCCCTCGGGCCGTGCACGCAGCCCGCCGAACGCCGCCACGAGCGCGGTGCTCGCGGCGAAGGACATCTGGAAACCGGGCTCGGTCAGGCTTTCGGGTTCCAGCGCCAGGACGATCGTCGCGGCCAGCGCCACGGAGCGCAGGGTGACAGCGCGGCGATCGGCCAGCACCGCGGCCAGCATCACCGCGACCATGACGAAGGCGCGCCGCGTGGCGACATTGCCGCCCGATAGCCCCAGGTAGACCGCCGCGGCGATCAGCGCGACCGCCGCTGCGATCTTCTTGACCGGCAGGCGCAGCGCCAGCGGCGGGATCAACGCCAGCCCGTAGCGCAGCGCGGCAAAGACGAATCCGGTCAGCAATCCCATGTGCAGCCCGGAAATCGCCAGCAGATGCGCGAGGTTGGAATCGCGCAGCTCCTGCAGGCGCGCGCGCGGCATGGCCGAGCGGTCGCCGGTCAGGATCGCGGCGGCGAAGGCCCCCGCGTCGCCCGGCACCCGCGCCTGCAGCGCCCACGACAGGCCCATGCGCGCGCGGTGCACGACCAGCCCCGCGCGCCCCTCCGCCGCTGGAGCGGTGGCCACCGCCGGGCTTCGGGCATAGCCGACCGCACCCAGGCGATCGAACCAGGCGCGGCGGCGGAAGTCGAAGCCCCCCGGCTCGGCCGGCCCCGCTGGGGGCGAGAGATTGGCGGTCAGCGCCACGCGCAGCCCCGGCTCCGCCCGCGCGAATCCCTGCCCGCCGTGCAGGCTGACGCGCACCCGCGCAGGCGTATCCTCCGGCGCGACCCCCTCCAGCCAGACCCGGTCCAGCACCAGTCGCGGCACGTCCGATTGCGCGCGGTCGATGGCGACGATCCGGCCTTCCACCGCGCCGTAGACGCGATGCCCCAGCACCGGGGCCGTCATCAGATGGGTCCGCAGCGCCGCCAGGCACAGCCCCGCCAGCACCAGCGCGCCCAGCAACGCCAGCGGCGCCGCCCCCGCGCCCAGCCGGCTGCCGAGCGCCGCGAGGCACGCGCCCGCCAGCGCGCAGAGCGCCAGCGCCACCGCGTCCGGCTCCACCGGCAGGGCGAAATAGGCGCCGATCCCCAGCGACAGCGCCACCGGGACCCAGGCGAACAGCCGGCCGCGCTGCGCCGCGAGAGCTTGCAGGGGCCGCATGGCTTGTCACCCTTCGCGCGATTGCTTAATCAGGCGGCAAAGCTATCTCCCCAATGGTTACGAGAAGGTTAAGGCGCATGTCAGAGGCACAGGTCGTCACCCGGTTCGCCCCCTCGCCCACCGGTTATCTGCACATCGGCGGCGCCCGCACGGCGCTGTTCAACTGGCTCTATGCACGCGGGCGCGGCGGCAAGTTCCTGCTCCGCATCGAGGACACCGACCGCGAGCGCTCAACCCCCGAGGCCACCGAGGCGATCCTGAAGGGGATGGAATGGCTCGGCCTCGACCATGACGGCGAGGTGATCAGCCAGTTCGCGCGCGCCGCCCGCCACGCCGAGGTGGCCGGGCAACTGCTGGCCGAGGGCAAGGCGTATAAATGCTTCTCCACGCAGGAGGAAATCGCCGCCTTCCGCGAGCAGGCCAAGGCCGAGGGGCGCTCCACCCTGTTCCGCAGCCCGTGGCGCGACGCCGATCCGGCGACCCATCCCGACGCGCCCTGCGTGGTGCGGATCAAGGCCCCGCGCGAGGGCGTCACGGTGATCCGCGACAAGGTGCAGGGCGACGTCACCATCCGCAACGACCAGCTCGACGACATGGTGCTGCTGCGCTCGGACGGCACGCCGGTCTACATGCTGGCGGTGGTGGTCGACGACCACGACATGGGCGTGACCCATGTGATCCGCGGCGACGACCACCTCAACAACGCCGCGCGGCAGATGATGATCTACGAGGCAATGGGCTGGCAGGTTCCGGTCTGGGCCCATATCCCGCTGATCCACGGCCCCGACGGCAAGAAGCTGAGCAAGCGCCACGGCGCGCTCGGGGTCGATGAATACCAGAAGATGGGCTACCCGGCGGCCGGCATGCGCAACTACCTCGCGCGGCTGGGCTGGAGCCACGGCGACGATGAGTTCTTCACCGACGAACAGGCGATGGCGTGGTTCGACCTCGATGGAATCGGCAAATCTCCGGCCCGTTTCGACTTCAAGAAGCTGGAAAATCTCAGCGGCCAGCATATCGCCGCCACCGACGATGCTGCGCTGCTGCAAGAGCTTGTGGCCTTCCTGGCGGCCACCGGCCGGCCGGCCCTGACCGCCGCACAAAAAGAAATGATGGGCCGGTCGATGTACTGCCTCAAGGACCGCGCCCGAACCTTCCCGCAACTTCTTGAAAAAGCGCATTTTATCCTGGGCGACCGGCCGTTCGAACCGGACGAGGCGGCGGCGAAATCCCTTGACCCAGTATCCCGTGGTATACTGGGAGAATTGACGCCGCATCTGCAAAGTGCTAGCTGGACCCGCGACGCACTGGAGGCAGCTGTCGGCGCCTTTGCCGAGGCCCGCGAACTGAAGCTCGGCAAGTTGGCCCAGCCCTTGCGTGCAGCGCTTTCCGGGCGAACCGTTTCGCCCAGCGTGTTCGACATGATGCTTGTCATCGGCCGGGAGGAGACGTTGGCCCGGCTGGCTGACATTGCGGCCTGAGGGGGCGCATCGCCCCGCGAACAGCGCAATGCCAATGACCGGCGCGGACCGCGCGCCGGTCTCTCAAGAGAGGGACATAAATGGCTGACAGCACCAAGACCGCGACCCTGAGTTTCGGCGACAAGACGCTCGAGCTTCCGATGCTCAGCCCCACGGTGGGCCCCGATGTCATCGACATTTCAAAGCTTTACGCAAAGGGCGGCGTGTTCACGCATGACCCGGGCTTCACCTCTACCTCGTCCTGCGAATCCACCATCACCTTCATCGACGGTGACAAGGGCGAGCTGCTGCACCGCGGCTACCCGATCGACCAGCTGGCCGAGAAATCCCATTACCTCGAAGTCTGCTACCTGCTGCTCTATGGCGAGCTGCCGACCGCCGCCCAGCTGGAGGATTTCGAGAGCCGCGTCACGCGCCACACCATGGTGCACGAGCAGATGATGAACTTCTTCCGGGGCTTCCGCCGCGACGCGCACCCGATGGCGGTGATGGTCGGCGTGGTGGGCGCGATGTCGGCCTTCTACCACGACTCCACCGACATCACCGATCCCTGGCAGCGCGAGGTCGCCTCGATCCGGCTGCTCGCCAAGATGCCGACCATCGCGGCGATGGCCTACAAATACACGATCGGCCAGCCGTTCGAATACCCGCGCAACGATCTCGACTATGCCTCGAACTTCCTGCGCATGTGCTTTGCCGTGCCGGCCGAGGATTACGAGGTCGACCCGATCCTGAGCCGGGCAATGGACCGGATCTTCACCCTGCATGCCGATCACGAGCAGAACGCCTCCACCTCGACGGTGCGCCTGGCCTCGTCCTCGGGGGCGAACCCCTTTGCCTGCATCGCCGCCGGCATCGCCTGCCTCTGGGGCCCGGCCCATGGCGGCGCCAACCAGGCCTGCCTGGAGATGCTGCGCGAGATCGGCTCGGTCGACCGCATCCCCGAATTCATCGCGCGGGCCAAGGACAAGAACGATCCGTTCCGCCTGATGGGCTTCGGCCACCGGGTCTACAAGAATTTCGACCCGCGCGCGAAGGTGATGAAACAGTCCGCCGACGAGGTGCTGGACCTGCTGGGGATCGAGAACAACCCCACCCTCCAGGTCGCCAAGGAACTGGAGAAGCAGGCCCTCGAGGACCCCTATTTCATCGAGAAGAAGCTGTTCCCGAACGTCGATTTCTACTCGGGCATCATCCTCGAGGCGATGGGCTTCCCGACCTCGATGTTCACCCCGATCTTCGCGGTCAGCCGCACCGTGGGCTGGGTCAGCCAGTGGAAAGAGATGATCGCGGATCCGGCGCTGAAGATCGGCCGCCCGCGTCAGCTCTATACCGGCCATGCCAAGCGCGACTATGTCGACGTGGAAAACCGCTGAACCACCTGAAAACGACACGGACGGCCGCCCTCGGGCGGCCGTTTGCGTTTGCGCCCCCCTGCGCTGCGGCTTGCGCGCCCGGCATGCCGCGTGACAGGCTGGAACAGAGCCGCAGGAGCCCGCCATGCCCCATGACCCGCCGATCCCCGCCTCGCCGCCCTGTTTCGCGCATGAGCTGTCGGGCGGCCAGCCCGTCGATCCGCAGACCGCGCGCGACGTCGCGCGTTTCCGCAAGGCCGAGCGGGCAAGGCTGATCGCCGCCCGCCTCGCCCGACCCGCGGCCGAGCGCGCCGCGCTGGCCGATGAGGTGGCGGAGGAACTGGACCGCCTGCTGGCGGGGTATCCCGGCGCCGTGGTCGGCCTCTACTGGCCGTTCCGGGGCGAGCTCGACCTGCGCGGCTGGATGGCGCGCGCCCATGCGCGCGGCCACCCCGTCGCCCTGCCCGTGGTCGCGGGAAAGGCGCAGCCGCTGGTCTTCCGCGAATGGACGCCGGGCTGCGCGATGGCGCGCGGGGTGTGGAACATCCCCATCCCCGCCGAGGGCCGCGCGCTGCGGCCCGGGGTGGTCATCGCGCCTTTGGTGGGCGTCGATCCGCAGGGCTACCGGCTGGGCTACGGCGGCGGCTTCTACGACCGCACGCTGGCGGCCCTCGCCCCGCGCCCGCTGGCGATCGGGGTGGGCGCGCCGGAGGCGCAGATGCCGACGATCTTTCCGCAGCCGCATGACATCGCGATGGACGTGGTGGTGCTGGGCCGTGGCAAGGTCAGCCGCCGGCCGCCCGGTTAGCGCCCCTCGAAACGCGCCTTGCGCTTGTCCAGAAAGGCCACCACGCCCTCCTGGAAATCGCGGGTATTGCCCGCCGCGCCCTGCAGCCGCGCCTCCAGCGACAGCTGATCCTCGAGGCTGTTGTCGAAACTCGCGCGCAGAGCCTGCTTCACAAGGCCATAGGCGACCGAGGGCCCCTGCGCCAGATGCGCCGCGCGGGCGCGCCAATGGGCGTCGAAGGCGTCGTCGGCCACCGCCTCCCAGATCATGCCCCACTCGGCGGCCTGGGTGGCGCTGACCGGCTCGGCGAACAGGGCCGCGCCCATGGCGCGGGCGAATCCCACCTGGCGCGGCAGCCAGTAGGTGCCGCCGGCATCGGGGATCAGCCCGATCCGGGTGAAGGCCTGCAGGAACACCGCGCGCTCCGTCGCGATCACGACGTCGCAGGCCAGCGCCAGGTTGGCGCCCGCCCCGGCGGCGGCCCCGTTTACCGCGGCGACCGTGGGAATGGCGCAGTCGTAGATCCGGCGCAGCATCGGTTCGTATTCGTCGCGCAGCACGCGCTCCAGGTCGATCGCGGCGGGGTTGGCCCCGTCACCAAGATCCTGCCCAGAGCAGAACGCCCGCCCCGCCCCGGTGATCACCAGCGCGCGCGCCTCCGCCTCGGCGCGGCGCACGGCGTGGTCGATCTCGGCCCGCATCTGGGTATTCAGCGCGTTCATCACCTCCGGGCGGTTCAGGGTCAGAACCGCCAGGTCGTCGGCGATCTCAAGCGTGATGGTCTGGTACTTCATTGGGCTGCTCCGATGATCCGCTTCGCGCATCAGCATAGGCATGGCGGCGGCGCGGAAAAGGCGGACGCGCCGTCACTCGCCCAGGATTTCCTTCAGCCGCGCCTCTTCCTCGGCGCTCAGCCCGCCTGGGGCGGCCTCGTTGCCGCGGCGTCGGGTCAGCACATAGCCCGCCCCGATGCCGAGCGCCACGATCAGCAGCACCGGCCCGGCGACCCAAAGCAACAGGTTCGCCCCGGTCGCGGTCGGCTTCAGCAGGACGTATTCGCCGTAACGGTCGACCAGATAGGCCACCACCTGCTCGTCGCTGTCGCCCTTGACCAGCCGCTCGCGCACCAGCACGCGCAGCTCCTTGGCCAGTTCGGCGTTGGATTCGTCGATGCTCTCGTTGCGGCACACCAGGCAGCGCAGCCCCTTGGAGATCTCCCGCGCGCGGGTCTCCAGCGCGGGATCGGCCAGCACCTCGTCGGGCTCCACCGCGAAGGCGGGCACGGCGAGGATCAGGCCCAGGGCCAGGGTCAGACGTTTCAGCATGTCGCTCACTCCGCCGGGACGGCGCCGGAGGGCTGCGCCTTGCGCGCGCCCGCGGCCACCCGGTAACGGCGGTCGCTGAGGCTCAGCAGCCCGCCGACGGCCATGATGATCGCGCCGAGCCAGATCCAGTTGGCCAGCGGCTTGATGTAGGTGCGCACGGCCCAGCCGCCGTCCGCCTGCGGATCGCCGATCACCAGATAGACGTCGCGCAGCAAGCCGTTGTCGATCCCGGCCTCGGTGGTGGGCATCGCGGCGACCGGATAGACGCGCTTTTCGGGGTGCAGCGTGGCCACCTGCCGGTCGCCGCGCCAGACGCTCATCGTGGCCATGGTCGAGCGATAGTTCGGCCCCGGGACCTGCTCAACCTTTTCCAGCACGATGCCATAGCCGCTGACCTCGAACCGCTCGCCGATCCGGGCGGTGCGGATATCCTCGACATCCCAGGCCAGCAGGCCCGAGATTCCCAGCATGGTGACGCCGAGCCCGGCATGGGCCACCGCCTTGCCCCAGTCGGCGCGCGGCAGGCGCAGGACGCGGCCCAGCCTAGCGCCGATCGCGCCGCGTCCCGCGCGACTCCACAGGTCGACCGCCGCGCCGCTGATCAGCCAGGTCCCGAGGAACAGCCCCACCGGCCCCAGCGCCGAACGCCCCGTCTGCAGGGCGAAGACCAGCACGCCGACCGCCAGCGACAGCACCAGCGCCGCGCGCAGCTGCCACAGCGCACGGCCCAGCCGCGCACGTTTCCACGGCAGGATCGCGCCGACAGGCAGGATCAGCGCCAGCACCACCATGAAGGGGGTGAAGGCCATGTTGAAGAACGGCGGACCGACCGACAGCTTGCGGTCAAAGAACATCTCGGCCACCAGCGGCCAGATCGTGCCGATGAAAACCACCAGCGCGGCGACCGCCAGCAGCACGTTGTTGAACACCAGCGCGGATTCGCGGCTGACCACGCCGAACACGCCCTTGGCCTCCATCGCCCCGGCGCGCGCGGCATAGAGCATCAGCGCGCCGCCCATGAAGACGCCCAGGATCATCAGGATGAACACCCCCCGTTCGGGGTCGTTGGCGAAGGCGTGGACGCTGGTGATCACGCCCGATCGCACGATGAACGTGCCGATCAGCGAGAAGCCGAAGGCCATGATCGCCAGCAGGATCGTCCAGCTTTTCAGCGCCTCGCGCTTTTCCACAACGATCGCCGAATGCAGCAGCGCCGCGCCGATCAGCCAGGGCATGAAAGAGGCGTTCTCGACCGGGTCCCAGAACCAGAACCCGCCCCAGCCCAGCTCGTAATAGGCCCACCACGAGCCCAGCCCGATGCCCACGGTCAGGAACAGCCAGGCGGCCAACGTCCAGGGCCGCACCCAGCGCGCCCAGGCGGCATCGACGCGCCCCTCGATCAGCGCCGCCACCGCGAAGGAGAAGCAGATCGAAAGCCCGACATAGCCGAGATAGAGGAACGGCGGGTGAAAGGCGAGACCGGGGTCCTGCAACAGCGGGTTCAGGTCCTCGCCGTTGAAGGGCGGCACGGCCAGCCGCTGGAACGGGTTGGAGGTGAACAGGATGAAGGCGAAAAAGGCCGCCCCGATCGCGGACTGCACCGCCAGCACGCGCGCGCGCAGCTTCGGCGGCAGGTTGCCCCCGAACCAGGCGGCCATCGCCCCGAACAGCGTCAGGATCAGCACCCAGAGCAGCATGGAGCCCTCGTGATTCCCCCACACGCCCGATACCTTGTAGAGCATCGGCTTGTCGGTGTGGGAGTTCAGCACCACCACCCGCAGCGAGAAATCGGACACCACGAAAGCATAGGTCAGCGCCGCGAAACTGAACGCCGTCAGCAGGAACTGCACGGTGGCGGCGGGCTCGGCCACGGCCATCCAGCCGGTCCAGCGCTTGTGCGCACCGATCAGGGGAACCACCATCTGCACGAGGGCGACGGCGAAGGCGAGGACGAGGGCGAAGTGGCCGAGTTCGATAAACATGCGGCGGATATTAGAATTTCCCGCCGGAAAGGCCAACGCTAATGCACTGCGTTACCGCGCCACAGGCGGTGACGAATTCGTGAGCGCGCGGGCTCAGCCGCCGGGCAGCGTGGCCAGCATCGCGCCCGCGGCCAGCATCGCCAGCGCCAGCGCCTCCCCGCGCGGCGTTCGGCACCACATATCGGCGAATCCGACCGCGCTCAGCCCCGCCATCAGCGCCGCCAGACGGGCGAAATCCGCGGGACTCACCTCCCCGCCCTCCATTCCTCCAGCGCGGCGTTGCGCCCGGCCTCCTCCGGGGCGGGCCGCGCGGCCGGCACCCCGGCCCCGGCCTCCAGCGCCCGCAGGGCGTGCAGGTTGCCGGTCACCTCGCCGGCGCGGCTCATGGTCTCGGCGATCGCGCGCTGGAATTCCTGCCCCTTGGCCTGGTGCCGCGCCCCGAAATAGAACGAGATGATCGCGCCCAGGAGCCACCACAGCGGTTCGGGCACCAGCGCGATGCCCTGCATGCGCGCGGCGAACCAGATCGGGTCGGCCATCGCGGCGACGAACAGCCCCACCGTCCCCAGCGCCAGTGCCGGGCGCGGCAGGCGGTTCAGCGCGTCGATCACCCGGTCGAAAACCCCGCGCCCAGGGCCCGCGAATTCCGCCGCGAACTGCGCCAGCGCCGCCGCGTGCAGATCCGCGCCGCGCGCCCCCGCGCCTTCGGCGTTCTCGCGGAACACCTCGGCGGTCTCGCGCAGCACGTTGCGGCCGTCGCCGAAAAGGGCCGTGAATATCCCCTCGATCAGCCCCATGCCGCCACCCTGGCCCGGAACTCCGCCTCGCTGAGGTGAAAGCGCGGCGCGATGAACGCCTCGGCCCGCCTGATCCAGCCGCCCTTGCCGCCCGCCCGCGTGCGCGCGTATTTGCGCGAGGCCGGGCGCTGATCGGCGAGGCGGAAGTAGAAATTGCGCCGCGCGATGCCGTAGGCGTCGGCGATGTGATCCGGCGCGGCCCGCGCCGCCGCCTCGGCCGCCGCGATGGTCTGCGGCCCGATCGCCCCGTCCACCGCCACGGCCTGCCCCATCTCGTTCAACAGCCGTTGCAGGATGCGCACCGCGTTGGCCCCGGAATTGACATACATGTCGAAGACGGAGGGCTGCAGAAGCTCAGGCAGTTCCCCGATCCGCGGGCGGCGGTAATACTGCGCGACGAAGATCTCCACCGCCTTTTCGCGGCTCAGCCGCTTCACATCCGCCGCGCTGACCTGCCCGTCGCCGGTCAGGTCCAGCCCCAGCCGGCGCAGCGTGCCCAGCGTGACGCCGTATTTCGTGGCCCCGCCCGGGTCGTCCGGGTCGTTCGCATAGCCGCCCTCGCGGGCGACGATCTCTTCGGCGATCTGTTGAACTGACGGCATGAAAAACCCCCGAGGCCGCTTGGCATCCCGGGGGTGATTTCGCGCCGATTTCGTTAAGAACCGGCTTAGCTACCGTTCGCTGCCGGTTTGTCGGGGGCCTCGTAGACGCCCTGTTCCTTCAGCGCGTCGATGACCTCCTTGGGCATGTATTCCTCGTCATGCTTGGCCAGGATCACAGAGGCTTTGAACACGCCATCTACGTAACGACCTGTCGCGATCGTCCCTTGCCCTTCACTGAACAGATCTGGCTTGGGATCATTGCCAACGTAGTCAACAGGAATGTCTGCACCGCCGTCAGTGATAACGAAGCTGAATTGGACGCCCTGAACCGGCGTCATCGAGCCTTCTTTCACCAGCCCGCCGAGGCGGAACTCCTCGTTCGCCGCGGGCGGCTCGGCGACCACCTCGCTGGGTGAGCGGAAGAAGTTGATCCCGTCGCGCAGACCGTAGCCGATCAGCGCCGTGGACACCGCCAGCGCCACGAAGGCGACGACGATGATCTGGATCCGCCGTTGTTTCTTCAGTCCGCGCATCTCGGTTCCTCCTTACGGGAAGACGGGGGCGAGCATCAGCCCCGCGCTCTCCTCGATCTCCAGCATCAGGTTGGCGTTCTGCAGCGCCTGCCCAGACGAGCCCTTGGTCAGGTTGTCCAGCGCCGCCACCACGATCGCCCGCCCCTCGATCCGGTCCGCGACCACGCCGATATGGCAGAAGTTGGACCCGCGCACATGCTTGGTCGAGGGCAGCTCGCCGAAGGGCAGCGTGACGATGAATGTCTCATCCGCATAGGCCTTGGCCAGCGTTTCATGCACCTCTGCGGCATTGCCACGCACATAGACGGTGGCCAGGATGCCGCGGTTGGCGGGGATCAGGTGGGGCGTGAACTGCACCCGCACCGGCCGGCCGGCGATGGCAGAGAACTCCTGGTCGAACTCGCCCAGGTGGCGGTGTTTGCCGCCCGCCGAATAGGCGTGGTAGCCCTCGCTCAGCTCGGCGTGCAGCAGGTTCTCCTTCAGCGACCGCCCGGCGCCGGAGACCCCGGCCTTGAGGTCGATGATGATCTCGTCCAGGTCGATGACCCCGGCCGCGATCAGCGGGCGCAGCGCGTATTGGCCGGTGGCGGCGTTGCACCCCGTCCCCGCGACCAGCCGCGCCGAGCGGATCTCGTCGCGGTAGAATTCGGTCAGCCCGTAGACGGCGGTCTTCTGCAATTCCACCGCATCATGCGGCTTGCCGTACCATTTCTGGTATTCGGCCGGGTCGCGCAGCCGGAAATCGGCGGACAGATCGACGACCTTGACCGTCTCGGGCAGGGTCTTGATCACCGCCTGGCTGGTGGCGTGCGGCAGCGCGCAGAACACCAGGTCGACAGCGGCGAAGTCGATCTCGTCGATCTTGACCAGCGGCGGCAGGTCGAGATGGCGCAGATGCGGGAACACCTCGCCCATTTCCAGACCGGCCTTGCGGTCGGCGGACAGGGCCGCGATCTCGATCGTGGGATGGGTGGCGATCAGCCGGACAAGCTCCGCCCCGGTGTAGCCCGAGGCACCAAGGATGGCGATTTTATGCGTCATGGGTGCATCCTGTCTTTGCAGGGGATGTAGGAAGGGATCGGACGGCCCGCAATCACGCGGCCTGGAATTCGATCTTTCGTCGCAGGAACTGGACGGCCTTGTTCGACACCGCGCGCGGATCGCCCGTGGTCAGGAACATCGACTCGGTCCCGGTGCCCAGCATGTCAGGATGGCGCTCCAGGTAGTCGGCGAGGCTCGCCGCCACCAGGTTGGCCTGGGAATAGACCGCCACATCGGGCCCCAGCGCCTCCTGGAAGGCGCGTTCCAGCAGCGGGTAATGGGTGCAGCCCAGGATCGCGGCCTCGGGCCGCGGCATCCGCCGCAGCAGCGCCTCGACATGGGAGCGCACCAGCGCCTCGGCGAGGATCTCGTCGCCGGCCTCGATCGCGTCCACCAGCCCGCCGCAGGGCTGCGCCTCGACATCCACCCCGATGGCGCGGAAGGCCAGCTCGCGCTGGAAGGCGCGGCTCGCCACGGTGGCGGGGGTGGCAAACAGCGCCACATGCTTCACCGCCACCTCGCGCGGGGGGGAGTTGTCGCCCCACTGCCGCTCGGTCAGCGCCTCGATCAGCGGCACGAAGACGCCCAGCACCCGCTTGTCGCTGGGCACCCAGTTTTCCTGCATCCGGCGCAGCGCCGCGGCGCTGGCGGTGTTGCACGCCAGGATCACCAGGTCGCAGCCCGCCTCCCACAGCCGCTCCACGGCGCGGGTGGTCAGGTTGTAGACGTCATCGGCGTCGCGCACCCCATAGGGCGCATGCGCGTTGTCGCCAAAATAGACGAAGGGAACATCCGGCAGCCGCCTGGCCACCGCGTCCAGCACGGTCAGCCCGCCCAGACCAGAATCGAATACGCCGACAGCCATTACGCCCTGTATCTCTCCTCGAACTCGAAGCCGTATTCATACGACGTCAAGGGTGTCGGGGAAAGCTCATACGTCGCCTTGCGGAGGAAATCCATCATTGCCTTGGGATCGCGCGCATGCGCCGCGATCCGGCCGGGCGCGATGGGCGCGCCGATGGCCACCCGCACCGGCGCATCCACCCGCGCGCCGAACTCCCGGATCAGCAACCCCAGCCGCAGCGTCTGGTGCAGGTGGCTGGCCATCTGGAACAGCCGCGAGTTGTGCCCCTCGAAGAACAGCGGAACCACGGCCGCCCCCGATTTCGCCACCATCCGCGCGGTGAAGTTGCGCCAGCCCGGGTCCATCGGCGGCGAGAACCACCGCGCCCCGGTCGAGACCGTGCCGCCGGGAAAGATCCCCACCGCGCCGCCCTGCCCCAGGTAATCCAGCGCAGCCTTCCGGGTGGCGAGATTGACCGCCTGCGCCGCGCGCGTTTCGTCGAAGCTGACCGGCAGGATGATCCGGTTCAGTTCCTCTGCCTTTCGAAAGACCTGGTGGGCGAGGATGCGGAAATCGCCCCGCGCCCGCGACAGGACATGGCCCATCATCAGCCCGTCGAGGATGCCGTAGGGGTGGTTGGCGACCACGATCACCGGCCCCTCGGCCGGGATGTTGGACAGGCTGCCGCCGGTGACCTCAAGGCTCAGGCCATAGCGTTCGACCATCACCTCCCAGAAATCCCGGCCCGCCGCGACCTCGCGCTCATAGCCCGAGGCGCGGCGGATCAGGCTGAGCCGCCCGGTGGCGTTCTCCATCATGCGGATCACCGCCCGCCCGCCCCTGGATCGGGCGGAATGGGCATAGCTGATCTCGCGTGTGGCTGTGTGGTGCGGCATGGCCCACCCGTCCTGCGTTGTGGCCTGCCCCGGATAGCGCCCTTCGGGGGCGCTATCCAGAGGGCGCACGCCCCGCCGCGCCCGGCAGCAGCGTTATTCCGCCGCCTCGGCCGCCGTGCCGCGCCCGCCCGACGAGAAGCCCGCCAGCAGCTCTTCACGCGTCTTGGCGGCCTTGCGCTCGTTCGCTTCCTTGACCGGGCCGAAACCGCGGATCTGCAAGGGCAGTTCGGCCAGGGCGATGGCGATATCGCGGGTCTCGGCCGTGACCTGGCGCAATAGGGTTTTCATATCCTTTTCATATTGCCTGATCAGCGCCCGCTCCATGCGCCGCTCGGCGCTGTAGCCGAAGGGATCGAGCGGCGTGCCCCGCAGCGCCTTCATCCGCGCCAGCAGGCCAAAGGCGCGCAGCACCCAGGGGCCGAATGCGCGCTTCTTCGGGCGCCCGTCCGGGCCCTTGCCCGACAGCATCGGCGGGGCCAGGTGGAAGGTCATCCTGAAATCGCCGCCGAATTCCTTCGCGGCCTTCGCGGCGGTCTCAAGATGCAGGCGCGCAACCTCGTATTCATCCTTGTAGGACAAGAGCTTATGATAGCCTTTTGCCACGGCTTCCTTGAGCTCGGCATCCTCGATCCCGTCCACCAGCTTGCGATAGCGGCGCGCCAGCCGCTTGCCCTGATACGCGGTCAGGTGACCCTCGCGGAAGGCGATTTTCTCCTCCGGCGACTTGGGCTTTTCCACCACGTTGGGCGTGGCGATCCGGGCGGCCTCTTGCGGATTCAGCACCGCCCAGCGGCCGATATGGAAGGCCCGCATGTTGCCCTCCACCGCCGCCTTGTTCAGCTCGATCGCCTTGAGGATCGCCTCCTCGCTGAGCGGGATCAGTCCCCGCTGCCAGGCCGCGCCGACCAGCATCATGTTGGAAAAAATCGTGTCGCCCAGCAACGCGCGGGCCAGTTCCGAGGCGTCGAACAGGTGCAGCCTGTCGCGCAGCCGCGCCTCCAGCGCCAGTTGCAGCCGGTCGGAGGGGATGCGGAACTCCGTGTCGCGCGTGAAGTCGCCGGTGATGATCTCGTGGCTGTTGACCACCGCGCCGGTGCGGCCCGTGGTCATCAGGCCCAGCGTCTTGGCCCCGGCGGTGACCACCAGGTCGCCGCCGATCACCGTGTCCGCCTCGCCCGTCGCAACCCGGATCGCATTTATATCCGAAGGCTTTTCCGCCAGCCGGCAATGGATGTGCACGGCGCCGCCCTTCTGGGCGAGGCCCGCCATCTCCATCATGCCCGCGCCCTTGCCGTCGAGATGCGCGGCCATGGCCAGCACCGCGCCCACGGTCACGACGCCGGTGCCGCCGACCCCGGTGATCACCACGTTATGGGTGCCGTCGATCTTTGGCACTTCAGGAGCCGGCAGGTGGCCGATATCCAGTTCCGCCGTCGCCTCCTTGCGGATCTTCGCGCCCTCCAGCGTGACGAAGGAGGGGCAGAAGCCCTTGAGACAGCTGAAATCCTTGTTGCAGCTCGACTGGTCGATGGCGCGTTTGCGGCCCAGTTCAGTCTCCACCGGCACGATGGAGACGCAGTTCGACTGCACGCCGCAATCGCCGCAACCCTCGCAGACATCGGTGTTGATGAACACCCGCTTGTCGGGGTCCGGGAATTGGCCGCGCTTGCGCCGGCGACGCTTCTCGGCGGCGCAGGTCTGGATGAAAATAATGGCCGACACGCCTTTGACCTGGCGCATTTTTTCCTGAACCTGCATCAGCTCGGCGCGCTCATGCCATTCCAGCCCGGCAGGGAAGGTTTTGCGGTCGGGCGCTTCCTTTTCGTCATAGACCACGGCGATGGTCCTGACCCCCATGGCCTGCAATTCGCGGGCGATGCGGTCGGGGCTCAGGTGGCCCTCGTTCTCCTGCCCGCCGGTCATGGCCACGGCGTCGTTGTAGAGGATCTTGTAGGTGATGTTCGTGCCCGCAGCCAGCGCGGCGCGGATCGCCATCAGGCCGGAGTGGTTGTAGGTGCCGTCGCCGATGTTCTGGAAGACATGGTCGCGGGTCGAGAACGGCGCCTCGCCGATCCAGTTCGCGCCCTCGCCGCCCATATGGGTGAAGCCGCTGGTCGAGCGGTCCATCCACAGCGCCATGATGTGGCAGCCGATCCCGGCATAGGCGCGGCTGCCATCGGGCACCTTGGTCGAGCTGTTGTGCGGGCAGCCCGAGCAGAAATAGGGAATGCGCGCGGCGATATCCTCGGCGTTGTCGGCTTTCTTAGCCTCTTCAATGCGTTGCAGGCTGGCCTTCACGCGCTCGGTGCCGCGGCCCTCGTCGATCAGGATATGGCCGATCTTTTCGGCGATCATCACCGGGTCGAGCGCCATGCGGGTCGGGAACAGCTCTTCCTGGTGCATGCCGCCCGCGCCGCCCTTGTACCAGCCGTAGACACGGCGGCCGCGGCGGTCATCGAACAGCGCTTCCTTGATCTGCACCTCGATCAGCTTGCGCTTTTCCTCGACCACCACGATCAGGTCCAGCCCCTCGGCCCAGTCGTGGAAGCTGGCCATGTCCAGCGGGAAGGTCTGGCCGATCTTGTAGGTGGTGATCCCCAGCCGCTCCGCCTCCGTCGCGTCGATGCCCAGCAGATCCAGCGCGTGCACCAGGTCGAGCCAGTTCTTGCCCGCCGCGACGAAGCCGATCCGGGCGCCGGGCTTGCCCCAGACGCGTTTGTCCATCCGGTTGGCGCGCGCGAAGGCCTCCGCGGCAAAGCGCTTGTGGTCGATCATCCGCGCCTCTTGCGGGATCCAGTGATCGCCCAGGCGGATGTTCAGCCCGCCCTCGGGCATCTGGAACTCAGGCGTGACGAATTGCATCCGGTCGGGCCGGCCGTCGACGACCGAGGTCACCTCGACCGTGTCCTTCATCGTCTTCAGCCCGACCCAGACCCCGGCGAAGCGCGACAGCGCGTAGCCGTAGAGCCCGTAATCCAGGATCTCCTGCACGCCCGCGGGCGAGACGATGGGCATGTAGGCATCAACCATCGCCCAGTCGGACTGGTGGCAGACCGTGGAGGATTCGCCGGTGTGGTCGTCACCCATCGCCATCAGCACCCCGCCATGCGCCGAACTGCCCGCCATGTTGGCGTGGCGCATCACGTCGCCCGAGCGGTCCACCCCCGGCCCCTTGCCGTACCACAGCGCGAACACGCCGTCATACTTGCCCTCTCCGCGCAGTTCGGCCTGCTGGGTGCCCCAGATCGCGGTGGCGGCGAGATCCTCGTTCAGGCCCGGCTCGAAGCGGACATGCGCGGCCTCCAGGTCGGCCCTGGCGCGGCTCATCTGCTGATCGACCGCCCCCAGCGGCGAGCCGCGGTAGCCGGTGACATAGCCCGCAGTCGTCAGGCCGGCGGCGCGGTCGCGGGCCGATTGCATCAGCATCAGCCGGACCAGCGCCTGCGTCCCGTTCAACAGGACCGTCGTCTTCTCCAGGTCGTAGCGGTCATGCAACGTCACTTCCTGCCTACTCATCGCGCACCTCCCTGCAAAAAAGAGCATGGGCGGATAATAGGTCAAAATTTCTGACCTACAAAATCAATTTTCGGCAAGTTGCCGTTTGCAATAGGCCTTTGCCTGCCTGTAGGTATCTTGCGAAAACCTGCATGGCAGCTATGCGAGAATTGCAAGATGGACTGGGACAAGCTCAGAATATTCCACGCCGTGGCCGATGCCGGCAGTCTGACCCATGCCGGCGAGGTGCTGCACCTGTCGCAATCGGCCGTAAGCCGGCAGATCCGGGCGCTCGAGGATAGCCTGAACACCACTCTTTTCCACCGCCACGCGCGGGGGCTGATTCTCACCGAGCAGGGCGAATTGCTGTTCGATGCCACCTCGGCGATGGTCAAGCGGCTGGACGCCGCCGCCGCGCGCATCCGCGACAGCGAAGAGGAGGTCTTCGGCGAACTGCGCGTGACTACCACCACCGGCTTCGGCACGCTGTGGCTGGCGCCCCGCCTGACCAAGCTCTACGAGAAATACCCCGACCTGAAGATCGACCTGATGCTTGAAGAGCGCGTGCTCGACCTGCCCATGCGCGAGGCCGACGTGGCGATCCGCATGAAGGAGCCCAGCCAGGCCGACCTGATCCGCAAGCGCCTGATGAGCGTGAAGATGCGCCTCTACGCCTCGCCCGCCTACCTGGCCGAGCGTGGCACGCCCGAGCGGCTGGAGGATCTGTCCCGGCACCGGCTGATCTGCCAGAACACCAGCTCGGCCCAGGTCAGCGCCGGCGCCAAGCTGGTGCAGGAGCTGATGACCCACGACATCCCCTCGACCCTGACGGTGAACAACTACTTCGGGGTGCTTCAGGCGGTGCTGCACGACCTGGGCATCGGCGTGCTGCCCGACTACCTGACCGAGGACTTCCCCGATCTGGTCCGCGTCCTGCCCGATGTCGAGAGCAACGAGGTTCCGGTCTTCCTCGCCTATCCCGAGGAACTGCGCCAGTCGAAGCGGATCTCGGCCTTCCGGGACTTCGTGACCGAGGAAATCTTCGAGCACAGAAAGCGCATCAAAGAGGCACGCTGAGCCGCCGCGGCCCAACAAATCACCATTTTGGAATGTGAGTTATGCGTGCCACGCATGGCGGCCATGTTGCAGATGCGGCATTTTATGACTTGCACGGGCAGAGCCCGGCCCATACATGGGGCGTCGAAGAACGTAGCAAGCGCTACTTCTTCACCTCCCTGTTGGACTTTGGCCGAGCTTTGTCTCGGCCATTTTTTTTGGCCTTTTCCAATAGCATACGGGTTTTCGGCGCAGGTGGGCGGGGCGTCCCGCGCGCCTCTTGGGGCGCGGGGCGTCACCCGGCCCCGACGCCGGCCGACGCCGCCGGGCAGCGGCGACGCGCGGCGACGGTTTCCGGGCCGGAACGCGGCGCGGGCGCGGCGCGACAGCCGCGGACCGCCCGCTCTGCGCCGCTTCTGCGCCCCTGCGCCGCGCCTTTGCCTCTTTCCCCGCCAGCCCCCATGCAATATGACGCAGGCAAGACGTGGCCGAAGGGAACACAGACGCGATGCAAGAGCCCCAAATCACCGAAGAGCTGATCCAGGCCCACGGGCTGAAGCCCGAGGAATATGCCGAGATCATCCGCCTTCTGAACCGCGAGCCCACCTTCACGGAACTGGGCATCTTTTCGGCCATGTGGAACGAGCATTGTTCCTACAAGTCGTCCAAGAAATGGCTGCGCACCCTGCCCACGACGGGTCCGCAGGTCATCTGCGGCCCGGGCGAGAACGCCGGCGTGGTGGATATCGGCGACGGCCAGGCCGTGGTCTTCAAGATGGAGAGCCACAACCACCCCTCCTATATCGAGCCCTACCAGGGCGCCGCGACCGGCGTCGGCGGCATCCTGCGCGATGTCTTCACCATGGGCGCGCGCCCGATCGCGGCGATGAACTCGCTCAGCTTCGGCGCGGTGGATCACCCCAAGACCAAACAGCTGGTGCATGGCGTGGTCGAGGGCATCGGCGGCTACGGCAACTGCTTCGGCGTGCCGACCGTCGGCGGCGAGGTGCGCTTCCACCCCGCCTATAACGGCAACTGCCTGGTCAACGCCTTCGCCGCGGGTCTCGCGGACGCGGACAAGATCTTCTACTCCGCCGCCTCGGGCGTCGGCATGCCGGTGGTCTATCTCGGCGCGAAGACGGGGCGCGACGGCGTCGGCGGGGCCACCATGGCCTCGGCCGAGTTCGACGACACCATCGAGGAAAAGCGCCCCACCGTTCAGGTCGGCGACCCCTTCACCGAAAAGCGCCTGATGGAGGCCACGCTGGAGCTGATGGCCACCGGCGCGGTGATCTCGATCCAGGACATGGGCGCGGCGGGCTTGACCTGCTCGGCCGTGGAGATGGGCGACAAGGGCGATCTCGGCGTCGAGCTGCATCTCGAATGCGTGCCGCAGCGCGAAGAGAACATGACCGCCTACGAGATGATGCTGTCGGAATCCCAGGAGCGGATGCTGATGGTTCTCAAGCCCGAGAAAGAGGAAGAAGCCCGCGCGGTGTTCGAGAAATGGGATCTCGACTTCGCCATCGTCGGCCACACCATCGACGAGGACCGCTTCCTGATCAAGCACAACGGCGAGATCAAGGCCGACCTGCCGCTCAAGGCACTGTCGGGCACCGCCCCGGAATACGATCGCCCGTGGCAGGAGACCCCGGCCGCGGCCCCGATGGCCGAAGTGCCGGGGATCGACCCGATCGACGGGCTGAAGGCACTGATCGGCTCGCCCAACTACGCGGCCAAGCAGTGGGTCTATCAGCAATACGACCACATGGTCATGGCCGACACCGTGCGCGTGCCGGGGCTGGGCGCTGGCGTGGTGCGGGTGCATGGCACCGACAAGGCGCTGGCCTTCACCTCGGACGTGACGCCGCGCTATGTGCGCGCCAACCCCTACGAGGGCGGCAAGCAGGCGGTGGCCGAGGCTTACCGCAACCTCTGCGCCGTGGGCGCCAAGCCGCTGGCCACCACCGACAACCTGAACTTCGGCAACCCCGAAAAGCCCGAGATCATGGGCCAGTTCGTCGGCGCGATCAAAGGCATCGGCGCGGCCGTTGCGGCGCTGGACATGCCGATCGTGTCGGGCAACGTCTCGCTTTACAACGAGACCGACGGCCAGGGCATCCTGCCCACACCGACCATCGGCGCGGTGGGTCTGCTCGACCATCTCGACGACCTGATCGCGGGCCAGCCGCGCGACGGCCATGTCGCGCTACTGATCGGCCGGACCAGGGGCCACCTGGGCCAGTCGGCGCTGCTCTATGAGGTGTTCAACCGCGAGGACGGCGACGCGCCCGCGGTGGACCTGGAGGAGGAGCGCCGCAACGGCGAGTTCATCCGCGCCAACCGCGCCTTCATCCGGGCCTGCACCGACCTGTCCGACGGCGGCCTGGCGCTGGCCGCCTTCGAGATGGCCGAGGCGGCGGGCATCGGCGTGCATCTCGACGCGGGCGACACCCCCACCCTCTTCGGCGAGGATCAGGGCCGCTATCTGGTGGCCTGCAGCTTCGACCAGGCCGAGGCGCTGATGGTCGCGGCAGGCAAGGCCGGCGTGCAGATCGAGACCGTGGGCCGCTTCGGCGGCGACACCGTGCGTTTCGACGGCGCCGAGGCGCCGATGCAGGAACTTTCCGCGCTCTACCGCGGCGCCTTCGCCGCCGCGATCGACTGATCGCGGCGCTGCGGCTTTCCGCACGCCGGTTCTGCGCCCACGCGCCTTGCGCGGGGCGCGGGGCCGCTCTATTTCTGGGGGGAAAGCAAGGAGACAAAGATGGCCATAGAAGCCCAGGAAATCGAGGACCTCATCCGCGCGGCCTTTCCGCAGGCGAAGATCACCGTGACAGACCTCGCCGGAGACGGAAACCACTACGCCGCCGAGATCATCGACGAAAGCTTCCGCGGCCAGAACCGGGTGCAGCAGCAACGCGCCGTCTATGCCGCGCTGAAAGGCAAGATGGACGGCAAGGCGGGCGAATTGCACGCGCTGGCCCTGACCACCAAGGCGCCCGAATAACGCGCTGACCGAACCCCGAAGGATACAAAATGACCGCGCAGAAACAGATCGAAGACACCATCGCCAGCAACGATGTGGTGCTGTTCATGAAGGGCACCAAGGAAATGCCGCAATGCGGGTTTTCCAGCCGCGTGGCCGGCGTGCTGAACTACATGGGCGTCAATTACCAGGACGTGAACGTGCTGGCCGATGACGAGATCCGCCAGGGCATCAAGGATTTCTCCGACTGGCCGACCATCCCGCAGCTCTATGTGAAGGGCGAATTCGTCGGCGGCTGCGACATCATCACCGAGATGACCCTGTCGGGCGAGCTGGACCAGCTCTTCGACGCCAAGGGCGTGGCCTATGACAAGGACGCCGCCGACAAGATCCGCGAAGCCAACGCCTGAGGCGGGCTGAGACGACCGGAAAAAGGGGGCCGCGCGGCCCCCTTTTTTGTTGATCCACAGTTCGCGGCCCGAGGACCGGAAGCCCCCAGCCGCGCGCAACCGAGGGGGCGCAAGCGCCCCGGGCGTCCTTCGGATGGCAGGGTCTGCCCGTCCTGTCGGGCGGCGCGGGCGCGATGTCTGGCCGCGTGCCCGGTCGGGCGTCAGGACGGCGCGGCTGACGGATGTTTCGACTCAGCCGGCGGCCTTTTCCTCGATCGCGTCGGCCAGCGCCTCGGCCCGCGCGGCGATCTCGGCCAGTGTGTCGGTGACGCTGCCGGGGATCACCGGCACCTCGATGCGGTCGGGCTTCGGGGCGGGGCGCGACTTCAGCTCTTCGAGTTCGGCCTCCTTCTGGCCCAGCACCTCCTCGGCGTTGCGCAGCTTTTCCTCGAGCCCGGCGGTCTTGTCGGCCAGCATCAGCCCGGCCATAAGCAGCATCCGCGCCTCGGGCAGCCGCCCGATCTGGCTGACCAGCACCGAAGCCTCGTTGTCCAACAGCGCCGCGGCTGCCCGCAGGAACCGCTCTTCGCCCTCCTGGCAGGCCACCTCGAAGGCGCGCCCACCGATGGTGATCTGAACGTCAGGCATTGGCATTCTCCTCGGTCAGCGGGGTCAGCTCGGCGATGATGCCGTCAAGCTCGGCGCGGTCGCTGTCGCGCAATGCGCGCAGAGCCTCGAGTTCGGCCTCCAGCGCCGCGTTGATCAGCGCGGCATCGCCCAGGCCTTCGGCATTGGCCGCGCGCAGGGCGCGGTTCGACTCGCGCAGCATGTCGTTGACCGCGCGCAGCCGCGCCACCTCGGCCTCGGCCGCGCCGGCGCGCGCGCTCAGCGAGGCGACCTGGCCGTCCTGCTTGTCGCGGATCGCGCGCAGCCGCTCCTCCATCTGATCGTTGGCGGTTTTCTCGGCCTCCAGTGCCTCTTTCAGCCGGGCCATCTGCTCGGCGTCCGCCACCGGGGCTTCGGGCGTCCTGGACAGCGCCTCGACCCCGCGGCCCACGCGTTCCAGCGCGGCGGTGATCCGGCCCTCTAGCTCGCTCAAATCGCTCATTCTGCCTGTCCCCCGTTCTGATTGTCGTCCACCCTGCGCGCAACCTGGGGTCATGCGCGAATCAGAGCCTTTCCCCTGCCAGCTTACCTTACCCGCTGGCCAGCGGAATGGCCCGGCTTTCCCTTGACCGGCGCTTGAACTCGCGCCAGACGCTGCTATCACCGGCGCAAACATTCCTCGCGCCGCCTCCCGGCCCCAGACAAAGGATCCGCCCCCGTGGACATCCAAGCCCTCCGCTCCGCCCATCCCGAGCATTGGAACAAGGCCTGCGCGCTGCGCGTGCTGGCCATGGACGCCATCCAGGCCGCCAATTCCGGCCATTCCGGCATGCCCATGGGCATGGCCGACGTGGCCACCGTGCTGTTCGAGAAACACCTGAAATTCGATGCCGCCGCACCGCACTGGCCCGATCGCGACCGCTTCATCCTGTCGGCCGGGCACGGCTCGATGCTGCTTTACGGGCTGCTGCACCTGACCGGCTACCGGGACATGACGCTGGAGCAGATCAGGAATTTCCGCCAGCTCGGCGCGATCACCGCGGGCCATCCCGAATACGGCCACGCCACCGGCGTCGAGACCACCACCGGCCCGCTCGGCCAGGGCATCGCCAACGCGGTCGGTTTCGCGCTGGCCGAGGAGATCCAGCGCGCGCGCTACGGCAAGAGGATCGTCGATCACCACACCTATGTCATCGCCGGCGACGGCTGCCTGATGGAGGGCGTCAGCCAGGAGGCCATCGGGCTTGCCGGCAAGCATGAGCTGAACAAGCTGATCGTGCTGTGGGACAACAATGGCATCACCATCGACGGCAAGGTCGAGATCGCCGACCGCACCGACCAGCTGAAGCGGTTCGAGGCCTCGGGCTGGTCGGTCTACGCATGCGACGGTCACGACCCCGAGGATATCGACCGGGTGATCACCGCCGCCAAGGGATCGAAGACGCCGACGCTGATCGCCTGCAAGACCCATATCGGGCTGGGCTCCTCGGCGCAGGACACTGCCAAGGCGCATGGCGCGCTGACCGAAGCGCAGCTCGTCGCCGACACCAAGGCCGCCTATGGCTGGGAGCACGCCCCCTTCGAGATCCCGGCGGAGATCCGCGCCGCCTGGGCCGCGATCGGGTCGCGCGGCGGGGCCGAGCGCGCCGCCTGGGAGGAACGCCTCGCCGCCCTGCCCAAAGGCAAGCGCGCGGAATTCGAGCGCGCCTACGCGGGCGAGGCCCCGAAAAAGCTGTCGGCCACCATCAAGGCGCTGAAAAAGCAGATCTCGGACGAGGCGCCGAAGGTCGCCACCCGCAAATCCAGCGAGATGGTGCTGGAGCTGGTCAACCCGATCATGCCCGAGACCGTGGGCGGCTCCGCCGACCTCACCGGCTCTAACAACACCAAGACGGGCGATCTGGGCATCTTCAGCCCCGAGAACCGCAAGGGCCGCTACATCCATTTCGGCATCCGCGAGCACGGCATGGCCGCGGCGATGAACGGCATGGCGCTGCATGGCGGCATGCGCCCCTATGGCGGCACCTTCCTGGTGTTCACCGATTACGCCCGCCCCTCGGTGCGGCTGTCGGCGCTGATGGGCGTGCCGGTGACCTATGTCATGACCCATGACTCGATCGGCCTGGGCGAGGACGGCCCGACCCACCAGCCGGTGGAGCATCTCGCCATGCTGCGCGCCACGCCCAACATGATGGTGTTCCGTCCCGCCGACACGGTGGAGACCGCCGAGGCGTGGGAGATCGCGCTGAGCGCCAAGACCACGCCCTCGACGCTGGCGCTCAGCCGCCAGAACCTGCCCACCGTGCGGCTTGAGCACAAGACCCGGAACCTCACCGCCCAGGGCGCCTACGTCCTGGCCGAGGCGACCGGCAAGCGGCAGGCGATCCTGCTGGCCACCGGCTCCGAGGTCGAAATCGCCCTGAAGGCGCGCGATCTGCTGCAGGCCGCGGGCATCGGCACCCGCGTCGTCTCCATGCCCTGCTGGGAGCTTTTCGCCCAGCAGGAGGAAAGCTACCGCAAGCGCGTGCTGCCGGCGGGCCCGGTGCGCGTGGCCGTCGAGGCCGGCGTGCGGCTGGGCTGGGACCAGTGGCTGCTGGGCGAGCGCGGGCGCGAGGCCAAGGCGGGCTTCGTCGGCATGACCGGATTCGGCGCCTCGGCCCCGGCCGAGGAGCTCTACAGCCATTTCGGCATCACCGCCGAGGCGGTGGCCGACAAGGTGAAATCGCTGCTGTAATGCCGGCGGGGGGCCGCGCCGCCCGCGCGGCCCCCCGGCTCAGAACAGCTCGCGGATGTCGTCGGTGAAGGCGGTCTCGACGTCCTCCATCTCGCCCTCCGAGACATGCGCGCGCAGCACCGCCATCACCGCCGCGATGGCCTCCGGCGCGTCGCCCATCGGGTCGGGCTCGAAATCGCGCTGCACCGCATCGATGAAGGCCGCGCGGGTGCGCATCCTCACCGGCGTCTTCGACGGGTTCCAGCCCTCGAAATAGATCCCGCGGATCAGCACCGGCAACTGCGCGGCCAGCTGCGCGGCCTCGTCCACGTTCAGGTGGTCGCGGATCGCGTGCAGCACCGCCCGCAGCAGGCGGTAGGCGCGTTGCTTGTTCTCCCACCCCGTGCCGTCGTTCACCGCGTTGACCCATTCGTTCGCGGCCTGCACGGCATCGTCGATGATCTTCAGTCCCAAGGCGCTCATGACGCGTTCCTCCCCGTTGTCCTCGGCGCATGAGGCCACGGAACGGCGCGCCGCGCCTTGACCTGCATCAGACCCCGCGCCCACCTTGACGCAGATCATGGATTCCGACCGCCCGAACGGCGAGCCTTGCAGGGATGACACCTGAGGAGGGCTTACCATGGAAACAGACCCGCAGATCACCTTCCGCGGCCTCGATAGATCGCCCGCGATCGAGGACATTATTCGCGAGAAGATCGACAAGCTTGAGCGATTCTACGATCGCATAACCTCCTGCAGGGTGACGGTCGAGAAGACCACCCAGCGCGGGCACAAGGGGCATCTCTTCCACGTCGCGGTCGAGCTGGAGGTGCCCGGCGGCGTGATCATCGCCAACCGCAAGCCTGGCGACATCAACGCCCACGAAGAGCTCAACGTCGCCGTACGCGACAGTTTCAATGCCGCGCAGCGCCAGCTCGAGGATCACGTCCGCAAATCGGGCGGCGTCCATGTGAAGGATCATCCGGAGAAACGTTATGGCACCGTGGTGCGGCTGTTTCCCGACGAGGGTTACGGCTTTGCCAAAATGTCCGACGGCTCCGAGGTCTATTTTCAGCGCGACAGCGTGGTGCGCGACGACTGGGAGAAGCTGGACATCCTCTCCGAGCTGGAATTCAGCCTGATGGACGGCGAAAAGGGCCCCTTCGCGGTGAATGTCTCGGTGCGGGCGTGACGCGCTGTCCGGTCGCGCCGGGATGTTCGCGCTAACGGCACATATTTTGCGCTAACATGTTGGCGGAAAGGGTTTTTCGCCCTTTCCGCCGCGGATGTGCGTGGGTATAGGCAAGGCGAGTTCAAAAATCTCTTTCCACCCCAACATCCCTGGAGAGCGCGCATGACCATCACTCTTGGCATCAACGGTATGGGCCGGATCGGCCGCTGCACCCTGTCCCACATCGCGGAAGCCGCGCGCGAGGATGTCAAGGTGGTCAAGATCAACGCCACCGGCCCGATCGAGACCAATGCCCACCTGCTGCGCTACGATTCGATCCACGGCCGTTTCGGCGGCGAGATCACAGTCGATGGCGACATGATGGATGTCGGCCAGGGCCCGATGAAGGTGTTCTCCACCTACGACCCGACCGAGCTGGACTGGACGGGCTGCGACGTCGTGCTGGAATGCACCGGCCAGTTCAACGACCGCGCCAAGGCCGCCGTCCACCTCGAACACGGCGCCAAGCGCGTGCTGGTCTCGGCCCCGGCCAAGAACGCCGACAAGACCGTCGTCTTCGGCGTGAACGACCATGAACTCGCCGCCGCCCACATGGTGGTCTCGAACGGCTCCTGCACCACAAACTGCCTGGCGCCGGTGGCCAAGGTGCTGAACGACGCGATCGGCATCGAATCGGGCATCATGACCACGATCCACGCCTATACCGGTGACCAGTATACGCTGGACCGCCGGCACAAGGATCTCTACCGCGCCCGCGCCGCGGCGATGTCGATGATCCCGACCTCGACCGGCGCCGCCAAGGCGCTGAAAGAGGTGCTGCCGGAGCTTGAGGGCAAGCTCGACGGTTCGGCCATGCGGGTGCCCACGCCGAATGTTTCGGCGGTGGACCTGACCTTCCTCGCCTCCCGGGACGTGACCGTGGAGGACGTGAACGAGATCGTGCGCGAGGCCGCCGCCGGCCCGATGGGCCGCGTGCTGGGCTACGATCCCGAGCCCAAGGTCTCGGTCGATTTCAACCACACCACGCAATCCTCGATCTTCGCGCCCGACCAGACTAAGGTGATCGGCGGCCGCATGGTGCGGGTGCTGGCTTGGTATGACAACGAGTGGGGCTTCTCCTGCCGGATGGCCGACGTGGCCGCAGCGATGGGGCGCCTCCTGAACTGAGGAGACGGGGGCCCCCGTGCCCCCACGCCATAGCATGAGTGACAAGGTCGCCCTATTCCTGGCCCTGGTGATCGTCGCGGCGCTGGGCGCGGATTATGTCTTCGCCGATCTCAGCAATTCGCTCTTCCTGGCGCGGAAACTCTCCGACCTGCGCGTTTATATCGCCTTCTGGCGCTGAAAACCGGTGTTGACTCTGCGCCGCGCTGGCGCAGGTTGCAGCGAAACCGCGCGCGCGGCAGCAACCATCCGAGTGTCGAAGGAGAGTCCCGGCCATGTCTGTCAAACTCGCCATCAATGGCTTCGGCCGCATCGGGCGCAACGTCCTGCGCGCCCTGGTCGAGCAGGACCGCCGCGATCTCGAGGTCGTGGCGATCAACGATCTCGGCCCGGTCGAAAGCCTCGCGCATCTGCTGCGTCACGATTCGGTGCATGGCCGCTTTCCCGGCACGGTGACCACCGGCGCCGACAGCCTCGATGTCGGCCGCGGCCGGATCGCGGTCACCGCGCAGCGCGACCCGTCGCGCCTGCCCTGGGGCGATGTCGATATCGTGCTCGAATGCACCGGCCTGTTCACCAGCCGCGAAAAGGCCGCCGTGCATCTCGCGAACGGCGCCCGGCGGGTGCTGGTTTCGGCCCCGGCCGAGGGCGCGGACAGGACCGTCGTCTATGGCGTGAATCACGACCGGCTGACGGCCGCGGACCTTGTGGTCTCCAACGCGTCCTGCACCACCAACTGCCTGGTGCCGGTGGTCAAGGTGCTGAACGACGCGATCGGGATCGCGCGCGCCTTCATGACCACGGTGCATTCCTACACCGGCGACCAGCCGACGCTGGACGCGCTGCACAGCGATCTCTATCGCGGGCGCGCCGCGGCGTTGTCGATGGTGCCGACCTCGACCGGCGCCACCCGGGCCCTGACGGTGGTGCTGCCCGAGATGAAGGGCCGCATCGACGGGGTGGCGGTGCGGGTGCCCACGCCCAATGTCTCGCTGGTCGACCTGACGTTCGACGCCCCGCGCCCGACAACCGCCGAGGAGATCAACGACGCGATCCGCGCCGCCGCCGCCGGGCCGCTGAAGGGGATCCTCGGCGTGACCGAGGAGAAGCTGGTCTCGGTCGACCTGACCCACGAGCCGCACAGCTCGGTCTTTGCGACCGACCAGACCCGGGTGACCGACGGCACGCTGTGCCGGATCCTCACCTGGTATGACAATGAATGGGCCTTCTCCTGCCGGATGCTGGACACCGCGGCGGCCATGGCGAGGTTCCTGTAGGCGCCCTCAGCAGCGGGCGAACTTGCCCAGCAGCGCCTCGTTGACCTCGGGGGTGACGAAGCGCGACACGTCCCCGCCCAGCCGGGCGATTTCCTTGACCAGCTTCGAGGCGATCGCCTGGCGCCGCGCGTCGGCCATCAGGAACACCGTCTCGATCGAATCGTCGAGCGCCCGGTTCATGCCGACCATCTGGAACTCGTATTCGAAATCGGCCACCGCGCGCAGGCCGCGGATGATCACCTTGGCCCCGACCTCATGGGCGCAGTCGATCAGCAGGTTCTCGAACGGATGCACCACGATCTCGGTGCCGCTGCGCGCCGCCAGCTTGGCGCATTCGGCCTCGACCATCGCCACGCGCTCTTCCAGCGTGAACAGCGGGCCCTTGTCGCGGTTGATCGCAACGCCGATGACCAGCCGGTCGACCAGCGCCGTGGCGCGGGTGATGATATCGACATGGCCCAGCGTCAGCGGGTCAAAGGTGCCGGGATACAGACCGATGCGCATGCGCGTCCCCTTCCATTATGTCTGGCGGCACGCAACAATATTGCGCGCTGCTTTGCAAGGGGAATGCGGGGCTAATGCCCCATGATCATGCCTTCGAGGGCATCCTTTTCCATCGCCAGTTCCGACAGCCGCGCCTTGACCACGTCGCCGATCGAGATCAGCCCGACCATCGTCTCGCCCTCCATCACCGGCAGGTGGCGGAACCGGCCTTCGGTCATTCTCTGCAGGATTTCGTCGGCGCCGTCGGTCATCGCGCAGACCGAGACCTCGCGGGTCATGATGTCCTCGACGGGGCTGGCCAGGCAGACGGTGCCGCGGCGGGCCACCTCGCGCACGATGTCGCGCTCTGACAGGATGCCGGCCACGCTGCGGCCGTCTGGCGACACCACGACCGAGCCGATCCGCCGCGCCGACAACAGCGCGGCCGCCTCGGAAACGATGGCGCCGGGCTGGATGGTGACGACCCCGTCATCGGCCTTGGACTTGAGAATCTGGTGAACACGCATGGCTGCCCTCCCTCGGCTGTGCTTTCAGCGTCACCCGGAGTGCGACATTTTGTCAAGTTCGGTGCGCGCTGGCCGGCCTCAGGTCAGCGCCTCCAGCCGCGCCACCTCGGCGCGCAGCCCGTCGCACAGCGCCTGGGAAAAGCGGTTCAGCCGCTCCACCTTGCGGTCGTCGCCGTGCCGGATCAGGTAGAAGCTGCGGGTCAGCGACAGCGCGTCCGCCAGCACCTTGCGCAGGCCCGGCGCGGCGGGAATGGCGAAGTCGTGGACGATCCCCACGCCGGTCCCCTGCCGGATCCAGTTGAACTGAACCGAAACCGAGTTGGAGGCGAAATCCGCCCGCTCCGCCCCGATCTCGGAGAGATAGTCCAGTTCCTTGTCGAAGATCATGTCGGGGATGTAGCCGATCAGCCGGTGCGCCTTCAGATCGGCGAGGCTTGCGATCGGCGGACTCCGACGCAGGTAGCTGTCGGCGGCGGCCAGATGCAGGTGGTAATCGGTGATCTTCTGAACCGTCAGCCGTGTCCCGGTCGAGGGCGGGCTGACCGCGATCGCCATGTCGGCCTCGCGCTTGGTCAGGTTGAACACCCTCGGCAGCGCCACGATCTGCACCTCCAGCCCGGGATGGGCGTCGCAGATCGCCGCGCAGACCTGCGGCAGCAGGTAGTTGGCGCAGCCGTCCGGCGCCCCGATACGGACCGTCCCCGAGAGCTGCCCCGCCTGCCCCTGGGTTTCCTCCAGCGCCAGCGCGATGGATTGTTCGGCCTGCTCGGCGCGGGCCAGAAGGCGCTCGCCCTCGGCGGTCAGCGCGTAGCCCTGCGGCGATTTCGCGAACAGCGTGACCCCCAGCGCCTCCTCCAGCCGCTGCACGCGGCGGCCGACGGTGGCCGGATCGTTCTTCAACACCCGCCCCGCGCCCGAAAGGCTCTCCTCGCGCGCCACGGCAAGGAAAACCCGCATGTCGTCCCAGTTCAGATCCATCCCGGCACCAGAAATTCCGCAAAACCCTTTTGAGAAACTGGCCCTTTTGCCCGGAAAAATGCAAGGCTATTCTCCGCGCGAACGCAGTACGGGAGGATCCGATGCAAGAGCTTACCCATTACGTCAACGGCGAGAAGGTCGCGGGCACGTCCGGCCGCTTTGCCGATGTCTTCAACCCCGCCACCGGCGAGGTGCAGGCCAAGGTGCCGCTGGCCTCGAAGGACGAGATCGACGCGATCATCGCCAAGGCCGCCGAGGCGCAGCCGGCATGGGCCGCCACCAACCCGCAGCGCCGCGCCCGCGTCATGATGCGCTTCGCCGACCTGATCAACCAGAACATGGACCAGCTGGCCGAGCTGGTCAGCCGCGAACACGGCAAGACCCTGCCCGACGCCCGCGGCGACGTGCAGCGCGGCCTCGAAGTGGTCGAGGTCTGCATGGGCGCGCCGCACATGCTGAAGGGCGAGTTCATGGACAGCGGCGGCCCCGGCATCGACCTCTACTCGATGCGCCAGCCGCTGGGCGTGGTGGCCGGCATCACGCCGTTCAACTTCCCCGCCATGATCCCGCTGTGGAAAATGGCCCCGGCGCTGGTGTCGGGCAACGCCATGATCCTGAAACCGTCCGAGCGCTGCCCCTCGACCTCGATCATGCTGGCCGAACTGCTGAAAGAGGCCGGCCTGCCCGACGGGCTGCTGCAGGTCGTCAACGGCGACAAGGAAGCGGTGGACGCGATCCTCGACAATGAGACCATCCAGGCCGTGGGCTTCGTCGGCTCGACCCCGATCGCGCAGTACATCTATGGCCGCGCCGCCACCAACGGCAAGCGCGCCCAGTGCTTCGGCGGCGCCAAGAACCACATGATCATCATGCCCGACGCCGACCTCGATAAGGCCGCCGACGCGCTGGTGGGCGCAGGCTACGGCGCCGCCGGCGAGCGCTGCATGGCGATCTCGGTCGCGGTTCCGGTCGGCGAGGAAACCGCAGACAAGCTGATCGAGAAGCTCGTGCCGCGCATCGAGAAGCTCAAGGTCGGCCCCTACACCGCCGGCGAGGACGTGGATTACGGCCCCGTCATCACCGCCGCCGCAAAGGCCCGCATCGAAGGGCTGATCGACAGCGGCGTCGAGCAGGGCGCCAAGCTGGTCCTCGACGGCCGCGGCTTCCAGATGCAGGGCTACGAGAACGGCTTCTTCGTGGGCCCGAGCCTGTTCGACAACGTCACCCCGGACATGGAGATCTACAAGGAAGAGATCTTTGGCCCGGTGCTGTCGACGGTCCGCGCCAAGAGCTATGACGAGGCGCTTAACCTCATCATGAAGAACCAGTACGGCAACGGCACCTCGATCTACACCGCCGATGGCGACACCGCGCGCGACTTCGCCTCGAAGGTGAATGTCGGCATGGTCGGCATCAACTTCCCGATCCCGGTGCCGCTGTCCTACTTCACCTTCGGCGGCTGGAAGAAGTCGGCCTTCGGCGACCTCAACCAGTACGGTCCCGATGCCTTCCGCTTCTACACCAAGACCAAGACGGTCACCGCGCGCTGGTTCTCGGGGATCAAGGAAGGCGGCGAATTCGCCTTCAAGCAGATGGACTGATCCTCAGCCCGCAGGAACAGGAAAGCCCCGGCCGCCGCGCCGGGGCTTTCTCGTTTTCGCTCAGGCCTCGGGCCGCCACCGCCCCGGCGCCGGGTCGAGGATATGGGCCGGGGGCAGCTCCGGCGCCTCGATCGCCGCCGCGGCGGCGGGCGCGACGGGCAGCGATCCGCGCCGCATCGCCTCGGCCAGCGCGCCGCGATGCTGGCGCGCCTTGAGGCATTCGAAGCTGCCGGCGCGGAAGGCGCGGCAGGCGGTGGGGCGCTCGGCGTAGATTCCGCAGACCAGCCGCTCCTCCTCCGTGCGGATCAGTTGCGCGCAATGCCCGCCCGACATCCTCATGTAGCGCCGCCCCTCGATCTCCTGGGTGGCGGCGGCCGGAACGGCGCGCGCCGCGTCCTCGGGCAGCAGCACGATATAGCGGTCGTGCCCGCCGAAACAGCAGGCCCCGCACGCCGTGCAGTCCAAAGTCTCTGTCATCTTCTTTGTCCAGAAAGCCGCCGCCCGGCCCCGGCACGATGCCTCCGGTCACGGCGCTGCGGCGCATCTAGAGCGCGCGGGGCGCCGCGGCAAGAGGCGTTTTCGCGGGGCGATGGCGCGCGCCCCGCTTGCCGTGGCCGCGCCGCTCTGCTTTGCTTGGCGCGACAAGGCGGGGACGGCGCGGCGATGCCCATCACGGAGAACAACTTCACCCTCGGGATCGAAGAGGAATACCTGCTCGTCGATCTCGAAAGCTGCGACCTGGCCGAGGCCCCGCCGAAGCTGATGGAGGAGGCCGGCGCCGCGCTGGAGGGCCAGTTCAGCGCCGAGTTCCTGCAATGCCAGGTCGAGATCGGCACCCGCGTCTGCCGCGACATCGCCGAGGCGCGCGAGGACCTCAGGCACCTGCGCGCGACCGTCTCCCGCATCGCGCGCCGTCATGGGCTGGCGCCGATCGCCGCCTCCTGCCACCCGTTCGGCAGGTGGAAGGCGCAGCATCACACCGACAAGGAGCGCTACAACGCGCTCTACCGGGATCTCGCCGGCGTCGCCCGGCGGATGCTGATCTGCGGGATGCATGTCCATGTCGGCATCGCCGATCCCGACCTGCGGATCGACCTGATGAACCAGCTCGGTTATTTCCTGCCGCATCTGCTGGCGCTCTCCACCTCATCGCCGTTCTGGCAGGGCGAGGATACGGGGCTCAGTTCGTTCCGGCTGACGGTGTTCGGAAACCTGCCCCGCACCGGGCTGCCGCCGCGCTTCGCCAGTTGGGGCGAATACGAGCGCTCGGTCGGGGTGCTGGTCGATCTCGGCCTGATCGAGGACGCCACCAAGATCTGGTGGGACCTGCGCCCCTCGGCCCGGTTCCCGACCCTCGAAACGCGGATCTGCGATGTCTCGCCGCGGCTGGAGGACGCGCTGTCGCTGGCCGCGCTGACGCAATGCCTGATACGGATGCTCTATCGCCTGTCGCGCCAGAACCAGCGCTGGCGGCTGCACGACAATTTCCTGATCGCCGAGAACCGCTGGCGGGCGGAGCGTTACGGCCTGACCGAGGGGTTGATCGATTTCGGCAGGCGCGAGATCCGCCCCGTGGCCGATCTGCTGGAGGAGATGCTGGAGCTGATCGCCGAAGATGCCGCGGCGCTGGGATGCGCGGCCGAGGTCGCGGCCGCGCGCGACATCGTGAGGACCGGCACCTCGGCCGAGCGCCAGCGCGCCGCGTTCCGGTCGGCCCGCGCCGCAGGGCAGAGCCGCAAGGAAGCGCAGCGCGCCATGGTGCGGCAACTGATCGAGGAATTCCACGAGGGGCTGTGACGCTGGCCTCCCGGATGCCGGGCGGACGTGGCGGCCCCTTGCGCGGGGCGGCGCCCGACCCTGGGCGGGCACGAATGGCGGCCTGCCGGGAGGCGGGTCCGGCGCTGCCCTCTGTGCCGAATTTCAGGGCATGACAGCCTCCAAACCGGCCATCCGTCGGCGCCAACGCCCGTTCCGACCACACATTTCCGTGTATTCCGTTTTTGTGATCTGTCCCCCTCTGGCCGCATGGCCGAGGCTGTGGGATGGTCCCGGCATCGAGCATCCAATGACTTGGAGGACAGTGTTCATGTCACGCCACATTCCCTCGCGCCGCGCCGTGCTGACCGGCCTCGCCGCGGCCCTCGCCACCCCGTCGATCCTGCGCGCCGAGACGCGCGAACCGCTGATCCGCGGCGACGAGGGCGTGCGCCGCAACGCCTCGAGCTTCATCATCCAGCGCTGGGAGGACCATTTCGAAACGCTGGGCAAGGCCGCCATCGTGGCCGACACCACCTCGCGCGCACTGCATTTCTGGAGCGGCGACGGGTCCGACTACCGCCTCTACCCGACCTCGGTGCCGATGAGCGAGGACCTCACCCGCCGCGGCTATACCGAGATCGTGCGCAAGCGCGTGGGCCCCGACTGGCATGCGACGCAGGACATGATCAAACGCGATCCCGACATCCCGCGCTACATGCCGCCGGGGCCGGGCAACCCGCTGGGCACGCATGCCATGTATCTCAGCTGGCCGGCCTACCTGATCCACGGCACCCATGACACGCGCAAGATCGGGCGGCGGTCATCGTCGGGCTGCATCGGGCTCTACAACAGCAAGATCGCGGAGCTGTTCGAGATCGCCCCGATCGGCACGCAGGTGCGGCTGATCTGACCTGCACCTCCCTTGCCGCGGAACACGATTTTCTAGGGTTGCAAAACTGCTGCAACAATCGGAAATTAAATAAACACGTGTTCAATTCACGCGGCAAGGGAGGAGCCCCATGGATTTCGCTTTGACCGAAGAGCAGGAGGCCATCTTCGACATGGCCCGCGCCTTTGGCGCCGAGCACATCGCGCCCAACGCCCGGAAATGGGAGGCAGAGGGCACCATCCCCAAGGAACTGTGGCCGCAGTTGGCCGAACTCGGCTTCGGCGGGCTCTATGTCAGCGAAGACTCGGGCGGCTCCGGTTTGAGCCGCCTCGACGCCACCTTCGTCTTCGAGGCGCTGAGCATGGCCTGCCCCTCGGTCGCCGCCTTCCTGTCGATCCACAACATGTGCGCCGCGATGATCGACAAGTTCGGCAGCGATGACCAGAAGGCGCGCTACCTCGCCCCCGCGATCACCATGGAGAAGTTCTTCTCCTACTGCCTGACCGAGCCGGGCTCGGGCTCGGACGCGGCGGCGCTGAAGACCAGGGCCGTGAAGACCAACGCGGGCTACACGCTGGACGGCAGCAAGGCGTTCATCTCGGGCGGCGGCTATTCTGACGCCTATATCGTGATGGCGCGCACCGGCGACGACAGCCCGCGCGGCATCTCGGCGCTGATCGTCGATGACGGGGCCGAGGGGCTGTCGTTCGGCGGGCTGGAACAGAAGATGGGCTGGAAAAGCCAGCCCACCCGCCAGGTGCAGTTCGACGCCTGCAAGGTGGAGGCCGAAAACCTGCTGGGCGAGGAAGGCAAGGGCTTCAAATACGCAATGGCCGGGCTCGACGGCGGGCGGCTGAACATCTCGGCCTGCTCTCTCGGCGCCGCGCAGGCCGCGCTGAACGCCACGCTCGACTACATGGGCGAGCGCAAGGCCTTCGGCAAGAGTATCGACCAGTTCCAGGCGCTGCAATTCCGCCTCGCCGACATGGAGATCGAGTTGCAGGCCGCCCGCACCTTCCTGCGCCAGGCGGCGTGGAAACTCGACAACCAGGCCCCCGACGCCACCAAGTTCTGCGCCATGGCCAAGAAATTCGTGACCGAGGCCGGCAGCCGCGTGGTCGATCAGTGCCTGCAGCTGCATGGCGGCTACGGCTACCTCGCCGATTATGGTATCGAGAAGCTGGTGCGCGACCTGCGCGTGCACCAGATCCTCGAAGGCACGAACGAGATCATGCGCGTGATCGTGGCGCGGCAAATGCTGGCGGAACGGGGCTGACATGGGCGATATCGACATCCGCATCGAGGGCCGGATCGGGCGCATCACCCTGACCCGGCCCAAGGCGCTGAACGCGCTGAGCTACGCCATGTGCCTGGAGATCGAGAAGGCGCTGGACGCCTGGGCCACGGACGACGCGGTGAGGATGATCCTGCTCGACGCCGAGGGCGAGCGCGCCTTCTGCGCCGGCGGCGACATCCAGGAGATGTACGAGACCGGCACCGCGGGCGATTTCAACTACGGCCGCAGGTTCTGGCGCGACGAATACCGCATGAACGCCAAGATGTTCGCCTTTCCGAAACCCGTGGCGAGCCTGATGCAGGGCTTCACCATGGGCGGCGGGGTGGGCATCGCCTGCCACGGCTCGCACCGGGTGGTGGGCGAGACCAGCCAGATCGCCATGCCCGAGTGCGGCATCGGGCTGGTGCCCGACGTGGGCGGCTCGCTGATCCTGTCGCGCGCGCCGGGACGGCTGGGCGAATACCTGGGCACCACCGGCGCCCGCATGGGGCCGCGCGACGCGATCCTGGCGGGATTCGCCGATTATTTCGTGCCCCAGGAGAAATGGCCCGCGCTGACCGCCGAGTTGGTGCAAACCGGCGACTGGGAGGCCATCGACCGCGCCGCCGAAGACGCCCCCGAGGGCCGTCTCAACGCGCTGCAGGAGGCGATCAACACCCATTTCGGCGGCGAGAACCTCGGCGACATCCTGCGTTCGCTGAAGGCGGACGACAGCGAATTCGCCACCCGGACGCTGGAGATCCTGGGCCGCAACTCGCCGCTGTCGATGGCCTGCACGGTGGAGATGATTCACCGCCTGCGCGGCACCGACGACATCCGCCGCGCGCTGGAGCTGGAATACCGCTTCACCCACCGCGCGATGGAGCAGGCGGATTTCCTGGAAGGGGTCCGCGCCGCCATCATCGACAAGGACCGCAACCCGAAATGGCAGCACGCGCCCCTGGAGGACGTGGCCGCGATCGAGGTCACGCGGATGCTGCTGCCCCTGGGCGCCGACGCCCTGAAGCTTGAGGAGGAACAGGCATGAAAATCGGATTCATCGGGCTGGGAAACATGGGCGCGCCGATGGCGGCCAACCTGGTCAAGGCCGGGCATGAGGTAACGGGGTTCGACCTCGCCGCGCCCATGCCCGAGGGCGTCACCAGGGCCGGCAGCGCCGCCGAGGCCGCCAAGGGTCAGGACGTGGTCATCACCATGCTGCCCAACGGCGCGATCCTGCGCGCGGTGGCCGAGGAGGTGATCCCGGTCATGGAGAAGGGCGCCGTGCTCTGCGATTGCTCGACCGTGGACGTGGACAGCGCCCGCGCGGTGGCGGAACAGGCCGGGGCCGCGGGGCTGGGCGCGCTGGACGCCCCCGTTTCGGGCGGCGTGGGCGGTGCGGCCGCCGGCACGCTGACCTTCATGGTGGGCGGCGGCGACGCGGCCTTCGCCACGGTCAAGCCGCTGTTCGACATCATGGGGCAGAAGGCGGTGCATTGCGGCGCCTCCGGCGCCGGCCAGGCCGCCAAGATCTGCAACAACATGATCCTGGGCGTGACCATGATCGCCACCTGCGAGGCCTTCGCGCTGGCCGACAAGCTGGGTCTCGACCGGGGCAAGATGTTCGACGTGGTTTCCACCTCGTCCGGTCAGAGCTGGTCGATGAACACCTATTGCCCGGCGCCGGGCGTGGGGCCGACCAGCCCCGCCGACAACGATTACAAGCCCGGCTTCGCCGCCGAACTGATGCTCAAGGACCTGCGCCTGAGCCAGCAGGCGGCCGAGGCGGTGGATGCCGACACGCCGATGGGCCAGCGCGCCGCCGCGCTCTACGAGACCTTCGTCGAGAGGGAGGACGGCAGGGGCCGCGACTTCAGCGCCATGCTGCCGCGGTTTGAGAAACGCGGACGCGAAAACTGACAGGTGCGATCTCCGTTTCCGGGTATATAGTCGGGGTTATCGTCTAACAGCCTTTCGGAGATTCAAGATGTTGAAGAAGAACGTTGGCAGCACCGACCGCATCGCGCGCATCGTGCTCGGTGCCGCGATGATCCTGGCCTTTTTCATGGTGGAGGGGAAATTCAGCTGGCTCTACCTGCTGGGCATCGTCCCGCTGGCGACCGGCCTGATGTCGAGTTGCCCGCTCTACACGATCCTCGGGATCAACACCTGCCCGAAGGATAAGTAACCCCGGGACGGCGGGCGCCTCAGGCGCCCCCTGCCCGCCCGGTGCAATCCAGGATCCAGTCCTTCTGCGCCCGCACGATGCGCCGGCCTTCTGCGATGGCCTCCTCGCCTCGGTGCAGTTCCAGCACCGTGATGTCCGACAACTCGGCGTTCAGCAGCACATGCGGCGGCTCGCCCGCCAGCCGCGCGCGGCGGATCTGTTCGGTCATCACGTCGATCGCCGTGGCGACCACATCGGCATAGCCGGGCGGGCTGTCGTCTTTCGGCTCGGGCAGCAGCGCCTTGGCCAGCCCCTCGGGCAGATCGCGCAGCAGTTTTTCCCAGGCCGGCGCGGGGCGCTGCCAGATCCGGCCGTGCAGATTCGCGTTGGGATTGACCGCGATGATCACCTCGGCCCCCATCGCGCGGGCCACCGAGACCGGCACCGGGTTGGTCAGCCCCCCGTCCAGCAGCCAGCGCCCGTCCAGGCGGTGCGGGCTGATCACGCCGGGCAGCGCCACCGAGGCGCGCACGGCATCCGCCAGCTTTCCCTCGCGCAGCCAGACCTCGCGCCCGGTCTCCATGTCGGTGGCGACCGCCGCGAAGGGGATATCCAGATCCTCGATCCGCTCGGGCAGGCCGAACTTCTTCAGCATCGCCACGATCTCGCTGCCGGCCACGATGCCGCCGCTGCCGGGACGGATGTCGATCAGCCCGACGACACGCGCCGGGGTCAGGCTGCGGACCCATTTCTCCAGCGCGTCGAGCTTGCCGCCCGCGTAGGCTGCGCCGACCAGCGCCCCCATCGAGCAGCCGGCGATCACGTCCGGCCTGACGCCGATCTCCTCTAGCGCGCGCAGCACGCCGATATGGCACCAGCCGCGCGCGCCGCCCGACCCCAGGGCCAGCCCGACCGTCACCACCGGCCCTACTCCGCCGCCACGCGCTTGGCCGAGAGGATCTCCTTCAGGTAGCGCCCGGTATGGCTGCGCCCGACCTCGGCGACCACTTCGGGCGTGCCCACGGCCACGATCTCGCCGCCGCCATCGCCGCCCTCGGGTCCGATGTCGATGATCCAGTCGGCGGTCTTGATGACGTCGAGGTTATGCTCGATCACCACGACCGAGTTGCCCTGATCGACCAGCTCGTGCAGCACCTCCAGCAGCTTCTTCACATCCTCGAAATGCAGCCCCGTCGTCGGCTCGTCGAGGATATAGAGGGTGCGGCCGGTGGCGCGCTTGGACAGCTCTTTGGACAGCTTCACCCGTTGCGCCTCGCCGCCCGACAGGGTCGTGGCCTGCTGGCCGACCTTGATGTAGCCCAGCCCCACCCGGGCCAGCGCATCCATCTTGTCGCGGATCGCGGGAACCGCCTTGAAGAACTCCTGCGCATCTTCAACCGTCATATCAAGAACGTCGGCTATACTCTTGCCTTTGAAACGGATTTCCAGTGTCTCGCGATTATAACGTGCGCCCTTGCAGGTCTCGCAGGTGACGTAGACATCGGGCAGAAAATGCATCTCGATCTTGATCACGCCGTCACCCTGGCAGGCCTCGCAGCGCCCGCCCTTGACGTTGAAGCTGAACCGCCCCGGCTTGTAGCCGCGCGCCTTGGCCTCGGGCAGCCCGGCGAACCAGTCGCGGATCGGGGTGAAGGCGCCGGTGTAGGTTGCGGGGTTCGACCGCGGCGTGCGGCCGATCGGGCGCTGGTCGATATCGATCACCTTGTCCAGATGCTCCAGCCCCTTGATGGTCTCGCAGGGCGCGGGGGTCTGGCGCGCGCCGTTCAGCCGCATCGACGCCGTCTTGAACAGCGTCTCGATGGTCAGGGTCGACTTGCCCCCGCCCGAGACGCCGGTGACGCACACGAACCGGCCCAGCGGGAACTCCGCCGTCACGTCGCGCAGGTTGTTGCCGCTGGCCTTGACCACGGTGATCGCCTTGCCGTTGCCCGCGCGCCGCTCGGCCGGGATCGGGATCCGGCGCGTGCCAGTCAGGTATTGCCCGGTGATCGAGGCCGGGTCGGCGGCGATCTCCTCGGGTGTGCCGCGGGCCACCACCCGCCCGCCATGCACGCCCGCGCCGGGGCCGATGTCGAGAACGTAATCGGCCTCGCGGATGGCCTCTTCGTCGTGCTCGACCACGATCACCGTGTTACCCTGGTCGCGCAGGTTCTTGAGCGTGGTCAGCAGCCGGCCGTTGTCGCGCTGGTGCAGGCCGATCGAGGGCTCGTCGAGCACATAAAGCACCCCCGTCAGCCCCGAGCCGATCTGGCTGGCCAGACGGATGCGCTGGCTCTCGCCGCCCGAGAGCGTGCCCGCGTTGCGCGAAAGGGTCAGGTATTCCAGGCCCACGTTGTTGAGGAAGCCCAGCCGCTCTCGGATTTCCTTGAGGATGGTGCGAGCGATCTCGTTCTTCTGGGCGGTCAGGTGCCCGGGCACCGTCTCGCACCACTTGTAGGCCTCCTTGATCGACATCTCGACCACCTGGCCGACATGCAGGCCGGCGATCTTGACCGCCAGCGCCTCGGGCTTCAGCCGGTAGCCCTCGCAGGTGCCGCAGGGGCGGTTGTTCTGGTAGCGCTCGAATTCCTCGCGCACCCAGCTGGAATCGGTCTCGCGGTAGCGCCGCTCCATGTTGGGGATCACCCCCTCGAAGACCCGGCTGACCTGGTAGACCCGCCCGCCCTCGTCATAGCGGAACGGGATCTCCTCCTCGCCCGAGCCATAGAGGAACACCTGCTTCACATGCGCCGGCAGATCCTTCCAGGGCGTGTTAGGGTCGAATTCGTAATGCCGCGCGATGGCCTGGATGGTCTGGGTGAAATAGGGCGACTTGCCCTTGCGCCAGGGCGCCAGCGCGCCGTCGAGCACGCGCAGGCTGGCATCGGGCACCACGAGGCGTTCGTCAAAGAACAACTCCACCCCAAGGCCATCGCAGGCCGGGCAGGCGCCGAAGGGCGCGTTGAAGGAAAACAGCCGCGGCTCGATCTCGGGGATGGTGAAACCCGAAACCGGGCAGGCGAAGTTTTCGGAGAAGGTGATGCGCTCCGGCTCACCCTCCTTTGGCGCGGTCTCCAGGATGGCGATGCCGTCGGCAAGGTCCAGCGCGGTGCGGAAACTGTCGGCCAGGCGCGTCTCCATCCCCTCGCGCACCACGATCCGGTCCACCACGACGTCGATGTCGTGGCGGAATTTCTTGTCCAGCGCGGGCGGCTCGTCGAGGTCGTGGAATTCCCCGTTCACCTTGACCCGCTGGAAGCCCTGCTTGCGCAGTTCCAGGAATTCCTTGCGATATTCGCCCTTGCGGTCGCGCACGATGGGCGCCAGCAGATAGGCGCGCGTGCCCTCCTCCAGCGCCATCACCCGGTCCACCATGTCCTGCACCTGCTGCGCCTCGATCGGCAGGCCGGTCGCGGGGCTGAAGGGCGTGCCCGCGCGGGCAAAGAGAAGGCGGAGATAGTCGTAGATCTCCGTCACCGTGCCGACGGTGGAGCGCGGGTTCTTGGAGGTCGTTTTCTGTTCGATGGAGATCGCGGGCGACAGGCCGGAGATGTGGTCCACATCCGGCTTTTCCATCATGTCCAGGAACTGCCGCGCATAGGCGGACAGGCTTTCGACATAGCGGCGCTGGCCCTCGGCATAGATCGTGTCGAAGGCGAGGCTGGACTTGCCCGAGCCCGACAGGCCGGTGATCACCACCAACTCGTCGCGCGGGATGTCCACGTCGATGCCCTTGAGATTATGCTCGCGCGCGCCGCGCACCTCGATCTTTTTCAGCTCGGCCATTACCGCCCCCTGATCCATCGGTTAAGAAATAGTGGAGGACGCCCGAGTCTCCAACCGAAAACTAGGAACATTGCGCGAACATGCCGCGCCGCGCGCATCTCGTGCATGAGAAGCCTTCACATTCACCTTCAGGAATATATATCTGCGCCAACGCTGCTCAAGACGAACAGGACAACTGACATGCTGAACTTTCTCCGCCCCTCCGGCCCCCGCGTGGCCGCAATCGACGCCCAGGACGCCATCGCCAGGGTCGCGGCCGGCGCGCTGACGCTGATCGACGTGCGCGACGGCAACGAGCTGAAGATGACCGGCCACGCCGCGGGCGCGATCCACATCCCCCTGCCCGTGCTGCGGATGAAGGCCGATCCCGCCAGCCTCGAATTCCTCGCCGAACTGTCGGTGGACAAGCCGGTGGCGCTCTACTGCGCCTCGGGCGCGCGCTCGCAGATGGCGGCGCAGATGTTGCTGCAGTTGGGGTTCAAGGAGGTTTACAACCTCGGCGGGCTGCATCACTGGCAGACGGCCGGCGGCGCCGTCACCCACTGAGCACCGCCGCATGGCCGCGCAGGCGGCCATGCCGGGCCCAACCGGGGCCGCGGGCCGGCAGACCCGCGCGCCCCTGGCGGGAGCGCCCCGGCGGAACACGCGAACGGGGCGCCCCAAAAGGGGCGCCCCGCCGTGGTTTTCCGGGCCGCGCTTACTTGCTGAAGCCGCTGATCACCAGCAGGTCGTCGGTGCCGTAATCGTCGACCTTCGCCATGTTGGCGTCGTCCGAATGCTGGATCGACACATAGGCCTGCGTGCCGTCCTGCGAGAACATGAAGCCGGTCGGCTCGGCCGAGCTGTCCTTCACCGACAGCACACGGATGCAGCCGTCGCTCTTTATGTCGCGGTCGGCGCCGTCGGGCAGGCAGGCCCAGATGTCGCCGTTCTCGTTGTCCTCGACCACATAGAGCAGCCCCGACACCGGGTTGAAGGCCAGGTTGTCCGGCGCGTTCAGCTCGCTGTCGCCCTCGATGAAGCGGTTGATCACCACGTTCAGGGCGCCGGCATCGGCGTTCAGCGGCGCGCGGTCCACGCCGCACATCACCTCGCCATAGTTCCCGGCCTTGGTATTGCCGGTGTTGGTCCAGCAGAAGCGCACGCCCTCCCCGGCATAGACCGGGTCCACATGCAGGTCCTCGGGGCGGTAGAAGCCGGTGGCCCCGGCCAGATCGGCGCCGACGCGGGCGCGGGCGGGATCGATTGCGACCCAGGCGCCGTTACCGACTTCGCAGCCCTGGCCGTATTGCTCCTTCTTGTTCACGCAGGAGACCCGCAGCGCGTAGCTGGCGCCCTCGGACAGCGGCGAGGCGTCGAGGCTGTCGATCATGCCGCCGGCATGGGCCTCGGCCGGAACGAACTTGAAGAGCGCGCCGCCGTCGGTGCCGGGATAGGCGGTGCCCGGGCGCAGCTCGTCGCCGCCGATCACCACGCCGCTGTCCAGCACGGTCAGGCCCTCCCAGGCCATTGTCGGCAGGGCCGGGCGCTTGACCATCAGGGTCGGGTCGGTGGTCTCGCCGCTGTCACGGTCGATGACGGTGACCTCGGCCATCTCCAGCGGGTCGAGGATCTCGTAGGCCGCACCGTCCTCGGTCTCCTCGGTGGCCAGCACCGTGCCCCAGGCGGTGGTGCGGATGCCGTCGCAGCGGTCCATGCCGCGCACGATGGTCTCGACCGAGCTGCCGTCCAGCGCGATGCGCTGCACCGAGGGGTTCATCTTGCCCGCGGCGATCTCCTCGCGGCCGCCCTCGACGCAGGCGATCAGATGGGTCGGGTTCGCGGCCGGATAGAGCGCGAACATGTCCAGCTTGTTGGCGACGTCCCGGGACAGGTAGGCGGCGCTCAGGCCCTCGGCCAGCAGCACCTGGTCGGCAGCCGCCTGATCGGCGCCGCGATAGGCGCCCTCGGTCGACGGGGCGGAGGCCGCCAGCGGCGCGCTCACGCCGAACAGCGCCGGCAGGTTGTCCTGCATCATCTTCTCGACCATCGCGCCGAAATCCATGCTCCCGGCCAGCGCGCCGGTCGTGGTCAGGGCGGCGACGGCCGTCGCCAGGGTGAGGGTCCGTTTCATGTCTTCTCCTTCGGAAACCGCACGGCGCCGCAGAGCGCGGGCCGTGTCCGCCGTCCGGGTAGCGAAGAGATGTAACGGCTCTTCACCAGTTTGATGACATATCTGTGAAAATGAATGTCTTCGGCGGCGGGGCCTCTCACAGCGGCGGCTCGTGGCGCCGCACCGCCAGCCGTGCCAGCTCGCCCAGCCGCGCCAGCATGGCCGCCGCAACGTTGCCAAAGGTAATGGGCACCAGAACGACCAGCCCCTGCCCCGCGACATAGCCGGGGTTGCGGGACTTGAAATACCGCACGTCCGGCAGGTCGCCGCGCCGGTCCAGCGCCTTTTCCTGCGGCGTCTCGATGGTGATCCAGCCGACCGCGCGCACCAGCGGGTCGGACGCATCCGCCGCCGGGTCGGGAAAACTGTCGGCCAGTTCCAGCGCCACCGCGCGCGCGGCCTCGGGGAACCCCAGATCGGGGTGCGGATAGACGCGCGGGAAATACTTGAAGAACAGGTGGTAGCTCGACGTGTGCACGAGCGTGCCGAGGTAGTAGACCGCGGTGAAGGGATGGCGCAGCTTTTCGGCCAGCGCGCGGATCATGCCAAACCAGTAGGTCGTGCCGCGCCCGCGGTATTCCGGCCGCAGCCCGGCCTCGGCCCGCAGGACGATCGTGTCGCGCCCGCCGATGCGGCGCCGGTAGCGATGCACCGCGCAATACCCCACAACCTCGCCCCCCGCGCCGAGATAGATCTGCACCGCGGTGCTCTCTGCCGGGGGCTCGATGACATGCGATCGAAACCGTTCCTCGGTGACGCCAGAGAATATCTGCCGGTGGATCGCATAGAGCTCGCGGCCGAACGCATCGCGCGCCGAGGGCGACAGGCGCGACGGATCGACCGTCCTGCGGCCCGTGATCCGACAGCGATCCGCGGTGGCTGTGCTGTCCATTCTCATCCCCCCGGGGCCGGCGCCCGATGGCGTCCCGCGCCGTTCCGGCGCGCGGCGAGACGTTCATAAAGCGCGTCGATCTCGGGCCGGTGCCGCGCCTCGATCTCCTGCCTGCGGATTTTCAGGGTCGGCGTCAACGTGCCATCGCCGACGGTCCAGGGGGCCGGCGCTACATGAACGCCGCGCACCCGGGCATGGGGGGCGAGGCCCGCCGTCGCCGGCGCGATGCGCGCCAGGATCGCGCCGGCGGCGGCGGGATGGTTCGGATCGCGCGGGTCGAGGCCGGTTTCGGCGGCGAGCTCCGCCCATGCGCTGGCGTTCAACACGACGATCGCCACAAGGCTGGCCCGGCCGTTGCCCACGACGCAGGCCTGATCGACCAGCGGAACGCGCTCGATTGCGGCCTCGACTTCGACGGGGGCCACCTTTTTCGCGGTGGACAGCACGATCACCTCCTTCAGGCGCCCCCTGATATAGACCCGGCCCTGCCGGATCTCGGCGATGTCGCCGGTGCGCAGCCAGCCATCGCCGGTGATCGCGGCGGCGGTCTGCTGCGGGTCGTTCCAGTAACCCGCCATCATCGCAGGCGTCCTGACCTGCAACTCGCCCTGCGCGTCGAGCCGCAGCGCGACACCGTGCAGCGGCCGCCCGACCGAGCCCGGCGCATTGTCCTCGAAGGACGCGGCGGTGACCACCGGCGCCGCCTCGGTCAGCCCGTATCCCTCGATCAGCGGCACGCCGAGCCCGATCAGGAAACGGCTGACCTCGGTCGAAAGCTGCGCGCCGCCGCTGACCGCGACCCGCAACCGCCCGCCGAAGGCCGCCTGCACCGGGCGGGCGACCAGGCGCTCCAGCAGCGGCCACAGCAGGTGGCGCGCCACCGGCCCGGGGCGTGCGCCGCGCCCCTGCCCCGCCTCGAAGATCCGCCAGCCGAGATCGGCGGCGGCGGCGGCAAGACGCCTTTTGACAGGATTCACCGCCGCCGTCTGGAGGATGGCCTCGTAGAGGCGCTCATAGAGCCGCGGCACGGCGATCAGGACGGTCGGCCTGACCGTCAGCATATCCTCGCGCAGGCAGTCCAGCCCGCGCGCATAGGCCACGCGCGCGCCGCCCATCATGGCCAGGTGATAGCCCATCGTCCGCTCGAAGGCATGGGCAAGCGGCAGCAAGGACAGGAACACGTCGCTTTTCAGCGGTGGGACGAAGCGGGTGACGGCCTCCGCGTTCCACAGCAGCGCATGGTGCGACAGCATCGCGCCCTTGGGCCGGCCGGTGGTGCCTGAGGTGTAGATGATCGTGGCGATATCCTGCGGGCCGCATCTGATGTCGTCCGGGCTGACCTCGCCTTCGCCCAGCACGGCAGACAGGGCCGAGACCCGGGGCGCGCGCCCGGGCGCCGCATCTTCGCCGCCCGCCCGCAGCCAGACATCGCCGAGGGCGTCGCAGCCGGACAGATGCGGGGCCAGCGCCCGCCATTGCGCGCCGCTTTCGACGACGCACAGCCGCGCGCCGGCCCCCGCCAGGATGAAGCCGGCGTTTTCGGGGCTGTCGTGGAAATAGAGCGGCACGGTGATCAGCCCGTTCGCCGCCGCCGCGATGTCGAACGCCACCCAGTCCGGGCCGTTCGGCAACCACAGCGCCACCCGCTCGCCCACCCGCAGTCCGGCATCGTCGAGCGCGGCGCGCAGGCGCGCCACCCGCCGCGCGATCTGCCCCCAGGTGAATTCGACCCACCGCCCGTCGCGGAACCCGGCATAGGCGACGCGCTCCGGGTCGCGCGCGGCCCGGCGGAAGAACAGCCCTGGAATGGTCCGCGCCTCGGCGCAGCCGATGAGATCGATGTCAGGGGGCGAAGCGGTCTGCATCCGCCGATTAGACGGCCCCGGGCGGTCGCGCGCCTTGACCCCGATCAAGCTTGCGCGGCCCGCCCACCGTTCACATGTGGATCACGCGGCCAAAGGCGTCGAGAACGCTTTCATGCATCATCTCGCTCAGCGTCGGATGCGGGAAGACCGTCTGCATCAGCTCGACCTCCGTCGTCTCAAGCTGGCGGCCGATGACATAGCCCTGGATCATCTCGGTCACCTCGGCGCCGACCATATGCGCGCCCAACAGCTCGCCTGTTTTCGCATCGAACACTGTCTTGACCATCCCCTCGGGCTCGCCCAGCGCGATCGCCTTGCCGTTGCCGATGAAGGGGAAGCGGCCGACCCGCACCTCATGGCCGGCCTCCTTGGCCTTAGCCTCGGTCAGACCGACGCTGGCGACCTGCGGGTGGCAATAGGTGCAGCCGGCGATGCTGCCCGGCTTGATCGGGTGGGCGTGCTGTCCGGCGATCAGCTCGGCCACCATGACGCCCTCGTGGCTGGCCTTGTGCGCCAGCCAGGGCGCGCCGGCGATGTCGCCAATGGCATAAAGCCCCTCGACCCCGGTGCGACAGAATTCATCCGTCACCACATGGGTGCGGTCGATCTTGACGCCCGCCGCTTCCAGGCCCAGCCCCTCGACATTGCCGACGATGCCCACGGCCGAGATCACGGTGTCGAAGTCGCGCGTCTCGATCTTGCCGCCGGTTTCGATATGGGCAGTGACCTTGCCCTTGCCGCGGTCGAGTTGCTTGACCATGGTCTTTTCCATGATCGTCATGCCCTGCTTGACGAACTGCTTCTTGGCGAAGGCCGAGATCTCGGCGTCCTCGACCGGCAGGATGCGGTCCATCACCTCGACCACCGTCGTCTCGGCGCCCAGCGTGTTGTAGAAGCTGGCGAATTCGATCCCGATCGCGCCCGAGCCGATGACCAGCAGCTTCTTCGGCATGCGGGCGGGTTGCAGCGCGTGCTTGTAGGTCCAGACCAGATCGCCGTCGGCCTCCAGGCCCGGCAGTTCCCGCGCGCGCGCGCCGGTGGCCAGCACGATGTTCTTCGCGCTCAGCGTCTCTTCGCCCTTGTCGGTCTTCACCGCCACCGTGCCGCGGCCGGCAAGACGCGCCTCACCCATCACCACGGTCACCTTGTTCTTCTTCAGCAGGTGCCCGATGCCGCCCGACAGCTGCCCGGCCACCGCGCGCGAGCGTTTCACCACCGCCGGCAGGTCGTAGCCGATGCCGTCGGCCTTCAGGCCGAATTCCTTGGCGCGGTGCATCAGGTGGAACACCTCGGCCGAGCGCAGCAGCGCCTTGGTCGGGATGCAGCCCCAGTTCAGGCAAATGCCGCCCAGATGCTCGCGCTCGACTACGGCCACCTTCAGGCCCAGCTGCGCGCCGCGGATCGCGGCGACGTAGCCGCCGGGCCCCGCGCCGATCACGATCATGTCAAAGGATTTGCCCGCCATGCCTTGTCTCCCCTGCCGGTTTGCGCCCGATGCTAGTCGAGCCGGCGAAGGGGTTCAACGCCAAGACGCGCGCCCGCGCTCAGGCGCGCAGCTTTTCCAGCGTCCGGCCGTAGCCACCTTCCTTGACGAAGGCGCGCTCGCCCTCGGAATAGCTGCGCTTCAGCGCCTCGTTGCGGTAGGGGAAGCGGCCGAAGCGGCGGATCACCTCGCGATGCGCCTTGGCATGCAGCAGGTTGCCCGCGCCGGTCTCGGCCATCCGGGTCACCATCAGCCGCACGCAGCGGTCCTGATCGGTCAGGCATTCGGAATGCATCAAGGGCAGGTAGAAGAACTGCCGCTCGGGCTCGGCCACCTTCATGTCGAAACCGCGGTCGATGCCGCGTTTCGCCTCGGCCCGGGCGATGCCGTCGGTGGCGAAGGCACGCGCCTCGCCGCGGAACATGTTGCGCGGGAACTGGTCGGTGAGGATCAGGTAGGCCAGCATGCCGCGGGGCGTCACCAGCCAATCGTGCAGGCCCCCGTCACGGGCGCGCTCCCACAGCCCCTCGAACCTGTCGCGGATGCGGGCATCGAGCGCCGGATCGGTCGCGTACCACCCCTGCGGCCCGACCTCGTCCAGCCAAAACGCATTCACATCTTCGGGGCCCAGCATGGTTCACCTTCCTCGCCTTGGCTCAGCCTGTTTTCCCGAAAGGTCTCAGATTTGTAACGGTCTCGCAACAAAATTGCGCGTCACCTGCCGGCCACAATGGCCGCACCCTCTTCGGCTGCGTCTTCCCCGGCCTCTTCCAGTCCCTCGATGAACACTTCCTGGGCAACTTCGACGGCGACCGCCGTGGCGCTGGGCAGGACCGGCGAGTAGGAGCCGGTGTCCTCGATCGCGGGCGCGGGACGCTGCGTCATGCGGTAGCCGGCATAGACCGCCAGCGCGCCCATCAGCAGCGCGACGAACAGGAAGAATCCCCAAGGCCCCACCGCGCTCATCATCCAGCCGGTGATCAGCGGCCCGGCGATCGCCCCCACGCCGTTGACGAAAAGCAGCCCGCCCGAGGCGGCGGCCATGTCGTCATGCTCGAGAAAGTCGTTGGTATGCGCGATCAGCAGGGCGTAAAGCGGGTTCGAGGTGCCGCCGACCAGGAACGCCGCCAGCAACAGCACGCCCAGCGCGCCGCCCAGCGCCATGCCCAGCGCCGCCGCCGCCGCCCCGCCCAGCGCCACGCCCAGGATCAGCACGCGCCGGTCCATCCGGTCCGACAGCCAGCCGATCGGGAACTGCGTCAGCAGCCCGCCGAGATAGATCGACGCCACGAAAAGCGAGATCTGCGCCACGCTCAGCCCCGCCTGCGAACCGAAGACCGAGGCCATGCCGAACAGCGCCGAATAGACCCCGCCCATCAGGAAGATCCCCACCAGCCCCAGCGGCGAGACCTCCAGCAGCCGGCGCAGGCTCATCGGCTTGGTGGTGTCGAAGGCGGGCGTGGGGCTGACCGACAGCAGGATCGGCGCGAAGGAGATCGAGACCAGCACCGAGGGCACGATGAACAGGATGAACCCGCCCGGATCGCCCAGCACCAGAAGCCCCTGCGCCGACACGATACCGGCCATCTGCACGATCATGTAGAGCGACAGCGCCTGCCCGCGGGTTTCGTTGGTGGCCGAGTTGTTCAGCCAGCTTTCCGCCGTCACATAGACGCCCGAGAAACAGAACCCGATCGCCACCCGGAGCACCACCCAGGCCCAGGGCTCGGTGATCGAGGGAAACAGGATCAACGCCGCCGAGATGAACGACCCCAGCGCCGCGAAGACCCGCACATGGCCGACGCGCCGGATCATCTCCGGCGCCAGGCGCGAGCCGCCAAGGAAGCCCAGGAAATAGGCCGACATCACCAGCGACATCTCGAAGGTCGAGAACCCCTCCAGCCCGCCGCGCACGCCCAGAAGCGTGCCCTGCAGCCCGTTGCCGACCATCAACAGCAACATCCCCAGCAACAGGGCCCAGGAGCTGGCCAATACCTGAATCACGCGCCTCTTCCTCTTTGTTTCGGGTTGCTTAGACCAGGCCAGCGTAACAGGGATGTGCCACAGGCGACAGACCGGTGGCCGGATGCGGCCTCAGGGGATCAGAAGCGAGGCGTCGCCATAGGAGAAGAAGCGGTAGCGCCCGGCGATGGCATGGGCGTAGATGCGGCGGATCCGCTCCGTCCCCATCAGCGCCGAGACCAGCATCATCAGCGTCGATTTCGGCAGGTGGAAATTGGTCATCAGCCCGTCGGTGACGCGGAAACGGTATCCCGGCGTGATGAAGATGTCGGTCTCGCCGCGGAACGGGTGCATGACGCCCGCCTCGTCCGCCGCGCTTTCGATCAGGCGCAGCGCGGTGGTGCCCACCGGGATCACACGGCCGCCCGCGGCGCGGGTGGCGTTGATCTCTGCCGCGGCCCGCTCGCTCACCTCTCCCCATTCGGCGTGCATCCGGTGCTGGCTCACGTCATCGACCTTAACCGGCAGGAAGGTGCCCGCGCCGACATGCAGCGTGACCTCGGTGAATTCCACCCCCATCGCGGCGAGCTTTTCCAGCAGTTCCCGGTCGAAATGCAGCGAGGCCGTGGGCGCGGCCACCGCGCCCGAGTGACGGGCGAAGACCGTCTGGTAGTCGTCCTTGTCCTGCGCGTCGGCAGGGCGCTTGGCCGCGATATAGGGCGGCAGGGGCATGGCGCCGGCCTCGGCCAGGGCGGCATCGAAATCCGCGCCGGCGAGGTTGAACTCCAGCACCAGATCGCTCTCGCCCTTCTCCACCACCCGCGCCGACAGCGAGTCGGAGAACAGCAGTTCCTCGCCCTGGCGCAGCTTGCGCAGCGGCTTGGCCAGCGCCTGCCAGCGCCCGGCCGGACGCGGCTCCAGCAGGGTGATCTCGACCTTCGCCTCGACCGTCCCCTCTGGCGTTTCGCGTCGCCGCCGCCCCGACAGCCGCGCCGGGATCACCCTGGTGTTGTTCAGCACCAGCCGGTCGCCCGCGCGCAGCAGGCCGGGCAGGTCGTAGACATGCAGATCGCGGATCGCGTCGCCCTCGGCGGCCAGCAGCCGCGCCGAGGGGCGCGGACGCGCGGGCCGGGTCGCGATCAGCTCTTCCGGCAGGTCGAAATCGAACTCCGACAGCCTCATTCCCCCAGCTCCGGTGCCGGGCCGCGAAAGATCTCGCGCAGCATCCCCGGCGTCAGGATCGACAGCGGGTTGACCGAGACCTTGGGCGCGCTGGCATCCCCGCGCAGGCGGTAGTTGAAGCCGAACAGCCCCTCGCCCCGGCGCGTCAGCACGCTGCCGATGACGTTGAACATGTAGATGGGGGAAATCACGCCCTGCATATTCAGCTTCTTGCTTTCGAATTCGTAGATCCCGGCCAGCGAAATCCCCAGCGAGGGGCCGACGGCGGCGCCCCTCTTGATGTGCAGCGCCTCGGGCGTCAAGGTGAAAGCGGCCGAGACATCGGAAAAGGCCAGCCCCTCGCCCCCCATCTGCTCCAGCAGGCCGACGACGCTGATCGCGCTCAGCAGTTCGGCCAGAACCGGCGCGCCGCGCACCCGGGTGTTCCGGATCGACAGCGTGCCCTTGTAGTGGCCGGGCCGGTCCAGCGGCGTCAGCATCAGGTCCATCCGGCCGCCATGCGATTTCTCGAACACGCCCGCCCCGCGCAGCACGCCGCCGGCGTCCTCGGACTGGACCCTTATGCCGGTGCCCCCGGCCTGCGGGGCCAGCGTGACGCGCACCGGCGCGCCGTCCACCACCTGCCCGGTGAGCGTGCCGTTAAGACCGCCGGTGCGGCTGAGCGTGCCGCGCAGACCGGCGAGCCGGATGGTCTCGGACACGATCAGCCGGTCGAGCGCCACCTCGATCGGCGCGCCGCCGCCGCCCGCGCCGCCGCCGATGCCGCCCGGATCGGTCCGGCCGCGCAGATCGACCGTGCCGCCATCGAGCCGCACCGCGGGCGAGCGGCCCTTGCCCCGGCCGCTGAGCACCACCGGCGCGTCCAGCCAGCCGCCCAGCCGCACGCGGGAAAAGCGCGCCTCGCGCAGCGCCCCCTCGGGGGTGATGCTGACCGCGCCGGTGGCGGAAAGCCCCGGCGCCGACAGCTCGACGCTCTCGATCTCGGGCGGCGCGCCCAGCGTGCCCGCCACATGCAGCCGCCCGGGCACGTTGCGCGGCTTGGACCAGCCGAGGTCGGCCAGGCTGAGCCCAACCCGGTTCAGGTCGGAGGTCAGGGTGAAGCGCGGCGCCGCGCCGCGCACCAGATCGACCGCGACCGTGCCCCAGCCCGCACCGCTGACGCTGCCCGCGGGCAGGCCGATGTCGAAGGCCTCCACCGCCCGCTGCGACAGCTCGACCATGCCCTCGACCCGGCTCACGCCGCGATGCTCCGGCCCCATCTTCTGCACCCAGGCGCCGCGCACCGGCACCCCGTCCAGCGTCGCCGCGCCCCCGATCGACAGCTCCGTGCGATCCGCGCGCAGCTCCAGCGTCTCGGCCGCCAGAACCCGCCCCTTGACCAGCGTCTCGGAGCGCACCCCCTCAAGCCGCCCGGTCACGCTGTAATCCACGTCCGCGGGTTTCACCCCCTTGACCAGCGGCAGCGCGATATGCGCCTCGGTCACCGCGTGACCCTCGGCCAGGTCCACCGGCCGGCCGGCCTTGGACATGATCTGCAGCGGCGGCAGGTCGAGCAGCGACAGCGCCGCCTCAAGGCCGCTGTCGGTGCGCAGGTCGATCTCGGCGCGGGCCGGACGTTGGGTGATGTCGGGCACCCGCATCACCGAGCCCGCCACGTCCACCCGCCCGCCCGATGGCGCGGTCACGCGCCCCTCCTCCACCACCAGGGTGAAGCTGTCGCCCAGGATGGAGGCGTAGCCGCTCCCGTGCTCCACCGGCGGCATGGTCCGCAGGAAACGCACGGTGGCATCGCGGAACTCGTGGCTCAGCGCGACGCGCGGCGGGACCTCGGGCGACAGCCGCAGGGCGGCGGTCACGTTCTCCAGGTTTCCCGTCACCACGTTGGTCGCGATCCAGTCGCGGGTGCGCGGCGCCAGATCGACCGGCCAGAGCGCCAGCAGCCGCGCCTCGGTGATCGCGTCGAGCGACAGGTCGAGATCGACCTGCCAGCCGTCGGGCCGGGCGCGCACCATGCCCTTGCCGCGATAGGCCGAGCCCTCGGCGTCCAGCAACGCCACCTGCCCGATGGTCGCGGTGAACGGGGCGAGTTCCAGCTTCAGGTCCAGCGCGCCGCCGGTGAAACGCGCCGGCGCCTCGAACACGCCCTCCGGGTCCAGCTCGACCTCGCGGAACTGGATCTGGCTGACCAGCGTGCGCGGCCAGCCATCCACCGCATCGCGCAGAAAGGCATGACCCTCGGCGCGCAGGCGCAGCGCGGCGGTGTCCAGCGCGATCTCGTCGAGCGTGATCTTGCCCTCCTCGGGGGCGTAGGAAAAATAGCTCTTGCCGCGGTTGAAGCGGATCGGCGGCGCGCCGGCCTCGGGCCTGAGCGCCCCGGCGCCGATCTCCAGCGCGGCATTCAGCGGCGCGATCGCCCCATCCGGCGTCACCCCGCTGCGCATCGCCCCCGAGATCGGCGCGTCGATCACCGACAGGAAGGCCAGCGCCGGCGATTGCGTGGCGATATCGGCCGCCTCCATGTCGCTGAAATTGGCCGAGACGCGGGTCTCGGGCGAGCCCTTCACCGTGTCGAAGCTCAACGCCACCTCCGAGGGCGCGCCGCGGTCATTGCGCAGCGAGAAGAACAGCCGCAGCGCCACGTCGTCGGGCGTCTGGTCCAGCGTCAGCAGCCCATTCTCCACGTTCCACACGCGACCGGCGCGCGCATCCTCGTAGCTCAGCGCCAGCTGCTCGACCGAGACCCCCTCCAGCCCAGCCAGCACCGGGTTCAGGAACACCCGGTCGATCCCGTCCAGAACGTCGACCAGGCTCTCGGCCTCGCGCACCGGCACCACCGCGTCGCCGAGCGCCAGGTCGAACGAGCCGTCCGAGGCGCGCCGCAGGGTCAGCTCGGCCCCGGTCAGCGCCACCCGCTGCAGCGCCAGCTGGCCCTGCATCAATGGCCCCGGCGCCAGCACCGCGCTGGCCTCGGGCACGCGCGCCACCGGCCGCCCGGCCCCGTCCGAGATCACCACCTGGCGCAGATGCACCTGCGGAACGCCGCCGGCCGAGAAGAACACGTCCACGCCCCCCAACCGCACCGAGACCGGCGCGGTGGCGGCGTTCACCCGTGCCTCGATCCGGGCCGTCACCCAGCCGGGCAGGCCAATCATGCGCCCGGTCAGCGACAGCGCGGCCACGCCAGCGAGCCCGGCCAGAAGGGCCAGGCTGAGCAGCATCCAGATGCCGAAGCGCCGCTTGGGACGCGGCGGGATCGGGGAGGTCGTGTCGCTCATGTGGCGCCTGCTGCGCGTCCTCTTGCCTCGGGCTCGGCGCGGCTTTGACTTCTTGCCGCGCGCTCTAGTATTGAGCCCAGTGTAACCCGACGCGAGGACATGAGCCAGATGACAGATATCGGCGCGCAAGCCCCCGACTTCACCCTGCCCGACGAGACCGGCGCGGAGGTCACCCTTTCGGCGCTGAAAGGCGGGCCGGTGGTCCTCTATTTCTACCCGCGCGACGACACCCCGGGCTGCACCACCGAGGCGCTGGAGTTCACCGCCCTTCTGCCCGAATTCGCGGTCGCGGGCGCGAGGGTCTTCGGCATCTCCAAGGATACCGTGGCCAGGCATTGCAGGTTCCGCGAAAAGCGCGAGCTGGCGGTCAGCCTGCTGTCGGACGCCGACAGCGACGTCTGCGAGCGCTACGGCGTCTGGGTCGAGAAGACCATGTATGGCAAGAAAAGCATGGGCATCCAGCGCACCACCTTCCTGATCGGCGCGGACGGCAGGATCGCGCAGGTCTGGCCCAAGGTGAAGGTCGCCGGCCACGCCGCCGAGGTGCTGGACGCGGTGCGCGCGCTGTGAGCGGCACGACGCTGACCGGGATGGCCACGGAGGTTCTGACCACCGCCGACGGCCGCGAAAAGACCGCGCTCAGCCGCCGGCACGCTGCCGCATGGTTCGCCGCCCGCGCGGCGGGCGATCCCCTGCCCGTGGGCACCGCAACCCCGCCGCTGCGCCCGGCGCGACCTGAAAAGCCGGCGCTGCTGTCGCCCCGCGACGTGCCGCGCCGCAGGCCCGGCACGCCCGAGGGGCGCATCGCGCTACTACATGCCGTGGCGCATATCGAGCTCAACGCCGTGGACCTGCACTGGGACGTGATCGCGCGCTTCGGCCATGTGCCCATGCCCATGGGATTCTACGACGACTGGGTGAAGGCCGCGGACGAGGAGAGCAAGCATTTCAACCTGGTCTGCGACTGCCTGGAGCGGATGGGCAGCCATTACGGCGCCCTGCCCGCCCATGCCGGCATGTGGCGCGCGGCCGAGGACACCGCCGAGGACCTGATGGGGCGCCTCGCCGTGGTGCCCATGGTGCTGGAGGCGCGCGGGCTGGACGTGACCCCGGGCATGATCGAGATCTTCCGCAAGGCCGGCGACGACAGGGCCGTCGCGGCGCTTGAGGTCATCTACGGCGAGGAGGTCGGCCATGTCGCCTATGGCTCGAAATGGTTCCACTTCCTCTGCGGGCGGCACGAAAAGGACCCAAAGGAGGTGTTCCACGCCCTCGTCCGCAAATATTTCCACGGCGCGCTTAAGCCCCCCTTCAACGAGGAAAAACGCGCCGAGGCGGGCCTGCCGCCGGATTTCTACTGGCCGCTCGCCGAGGGCAGCAACATACGCTAACCACCCGGCGCATCGGCAGATTTCTGCCCATTTTGCGTAAAGCCGCGCAGCCGGTGGACCGCATTGTTCAAAAAACTTGCAGCAATGACCGACGCTGGGTAAGGGATTCCCGACCGTGATGTTGGGGAGCGATCGGTCGGCAAGACTGGGGTGGGACAAGAGGCAGAGCAGTGAGCCACAGGCTGATACACCGTTTCAACGCGGCGCTTGAGCGCTACCTTCCGGAACAGCGCCTGTTTCTGCGCACCGACGACAGCACGCGGTTCATCCGCCTCAGCCCGGCGACGCAGCTTCTGGCGCTCGGCGGATCGGCCCTGACGCTGGGCTGGGCGATCGTCGCCGCCGCGATCCTGGCGATGGACAGCATCGGGGCGGGCAGCCTGCGCGACCAGGCCGCGCGCGAACAGCAGACCTATGAGACCCGGCTCAACGCCCTCGCCGAAGAACGCGACATCCGCGCCGAGGAGGCCCATGCCGCGCAGGCCCGCTTCAACGTGGCGCTGGCCGAGATTTCCAAGATGCAGTCGGCGCTGCTCGCCTCCGAGGAGCGGCGGCGCGAGCTGGAAACCGGCATCGAGGTGATCCAGACCACCCTGCGCAACACCATGACCGAGCGCGACGAGGCGTTGCAAAAGGCCGGGATCCTGACCGCGGAACTCGACGGCGTGGCCGACTCGGTCGATGCCCGCGTCGGCCGGATGGCGGACATGGAATCCACCCTGGCCTTCATGACCGACGCGTTGCAACTGACCGCGGTAGAACGCGACGCCGTCGCCGCCGAGGCCGCCAAGGCCTATGACCTGACCGACGAGCTGCTCTATGAGCGCCGCCTCGCGCAGGACCGCAGCGACCATATCTTCAGCCAGATCGAAGAGGCGCTGACGGTCTCGGTCGAGCCGCTGGACAAGATGTTCCGCGCCGCCGGCCTGTCCACCGAGAACCTGATCGACCAGGTGCGCCAGGGCTATTCCGGCATGGGCGGGCCGCTGACGCCGATCGGCATCTCGACCAAGGGCGAGGCGCCCAGTGCCGAGCAGCTGCGCGCCAACCAGATCCTGCACGGGCTGGACCGGCTGAACCTCTACCGCATCGCGGCGCAGAAGACGCCCTTCGCGGTTCCTGTCAAATCGGCCTTCCGCTTTACCAGTGGCTTCGGCCCGCGCTGGGGCCGGATGCACGAAGGCACCGATCTCGCCGCCTCTTACGGCACACCCGTCTACGCCACCGCCGATGGCGTCGTCACCCATGCCGGCTGGTCCAGCGGCTATGGCCGTCTGATCAAGATCCAGCACGAATTCGGGATCGAAACCCGCTATGCCCACCTGGCCAAACTTCGCGTGAACGTCGGGGATAGGGTCTCGCGCGGGGACCGGATTGGTGATATGGGGAATTCCGGCCGTTCCACCGGCACCCATCTGCACTATGAGGTGCGCGTCGGCGACAAACCCATCAACCCGATGACCTATATCAAGGCAGCCAGAGATGTTTTCTAAAAGCAGGATCAATGAGCCCGGCCCGAAACAGGCCGGCGACGCAGAAAAAGCCAAGGCGCCCGAGACCGCAGCCGCGCCCAAGCCCGAGACGCAGGCCACCGCCCCCAAGGCGAAGCCGCCCGCATCGCTGCTGTCCTCGGACCTGACCGTGACTGGCAACCTGAAAACCACCGGCGACATCCAGGTCGAAGGCGTCGTCGACGGCGACATCCGCGCCCATCTTCTGACCGTGGGCGAAGGCGCCACGATCCGCGGCGAGGTCATCGCAGACGACGTGGTGGTGAACGGCCGCATCGTGGGCCGCGTGCGCGGTCTGAAGGTGCGCCTGACCTCGACCGCGCGGGTCGAGGGCGACATCATCCACAAGACCATCGCGATCGAATCCGGCGCGCATTTCGAAGGTTCGGTGCAGCGCGCCGACGATCCGCTCTCGACCGGCGGTGCCGCCAAGCCCGCGCAGCCGCCGCGCCGCGCCCCCGAGCAGGGCTGAGCCCCGCCGCGCAGGCGCGCATGTCCCAGTCCGACGGGCACCCCTGGGGGTGCCCGTTTCGTTTTGGCTAGCCCGCGGGCGAGACCAGCGCCCGGCGATAGAGATGCCAGGTGGCGTGCCCCAGCACCGGCAGCGCCACCAGCAGGCCCAGGAACAGCGGCACCATCGACCAGAACACCAGCGTCGCGATAACGAAGGCCCAGGCCAGAAGCACCGCGAAATTCTCCTGCACCGTGCGGAAGCTGATCAGCATGGCGCTGACGAAATCGATCTCCTTGTCCAGCAGCAGCGGCAGGCTGACCACCGTCAGGCTGTAGAGGACGAAGGCGAAGGCCCCGCCGACCACCAGTTCCACCGCGATCATGCTCAGCCCGCTCGCGGTCAGGAACACCTCCAGCGACGAGCTGATATTGGTCATCACGCTCAGCCCCATGAACAGCGCGAAAATCATATGCGCGAGGAAGGTCCAGAACAGGAAATAAATGACAATGATCGCCCCCATCCAGGGGATCTGGCGGTCCTTCTCGCGTGCCACCACGCCCAGGATCTCGCGCCACACGAGGGGCTGGCCCTGCTCCAGCCGGCGGCTGACCTCGTAGAGCCCCACCGCGGCGAAGGGCGCGACCAGCGGAAAGCCCAGCGAGACCGTCAGGGTCCAGGCCACGGTGCCCGCCCCCAGCAGCACCAGCGCCAGCCCGCCCAGCACATAGACGCCGCTGAAAAACAGGCCGAAGCCCGGCGCGCGCCTGAAATCGCGCCAGCCATCGGCCAGCGCCCCCTTCAGATCGTGGAAATGCAGCCGGGCGATCTCCGGCCGCGGCGACGCCTCAACGGCGGTCACATCGCTCATGTCTGTCCTCCCTCATACGCTTTCCCGCGGCGTATGCGGACAGGTTACACGGAAATCGCGACCATCAAGGGAATTTTCGCGGCGCCCGGGCGGCCGCGCCGACGCTGCGCGCCCATCGCCGGGCCCGGATGCGTTCGCCCCGCGGGCAGCGGCCGCCCGCCCCGCGGGCCTGCCGGCCGTCAGTCCTCGTTCTGCGCCTCGGCGCGAGACTTGCCGGCCACGTCCATCGCCAGCGTCGCAGCCATGAAGCGGTCCAGATCACCGTCGAGGACGCCCTGCGTGTCCGAGGTCTCGACGCCCGTGCGCAGGTCCTTCACCATCTGGTAGGGCTGCAGCACATAGGAGCGGATCTGGTTGCCCCAGCCGGCCTCTCCCTTGGCCTCATGCGCCTCGGTGATCGCGGCGTTGCGCTTGTCCAGTTCCAGCTGGTAGAGCCGCGATTTCAGCGCCTTCATCGCGATGTCGCGGTTCTGGTGCTGCGATTTCTCGGAGCTGGTCACCACGATCCCGGTCGGCATATGCGTGATCCGCACAGCCGAGTCGGTGGTGTTGACGTGCTGCCCGCCCGCCCCCGAGGAGCGGTAGGTGTCGATGCGGATGTCGGCGGGGTTGACCTCGATCTCGATATTGTCGTCCACCACCGGGTAGACCCAGACCGAGCTGAACGAGGTGTGCCGCCGCGCCGCCGAGTCGTAGGGCGAGATCCGCACCAGCCGGTGCACGCCGCTTTCCGATTTCAGCCAGCCATAGGCGTTGGGCCCGGAGATCTTGTAGGCGGCCGACTTGATTCCCGCCTCTTCGCCCGCGCTTTCGGACTGAAGCTCGACCTTGTAGCCGTGCTTCTCGGCCCAGCGGACATACATCCGCGCCAGCATCGAGGCCCAGTCGCAGCTTTCCGTGCCGCCGGCGCCCGCGTTGATTTCGAGGAAGGTGTCGTTGCCGTCGGCCTCGCCGTCGAGCAGCGCCTCCAGCTCCTTCTGCGCGGCGCGCGCCTTGAGCGCCTTCAGGGCCGCCTCGGCCTCGGCCACCACCTCGGCGTCGTCTTCCATCTCGCCCAGCTCGATGAGCTCGATGTTGTCCTCCAGCTCCTGCCCGATGCCCTTGTAGGTGTCGATGGCGTCGACCAGCTGCTGACGCTCGCGCATCAGCGCCTGCGCCTTGGCAGGGTCGTTCCACATGTCCGGGTCCTCGGACATCGCGTTGAATTCCTCGAGCCGGTGCTCGGCGGTTTCCCAATCCATGCGCTGCGCCAGCAGCTTCAGCGATTTGCGGATATCCTCGACGATGTTCTGCGTTTCAGCACGCATTGGCGGACCTTCGGTTCGTGGCGTTCAGGTGGGGGTGATAACGGCTCGGGCGCAGCGGGGCAAGCTCAGTAAAGCCCACCCGAGCTGAGCGATCCGAAGCTGGCCTTGGGCCCCACCGTCGCGGTCTCGCCGGTCGAGGTGGTGACCTGCTCGGCCTCAAAGGTCTCGTCCTCGCCGGGATCGAACAGCGGCAGGTTCGACCCCATCGCGAAACCCCCGTCGATCAGCGCGCCGAGGCCGAAGATCGGCTCCTCGCCGTCGCGGAAATACTCGGCCACCACGTTGGGGCCGGAGGCGTCGTCGGTCAGCCGCCCGCCGGAATAGCGGTCGATCTTGATGAAATGGCCGCCCGGGGGCAGCTTGAACTTGCCGCCGCCGTATTTCTCGGTCGCCTTCTGCATGAACTGGTTGAAGACCGGCGCGCACATGCTGCCGCCCGCGGCGCCGCGGCCCAGCGGGCGCGGCTGGTCATAGCCCATGTAGCAGCCCGCCACGATGTTCGAGGTGAAGCCCACGAACCACACGTCCCGCGCGTCGTTGGTGGTACCGGTCTTGCCGGCGGTGGGCACGCCCAGGTTCACGCGGCCGGCGGCGGTGCCGCGCTCGACCACGCCGCGCATCATCGAGGTCAGCTGATAGGCGGTGATCGCGTCGATCACCCGCTCGCGGTCCGAACGGATGCGCGGAGCCACGCCCTGCTCCAGTTGCGCCGCGCCGCAATCGAGGCATTCGCGCTGGTCGTGGCGGTAGATCGTGTTGCCCCAGCGGTCCTGCACCCGGTCGACCAGCGTCGGCTCCACCCGCTCGCCGCCATTGGCGAACATGGCGTAGGCCGACACCATGCGGTAGAGCGTGGTCTCCTGGCTGCCCAGCGCGTTCGACAGGAACGGCTGCATCCTGTCGTAGACGCCGAAGCGTTCGGCATAGCCCGCAACGGTCTCCATCCCGATTTCCTGCGCCAGCCGCACCGTCATCAGGTTGCGCGAGCGTTCGATGCCGGTGCGCAGCGGCGTCGGCCCGTAGAATTTGTTCGAGGCGTTCTTGGGGCGCCAGATCTCGCCGCCGGTGTCAATCTCGATGGGCGCGTCGATGACGATGGTGGCGGGGGTGAAGCCGCTGTCGAGCGCCGTTGCATAGACGAAGGGCTTGAAGCTTGAGCCGGGCTGGCGCGTGGCCTGGGTGGCGCGGTTGAACACCGAATGCTGGTAGGAAAACCCGCCCTGCATGGCGATCACCCGCCCGGTGTTGACGTCCATCGCGACGAAGCCGCCCTGGATCTCGGGCACCTGCCGCAGGCTCCACCGGACGAAGCTGCCGTCCTTGTCGCTGAGCAGGCGGCGCAGATGCACCACGTCGCCGCGCTTGAAATTCTCGGCGAAATCGCCCTTGAACCACTCGATGTCCTTGCGCGGGACGGTGGCGATCTCCTCGACGCCCTCGACGCCGAGGCGCATCTGCTGCGCGCCGATCTCCAGCACCACGGCCGGGTGCCAGCCCTCGATGTCACGGGCCACATCGACCTCGGCCAGCGCGGCGCGCCAGGCGGTCTCGTCTGCCAGCTTGTCCGCCTCGATGGTCTTTCCGGTGCCGCGCCAGACCCCGCGCGAGCGGTCGTATTCCTCAAGCCCGGCGCGCAGGGCGCGGGCGGCCTCGACCTGCATCTCGGGGTCGATGGTGGCGCGGATGGTCAGGCCGCCGCCGAAAAATTCCCCCTCGCCGAAATCGCGGCTCAGCTGGCGGCGGATCTCGTCGGTGAAATAGTCGCGCGGCGGCAACTGGGCGCGGAACGGTTCGTAATCGCCGTTCTGCACCGATTTCAGCGGTGCGGCGACGGCCTTTTCATAGGTGGCCTGGTCGATATAGCCGTTCTCGCGCATCTCGCGCAGCACATAGTTACGCCGGTCGACGGCGTCCTGCATGTCGCGCACCGGGTGCAGCTGAGCCGGCTTCTTGGGCAGCGCGGCGAGATAGGCGGCCTCCTCGGGCGCCAGCTCGGCCAGGGTCTTGTTGAAATAGGTCTGCGCGGCGGCGGCCACGCCATAGGAATTGGCGCCGAGATAGATCTCGTTGAGATAGAGCTCCAGGATGCGCTCCTTGCTCAGCGTCTCCTCGATGCGGGTGGCGAGGATGATCTCCTTGATCTTGCGCTCAGCCCGGCGCTCCCCCCCCAGAAGGAAGTTCTTCATCACCTGCTGGGTGATGGTCGAGGCGCCGCGCACGTTGCGGCCCCGGCTTTTCACCGCGTCGATCACCGCCGATGCGATGCCGCGGGTGTCATAGCCATGGTGGGTGTAGAAATTCTTGTCCTCGGCCGAGATGAAGGCCTGCTTGACCAGATCGGGGATCTCGTCGGCCGGCGCGAAGAGGCGGCGCTCCTCGGCGAATTCGTCAATCATGCGCCCCTCGCCGGAATAGATCCGGCTGATGGTCTTGGGCGAATAATTGGCCAGTTCCTCGTGATTGGGCAGGTCGCGCGAATACATCCAGAAGATCGCGCCGATCATCAGCGCCGCCAGCGCCGCGCCGATGGTCAGGAAGCTGAACACAGCCCCGAAGAAGGAAAGGATGAACCTGGTCACGCGCGCCCCCGAATTGTCGCCCGGCCTATATAGGGGTCCGGGGCGGCCGGGTCAAAACCCCCCGATGCCGCGGCTCGGCTGAAAAGCGCCACCAGCGCAACAGGCCCGTTGCCGCGCCGCCCGCCCTGCCCTACGGCTGGGCCATGCGTCCCGAGGATATCCTGCCCACCTACCAGCGCGTCGCCGAGGGCTTCGCCCGCGTCCGCGACAAGACCCTGTTCGAGCGTCCGTGGCTCGACCGGATGCTCGCCCATGCGCCGGGCCGGCGGGTGCTCGACCTCGGCTGCGGGCCTGGGGTGCCGATCGCGCGCTACCTGTGCGACCGGCGCGCGCAATTGACCGGCGTCGATGGCGCGCCGGCGATGGTCGCCCTCTTTCGCGCCAACCTGCCGGGGGCGGAGGCGATCCACGCGGACATGCGCGGGCTCGACCTGGGGCGCGCCTTCGATGCGATCCTGGCCTGGGACAGCTTCTTCCACCTCGGCCCCGACGACCAGCGCGCCATGTTCCCGGTCTTCGCCGCCCATGCCGCGCCGGGCGCGGCGCTGATGTTCACCGCCGGGCCGGCCGCGGGCGAGCCCATCGGAGAGATCGAGGGCGCGCCGGTCTACCATTGTTCGCTGGAACCCGAGGATTACCGCGCGCTTCTGGACGACAACGGCTTCGACCTCGTGCGCTTTGCCCCCGAGGATCCGGGCTGCCGCGACCACACGGTCTTTCTCGCCCGCAGGCGCGCTAACGCCTGAGCAGCGCCGCCTCCGCCGCATCCTCCACCGCCCAGGCCCGCAGCGCGTCGCGGATGCCCGCCGCCGCGCGCCGGCGCCAGTCCGGATCGAGCAGGTTGTCGCGGTCGCGGTCGCTCGACAGGAAGCCCAGTTCCACCAGCACCGAGGGGATGTCGGGCGATTTCAGCACCGAGAAGCCGGCGCTGAGCCGCGGCCGCTTGTGCAGCCCGCCGACCGTTTCCCGCAGCCCCGCAACCACCGCATCGGCCAGCCGGTCGGCGCGCGGGCTCGATTCCAGCCGGGCGAGATCCATCAACACGTCGGCGATCACGTCGTCGTGGCGGCTGAGATCGACCCCGGCCAGCAGATCCGCGCGGTCGTGCCGTTCGGCCAGCTTGGCCGAGGCCGTGTCGGAGGCGGTCTCGGACAGGGTGTAGACCGTGGCCCCCGAGGCCCGCCCCTCGGCCAGCGCATCGGCGTGCAGCGACAGCAGCACGTCGGCCTGCGAGGCACGGGCGACGGTGATCCGCGTCTCCAGCGGCACGAAGATGTCGGTCTCGCGGGTCATGACCACCTGCATGCCGGCGCGCACCAGGAGCTCCTTCAACTCGCGCGCGAAAGTCAGCATCAGGTCCGCCTCGCGCACGCCCTCGCGCTCGGCGCCCGGATCGACGCCGCCGTGGCCGGGGTCGAGCACCACCCGCAGCGGCCGCGTTCCGTCCTGCCGGCGCCGCGGCGGCGCGGTGGCGGCGGGGACCTCCTGTTCGGGCGGGCCGAGATGCGCGGCGAAGTCCTCCGCGCTGGCGGGGCTGAGCGCCAGCGTCAGAACCGCCCGCCCGGTGGCCTGGTCGACGCGCATCTCGGCGCGGCTGACCAGCATCGGCGACGACAGGGCCAGCGTCATCCGCGACCAGCCCGGCCGGACCGCGCCCATCGCCGCCACCTCTGCGCGGCGGCTGGCGCCGAGGGCGGCGGGCGTCAGGCCGGTCCAGTCCACCTCGCTGAACTCCAGCAGCAACCGCGGCGGGCCGTCGATGAGGCGCAGGGCGTAGGGAACGGGCTGGCTGAGCGTCAGGCGCAGCTCCACCCCCGCGCCCGCGTCCGACATGTGCGACGCGGCGGCATCGACGCGCGCCAGCCCCGACAGCGGCTGCGCCGCCACCGGCGCCGCCGGCACCGTCAGCGCCAGCCACAAAAGGATCGCCCGGAAAAGCCTGCTCATCTGCCCTGCTCTTTTGCGCGCCATCCTAGCGCAAGGCCCCCGCGCTGGAAACCGCTCAGCGGCTGGCCATGAACGCCTTGAGCCGCGCCAGCCCCTCGCGGATATCCGCCGTCGACCGCGCGTAGGAGAAGCGCAGCGTGCCCGCCCCCCGGTCGGGGTCGAAATCCAGCCCCGGCGTCACCGCCACCCCGGCCTTGTCCAGAATCTCGGCGGCGAAGGCGCGGCTGTCGTCGGTCAGCGCCGAGACATCGGCATAGACGTAGAACGCCCCGTCGGGCGGCGCGATCTCGGAGAAGCCCGCCTGCGGAAGACCCTCCAGCATGAGGCGGCGGTTCTCGCGGTAGACATCCATGTTGGCCTGAAGCTCGTCATCGCAATCCATCGCCGCCAGCGCGGCCACCTGGCTGGCGTGCGAGGCGCAGATGAACATGTTCTGCGCCAGCCGCTCGATCCGCCGCACATGGTCGGGCGGCACCACCATCCAGCCCACGCGCCAGCCGGTCATCGAGAAATACTTGGAGAAGGAGTTGATGACATAGACGTCGTCGCTGATCTCCAGCGCGGTCACCGCCTTCTTCTCGTACTCGATTCCGTGATAGATCTCGTCCGAGATGAAGGCCGTGCCGCGCGCCGCACAGGCGTCGATCAGCGCGCGCATCGCGTCGCGGTCCAGCATCGTGCCCGAGGGGTTGGCGGGCGAGGCCACCATCAGCCCGGCGAGATCCGCCGGCAGGTCCGCCGGCACCGGCTGCAGGCGGTTCTCGGCCGCGCATTCGATCATCACCGGGCGCACGTCCATCGCCTTGAGGATCTGCCGGTAGGACGGGTAGCCCGGTGCGCCGATCCCCACCCGGTCGCCGGTGTCGAACAGCGCCGTGAAGGCCAGCAGGAACGCCCCCGAGGAGCCGGAGGTCACGATCACCCGCTCCGGGTCGAGATCGACGCCATACCAGTCCTTGTAGAGCCGCGCGATGCGCGCGCGCAGCGCCGGCAGGCCGAGGGCAACGGTGTATCCCAGCGCCTCGCGCTCCAGCGCCTGCGCCAGCGCCGCGCGCGCGCCTTCGGGCGCAGGGGTCGAGGGCTGGCCCACCTCCATGTGGATGATGTGGCGCCCGGCCTCCTCGGCCTTGCGGGCGGCCTCCATCACGTCCATCACAATGAAGGGATCGACCTCGCCGCGCCTTGAACTCCGCATGTAACCCTCCATAGACTGCCGGTGTTTGTGCCGCTTTGTTCCAGCGCGAGGGCCCGCCGTCAATGCCAGCTTTCCCCAGCCTGTCCCGGTTGCTCGCCGCGCTGACGCTGCTGGCCGTTCTGGCGCTGCCCCCGGTGGCGGCCCGCGCCCAGAGCCTGATCCGCGACGCCGAGATCGAGCACGCCCTGCGCGAGCTCCTGGGTCCGGTGGCGGGCGCCGCCGGAATCCCGCTGTCGCAGCTGCGGGTGATGGTGATCAATGACGGCTCGCTCAATGCCTTCGTGATCGACGGGCGCACCATCTTCGTCCATTCCGGCCTGATCCTGAGGCTCGACCGCGCCGAGGCGTTGCAGGCGGTGATCGCGCATGAACTGGCGCATATCGCCAACGGCCATATCGCCCGCCGCCTGGCCAACCTGCGCGGCGCCAATTCGGTCGCGGCGATGGGTGCGGTTCTGGCCGTCGGGCTGGCGGCATCGGGCAACGGCGGGGCGGCGGCGGGGGTGGCGCTGGGCACGCAATCCTCGGCGCAGCGGGTGTTCTTTTCGCACAGCCGCGCCGAGGAGGCCTCGGCCGACCAGGCCGGCATCCGCTACATGGCGCGCGCCGGCGTCGATCCGCAGGCGATGGTCGAGGTGCTCGACATCTTCCGCGGGCAGGAGGCGTTGCAGCCGGGGCGGCAGGATCCCTATGTCCGCACCCACCCGCTGAGCGCGGACCGGCTGCGCGCGATGAAGGGCTATGCCGCCGCCTATGGCGGCGAGGCCCGCGACGACCCGCAGGCCGATTACTGGTTCGCCCGCGCCCGCGGCAAGCTCGGCGCCTTCCTGCAGAACTCCGGCTACACGTTGCGCAAGGTCGGCAAGACCGACAAATCCGACGTCGCCGTGATGCGCCGCGCCATCGCCTATCACCGCCGCCCCGACACCGAGGCCGCCGTGGCCGAGGTGAACCGGCTGGTCGCGATGCGCCCGAACGACCCCTATTACCAGGAACTCAAGGGCCAGATCCTGCTGGAATCGCGCCGCTTTCCGGCCGCGGTCAGCGCCTATGGCCGCGCCGTGGACATGGCCCCGCGCGAGCCGCTGATCCTGGCGGGCTACGGCCGGGCGCTGCTGGCGCTGGAAAGCGCCGACGGCAATTCCCGCGCGCTGGCGGCGCTGGAAAAGGCCCGCGCGCGCGACCCCTACGACCCGCGCATGTTGCGCGACCTGGCCGTCGCCTGGGCGCGCGCCGGAAACAACGGCATGGCGTCGCTCGCCACCGCCGAACGCTATGCGTTGATGGGCCGGCTGAAAGACGCCGGCACGCATGCCACGCGCGCCTCTGACCTCCTGCCGCATGGCTCTGCGGGTTGGCTTCGGGCGCAGGATGTGTTGAGAACGGCCGAGGCCGCAGCAAAACGGAGTAAACGCTGATGATCCGAAAGACCCTCGCCGGTGCCGCGCTGGCGCTGAGCTTCGCCGCACCGGCCATGGCCACGGATATCGTGACCATGACCGAGGCCGAGCGCACCGCCTTCCGCCAGGAAGTGCGCGCCTACCTGCTGGACAACCCCGAGGTTCTGATGGAGGCAATCGCCATCCTGGAACAGCGCCAGGAACAGGCCGCCGCCGCCAATGACGAGCAGCTCGTCCAGACCAACGCCAAGGACATCTTCGAGGACGGGCATTCCTGGATCGGCGGCAATCCGGAGGGCGACATCACCCTCGTCGAGTTCAGCGACTACCGCTGCACCTATTGCCGCAAGGCCCATCCCGAGGTGGAGGAACTGATCAAGTCGGACGGCAACATCCGCTTCATCGTCAAGGAATTCCCGATCCTGGGCGAGCAGTCGGAACTGTCCTCGCGCTTTGCCATCGCGACGCTGCAACTGGCCGGCCCCGAGGCCTACAAGAAGGCGCATGACGCGCTGATCACCTTCCGCGGCAACGTCACCGTGCAGAGCCTCGAGAACCTGGCCGACCGGCTGGACCTAGACGCCAAGGAGATCATGGCGCGCATGACCTCGCCGGAGGTCGACACCGTGATCCAGGAAAACCGCGCGCTCGCGCAGCGCCTGGCCATCTCCGGCACGCCGACCTTCGTGCTGGAAAGCACCATGTTGCGCGGCTATGTGCCGCTGGACGGGATGCGCCAGATGGTGAAAGAGGTCCGCGCCGACTGAGGCCATCGCCAGGGTTGGAACAGGAAAGGCCCGCCCGGCAGGCGCCGGAGCGGGCCTTTTTGTGACGGTGTCACAAGTCCGACGGGCCGTTCGCCGCGCCGCCCCCAGGGCGGGCGCGATTGTGCTCACCCTCGGACAGTCGCGGCCCGCTGTGGATCTGGAAAGGGATTTCCCTGTCGTCGGATGCCGGCGGAAGGGAGCCCGTGCGCCTATTCGGCCGCCTCTGCCGCCTCCGCGGCCTCGATCTCGGCGGCGCGCTTCTCGACCTGCTCGACGATGTGGTCGATCATCTGCGCGTTGCTCATCTTGTGGCTCTGCTTGCCGGCGAGATAGACCATGCCCGAGCCGGCGCCGCCGCCGGTGAAGCCGACATCGGTCATCAGCGCCTCGCCCGGCCCGTTCACCACGCAGCCGATGATGCTGAGGCTCATCGGGGTCTTGATGTGCTCCAGCCGCTTTTCCAGCGCCTCGACCGTCCTGATCACGTCGAAGCCCTGCCGCGCGCAGGACGGGCAGGAGATGATGTTCACGCCGCGGTGGCGCAGCCCCAGCGCCTTGAGGATCTCGTAGCCGACCTTGACCTCTTCCACAGGGTCCGCCGACAGCGACACCCGCAGCGTGTCGCCGATGCCCATCCACAGCAGGTTGCCCAGCCCGATCGCGGATTTGATCGTGCCCGACATCAGCCCGCCCGCCTCGGTGATGCCGAGATGGATCGGCGCGTCGGTGGCCTCGGCGATGCCCTGATAGGCGGCGGCGGCGAGGAACACGTCGCTGGCCTTCACGCTGATCTTGAATTCGTGGAAATCGTTGTCCTGCAGGATCTTGATATGCTCCAGCCCGGATTCGACCATCGCCTCGGGGCAGGGCTCGCCGTATTTCTCCAGCAGATGCTTTTCCAGGGAGCCCGCGTTCACCCCGATTCGGATCGAGCAGCCGTGGTCGCGCGCGGCGCGGATCACCTCCTTCACCCGGGTTTCGTCGCCGATATTGCCGGGGTTGATCCGCAGGCAGGCGGCGCCGCTCTCGGCGGCCTCGATCGCGCGCTTGTAGTGGAAATGGATGTCGGCCACGATCGGCACCGGGCTTTCCGCCACGATCTGCTTCAGCGCGCGCGCGCTGGCCTCGTCGGGGGTGGAGACGCGCACGATGTCGGCGCCGGCTTCGGCCGCGGCCTGCACCTGCGCCACCGTCGCCGCCACGTCGGTGGTCAGCGTGTTCGTCATCGTCTGCACCGAGATCGGCGCATCGCCCCCCACGGGCACGTTGCCGACATGGATCTGGCGGGACTTGCGGCGATAGATGTTGCGCCAGGGGCGCACATGGTTCAGCGACATCGGACCATCCGTTTCAGGCAGGTTTGGCCGTTTCAGGCAGGTTTGAGGGCTAGATAATGGCCCCGGCGGGCGCTGGCAACGGCGGCGGGCACGGTTATTCCGCGCCGCCCTCCTGCCACTGCGCGCGCAACTCGGCCACCATGGTGGCCACGCCCGGGTCCTCGGCCAGATCGACGGGCTGGAATTTCTCCTTCAGCGCCGCCTGCTCCAGGACCAGGTTCTTGACCACCTGCGCGCCACGGGCGGCCGGGCCGTAGGCCTCGCCGTTCACCGCGAAATAGACCGAGCCGGAATTGCCCGCGCGCAGCACCGGCGGCTCCTCGGTTTGCGGCAGAACGTAGTTTTCGCCGGCGTCGAGGATCTTCTCGAACAGCACCGTGCCATCGGCAGCGCGCACCCGCACCCAGGCCGGGCGCGTGGCGAAGATCGCCAGTTCCGGCATCCGGTCCTCGACCACCTTCACCGAAGTCTCCGCCTCGGGGAGGGCCTCGGCGGCGGCCTCGGCCACCTCCAGCTGCGGCAGTTCGGGCACGGCCAGCGCGCCGATGGCGCCGGGCGGCAGGGTCGAGATCGGGCCGTCGCGGGCCACCAGGACCGGCACGTCCAGCGCCTGCGGACGATAGAGCCGGTCCAGCGCCTCGGGCGTGGGCGCGGCGTTGGCCGCCGCGGCGCCGGTCGGCTCTTCGCCGTCGGCCTGCGGCATGGCCACCCCGGCCAGCGGATCGAGCTCGGCCAGAACGCCCGGCGCCTGTTCGACGGGGGCGAGATTCACCTGCTGGATTTCCTTGAGCACCGACCAACCGCCGAAGCCGAGCGCCCCGATCAGCGCCATCAGGACCAGGCTCGACCCGATCGCGCCGGGCTCGATCCTAGCCAGCAGCGCCTCGCCGCGCGGCACGAAGGTGGCGTTGGGGTCGGCCAGCGGGTCGGCCTTGGCGGCGGCGGGCTTGGCCGTCGACGGCTTCGGCGACGCGGCGGCCGCGTCCATGCCGTGCACCTTGGCGAAATTTCCCTCCCGGCAGAAGGTCGCATAGGCCCATTCCGGGTCGAGCCCGAGATAGCGCGCGTAGGAGCGCACATAGCCGGCGATGAAACCGGGCGTCTCGAAGGCGGAGGGATCGGCGTTTTCGATGGCGGCGATATAGGTGGCCTTGATCTTCAGCTCGCGCTGAACATCGAGCAGAGATTTGCCAAGCGTCGCGCGTTCGCCCCGCATGATATCGCCCAAGCGCAGTTCGAATGCGTCGAACCCTTTTGGCTGATCGTTCTCAGCTGCAACCGGCGGCTGCTTGCGCCTGATCATCTGCCCTGCCCCGTGCCCCTGTTCTCACCCCCGTGTTCCGGCGATTCCTCGAAGTCGCCGGACCGATTGGAAGATTCCTACCACACGGGAGCGTGTATTGCACCTGCAGAACGGATCAGGCCGACAGTTCGGCACGATTCAGCGCACAGTGCGACCAGAGCTGATCCATCGCCTTCACCAGCTTGTCCATCTCGTCCGGGCCATGCACCGGCGAGGGGGTGAAGCGCAGCCGTTCCGTGCCGCGCGGCACGGTGGGGAAGTTGATCGGCTGCACATAGATGCCGAAATCCTCCAGCAGCATGTCGCTCAGCTTCTTGGTGTGCACCGGGTCGCCCACGATCACCGGAACGATGTGGCTGCCATGGTCGATGATCGGCAGGCCCATGCCCTTCAGCCGCATCTTCAGGATCCGGGCCTGGGTCTGGTGCAGATCGCGCAGGGCCTGGTCGGTCTTGAGATGCCGGACCGAGGCCGCAGCGCCCGCTGCAACCGCCGGCGGCAGCGAGGTGGTGAAGATGAAGCCCGGCGCGTAAGAGCGGATGGCGTCGCACATTTTGGCGCTTGCCGCGATATAGCCGCCGAACACGCCGAAGGCCTTGGCCAGGGTGCCGTTGATGATGTCGATCCGGCCCATCAGCCCGTCGCGCTCGGCCACGCCGGCGCCGCGGGGGCCATACATGCCCACGGCATGGACCTCGTCGATATAGGTCAGGGCGTTGAACTCGTCCGCGAGGTCGAGGATCGCCTCGATCGGGCCGAAATCGCCATCCATCGAATAGACCGATTCGAAGGCGATCAGCTTGGGCGCCTTGGGATCGTCGGCCTCCAGCATGGCGCGCAGATGCGCCACGTCGTTGTGCCTGAAGATGCGCTTGGAACCGCCGTTGCGGCGGATGCCCTCGATCATCGAGGCGTGGTTCAGCTCGTCGGAATAGATGATCAGGCCGGGGAACAGCTTGGGCAGGGTCGAGAGGGTGGCGTCGTTGGCGATATAGGCCGAGGTGAAGACCAGCGCGGCCTCCTTGCGGTGCAGGTCGGCAAGCTCCGCCTCCAGCGCCTTGTGGTAGACGGTGGTGCCCGAGATGTTGCGCGTCCCGCCCGACCCGGCGCCGGCGGCGTCGATCGCCTCGTGCATCGCGCTCAGCACCACCGGGTGCTGGCCCATGCCGAGATAATCGTTGCCGCACCAGACGGTGATTTCCTTCTTGGTGCCGTCGGGACGGGTCCAGATGGCCTTGGGGAACGCGCCCTTGCGCCGTTCAATATCGATGAAGGTGCGATAGCGCCCTTCCTCGTGAAGCCGGTTCAGTGCTGCATCCAGTCCCGCGGTATAATCCACCAGGTCTCTCCTTCGTAACCCCGGCCTTTCGGCCTCTCCTGCCGGCGGCACCGGCCCTCTCCCTGTCGCTCAGGCCGCCTCGTCGCCCGAGACCGGCTTGTCGTCCTGTTCCGTCCGCTCGGGCGCCGGCAAGGCCAGTGCCTCATCGGGCAAGGTTTCCGGCAGGTCAAGTTCCAGCTTCCCCGAAGCCGGATCAATGATCAGCCGGGGCTTCTCGGGCAGCGCGGCGACGGCCGCGTTCAACTCCCGGATCAGCCTTTCCAGCTCCTCCCTCTGCGTCTCGGCGACCGACGCTTCCGCCCGCGGCCGCATCCCGAACAGGAACCTCAACATGAGCGCACCCTTCTTCGCATAAATTTCATATTAGAAAAACTAAAGATGTCGATGCATCTTGTCGCGGCGAAATGCCGCCCTCTCACCGTCATCTCCATGGTTTTCCCCGGTTTTGGTTCCGATCGGAAACGCCGGTTTCGATCCCGGCCCCGGCAGGCGCCCCGTTCGCCCGGTCAGATAACCCGATCCGCACCGCCGTCTCCTTGATTTCGGTCAAACGCGCCCGCCCGGCAGCACTGGACAGGCTCCGCGCGGGTGCTAGGCTCGCCGGCGAAACAGACATGGAGCCCCGCGCATGACCCTCGATCCCGTTCTCGCCCGCATCGACGCCGACCTGCCGCAGGCCACCGAACGGCTGATGCAACTGCTGCGAATCCCCTCGATCTCCACCGATCCGGCCTATGCCGCCGACTGCGAGCGCGCCGCCGACTGGCTGGTTGAGGCGCTGAACGACATCGGCTTCGACGCCTCCAAGCGCCCCACCCCGGGTCATCCGATGGTGGTGGCGCATGGCCAGGGCGAGGGCCCGCACCTGATGTTCTACGGCCATTACGACGTGCAGCCGGTGGACCCGCTGGCGCTGTGGCACCGCGACCCCTTCGAACCCGCGATCGAGGAAACCCCCAGGGGCAAGGTCATCCGCGGCCGCGGCGCCTCGGACGACAAGGGGCAGCTGATGACCTTGGTCGAGGCCTGCCGCGCCTGGAAGGCAGTGCATGGCGCCCTGCCCGCCCGCATCTCGGTCTTCTTCGAGGGAGAGGAGGAATCGGGCTCGCCCTCGCTCATCCCCTTCATGAAGGAAAACGCCGACGAGTTGAAATCCGACATCGCGCTGATCTGCGACACCGGGCTGTTCGGCGACAGCACGCCGGCCATCGTGACCATGCTGCGCGGGCTTCTGGGCGAGGAGCTGACCATCACCGGCCCCTCAAAGGATCTGCATTCGGGCATGTATGGCGGCGCGGCGATCAACCCGATCCGGGTGCTCACGCGCATCATCGCGGCGCTGCACGACGATCAGGGCCGGATCACCATCCCCGGCTTCTACGACGGCGTGCCCGAACTGCCCGAGGAGATCGCGGCGCAATGGCAGGCGCTGGGATTCGACGCCAAGGCCTTCCTCGGCGAGGTCGGCCTGTCGGAACCCGCGGGCGAGCGGGACCGCACCGCGCTTGAGATGATCTGGTCGCGCCCGACCTGCGAGGTCAACGGCATTTGGGGCGGCTACACCGGCGACGGGTTCAAGACCGTGCTGCCCTCGCAGGCGCATGCCAAGATCAGCTTCCGCCTGGTGGGCCGGCAGGATCCCTTCGCGATCCGCGAGAATTTTCGCGCCATGGTGCGCGGGATGCTGCCGCCGGATTGCGAGGTCGAATTCCATGGCCACGGCGCCTCGCAGGCATCGCAGATGTCGATCGCGGACCCGGCCTTCGAGAAGGCCCGCGCGGCGCTGTCCGACGAATGGCCGAACCCGGCGGCCTATGTCGGCTGCGGCGGCTCGATCCCGATCGCGGGCCATTTCAAAAAGATCCTCGGCACCGACGCCATGCTGATCGGCTTCGGCAAGGACGACGACCAGATCCACTCGCCCAACGAGAAATACGACCTGGAGAGTTTCCACAAGGGCATCCGCAGCTGGGCCCGCATCCTGGCCGCCCTGTCGGAGTGAGCGCCACCGCCGCGCGCCGAGGCGCGCGGCGCGGCCCAACGGGATGAGCGGGCCCCGCCCGCGAAGACGGGCGGGAGCGGCCCCGCCCTATTCCGGCCGCGCCGGGCGCGGTCGTCCGTCCTCGTCCAGCGCGACGAAGGTGAACACCGCCTGTGTCACCTGCTCGCTCTGCGACTGGTGGCGCGCGCGGCGGAAGGCGCGCACCTGAATCCGCATGGAACTGCGCCCCACCGACAGCATCTCGGCATAGAGGGACACCTCGTCGCCGACCTTCACGGGGCGGTGGAACGCGATCTGCTCGACCGAGATCGTGGCGCTGCGCCCGCGCGAATAGAGCGAGGCGACCGAACCCGCCGCCAGGTCCATTTGGGCCATCAGCCAGCCGCCGAAAATGTCGCCCGACGGGTTGGTGTCGGCGGGCATGGCGATCACGCGGATGGTGGGGGCGCCTTCGGGCGGGGTGGTCTCGCTGGCCATGGTGGCTCCTTCTCGCTACGGGGCGTCCAGAGTGCACCGGGCGCGGGCGGAAGGAAAGCGGTGCGCTCAGCCGCGGGTGGTCATCCGCGCCAGCTTGGCCAGCAGCAGCAGCCAGGGCGTCGCGTGCAGCAGCAGGTCGAAGATGTCGATGCCGCGCCTCAGCTCGCTGGCGGCCAGCATCTTCAGCTTTTCCCACAGATGCGGCTCGGGCACGAAGGGCGCGAGGCCCAGCGTCAGCGCCAGGATCACGGCCATGCCCAGCGGCAACTCGTCAAGATAATGACCGATCTGCTGCATGCGGCGCCTCGGAATGTGGGGAAAATGGCGCGGTTGACGGGGCTCGAACCCGCGACCCCCGGCGTGACAGGCCGGTACTCTAACCAACTGAGCTACAACCGCGTTTTTCGGCTGGGCGTCTCGGGGAAGCAGTGGCGCGGTTGACGGGGCTCGAACCCGCGACCCCCGGCGTGACAGGCCGGTACTCTAACCAACTGAGCTACAACCGCTCTGCTTGCCCCGGGCTTGGCCCGGCGTGAGGTGCGTTCTATGGCCAGCGCCGGCGGGCGTCAAGCGGCCTTGTGCAGAAAAGCCGCGATTTTCCGTCCACCTCCGAGAGCCCGCCCGCCGGCGGTGCGAAAGCCTGTTCCGGGCTCGGTCGCCGACCCGCCGCCCCGGCCCGTGCCGGGTCCGCTTGCGACGAATCGCGGCCACGGCGCGCGCGGCTCAACCGATGATCTCGAATTTCTCGACATCCACCAGGCCGCGGTCGGTGATCTTCAGCGCGGGAATCACCGGCAGTGCCAGAAAGGCGAGCTGCAGGAAGGGCTCCTGCAACGTCACGCCCAGCACCCTGGCCGCCGCGCGCAGCCTGCGCAGATCGGCCTCGACATCCTCGAAGGGCGCCAGGCTCATCAGCCCGGCCACGGGCAGCGCCAGTTCGGCCCGCACGCGGCCGCCCGACGCCACCACGATGCCACCCTCGATCTCGCCCAGCCGGTTCACGGCGAGCGCCATGTCGGCGTAATCGGCCCCCACCGCCACGATGTTGTGGTGATCGTGGCAGACGGTTCCGGCAATCGCGCCGTGGCGCAGGTCGAAGCCGCGCACGAATCCGGTGGCGATGTTGCCGTTCCTGCCGTGGCGTTCGATCACCGCGATGCGGTTGAGGCCAAGCGCCGGGTCGGCGGGCTTGTCGCCATCGACGACCACGACCTCCTCGCGCAGATGTTCGGTCAGGATCTTGCCGGGCCGGATGCCGATCACATGCGTCGCCTCGGAGCGGTCGGGATGCCGGAAATCCGCGGCCGTCACCCTCGGCGCCCTGACCGAGCGCCGCGCCACCGGCGCCACCACCTCGCGCGCGGCATAGGCGGCGGCGCCGACCACCTGCCCGCCCGCGATCACCAGTTCCGCCCGGCACGCCTCCAGCGAGGGCAGCCCGACGATATCGGCCCGCTTGCCCGGCGCGATCTGGCCCCGATCCTTGAGTCCGAATGCCTCCGCCGCCGACAGGCTGGCCGCACGGTAGACGGCAAGCGGCGGCACCCCCAGCGCGATCAGGCTGCGAATCATGTAGTCGAGATGCCCGTGCTCCGCGATGTCGAGCGGGTTGCGGTCGTCGGTGCACAGGCACATGTAGGGCGCTGTCCGCTCTGTCAGCACCGGCGCCAGCGCGTGCATGTCCCTGGAGACCGAGCCCTCGCGGATCAGCACCCGCATCCCCTTCTGCAGCTTCTCCAGCGCCTCCGCCGCGGTGGTCGCCTCGTGCTCGGTGCGGATGCCGGCGGCGAGATAGGCGTTCAGCGCCTTGCCGGAGAGCAGCGGCGCGTGGCCGTCGATATGCCGGCCGCGGAACGCCTCCAGCTTGGCCAGCGCCGCCGGATCCTTGGCGAGCACGCCGGGATAGTTCATGAATTCGGCCAGGCCGATGACCCGCGGGTGGTCCTTCAGCGCGGCCAGCTCGTCCGCTCCGATCCGCGCGCCGGAGGTCTCCATCTCGGTAGCGGGCACGCAGGAGGACAGCTGGACCCGGATGTCCATCACCGTGTGCGCCGCGGCCTCGAGGAAATAGGTGATCCCCTCCAGCCCGGCGACATTGGCGATCTCATGCGGATCGCAGATCGCCGTGGTCACGCCGCGCGGCCCGACGCAGCGGTCGAACTCGTAAGGCGTGACCATCGCGCTTTCGATGTGCAGATGGGTGTCGATGAAGCCGGGCACCAGCGTCAGCGCGCCCACGTCGATCACCTCGCGCCCCTCGTAGGCGTCGCCGATGCCGACGATCGTGTCGCCGCAGATCGCCACGTCGCCGGCGATCATCTCGCCGGTCACGAGGTCCAGCACCTGGCCGCCGCGCAACACCAGATCGGCCGGCGCGGCCCCTTTCCCCTGATCGATCAGGTCTTCCAAGCGGGCAGACGGCATCGCGACTCCTCCCTGGCGGCTCAGCCTACAGTTGCAGGCTCCCGCCCGCCGATCAAGCTTTACGAAAGAGGTCGCGCGCGGCTTGGCGCCCCCGGGGCCGCGCGGGCGCCGGGAATGCCCGGATCGGACCGCCTTCGGAAGCCGGGACGGCGGGACGGCGGGTCTGAGCGGAGGGGGATGGTGGGTGATGAGAGACTCGAACTCCCGACATCCTCGGTGTAAACGAGGCGCTCTACCAACTGAGCTAATCACCCGCCGGGTCCCGCCTCATAGCAAGGCGCGCCGCTGCCGCGCAAGCCCCCGGAAGGCAAAAAGCGCGCCGTCGATCCGCGGCGCGCTTTTCGGGAATTCTGGTGGATGATGAGGGATTTGAACCCCCGACATCTTCGATTTGTATGACCCCAACTAGATCTAGCTAGTTTGGTCAGTCCATACCCATGAAATTCAACGGCTTAGGCCACGGGGCTGCCGAGGCCCTATACATCCAACACAACATCTTGCGTTACAGTATCGTGACAGAAGGTTTCCTGCGTCACAGTATTGGCACAGCAGGAATACGTGTCGAACACGGAGGATAGGCGCAACGCAACCTGCAACAACGATGGTATGGGCTGACCGCAGTAACTGCATAGAGCGCTCAACCGACCTTCTCCAACTCCCTACCCCACGGACCCGACATCCTCGATATCTCGTTTCGCATCGCGGACGATTACCCACGACGAGTGGAGAAAGAGCACGGCGATGGCAAAGGCTACGATCAGGTCAGGCCATACCGAGTTGGTCCACATGACCAGAAGAGCAGCAATGATGACGGCCGCATTGCCAATCGCATCGTTGCGCGAGAACAACCAGACCGCTCGGACGTTCGCGTCACCGGCTCGGTGGGGGACCAAGACCAGCGCCGCCGCGACATTGACAGCAAGGGCGATCAAGGCCACGACACCCATCAAACCCGCTTCAACTGGTTGTTGCGAGAAGACGCGCCAAATGGTGTTCCCGACGACGCCCAAACCGAGCGCGCCAAGAAACACCCCCTGGATCAGGGCCGAGCGCGCGCGCCAAAGCAGGCTCCATCCGATAGCGAGCACGCCGAGAAAAGTGATCAACCCGTCTCCGAGGAAGTCGAGAGCGTCGGCCTTCAATGCCTGCGACCCGGACATAAAACCGGCGATCATCTCGATGATGCCATAGCCGACGTTCAGCCCGATCACGCCCCAGAGTGCTCGTCGATACCCGGCTGTGATATGGGTCTGATCGACATGAGACCGGTCGCTCGGCGAGCCTGAAAGCCGATCGAGATGGTATCCAGCCTGTGCGACGGCCCGTTCGACAGCATGAAGGCGCTCATCATTCGAGGTGACGTTGAGGGTGAGTATCTGCGATGCCGTCGAAATCTTCGGGTCAGCCACACCTGCCGAGCGCACAGCCTTCTCTATCTTCGCGGCACACGACGCGCAGTCCATCCCCGTAACGCGGTATCGCATGGTCTCTCTCAATCCCTTCCCCCCTGCGTATGCCCATCGGACATGGCGTCTATCTGGCACTTGGCACGTCCGCAATGTCCGCAACCCGGACGTTGACCGAAGCCAGGCTAGCTGCTCTCAGCCGAGCAAGAGGCCCCGATCAAGCAACAACAATAATAACAACAATAACCCCCTCTTTTTGAAGTCGGTTACCCGCCCCAAAGGAGGCACAATACTACGTGAATTTCTTACTTGGAGGCGTCGCCCGAAACGACTTTTTCAAGACGACAGAACACTTCGAGCGTGGCGGAAGAGCCAAGCTTGCGAACCTCTGCATCCTGAAACGTGCAGTCCTTGAAACCCTCGTGCGTCATTCGATAGTGCTCAAGTCTATCGGGGGAAGTCATAGTTCGAGTTTCCGTCCGCCCCATATGCTCTTTGCCTGACCAAACATCAGCTTCGTCCGGCTCTGATACGAACTTCACCGAGCGAGTATCCGAGGGCCAAAGCCCGAAACCACGAGCCACAACCACCATAAGATCGTCAGTTCGGCTCGCGAGTTCGTCCAGTTCTGGGCCAAACAGCTGGAGGCCCTCACCCGGAGCAACCGGATTGTATTTGGCGATGCCAAGGTCGCCTTCCGGGACCTTCAAACCGACGATGCCGTTTGCATCGACTACAACTGCCGTCTGGGACTCTTGAATGGCAAACGTGCCGCCAGCGTCGAACGACTCGAATATCCAAAACGACGTTGTGTTGTCTTGGCCTGACAACGAGGTTGTATTGGCCTCAAATTGAGCGACCACGCGCCCGAGGAAGCCATCTTGTTGGTCACGAATTACAAGCGGCTCGTGTGACGGCATAGTGCATCCAAGCACGTTAGATAATGCCTCAAGAACGCCCCCTGGCTGATAGGCAAACTCTTGAAAGGGCTGTCCCTTGGCTGCCTCAATGTCCTCAGGTGTGCAGAAGCGGCTTTCGTCTTCGGCCCAAACAACAAATGGCGTGACCGAGAAGACAAATAATATCGGGCCAAGTCCACGCATTAGAAACCTCCAACTCACTCCACCTCAAAGGCCTATTTCCTTACAACCGCCTCAGATGCGACAAACACAACCCCGGTTGCGGACAGGACCAGGAAAAGGGCCTGCCTCCCAAAGGCCACCTGCAGTGATCTAAACTCCTGAAGAAGGTCGTCATAGCCGTCGTAAGTGAATGTCAGCAGGTCAAGGGTCTGCGCTCTTGCTGCAAAGCCAAAGAACAACGACAGCACAGCCATTAGAAAGAATAAGAGGCCAGCAACAACTGAGGGAACCCCGACATCCCGCACAGAACGATTGGCGTTACTCATTGTGAAGCCGACGACCACAAAGAGTGCTAAGGTCAGGGTGGTTAGCATTGATGCTATTTGATCCCCAGCTTCGATTAGCGCGTCAATTGAGGCATGCACTGTGGTTGGATCGGACGCTGCGGGCATCGCTCTCTCTTGGAATTCGCCAATTAGTTGCGAACCAAAGAGAACAAGGCAAACAACGAAAACAAGCCAAAGAACGGCTGCAAGATATGGGATGGAGCCTCTTCCCGGTTTCATCGGCAACATTATCCAGCATCACAAAGTAGCTCGATAGTTGAATAATACATCTGATGACTTTCGTCCAAGCCTAGGGTCAGGACTCACAACCAGAACATGACGGTGGCTGCGATGCAGATGGCGGATAGGAACAGCTCTCCGCATCTGTCGTAGCGGGTGGCGATCCGGCGCCAGTCCTTGAGGCGGGCGAAGAGGTTCTCGATCC
>NZ_JAGSOU010000008.1 GCF_018139985.1 Actibacterium sp. MT2.3-13A | reverse complement strand
AGCCGCCCGCCCCCGCCCCGGAGGCGGAGGTCAGCGATGCGCCGCCCGTCGCCCCCGTGCCCCCCGCCGAGACGCCGGGCACCGCGCTGCTGCGCGCGCCGACCCCGCCGCGCCCCAGCACCCGCGTCGCGCCCACGCCCGCCGCCCCGCCGCCGCCCGATGCCGCGATCGCCGAGGCGGTGACCGAAAGCGCCACGCCCAGCCCCGATGCCGCGCCCGAGGCCCCGGCCGAGCCCGCCGCCGCGCCGGAGGAGGCCACGACCGAGATCGTCACCGAGGCCGAGAAGGACGAGAGGAAGACGCTGGCGCCGCTGGCCTCGGCCCGCCCGCTTGCGCGCCCCGACCGGCCCGCGCGCCCTGCCGCGCCCGCCGCCCCGGCGAAGACCGCCACGCCGGCCAAACCTGCCGTCCCGGCAGAACCCGCCGCGCCGCCCGCCGCCGCCATCGCCGACGCGCTGGCCGAGGCGCTGGGCGGCGGCGCGCCCGAGACCGCCGGGATCGGCGCCGCGCCCTCCGGCCCGCCGATGACCCGCGGCGAGACCGACGCGCTGCGCGTGGCCGTGTCGCGCTGCTGGAACGTCGGCTCCCTCTCGACGGAGGCGCTGCGCACGTCGGTGGTTGTGGCCGTCTCCATGCAGGAGGACGGAAAACCGCGGCTGGAGACAATCCGCATGATCTCCTACAGTGGGGGGGCGGAGGCGGCCGCCCTGCAGACCTTTGAATCTGCGCGCCGGGCGATCGTGCGCTGCGGCGCGCAGGGCTACGACCTGCCGGTCGAGAAATACGAGCACTGGCGTGACATCGAAATGACATTCAACCCGGAGAAGATGAGGATCAAATGATTGCGCGACTGATGACCCTCCTGCTGGCCCTCGGGCTGGCGCTGCCCGCCTTGCCGGCGCTGGCGCAGACCGGCCCGCTCAGGATCGTGATCGACGAGGGCGTGATCGAACCCTTGCCCTTCGCCGCGCCGGACTTCGTCGCCGAAAGCGCCGAGGCCCAGCAATACGCCCGCGAGATCAGCCGGGTGATCGCGGCCGACCTTGCCGGCACGGGTCTGTTCCGCGAGATTTCCCGCGATGCCTTCATCAGCCAGATCACCAGCTTCGACAGCCCGGTGCAATATGCCGACTGGAAGGCGATCAACGCGCAGGCGCTGGTCACCGGCGCGGTGTCGGTCAGCGGCGACCGGCTGGTGGTCAAGTTCCGCCTCTTCGACGTGTTCTCCGAGGCGCCGCTGGGCGACGGGCTGCAATTCGGCGGCACCACGGGCGCGTGGCGGCGGGTGGCGCACAAGGTGGCCGACCAGGTCTACCGGCGCATCACCGGCGAGGGCGGCTATTTCGACAGCCGGGTGGTCTTCGTCGCCGAGACCGGGCCAAAGGACGCCCGCCAGAAGCGGCTGGCGATCATGGATTACGACGGCGCGAACATGCAGTATCTGACCGATGCCGCCTCGATCGTGCTGGCGCCGCGCTTCTCGCCCACCGGCGACCGGGTGCTCTACACCAGCTACGAGACCGGCTTCCCGCGGATCTATCTGCTCGACGTGGCCAGCGCCGGGCGCCGCGCGCTGGAGGACCAGCCCGGCACCATGAGCTTCGCGCCGCGCTTCGCGCCGGATGGGCGGACGGTGGTCTTCTCGCTGACCCAGGGCGGCAACACCGACCTGTTCAGCCTCGACCTCGGTTCGGGGGCGCGGCAGCGGCTGACCTCCTCGCCCTCGATCGAGACCGCGCCGAGCTTCTCGCCAGATGGCAGCCAGATCGTGTTCGAAAGCGACCGCTCGGGCACGCAGCAACTCTACATCATGCCGGTAGGCGGCGGCGAGGCGCGGCGGATCAGCTTCGGCCAGGGCCGCTACGGCACGCCGGTCTGGTCGCCGCGCGGCGATCTGATCGCCTTCACCAAGCAGCACCAGGGGCGGTTCCACATCGGCGTGATGCGGACCGACGGCTCGGAGGAGCGGCTGCTGACCGCCTCCTTCCTCGACGAGGGGCCGACCTGGTCGCCGAACGGCCGCGTCATCATGTTCTCGCGCGAGACGCCGGGGGCGGCGGGCAGTTCGGCGCTCTACTCGGTGGACATCACCGGGCGCAACCTGCGGCGGGTGGCGGTGCAGGGCGGGGCCTCGGACCCGGCCTGGTCTCCGCTTCTGCCGTGAGGGCACGTTTCCAAACCGCGCCGCGGCTGGTATGCTGCGGCGGATCGAGCCAACAAAGACAACAAGGATTGTTGCGATGACCCCTTTCACGAAATTCCTGCTGGTGGCCTGCGCGCTGGGCGTGACGGCCTGCACCGACCCCGGGCAATATGGCCGCGGCGGCCCGGCTGCCGGCGCCGACAGCTTCGCCGCCGGCAGCCCTGAGGATCCGCGCTCGGCGGCCTATTTCCAGCAGACCATCGGCGACCGGGTGTTGTTCGCGGTGGATGAAAGCACGCTTTCCGACGAGGCGCGCGGCACGCTTCTGGCCCAGGCCAACTGGCTGATGGACAACCCCGAATACAGCGCCATCATCGAAGGCCACGCCGACGAGCAGGGCACGCGCGAATACAACCTCGCGCTGGGCGCGCGGCGCGCGGCCTCGGTGCAGGAGTTCCTGGTGTCGCGCGGCGTTTCTCCGGCGCGGCTGCGCACCGTCAGCTACGGCAAGGAGCGCCCGATCGAGATCTGCTCGGCCGAGGCATGCTATGCCAAGAACCGCCGCGCGGTGACCGTGATCACCGCCGGGGCGGGGGCGTAAGGACACAAGGAAAGGGGCGGCCGATGCGGATGCGGACGGCAGGGATCATCATCGGGCTGTGCGTGGCGCTGGCGGGGCCGGTCAACGCGCAGTCGCGGGCCGAGACGCTGGCCGATATCCGGCAGGAGATGTCGATGCTCTATGTCGAGGTGCAGCGCCTGAAGCGCGAGCTTTCGACCACGGGCCTCGCCGACCCCGGCGTCAGCGGCGGCACGACGCTGCAGCGCGTCGATGCCATCGAGGCCGCCCTTCAGCACCTGACCGCCAAGACCGAGGAGCTGGAATTCCGCATCAATCGGATCGTGCGCGACGGCACCAACCGCATCGGCGATCTGGAATTCCGTCTGGTCGAGCTTGAGGGCGGCGACGTCAGCAAGCTGGGCGAGACCACCACGCTGGGCGGCGAGGGCATGGCCCTGACGCCCGAGCCCGCGTCCGCGCCCCTGCCCGGCGAGGCCGAGTTGGCGATGTCCGAGCAGGACGATTTCGACGCGGCCAAGACCGCGCTCGAGGCCGGGAACCATCAGGAGGCCGCCGATCTCTTCGCCGCCTTCACCGAGACCTATCCCGGCGGCCCGCTGAGCGGCGAGGCGCATTTCCTGCGCGGCGAGGCGCTGTCCGCGCTGGGCGACACGCCGGCGGCGGCGCGGGCCTATCTGCAAAGCTTCTCCGGCGCGCCCGACGGGCCGCACGCGCCGCAGGCGCTCTACCGGCTGGGCGCGGTGCTGGGCGAGCTGGGCCAGACGCAGGAGGCCTGCGTGACCCTCGGCGAGGTCGGCGTGCGCTTCCCCGGCTCCGAGGCCGCGGCGCAGGCCGAGGCCGCGCGCGGCGCGCTGGGCTGCCTTTGAGCGCCAGCCTTTCCGAGAGCGTCGCACAAGCGGTCCGCGGCCTCGCGCCCGGCGCGCTGGGCGTGGCGGTGTCGGGGGGCGGCGATTCGATGGCGCTGCTGCACCTGCTGGCCGCCCACGGCCCGCTGCGGGCGGTCACGGTCGATCACGGGCTGCGCCCCGAGGCCGCGCGCGAGGCGGCGCTGGTGGGCGAAATCTGCGCGGGCCTCGGCATGCCGCATGACGTGCTGCGCTGGCACTGGGACGGGCAGGGCAACCTGCAGGACAGCGCCCGCCGCGCCCGCCGCCGGCTGATCGCGGACTGGGCCGCGCCGCTGGGGATCACCCATGTCGCGCTGGCCCACACCGCCGATGACCAGGCTGAAACCTTTCTGATGCGGCTGGCGCGCGAGGCCGGTGTCGACGGCCTGTCGGGCATGGCCGCCGAGACCCGCTCGCAGGGGCTGACCTGGCTGCGGCCCGTGCTGGCGCATCGCCGTCAGGAACTGCGCGACTACCTGCGCGCGCGCGGGCTGTCCTGGGTCGAGGATCCGTCGAACGAGAACCCACGGTTCGAGCGCGTCAGGGCGCGCCAGGCGTTGGCGGCGCTGGCCCCGCTGGGCATCGGGGCGGGCACGCTGGCCCGGGTCGCGGCGCAGATGGCCGAGGCGCGCGCGGCGCTGGAGGCGCAGGTGTCCGCGCTGGTCGAGGGCCACGCGCGGGTCGAGGCGGGCGACGTCGTGATCGACGCCGCGGCGCTGGCCGCAGAGCCGGCCGAGATCCGGCGCCGCTTTCTGGCGCAGGCGCTGCGCTGGGTGGCCTCGGCCGACTACGGTCCCCGCCGCGCGGCGCTGGCGCGGCTGATGGCGGACATCGCCGCCGCGCGCCCCGCCACCGTTCACGGCTGCCTCGTGCGGCCCGCGAGGGGGCGGCTTCGCATCGCCCGCGAATACAACGCCGTGGCCGGGACCCGCGCCCCCGCGCCGGGCCGCTGGGACGGGCGCTGGCGGCTGGATGGGCCGGAAACACCGGGGCTGGAGATCCGCGCGCTGGGCCCGGAGGGGCTGGCGCAATGCCCCGATCCGCGCGCCTCCGGGTTGCCGCGGGGGACGCTTCTGGCCACCCCCGCGGTCTGGGACGGCGATCGTCTGGTGGCCGCGCCGCTGGCCGGGATGGGCGAAAACTGGCGCGCGGTTCTTTCCGTCCCGCACGACAGCCCGCTTGCTCGTGTTATATCGCATTGAACCTTTGGCCCTGATCCCTATTTTATGCCAAAGGCCGCGCAACGGCGCGTCCGCCGCAATCCAAGGAGAACACATTGGGCAACGCGAGAAATATCGCCTTCTGGGTCGTGCTCTTTCTTTTGATCCTGGCCTTGTTCAACCTCTTCAGCGGGGGTCCGTCGACGATGTCGTCGCGCGAGATCACCTATTCCGAGTTCCTCGCCAGCGTGGAATCGGGCGAGGTGGCGCAGGTCACGCTGGACGGCGAACGCGCGCTGGTGCGCGGCAATGACGGGTCGAGCTACACCACGATCATCCCCGGCGGCAGCGATGTCACCGACCGGCTGATCGCGAAGGACGTCCAGGTCAAGGCCGAGCCGCAGGAGCAGAACGGCCTGCTGGCCTATGTCGGCACGCTGCTGCCCTTCCTCATCCTGATCGGCATCTGGATCTTCCTGATGAACCGCATGCAGGGCGGCGGGCGCGGCGGCGCGATGGGCTTCGGCAAGTCCAAGGCCAAGCTGCTGACCGAAAAGCAGGGCCGGGTCACCTTCGACGACGTGGCCGGCATCGACGAGGCCAAGGAAGAGCTGGAGGAGATTGTCGAATTCCTCCGCAACCCGCAGAAATTCTCGCGCCTCGGCGGCAAGATCCCCAAGGGTGCGCTGCTGGTGGGCCCTCCGGGCACCGGCAAGACGCTGCTGGCGCGCGCCATCGCGGGGGAGGCGGGCGTGCCCTTCTTCACCATCTCGGGCTCCGATTTCGTCGAGATGTTCGTGGGCGTGGGCGCCAGCCGCGTGCGCGACATGTTCGAGCAGGCGAAGAAGAACGCGCCCTGCATCGTCTTCATCGACGAGATCGACGCCGTGGGCCGCTCGCGCGGCGTGGGCTATGGCGGCGGCAATGACGAGCGCGAGCAGACGCTGAACCAGCTGCTGGTCGAGATGGACGGGTTCGAGGCCAACGAGGGCATCATCATCGTGGCCGCCACCAACCGCCCCGACGTGCTGGACCCCGCGCTGCTGCGCCCGGGCCGCTTCGACCGGCAGGTGCAGGTGCCGAACCCCGACATCAAGGGCCGCGAGAAGATCCTGGGCGTGCATGCCCGCAAGGTGCCGCTGGGCCCCGACGTGGACCTGCGCATCATCGCGCGCGGCACGCCGGGCTTCTCGGGCGCGGATCTGGCGAACCTGGTCAACGAGGCGGCGCTGATGGCTGCGCGCATCGGCCGGCGCTTCGTCACGATGGAGGATTTCGAGAACGCCAAGGACAAGGTCATGATGGGGGCGGAGCGCCGCTCGATGGTCATGACCGAGGACGAGAAGAAGCTGACCGCCTATCACGAGGCGGGCCACGCCATCGTCGGCCTGAACGTGCCGCAGCATGATCCGGTGCACAAGGCGACCATCATCCCGCGCGGCCGCGCGCTGGGCCTGGTGCTGTCGCTGCCCGAGCGCGACCAGCTCAGCGTGAGCTACACCAAGTACAAGTCCAAGATCGCCATGGCGATGGGCGGCAAGGTGGCCGAGGAACTGAAATTCGGCAAGGAGAACGTCACCTCGGGCGCGGCCAGCGATATCCAGCAGGTGACGCGGATCGCGCGCGCGATGGTCACGCAGTTCGGCTTCTCCGACGCGCTGGGCAATATTGACTACGCCAACGAGCAGCAGTCCTACCTGGGCAGCTACCAGGGGCAGTCGAACATCTCGCCCGAGACGCAGGAGAAGATCGACGATGAGGTTCGTCGTCTGGTCGAGGAAGGCTACGAGACCGCCAAGCGTATCCTGACCGAGAAGAACTCCGAATGGGAGCGCCTGGCGCAGGGCCTGCTGGAATACGAGACCCTGACCGGCGCCGAGATCGGCAAGGTGATCGCGGGCGAGCCGCTGAACCGCGGCGACGACGACGAGACGCCCCCGGCCAGCGGCAGCGCGCCCTCGGTCACGGCGATCCCGAAGACCAAGCCGCGCAAGCCCGAAGCCGGGATCGAGCCCGAACCTTCGGCCTGATCGGCCTGCCGTGCAGATCGAACGCCGCCCGGCCCCGTGCCCGGGCGGCGTTTTTCTTTTGGCGCGGCGCGGAAGGGCGAGGAGATCGGCGCTTGATGCTGCGTCATCAGGTGCGGCCGGAACGCTTGCGGTCCTCTGTGGTCGCGGCCGGTCCGCCCGGCCGTCGCCTTTTCCACAACCTCAGCTTCCGAGGGCTTGTGCCCGCGCGCGCCAGCGGGCAGGCTGCGCCCCGGAAAAGGAGGTGCCATGCCCGCCCTGAAACCCACCGATTTCACCGCGAAGATCACCTGGCTGGGCCGGGTGTCGGATCGCGAGCACACGCTGGCCGCAGAGCCGCTGCACGAGATGGCGCTGGGCTTCGCCGGCGTCTCGGGCGAGGCGCATGGCGGTCTGACGCGGCCCTCCTGCTCGCGCGTGGTCGCGCAGCATCCGCGCGGCACCGAGATCCGCAACACCCGTCAGCTGTCGATCCTGAGCGCCGAGGAGCTGTCCGCCATTGCCGCGGAGATGGGGGTGGAGCGGCTCGACCCCGCGTGGCTGGGCGCCTCGGTCGTTGTCGAGGGGATTCCCGATTTCACCCGCGTCCCGCCCGCGTCGCGGCTGCAAGGGCCGGACGGCGCGACGCTGGTCATCGACATGGAAAACCGTCCCTGCAACCTGCCTGCCCGCGTGATCGAGCAGCACCTGCCCGGCGCGGGGGCCGCGTTCAAGGCGGCCGCGCGAAGGGCCGGCGCGGCGTGACCGCCTGGGTCGAGCGCGAGGGCGTCCTGCGCCCCGGCGACCGGCTGCGCCTGCATGTTCCCGATCAGCCCGCCTGGGCCCATGCCGATGCCGCACGGGCCGGCTGAGCCCCTGGTCCCCATGCGGTTTCGCATGGGGTGCCGGGCAGGACGATTCCGGGGGTGGAAATGTCGGAAACGCCCCCGTGCGATATTCCGCCTGCCGCTATAGGCGGTGACAAGACAACCCGCGTTCAAGCCAAGGATTGCGCAATGGCCTACAAGACCGATATCGAAATCGCCCGCGAAGCCAGCAAGAAACCGATCCAGGAGATCGGCGCCAAGCTGGACATCCCCTCCGAGCACCTGCTGCCCTTCGGCCATGACAAGGCCAAGGTCAGCGCCGAATTCATCAAATCGGTGCGGGGCCGGAAGAACGGCAAGCTGATCCTGGTGACCGCCATCAACCCGACCCCCGCGGGCGAGGGCAAGACCACCACCACGGTGGGGCTGGGCGACGGGCTGAACGCCATCGGCAAAAGGGCCGCCATCTGCATTCGCGAGGCCAGCCTCGGTCCGTGTTTCGGGATGAAGGGCGGGGCCGCGGGGGGCGGCTATGCCCAGGTGGTGCCGATGGAGGACATGAACCTGCATTTCACCGGCGATTTCCACGCCATCACCAGCGCCCACAACCTGCTGGCGGCGATGATCGACAACCACATCTACTGGGGCAACGAGCTGGAGATCGACGAGCGCCGGGTGACCTGGCGAAGGGTGCTGGACATGAACGACCGGGCGCTGCGCGACATCGTGACCAGCCTCGGCGGCGTGGCCAACGGCTTCCCGCGGCAGACCGGGTTCGACATCACGGTGGCCTCCGAGGTCATGGCGATCCTGTGCCTGGCCAACGATCTGGAGGATCTGCAGCGCCGGCTGGGCGACATCATCGTGGCCTACCGGCGCGACCGCAGCCCGATCTATTGCCGTGACATCAAGGCCGACGGCGCGATGACCGTGCTGTTGAAGGACGCGATGCAGCCCAACCTGGTGCAGACGCTGGAGAACAACCCGGCCTTCGTGCACGGCGGCCCGTTCGCCAACATCGCGCATGGCTGCAACTCGGTCGTGGCTACCACCACGGCGCTGAAACTGGCCGACTATGTGGTGACCGAGGCGGGCTTCGGCGCGGACCTGGGCGCCGAGAAGTTCATGAACATCAAGTGCCGCAAGGCCGGGCTGGCGCCCTCGGCGGTGGTGATCGTGGCCACCGTGCGCGCGATGAAGATGAACGGCGGCGTGGCCAAGGCCGACCTGGGCCAAGAGAACGTGGCGGCGGTGACGGCCGGCTGCCCCAACCTCGGCCGGCATATCGAGAACGTGAAATCCTTCGGCGTGCCGGTGGTGGTGGCGATCAACCATTTCGTCACCGACACCGAGGCCGAGGTCCAGGCGGTGAAGGATTACGTCGCCTCGATGGGCTCGGAGGCGATCCTGTGCAAGCACTGGGAGAAGGGCTCGGCCGGGATCACCGAGCTTGCCACCCGCGTGGCCGAGATCGCCGATGCCGAGACGGCGAATTTCGCGCCGCTCTATCCCGACGAGATGGGCCTGTTCGAAAAGATCGAGACCGTCGCCACCCGGATCTATCGCGCCAGCGAAGTGCTGGCCGACAAGAAGATCCGCGACCAGCTGCGCGCCTGGGAGGAGGCGGGCTATGGCCACCTGCCGGTCTGCATGGCCAAGACGCAGTATTCGTTCTCGACCGATCCCAACCTGCGCGGCGCGCCGACCGGGCATGGCGTGCCCATCCGCGAAGTGCGGCTGAGCGCCGGGGCCGGCTTCATTGTGGTGATCTGCGGCGAGATCATGACCATGCCGGGCCTGCCGCGGCGGCCTTCGGCCGAGGCGATCATGCTGAATGACCTTGGCCAGATCGAGGGACTGTTTTAAGGGGGAACCGCCGGGCCGGGCATCGAGCCCGGCCCGGCGGTGATGCCTCCGGCGGGGATATTTGCGGCCAGCAGGAAGAAGGAAGCGCGCGACATGACGGCACAGATCATCGACGGCAAGGCCTTTGCGGCGGATGTGCGGGCCCGGGTGGGCGAGCAGGTGGCGCGCCTGAAGGCGGCGCATGGGGTCACCCCCGGGCTGGCGGTGGTGCTGGTCGGGGAGGATCCGGCCAGCGAGGTCTATGTCCGCAACAAGGGCAAGCAGACGCTGGAGGCCGGAATGGCCTCATTCGAACACAAGCTGCCGGCAGAGACCTCGGAGGCGGAACTGCTGGCGCTGATCGCGACGTTGAACGCCGATCCCGAAGTTCACGGGATTCTCGTGCAATTGCCGCTGCCGGCTCATCTGAACTCGGATCTCGTGATCAACGCGATCGACCCGGCCAAGGATGTCGATGGCTTTCACATTTCGAACGTCGGTCTGCTGGCCACGGGACAGAAGGCCATGGTGCCCTGCACGCCGCTGGGCTGCCTGATGATGCTGCGCGACCATCACGGCTCGTTGTCGGGGATGGAAGCGGTGGTGCTGGGGCGGTCGAACATCGTGGGCAAGCCGATGGCGCAGCTTCTGCTGCGCGACAGCTGCACGGTGACCATCGCGCATTCGCGCACCCGCGATCTCGAGGCCGTCTGCCGGCGCGCCGATATCCTGGTCGCCGCCGTGGGCCGGCCGGAGATGGTCAAGGGGGACTGGATCAAGCCGGGCGCCACGGTGATCGACGTGGGCATCAACCGGGTGCCCGCCCCGGAGAAGGGCGCGGGCAAGACCCGGCTGGTGGGCGACGTGGATTTCGCTGCGGCCAGCGCCGTGGCGGGGGCCATCACCCCGGTGCCGGGCGGGGTGGGGCCGATGACCATCGCCTGCCTGCTGGCCAACACCCTGACCGCCTGTTGCCGGGCCCATGGCCTGGCCGAGCCCGAGGGGCTGACCGCCTAACCGGCCGGCACGGGCACGATCGTGCCCAGGAGCGTGGCGACGTGGCGGCTGTCCTCGCCGGTCTCGGCGAAGACGTCGGCGCGGGCGACCACCAGCCGGCGGCCCGCGCGCAGAACCTCGCCGCGGGCCACCAGGCGCGCGCCGGTGGCGGGCGCAAGAAGGTGGATCTTCATCTCGCTGGTCAGCACCTCGATCCCGGGCGCCTGAAGGCTGAGCGCGGCGTAGCCACAGGCGCTGTCGCCGATGGCGAAAGTGGTGCCCGCATGGGCAAAGCCGTGCTGCTGGGCGGTTTCCGGGCGGATCGGGGCGGTGATCGTGCAGCGCCCCGGCGCGATCTCGGCGATCTCGGCGCCGAGGGTGCGCATCAGCCCCTGGCGCGAAAAGCTTTCCTTAACGATTTCGGGATAGGCCGGGTTGCGGGGGCTGTGTGTCATGCCGAGGGGTCTCCTGCCGGGTCTGGGGGAGGGGCTGCTTGCTTTCCGCGACGTGATCGGGCAAACCCCCTCGAACGCCATTGAAACATGCGGCGCGGCTGCGGGAAAGTGGACCTGCCGGTCGCTGCGAACGACGATTGAAAAAGTAAGTTTTAAAGGCCGTATGACGGGCATTTTACAGGAATTGAGGGCGCTATTGCTGCGGCCGTGGACCCTGACGGCCTGGGGGCTGATCTCCCTCGCCGTGGCCCTGGCCGGGCCATTCGGCACCTATCAGAGCCTCGCGCTGCCCGAACGGGTCGTCTACTGGGCCGGAATGACGGGTTTCGCGATTGTCGTCGGCAGTCTGCTGCGCGTCCTGCTGCGGCGCTGGCTGTCGGGCCACGGGGCCTGGACAGTCGCGCTGGCGGTGGCGGGGGCGCTGTCGGTCCTTCTGGTGGAGCCGCTGCGCCAGCTCACCTTGTGGATGATCGGCGACGCGACCGGGGTCGCGCCGCAGCGCTCGGAGATCATGGCGATCATCTTCACCGCCTCGATCGGCACGACCGCGATGCGTCGGGTGCTGGAGCCGCCGCCGCCCGTCCGCGACCCGGCGCCGCGCCTGCTGGAACGGCTGGAACCGGGGCGGCGCGGGCGGGTCATCCGGCTGGCGGTGTCAGATCACTATGTGGAGGTGGTCACCGATCGCGGCGCGCAGCGCCTGCTGATGCGGTTCCGCGACGCCATTGCCGAGCTGGACGGGATCGAGGGGCTCAGGGTGCACCGCTCGCATTGGGTGGCGCTGTCGGAGATTCGCGGGCGCGAGGCGGACAAGGGGCGGCTTCTGCTGGTCCTGTCGGATGGCGCGCGCGTGCCGGTGAGCCGGCAATACCGCGGCGCCGTGGCCGCGCGCGGGCTGGCCTAGCGCCGACGGGGCATCGGGATGGCCCGCGCCGCCGGGCCGGTCAGAACCGCGACGGCCTGCGGCCCCATCAGCCCCTCCAGCACCGGGTCGTCGCTGCGCAGCCCGCCGGTATAGGCGCCGAAGGCGGGCAGGATCACCCGATCCGCGTCGATCAGGAAGCACGGGCGCGAGATCGCCTGCCCGCGCAGGGAAAGCCGCGCCTTGGGGTGGTAATGGCCCGAGACCTCGCCGCGCGCGCCGGGCGTCGCGATGTGGCGGAAGCTCAGCGCGCGGAGGCGGAATTCGGCCAGATGCGTGCCGCCGAGCTCCACCGGGCCGGGGTCGTGGTTGCCCTCCGCCCAGATCCAGCGCCGCCCCGCCATCAGGCGCGACAGCGCGGCCCTGTCGGCGGGATCGAGGCCGTCGGCCGCGGCGACATCGTCGAAACTGTCGCCGAGGCACAGAACCGTGCGCGGCTCGGTGGCCGCGATCTCGGCGGCCAGGCGGGCCAGCGTCTCGCGCACCTCATAGGGCGGCAGGAGCGCGCCGCCGCGGCGGGCCAGACGCTCGGATTTGCCCAGATGCAGGTCGGAGACCGCCAGCAGCCCTTCGGCGGGCCACCACAGCGCGCCCGAGGCCCGCGCGGTGAGCGCGGCGCCGGCCAGGGTGAAATCGTATCCGTTCATGCGTCGTCCGTGACGCGCCGCGGCGCGGAATGCAAGAGGGTCAGGTCAGCCCGGCCTCGGCCATCAGCCGCGCGGCCGCCTCGGCCATCAGCCGTTCCTCGCCGGCGCCCTTCACCGGCACCCGGCCGACCTCGAGGAACAGCGGCGCGGCCAGCGGGCTGACGCGGGGCAGGCGGGCGTGGGTGATCCGGCCGTTGGTGCGTGCCAGCATCTCCTCCAGCCGGCCGAAATCCACGAGGCCCTTCAGCGCCTCCTCGCGGGTGATCTCCAGCATCAGGTGGCCGGGGTCGTATTTGCGCAGGGTGTCATAGAGGATGTCCGACGAAAACGTCGCCTGCCGCCCGGTCTTGCGCCGCCCCGGCGTCACCCTGTCGATCAGCCCGGCGATCACCGCCGAGCTGCGGAAGGTCCGCTTCATCACCGCGTTACCGGCCAGCCAGTCGGCGAAACCCTCGCGCAGGGTCTCGGTCTCGAACAGCGGCGCGGGGTCGGCGACCTCGTCCAGCCCCCAGATCAGCGTGGCGTAATCGGTGGCGACGAAGCCCAGCGGGTGCAGCCCCGCGCGCTCCATCTGCTGGGTCAGGAGCAGGCCCAGCGTCTGCTGCGCGTTGCGCCCGGCAAAGCCGTAGGCGACCAGATGCGCGCGCCCCTCGTGCGGGAAGGTCTCCACCAGCAGGCGTTCGCGCCCGGGCAGGTGCGAAAGGTCGCGTTGCAGGGCCAGCCAGTCGGCGGTGTGGCGGGGCAGGGCGGGCCAGTCGCCCTGCCGGAACATGGCGAGGATGCGGTCGGAAAGCTGGGTCGAGGTGGCGAATTTCGTGCCCATGTAGGTCGCGACGCGCGGCGTCCTGTCGGCGTGGCGGGTGACCTCGACCGTCATCTCGCGCAGCCCTTCGTAGCGCACCACCTGCCCGCCGATGAGGAAGGTGTCGCCGGCCGTCAGCGTCGCGGCAAAGCCCTCCTCGACCTCGCCCAGCGGCGTGCCGCCGCGGCCGTTTCTGAGCCGCACCTTCAGGGTTTCGGTATCGACGATGGTGCCGAGGTTCATGCGGATCTGCGCCGCGCTGCGCGGGTCGCGCAGTTGCCATTTGCCCTCGCGGTGCAACAGCCGCTGGTAGCGGTCATAGGCGCGCAGGGCATAACCGCCGGTGGCCGCGAAATCGAGGCAGGCGTCGAATTGTGCGCGCGTCAGGGCCGCGTAGGGGCCGGCGCCGGTGACTTCGGCATGAAGCGCGTCGGCCTCGAAGGGGCCGGCGGCGGCGGTGGCAAGGATATGCTGGCAGAGCACGTCGCGCGGGCCGGGGCTGCGCGGCGCGCCGTCCAGTTCGCCGGCGCGCGCGGCCTCAAGGGCGGCCACGCATTCCACCACCTCGAAGCGGTTCGCGGGCACCAGCAGCGCCTTGGAGGGCGCGTTGTAACGGTGGTTGGCCCGCCCGATCCTCTGCACCAGCCGCTTGACGTTCTTGGGCGCGCCGACCTGGATCACCAGGTCCACGTCGCCCCAGTCGATGCCGAGATCGAGGCTGCCGGTGCAGACCACGGCGCGCAATTCCCCCCGTGTCATCGCGGCCTCGACCCTCTCGCGCGCCTCGCGGGCGAGCGAGCCGTGGTGGATGCCGATCGGCAGCCCCGCGTCGTTGGCCAGCCAGAGATCGTGAAAAAAGATCTCGGCCTGGGCGCGGGTGTTGTGGAAGATCAGCGTGGTGCGGTGGCGCCGCACCTGATCGAGGATCGCCGGGATCGCGTAGCGCCCGCCGCCGCCGGCCCAGGGCGGGGGCGCCCCGGTTTCCAGCATGGCGATGTCGGGGGCGGAGCCGGGGTCGGCGGTCAGGATCTCGCAGGGGCCGGGATGCGGGGCGAGGAAACGGGCCAGCGCCGGCGGGTCCTCGACCGTGGCCGACAGGCCGACGCGGCGCAGGCCCGGGCAGAGGCGCTGCAGCCGCGCCAGCCCCAGCATCAGCTGATCCCCGCGTTTGCTTTCCGCCAGCGCGTGGATCTCGTCCACGATCACCCGTTTCAACCCGGCGAAGACGCGCGGCGCATCCTCGTAGGACAGGAGCAGCGCGAGGCTCTCGGGCGTGGTCAGCAGGATGTGGGGCGGGTCGGCGCGCTGGCGCTTGCGGCGACTGGCCGGCGTATCGCCGGTGCGGTCCTCGATGCGGATGGGCAGGCCTATCTCCTCGACCGGGGCGCGCAGGTTGCGGCGGATGTCGGCGGCCAGCGCCTTGAGCGGCGAGATGTAGAGCGTGTGCAATCCCGGATGAGGATTCTCGGCCAGATCGACGAGGGAGGGCAGGAATCCTGCAAGCGTCTTGCCGCCGCCCGTGGGGGCGATCAGCAGCAGCGCGGGCGCCTTGGCGCGCGCCAGCATGTCCCGCTGGTGCGGATGGACGGTCCAGCCGCGACGGGCGAACCAGTCCTGGAAAGAGGCAGGAAGCGGGGCCATACGCCCAATCTAGGGCGCCGGCGGCGGCGCGACTAGGGGCGCGGCGTCAGGGCGCGGATGGCGTCCTGCACGGCGCGGGGCAGGGCGGTGTCGGCGCCCTCGGGGGCGGCGTCCAGCGCGCTTTCCACGTCCTTGACCAGGATGCCGATGGAATTGTCCTCGGCCAGCCCGTCGCGGGCGAATTCGATCTCGTTGAAGCCCGAGGCGAACCAGTTCTGCCCGGAGGAGGTGTGGATCAGCGCCAGCAGCGCCGCCTCGTCGAGCCCGGCGGCATCGGCCCAGTCCAGCACCAGCCGGGTCATGGCGGTATTGGCGGCGGCCAGCAGGTTGTTCAGGACCTTGGCGCTCATCCCCGCGCCGAGCGCGCCCATGCGGTGGAAATGCCGCCCCATCGCGTCGAACAGCGGCTGCATCCGGTCGAGATCGGCCGCATCGCCGCCCAGCATGAAGGACAGCCGCGCCTGCTGCGCGGCGATGGCGGCGCCCGACATCGGGGCGTCGATCAGGGCGATATGGCCGGGCAGGCGCGGACGCAACTCGCGCAGATAGCGCGGCGACAGGGTGGAACTGACGATCACCGTCTCCAGCCCCGGCGCGCGGGTGACGAACCCCTGCGCGCCGAACAGCACGTCCTCGGTCTGCAGGATGTCGCGCACCACGGTGATCAGGTGCCGCAGACCGCCAGCAAAGCTGTCGGGGTCATCGGTCATCGCCGGGGCCAGGGGGCCGTAACCGGCCGGCGGGCGGATGTCGAAGCCGCGCGCGGCGAAGCCTGCGGCGCGCAGCGCGGCCAGCATCGGCGCGCCCATCCGGCCGCATCCGGCGATCCCCACACCGCGCAGCATCAATGCACGATCGCCTCGTCGCGGACGAACATGTTCGCCCAGGCCCGCTCGATCAGTTCGGGGCTCATCTGATAGGGGATGCCCTCGAATTCGCAGATCGCGATCATCTGTTCGATCAGGAAGACCGGCTGATAGTTGGCGTAGACATTGTCGATGGTGGGGTATTTTTCCTTCATCAGGTAGACCAGCGTGCGCTCGTCCAGCGGCATCTTCTTCTTGCGGGCCACCATCGCGAAAATCTTGAGGAAATCCTCCTGGCTGGGGCCGTCGATCTTGATCTTGAAGAAGATCCGGCGCAGCGCCGCCTTGTCGAAGATCTCGTTCGGGTGGAAGTTGGTGGAGAAGACTACCAGCGTGTCGAAGGGCACCTCGAATTTCTCGCCCGATTGCAGGGCGAGGATATCGCGCCCTTCCTCCAGCGGCACGATCCAGCGGTTGATCAGCGCCTGCGGCGGCTCCGCCTGCCGGCCGAGGTCGTCGACGATGAACACGCCGCCGGTGGATTTCAGCTGCAGCGGCGCCTGGTAGGTGCGCGCGGTCGGGTTGTAGACCAGATCGAGCATGGACAGCGACAGCTCGCCGCCGGTGACCACCGTGGGCCGGTCGCACAGCACATAGCGCGTGTCGAACCGGCCGGAACTGCGGCGCAGCGAGGTCGGGTCGTCCTGCATTGCCTCGGCCGCGGAATGCACGATCGGGTCATAGACGGTGATCACCTGGCCGGAATATTCCACCGCGCGGGGGACATAGATCCGGTCGCCCAGAGCATCGCGGATGCCGTTGGAGATCGAGGATTTGCCGTTGCCCGGAGGGCCATACATCAGGATCGACCGGCCCGAGGACACCGCCGGCCCCAGATGGTCAAGCAGGGAATTGGGCAGGATCAGGTGGCCCATCGCCCCGGTCAGCTGCTCGCGCGTGATCTGGATGTTCTTGATCGACTGCCGCTGGACCTGCTCCTGATAGACCTCCAGCGGCACCGGCATCGGGCCGTAATATTCCGACTGGCTGAGCGCATCCAGCGCGCGGGCCTTGCCGGAATCGGTCAGCTGATAGCCCATCTCGCCGCCCGAATTGGCATGCAGCGTGCCGGTGGCCTCGACCAGTTTCTGGCCGCGGGCGAGGTCGATCAGCTCCTGCGTGACGGGGACGGGCAGGCAGATCGCGCGGGCGAGGTCGCTGACGAACTCGATGTTCTGGCGGAACAGGGTCTTCAGCAGGATGTCGCGCATCATGACCATCGGCAGGCGCATCTGTTCCAGCGTGCGCGGGGCCGGCGGGGCCATGACGGAGGGGCTTTGAAGGGTCATCGGGGGTCTCGGGACGTGGCTGTTGCCCAACGCTATACGGGGCCGGTGTGGCAAGAATTTGGCGGATCAGGCCACGCGCAGCGCCTGCGCCGCCAGATAGATCACCAGCACCCCGCCCAGCGCCAGGCCCATCGGGAAATCCTTCTTGCGGTGCCACGATTCCCAGTCGGGCAGGGCGTTGACCACCGCCGGGATTCGCCGCGCGGTGCGGTGGGTCAGAAACGCCGCCAGCAGGACCGCGGAAAACATGTAGCAGAACATCACCGCGTCCGAGAGCGCCACGAAGGGGGCCATGGCGGCGGCGAATTTCGCGTCGCCCGCCCCGATCAGCCCGCCGGTGGCCAGCACGAACCCGATACCGAGCACCACGGCGAGATGCAGCCAGCGCCACAGATAGGCCTCCAGCGGCAGCGCCAGCAGGCCGACCACGGCAAAGACCGCCACCAGCGCCAGCACCGCCTTGTTGGGGATCTTCATCGCCTTCATGTCGGACCAGGCCACGAACAGGGCGATGGGGGCGACGAAGGGCAGGAACCACAGGGCGGCGGCGGGCGTCATCGGCTCAGTTCACCACCTTGCTGTCCAGCGCGCGCAGGCTGCGCACGGCGGCCTCGAAATGCTGCGGGTGGGTCTCGATCGCCTCTTCCAGCAGGCCCTTGCCGATGGCGACGTCGCCCTGCTTGATCGCCGAGAGCGCCAGCGTGTGCAGCAGCTGCGCGCGCTCGATCTGGGTCATCGGCATCACCGGCATCTGGTAGTTGCGCTGCGCGCCGCGGGCCAGCACCAGGTTGTTCTTGGCGGTGAACAGGCTCTGGTCGTAGCCGATGGCCTCAAGGAACAGACGCTCGGCCTCGCGGAAATCGCCGCGGGTCAGTTTCGAATAGCCCCAGTTGTTCAGCACGCCCGAGGGTTTCGTGGTCAGCCCGACGGCGGTCTCGTAGAAACTGTCGGCCTTGCCCCATTCGCGGTTGCTGTCGGCGACCATCGCCTCCAGACGGTAGCGCTTGTAGGTCTCGTGGGTGGGCGGGATGGCGTCGAGAACCGCCTCCGCCTCGTTCCATTCGCCGGTGCGGATCAGCGCGTCGGCGAAATCGACGCGGTCCTCGCTGGTTGCCTCGGGGTGTTCGCTGACCCTGCGCCAGGCGGCCACGGCCTCGGTCTGGCGGTGGGCGCGGATCAGCGATTTCGCCAGCCCGCGCTGGAAGTCGATGCGGTCGGGCTTCTCGGCCGAGACGCGCTTGAAATAGACCACCGCCTCGTCCGGGTCGGCCACGGTCAGCATGATGTCGTTCAGGCTGCTTTCGTCGCCGGCGATCACGTCCTGCACGGCGCGGTCGACCTCGGCCTCGCCGGCCTTCTGGCAGGCCGACAGGGCAAGCGCGCTGCCCAGGCAAAGGGTGACAAGGGAAACGAGGCGCATTTCCGCGTCCTTCTTGCTGCTCTGTCCTCAGGGCGTGGAGAGCAGAAGGTAGCGGCCGCTGCCCCGTCTCACCAGGCCGAATTTTTCATTATTGCCCGCATCATACGCGGGATTTTCCGATTTTGCGATAGCCAGGCGCAGGTTTTCGCGGATTGCGTCAGATTTGCCGCTGTCCAGCGCGAAGGCGATCTGGAACACCCGGCGCGCCTCGGGCGCCTGGCCGGTCTCCATCAGAACCACGCCGAGATTGTTCCAGGCCGGCGCGAAACGGTCGTCCTTTTCGGTGGCGCGGCGCAGGATGGTCTCGGCCTGGCCCAGCCGGCCGAGCCTCAGGTTGGCCGAGCCGATCGCCGAGAGCACATCGGCATTCAGGCCGTATTCCCCGGCGGCGCGGTAATAGGCCTTGAGCGCCAGCTCGTATTCGCCCGCGGCCATCAGCCGGTGTCCGACCACCAGCCCGTCCACCGCCTCGGTCACCTGCGGCGTGCCGGGCGGAGGCTTGGGCCCCTCGTTCAACGGCACAAGGCCGCCCGTCTGTTGACAGGCGGCCAGAAGCGCTGCGAGCGCGGCCATTCCCACCCGGTTTTTCAGCATGACCTCAGAAGTGTGACGAACTCAGCGTGACGTAGATGTCGTAGACCGACGGGCCGATCATGATCACGACCAGCGGCGGCACCGTGAACATCATGGTGCCAAGAGTGAGCTTGGTCGGCAACTTGTTTGCCGCCTCCTCGGCGCGCATGACGCGCTTGTCGCGCATCTCGGCGGCATAGACCCGCAGCGCGTCGGCGATCGAGGTGCCGAAGCTGGCCGACTGGATCAGCACGGTGACGAAGGAGGAAACGTCGGTCACGGCGCAGCGTTCGGCCATGTCCTTGAGCACCTGGGTCTTGTCCTTGCCAGCCTTCATCTCGTGCGCGACGATCTCATACTCGTCGGCCAGCGAGGGGTAGCTGGCGCGCATCTCATGCGCGACTCGAATGATCGACTGGTCCAGCGACTGGCCGGCCTCCACGCAGACCAGAAGCATGTCCAGGCTGTCGGGGAAGCCGTTGGTGATCTCCTCCTGCCGGGTCTGCAGGCGGCGCTGAATCCAGTATTTGGGCAGGAAATAGCCGGCGGCGCCGGGGATGATCACCGAGAGGATCATCTGCTGGGTGGTGACCTCCTGGGTGACCGAGACCAGGACAGCGTAGAGCACGCCCAGCCCGAGGCCGCCCAGACCCAACGCGAACTGGGCGAAGTGGAAGGTCCGCACCGCCGCCTTGGAGCGGTAGCCGGCCTGCATCAGTTTCAGCCGCGCGGCGGAATATTCCTCCTCGTCCTGCGGTTCGAGGAAATCCGCGAAACGGTCCAGCTTGTCGTTCTTCGTGGTATGGCGCAGCGCCTGGGGTTGCGCCGAAATCGCGGCGTGGCGGGATTCCTGCGTGCTGCGCTTGAGCTTTTCCATCGGGTCGTCGCTCTTCTTCAGCAAGACCGGCAACGTCACAAGGATCAGCAGCACGCCGAGCGCGCCCACCGCGTAGAGCGGCCCCATGGGACCTAGAAGATCAACCAGAAAGCCGTTGATTTGGTTCAGGATATTCATCTCTGCCTCAGACCTTGATATTGACCATCATCTTCATGAAGAAGACGTTGATGATCAGGAAGGCGGCGACGAAAAGGGCCGCGGGGACGAAGAAAATGGTTTCCTTCACGCTGTCGTAATAGTCGGGCTTGATGACGTTGATCATCACGATCACGACGATGGGGAAGCCGGACAGGAAGGTGCCCGACCACTTGGCCTCTGCGGTGATGGCCTTGACCCTGCGGAACAGCTTGAACCGGGCGCGGATCACCCGCGCCAGACCTTCGAGGATCTCGGCCAGGTTGCCGCCCGACTGCTGCTGGATGGTCACCGCCACCGCGAGGAAGCGCAGGTCCTGCATATCCATGCGTTCGGCGAGGTCTTTCAGGCTTTCCGAAATTTCCCGGCCATAGGCGGCTTCATCCGCGATCATGCCGAATTCGCTGCCCAGCGGGTCCGCGACCTCCTTGGCGACCATGCTCACCGCCGAAGAGAAGGGGTGGCCCACCCGCAGGCTGCGGACCATCAGCTCGACCGCGTCGGGCAGCTGCTCCTCGACCAGTTTCATCCGTTTCTTGGCCTTGCCGTTGATCCAGACATAGACCCCGCCGAAGCCCATCACCACGGCGACCAGCGCGCGCACCGGCAGCGAGGCGGCGGTGCCCACCGTCAGCCCGAGGAAGGCCAGCGCCGAAAGCATGACCATGATCAGGACCAGCGCCCGTGGCGAGAAGGCGATATTGGCCTTCTGCGCCTTGCTGGCCAGCAGCGAATAGAGCGGGATGCCCTTGACGTTGAGGTGCTGGTGCATCTCCTTGCGGAGCTGTTCCATCACCTCTTCGCGGGCGGTGCCCTTCTCCAGCAGTTCCAGCCGGCGGTTCACCCGGTTGTTCAGGCTGATCGACTTGCCGAAAACGGTGAGGTAGATGCCTTCGACAAGCACCAGGACCGAGATGAAGATCAGGCCGTAGATGATCGGTTCAGCACTCAGTTGCATGGGCGGGCCTCAATTGATGGGTTCGAAAATCGCCGCGGGCAGGTTGTAGCCCCATTGCTTGAAGCGGTCGGAATAATGCGACCGGACGCCGGTGGCGTTGAAGCGCCCGATGATCTTGCCGTTGGGTTCCAGCCCGAGACGCTCGTAGCGGAACACCTCCTGCATCGAGATCACGTCGCCCTCCATGCCGGTGATCTCGGTGATCGAGATCATCCGGCGCGAGCCGTCCTGCAGGCGGCTGGCCTGCACGATCAGGTTGACGGCCGAGGCGATCTGGCTGCGCACCGCCTTCAGCGGCATCTCGATCCCAGCCATGGCGATCATGTTCTCCAGGCGGCTGACCGCATCGCGGGCGGAGTTGGCGTGGATCGTGGTCATCGAGCCGTCATGGCCGGTGTTCATGGCCTGCAGCATGTCGATGACCTCCTCGCCGCGGGTCTCGCCCACGATGATGCGGTCGGGACGCATCCTGAGCGCGTTGCGAAGGCAGTCGCGCTGGGTGACGGCGCCCTTGCCCTCGACGTTGGCGGGGCGGCTTTCCATGCGGCCGACATGGGTCTGCTGGAGTTGCAGTTCGGCGGTGTCCTCGATCGTCAGGATGCGCTCGGAATTGTCGATGAAGGAGGACAGCGCGTTCAGCGTGGTGGTCTTGCCCGAGCCGGTGCCGCCCGAGACGATCACGTTCAGCCTGCAGGCCACCGCGGCCTGAAGGTAGACGGCCATTTCCTCGGTGAAGGCGCCGAATTTCACCAGGTCGTCGATGCCCAGCTTGTCCTTCTTGAATTTCCGGATCGACACCAGGCTTCCGTCCACCGCGATCGGTGGCACCATGGCGTTGAAACGCGAGCCGTCGGCGAGGCGTGCGTCCACATAGGGGTTCGATTCGTCGACGCGGCGGCCGACGGCGGAGACGATCTTGTCGATGATCCGCAGCAGGTGCCTTTCGTTCTGGAAGGTGACGTCGGTCAGCTCCAGCTTGCCGCCGCGCTCGACGAAGATCTGCTGCGGGCCGTTGACCAGGATGTCGCTGACCGATTCATCCTTGAGCAGCGGCTCCAGCGGGCCGAGGCCCATCACCTCGTCGAACAGTTCCTTGTTCAGGGTGGTGCGGTCCTCCTTGTTCAGGATGACGTTCATCTCCTCCAGCGCTTCGGAGGCAATGGCCTGGATCTCGGCCCGCAGGTCCTTTTCCGAGGCGAATTCCAGCGCCGCGAGGTTCAGATCCTCCAGCAGGCGCTTGTGCAGCTCGACCTTGATCTGCCCCAGCCGCTCCTTGCGCTTGCGGTCCTTGTCGCCCGAGGCGGGCTTGGCCGCGGCCTGCGGCATGGGCTTGCGGATCATTTCGGGCGCGGGAGCCGCGACGGGCTCCTGTGGCGCGGCCGGGGGGGCCGGCTGCGGCGTGGCGGCGGCGCCTTTCTTGTATCGCGAGAACATCTGGGATCCCTCTTCCTGCCTCTACCTGCGCTTGACGGCGGCCAATTCGCCCTGAGCGTGCGCGTGCAGCGACTCCGCCAGTTTGCGGATCTCCTTGCGCAGCGGGTTCTTCTTGGCGGTGTCTGCCAGGGGCAGGCCGTGATCTCCGGCCTGCACCACCTGGCGGCCGCCGTCGGGCAGCATCAGCTCGATGTCGATGTCCAGGCTTTCGGCCATGCGCTTGGCCCGGCTCTTGCCTGACAGATCGGTGAATTTCGGCGCGCGGTTCAGCGCGAAGCGCAGCTTCTCGTGGGGCAGTTCCTCGGACTTGAGGGCCCGGATCACCCGCAGGGTGTTCTGCGCCGAGCGCATGTCCAACTCGACCATCGCGAAATAGACATGGGCCTGGTTCAGAACCGCCTCGGTCCATTGCACCAGGGTCGTGGGCATGTCGATCACGATGAAATCGAAATGGCTGCGCGCGAGGTTCAGCAGCGCGTTGATGTCCTCGGAACTGACGAAGTCCAGCGGCAGGATGTCGGGCGGCGCGGTGAAGACATAGAGCTTGTCCTGGAAACTTTGCAGCGCCTGCATGAACGCGTCGTCATCCATCGCGCTGGTGTCGGCCAGCAACTCGTAAATGACTTCGCGGCGCGGCAGGTCGAGATAGGTCGAACTGGCGCCGAATTGCAGGTCGAGGTCGATCAGGCAGACCCGCGGTGCGTCCTTCTTGCTGAGTGTCGCCAGCTCCCAGGCCAGGTTCGTGGCCACGGTCGAGGCCCCGACGCCGCCCGCGAATCCGTGCACCGGAAGGATCACGCCGTCATGGGTGATTCCGTCCTTCAGGGCGTGGTTGGCGGTGGCCGGCGCAGCCGGTGGCGCGATGGCCTGCAGCACCGGGGTCGGGTGGCGCAGCCGGTCGATCGCCTCGTGCAGGGAGCCCTCGGGCAGGGGGTAGGGGACGAAATCGTCGGCGCCCAGGCGCAGCAGCTGGTGCAGCGCCATCGGGCCCAGTTCCTCGGCGATCAGGATCACCCGGATCTGCTTTTCCTTGGCGATGCGGATCAGATCGCCGATGGCGGGCAGATCGGCCTCGTCCTCCTCATCGACGGCGATGGCGATGAATTCCAGCATCTCCGCGTCGGGCTGCTGCAGAAAGGTCAGGGCATCTTCGAAGGAAAGATCGCCCCAGCTTTCGCCCAGTTCGGCTTCCATGTCCTCGATGAGCAGATCGAAGTTCTGCACATCGCGGGACACCGTGCATGCGACGATCGGCGCCGGTTCAGATTGCAACGCTGCGTTACTCGCCATCTCAAACATCCTTCATTCACCAGGCAACCCGCGTTGGCACACACACGAGACAGCCGTGCGGCGGCTGGCCTCGCGGGTGCCCGGCGCGACTCGTTCTTCGCGCCCACTGGCCCCTTCGTCCGGACCATGCTTTTCAATCTGGGCAACATTACGGCCTAAAAGCCGAAATTGTTTGGTGATTATCGCTCTTCAGCGCCACCTTGTTTGTCGACCAGAACCAACTCATGCGGTTCGGTCGCGCTGGTGACATATTCGCTGTAGGTGAACAGCGCGTATTTGCCGTCCAGGAGCGATGCAGGGCGGCGCAGGAAGCCCGAAACCTCGGTCACGGTGCGGCGGTTTTGCCGCTCGCGGCCCTCTGTGACGATCAGGGGCTGGGTTTCGCCGAAGGAAACGACGGCCTCGAGCTGGCGGCGCGGAATGCCCTGGGTCACGAGGTAATCGACGGCCACGTTCGCCCGGCGCAGGCCGAGCCGCTTGTTGTAGCGATCAGAGCCGACCTTGTCGGTATGGCCGTAGACGCGGAATTTCAGGTCCGGGTATTGGGAGATCCAGCGCGCCTGCTCGCGCAGCGTGGCGCGGGCCGCGCCGTCCAGCTCGGCGCTGTTGAAGGCGAAGTTGATGGTGCTGGGCACCTCCGCGGCGAAGCGGTGCGACAGGTCGATGGCCAGGTCGCGGGCGCTGGTCATCGCCAGCGTGTTGTTCATCGTGGCGTTTCCGAAATCGCCGGTGTCGATGTCGCTGCCCGCGCCCTGATCGGTGCAGGCGGACAGTCCGGCGATGGCGGCGGCGGTGACGAGGACAAGGGGGGCGCGCATCGGGATCACTCCATCACATAGCCGTAGGAGCCGCTGAAATCCTGCCGGGCGACCTCGCCCGCGGCACCGGTTTTCGGGGCGTTCGCCCTGGCGACATCGCCGAACAGGAACAGCTCTTTCTCGGTGGGCAGGCGCACGCGGTCGGTGGGCATCGACAGCGCCTCGCCGCGGGTGGGCGTGACCAGGTGGGCGGTGATGATGATCACCAGCTCGGTCTGGTCGCGGTTGTAGGAGGCGCTGCGGAACAGCGCGCCCAGGACCGGGATGTCGCCCAGCCAGGGCACCTGGCCCTTGAGCGACGAGAAATCGTCCTGCAGCAGCCCCGCGATGGCGAAGCTCTCGCCGTCGCGCATCTCGACCGTGGTCGAGGTGGAGCGCGTGGAGAAGCCGTTCACGTTGAAGGTGCCGTCGGAATAGGACACCGTGGTGTCCACGCCGCTGACGGTGGCGGTGAGGCGCAGGTTGATGTTGTCGCCGACCACGCGGGGGGTGAAATTCAGTTGCACGCCGAAGGGCTTGTAATCGACCTTGATGCCGCCGTCGCCGTCCGAGATCGGCACCGGGTATTCGCCGCCGGCCAGAAACTCGGCGGCCTGCCCGGACAGGGCGGTCAGGTTCGGCTCGGCCAGGGTGCGGACGAAGCCCTTGGTCTCCAGCGCCTCCAGCAGGATTTCGAATTCCATGCTGCCGGCGCCCAGCCCGAAGGAGAACACGCCCTGGCGCGAGGCGCTGCTGGTCGGGGCGGTGGCGGGATCGCCGTCGAACACGGCGCCGAGATTGGCGTCGGTGCCCAGCGTGCCCGAGCCGCCGCGATAGCCGATGTTGCCGCCATCGGCGCTGCCGCCGATCGCCAGGCTGGAGCTGAGCGACTTGCTGACCGAGCGGTTCATCTCGGCGAAGCGCACCTTCAGCATGACCTGCTGGCTGCCGCCCACCGACATCAGGTTCGACACCCGCTGCGGCGCGTAGCGCTGCGCGAGATCGAGCGCGCGGTCCAGCGCCGCGGGGGAGGAGACGATGCCCGACAGCACCAGCCCGTCATTGGCCGACCGCACCTCGATCGGCTCGTTCGGCAGCACCTCGCGCAGGCGCTCCTTCAGTTCGCTGACATCGGGGGTGACGCGGACTTCGACATTGGTGATCAGCCGGCCATCGGGGCCGAGCAGGGTGAGGGTGGTGCGGCCGGGCGTCTTGCCCAGCACATAGATGGTGCGGTCCGACAGGGTGGAGATATCGGCAATCGAGGCGTTGGCGATGGACAGTTCGGCGAACACCACGTCGCTTTCGATCACAACCGCCCGGTTCATCGGGACATTCAGCTTGCTCGAGGTGGCGCCCGACATCACGCGCAATGTCTCGGCCGTGGCCGCGGGCGCGGCTGCCAGCGTCACGGCGCACCCGATCAGGGCTGCCTTGAGAAGTGTCTTGATTGTCATGTGATCCTGCCTCTCCGATCACGCCTCAGCACGGGTCTCTTTCGCCCAATTACCGGCCACCATGCGGCAATCTTCGTTTTTTTGCAAGAATCAAGCTCTTGGGAGGCTGAACTTATGTGTGTAACCCGCAACACCGCGGCCCGACGGGGGGCGGAAACGGCACGGGCCGCCCCATGGGCGGCCCGGCTTTGACTGGCGCGGATCGGCGGCATCAGTTGGTGCAGGGGATCGGGATCTCCACCACCTCGGAGCCGCGGCGCGTGCGGATGGTGCAGACCTTCTTCTCTTCCTGCTTGGCGACGACCTCGGCCTCCTCGATGCCCAGAAGCTGGTTCTGGTCGATCTCGACGAGGCCCGCGACGGTCTCGTCCTCGGCGCCGACCAGCGACAGCGACAGCTGGCCGGTCGATTGCGCCTGGGCCAGGGCGGCCACCTGCTTGGGCGTGGCCTCCACCGTCACGGTGCGGGCGATGACCGGGTTTGCGCGGTCCTCGTCGGCGGTCTGGTCGACGGCGATCAGACGGACCGTGGCCTCGATCAGCTTGGTCACCTTCTCGTGGCCCTGCGCGGTGCCGGTCCAGTAGATGTCGACCCTGTCGCCGGGACGCAGGAAACCCGACACGCCCGAGCTGACATCGACGCTGATGGCGAAGGCGCGCATGCCCTTGGACAGGCGCGAGGTGATGCCCGCATCCTCGCCCGGCTGGGTCACCTTGACGGCGAGCAGCGGCTCTTTCGCCTCCATCGCGCGCAGCACCGTGCGGAAGCTGGGCTTGCCCTCGGGGAACAGCTCCGCGGCGGTGACGAAGGCGCCCTCGGGCAGGGCGGCCTTGGGCCAGGCCACCAGTTGCACGTCCTTTTCGGTCAGCTGCTCGCCGTAGCGCAGCGGCCGCTTCGCCACATAGATCTCGGCCAGCTCGATCTGCGGCTTGTTGGCCGCGCGCTCCTTGGCCAGGGCGCTTTCGTATTTCGAGATATAGCCCTGCGCCATGTAGACCGCGAAGCCTGCCAGCCCGAGGCCCAGAACCAGTACCAATCCAAAAACCATACGCATGGCGTTTCCTTCCATCGTGCTTGCGGCCGGCACCGCCTTTCGGGGCGCGGCCGTATGCTTCCTCCTGGTCAGATTGCCGGGGGAATGCGGCAAAAGCTGGGTCGATCGGGGGCCGTGGAAAGGATTCTGTGCGGCCGCTCCGTGGGCGCGTTACTGGCCGCCGTTCGTGCGGACGGTGACATTGCCGATCTTGCCGTCAAGCTCGGTGCCGAGGTCGTTGCTCGCTCCGCCGATCGCCGTCAGAACGCCGATGCCCAGCCCCACGATGGTGGCGGTGAGCACCACCCAATCGATCGTGACGGCGCCATCCTCGCGCTTAAGGAAATCTTTCAGATACAGGCGCATCGCGGCCTCCTTGCTGCTCTTGCCCCGCTCGGTGCGCGCGCTGGCGGTCCGCTGGGAGCGCAGGATCAGCACGGGCATCCTGTATCCTGGGGGACGAATGAGGCGAATTCGCGCCGGCCCAGTGTCAGCAATGCGCCTCTGGGCGTGGCCCGAAAAAAGAAAAGCCGCGCTCCGAAAAGCGCGGCGATTCTCGCTACTTGCAGGGTCAGGCTTACGAGCCTGCCGCCTGGCCGCCGTTCACCGACACGGTCACGGTTTCCAGCTCGGTCTCGATCTCGCCGGCCAGGTCCTCGATGGAACCGCCCACGGCGGCCAGGACGGCGATGCCCAGGCCGACGATGGCTGCGGTCAGCACGACCCAGTCGATCGTCACGGCGCCCGATTCTTCGTCGCGGAAGGTCTTGATGATGTCGAAGAGTTTCATGGTTATCCCTCCATAAGGATGCTTGCTCGTTTCGGTATCGCCTCTCCGGATCGCGTCGGGCTGGCCTCTTGTTTGCCCGATCCCCGTCTTGGCATGGCTGCTATATAGCCGGGAGAATCGGGCAAGAATTTGGCGTGCTGTTGTTAATTTTTCTATGGGGTGGGTGGAGGGGGTGCGTTTAGCTAATGCACTGCTATTAAACGATATTAACTCAAATTTAACCTTAATTAATGCTTTGTCGGCCCCGAATTTGCCGGTATTGAGGGGCCGAATCCCCGCGCGAATCCCGCAAATCTGTGGTCTCGAGGCCGGTTTTTTGCGATCCTGTCCGAAAATCCTCCGGGGCAGGGCAGGTCCGGCACAATGAACAGTATATTCAAGGCATTTCTGGCCGTATTGCTGGCCGGCGCCACGCCGGCCGCGCCGGAAACGCCGCCGCCGTATCCGAACTTCACCTTCAAGAGGGTGACACCGCCCCAGCCGGGCGCCACGCGCAGAATCACCGTCCAGATCACCCCCGGCGCGGCCCAGCCCGCCGCGCCGGCCCGCCTGCCCGCGGCGCAGGGCGGGGGGCGCTATGACTGGTACTGGGGGCTGGTCTCGCCGGCTCTGTCGGAAAGTGGGCCGGGGCGGCTGGGGCCGGCCCTGACGGCGCTGGACAGCGCGCCGGAGGGGCAGCAGGTGGACGCGCCGCGGTTGCAGGCGCTGCAACAGATCGCCCAGGCGCACGGCATCGAGATCCTGAAGGCGACCGTTGGCACCCAGGTCTCGCCGGCGCTGGTCCTGGCGGTGATCGCGGTGGAAAGCGGCGGGGATCCGGCCGCGCTCAGCGGCAAGGGCGCGGCGGGGCTGATGCAACTGATGCCCGCCACGGCGGAGCGATTCGATGTCACGGACGCCGCGGATCCGGCGCAGAACATCCGCGGCGGGGTGGCCTATCTGAACTGGCTGATGTCCGAATTCAAGCGCGACCCTGTTCTGGTCCTGGCCGGCTACAACGCCGGAGAGAACGCCGTGCGCAGCCACGACGGCGTGCCTCCCTTCGCCGAGACCCGGGACTATGTGCCGAGGGTGCTGGCCGCCTGGACGGTGGCCCGCGGCCTGTGCCTGACCCCGCCCGAGCTGGTCACCGATGGCTGCGTGCTGCGCGTGGCAAGCGCCGGCTAGCGTCCCGGCGCCGCCCCGATGGGCGGCCGGCGCCCGAGGGCCAAGAAAAACGGGGGCCCGCCGGGCCCCCGTTCTGGATTAAGATCAGGCGCCGCCGCGTCAGTCGACGATCGTGGCCTCGGTCGCGGCGCGCAGCTCTGCCTCGGTCACGCCATCGGCCAGCTCGACGAGTTTCAGCCCGCCCTCGACCACGTCCAGAACGCCGAGATTGGTGATGATGCGGTTCACCACGCCCTTGCCGGTCAGCGGCAGGGTGCAGGCCTTCAGCAGCTTGGACTCGCCGTGCTTGTTGGTGTGGTCCATCACCACCACCACGCGGCCGACGCCGGCCACAAGGTCCATCGCGCCGCCCATGCCCTTGACCAGCTTGCCGGGGATCATCCAGTTCGCCAGATCGCCCTTCTCGTCCACTTCCATCGCGCCCAGGATCGCCATGGCGATCTTGCCGCCGCGGATCATCCCGAAGGAGGTCGCGCTGTCGAAATAGGCGGTGTTGGGCAGCTCGGTGATGGTCTGCTTGCCGGCGTTGATCAGGTCCGGGTCCTCTTCGCCCTCATAGGGGAAGGGGCCCATGCCCAGCATGCCGTTTTCCGACTGCAGCGTCACGTTCACCCCCTCGGGGATGAAGTTCGGCACCAGCGTCGGGATGCCGATGCCGAGGTTCACATAGGTGCCGTCCTGCAGCTCTTTCGCGGCGCGTGCCGCCATCTGGTTGCGGTCCCAGGCCATTATGCTTCCTCCCGCTTGCGCACGGTGCGCTGTTCGATCCGCTTTTCATGCTGACCCTGGATCAGGCGGTGCACATAGACGCCCGGCAGGTGGATGTGGTCGGGGTCGAGGCTGCCCACGGGCACGATTTCCTCGACCTCCATCACGCAGACCTTGCCGCACATCGCCGCCGGCGGGTTGAAGTTGCGCGCGGTCTTGCGGAAGATCGCGTTGCCGGTCTCGTCGGCCTTCCAGGCCTTCACAATCGACACATCGGCGAAGATCCCTTCCTCCAGGATATAGGTCTCGCCGTTGAACTCCTTGTGCTCCTTGCCCTCGGCGATCACGGTGCCCACGCCGGTCTTGGTGTAGAAGCCCGGGATGCCCGCGCCGCCGGCGCGCATGCGCTCGGCAAGCGTCCCTTGCGGGTTGAATTCCAGCTCCAGCTCGCCCGAGAGATACTGGCGCATGAATTCCGCGTTCTCGCCCACATAGGAGGACAGCATCTTCTTGATCTGGCGGGTGTCCAGCAGCTTGCCCAGCCCGAAGCCGTCGACGCCGCAATTGTTCGAGGCGACCGTGATATCCTTCACGCCGCTCTCGACCAGGGCGTCAATCAGAAGCTCGGGGATGCCGCATAGGCCAAAGCCCCCCGCCGCGATGAACATGCCGTCGAACAGAAGCCCGTCGAGGGCCTCCGCCGCCGAGCCGTAGACTTTCTTCATGGAATTCTCCTCCGAAACGGTCTCGCTTACGGGGCGTTCTGACGCAGGGCGGATGCGGTGTCAAATATTTGCCACCCAAAATGCCGCCCCGCAGCATCGCGTCACTTCTTCTTTCGGCCGGTGCCCTTCTTCGCGGTCTTCTCGGCGATCAGCTGCAGGGCCATCTCCAGGGTGACATCGGCCGGCTCCATGTCCTTGGGCAGGGTGGCGTTGACCTTTTCCCATTTCACATAGGGCCCGTAGCGGCCGGCCATCACGTTCACCGGCCCGCCCTTTTCGGGATGTTCGCCCAACTCCTTCAGCGGCGCGGCGGTGGAGGCGCCGCGGCTCTTCTTCTGCGCGAGGACCTCGACCGCGCGGTTCATGCCGATGGTGAAGACCTCGTCCACATCGGCGAGGTTGGCGTATTTCCTGCCGTGCTTGACGAAGGGGCCGTAGCGGCCGATGCCGGCCTCGATCATCTCGCCGTCGTCGGGATGCGGGCCCAGCTCGCGCGGCAGGCTGAGCAGCATCATGGCCCTGTCGAAATCCATCTCCTCGGGCGTCCAGCCCTTGGGCAGGCTGGCGCGCGGGGGCTTGGGCTGTTCCTCGGTCGGTTCGCCCTTCTGCACATAGGGGCCGAAGCGGCCGATGCGCAGGGTGATCTCGTCCTCGCCGTCATGGCCCAGCACCTTGCCGTCCAGCGCGTTGCCATCCTCGCCGCCGGGCGCCGAGAGCGGCCGGGTGTAGCGGCATTCGGGATAGTTCGAGCAGCCGATGAAGGCCCCGCCCGAGCGCGCGGTCTTCAGGTTCAGCCGACCCTGGCCGCATTTCGGGCAGACCCGCGGGTCGGAGCCGTCCTCGCGCGGGGGGTAGAGATGCGGCGCCAGCACCTCGTCGATCTTGTCCAGCACCTCCGAGATGCGCAGATCGGCGGTCTCGGCGATGGCGGCCGAGAAATCCTTCCAGAAACGGTCGAGCACGTCGATATAGTCGCGTTCGCCGGCCGAGACGTCGTCGAGCTCGTCCTCGAGGTTCGCGGTGAACTCGTAGCCCACATATTTGCGGAAGTAATTGCTCAGGAAGGCCGTCACCAGCCGCCCCTTGTCCTCGGGGATCAGGCGGTTCTTCTCGTTGCGGACATAGCCGCGGTCCTGAATCGTGGTCACGATCGAGGCATATGTCGAGGGCCGGCCGATGCCCAGCTCCTCCATCCTCTTGACCAGCGTCGCCTCGGTGTAGCGCGGCGGGGGCTGGGTGAAATGCTGCTCGGGCGTGACGCTCTGCTTGGCGGCGGGTTCGCCCTGCATGATCTGGGGCAGGCGCTTGTCGTCCTCGTCGACCACCACGTCGTCGCGGCCCTCTTCGTAGACCTTGAGGAAGCCGTCGAACAGCACCACCTGGCCGGTGGCGCGCAGGCCGACCTGGCCGTCGGCGCTGGCGATGTCCACCGTGGTGCGCTCCAGCCGGGCGCCCTCCATCTGGCTGGCCAGCGTGCGCTTCCAGATCAGGTCATAGAGCTTCTTCTGGTCGGCATCCGTGACCTTCAGCGCCTCGGCGGTGCGGGTCATGTCGGTGGGGCGGATGCATTCATGCGCTTCCTGCGCGTTCTTGGCCTTGTTCTTGTAGATGCGGGGCTGGGCCGGCACATATTCGGCGCCGTAGCGATCCTTGATCGCCGCGCGCGCGGCGCTCACCGCCTCGGGCGCCATGTCGATGCCGTCGGTCCGCATATAGGTGATGTAGCCCGCCTCGTAGAGCCGCTGCGCCGCGCTCATGGTCTGGCGCGCGCCCATGCCGAACTTGCGGCTGGCTTCCTGCTGCAGGGTCGAGGTCATGAAGGGGGGCGCGGGGTTGCGGCTGGCCGGTTTCGCCTCGACCGAGGCCACGCTCAGCTCGCGGCTGTTGATCGCCTGCACCGCCATCTCGGCGGCGGTGCCGTTCTCGATATCGTATTTGTCGAGCTTCTTGCCCGCCAGCGTGGTCAGCCGCGCCTCGTAGCTCCGGCCGCGCGGGGTGGTGAGGATCGCCTTGACGGTCCAGTATTCGCGGGGGCGGAATGCCTCGATCTCCATCTCGCGCTCGACGATAAGGCGCAGGCAGACCGACTGCACGCGGCCCGCCGATTTCGCGCCGGGCAGCTTGCGCCACAGCACCGGAGACAGGTTGAAACCCACCAGGTAGTCCAGCGCGCGGCGGGCCAGATAGGCATGCACCAGCGGCTGGTCGACCTGGCGGGGATGTTTCATCGCCTCGGTCACGGCGGATTTGGTGATGGCGTTGAACACCACGCGCTTGACGTCTGTGTCCTTCTTGATCGCCTTGCGCTTGCGCAGCGCCTCTTCGAGGTGCCAGCTGATCGCCTCGCCCTCGCGGTCGGGGTCGGTGGCCAGGATCAGTTCGTTGTCGTCCTTCAGCGCGTCGGCGATCGCCTTGACGTGCTTTCGGCTGTCGCTGCCGATCTCCCACAGCATCTCGAAACCGTGTTCGGTGTCGACCGAGCCGTCCTTGGGCGGCAGGTCGCGGACATGGCCGTAGGAGGCAAGCACCGTGTAGTCGGAGCCCAGATATTTGTTGATTGTCTTGGCTTTGGCTGGGGACTCGACGACAACGACGGGCATGAAATTCCTTTCGACTCGGGCCTGGGCCTTATGGCGGCGCAAGATGTGGGCCGGAAGCGGAGTTTGTCAATGCGCGTCACGATGCGCTTGATCCGGGGGGCGCGGCGGCGGAAACTGGGGGCCGCAACGGAAGGATCCCGCCATGCGCGCCATTCTGATCGCCTGCCTCAGCCTCTTCGCCGCCGCCGCGGGCGCCTCGGACTGGACCGTCCCGGCGCGTGGCAGCGCGACCCGCGCGGCGCTGATGGACGCCATCCGCCCGCATGCCGAATGGGCGCTGGGCCGCCCCGTGGAATTCGTGGTCCGGGAACTGCGGGTGGCCGGCGACCTAGGCTTCGCGATGCTGAAGGCGCAGCGCCCCGGCGGCGTGCCGATCGACATGCGCGACACCCCGATCGCCCGGCGCGGCGGCTTCGACGCCGATATCGCGGAGGCCGCCGAGTTGCAGGTGCTCTACCGCAGGTCGGGAGAGACCTGGGTGGCGGTGCACTGGATGATCGGGGCGACAGATCCGTGGTTCACATTCGCGCCGCTGTGCCGGGAATATCATCCGGTCATCCATGACTGGTGCGCGCAGGCCCCGGTCTCAACACACGAGTGACAGCAGGCCGCCGGCCTGACGCCGTATCCTGCCGGCCAGTTCCAGTTCCATCAGCGCGGGCGTCACCGCCTGCGCCGGCGCGGCGAGGTCGCGGATCAACTGATCCTCGGCCAGCGGCGAGGGGCCGAGGCGGCTCAGGATCTCCGCCTGGAGGTCTGCGATCGCGGGAGCGGGGGCGCGAACCTGGGCGGCGCCGCGGGCCGGGGCGGGGCGCGCGGGCAGGGGGCAGGGGGACCCGCCCAGCGCCTCGATCACGTCCTCGGGGCCGCGCACCAGGATGGCGCCGTCGCGGATCAGAATGTTGCAGCCCGAGGCGCGCGCGTCGAACGGGTGGCCGGGCACCGCCAGTACCTCGCGCCCCTGGTCGAGCGCCTCGCGCGCCGTGATCAGGCTGCCCGAGCGCGCCGCGGCCTCGACCACCACCACCGCGCGCGACAGCCCCGAGATGATGCGATTGCGTCGCGGAAAATGGCGGGCGCGGGGCTGCAACCCCATCGGCTGTTCGCTTATCAGCAGGCCGCGGGCGGCGATCCGGTCGGCCAGCGCGGCGTTTTCGGGCGGGTAGATCACGTCGACGCCGCCGGCAAGAACCGCCACCGTGCCGCTGTCGAGCGAGGCGCTGTGCGCCGCGGTGTCCACCCCGCGCGCCAGGCCCGAGACGCAGGCGAAGCCGGCCGTGCCCAGCCCCTCGGCCAGCCGCCGCGCCATGCGCGTGCCCAGCGACGAGGCGTTGCGCGCCCCGACAAGCGCCACCATCGGCCGCTTCGCCAGCGCCGGGTCGCCCCGGAGCCACAGCAGCGGCGGCGGATCGGGGATCTCGGCCAGGGCGGCGGGGTAGTCGGCGCTGCCATAGGCGACCGGCCGGGCGCCGGCATCCCGGCCCGCGGCCAGTTCGCGCGCCGCCGTCTCGGCGCTGCAGGGGGCGTAATCCGCCGTGCCGGCGGCGCGGGCGACGCCTGGCAGGGCCTCCAGCGCCGCCTCGGCGCTGCCATGCGCGGCGATCAGCCGGAAGAAGGTCGCCGCGCCGACCCGACGCGACCGGACGAGGCGGAGCCAGGCGACCAGCGCGCGCTCCCCCTCGGGGGGCGCGAGGGGGCGCGAAAAGAGAGTTTGACCGTTCACGATCCTGCGACTCCGCTCATGCACGGGGCCGAATCTTCCCGCAGCAGGGTTAACGGGAGGTGAACGGGCAGGGGCCTTTCGGCGGCGCAATGGCGACGCGGTCGCGCCGGGGCGCGTCAGGCGGATGTCCTCCGCCCGGCGTTTCCCGCCCCCCACGCGGCCAGGAAGATCAGCGCCTGCGGTAGCCACAGGCCGATCACGCTGCGGAACATCTCGAAGCTGCCCTCGAAAACCGGCGCCACGAGAAACGCGTCGAGAAAGAGCGCGGTGGCCACGAAGGCCGCGGCGACCGAGACCGGCGCCACGCCGCCGCGGAGGCGCTGAAAGCCCCAGGCGGCGACCGCCGCCGCGAGCGGCGCGCCGATGGCGTGCAGCAGGAGCGTGGTCTCCAGCGTCGTGACGGCGCGCCCGAGTCCCATGATCGCGCCGCAAAAGGCCCAGACGGCAACCGCAAAGGCCAGAAGGATCAGATAAACGCGCATTGCGGGGTCCTCTGCCAGCACGACGGCATGATGCCACGGCGCGCGCCGGCGCGCGCGTCTTTATTTGGGGCAGGCCCCCCGCGCGTTGCGCGACCGGCCGGGGCGCGGGAAGGCCCGGGGCCCGCGCCCCGGCGCGGGCGTCACGCCCCCGCGCCGCCCACCGTCAGCCCGCCGATCAGCAGCGTCGGCTGACCCACGCCCACCGGCACCCATTGCCCGGCCTTGCCGCAATTGCCGATGCCGGGGTCCATCTGCATGTCGTTGCCGATGCCGCGGATGCGCTGCAACGCCGTCGGTCCGTCGCCGATCAGCGTGGCGCCCTTCACCGGCGCGCCCACCTTGCCGTTCTGCACGCGATAGGCCTCGGTGCAGGAGAAGACGAACTTGCCGTTGGTGATGTCCACCTGGCCGCCGCCGAAGCCCACGGCATAGATGCCGTCCTTCACGTCGGCAACCAGATCCGCCGGGTCGGCATTGCCCGACAACATATATGTGTTGGTCATCCGCGGCATGGGCGGGTGGGCGAAGCTTTCCCGCCGCCCGTTGCCGGTGGCCTCCATCCCCATCAGCCGCGCGTTCTGCCGGTCCTGCATGTAGCCCACCAGCACGCCGTCCTCGATCAGCGTGGTGCGGTGCGAGGGCGTGCCCTCGTCGTCGAAGCTGATCGAGCCGCGACGGTCCGGGATGGTGCCATCGTCGAGCACGGTCACGCCTTTCGCCGCCACCTGCCGGCCCATCAGCCCGGCGAAGGCCGAGCTGCCCTTGCGGTTGAAATCGCCCTCCAGCCCGTGGCCGATCGCCTCGTGCAGCAGGATGCCCGGCCAGCCGGGGCCGAGCGCCACCTCCATCACGCCCGCGGGCGCGGGTTCTGCGCCCAGGTTGACGACCGCGATGCGCAGCGCCTCGCGCGCGGCGTCCTGCCATGTCGCTCGGTCGATCATGCCCGACAGCCCGACGCGCCCGCCGCCGCCGTGGCTGCCGCTTTCGCGCCGGCCGCTCTCCTCGACGATGACCGAGACGTTGAGCCGGCTCATCGGGCGCGTGTCCTGCAGCAGCGTGCCGTCGGGGCGCAGGATATAGACCTCCTGCAGCGAGGCTGCGAGGCTGGCGGAGACCTGCACCACCCGCGGGTCGAGCGCGCGCGCGAAGGCGTCGATCTCGCGCAGGGTCTCGATCTTGACCGGAAAGGCGGCTTCGGCCATCGGATCGGCATCGGTATAGAGCCGGCGGTTGGTGGGCTGGGGGGGCGGCGCCATCACCCCGCCGCCGTCACCCACCGCCAGGCGCACGGTTTCGGCGGCCCGCCGGATCGCGGCCTCGCTGATCTCGGTGGAATGGGCATAGCCCGAGGTCTCACCCTTCACCGCGCGCAGGCCGAACCCCTCGGAGGCGTCGTAGCTGGCGTTCTTCAGCCGCCCGTCGTCGAAGACCAGCACCTCCGAGCGGCGCCGTTCCAGGAACAGTTCGCCATCCTCGGCCCCGTCGGTGGCGGCGCGCAGAAGGCCGAGCGCGCCTTGCTGATCCAGCGTTTTGTCGAAGGGCCGGAAGCTGCTATGCTGCATGTGCACCCCCTAGAGATGTCTTTGATGTGGAACAATTCGCGGCTTATTGACGCACCATCCGTGCTTGTCAGCCCTACGCTAATATGGTTTTTGGGGCCGGGAACACAACGGTATTCCGAGGCGACTCGGGGTCCGTTCGGCGGCCGGGAGGGCGCCGCGACGCGAACAGGGAAAGAACATGCGAATTTCGACGTTGCACACCGGCCTCGGGGCCGTAGCTCTTGGTATCTTCTCGGGCGCAGCCGCCCGCGCTCAGGATGCGATCGAGGGACTGGAAATCATCGGCAAGCCGGTGGACGGGGCGATGGGCTTCCAGCCGGCCGCGACCGAACTGGCCCATGACCTGCAGTGGCTTGACGGGATGATCACCTATATCATCGCCGCCATCACCCTGTTCGTCACGCTGCTGCTGGCCGTGGTCGTCCTGCGCTACAACAAGCGCGCCAACCCCAAGCCTGCGACCTTCACCCACAACTCGCCGATCGAGATTGCCTGGACGGTGATCCCGATCATTATCCTCGTGTTCATCGGCGCCTTCTCGCTGCCGGTGCTGTTCAAGCAGCAGGAAATTCCCGAGGGCGACGTGGTGATCAAGGCCACCGGTTACCAGTGGTACTGGGGCTATGAATACCCCGAGCACGAATTCGCTTTCGACAGCCTGCTGCTGGCGCGCGACGAGCTGGAGGATTATGGTTACTCGCAGGACGAATACCTGCTGGCCACCGACACCGCCATGGTGGTTCCGACCGGCAAGACCATCGTCGTGCAGGTCACCGGCGCCGACGTGATCCACTCCTGGACCGTGCCCGCCTTCGGGGTGAAGCAGGACGCCGTCCCCGGCCGTCTGGCCGAGCTGTGGTTCAAGGTCGACGAGGGCAAGGAAGGCATCTATTTCGGCCAGTGCTCCGAACTGTGCGGCAAGGACCACGCCTACATGCCGATCACCGTCAAGGCGGTCACGCAGGAGCAGTACGACGCCTGGCTGGAGGGCGCGATCGAGGAATACGCCGGCGCGCCGCGCGCCATGAAGCTGGCCTCGAACTGAGCGCTGACGGGGGAGGGGCCGCCGCGACGCGCGGCCCGCTCCCAGGGAGGCTGAGATGACCGACACGACCAGTGTCTTCGAGAATTCTCCGGAAGCGGAATTCGGCGACTATGTGGCGCTGCTGAAGCCGCGCGTGATGTCGCTGGTGGTGTTCACCGCGTTGACCGGCCTGCTGGTGGCGCCGGTGTCGGTGCACCCGCTGGTCGGCTTTGCCGCGATCCTGTTCATCGCGCTGGGCGGGGGCGCCTCGGGGGCGCTGAACATGTGGTGGGATGCCGATATCGACCGCATCATGCGCCGCACCCGCAACCGCCCCATCCCGGCCGGAAAGGTCTCCGAGGGCGAGGCGCTGGGCTTCGGCCTCGCGCTGTCGGGGATCTCGGTGGTCATGCTGGGGCTGGCCGCGAACTGGTTCGCGGGCGCCTTCCTGGCCTTCACCATCTTCTTCTATGTGGTGGTCTACACGATGTGGCTGAAGCGTTCGACGCCGCAGAACATCGTGATCGGCGGCGCCGCGGGCGCCTTCCCGCCGATGATCGGCTGGGCCGTGGCCACGGGCGGCATCAGCGTCGAAAGCGTGCTGATGTTCATGCTGATCTTCATGTGGACCCCGCCGCATTTCTGGGCGCTGGCGCTGTTCATGAAATCCGACTACGCTGAGGCCGACGTGCCGATGCTGACCGTGACCCACGGGCGCAAGGCGACGCGGACGCACATCCTGGTCTACACGCTGCTGCTGGCGCCCTTCGCGCTGGCGCTGGCGGCGACCTCGATCGGCGGGCCGGTCTACCTGGCCGCCTCGCTGGTCCTGAACGCGATGTTCATCGCGGGCGCGCTGCGCATCCGGCGCCGCGACGAGGCCGCGGCCGAGGCCGACGGCTACCGCGTCGAGAAGCGGTTCTTCGGCTTCTCGCTGTCTTACCTTTTCCTGCATTTCGTCGCCCTTCTGGCCGAGGCGGGTCTCGCGCAATTCGGCTGGGGAGGCTGGTAAGATGGCGTTTCAGGAAGAACACGAACTGCACAAGCGCCGCTTCGGCCGCAACCTCGGCCTGGGGATCGTGCTGGCGCTGTTCGTGGCGCTGGTCTTCGGGCTGACCATCGTCAAGGTTGGCGGCGAGAGGCCGCAGCCGGCCCCGGCGGGCGCGCCGGCCGCCACGGAGGCGGGCAAATGAGCCTGCAGGGCAAGCAGAAGACCCTGACCCAGCTGCTGGGCGTCGTCGTCGTGATGGGCGCGATGGCCTGGGCGGCGGTGCCGGCCTACAACCTGTTCTGCAAGGTCACCGGCTTCGGTGGCACCACCGACGTGGCCGAGACCGGCTCCGACGTGATCCTCGACAAGACCATCAAGGTCCGTTTCGACGCCAGCAAGGAGCGCGACTTCCCCTGGGAATTCAAGCCGGTGGCGCATGAGATGGAGATCCGCATCGGCGAAACCGGTCTCGCCTTCTACGAGGCCTACAACCCCACCGACCGGGTGATCGCGGGCACCGCCAGCTACAACGTCGTGCCCTATGACGCCGGCGGCTTCTTCACCAAGATCGACTGCTTCTGTTTCGAGATGCAGGTGCTGCAACCCGGGGAGAGGGTGCAGATGCCGGTCAGCTTCTACGTCGACCCCGAGATCGTGACCGACCGCGAGGGTCAATACATCCACACCATCACGCTGAGCTACACCTTCCATCCGGCCGACCTGCCGGAAGAGCAGGCCGGGCTGGCGACCACATCAACAAGAACCGTCAACTGACGTCTCAGGCGAGGGAACAAAAATGGCGCATGAGAAAAACCACGACTACCACATCCTGAGCCCCTCCTTGTGGCCCCTTACGGGCGCGGTGGGGGCCTTCATCATGCTTTTCGGCGCGGTCATGCTGATGCATGACAACGGGCCCTGGATGTTCCTGGCGGGCCTCGCCATCGTGCTCCACACGATGTACGGCTGGTGGTCCGAGACCATCGCCGAGAACAAGGCCGGCGACCATACGCCGGTGGTGCGCATCGGCCTGCGCTACGGCTTCATCCTGTTCATCATGTCCGAGGTGATGTTCTTCTCGGCCTGGTTCTGGACGTTCTTCAAGCACGCGATCTATCCGATGGGCCCGGAAAGCCCGGCGGTGGACGGCCAGTGGCCGCCCGCGGGCATCGAGACCTTCGATCCCTGGCACCTGCCGCTGATCAACACCCTGATCCTGCTGTGCTCGGGCGCGGCGGCGACCTGGGCGCACCACGCGCTGGTGCATGAGAACAACCGCAAGGACCTGCGCAACGGCCTGATCCTGGCCATCGCGCTGGGGATGCTGTTCACCTTCTTCCAAGCCTATGAATACAGCCACGCCACCTTCGGCTTCTCGGGCAACATCTATGGCGCCTCGTTCTTCATGGCCACGGGCTTCCACGGCGCGCATGTGATCATCGGCACGATCTTCCTGTTCGTCTGCCTGCTGCGCGTGCTCAAGGGGCACTTCACCCCCGAGCAGCACACCGGCTTCGAGGCGGCGGCCTGGTACTGGCACTTCGTCGACGTGGTCTGGCTGTTCCTGTTCGCAGCCATCTACATCTGGGGCGCCGCCTGAGGCAGGGCTCCCGCGTCGGGATTGCATTCCGGCGCGAAACCGATCACCACAGGCGCGGGGCCCCGGTCCCGCGCTTTTTCCGTTGAGGGGGACCGCCCGATATGACCAAACGCATGATCCTGCCGCTGATCTTCGGCGTCGTGGGCGCGGCGATCTTGCTGTCGCTGGGCACCTGGCAGCTGCGCCGGCTGGCCTGGAAAGAGGGCGTTCTGGCCGAGATCGAGGCGCGGATCCACGACAGCCCCGTGGCGCTGCCCGCAGCGCCCGACCCGGAGACCGACCGGTTCCTGCCGGTGCAGGCCGCCGGCCGTTTCACCGGCGAACAGGTCCGCGTTCTGGCCAGCGTCAAGCGCGTGGGCGCCGGCCACCGGCTGATCGCGGCCTTCGAGACGGACGGGCGGCGCGTGCTGGTCGATCGCGGCTTCCTGCCGCTGCAATCCGGCTCCGAGGCGCTGCCCGAGGGCACGCTCACCCTCACCGGCAACCTGCACTGGCCCGACGAGGTGGACAGCTTTACGCCCGGTCCCGAGCCCGACCAGAACCTCTGGTTCGCCCGCGACGTGCCGGCGCTGGCCGGCCACATGGGGACGGAGCCGGTGCTGATCGTGGCGCGCGAGGTCTCGGGGCAGGGCGGGGCGGTGGCGCCGTTGCCGGTCGATACCTCGGGGATTCCGAACGATCATCTGGGCTATGCCGTGACCTGGTTCGGTCTCGCGATTGTCTGGCTGGGGATGACAGGGCTGCTTCTGTGGCGTATCAGGCGGAAAACGGTTTGAAGGCGGGCGACATGCGCTATGTATCCACGCGGGGGGAAGCCCCGGTTCTGAGCTTCGAAGAGGCGATGCTGACGGGCCTGGCCCGCGACGGCGGGCTCTATGTGCCCGAGACAATCCCGCAGGTCAGCGCGGACGAGATCGCGGCGCTCGCCGGGCTGACCTACGAGGAGGTCGCCTTCCGCATCATGCGCCCCTATATCGGCGGCGCCTTCAGCGATGACGAGTTCAAGGCGATCATCGCGCGCGCCTACGCGGGCTTCGGCCACGCCGCCCGCGCGCCGCTGGTCCAGCTCGGCCCGAACCATTTCCTTCTGGAGCTGTTCCACGGCCCGACGCTGGCGTTCAAGGATTTCGCGATGCAGCTGATCGGCCAGCTGTTCCAGGCCTCGCTCAGCCGTTCGGGCCGGCGCGTAACCATCGTCGGCGCCACCAGCGGCGACACCGGGTCCGCGGCGATCGAGGCGTTCCGGGGGCTGTCCAACGTCGATGTCTTCATCCTGTTCCCGCATGGCCGGGTGTCCGAGGTGCAGCGCCGCCAGATGACCACGCCGTCCGAGGGCAACGTGCACGCGCTGGCGGTGCATGGCGATTTCGACGATTGCCAGGCCCGGGTGAAGGACATGTTCAACGACTTCGCCTTCCGCGACGGGGTGGGGTTGGCCGGGGTCAATTCCATCAACTGGGCGCGGGTGCTGGCGCAGGTGGTCTACTATTTCACCTCCGCCGTCAGCCTCGGCGCGCCGCACCGCGCGGTCAGCTTCACCGTGCCCACCGGCAATTTCGGCGACATCTTCGCGGGCTACATCGCCCGGCGCATGGGCCTGCCCATCGACAGGCTGGTGGTCGCCACCAACCAGAACGACATCCTGCACCGGGCGCTGAGCTCGGGGGGCTACATCACGCAGGGCGTCACCCCCTCGATCAGCCCGTCGATGGACATCCAGGTCAGTTCGAATTTCGAGCGCGTGCTGTTCGATGTCTACGACCGCGACGGCGCGGCGGTGGCGAGCCAGATGGCCGACCTGAAGGACAAGGGCGGCTTCCAGATCAGCCAGGGTGCGCTGCAGCGCCTGCAGGAGATCTTCGCCTCCGGCCGCGCCTCCGAGGACGAGACCCGCAGCACCATCCGCGACACCTTCGCCGCCACCGGCGAGGTGCTGTGCCCGCATACGGCGGTGGGCGTGAAGGTGGCGCAGGAACAGCCCGCCTCGGCCGCGCCGATGGTGACGCTGGCCACCGCGCACCCGGCGAAATTCCCGGCGGCGGTGGAGGCATCCTGCGGCCAGCACCCCGACCTGCCCAGCCGCATGGCCGATCTCTACGACCGTCCCGAGCGGGTGACCGAGGTCGCCAACGACCTTGCCGCGATCGAGGCCCTCATCCACGAAAGGCGCGCGCATTGAGCGTCGAACTTCACAGGCTTCCCAACGGCTTCCGCATCGTCACCGAGAACATGCCGGGGATGAAATCCGCGGCGCTCGGGATCTGGGTCAATGCCGGCGGACGGCACGAACGCCCCGAACAGAACGGTATCGCGCATTTCCTTGAGCACATGGCGTTCAAGGGCACCGCGCGCCGCAGCGCCCTGCAGATCGCCGAGGAGATCGAGGATGTGGGCGGCTACATCAACGCCTATACCTCGCGCGAGATGACGGCCTATTACGCCCGCGTGCTGGAGGCCGACGTGCCGCTGGCGCTGGACGTGATCGCCGATATCGTGCTGAACCCGGTCTTCGACCCGTCCGAGATCGAGGTCGAGCGCGGCGTGATCCTGCAGGAGATCGGCCAGACGCTGGACACGCCCGACGACATCATCTTCGACTGGCTGCAGGAGGCCGCCTATCCCGGCCAGGCGCTGGGGCGCAGCATTCTCGGCCCGGCCGAGCGCGTGCGCGCCTTCTCGCGCGAGGACCTGTCCGGCTTCGTGCGCGAACATTACGCGCCCGACCAGCTGATCCTCGCCGCCGCGGGCGCGGTGGACCACGACGAAATCGTCCGCCTGAGCGAAGAGCTTTTCGGCCAACTGCCCGCCGCCGGGCACGAGACCGCCACCCCGGCCCGTTTCGGGGGCGGCCAGCGGCGGGAGGTCAAGCCGCTGGAGCAGGTGCATTTCGCGCTGGCCTTCGAAAGCCCGGGCTACCGCGACCCGGCGGTCTATACCGCGCAGATCTACGCCACCGCTATGGGCGGCGGCATGTCCTCGCGCCTGTTCCAGGAGATCCGCGAGAAACGCGGGCTGTGCTACTCGATCTTCGCGCAGGCCGGGGCCTATGCCGACACCGGCATGATCACGCTTTACGCCGGCACCAGCGAGGCGCAGCTGCGCGAACTGGGCGATCTGACCATCGACGAACTGAAGCGCGCCGCCGGCGACATGAGCCCCGCCGAGGTCGAGCGCGCGCGCGCGCAGATGAAGGCCGGGCTGCTGATGGGGCTGGAAAGCCCCTCGGCGCGGGCCGAGCGGCTGGCGCGGCTGGTGGCGATCTGGGACCGGGTGCCCGATCTCGAAGAGACCATCGCCAAGATCGAGGCCGTCACCACCCAGGACGTGCGCGATTTCGGCGCCGGGCTGTTGGGCGGGGCGCAGCCGGCGCTGGCCATGTATGGCCCGGTGGGCGCGGCGCCCGATCTGGCGCAGTTGCAGGAGAGGATCGCCGCCTGATGCTCAGCCGGAAGCGCAAGGTCCGCATCGAAACCGAACGCATGACCCTGCGCCCGCCGGCGCACACCGATTTCCGCGCCTGGGCGGCGCTGCGGCTGGAAAGCCGAGATTTCCTGGCCCCGTGGGAGCCCGCCTGGGCCGAGGATCACCTCAGCCGCAAGGCGTTCACCAACCGCGTCTACTGGGCGCAGCGCGCGATCTCCAACGGCACGGCGCTGCCGCTGTTCCTGGTCCGCCGCGCCGACGAGGCGATTCTGGGCGCGATCACGCTGGACAATATCCGCCGCGGCCCGGCGCAGGCGGGCACGCTGGGCTACTGGGTGGGCCGGCCCCATGCGCGCCAGGGCTACATGCGCGAGGCGATCGAGGCGGTGGTGCATCACGCCTTCACCGCGCTGGACCTGTCCCGGATCGAGGCCGCCTGCCTGCCCGAGAACATCGCCTCGCGCGGCGCGCTGGAGCGCAGCGGCTTCAAATACGAGGGCGTCGCGCAAAGCTACCTTCAGATCGACGGGCGCTGGCGCAACCATGTGCTCTACGCCAATCTGCGCGGCGACCGCCGGGGGCGCACCCTGACCGGCTGAGGCGTGACGCGGGCGCAAATCGTGCTACCCTTCTGGCACGAGGAGGAGCTGCCGATGATCCGTTTCGCCCTTGCCCTGCTTGTCTTTCTGGCCGCGCCCGCGGAGGCCCAGGACCGCCGCCCGAGCCATTGCATCGCCCTGGCGCAGGCTGCCCCCGGCCTGGAATACGTCCAGCTTGCCGCCTTCGGCGCGCCGCTGGAGCGCAATACCGTGCGGCTCGGCTATATCGACCATTCCATGTTCGTGCTCGAAACCGCGGGCGGGCTGACGGCGGTGACCGACTACACCGGCTTCATCGGAAACCTCGACCTGATCCCGGACGTGGTGACCATGAACAACGCCCATGACAGCCACTGGACGGCCTTTCCCGACCCCGCGATCCCGCATGTGCTGGAAGGCTGGGCGCGGGAGGGCAGGCCCGCCGATCACCACCTCGATCTCGGCGAGATGCTGGTGCGAAACGTGCCCACCGACACCCGCGGCCGGGCGGGGGGCGTGCGCGTGGCCGGCAACTCCATCTTCGTTTTCGAGGTGGCGGGGCTGTGCATCGGGCATCTGGGCCACCTGCATCACGAGCCGGACGCGGCGCAATACGCGGCGCTGGGGCGGCTCGACGTGGTGATGGCCCCGGTCGATGGCGGTCTGACGCTGGACCTTCCGACGATGATCCGGGTGCTTCAGCGGCTGCGCTCGTCTGTCGTGATCCCGATGCATTGGTTCAGCGAATACTCGTTGCAGCGCTTTCTCGACGGGATGGAGAAGGATTTCGCGATCCTGCGCCCGGGCGAAAGCGCGCTGGAGGTCTCGTTGCGGGGGCTGCCGCCGCGGCCGAGCGTGGTGGTGCTGGAGCCCGCCTTCCTCCGCCCGCCGGAGGACTGACTTGATCCCGGGCCGCGCGCGTGCTTTGCCTGCGGGCAAAGGAGCCTGCCCATGCTGAACCCCGTCACCGAGTCCTTCCGCGAGACCCTGCGCGCCGGCCTGCCCGAGGCCGCGTTCCGCCCCCTCGGCCCGGCCTACCTGGAAGAGCCGCGCGGCCGCTATCACGGCATCGGCGGGCTGCTGGTCGCGCCGGGCACGACCGCGGAGGTCGCGGCGGTGGTCCGCGCCTGCGCCGCGGCGCGGGTGGGGATCGTGCCCTATGGCGGCGGCACCGGGCTGGTGGGCGGGCAGATCATGCCCGAGGGCCCCGCGCCGGTGATCCTGTCGCTGGAGCGGATGAACCGGGTCCGCGCCGTCTACCCGCGCGAGAACGTGCTGCTGGCCGAGGCCGGCGTGATCCTGTCGCAGGTGCAGGACGCGGCCGAGGCGGCGGGGCGGCTGTTCCCGCTGTCGCTGGCCTCCGAGGGCTCGGCGCGGGTGGGGGGGGTGCTCTCGACCAATGCCGGCGGCGTCAACGTGCTGCGCTACGGCAACGCGCGCGAGTTGTGCCTCGGGATCGAGGCGGTGCTGCCCGACGGCGCGATCCTCAATGGCCTGACGCGGCTGAGGAAGGACAACACCGGCTACGATCTGCGCGACCTGCTGATCGGCGCCGAGGGCACGCTGGGGGTGATCACCGCCGCCGCGCTGAAGCTCTTCCCGCGGCCGGCGGCCACGGGGGCGGCGATGATGGTGGTCGACAGCCCTGCCGCCGCGCTCGACCTGCTGGCGATGGCCGGGCGGCGCATCGGCACCGGCGTCTCGGCCTTCGAGCTGATCGGCGGGATGGGGCTGAGGTTCCTGTCGGAGCAGCTGCCCGAGGTGCGCCAGCCCTTCGCGGAGCAGCCCGACTGGACGGTGCTGATCGACCTCGGCCTCGCGGCGGGGCAGGACCCGGCCGCGGCGCTGGAGGGGCTGTTCGAGGAGGCCGCCGAGGCCGGGCTCGTCAGCGACGGCGTGATCGCACAGTCCGAGGGCCAGCGCGCCGCGTTCTGGGCCCTGCGCGAGCGCATCCCCGAGGCCAACCGCAAGATCGGCGCGGTCTCGTCGCACGACATCTCGGTGCCGCTGGAGGCGGTGCCCGAGTTCATCGCCCGCGGCGGGCCGGCGCTGGCCCGGCTGGGCGATTTCCGCATCAACTGCTTCGGTCATCTGGGCGACGGCAACCTGCATTACAACGTCTTTCCCGCGCCCGGCAAGACCCGCGCGGATTACGAGCATCTGCGCGGCGCGGTGAAGCGTGCGGTGCATGACCTAGTGCACGAACTGGGCGGCTCTGTCAGCGCCGAGCACGGGGTGGGGCGACTGAAGGTCGAGGACCTGGAGCGCTACGCCGACCCGGCCAAGCTGGCGGCGATGCGGGCGATCAAGGCGGCGCTGGACCCGGCGGGCATCATGAACCCCGGTGTCATCCTGCGCGCCGCCTGAACGAATTTTCGCAGAAAATTCAACGCGATTTTTCTGCGAAGAATCGGTTTACGCGCCTTCGAAGGCGCAGAGCGCGTGCACGTCCATGCCCATCGCCTCCAGCCTGGCACGGCCGCCGAGCTCGGGCAGATCGACGACGAAGGCGCAGCCCAGGATCTCTCCGCCCAGCCGTTCGATCAGCTTGATCCCGGCCTCGGCGGTGCCGCCGGTGGCCAGCAGGTCATCGACCAGCAGGATGCGCTCGCCGGGCTGGATCGCGTCGTCGTGGATCTCGACGATGGCCTCGCCATATTCCAGCTTGTATTCTTCGCTGATGGTGGTCCCGGGCAGCTTGCCCTTCTTGCGGATCGGCACGAACCCCACGGTCAGCTGATGCGCCACCGCGCCGCCCAGGATGAAGCCGCGCGCCTCCAGACCCACCACCTTGTCGATCCGCTGGCCGGCGAAGGGGTCGAGCATCTGGTCCACCGCGATGCGGAACCCCCGCGGGTCTGCGAACAGCGTGGTGACATCGCGGAACATGATTCCCTCATGGGGGAAATCGACGATGGTGCGGATATAGTCTTTGACGCCGGGACGTGCTTGCATCGGGGGCCTCTCTGGAACGATCGGCCCCGTTTTCCCCGATGCTCGCCCGCTGCGCAAGCCCGGCCGAGAGGTTACTTGTTACGCTCGCTGAAAAACCGGTAAATCCGATCCGGGACCCAGTTCAGATGCGGCTTGCGCCAGTCCATCCGGTCGCGGAGGAGCATGGATTGTGCCCACTGCAGGTTCATGATCTTCTTTCCCTGGTTGCCGTGCCGCAATAGTGTCTGGCACCATGAATGTAATGCAAATGTATATACATTAATTCCCGGAAAAATCAAGGACGGGGGCGCGCGACGGTGACCATGAAGGCGGACAAGAAGAACAAGAAGGACAGCCAGCTCGTCCTGCGCCTCGACAAGGAGGAGCGCGACGCCTTCGTCCGGCTCTGCAACGATCTCGACACCAGCGCCGCGCGCGAGATCCGCCGCTTCATCCGCCAGTTCCTGAAGAAACACCGCGCGGAGTGACGGCGCGGGCGAAACCCGCCCTGCGGCTGCGGCAAATCGGCCTTTCATTTCAACTTTCCGGGCGCGGGCGGTTTCCACCGGCGGCCGCATGCGGTATGCGCGCGGTCGCGAACAAAAAATCCAACAAGACAGGACAAGCCCCTTGCCCCGATCCATGCTGGCGGCATTTGCCGAGCGTTATGCCCCCTCGCAACTGACGAAACCGGCGGGCGGTCTGACCCCCGATCGGCTCAAGACCGAGCTGCTGGCCGGCCTGACCGTGGCGCTGGCGCTGGTGCCCGAGGCCGTGGCTTTCGCCTTCGTGGCGGGCGTGCACCCTCTGGTCGGGCTCTACGCGGCCTTCCTGGTGGGGCTGATCACCGCCCTGTTCGGCGGGCGTCCCGGCATGATCTCGGGCGCCACCGGCGCGCTGGCGGTGGTGATGGTGGCGCTGGTGGCCCAGCACGGGGTCGAATACCTCTTCGCCACGGTGGTGCTGATGGGGCTGTTGCAGGTTCTGGCGGGCGTCTTCAAGCTGGGCAAGTTCATCCGGCTGGTGCCGCACCCGGTTATGCTGGGCTTCGTCAACGGGCTGGCGATCGTGATCTTCCTCGCGCAGCTGACGCAGTTCCAGGTGCCCGGCACCGCCGAGGCCGCGGGCCACGGCATGTCCGGCGGGCAATGGATGACCGGCTGGCCGCTGGTGACCATGCTGGCGCTGGTGGCGGCGACCATGGCCATCATCTGGGTCACGCCCAGGATCACCAGGGCCATCCCCGCGCCGCTGGCGGGGATCGCGGTGGTGGCGGTGCTGGTCATCGCCTTCGACATCGACGTGCCGCGGGTGGGCGACATGGCCTCGATCGAGGGCGGGCTGCCCGCCTTCCACATCCCCGCCGTGCCGCTGACCCTGGAGACGCTGCAGATCATCTTCCCCTATGCGGTGATCCTCGCTGCGATCGGCCTGATCGAAAGCCTGCTGACCCTGAACCTGGTGGGCGAGATCACCGGTAAGCGCGGGGGGGCCTCCCAGGAATGCGTGGCCCAGGGCGCGGCGAACGTGGTCACCGGGTTTTTCGGCGGCATGGGCGGCTGCGCGATGATCGGCCAGTCGATGATCAACGTGAAATCGGGCGGGCGGATGCGCCTGTCGGGGATCTCGGCGGCGCTGTTCCTACTGCTGTTCATCGTGGCCGCCTCGCCGCTGATCGAGCAGATCCCGCTGGCCGCGCTGGTCGGCGTGATGTTCATGGTGGTGATCGGCACCTTCGCCTGGCAGTCGTTCCGCATCATGCGCAAGGTGCCCCGCGCCGACGCTCTGGTGATCGTGCTGGTGACCATCACCACCGTCGCCTACGACCTCGCCACCGCGGTGGTGGTCGGCGTCATCGTCTCGGCGCTGGAATATGCCTGGAGCAACGCCACCCGCATCCACGCCAAGACCTACGAGACCCCCGAGGGCGCCAAGGTCTACCAGGTGCAGGGCCCGCTCTTCTTCGGCTCCGCCGCCGGCTTCACCGAACTTTTCGCGCCCGAGACCGACCCCGCGCGCGTGGTGATCGATTTCGCCGACAGCCGCGTCGCCGACCAGTCGGCCCTGACCGCGATCGAGTCGGTTGCCGCGAAATACGAGGCCGCCGGCAAACGGGTGCAGCTGCGCCATCTCAGCCGCGACTGCCACCAGCTCCTGACCCGCGCCGGCCAGTTGATGGTCGACAGCGACGACGACCCCGATTACCAGGTCGCGGTCAACTATTCGGTGCGCACCGGCCAGTTGGGGGCGGGGCACTAGCCCCCTTCTTCTTGGTCCAAATACTCATCGCCGCACCCGCGAGGCGGGCGCGGCGCCTGGGTCACTCGCCCGGCCTGTTGAGGCTGAACACCTCGGTCACGCGCGCGTAGTCGCGGTAGCCCAGCCGGGCCAGCGGCTGGAAGGTGGTGACGTCGAACCGCCCCTCGCGCAGGCAGTCGTCGCGCATGTGCACGCCGGTGACCTCGCCCAGCACCAGGTGGTTGTCCGCGCCCTCGAGTTTGACGATCTGCGTCAGCCGGCATTCCAGGTTGGCAGGCGCCCCGGCCACGCGGGAACAGGCGACGGTTTCGCATTCGGCGCGCGCGATCCCGGCCAGCTCGAACTCGTCCACATCCCGGTCGTAGGCGCCCGAGGTCAGGTTCATCGCGTCGCGCATCGCGTATTCCACGATGTTGACGCAGAACACCCCGGTCTCGTCGATATTGGCCAGGCTGTCCTTGCCCATGTGCCGGTCCTCCTTGCGCGAGGTGGTGGCGAACATCACCTGCGGCGGCGTGTAGGCGACCGCGTTGAAGAAGGAATAGGGGGCGAGGTTTTCCCGCCCGTCGCGGCCGCGGGTCGAGATCCAGCCGATGGGGCGGGGCGTGACGATCGCGTTGAACGGGTTGTGGGGCAGGCCGTGGCCATCCTCGGGGCGGTAGAACATGTTGGGCGCTCCTGATCAGATCGGTTTGCCCCAGACCTAACCCCGTGCTAGCAGCCTTTCCAGAAGGAAAGCGAAAAAGGGGCAGGGCGTGATCCGGCTGGAGCAGGAACGGGCCGAGGACTGGTGGGAGATCGAGGCGCTCTACGACCTGTGCTTCGCGCCGGGGCGCGAGGCGCTGTCGTCCTACCGCCTCCGCGAAGGCGTGGCCCCGGTAGCGGCGCTGTGCCTGACCGCGCGCGACGCGGACGGCACCCTGGCCGCCGCCATCCGCTACTGGCCGGTGCGCGTCGGCGGGAAGGACGCGCTGCTGCTGGGCCCGGTCGCCGTGCACCCGACCCGCCAGGGCGAGGGGCTGGGCGCGCTGCTGATCCAGGAATCGCTGGCCCGCGCCCGCGCCGGAGGGTGGGCGCGTGTGATGCTGGTGGGCGACGCGCCCTATTACGGCCGCTTCGGATTCGAAAAGCTGGAGGGGGTGGAGATGCCCCCGCCCACCAACCCGGACCGCGTTCTGGGCCTGGCGCTGCGCGCGGGGGCGTGGGACGGCGTGACCGGCGCGGTCGAGCGTGCGGTCTGACCCGCTGATCTTCAGTATTGCTGGCGCAGCCAGCCCAGCACCGCCGGGCGCACCGACTGCTCGCCGCTGGCGCGCGCCTCGTCGATGACCGAGCGCACCTCGCGCAGGTCGATCCGGCGCAGCAGGTGCTTGACCGGCCCGATCGAGGCCGGGCGCATCGAGAGGTTGCGCAACCCGATCGCGGCGAAGCACATCGCCTCCACCGGGCGTCCCGCATCCTCGCCGCAGAACGACAGGTCGGTGCCGGTCGCGGCGCAGCGGGCGACGATCTGTTCGAGGAAGGTCAGGAAGCTGACGTTCAGCGTGTCATAGCGTTTGCGCACGCGCTCGTTCTCGCGGTCGGCGGCGAAGAAGAACTGCTTCAGGTCGTTGCCGCCGATGGAGATGAAATCGGCCATCTCGAAGAACTGTTGCGGCGCGAAGGCTAGGCTGGGGGTCTCCAGCATGGCGCCGATCTCGACCTTTTCGGGCAGGACGCGGCCCAGTCGTTCCTCGCGCTCCAACTCATCGAGCAGGGCCTGGCGGGCGGCCTTGAATTCCTCGAACTGGGCGATGAAGGGGAACATCACGGTCAGCGGCCGCCCGGCGGCGGCGCGGATCATCGCCTGCAGCTGCATCCGCATCACGCCCGGCTTGTCCAGCCCCACCCGGATCGCGCGCCAGCCGAGCGCCGGGTTGGGCTCGTCCTGCCGCTTCATGTAGGGCAGCACCTTGTCCGAGCCGATGTCGAGGGTGCGGAACACCACCCGCTTGCCGCCGGCCGCGTCGAGGACGCGCTTGTAGAGCGCGGCCAGCTCGCCGCGGCGGGGCATCTTGGAGTTGATCAGGAACTGCAGCTCGGTGCGGAACAGGCCCACGCCCTCGGCGCCCGAGCTTTCCAGCGAGGGCAGGTCGGCCATCAGCCCGGCGTTCATGTTCAGCGCGACGCGCTGGCCGCATTGCGTCTCGGCCGGCTCGGTGCGGATCGAGGCGTAGCGCTCCAGCGCCTTGGTCTGCATCGCCATCTTGTCGCGGAAGGCGTTGGCCACGGTGTCCTCGGGGCGCAGGTGCACCACGCCCTGTTCGCCATCGACCAGGATCGGGTCGCCGTTCAGCGCCTCGGTGGTGATGCGGGCGGCGTGGATGACCAGCGGAATGGCCAGCGCGCGCGCGACGATCGCGGCGTGGCTGCCGACCGAGCCCTCCTCCAGCACGATGCCGCGCAGGCGGCGGCCATAGGCCAGCAATTCGCCGGGGCCGATGTTGCGCGCGATCAGGATCGGGTCTTCGGGCATCTCGGCGCCGGTTTCGCGGCCCTGGCCGGTCAGGATCCGCAGCAGACGGTTTGACAGGTCGTCGAGGTCGTGCAGGCGCTCGCGCAGATAGGGATCGGGGACGGTCTGCATCCGGGCGCGGGCGGCGGATTGCTCCTTTTCCACCGCAGCCTCGGCCGACAGCCCGCGCGAGATGTCCTCTTCCATGCGGCGCATCCAGCCGCGGGAATTGGCGAACATGCGGTAGGCTTCCAGAACCTGAAGCTGTTCGCTGTCGCCCTCGCGGGCGGTGTCCAGCATCTCGTCCACCGAGACGCGCAGCTGGTCGACGGCGGCCTTCAGGCGGCGCAGTTCCTCGTGCGGATCGTCGGCCACGGGGTTGGTGATCACCACGCGCGGCTCGTGCAGCCAGACATGGCCGGCGGCCACGCCCTCCTGCGCCACGGCGCCGCGGAACATGGCCGGGCGCTGGTGCAGCGCGGCCAGCGCCGCGCCCTCGCCGACGAAGGCGCCGAGCTCCGTCATCTCGGCCAGCACCATGGCCACGACCTCCAGCGCGTAGACCTCGTCGTCGGAGAATTCGCGCGCCTCCTTGGACTGCACCACCAGCACGCCCATCGGCTCTCCCAGCCGCTGCACCGGCACGCCGAGGAAGGAGGAATAGATCTCCTCGCCGGTCTCCGGCATGAAGCGGAAGCCCTTGGCCGAGGGCGCATTTCCGGTGTTGACGGGGCGCGCGGTCTTGGCGACGCGGCCGACCAGGCCCTCGCCCACCCGCAGGCGGGTCTGGTGCACGGCGCTGGGGTTCAACCCTTCGGTCGCGCAGAGTTCAAGCGTTTCGGAATCGCGGAACAGGTAGATCGAGCACACCTCTGTGCGCATCGAATCGGCGATCAGGTGCGTGATGCGGTCAAGCCGCTCCTGCCCCTCGCCGGCCTCGGCAAGAGTGTCTCGCAAGCGGCGGAGCAGCTTGCGACTTTCGCTTTCGAAGTTTTCGGGCATTGCCCCCGTTATCCGGCTGCGTTCTCGAGTCCGAACGCATCATGAAGGGCCTGCACGGCAAGTTCCATATATTTCCGGTCGATGAGAACGGAAATCTTGATCTCGGAGGTTGTGATGACCTTGATGTTGATCCCCTCGCGGGCGAGGGCGTCGAACATCCGGTTGGCGACGCCGGCATGGCTGCGCATCCCGATCCCCACCACCGAGACCTTGGCGACGTCGGTGTCGGCCACCAGGCCGTGATAGTTGATCTCGCCGGCGGCCTTGGCCTTCTTCAGCGCGTCCTCGGCGCGGGCCACCTGATTGACCGGGCAGGAGAAGGTCATGTCGGTGCGGCCCTCTTCCGAGATGTTCTGAACGATCATGTCCACATTGACGCCGGCCTCGGCCAGCGGGCCGAAGATGGCGGCGGCGATGCCGGGGCGGTCGGCGACCGAGATCAGCGTCATCTTCGCCTCGTCCCGCGAATAGGCGACGCCAGAGACTGCATTCTGTTCCATGATTTCCTCCTCGTCGCAAACGAGCGTGCCGGAATTTTCGGTGTTTTCCTCGAAGCTGGACAGCACCCGCAGCCGCACCTTGTAGCGCATGGCCAGCTCGACCGAGCGGGTCTGCAGCACCTTCGCGCCGAGGCTGGCGAGCTCCAGCATCTCCTCGAAGGCGATCTTGTCGAGCTTTCGCGCCTTGTCCTCGATCCGCGGATCGGTGGTGTAGACGCCATCGACATCGGTGTAGATGTCGCAGCGCTCCGCGTCGAAGGCGGCGGCGAAGGCCACCGCGGTGGTGTCCGAGCCGCCCCGGCCCAGCGTGGTGATCCGGCCCTCGGGGCTGACCCCCTGGAAGCCCGCGACGACTGCCACCCTCATGCCTTCGGCGAATTTCGCGTCGATATTGGCGCGCGGGATGTCCTCGATCCGCGCGGCGGAATGGGCCGAGGTGGTCATCACCGGAACCTGCCAGCCCTGCCAGCTGCGCGCGGGGATCTCCATCTCCTGCAGCGTCAGCGCCATCAGCCCGGCGGTGACGTTCTCGCCCGAACTGACCACGGCATCGTATTCGCGCGCGTCGAACAGCGGCGAGGTCTGCTCGACCCAGCCGACCAGCTCGTTGGTGCGCCCCGACATGGCCGAGACGATGACGATCACGTCATAGCCTCGCTCGACCTCGCGCTTGACCTTCTCGGCGGCATTCCTGATGCGCGCCAGATCGGCCACCGAGGTGCCCCCGAATTTCATAACAAGAAGCGGCATGGCTGTCCCGTCTGCCCCGTTCAATCCGGGCTTCTCCTAGGCGAAGGCCGGGTCAAGGGCAAGAGGCGCCGCGCCCCGGCCGCGTCGATGCGGCGTCAATAGGGCAGTTCCTGCCCGTCCCAGGTCTCGAAACAGCCGGTGCGCGCCAGCGACAGTGCGGCGAAGCGCGCGCTCAGTCCGGCGGCGGCCTGCGGCGCGTCGATCTCGCCCTGCGGCCCGCCCATGTCGGTGCGCACCCAGCCGGGGTGGTAGATGCCCACGGCGATGCCCAGCCCCTCCAGGTCGGCGGCCAGGTTGCGGCCGAGGTTCAGCGCCGCCGCCTTGGAGGCGCGGTAGATGTAGGAGCCGCCCGGCGCCAGCGCGTCCGAACCCATCCGCGAGCTGATGATCGCGACCTTGGGCGCCTGAGCGGCCTGAAGGTTGGGCAGCAGCGCCTGCACGGTCAGGAAGACGCCGGTGACATTGGTGGCGAAGGTCTCGGCCCACATCGCGGCCGGGAAACCGTCGGCGAGGCTCTGGTGCTTGTCGCGATAGATGCCGGCATTGCAGACCAGCAGGTCGACGGGGCACCCGTCCAGCGCCGCCGCCAGCGCCGCATGCGACGCCGGGTCGGTCACGTCCAGCCGGTGCCAGTCGACGCCGGCCAGGTCGGGCGCGGCGCCGCGGGCGGTTCCGATGACCTTCTGCCCCGCGGTCGCGTAGTTCTGGGCCAGTTGCAGGCCGATGCCGCGCGTCGCGCCGGTGATGAGGATGGTCATCCGTGATCCTTCAGTTGGTTTTGCGTCCGGGGGTGAAGGGCAGGGGAGCCACCGGCACCCCGTCCTCGATCAGCTGCTTCGCCTCGTCGAGCCGCGCCTCGCCGTAGATCGCGCGTTCGGGCGCCTCGCCCTCGTGGATGCGCCGTGCCTCGCGGGCGAAATCGCGGCCCACATAATCGGAGTTTTCCTCGATCTTCTTCTTCAGCGCCGCCAGCGCCTGTTCCGCCGGGTGGGCGGGGGCGGAGAGCGGGCGTTCGGCCTGCCCGGCCGCGGGCTCCGCCCGGGTCTTGGCGCCGATCCGCGGGGCCATCAGACGTTTCTCGACATCGCCTCCGCCGCAGACGGAGCAGGCCACCATGCCCGCCTTGTGAAGCTTGTCATAGGCTTCGGCGGACTGGAACCAGCTTTCGAATTCGTGGCCTTCGCGGCAGCTCAGCGCATAGCGGATCATGGGCGCCTCAGGGGTTCAGGATAGGCGATAGATACGCATCCGGCGGCGGAAATCAATTCCCCCGGGGGTCAGTCCTTCAGACGGCGCGGATCGAAATTCTCAAGGATCTCGGCCAGTTCGGGCTCATTCACGCGCTGGGCGGCCTTTTTCGGCGACATCCATTTGCGCCTGCGCTCGGACCGTTCGGGGAACTTGTCGCGCAGGGTCTTTACCTTGAGCGGGTAGACCGCCACCGTGCAGGGCAGATCGGCGCCCTTGTCCATGCCCTTGGCGTAGGAATAGACGCCGAGCTTCCGGTCATAGACCTTGCCCTCGACGCCGGCCTCCTCCCAGGCCTCCTGCGCGGCGGATTGCGGCGGGCTCAGCCCCTCGATTGGCCAGCCTTTGGGGATCACCCAGCGCCCGGTGTCGCGGCTGGTGATCATCAGCACCTCGGGCCGGTCCTTGACCATGCGAAAGCACAGCGCTGCATATTGCGTGCGCGCCTCGCCTTCGAGGGCCCCGGCCCCCTTGGGGGCGGGCTTTGCTGCTTGTTGGATCGACACGGACTGCTCTTCCCTTTTGTGCGAAAGGATATGCGCGACCGCCGCGTTTGCGCAAGGGGCGGCGCCCCGGACCCGCGCAACCGGCGCCGCCCGGCGGGCTTGACCGCCGCGCCGGGCGCGATAGCTGTTCGGAAAAGACCGATCGCGGGACGGAGGCCCGCAGACCATGCGACTGCTGATCCTGATCGCGGCCCTCGTCGGCCTCGCGCTGCCCGCGGCGGCCCGCGCGCCCTTCACCTTCGCCTTCGCCTCGATCGACGGCGGCACGCTGAGCCTCGGCGAATGGGCCGGGCGCCCGGTGCTGGTGGTCAACACCGCCTCGCTCTGTGGCTTCACCCCGCAATACAAGGATTTGCAGGCGCTCTACGACCGCTACCGCGAGCGCGGGCTGGTGGTGCTGGCGGTGCCGTCGGACGATTTCCGGCAGGAGTTGGGCAGCGAGGCCGAGGTCAGGGAGTTCTGCGAGAACACCTTCGGCCTCGACCTGCCGATGACCGAGATCACCCATGTGCGCGGGCCCGACGCCCATCCCTTCTACCGGTGGCTGGCCGAGGAGCACGGCGTCGCGCCGCGCTGGAACTTCAACAAGGTGCTGATCGGACCCGACGGCGAACTGGCGGGCAGCTGGGGGGCGCGCGTCAATCCGATGTCGCGCCAGATCACCGGCGCGGTCGAGGCGCTGCTGCCGAGGTGAGCGGCGCGCCCCTCTTCCTCGGCTCGGAGATCTACCGTGGCTCCAGCTACGGGCCGTGGCATCCGCTGCGGGTGCCGCGCGTCTCCACGGTGATGGACCTTTCGCGGGCGCTGGGCTGGCTGGGGCCGGACCAGTATCGCACCAGCCCGCGCGCCAAGCCGGCGGCGCTGGCGCTGTTCCACGACCCCGGCTACATCGCCGCGCTGCAGGCCGCCGAGGCCGCGCAGGCGGTCAGCGCCGAGGTGCGCGCGCGCCACGGCCTAGGAACCGGTTCCAACCCGGTCTTTGCCGAGATGTTCCGCCGCCCCGCCACCGGCGCGGGCGGGGCGCTGCTGGCGGGCGAGTTGCTGGCGGGCGGCGGGGCCGTCTATCACCCCGCCGGCGGCACCCATCACGGGCTGCGCGACCGGGCCAGCGGGTTCTGCTATCTCAACGACCCGGTGCTGGCGATGCTGTCGCTGCGCCGCAATGGCGCGCGCCGCATCGCCTATGTCGATATCGACGCCCATCACGGCGACGGCGTGGAGACGGCCTTTTCCGGCGATCCCGACACGCTTTTGATCTCGGTGCATGAGGAGCGGCGCTGGCCCTTCACCGGCGGGCTGGAGGACGACGCCGGCGGCAACGCCTTCAACCTGCCGGTGCCGCGCGGCCTCAACGATACCGAGATGGCGCTGGTGCTGGAGCGGCTGATCCTGCCCCGGGTGTCCGATTTCGCGCCCCACGCCATCGTCCTGCAATGCGGCGCCGACGCGGTGGCAGAGGATCCGCTGTCGCGTCTCGCGCTGTCCAACAACGCCCATTGGGAGGTGGTCGCGGCGCTGCGCCCGCTTTCCCCGCGCTACCTTGTGCTGGGCGGGGGCGGCTACAACCCGTGGTCGGTCGGGCGGCTCTGGACCGGGGTCTGGGCCACGTTGAACGGGCTGGACATTCCGGCCCGCCTGCCCGAGCCTGCCGAGGCTGTGCTGCGCGGGCTCAGCTGGGAGGGTCACAGCCGGGGCCGCACCCCGCCCGGGCATTGGTTCACCACCCTGCGCGACGCCCCGCGCGCGGGGCCGGTGCGCCCCGAGCTGCGCGCGCGGCTGGACGTGCTGGACAGGAGGTCACCGCCATGATCCGCGCCTTCGTCGCCATCGACCTGCCCGATGACGTGCTGTTCGAGTTGCGGCTGGTGCAGCAGGGCCTGCCCGTGACCCGGCCGGTGGCGCCCAAGAACATGCACCTGACGCTGGCCTTTCTGGGCGATGTCGCGGAGTCGGCGCTGGAGGAGGCGCATTACGCCTTTGACGCGATCCGGGCCGAACGGTTCGATCTGGCGCTGTCGGGGGTGGGAATGTTCGGCGGGCACAAGCCGCGCGTCGTCTATGTCGGGGTGCGCGAGAGCCCGGCGCTGATGCATCTGCAGGCCAAGGTCGAACAGGCCGCGCGCCGCGCCGGGCTGACGCCCGATTCGAAACGCTACATCCCCCATGTCACGCTGGGCCGGCTGATCCCTGGCCGCTTCGACGGAGCGCGGCTGGAGCGGGCGGTGGCGGAGCGGGCGGATTTCGCCGCGCCGCCCTTCACGGTTGCGGATTTCCGCCTCTACCGCTCCGATCTGCGCCCCGGCGGCCCGATCCACTCGGAATTGGCGCGCTACCCGCTGGGCTAGACCTTGGGCGGGCAGCCCTGCATCACGCCGAGGAACCAACCCGCGTCGATATTGCCGCCCGACAGGATCACGCCCGCGCGCCTGCCGCGCATCCGGTCGCGCTCCTGCATCAGCGCGGCCAGCGCCGCCGCGCCCGCGCCCTCGGCCAGGTTGTGGGTGGCGGTGTAGTAGAGGCGGATGGCCTCGGCGATCTCCTCCTCGCTGACCGCCACGATGCGCTCGGCGCCCTTCGAATAGATGTCGAACGCCTCCTGCACCGGGATCCGCACGGCCATGCCGTCGGCGAAGGTGCGGGCGGTTTCGGTCTCGACCATGCGGCCCGCCTCGACCGACAGTTTCGCGGTCTGCGCGTTTTCCGAGACCACGCCGATCACCTGCGTCCTAAGCCCCAGCGCGTCGCGCGCCGCGATCGTGCCGCAGATGCCCGAGCCGCAGCCGATCGGCACATAGACGGCATCGAGATCGGGCTGCGCGGCGAAGAATTCCAGCGCGTAGGTCGCAACGCCGCGCACCAGCTCGCGGTGGAAGGGCGGCACGGGGAACAGCCCCTCGGCCTCGGCCACGCGCATCGCTTCTTCCCGCGCGGTGTCGAAATCCGCGCCGAATTCGATCAGATCGGCCCCGAAGGCGCGCATCGCGGCGTTCTTCTCGACCGAGTTGCCGTGCGGGACATAGACCCTGGCGGTCAGCCCCGCGGCGCGGGCGGCGCGCGCCTGGCTCTGGCCGTGGTTGCCGCGGGTGGCGGTGACGATGCCGGGCACGTCGGGTTGGGTGCGCCTCAGCCAGTCGATCAGGGTGATGCCGCCGCGCACCTTGAAGGCGCCGATGGGGGTGTGGTTCTCGTGCTTGACCCAGACCTCGCAGCCCGCGGCCTCGGCCAGCAGTGGCCAGGCATATTGCGGGGTGGGCGGCATCTGGGTGTGGACCAGCGCCGCGGCCTGTTCCAGGGCGTCGCGGGTGAAATAGGGGGCGGTCATGGGGTCTCTCCTTTTTGCGGGGCGCGGAGGTTGGTGTCGCCGGTCAGGTCGGCCAGCCGGTCGATCAGCGGGTCGAGCCCGGCGCTGTCATGCAGCCGTTCGGTCACGCGCGCGGCCGCCTCGGCCATGCGCGCGCGGCCGGCCTCGTCAAGGCTCAGCAGCGCGGCGCGCAGGTCGTCGGCCCCCTCGACCCGGCGCGAGCCGCCCGCGGCCTCGAGCGCGGCATAGACCTCGGCGAAGTTCTCCAGGTAGGGCCCATGCAGCAGCGCCGAGCCGTGGGCGGCGGGCTCGAACGGGGTGTGCCCGCCCTTGGCCACCAGCGAGCCGCCGACGAAGGTGGTGCCGGCCAGCGCATACCACAGCCCCATCTCGCCCAGCGTGTCGGCGAGATAGACCGGCGTCCCGGCATCCGGCACCTCGCCCGCCGAGCGGACGGCGAAGCCCAGCCCCTGCCGGCGCAGGATCGCCTGGATATCGGCACTGCGGCGCGGGTGGCGCGGGGCGAGGATCAGCCGCAGTTCGGGGCGCTCGGCCAGCGCCCGGCGGAAGCCCATCAGGATCGGCCCCTCCTCGCCCTCGTGGGTCGAGGCCGCCAGCAGCGTCGCGCCGTGCGGGAACAGCGGGCGCAGGCGGGCCAGCTCGGCGGGGTCGGGGGCGGCGGGGGCGGCGCCGGTCTTCAGGTTCAGGGCCGGGGCCAGCCGGTCGGGCGGCAGGCCCAGCGACAGGAACCGCGCCTCGGACCCCGCATCCTGCGCCGAGAGCAGGCTGATCGCGCCCATCACCCGGCGGGTGAGGCCCGGCAGCCGCGCCCAGAGCCGCGCGCTGCGCTCCGAGATCCGGGCGGAGAGCACCAGCACCGGGCGGTGCCGCCGCGCCATCTCGGTCAGGCGGTTGGGCCAGAGTTCGGATTCGATCACGATCAGCGCGTCGGGCTGCCAGTTGCCGAGGAACCGGCGCAGGCACAGCCGGTAGTCCAGCGGCGCCAGCCGCACCTCGGTGCGCGGCAGGCCCCAGCCCTGCGCCAGCGCCCGCCCGGTGGCGCTGTTGCAGGTGATCACCAGCCACAGCCGCGCATCGCGCGCCAGCAGCGCCGCGATCAGCGGCCGGGCCGCCGTCAGCTCGCCGTTGGAGGCGGCGTGCAGCCAGATCACCGCGCCGCGCCGCGCCGCGCCGGCGCCGTGGCCGCCCAGCCGCTCGTCCAGCCCATCGCGCCGGTCGCGCCGCGCGAGGCCGAGGGCGATGACGGGCGCGGCAAGGGTCAGCAGAAGCCGGTAGAGGAACAACGGGCGCACTTTCGCTTTCGGACGGTTGCCAAAGGGTTACGCGGCGCGCGGGCGGCTGGCAAGCGCTGCGGCTCCGGCGCCACCCGCCCACGGTCGGGCGCCATCGCGCCCACCCCGGGCGCCCTCCGCGTTCGTCCGGCCAATCGCGCCGCGCTTGACCCGGATCAAGGCCGCGCCGGGCCGAAAGCAGGTATCAGGGTGCCGCACGCCCAACGGCCGGACCAATCCATGACCCAGACCAGGACCGATATCGACGAGATCATCCGCGCGGGCCGCTCCCGCAGCCCGCTCCGGCGCGTGCTGTGGCTGGTCGTGCTGCTCGGGCTCGGGGCCGGGGGCTGGCTGTGGTGGGCCGCCGGCCGCCCCGAGGGCGAGCGCCGCTACGAAACGGTCGAGGCCGCGCTCGGCCCCGTCGTGGTCACCGTCACCGCCACCGGAACGGTCGAGCCCACCAACCTGGTCGAGATCTCGTCGGAGCTGAGCGGTACGCTGCGCGAGGTTCTGGTGGACTACAACAGCCCCGTGAAGGCCGGGCAGGAGCTGGCGCGGCTGGACACGGATAAGCTGGAAGCCTCGCTCGAACATGCCCGCGCGATGCTGGCCGCGCGCCAGGCCCGCGTGGCCGAGGCCCGCGCGACGGTCAGGGAGACCCGCGAGAATTACGACCGCATGGTGGAACTCGACCGGCGCGGGATCGTGTCGCCGCAGGATTTCCGCGCCGCCCAAGCCGTCTATGCCCGCGCCCAGGCCGCGCTGCAAAGCGCGGCGGCCGACCAGCGCGTCGCCGAGGCCGATCTAAAGGTCGAGGAGGCCAACCTCGCCAAGGCCTGCATCTGTTCGCCCATCGACGGGGTGGTGCTGGACCTCGACGCCAATCCCGGGCAGATCGTGGCCTCCTCGCTGCAGGCACCGGTGCTGTTCACCATCGCCGAGGATCTGCGCCGGATGGAGCTGCGCGTGGATATCGACGAGGCCGACATCGGCAAGGTCGAGGTGGGGGATGCAGCCGAATTCAGCGTCGAGGCCTATCAGGACCGCCGCTTCCCGGCGGTGATCTCCGAACTGCGCTACGCCTCCGAGACCATCGACGGCGTCGTGACCTACAAGGCAATCCTGTCGATCGACAACGACGCGATGCTGCTGCGCCCGGGCATGACCGCGACCGCCGACATCACCGTCGCCCGCATCGAGGAGGCGCTGACCGTCTCCAACGCCGCGCTCCGTTTCGCCCCGCCGACCGAACCGGAGGCGGAGGAGAACAGCGGCCGCGGGCTGCTGGGGCTTCTGTTCCGCCCGCCCTCGCGCGCGCCGGCCACACGGGTCACCGTCAGCCCCGAGGGCTGGCGCACCCTGTGGGTGCTGCGCGAGGACGGGATGCAGCCGGTCGAGGTCCGCACCGGCGAGACCGACGGCATGGTCACGGCGATCGTCGAGGGCGGCCTCGTCCCCGGCGACCGCGTCATCGTGGACATCGTGAGCGAATGACCGATGCCGCGCCCCCCCTGATCGCCCTGTCGGGCATCACCAAGACCTACGGCGCGGGCGCCGCCGAGGTGCACGCGCTGCAGGATGTGGACCTGACCATCGCGGCGGGCGAGTTCGTGGCCATTATGGGGCCCTCGGGTTCGGGCAAGTCGACGGCGATGAACATCTTGGGCTGCCTCGATACGCCGACTGCCGGCAGCTACCGCTTTCTCGGGGCCGAGGTGGGGGCGCTGGCGCGCGACCAGCGCGCGCTGCTGCGGCGCAACTGCTTCGGCTTCGTGTTCCAGGGCTTCAACCTGCTGGCGCGCACATCGGCCCTCGACAATGTGGAACTGCCGCTGATCTACAAGGGGCTGGCGCGGCGCGACCGCAACCGGCTGGCGCGCGCGGCGCTGGACAAGGTCGGGCTGGGCGCGCGCGCGCATCACGACCCCTCGCAGCTGTCGGGCGGGCAGCAGCAGCGCGTGGCCATCGCGCGGGCCATCGTGACGAGGCCGGACGTGGTGCTGGCCGACGAGCCCACCGGCAATCTCGACACCGCCCGCAGCCGCGAGATCATGGAGCTGCTGACCCAGCTCAACCGCGACGAGGGGATCACCATCATCATGGTCACCCATGAGCACGACATGGCGGAATACGCCCGTCGGCTGATCCATTTCGTCGACGGCCGGGTGGAAAGCGACGGCGCGGCAAACGGGGGCCCGGCGGATGCTGTTTGAGACCCTCCGCCTGGCCCTGCAGGCCATCCTGCGCAACGCGCTGCGCTCTTTCCTGACGGTGCTGGGCATCGTGATCGGGGTGGCGGCGGTGATCGCCATGGTCACCATCGGCCAGGGCTCCACCGCGCAGGTCGAGCGTGACGTCGCCAAGCTCGGCACCAACCTGCTGATGGTCCGCCCCGGCCAGGCGCGCGGCGGACCGGGCGGGGGCGGCGGCAGCGCGGCCAGCCTGACGTTGCGGGATGTCGAGGCGATCGAGGCGCAGATTCCGGCCGTGCGCGTGGCCACGCCCTCGAACGCGCGCACGATGATCGCGATCGCGGGCAACCGCAACCACGCCACCACCGTGACCGGCACCGACAACCGCTATCTCGTCGCCACCGACTGGGCCGTCGCCGAGGGGCGCGAGTTCTACGAGAGCGAGCAGCGCAGCGGCGCGGCGGCCTGCATCCTGGGCGAGACCGTCCGCCAGGAGCTGTTCGGCAACGCCAGCCCGCTGGGCGAGATGATCCGCCTCAAGCAGATCTCGTGCCGGGTGATCGGTGTGCTGGCGGAAAAGGGCGCCTCCGGCTTCGGCACGGATCAGGACGATCTGGTGCTGATCCCGATCCGCGCCTTTCACCGCCGCGTCGCGGGCAATCAGGACGTGGCGATGATCTACGCCGCGATCCGCGACGGCATCTCCACCGACAAGGCGCGCGCCGATATCGAACGCCTGATGCGCGAGCGCCGCCGCATCTCGCCGGGCGAGGAGGACGATTTCAACGTCTTCGACATGAAGCAGATCACCTCCATGCTGACCGGCATCACCACCGTCCTGACCGGGCTGCTGTCGGCGGTGGCCGCGGTCAGCCTTCTGGTGGGCGGCATCGGGATCATGAACATCATGCTGGTCTCGGTGACCGAGCGCACGCGCGAGATCGGCATCCGCCTGGCCGTCGGCGCGACCGAGCGGCAGGTGCTGCTGCAATTCCTGGTCGAGGCGATCGTGCTGTCGCTGATCGGAGGGCTGATCGGCATCGCGCTGGGGCTGGGCTTCGGCCTGATCGGGGCGCGGGTGTTGCAGATCCCCTTCACCCCCAACGCGGGCGTGATCGTGCTGGCCTTCGGCTTCTCGGCGGGGGTGGGGGTGGTCTTCGGCTTCTTCCCGGCGCGCCGGGCGGCGCGGATGGACCCGATCGAGGCGCTGCGCCACCAGTAAGGCGTCAGCGGCAGAGCTGGAACAGAGCGCCGCGCGACGAGATCCCCAGCTTGGCATAGGCGCGGCGGCGGAAGGTCACTACGCTGGAGGGCGCGACGCCCATCTCGCCCGCGATCGCCTCGGTCTTCTTTCCGGCGAGGATGCCGAGGCAGACCTCGCGCTCGCGCGACGACAGCGCCGCCAGCGGCGGCGGAAAGGCGAAGCCTGTCACCCGGTCGAAATGCAGACAGGCGAGGCGGCCCAGCAGCGGCTCCAGCCCCGGCTCGCCGGGCCCGCCGCCCGCGGCCGGGCGGTAGAGGTTCACGATCAGCCGGCAGCGCTCTCCGCAGGCCAGCACCGCCCGTTTGCCCGCCAGCCCCGGCGCGTCGAAGAAGATCCGGCGGTAGTCGGCGGACATGGCCCCGGCCCGGCGCCCGATCTGCCGCAGCCGCACCGCGCCGGGCGGCAGGGCCAGGATCTCGGGCCAGAGCGGGTCCTGGCGGAACCAGCCGTCCAGATAGAGCCCCGCCAGTTCCTCCCCCAGCGCGGAATGGGCGAAGTTGCGCGAGACCAGGCAGCTTGCCGCATCGCCGTCGTAGGAGAACACCATCACCTGGCCCGCGCCGGTCAGCCGAGCGAGGTCGAGAAAGGCCAGAACGAAATCCTCCCGCCCCAGCCGGGCGAGGCAGGTGTCGATGCGCTGGACCGGTGTCGCCATCCCTGTCCCCCAAAAAGGTGGACAGACGCTAGCACCCGCGCGCCCTAGTGTGAACGCCGTCACGCAAAGGGAGGGATGACACCGATGAGACCGGCCGGAAAAGGCGCGACCGAGTCGCTCTATTTCGACTATCCCCGTTTCGACCCGCCGCAGGGCGCGGCGCGGGCGGCGCTGGACGCGCCGGCCAGGGCGGTGATCGTGGGCGCGGGCCCGGTGGGCATGACCGCGGCGCTGGCACTGGCGCGCGAGGGGGTGGCGAGCGTGCTGCTCGACGACAAATCCACCTTCAACGACGGCAGCCGGGCGATCTGCGTCTCGCGCTCCAGCTTCCAGATTCTCGACCGTCTGGGCGTTGTGGGGCCCTTCCTCGACAAGGCGCTGGGCTGGACGACGGGGCGGTCCTTCTACCGCGGGCGGCAGATCCTCGAATTCGAGATGCCCGACAGCGCGGATGAGAAATTCCGCCCCATGTACAACCTCGAACAGCAATATATCGAGGCCTTCCTGTGGCAGGCGGTGGCCGGGTGCGATCTGATCGACGCGCGCTGGCAGTCCGAGGTGACGGGGGTGGCCGATCGCGAGGGCGGCGTCGCGGTCACGGTGCGCGACCCGCAGGGCTGCTACACCATCCCGGCGGATTGGGTGCTGGCCTGCGACGGTGCGCGCAGCGCGGTGCGCGGGATGCGCGGCCTGCGCCTGAAGGGCGAGAATTTCGAGGGCCGCTATGTCATCGCCGACGTTCAGATGGAGCATGACTACCCCACCATCCGCCGCGCGCTGTTCGATCCCGATTGCCGGCGCGGCGGCACCGTTCTGATCCACCGCCAGCCCGACAATATCTGGCGCATCGACTACCAGCTCGCCGAGGGCGAGGACGCCGAAGAGGCCACCCGCGAAGACGTGGTCCGCGACAGCGTGGCCGCCGTGCTGAAGGACATCGGCCACGAAGGCCCGTGGGAGCTGGAATGGTGGTCAGTCTATTCGGCCAACACGCTGGCGCTCGACGATTACCGCGACGGGCGGGTCTTCTTCGTGGGGGACAGCGCCCATGTCGTGCCGATCTTCGGGGTGCGCGGGCTGAACAACGGGCTGGCCGACGCGATGAATATCGGCTGGAAGCTGGGCTGGGTGCTGACCGGCCGCGCCGGCCCGGCGCTGCTCGACAGCTACACGCCCGAGCGGCGCGGGGCGACGCTGGACGTCTTCGCCAACGCCTCGAAAAGCGCGCGCTTCATGACGCCGCCCAGCCACGGCTGGCGGGTGATGCGCGATGCGGCGCTGTCGCTGGCGCTGGACCACGAATTCGCCGGCCAACTGGCCAATCCGCGCCAGATGACCCCCTATGTCTACGCCCGAAGCCCGGTGGTGCGCGCCGACGATCCCGGTTTCGCGGGCGGGCCGTCGGCGGGCGACGTGCTGCCGGACGCGCGGGTCGGGGACGGGCATCTCAGCGACCGGCTGGGGCCGGGTTTCACCCTGCTGTGCTTCGACGCGGGGTTGTCCCGCGCGCTGGCGGGCGAGGCGGGGATGCAGGCGATGGTGCTGGAGCCCGGCTCAGCCGCAGCGCGGCGGCTGGCGGCGGGGCCGGGCAGCGCCTATCTGCTGCGTCCCGATCTCTACATCGCGGCGCGCTGGCACGACGCCCGCGCCGAGGACGTGATCGCCGCCTACCGCGCGGCCATCTGCAAGAGCGGAGACTGACATGACCCAGGCAGAGATTGAAACCGTCTACGACGCGCTCGCCGCCGCGATCGACGGCGCGGGCGCGGGGAAATCCGAGCTGTTCCTGGCCAAGCTGGCGCTGCTTTTGTCGCGGCGGCTGGGCGATGCGACGGCGGTGCTGGACTGCATCGCTGAGGCCCGGCGCCACCTGGAGGACTGACGCCGCGGGGCGGCCCCGGCGGCACTGGCCGGGGCCGCCCCGCGGCGACGCTTACTTTCCCTGCGCGTCGCGCGCCAGCGCGGCGAGACGGTAGAAGCCGTGCACCATCTTGGAATAGGGCGTCATCAGGAAGAAGCCGAGGACGAAGCCCAGGTGCAGCGCGGTCAGGGCCGGGACCAGCACGGTGCCGGTCGCTGCATAGAGGGCGAGGCCCGTCAGAGCCACCAGCGCCAGCATCAGCACGAAGGCCATCTCGCCGCCCCACAGCCGCGCCGCGCCCAGCGCCCGGTCGGCGCGGGTCTTGAGCCAGGCCAGCCCCAGCGCGCCCGCCGCCAGCAGCATGCCGCCCGGCACGCCCAGCAGCTTGGGCGGGGTGAACAGGCCATAGGGCGCCTCCCACCCCAGCGCGTAATGCATCACCGTCCCAGCCGAGGTCGCCGCGAAGCACAGCAGGAAGCCGTAGAGCACCGCCTGGTGCAGCCGGCGCCGGGCGTCGGAGAAACGGTCCTCCTGCTCGAAATTGCAGCCCTGACCCTGACCGCCGGAGAGGTTGCGCAGTTTCGCCGCGTCGCCCAGCGCCGCGATCAGATGCGCCGCGCGCAGCGGCGCGCCGCCCACCGCGCGCCAGTAGCCGCGCAGCGACAGGGCGATCGCGGCCAGCGGAAACAGGAAGGCCGGGGCGAAGATCGCCACCATCGCGCCATGCGAGAGCACCGCGTAAAACCCCAGGCCCTCCTCCGGGCGCAACGCCTGCGCCAGGTAGAGGATCGCGGCCACGGCCAGCGCCAGCGCCACCGCGATCGCGGCGCCGCTTTTCTGGAACAGCCCGGCGAAGCCGCGCGGCCAGGCGTGGTCCTGCCAGCTGTCGGCGCGGACCTCCGCCAGCACGGCGGGCAGGTTCAGGGCAAATTCGTGCGGTTCGGTATATTGGCAGGCGTAGTAGCAGCCGCGGCAGTTGTGGCACAGGTTCGCCAGCTGGGTGATGTCGGCGTCGGCGAATGCCTTCTGCCGCGTGATCGCCGGGAACACGGCGCAATAGCCCTCGCAATAGCGGCAGGCGTTGCAGATCTCGACCTGGCGGCGGGCTTCCTGGATGGTGTCAAGCGACATGGGCGGCGGCCTCCTGTCCTGCGATGCGTCCGAAGACGGTTCCGATGGTCATGCCGAAGCCGGCGAGATAGCCCTGGCCGAGGATGCTGCCGGCCATGATCTCGCCGGCGGCCCAGATATTGGCATAGGGGCCGTCGGGCCCCTGCGCGCGGGCGGTCTCGTCGACCTTGAGGCCGAGATAGGTGAAGGTGACGCCGGGCCGCAGGCTGTAGCCGTAGTAGGGCGGGGTGTCGATCGGGCGGGCCCAGTTGGTCTTGGCCGGGGCGATCCCCTCGGTGGCCAGCGCGTCGAGCTCGGTGGGGTGGAAATCGCCCGGCCGGCAGGCGGCGTTGAAGCGCTCGACGGTCTGCGTCAGCGCCTCTTCGGGCAGGCCGAGCTGGCGCGCGAGATCGGGGATCGTATCGGCCTTCACCGGCGGAAAGACCGAGGGCATGAACAGATCGATGCTTTTCGCGTCGATGATCGAATAGGCGACCTGGTCGGGCTGCGCCGCCACGAGGCGCCCCCAGATGGCGTAGCGCTTGGGCCAGACATCCTCGCCCTCGTCGTAGAAGCGCTGGGCGTCGCGGTTGACCACGATGGAGAAGGGCACGCAATCGAGCCGGGTGACGATGCCGCCGTCGAATTTCGGGGCGCGGCCGTCGATGGCGACGGCGTGGCACTGGGTCGGGTCGCCGACGCTTTCGGCGCCCTGGTCCAGCATGTCCCTGAGCACCACGCCGCGGTTGTAGGGCGTGCCGCGGATCAGGAAGTTGCGCGCCGCCGGCCCCCAGGCGCGGGCCAGCCAGTCCACGTCCGACTGGAACCCGCCCGAGGCCAGCACCACCGCGCGCCCCTCGATCCGCGCGGCGCCGGCGGGGGTCTCGACCTGCAAGCCGGTGAAGCGGCCGTCCTCGACCTCCACATGGGTGACCTGCGCCTCGTAGGCGACGGTGACGCCGAGATCCTCGGCGGTGTTGTAATAGGCGTTCACCAGCGCCTTGCCGCCGCCGAGGAAGAAGGCGTTGGTGCGCGACAGACTCAGCGTGCCCGACAGCGAGGGCTGGAAGCGCACGCCATGCGCCTCCATCCACGGCAGGCACTCTTCCGAGCTGCGGATGGCGAGGCGGGCGAGGCCCTCGTCGGTCTCGCCCTTGGTGACGCGCATCAGGTCGTCGAAATACTCGTCTTCCCCATAGGCATCGGTCAGCACCGATAGCGGGCCGCGATGCATGCAGCGGAAGTTGCGGGTGTGGCGGCTGTTGCCGCCGCGATAGGGTTTCGGCGCGCCTTCCAGCACGACGACCCTGGCGCCGGTTTCGGCGGCGCTGATCGCGGCGCAGAGGGCGGCGTTGCCGCCGCCCACGACGATCACGTCCCAGACCTGGCGGGACAGTTCTTCGATATCGGACACGGGGTGGACCTTCCTTGTCTCAGTCGGATTCGATGGGGCGGGCGCGGTCGCGCAGCTGCCGCAGGCGCAGCCGGTGCGCGGCCTCGATATGGCGGCGCATGGTCGCCTCGGCGGTGGCGGCGTCGCGGGCCTTGAGCGCGGCGATCACGGCGGCATGTTCGGCCAGAGCCTCCTCGGCGCGGGCCGCCTCCTCCAGCGTCGAGGGGCCGAGTATCAGCAGCGTCTTCTGCAGCGCGTTCATGGATTTCACCAGAAAGCGGTTCTTGGCGGCGTCCAGAAGCGTCAGGTGGAACTGGCGGTTCAGCGCGTAGAGCCGGGCGCCGTCATCGCGCGCGCCGGCCATCTCGGCGTTGATCGCCTCCAGCTCGGCGATCTCGATCTCCGAGGCGCTGCGCGCGGCCATGCCGGCGGCGGTCGCCTCGAGGACCGCGCGCATCTCGTAAAGCTCCATCACCTCGGAATAGCCCAGCGTCCGGATCGTGGCGCCGACGCGCGGGACATGGGTTACCAGCCCGTCTGCCTCAAGCTGGCGGATCGCCTCGCGCACCGGCGTGCGGCTGATCTGCAGCCGCTTGGCCAGCTCGGTCTCGGTCAGCCTGTCGCCGGGCCTCAGGGCGCCGCTGCGGATCTCCTCCAGCAGCCGGGCATAGGCGCCCTGGCCCTGCGAGGTCTCGCCGCGCGAAGTGGTGTCGTCCGGCACGTTGCGCCTCTTCGTGGTTGCAATATTGTATCCAGTTGTATTCAAATGGATGCAATGCTGTCAATCCGCGCTCCGACCCGGCGCGGCGCACCCGGGGAGCCGCCATGCCCGAACATGCCTCAGCCTGGCTGAAGACGATCATCTCCACGGTGCTGGGAACCGCGGTGTTCTGGCTGCTGGAGCTGCCGCTGCCCTTTCTCTTCGGGCCGATGACCGGCTGCCTTCTGGCGGCGCTGGCGGGGCTGCGGCTGCGCGGCTTCGGACAGGTCTCGGTCGCGGCGCGCACGATTCTCGGCGTCGCGGTGGGCGCCTCGGTCACGCCGGCGGTGGTGGCGCAGCTGCCGCAGATGGCGATGTCGCTGGCGCTGGTGCCGCTCTATGTGCTGGTCATCGCCGGGCTGGGCGTGCCCTTTTTCACGCGGGTCTGCGGCTTCGACCGGATCACCGCCTATTACGCGGCGATGCCGGGCGGGCTGCAGGACATGGTGATCTTCGGGCAGGAGGCGGGCGGCGACGTGCGCGCGCTGTCGCTGATCCACGCGACGCGGGTGCTGATCCTGGTGACGCTGGCGCCGATCCTGCTGACCACGGTCTTCGGGGTGTCGCTGTCCAACCCGATCGGCGCGCCCGCGGCCGAGCTGCCGCTCGCCGAACTGGCGCTGATGGCCGGGGCCGCCTTCCTCGGCTGGCGCGGCGGCGAGCGGATCGGGCTGTTCGGCGCCTCGATCCTGGGGCCGATGCTGGTGACGGCGGTGCTGTCGCTTGCCGGGCTGGTGCATCACCGCCCGCCCGCCGAGGCGATCGTGGCGGCGCAGTTCTTCGTCGGCACCGGGATCGGGGTCTATTACGTCGGGGTGACGCTCCAGGAACTGCGGCGCGACGTGCTGTCGGGGATCGCCTTCGTGCTGATCCTGGCGGCGCTGTCGGCGGCCCTGACCGAGGTCGTGACCTTCGCCGGCCTCGCCCCGCCGGTCGAGGCCTTCCTCGCCTTCGCGCCGGGCGGGCAGGCCGAGATGACCATCCTCGCCATCGTCACCGGCGCCGACCTCGGCTTCGTCATCGTGCATCACCTGATGCGGATCATCCTCGTCATCACCGGCGCGCCGGTGGCGTCGCGGCTGTTGGGGCTGCGGCGGCGGATGACCGCGGGGGAGGACCGGCGGTGACCGCCGCCCGCGCCGGCACGGCGGCCCGCCCGATTGCGAAACAGAGTGGATGAGGAAAGGTTCCCAAATGCCCGATCTTGCAGCCCGCCTTGTGGTTCTTCCCGGTGACGGAATCGGACCGGAGATCACCCGCGCCACGCTCGACGTGCTGCGGGCGGCCGCCCGCGCTGATGGCCTGACGCTCACCTTCGACACGCAGGAGATCGGCTTCGCGGCGCTGGCGCGGAGCGGCACCACCTTTCCCGACGCGGTGTTCGAGGCGGCGCACGGCGCCGACGGCGCCATCCTCGGTCCGGTGTCGCACAACGACTACCCGCCGCGGGAGGCGGGCGGGCTCAACCCCTCGGGCGAGCTGCGCAAGCGCCTCGACCTCTATGCCAACATCCGCCCCGCGCGCACCGTGCCCGGGCTACCGCCGCGCTGCGGGCGCGACGTGGACCTCGTCGTCGTGCGCGAGAACACCGAAGGCTTCTACGCCGACCGCAACATGCATGCCGGCTGCGGCGAGATGATGCCGACCCCGGACGTGGCGCTGGCCACGCGCAAGATCACCCGCCACGCCTGCATGCGGATCGCGGAGCGGGCCTTCGCCCTGGCCATGACCCGCCGGCGCAAGGTGACGGCGGTGCACAAGGCCAACGTGCTGCGCCTGTCGGACGGACTGTTTCTGGAGTGCACCCGGGCCGTTGCCGCGCGCTATCCGCAGGTGCAATACGACGAGAAGATCATCGACGCCATGGCAGCCCTGCTGATCCGGGACGCCAGCGTCTTCGACGTGATCGTGACCACCAACATGTATGGCGACATCCTGTCCGACGAGGCGAGCGAGATCTCCGGCAGCCTCGGCCTCGCCGCGTCGCTGAACGAAGGCGCGGAGCACGCGGTCGCGCAGGCGCAGCACGGCTCCGCGCCGGATCTCGCCGGGCAGGACCGCGCCAACCCGGCCTCGCTGATCTGCTCGGCCGCGATGCTGCTGGACTGGATCGGCCAGCGCCGCGGGGCAGGGGCCTTCGACGCCGCCGCCGCCCGGATCCGGCGGGCGGTGGAACGCGCCGCGGGCGACCCCGACACCCGCACCGCCGACCTTGGCGGCACGCTCGGGACCACGGGTTTCACGCAAGCTGTGCTGCGCGCGCTGGAGACGTGACAGCAGGCGCGCGCCCGCGTCCGTAGCGGACGGAGCCGCCGCGACTCGCGCCGCACGGCGCTGCGCGCGCTGGGCCGGGTCGCCTTTGGCGGCGCCGAGCCCGGTGAATTGTCAGGGGGTGTCTGGAGGCGAGTACCGGAATCGAACCGGTGTGCACGGATTTGCAATCCGCTGCGTAACCACTCCGCCAACTCGCCAGAGTGTTGCAGGGCATAGCGCATGGAGAATCCGGGCGCAAGCGGTTCCGGACGGTTTCCGACGTGTTGCCGTGTCCCGGTTTCTGTGGCATGACAGAAGGGACCGAAACTAGACCAAAGAGTTTAGTCCTATGCCAGATTACGCCGCTCGCCGCCGGACCATGGTGGACACCCAGGTCCGCCCCTCCGACGTCACCAAATTCCCGATCATCGAGGCCATGCTCTCCGTGCCGCGCGAATCCTACGTTCCCGCGGCCCGGCGCGAGGCGGCCTATGTCGGCAACAACCTGGAACTCGGCGGGGGCCGCGTCATGCTGGAGCCGCGCACGCTTGCCAAGATGCTCGACGCGCTCGACATCCAGCCCGACGAGCTGGTGCTCGATCTGGGCTGCGGGCTGGGCTATTCCACCGCGGTGATCGCGCGGCTGGCCGAGGCCGTGGTCGGCGTCGAGGAAAACGCCGAGATGGCCGCCGAGGCGCAGGCCACCCTCTCGCAGCAGGGCGTCGACAACGCCGCCGTGATCGAGGGTCCGCTGGCCGAGGGCGCGGCCCGGCACGGCCCCTATGACGTGATCGTTCTGCAGGGCGCGGCCGAGCACATGCCGCAGGCCGTGCTGGACCAGGTGAAGGAGGGCGGCCGCATCGCCGCCCTGTTCATGGAGGGTGCGCTGGGCGCCTGCCGCATCGGCTACAAGCTGGACGGTGTGGTCTCCTGGCGGGTCGCCTTCAATGCCGGCGCGCCGGTCCTGCCGGGATTCGAGCGGCAGCGCGCCTTCACATTGTGACAGATCCGGGTCCGCGCCCCTGGCGGCGGGCCCCGCATGATAACGCCGGGCAGGGACAAGAACCGATGGGCCACATTTTCCGAAACGCAATGGCAGGGGTCTTGGCGGTGGGGCTGCTGGGCGGGGCGGCCGGGGCCGAAACCCTGACCGACACGCTGGTTTCGGCCTATCAGAACAGCGACCTGCTGGAACAGAATCGCGCCCTTCTGCGCGCCGCCGACGAGGACGTGGCCCAGGCGGTCTCGACCCTGCGCCCGGTGATCAGCTTCGTGGCGCGCGGCTCGCATGTGGAAAACAACGCCCGCACCTCGGGCAGCTCGGCCTCGCTGAGCCTGTCGGTCAGCCTGTCGCTCTACGAGGGCGGCGCCAACAAGCTGGGCATCGAGGCCGCCAAGGAGGCGGTTCTGGGCACCCGCGCCGAGCTTCTGGGCCTGGAGCAGGACGTGCTGCTGGGCGCGGTGCAGGCACACATGCGGATGCGCAGCGCGATGGAAAACGTGCTGCTCAGCCAGAGCAACGTGCGCCTGATCCAGCAGGAACTGCGCGCCGCCCGCGACCGGTTCGAGGTCGGCGAGGTCACCCGCACCGACGTCTCGATCGCCGAGGCCGCGCTGGCCGCGTCGCGCAGCGGCCTGGTCGCCGCCGAAGGCAACCTGGCCACCGCGCGCGAGGCGTTCAAGCTGGCCGTGGGCCGCTATCCGGGTACCATCGCCGGCGCGCCGCGCATGCCGAAACTGCCCGCCTCGCTGAAGGCTGCGCGCGACATCGCCCTGCGCGGCCACCCCGACATCATCGCGTCGCAGCACAACGTGACCTTTGCCGAGCTCAACGTCGCCCGCGCCAAGGCCGCGCGCCGCCCCTCGATCAGCGCGGGCGTCGATCTCAGCGTCGACGACCACGGCAATGACACCTCGTCGCTGTCGCTGCAGCTGACCCAGCCGATCTACCAGGGCGGGCGGCTGATCTCGCTTGAGCGCCAGGCGGTGAACAACCGCGAGGCATCGCGCTCGCGCCTGCACCAGACCGTGCGCCTGATCGACCAGGCGGTCGCCAATGCCTGGGCCACCCTTGCCGTCGCCCGCGCGCAGATCGCGGCCAGCGACGAGCAGATCCGCGCCGCGCAGCTCGCCTTCGAGGGCACCAAGGAGGAGGCCAAGCTGGGTTCGCGCACCACGCTGGACGTGCTCGACGCCGAGCAGGACCTGCTCGATGCCCGCGCCGCCCGGATCGAGGCCGAGGCCAACCAGTATATCGCCGTCTATTCGGTGCTGGCCGCCATGGGGCTGCTGACGGTGGATCACCTGAAGCTGGGCATCGCCACCTACGATCCCGAAGCCTATTACAACACGGTCAAATCGGCGCCGCTCAGCCCGCGCGGCGCGCAACTGGATCGCGTGCTGAAAAGCCTGGGCAAGACCCAGTAAGCACCCAAGTCGTTGTGTGAGGCCGCGGCCCGCGCTACCATACCTGTGTTGTTCAGATGAGGCCGCCATGTCCGACCCCGTGAAGACCGAAGATATCGAGGACGTTCTGTCGTCGATTCGCCGCCTCGTGTCGGAAGAGCCGAGACCGCGCCCGATGCCGGCCGCCGCGCCCGCGCCTGCCTCCGCGGGCCAGCCCGGCAAGCTGGTGCTGACCCCGGCCTTCCGTGTCGTCGACGCGGCCGCCGCCGAACCGACGGCGCCGGAATCCGTCGACGGGGCGGAACACGGCGCGGAGGCCTCCGGCGCAGCTGCCGCCGACCCCTGGGACGACATCTCCCTGGAGGAGCGCATCGCCGAGCTTGAGGCCGCGGTGGCCGAAGCCGACGAGGACTGGGAGCCGGACGGCAGCGAGATCGACCTCGACGAGGTGCCGCTGGAACGGCTCAGGGCGCGGCGCGGCCCGACCGAAGACGACGCCCAGGACGGCCGCCCCGAGGCCGCCGACGACGGGGACACCGTCCTCGACGAGGAGGCCCTGCGCGATCTGGTCGCCGCGCTCGTGCGGCAGGAACTTCAGGGGGCGCTGGGCGCGCGCATCACCCGCAACGTGCGCAAACTGGTGCGCCAGGAGATCAACCGCGCGCTCGCCTCCCGCGACCTGGAGTGATCCCTCCGCGCGCCCAGGCGGGGCGCAGAGGGCAACAGCGGACAAAAAAAGACGCGCCACGAGAGGCGCGTCTTTTTTGTTGAGGCAGCGGCTGGCTCAGGCAGCTTCGGCTTGCTGCACTTGCCGGCGCTCGCTCTCTTCGCGCGACAGCGCGACAGAGGTGCGGACGCCCTTGGCCACGAATTCCATCAGCCCGGACACGACCCGCTCGTTGGGGTCGATGCCGGCACAGGACAGAACTTCGCGACCATCGCGAGAGCGCGCCCAGCGGGCGATCTGCTCGGGGCCGTTGCCGTATTTCTTGTCGTCGGCGATCGCGTCATCCAACGCAGCCAGGACAACCGCGGCAAACAGCTTGCGCGCACGGTTCCCTTGCTCGTGGTTGAAAGCGGTGCCATCAACGAAATCGACCATGTCGTCGTCCTTATATTCTTGCTCTTGAATTTCGGGCGTGGAGCTGAATACGACCTTTTCGGGGCGATTCGGTATTTCCCATTTGGAATGGCTTCTATGCATTCCTTGCATGGGTCGCCCCGCGCGCACACCGTATTTCGTCGTCTTGCCTCACCCGGACCGACCAGATATAGGTGCGGCCAACGCTCGATCAAGCTTTCTTCAAGGTTTTGTCCCATGCCCAAGATCAACGGTAACGAAATCCGCCCCGGCAACGTGCTGGAACACAATGGCGGCCTGTGGGCCGCGGTGAAGGTGGATCATGTCAAACCCGGCAAGGGCGGCGCCTTTGCCCAGGTGGAACTGCGCAACCTGCGCAACGGCTCCAAGCTGAACGAACGTTTCCGCAGCGCCGACAAGGTCGAGCGCGTCCGGCTTGAGCAGAAGGACATGCAGTTCCTCTATGAAACCGACGGCATGCTGGTCTTCATGGATACCGAGACCTACGATCAGGTCGAACTGCCCGCCGACCTGCTGGGCGAGCGCCGCCCCTTCCTGCAGGACGGCATGACCATCCTGGTCGAGTTCTACGAGAACGAGGCGCTGAACGCCACGCTGCCGCAGAAGGTCACCTGCACCATCGCCGAAACCGAGCCGGTGGTGAAGGGCCAGACCGCCGCCAACTCCTTCAAGCCGGCGATCCTCGACAATGGCGTCAAGGTCATGGTTCCGCCCTTCGTCGGCCAGGGCGAGGCCATCGTGGTCAACACCGAAACCATGGAATATTCCGAGCGCGCCTGACGCGCGCCGCCGGTCCGAGGCTCGAGACGGGGCAGCCTGACGCTGCCCCGTCCTGTTTCGGCCATACCCCTCTTCTTGGCCCAAATACTCCCGCCGGAGGCGCCTGAGCGGGCGCCCGCAGGGCGGCCGCGAGGCAAAGGTCACGCGCCGAAGGCGCGCCGCCCCATCGTCCTCCCGGCGGGCTTGCCCGCGCCGCGCCCGTGCCGCACTCTCGTCCCCAACGCGATGGAGCGCCCATGTCCCGGACCCTGATCTTCAACAAGCCCTTCAACGTGCTGTCGCAGTTCACCGACAAGGGCCACGCGGGGTCGGACCGGCAGACCCTGTCGGATTTCATCGACGTCCCCGGGGTCTATGCCGCGGGCCGCCTCGACCGCGACAGCGAGGGGCTCCTGCTGCTGACCGACGACGGGCGGCTGCAGGCCCGCATCGCCGATCCGAAACACAAGATGGCCAAGACCTATTGGGTTCAGGTCGAGGGCATCCCCTCGGAGGGGGCGCTTCAGGCGCTGCGCGAGGGGGTGGAGCTGAAGGACGGGCGAACGCGCCCCGCGCAGGTCCGCCGGATCGACGCGCCGCCCGGGCTCTGGCCGCGCAATCCCCCGGTGCGCTTCCGCAAGACGGTGCCCGACAGCTGGCTTGAGCTGACCATCCGCGAGGGGCGCAACCGCCAGGTGCGGCGGATGACGGCCGCGGTGGGCCACCCCACGCTGCGGTTGATCCGCTGTCGCGTCGGCCCCTGGTCGATCGAGGGGCTGGCCCCGGGCGAATGGCGCGATGCCTAAAGGCGTGTGATCCTGGCCTCGCCCGCGCGCATCTCGCCCTCGGCCCGGTCGAAGCGCAGATAGGCGATGGCGCGGTCGCCCGCGCGGCTGTGCAGGATGCCCGCCGGCCTGCCATCGGCGGTGGTGATCTCGGCGCCCGGTTCTGGCGCGCCCTCGACCCGCACGCGGGCCAGCCCCTTGCGCAGCTCGGTCTTGTGCTTCATCCGGGCGGTGACCTCCTGGCCGACATAGCAGCCCTTCTTGAAGTCGACGCCGTGCAGGCGCTCGAACCCGGCCTCAAGGATATAGGTCTCGGGCGTCAGCTCGATCCCCGTTTCGGGGATGCAATGCGCGACCCTGAGCGCGGTCCAGTCGGTCCGCGGCTCGCCGCCCTCCTCCTCGGAATAGAGCCGCCATCCCAGCGCCTCGTGACGCGGGTCGGGCAGGGCACCCTGCGGGGCGGGGCCGGTGCCGCGGGAGGCATGCAGGGCGCTGGGGGCGATCTGCACATCGGCGCGCAGCTTGTACATGTTCAGCCGCTGGGCCAGCGTGGGCGCCAGCGCGCCGGCCACGTCCAGCAGGACAGCCTCGCCGCGCACGGTCAGGAAGAAATCGGCGATGTATTTGCCCTGCGGGGTCAGCAGGGCGGCATAGGTCAGGCGACCCTCGTCCCGCGGCACCTGGTTGGTGACCAAGCCTTGCAGGAAATCGAAGCGGTCGGCGCCGGTGATCTCGAAGATCGCGCGGCCGGGGATGCGTTCGCCTGGCATGGGGGCTCCGTTCGCTGGTGTCTACGGGGGAATATAGGCGCTCAGGCGCCGGATGCGAATTGCAGCTGGTAGAGCCCGGAATAGAGCCCGCCCTTGGCGATCAGCTCGTCATGGCTGCCCTGCTCGGCGACCCGGCCCTTGTCCATCACGATGATCCGGTCGGCATTGCGGACGGTGGACAGGCGATGCGCGATGACCAGCGTGGTGCGGGTCTTGGACAGCCGCTCCAGCGCCTCCTGAACCACCTGCTCGGATTTCGCGTCCAGCGCCGAGGTGGCCTCGTCCAGCAGCAGGATCGGCGCGTCGCGCAGCAGCGCGCGGGCGATTGCGACGCGCTGGCGCTGCCCGCCCGACAGGTTGGTGCCGCGCGGGCCGGCGGGGCTGTCCAGCCCGTTGGGCAGGCCGGACAGGAAATCGGTGATATGGGCGGCGCTGAGCACCTCTTGCAGACGCGCCTCGGGGATGTCGGTGCGGCCCAGCAGGATGTTGTCGCGCAGGGTCTCGTCGAAGAGATGCGCGTCCTGGCTGACCACCGCGAAATTGCGGCGCAGCTCGGGCAGGGCCATCTGGTCGATCGGCGTGCCGCCCAGCGTGACCTGGCCCTGCTGCGGCTCCACCAGCCGGGTCAGCAGGTTGAACACGGTGCTCTTGCCCGCGCCCGAGGGGCCGACCAGCGCGGTCATCTGGCCCGCCTTCGCGGTCAGGCTGAGCCCGTTCAGAACGGCCGTGTCCTCATAGGAAAGATGAACGTTTTCGAGAGTGATATCAGCCGCTTCCGGCGCGCAGCTCAGGCTGCGTGAGCGGGCGGGGGACAGGATGGTGGGCTGTTCCTCGAACACCGAATGGAGCCGTTCGAGGCTGGCCAGCGCCGCCTGCCAGGCGCCGGTGACATTGCCCAGCTTGCGCAGCGGTTCGAACACCAGCGCCATGGCGGTGAAGAAGCTCATGAACTCGCCCACCGTCTTCTCGCCGTCGATGATCTGCAGCCCGCCGTAGTAGAGCACGCCGAGAAACCCGAGAGCGGCCACGATGTCCATCAGCGCGGGGATGCCGGCCTGCCCGGCCTCCGAGCGGATCTGGGCGCGCACGAAGCCGTCCACGGTGCGGCCGAAACGGTCGTTTTCGTGCGTTTCCAGGCGGTTGAGTTTGATCGTGGTGACGCCGTGAAAGATCTCGTCCAGCCGGGTCGAGATCAGGGCGGCGGCGGCGCGGGCGGCGCGGGTGGTGCGGCGCACCAGCCGTTGCAGCCCCATGATGGGCAGCAGCAGCAGCGGCACGCCGGCCACCGCGATCAGCGTCCAGAGCCAGTCGATCGACAGCGCCACCACGAATAGCGACACCAGCGCCACCAGGTCGCGCCCGGCGGCGGCCAGAACCGTGGACCAGATGGTCGAGGCGACCAGCGTGTCGCCGCGCACCCGCTCGATCAGGTTGCCGGGCGGGGTCTTCTGGAACCAAAGGCTGTCGAGCCCCAGCATGTGACCGACCAGATCGTGCTGGAGCGCGGCGGAGACCTTCTGCCCGACCCGCGCCATCATCACCCTCTGCCCGAAGCCGGACAGGGCGCGGGCGGTGAAAATTGCAAAAATCCCACCTGCGATCAGCGGAATGGCGCCCCGGTCCCCCGAAACGAACACATCATCGAACATCGGCTCGATCATGAAGCTGAGCAGCCCCAGCATCGCGCCCTCGACGGTCATCAGCGCCATCGCGAACAGGATGACGGGCAGGTGACGTTTCAGGTAGTCCTGCCAGAGCCAGGCCACGAGGCCCTGTTTGGCCGGGGCGGGCATCTTACGCCCTCTTGCCGCGCTTGCGCGCGAAGGAGGCGGTCATCGCGTCGCGGTCATAGCGGGTCCCGATCCACTCTCTGACCGGCATCGGCGATTCCGCGTTGTCGGCGGCATAGCTGTCGAGGATGTGGTCGAGAATGCCGGTGGCGGTCGATTTCAGGTGAAGGTGGCGGAACGAAAGCTGTCGCATCGCCTCCTCCACCGGGCGCCCCTCGACATGCATGAGGTAGAGCGCGGAGGCGAGCCCGGCCCGGTCGGCCCCGGATTTGCAGTGGATCAGAAAGGGGCGCTCGGTGTTTTCCAGCACCTCCAGCAGGTGCAGCAGCTTTTCGCGCCGGGGCGCCTTGCGCGCCTGGATCGAGGCGACCTTCAGCTCCAGACCCAGCGCGCGGCAGGCCTCCTCCTCGAACAGGTAATGGCTGTTGAGGTTGTCGCCGCGCAGCGAGACGATGGTCTTGATCCCCATCGCCTTATAGCGCGCCAGCCGTTTCGGCGAGGGCTGGTTCGAGCGCCACACGCCCGGCACGATCTCGGCCATGTTGGTCCACCAGACGCGCAGGAAGGCGTGGTCCATCAGGTGGAAATGCCAGAACGCCGCCCGCCGCCCGGCGGGGGTGGCGAAACGGTGCGGCATGGCGGCGCGAAAGTCGCGCTCGGCGTCGTTCAGACGGGTCTTGATCTGCTGGAACATGGCCTCTTGGCGCGCGTGCGGAACAAAAGCGGGACATAGCGCGAATGCGCGCCCCTGACAAGCGATTGACGGGTGCGCGGGGCGGGCCTACACGAACTTGTTTTCCGGTGAAAGGATAATGTCATGCCGCTGAGCCACGGTCGCCCTTACCTCGCCATTCCCGGCCCCTCCGTCATGCCCGATCGCGTCTTGCAGGCCATGCACCGGCCGGCGCCGAACATCTATGCCGGCGCGCTGGTCGACATGGTCGACGGCATGGTTCCGGACCTCAGGGCGGTGGCCCGCACCCGGCACAATGTCGCGATCTACATCGCCAACGGCCACGGCGCCTGGGAGGCGGCGGTGGCCAACACGCTGGCGCGCGGCGACAAGGCGCTGGTGCTGGCCACCGGCCGTTTCGGCCACGGCTGGGCCGAGATCGCGCAGCGCATGGGCGTGGAGGTCGAGATCCTCGATTTCGGCAAGCGCGCGCCGGTGGATGTGACCCGCGTCGAGGAGCGGCTCGCCGCCGACAAGGCGCATGAATTCAAGGCGGTTCTGACGGTGCAGACCGACACCTCCACCTCGGTGCGCAACGACGTGGCCGCCATCCGCGCCGCGATCGACAGGGCCGGGCACCCGGCGCTCTACATGGTCGATTGCATCGCCTCGCTGGGCTGCGACCGCTTCGAGATGGACGACTGGGGCGTGGACGTGATGGTGACCGGCAGCCAGAAGGGGCTGATGACGCCGCCGGGGCTGGGCTTCGTCTTCTTCAACGACAAGGCGGCCGAGGCGCGTGCGGGAATGGATCTGGTCAGCCAATACTGGGACTGGACGCCGCGCGCCAACCCGCAGGAATTCTACCAGTATTTCGGCGGCACCGCGCCGACCCATCACCTCTATGGGCTGCGCGAGGCGTTGAACATGCTGGTGCACGAAGAGGGGCTGGAGGCCGCCTGGGCACGCCACGCGCGGCTGTCCCAGGCGATCTGGGCGGCGCTTGAGGCCTGGGGACAGGGCGGCCCGATGGAGATGAACATCGCCGAGCCGTCGATCCGCAGCCACTCGGTCACTGCGGTGCGGCTCGGCGCGCCGAACGGCACCGCCCTGCGCGACTGGCTGAGCGAGAAGGCCGGGGTGACGCTGGGTATCGGGCTGGGCATGGCGCCTCCGGGCGATCCGGCCTGGCACGGGTTTTTCCGAATCGGTCACATGGGCCATGTGAACGCGCATATGGTGCTGGGCGTGCTGGGCACGATCGAGGCCGGGCTTGAGGCGCTGGGTATCCCGCACGGGCCCGGCGCGCTGGAGGCGGCGGCCGCGGTGGTCGCAAAGGGATAGCGGCCGGGAGGCCGCTCAGCCCAGTTTTTTCCGCGCGGCCTCCAGCGCCGCAGGCAATTCGGCCGCGAAGGCGTCGATCTGGTCCTCGGGCCCGGTCGAGATGCGGATGCAGCGGTCCTGCGGCGCCACGAAGGGCATCCGCACGAAGATGTCGCGCGCCACCAGCTCGGCCAGAACGGCACGGGCGAAATCGCCGTCCCGCCCGCAGTCGATGGTCACGAAATTGGTGGCGGAGGGCAGGGCGGCCAGGCCGTTCTCCGCCGCGATCCGCGCGATGCGTCCGCGGGCGGCGGCGCTGCGCGCGATCACCTCGGCCAGCCAGTCCTGATCGCGCAGCGCGGCCAGCGCGCCGATCTGGCTGGTGCGGGCCATGCCGAAATGGTTGCGCACCTTGTTGAAGGCGGAAATCAGCGGCGCGGCGGCGATGGCATAGCCCACCCGCGCGCCGGCCAACCCGTAAGCCTTTGAGAAGGTGCGCATGCGGATGACGCGGGGATCGTCCGTGTCGATGGCCGGCGCGGTGCCTTCGGGGGCGAATTCGACATAGGCCTCGTCGAGGATCAGCAGGCTGCCCTCGGGCACGGCCTCGATCATCGCCTGGATGCGCGCGGCATCGTGCCAGGTGCCCATCGGGTTGTCGGGGTTGGAGATGTAGATCAGCTTGGCCCCTGTTTCGGCGGCCTTTGCGATCAGCGCGTCGGGGTCCTCGGCATCGTCGCGGAACGGCACCTTGTGCAGCACCCCGCCAAAGCCCGCCACATGGTAGTTGAAGGTGGGATAGGCGCCGTCGGAGGTCACCACCGAGTCGCCCGGTTCGACCACCAGCCGCACCAGGTAGCCCAGCAGCCCGTCGATCCCCTCGCCGACCATGATGGTCTCGGGGGCGATGCCGTGATGGGCGGCCAGCGCCTGGCGCAGGTCGTGATTCTCGGCGTCGCCGTATTTCCAGCTTTCGCCCGCGGCCGCCTGCATGGCGGCGATCGCCTTGGGCGAGGGGCCGAAGATGTTCTCGTTCGCGCCGAGGCGCGCGCGGAAGGGGCGGCCGCGGGCGCGTTCCTGCGTTTCCGGGCCGACGAAGGGGACGCTGGCGGGCAGCGCGGCGACGAGATCGGTATAACGGGGTCCAGTCATGGGGCGGAAGAAACCGGAAATCCGGCCCGGCGGCAAGCGTTTCTCTTGCGTGGCGGGCCGATGCGGCTAGGCTGCGCGCAAGTTTTGCGAGGGAGGTCAGTCAGATGTCGGAGGCATCCTATCTGGAGACGCCGCAGGGGCGGCGCATCGCCTATCACCAGAGCGCGGGAGAGGGGCCGGGCGTGGTGTTCCTCGGCGGCCTGAGATCCGACATGGGCGGCACCAAGGCGGTCTATCTGGAGGCCTGGGCGCGGGCCGCGGGGCGGTCGTTCCTGCGCTTCGACTATTCCGGCCACGGCGAAAGCTCGGGCGCCTTCACCGACGGCTGCATCGGCGACTGGGCAGAGGACGCGGCGCAGGCCATCGCCACGCTGACCGAGGGGCCGCAGGTGCTGGTGGGCTCGTCCATGGGGGGGTGGATCGCGCTGCTCACGGCGCGGCGGATGCCGGAGAAGGTGGCGGGGCTGGTGGGCATCGCCGCCGCGCCCGATTTCACCGAGGACAGCATGTGGGCGGGCTTCACCGACGCCCAGAAGGCCGCGCTGGCGGAAGAGGGGCAGGTCGCGCTGCCGTCGGAGTATGACGACGGGCCCTATATCATCACCCGCCGGATGATCGAGGACGGCCGCAACCAGCTGGTGCTGCGCGCGCCTCTGGCGCTGAACATGCCGGTGCGGCTGCTGCAGGGCACCGCGGATGCCGACGTTCCGATGGAGGTGGCGCTGCGCCTGCTCGACCACGCTACGGGCGAGGACATCCGCCTGACGCTGGTCAAGGGCGCCGATCACCGCTTTTCGACGCCCGAGTGCCTGACGCTGATTTCCGAGAGCATCGCCGCGGTCATGGCCCGGCTGGAGGGCTGAGCCCCCGCGCCGGGCCGGCCGCGTCAGACCGATTTCAGTCGGGCGACCTTGGGGTCTGCGGGGGTGGCATTGGCGTCGATGAAATCCAGCACCAGCGGGCGGATGTTGTCGCGCCAGCTCTTGCCGGCGAAGATGCCGTAATGCCCGGCGCCGGGCTCCAGATGGTTGGCCTTCTTGTGGTCGGGCAGGCCGGTGCACAGGTCCAGCGCCGCGATGCACTGGCCGGGGGCCGAGATGTCGTCCTCCGTGCCCTCGACGGTCTTCACCGCGACGCTGGTGATCTTGCCGATATCCACCTTCTTGCCGTTGACGGTGAAGGCGTTGCGCGCGATTTCAAGCTTCTTGAAGACGCGCTGCACGGTGGAGAGGTAGAACTCCGCCGTCATGTCCATCACGGCGAGATATTCATCGTAGAAGCGGTTGTGCTTGTCGTGATCGTCGGCCTCGCCCTTGGCGACGCGCAGGATCTGCTCGGAGAACGCCTTGGCGTGGCGCTCGGCGTTCATCGACATGAAGGAGGTCAGCTGCATCAGGCCGGGATAGACCAGCCGCCCGGCGCCCGCGTATTTGAAGCCCACGCGCTGGATCACATATTGCTCTAGCTGGCCCATGGTGACGCGGTTGCCGAAATCGGTGACGTCGGTTGCCGCGGCATCGGGGTCGATCGGGCCGCCGATCAGGGTCAAGGTGCGGGGCTGGGCGGCGGGGTCCTCCTCGGCCAGGTAGGCGGTGGCGGCCAGCGCCAGCGGCGCGGGCTGGCAGACCGCGATGACGTTGGTGTCGGGCCCCAGCGCGCGCATGAAATCGACGAGGTAGAGGGTGTAATCCTCGATGTCGAACTTTCCCTCGGAGACGGGGATGTCGCGGGCGTTGTGCCAGTCCGTGACATAGACCTCGCAATCGGGCAACAGGCTGACCACGGTGGAGCGCAGCAGCGTGGCGTAATGGCCCGACATCGGCGCCACCAGCAGCACCTTGCGCGGCTTGGTGGGGCGGCCTTGCACGCGGAAATGGATCAGGTCGCCGAAAGCGCGGTGCATGACGGTCTCGATGCTGACCACATGGTCGCGGCCGTCCTCTCCGACCACGGTGTAGATGTTCCAGCCGGGCTTGGTGACCATCCGGGCGAAGCTGCGTTCGGTGATCTCTCCCCAGGCGGCGACCAGTTTGAAAAACGGGTTGGGAACAAGGCCTGTGATCGGGTATGACGCAAAGGAGAGGGCCGATGCGCCCAACCACTGGTTGGTGTTGCGGACGCTCTCCATGAGGTCATAGGTCGCCATGTGTTTCATGTGCACTCCATTATCCGGGCGGGGCCGGGTGAAACTCGGGGACGCCGTTGCCCGCCGCCAGCATAATGGCGCCAGCGTAATGCTGCGGGCGCGAAAAGCTAGGGGAAAAATTTTTGGCAATGACATCGGATGACGGCAAGGCCGAGGCACAGCTGGAGCGGATGAACGAGAACCTCGCGCGGGTGGAGGCGCTGTCCGAACGGCTGGTCAACGCGTTGTCGAAGAAGCGCCAGATCGACCCCAATCTCCAGGGTCCGGGGCAGGATCTGTTCATGAAGGCGGCCAGCGCCTACATGGCCGAGTTCCTGCAGCACCCCTCGAAGATCTTCGAGCACCAGATCTCCTTCTGGGGCAAGACCCTGCAGCATTTCATCGCCGCGCAGGAAGCCCTGGCCAGCGGCACACTGGCCGCGCCCGAGGACAACACCCCCCCCGATCCGCGGTTTTCCAACCCGCTGTGGCAGACCCACCCCTATTTCAATTTCGTCAAGCAGCAGTATCTGCTCTCGGCCGAGGCGGTCGAGAACGCGGTCCGGAACATCGAGGGGCTGGAGCCGAAGGACCGCAAGCGGCTGGAATATTTCTCGCGCCAGATCGTCGACATGATGTCGCCCGCGAATTTCCTGGCCACCAATCCCGATGCGCTGGTCCGGGCGGTGGAAACCGAGGGCGAGTCGCTGGTCCGCGGGCTGGAGAACCTGGTGCGTGACATCGAGGCCAATGACGGCGAGTTGCTGGTCACGCTGGCCGACAAGAACGCCTTCCGCGTGGGCGAGAACCTGGCCACCAGCCCCGGCGAGGTGGTGTTCCGCAACCGCATGCTGGAGCTGATCCAATATGCCCCCACGACCGAGAAGGTCCATGCAACGCCGCTGATCATCTTCCCGCCCTGGATCAACAAGTTCTACATCCTCGACCTCAAGGAGAAGAACTCGCTGGTCAAATGGATCACCGACCAGGGCTTCACCCTGTTCGTGGTCAGCTGGGTCAACCCCGATGCCTCCTACGCCGATGTCGGCATGGACGACTATGTGCAGGACGGCTATCTGGCCGCGATCGAGCAGGTCAAGCAGATCACCGGCGAGGACAAGGTGAACGCCGTCGGCTACTGCATCGCCGGCACCACGCTGGCGCTGACGCTGGCGCTGCTGCACCGGCGTGGTGACAAGTCGGTGCGCTCGGCCACCTTCTTCACCACGATGACCGATTTTTCCGACCAGGGCGAATTCTCGGTCTTTCTGGGCGACGATTTCGTCGACGGGATCGAGCGCGAGGCGCAGGCGCAGGGCTATCTCGACAGTTTCTTCATGTCGCGGACCTTCTCCTTCCTGCGCTCCAACGACTTGATCTACGGCCCCGCGATCCGCAGCTACATGATGGGCGAGGCGCCGCCCGCCTTCGATCTGCTCTACTGGAACGGCGATAGCACCAACCTGCCGGGCCGGATGGCGGTGGAGTATCTGCGCGGGCTGTGCCAGCGCAACGAATTCGCCGCCGACGGCTACGAGATCCTGGGCGAGAAGGTGCGGATCGGGGACGTCAGGGTGCCGCTTTGCGCCGTCGCCTGCGAGACCGACCACATCGCCGCCTGGAGGGCCAGCTTCGACGGGCTGCGAAAGATGGGCAGCCGCGACAAGACCTTCATCCTGTCGGAATCGGGCCATATCGCGGGGATCGTCAACCCGCCCTCGAAACGGAAATACGGCCATTACACCAATGACGGCCCGATGGAGGAGGCCGACGCCTGGCTTGAGGGCGCGACCTTTCACGAGGGGTCGTGGTGGCCGCGCTGGGGCGAATGGCTGCGCCGCCGCTCCGGCCGCAGGGTCCCCGCCCGGCGGCCCGGCGATTCGACCCATCCGCCGCTTGCCAAGGCGCCGGGAACCTATGTCCTTCCTGGCGATCCTATTGATAAGGATGGATAATCTGAATTGCTGCAGTGCAGCATAAATTCCTTGAAATGCTGCATTGCGGCGTGTATATATTGTGCAGACGCAGCAATGGGATATTTCCCAAGCAAGGAGTTTCAGAAATGACCAACGCACAAGATTTTTCGAAGATGATGCAGGACATGCTGGGCGCTTTCCCGATGGATGCCTCGGCCGCGCAGGACGCATTCAAGACCCAGGCCGCGCTGGCCCAGAAGATGTCGAAAGTGGCCCTGGAAGCCGCCGAGAAATCGACCGAAATCTCGGCCAAATGGACCAAGGACACCCTGGCCAAGCTGGGCGACGTGACCGTCGTCAAGGATGAGCCGACCGATTATTCCAAGGCCATGACCGATTTCGCCTCGGCCACCGCCGAGATGGCCGCCGAGAACATGGCTGCCTTCGCCGAGGTCGCCAAGAAGGTGCAGATGGAAACCGTCGAACTGATGCTGGCCGCCGGCAAGGACTTCTCCGAGGACGCGACCGCGGCCGTGAAGAAGGCCACCGGCGAAGCCGCCGCCGCCGCCAAGAAGGCGACCGCCGCGGCCAAGTAAGGCCCGGCACCGGACGACGACGCAGGCATCGCATCGACTTCTCCTCCCGGTCGATGGGATCGCATGGGCGGGCCTTGTGCCCGCCCTTTCTTTTTTCTGCGACTGCGCCTAAGCTTCTCTGCGCCGCAACAACAATGCCTTGGGGGGTTATGTGACCGAAGACGCCAAACCGCTGCTGATCAAGCGTTACGCAAGCCGCCGGCTCTACAACACCGAGACCAGCGATTACGTCACGTTGGAGGACATCGCGCGCTTCATCCGCGAGGGCCGGCAGGTGCAGATCGTCGACCTGAAAAGCGGCGACGACCTGACCCGGCAATACCTGTTGCAGATCATTGCCGAACATGAAAGCCGCGGCGAGAACGTGCTGCCGCTGGGCGTGCTGACCGATCTCGTGCGCAGCTACACCACCCAGGCCCAGAGCGTGGTGCCGCAATTCCTGGCCATCAGCTTCGAGATGCTGCGCGAGGGCCAGTCCAAGGTGATGGAGAACATGGCTGCTATCCCCAACCCGATGGCCGGGGTGCCGGGTTTCGAGGCGATGCAGAAACAGCAGCAGGCCTTCCTCAAGGCGATGACCGGCGGCTGGGCCGCCAGTTCGGGCCCCGCGCCCGAGCCGGAGGAGACCGGGGCCGACGAGCTGTCCAAGATCAAGGCCCAGCTGGCCGAGCTGCAGGCCAAGCTCGCCAAGCTGGGCGATTAAGCCCGCCGAATGGCCCCGCCGACGGGCCGCATCACCCTCTGGGGGATCGAGGTCTTCCTCGCCACCGCCGAGGAGGGCGCGGTCTCGGCCGCCGCGCGCCGGCTCGGCGCCAGCCCCTCGGCCGTCAGCCAGCAGCTGACCGCGCTCGAGGCCGCGCTCGGCACCGCGCTGGTCGACCGCGCCACGCGGCCCGTCGCCCTGACCCCCGCCGGCGAGATCTTCCGCCGCCGTGCCCGCCGCATCCTCGCCGAGGCCCAGCAGGCCCGCGCCGAGGTGGCCGCGCAGGACCTCGCCGCGCTCACCCATTTCCGGCTGGGCATGATCGAGGATTTCGACGCCGACGTGACCCCGCGGCTGCTGTCGGACATGGCCGGAGAGCTCAGAACCTGCCAGTTCACCCTGGAGACCGGCGCCAGCCACCGGCTCTTCGACGCGCTCGAGGCCGGCGCGCTGGACGTGATCGTGGCCGCCGACATGGGCGCCACCGCCGAGTGGATGGAGCTGCATCCGCTGCTGCAGGAGCCCTTCGTCGCCGCGGTGCCGAAGGGCCGGATCGACGCGGGCGCCGACGTGCTGGCCCAGCTCCAGGCGCTGCCGCTGATCCAGTATACCCAGCGCCACCACATGGGCCGCCAGATCGCCGCCCATCTGGCGCTGCAGAACCTGACGCTCGCCCGCCGCTTCGAACTCGACAGCTATCACGCGATCATGGCGATGGTGGCCGGCGGCGCCGGCTGGACGATCCTGACGCCGCTGGGCTACCTGCGCGCGCAGCGCTTCCGCGACCGGGCCGAGCTCATGCCCTTGCCCTGCGCGCCGCTGCGCCGCCGGATCTCGCTCAACGCGCGCCGGGGCGCGCTGCAGGACATGCCGGCAAGGGTGGCCGGCCGGCTGCGCCCGCTGCTGCAGGAAATGATCGTCAGCCCCGCCACCGCCCAGATGCCCTGGCTGGCCGCGGAACTGAAGGTCCTCTGACCTTCTTCTTGGCTCAAATACTCAAATCCCGCGATCGCCAGCGGCGCGCCGCCGCCGGACGGGCGCGGCTCAGGTGCCGTAGGCCCGGGCCGCGCCCTTCACGTCCTCGGCCGCGCCGATCAGCGCGGCGGCGATGAAATCCAGCTCCGCGCGCGTCAGCCGCGCCGGCAGGCGGGTGTCGCAGGCGCGCATCAGCATGGCCCGGGTCCGCGGCAGATCGGGCTGCGCGCCGATGAATTCCCAGTTCCAGAAGGCGCGCGCGTTGTCCGCGCTCAGGCCGAAGACCTGCACCGACACGCCGCGCGCCTTGGCCGCCTCCTGATAGGCGCGTGCCTCGTCGTCGCCGTCGAACCCCAGGAGGTTGAACTGGATCGAATCCGGTGCCCGGGTCTCGGGGGGAAGCGCCTCCGGCACCTCCAGCCAGGGCGATGCGTTCAGCCGCCCGGCCACATAATCGTGGTTGGCGCGGCCGTCGCGCACGCGCCGCGGCACCTCGGCCAGCTGCGGCCGCAGGATCGCCGCCGACAGGTTCGACAGCCGCGTGTTGTAGAGCGGCAGCCGGTTCTGCCATTTCGCGAAGGCGTCGGCCAGTGCGGTCGAATTCTCGCCGCGCGGGCCCTTGTGCTTCTTCCAGTTGTGCTCATAGGCGCCCGACATGATCACCGCGCGCGCGATCAGCTCGGCATCGTCGGTGATCAGGACGCCGCCTTCGCCGGCGTTCATCAGCTTGTAGGACTGGAAGGAGAAGCAGCCGATCCGCCCGATCGTGCCGATCTTGCGCCCGTGCCACAGCGTGCCCAGCGAATGCGCGGCGTCCTCGATCACCGGCACGCCGCGCCGATCGGCGAGCGCCATGATCGCGTCCATGTCCGAGGTGTGGCCGCGCATGTGGCTGATCAGGACGGCGCCGATGTCGTCGGTCAGCTTGGCCGCGAAATCGGCCATGTCGATGCGGTAATTTGCGCCGACCTCGACCAGCACCGGCCGGCAGTCGGCATGAACCACCGCCGAGGGAACCGCGCCGAAGGTGAAGGCTGGGATCAGAACCTTCGCGTCCCGCGGCAGGTCCAGCGCCTTGAGCGACAGGAACAGCGCGGCCGAGCAGGAGGACACGGCGAGGGCGTATTTCGCCCCCATCATCTCGGCGAACTCGGCCTCCAGCAGAGCCACCGGCGCATCCTCCGGCGCTGTGTAGCGGAACAGATCGCCCGATTGCAGCAGGCGCTCGATCTCGGCCCGGGCGGCCTCGGGGATCGGCTCGGCGTCGTAGACATTGGGGCCAAGGGTCATTTCTTCACCTTTTCTGAACGTCTGTTTCAGAAAAACTGTAAGCGAAGCCCAATGCCCGGCCAAACCCTTTCTGGCCGGGCGCGCGCGGAGGCCGCGTCAGCGTTGCATTTCAGACATTCAGCAGCAGGTGCTCGCGCTCCCAGGGGCTGATGACCTGCAGGAATTCGGTATATTCCAGTTCCTTGACCGCGGCATAGGTGCGGGAGAACTCCCGCCCCAGGACGCAGTGCAGGTCGCGGGCCTCGCGGAACAGGTCCAGCGCCTCCAGAACGCCGCGCGGGATGTTGGTGTCCAGCTGGTAGGCGTTTCCGGTATATTGCTCCTTGGGATGTTTCGCCTCCATCAGGCCGAGATAGCCGCAGGCGAGCGAGGCCGCGATGCCCAGATAGGGGTTGCAGTCCATTCCCGCCAGCCGGTTTTCCACCCGCCGCGCCTCGGGGCCCGAGACCGGCACGCGCAGGCCGGTGGTGCGGTTGTCGCGGCCCCATTCCAGGTTGATGGGCGCGGCGTGGTCGGGAACGTAGCGGCGGTAGGAGTTCACATAGGGCGCCATCAGCGCGATCGCCGAGGGCATGTGGGTCTGCAACCCGGCGATGAAATGCATGAAGGCCGGGCTTTCCGTCCCGTCGGCCTCGGAAAAGATGTTCTGGCCGGTCTCCCGGTCCACCACCGAGTGGTGGATATGCATGGCCGAGCCGGGCTCGTCCTCGATCGGTTTCGCCATGAACGTGGCGTAGCAGTCGTTGCGCAGCGCCGCCTCGCGGATCAGCCGCTTGAAATAGAAGATCTCGTCGGCCAGGCGCACCGGGTCGCCGTGGCGCATGTTCAACTCGATCTGCCCGGCGCCGCCTTCCTGCAGGATGCCGTCGATCTCGATCCCCTGCGCCTCGGCGAAATCGTAGATGTCGTCGATCACCGGCCCGTGCTCGTCGATTGCGGACATGGAATAGGCCTGCCGCGCCGCCGCGCGCCGGCCGGTGCGGCCCATCGGCGGCACGATGGGGTGGGCGGGGTCGAGGTTGCGCGCCACCAGGTAGAATTCCATCTCCGGGGCGACGATCGGCTCCCAGCCCTTCTCGTTGTAAAGCTCGACCACGCGTTTGAGCACGTTGCGCGGCGCGGTGGGGACAGGGTTGCCGTCCTGGTCGTTGATGTCGTGGATCACCTGCAGGGTCAGGTCGGCCGTCCAGGGCGCGGCCGAGGCGGTGTCGAAATCCGGGGTCAGCACCATGTCCGGCTCGGTGAAGGCCTCGCCCTCCATGGTCGTCCAGTCGCCGGTGATGGTCTGCAGGAAGATCGAGTTGGGCAGGTAGAAATGCGTCTGGCGGGCGAATTTCGAGGCCGGCATCGCCTTGCCGCGGGCCACGCCGGCCAGGTCGGAGACCACGCATTCCACCTCATCGGGCTTGCGCCCGGCGAGGAACTCCAGCGCCGCCTCGGGCAGCTTGTCCATCCAGTCGGTCATGGGGTCACCCGCGGGGCTTGTTGAAGAACGCGCCGATCTGCTCGGCCAGCGCGGCACTGTCGCTGGGCGCCTCAAGCTTCGTCAGCGCCGAGTCGAGCAGATCGTCGGGCACCACGCCGCGGCCGCGCTGCTCGATCAGCAACTGCATCATGCGGGCGGTGAATTCGGGATGCGGCTGGACCGAGAGGATGCGGTCGTCGTAGGCCAGCGCCGCGTTGCGGCAGAAATCGTTCCCGCCGATGACCTGCGCCCCCTCGGGCAGTTCCGTGACCTGATCCTGGTGCCAGGCGTTCAGCGACAGCTCCCGCTCGCCCATGCGGTAGGTGGTGGGCCCGACCGCCCAGCCGCCGGCGAATTTCTCGACCTTGCCGCCGAGGGCCTGCGCGATGACCTGGTGGCCAAAGCAGATGCCCACGATCGGCACATGCGCTGCGTAGGCCTCGCGGATGAACGCCTCCAGCGGCGCGATGAAGGGCAGATCCTCGTAGGCGCCGTGCTTCGATCCGGTGATCAGCCAGCCATCGGCCGCGCGCACGCTGTCGGGGAATTCCATGTCCACGACATCGTAACGGGCAAAGCTGAAGCCCCGCCCGGCCAGAAGCCGTTCGAACATGTCGGAATATTCGCCAAGTTCGTCCTGGACGGGTTCGGGCGCGTGGCCAGTTTGCAGGATTCCGATCCGCATGAGGTGCTCGTCTTGTTGCTGTGATGCGCGGAGCCTAGACCTGCCGCTTGGGGCGGGCAAGGGGGGCTAGCGCAGGAGTTGCATCCGCGGGCGGCGCGGGCGCTGTTGCGCCGGCAGGTGGCGGTTGAGGCGCCGGTTGACCAGCCCGAACAGCCCGATGATGACGAGCGTCAGCAGGATGAAATAGCCCGCCACGATCGGGTAGGGGATGAACGGGTTGAAGGTCTTGTCGGCGAAATAGCTGGCGTAATAGAGCGCGTCGCCCTTCTGCTTCCACGCCGGGAAGCCGGAGAAATAGACCAGCGTCGTGGCATGGAAGAGGAAGATCGCCTCGTTCGTGTAGGCCGGCCACGCCAGCCGCAGCATGGTCGGCCAGACCACGCGGCGGAATTTCGTCCATCCGGTCATGCCGAAGGCGTCGGCCGCCTCCAGATCGCCCTTGGGCACCGAGCGCAGCGCGCCGTAGAAGATCTCGCCGGAATAGGCGGCGGTGTTGAGGAACAGCACGATCAGCGCCCCCGCCCAGGCCTTGGTCAGCCAGCCGGTCTGCGCGGTGATCTGGGTGAAGAGCAGGTTGATCTCCAGCCCCGATTTCGGCAGCAGCACGAAGGCCTCGTAGGCCAGGAAGAACTGGATGAACAGCGGCGAGCCGCGGAAGACGAAGATGAACCACTCGGCCGGTTTGCGGATCGCCCGGTAATGGCTGTTCTTGGCCAGCGCGACGCCCGTGGCCAGGAAAAAGCCGAAGCTCAGCGCCAGCGCGCCGAAATAGATGTTCCAGATCAGGCCCGAGCCGATCAGCGTGACCTGCTCGCACAGCGTGAAGTCGCTGCGCGGCAGCAGCCGCTCGCCGATGCCCACCGAGCGCAGCGCGTAATCCTGGATGGTCTGCAGGCAGCTCATGCGGCGGCCTTTCTCTGGGCTTCGCCGGCCATTGTGGCCTGGCCGTGGCTGAGCCGCCGGCTCAGCCGGTCCAGCGCCACTTCGGAGACCCGTGTCAGCCCGAGGTAGAACACCAGCAGCCCGAGGAAATAGTAAAGCCGCCAGTCGGGATGCGGATAGGCGTAGATCGAGGTCTTGGCCCCGCCCAGCTCGCGCGCCCAGTAAACGATGTCCTCGACGCCCAGAAGGAACAGCAGCGGCGTGGCCTTGATCAGGATCATCCACAGGTTGCCGAGCCCCGGCAGGGCGTAAATCCACATCTGCGGCACCAGGATGCGCCAGAACGCCTGCCGGTCGGTCATGCCATAGGCCTGGGCGGTCTCCATCTGGGCGTGGGGCACGGCGCGCATGGCGCCGAAAAGCACGTTCGCCGAAAAGGCGCCGAACACGATGGCGAAGGCCAGCACGGCTAGGAAGAAGCCATAGGTTTCGTGCACCCATTGCGGGCTGGACGACAGCGGCAGCTTGGCCGCGGCGCAGACCACGAAATCGCTACCCTGGCGGATCGGCTCTTCCCAGTCGGGGCATTTGGCCTTGTGGCGCAGCCACTCGATCCCCTGGTCCAGCGCGATGGGCACGAAGAGGAAGAAGGCGATGTCGGGGATGCCGCGCACCATCGCGGTATAGCCCTTGCCGAGCCAGCGCAGCGGCGCGATGTGCGACCGCGCCGCCATCGCGCCGCCGAAACCGAAGACCAGCGCCGCGGGCGCGGTGATCAGCAACAGCACCATGACCGTGCCGAACGAGGCCCAGAAGGCCATGTGCTTGCCATTGGTCAGATAGCAGGCCAGCCAGCTGAACCCGTCAAGCGTGGAAGGATCGGCACAGTAGGAAAACATCGCGGATGCAGCAGGGCCGTCGCCGGCCCTGCGCCTTTCGTTGTCGGATCAGAAACCGGCGTCCATGCCGTCGAACCACTTGGCGATCAGCGCGTTGAGCGAGCCGTCGGCCTTCATCTCGCCGATCGCGGCGTCGAACTTGGCCTTCAGCTCGGTGTCGGATTCGCGCAGGCCCATGCCGATGCCGTCGCCCAGCATCACGTCGTCGCTGATCATCACCAGCGCGCCGCCCGATTCCGCCACGATGGGCTCAAGGAACCCCTTGTCGGCCAGCACCGCGTCCACCTCGCCGTTCTTCACGGCGGCGATGGTCTCGTCGGGGGTGGCGAATTCCACAAGCGTCGCGCCCGAGGCTGCCACATGGCTGGCCTGGATGGTGCCGGTCTGGGCCGCCACGACGGCGCTGGCCACGTCCACGTCCGCGGTGGTCGCGACATAGACCGACGGATCAGGCGGGAAATAGTTCTGGGTGAAGTCGATCACCTCGTCGCGCTCCGCGGTGATGCTCATCCCCGCGATGATGGTGTCGTAGTTGCCCGACACCAGGTTGGGGATGATCGAATCCCACTCGTTGGTGACCCATTCGCAGGTCAGACCGGCGCGCTTGCACAGCTCGTCGCCCAACTCGCGCTCGAAGCCGTCGACCTGGCCGTTGTCGTTGATGAAGTTATACGGAGGGTAGGCGCCCTCGGTGCCCATGCGGATGGTGTCGGCCAGGGCCATGCCCGCCGACAGCGCCAGCGCGGCGGTGGTCAGAACCAGTTTCTTCATGTCGTTACTCCCGTCGTTGAAACGCGCGGCTTGTTCACGCCGCGACTGTTGCGCTCAAGAATTGTTTCAGCCGTTCGCTCTTCGGGTGTCCGAACAGCGCCTCGGGCGGGCCTTCCTCCTCGATCCGGCCCTGGTGAAGGAACACCACATGGTCCGAGACATCCGCCGCCAGCCGCATGTCGTGCGTGACCAGGATCATGGTGCGGTCCTCGCGGGCGAGATCCTTGATGACCTTGACCACCTCCTGCTGCAGCTCGGGGTCGAGCGCCGAGGTCGGCTCGTCGAACAGCAGCGCGCGGGGCTGCATGCACAGCGCGCGCGCGATGGCGGCGCGCTGCTGCTGGCCGCCCGACAGCTGCGCGGGGAAGACGTCGCACTTGTCGCCGATGCCGACCTTGGCCAGCAGCGCGCGGGCGCGCTCTTCGACAGCGCCGCGCTCCTCGCCCAGCACGGTCAGCGGCGCCTCCATCACGTTTTGCAGGATGGTCATGTGGGACCACAGGTTGAACTGCTGGAACACCATCGACAGGTTGGTGCGGATGCGGATGATCTGCCTGCGGTCGGCGGGGTGGCGGTGCAGCCCCTCGCCGCGCCATTTGACCGGCTCTCCCTCGAACAGGATCTCGCCCTGCTGGCTGTCCTCCAGCAGGTTGGCGCAGCGCAGCAGCGTGGACTTGCCAGACCCCGACGAGCCGATGAGCGAGACCACGTCGCCCTTGCGCGCGGTGATGTCCACGCCCTTGAGAACCTCCAGTTCGCCGTAGCTCTTGTGGAGGTTGCGGATCTCGAGAACGGGTGGGTTTGCCTGGGTCACGCGACAGGGGCCGTTTTGTTGTTTCGACGGGAGAATAGGGGGCAAAACGCCCTAGAATGCAACGGTGCAGTGGGGGGTGACGGCGCGTCAGCTTAGCGATTCGCACGCGCATGAGGCGGGTCGCGGGCCGGCGCTCAACCCTTGGGCATGCCGGTTCTCGCGTCGGCGCCGGGGCGCGCGGGCGTCAGCCGCGCCGCGCCTCGACCCGCTGGCGGGCGATGTTGCTGTCGCGGTCGTTGATGCCCAGGAGGTTCGCCAACAGCCGCAGCATGGCGTCCTCCTCGTGGTCGCGGATGCCGTCGGCCAGAACCACCTCCCACAGCGCCTCGACCACCGCCTCGCGGTCCTCGTAGGGCACCGCGTCCTTGATCGCGCGGGTGAAGCGCACGGTGTCGGGCGCCTCGCGTTCCAGTTCCTCGGCCTGGTGGCGCAGCGCGACCGCCGCCGCGGGCGCGAGGCCGTAGCGGGCGGCCAGGATGCGCTCGATCCGCGCGGCCTCCTCGTGGGTATATTCGCTGTCGGAATGGGCGATGCGCACCAGAAGCGCGCCCAGCGCAAGCCGGGCGTCTGGATCGGAGAGCGGGGCGGGCTCGGGCTGGATCAGCCGTTTGAGGATATCACCAAGCATGGAACTTCATATGCGCCGATCAGACGGAGGCATCAAGCCTCAGCCGTCATAGCCCTCGACGATCACCAGATCGCCCTCGGACACCGGATCGCGCAGCGCCTTGGCCGCCTGGTATTCGGGGCTGTCGTAGCAGGCCACCGCGTCGGCGTAGGAAGGGAACTCGATCACCACGGTGCGGGATTTGACCGCGCCCTCGCGGGTCTCGCCCGGGCCGCCGCGCACCAGGAACCGCGCGCCGTATCTGGCGAAGGGCTCGGCATTGGCGGCCTTGTATGTCTCGTAAACCTCGGGGTCGCGCACATCGACATGGGCGACCCAGTATCCCTTGGGCATGTGATCTCTCCTTGCGTCTATCCCAGCCGCGGGATGCAGCCGAAGCGGATATCGTCCAGTGCTACCCCGCCGGGGTCGAGGTTTTCAACCAATACCCCCGCGATGCGCGCCGCGCCGTCCTCGGTCTGGAAGCCGTGCTCCGAGATCCCGCCGGGGACGCTGCGCAGGGCGCGGCCCAGAACCCGCCCATCGCGGTCGTAGAAGGTGAAGCTCACCTCGCCCCGGTGACCGGCGTTGGTGCCCAGATCGTCGAGATACTCGGTATGCAGGCGCAGGGCGACGGCGCAGCTGTCTTCGGCGAAGAGAAAGGCGGCCGATCCCTCGCCGCGCGCCTCGGCCAACGGAAAGCCCCTCGGGCCGAGAGGGTAGAGGGCGTTGGAGCCGAAGGCGCGGTGGAAGGAGACTGACAGTCCTTGCCCCGGCGCGCCGGGGACCAGCGCCAGCGGCGCCTCGGGCGTTCCCGCGGCGCGGTCGTGCGGCAGGCCTGGCGCCTGCTCGATCACCTCCAGCCGCTGGCCGGCGAAGCGCTCGCCGATGCGGCCGCCGGCAAAGGCGAGGCCGTGGTCGAAATTATGCCCCGGCTCGGGCCGCTGCGGCAGCAGGTCGAAATCGGCGCGGCCCAGGGTCAGGGCCGCGATCTCGTCATAGGGGGCGGGGGCGATCCCGGCCGCGGCGGCCGGGGCGCAGAAGAGCAGCGCGACCAGCGCCGCCCGCATCACACCAGCCGCGAGGTTTCCACCGCGGCGCGCACGAAATCGGCGAACAGCGGATGCGGCGCGAAGGGCTTGGATTTCAGCTCGGGGTGGAATTGCACGCCGATGAACCACGGGTGATCGGCCCATTCCACGATCTCGGGCAGGCGGCCGTCCGGCGACATGCCGGAGAAGATCAGCCCCTTGTCCTCGAGCTTGTCGCGATACTTGATGTCCACCTCGTAGCGGTGGCGGTGGCGCTCCTCGATCACCGATGCGCCGTAGATCCCGGCGACCTTGGAGCCCTCTTTCAGATGCGCGGTGTAGCTGCCCAGCCGCATCGTGCCGCCCTTGGCGTCCTCGACGCGGCGGGTGACGGTGGCGTTGCCCTGCACCCATTCCTTGAGGTGATAGACGACGGGCGTGAACCGCTTTTTCCCGGCCTCGTGGTCGAATTCCTCGGAGCCCGCGTCGGCCAGGTTGGCGACGTTGCGGGCGGCCTCGATCACCGCCATCTGCATGCCCAGGCAGATGCCCAGATAGGGGATCTTGCGGGTGCGGGCGAACTCGGCCGCCTTGATCTTGCCCTCGGTGCCGCGCTCGCCGAAGCCGCCGGGCACCAGGATCGCGTGGAAACCCTCCAGATAGGGCGCGGCATCCTCGGAATCGAAGATCTCGGCGTCCACCCATTCGACATTCACCTTGACCCGGTTGGCCATGCCGCCGTGGGTCAGCGCCTCGGCGATCGACTTGTAGGCGTCTTCCAGCTGGGTGTATTTGCCGACGATGGCCACCTTCACTTCGCCCTCGGCGTTGAAGATGCGGTCCGACACGTCCTCCCAGCGGGACAGGTCGGGCTTGGGCGCGGGCGAGATGCCGAAGGCGTCGAGGACGGCCTGGTCCATCCCCTCGCGGTGATAGGCCAGCGGCGCCTCGTAGATCGAGTTCAGGTCCTGCGCGGCGATCACCGCCTCGGGTCGCACGTTGCAGAACAGCGCCAGCTTGTCGCGCTCCTTCTGCGGGATCGGCATTTCCGAGCGGCAGACCAGGATGTCGGGCGCCAGGCCGATGGAGCGCAGCTCCTTCACCGAGTGCTGGGTCGGCTTGGTCTTCAGCTCGCCCGAGGCCTTGATGTAGGGCAGCAGGGTGAGATGCATGAAGATGCACTCGCCGCGCGGCTTTTCCTGGGCGAACTGGCGGATCGCCTCGAAGAAGGGCAGCCCCTCGATGTCGCCGACGGTGCCGCCGATCTCGCAGAGCATGAAATCGACCTCATCCTCGCCGATGCGGATGAAGTCCTTGATTTCGTTGGTGACGTGGGGGATCACCTGGATCGTCTTGCCGAGGTAGTCGCCGCGGCGCTCCTTCTCCAGCACGTTGGAATAGATCCGCCCCGAACTGACCGAGTCGGTCGCGCGCGCCGCGACGCCGGTGAAGCGCTCATAATGACCGAGGTCGAGATCGGTCTCGGCGCCGTCATCGGTGACGAACACCTCGCCATGCTCGAACGGGCTCATCGTGCCGGGATCGACGTTCAGGTAAGGATCGAGTTTTCGCAGCCGCACGGTGAAGCCGCGCGCCTGCAGAAGGGAGCCCAGAGCCGCCGAGGCAAGCCCCTTGCCAAGTGAAGAAACAACACCGCCAGTAATGAAAATGAAGCGCGCCATGTGGCAGGCATCCCCCGTGATTTCTCGTGTCAGTCAATGGCCGATTCGGGCCTCTCAAGGCCGCAGCATCACGGGGTTTAAGCTATAACGGATTCGCAGCCGCACCGCAACCAGACCGCAAGATGCTGGGGCGGCCGAACCGCCCGAATCTACGTTTAGTGGTCAGGTTCAGTCGGCCCGCGGCGGCGCGAGCGGCGCGTCGCCAGAGGTCGGCGGCAGCAGGCTGTCGCCGCCGGGCAGGGACGGCACGGTTTCCTCCCGGGCCGCGGGCGCGGTGCCCAGCCGGTCCACGACCGAGCCGCCGGCCGAGTTCTTTGCCGCGATTACCGTCATCAGGATCGAGGTCGCGATGAAGGCCGCCGCGAAGATCCAGGTCAGCTTGCCGAGCGCCGAGGCCGCCTGGCGTCCGGTCATCACGCCGCCGCCGCCCGAGCCCATGCCGAGCCCGCCGCCCTCGGAGCGTTGCAGCAGCACGACACCGATGAGGCAGAGCGCGAGGATCAGGTGGACGATGAGGATGACGTTTTCCATGCAGCTCGGACCTTCGAATGTGACAGGAGGGTACCTAAAGCCTCGGCCCGGCCCGCGCAAGACCCTGTGCGCGCTTCGCGGGCCGGCGGGTGCCGCAGGCCGCTCAGCGGTCCTCGTCTATGTCGTCGACATCGACCTGGCCCGACAGGCGGCGGCGCACCAGGCTCCAGCTCAGCCCGGTGCCCAGCACCACAGACATGGCAAACAGCCCCAGCCACAGCGTCTGGTCCGGATCGTCGAGCGTCAGCAGCCCGTAATCGGTCAGCACCCAGATCAGCGCCCCGATGATCGCGGCGACGAGGGCCATGCCGAATCCGCCGATGGAGCGCAGCGTGGCGCGCAGGTAGATGATGTAGCCCACCAGCAGGATCAGCCCCAGCAGCACCGACAGTGGCAACTGGTCGCGATAGGCGGTCTGCACCCAGCGCAAGTAATTCCACTGGGTGGGGTTGAACGTGGCCGCCAGCAGGGCAAAGGCGATGAACCATCGCAGAAAAATACTCATTGTCACAATGTCCCGGTTTTGCGGGCATGTGGTGCCGGATTGCGGCTGTCCTGTCCAGCCTTCCCGTGAAATTGTGGTTTCCGCGGCGCGCGCAGGGGGCTATACCGGCGCGGGTTTTTGCAGCAAGGCAAGGAAACACTATGGCCAATGTTGTGGTGGTCGGCGCCCAGTGGGGCGACGAGGGAAAAGGCAAGATCGTGGACTGGCTGTCGGAGCGCGCCGATGTGATCGCGCGTTTCCAGGGCGGTCATAACGCCGGCCACACGCTGGTCATCGACGGCCAGGTCTACAAGCTGCACGCGCTGCCCTCGGGCGTGGTGCGTGGCGGCAAGCTCAGCGTGATCGGCAACGGCGTGGTGCTCGATCCCTGGCACCTGGTGAAGGAGATCGAGACGATCCGCGGCCAGGGGGTGGAGATCACCCCCGAGACGCTGATGATCGCCGAGAACACGCCGCTGATCCTGCCCTTCCACGGGGAGCTCGACCGCGCCCGCGAAAGCCAGACCTCGGTGGCCAAGATCGGCACCACCGGCCGCGGCATCGGCCCGGCCTACGAGGACAAGGTGGGCCGGCGCGTGATCCGGGTGGCCGACCTCGCCGACGGCGCCACGCTGGAGTTGCGGGTCGATCGCGCCCTGATCCACCACAACGCGCTGCGCGCCGGCCTGGGGCTGGAGGCGATCGACCGCGACGCGCTGCTCGCCCAGCTGCGCGAGATCGCGCCCGAGATCCTGCAATACGCCGCCCCCGTCTGGAAGGTGATGAATGAGAAGCGCAAGGCCGGCAAGCGCATCCTCTTCGAGGGCGCGCAGGGCGCGCTGCTGGACATCGATTTCGGCACCTATCCCTTCGTCACCTCCTCGAACGTGATCGCCGGGCAGGCGGCGACCGGCACCGGGATCGGGCCGGGCTCGATCGACTTCGTGCTCGGCATCGTCAAGGCCTACACCACCCGCGTCGGCGAGGGGCCCTTCCCGACCGAGCTGCACGACGCGGACGGTCAGCGCCTGGGCGAGCGCGGCCATGAATTCGGCACCACCACCGGGCGCAAGCGCCGCTGCGGCTGGTTTGACGCCTGCCTGGTGCGCCAGACCTGCGCGACCAGCGGCGTGAACGGCATCGCGCTGACCAAGCTCGACGTGCTGGACGGGTTCGACACGCTGAAGATCTGCGTGGGCTATGAGCTCGACGGTGTGCGGCTGGACTACCTGCCCACCGCCACCGACCAGCAGGAGCGCTGCGTGCCGGTCTACGAAGAGATGCCGGGCTGGTCGGAATCGACCGAGGGCGCGCGCAGCTGGGCCGATCTGCCCGCCAACGCGATCAAGTATGTGCGCCGCGTCGAGGAGCTGATCGAGTGCCCGGTGGCGCTGCTGTCCACCTCGCCCGAGCGCGAGGACACCATCCTCGTCACCGACCCGTTCGCAGACTGATGCGGCTCTCCTACAAGGCCCGCCGGCGCTGGTCGCTGGCCATCCTGCTGGTCGGTCTGCCGGCCTATATCGTCACCGCGGTGACGGTGGTGAACTGGCTGGGGCGGCCGCCCTTCCTGCTGGAACTGGCGGTCTATGTGGGCCTCGGCTTTCTCTGGGCGGTGCCGTTCCGCTTCGTCTTCCGCGGCATCGGCCAGCCCGATCCGGGCGCGGACGAGCCGAAGGAATAGAAAAAGGCGAAGGCCCGGGGCCTTCGCCTTTTTCCTTGTGGTCCGCGGGCGCAGGGCCCGCTGCGGTTATGCGCGCCGGCCGGAGTGGAAGCGGGAGGCGTTCGAGATCGTGAACTGGCCGCGCTTGATCCGCTCGAACTTGCCCTCGCGCAGCAGCCGGCCGAAGGCGCGCAGCCGGTCCTCGCGCGAGATATCCGCCTCGCTGGTCGCGTCCACCAGCCGCATCGCCTGCGGCCGGGAGAAGCTGTCCAGCCCCTCGACCTCGGACAGGTAGGCGCCGGCGGCTTCCAGCAACTCGGACAGGCCACGCGCGCCGCGTTCCTCGGCATAATCGGCAAAGCTGCCGGCGGCGCGGAGCGCGATTTCGCCTTCGGCCTCGGCCTCCTCCTCGTCATGGGCCTGCAGCGCCAGGTTGCCGCGCGCCACGCGCTGCGGGCGGACCGGCGCCGAGGGGGCGGCGGTGGGCCGGTCGATGCGCTGCTCCGAGACCAGCATCAGGGGGGCCATTTTCTGGCCCTCCTCATTGCCGCGCCGCTCGGGGCGGCGCGGGCGCACCACCTTGGCCAGGTCCTGTCGGTAGGGCGCCATCTCGGCGGCCTCCTCGGCCTGTTCGTCACGCCCGCGCGACAGGCGCCGCTCGGCCACGGTGGCGGCCACCGCGGCCTTGAGATGGGCGATGGCGGTGCGGCGGCGGCGGTGTTCCGGGCCCTCGAGCTTGGTGTTGGTGGTGGCGATCAACCGGGAGACGGCGGTTTCCTCCTCCTCCAGATCCGAGGATTGCAGCCGGGCGCGACCCTGGCGGCGGCCGGCGCGCTCGGCTTCGCGCTCGACCTCGGCCAGTTCGGCCATCAGGTCGGCCTCGTCCTCGGGCGACAGGTCGCTCGCCGGTTGCGCCGGTTCGGCCGCCTCGGCCGGAACGGCGGCCGGGCCGCCTTCGAGATCGGCGCGCTTGATCCTGAGCACCCGGGCGCGGGCCCGCGAGGCGGCGTCCTGCGCGACCTCGGGGGCGGTCGCGCGCGCGCCGAATTTCTCGCCGAAGCGGTCTTCTTCGCCAACCTTGGCAGCGGTTTCGGCGGCCTCGTCCTCCGGCGCCTGAGCGCGGGTTTCGGGCTCTTCTGCGGCGGCTTCCTCCTCGGCCTCGTCCCACGCCGCCTCCGGCTGCTCTTCGCTGACCGAGACGGTCAGTTCTGCCTCTTCCTCGAGGCGCAGGGTCGCGTCGAAGGTTGCTTCTTCCATCGTCGCGTCGGGGGCCGCCCCGGCGAGGATATCGTCCTCCGCGCTCTCCTCGAGCGCGGCCTCCTCTTCGCCATAGGCTTCATAGGCTTCGAATTCGTCCTCGTCCTCGGCGGCTTCCCCGACCGGCGCGGCCGGTTCCGGCGCCGCGCGCAGCTTGCGCGAGATGGAGGTCAGGATCGGGGTGTCATCCACCGCTTCCTCGTCCTCCGCGAACGTCTCTTCGGTGACGTCCTCTTCGGCGGGCTGCGCCTCGAACGCGGCGGCTTCGTCCTCCGCCTCCGTCTCGGGCAGCGCGACCGCGCTGTCATAGACCTCCGTCTCGGCCTCTTCGTCCTCGGCGTAGCCGGCATGGAGGGCCGGGGGCGCGGCGCGGGCGTGATCGACCACGGCGCGGATGCGGGCAAGCTTGGCGGCGACCGATTCGGTCTCGGCCGTCCCGGCGGGCGGGAGCGGAGCCTCGGCCGCAGGGGCCCCGGCGGGTTCGACCGCGGCCGCTGGCGGTTCGCTCGCGGGCTCGGCCGGGGCGGGCGCGGCGGCCGGCGGCAGCCCGGCCTGGGCGCCGGCGGCGCGCAGAACGATCCCTTCCTCCCCGATATGTGCTTCGACACGCTTGCGGATTTCGCGTTCGGCGATGCGTTGCAGCATCTCCGCGTCGGGCGTGGGCGGCTCGGCTCCGAAATACCGGTCATCCGCGGCCAGGTTGCGGAAATATTCCGCGATCGCCTTCATCGTTCCGAACGAATCGTCAAATCCCTCAAGAGTGCAAGAGAAAGTCCCGTAAGAAACGGTGAGTATTTTACTCGCACCAACCATATGCCTGCTCGCTTTCTCCCCAGTCCAGCAACAGCGGTGATATCATACAGCCCTTCGCCAAATTGAACAAAACTGGGATATTTGGGGGATATAAAATGGGCCGCATTGTGGTCTGTTGCGGAATGGCGCAGTAATCCCGGCATGACTTCGTTGATTGTTCAGACAAACGAGATGGTTACCCTCCTCGGCGGGGGCGCGATGGATCCGGGCGATCTGGAGGTGGCGCTGTCGCACGCGCCGCTTCTGGTGGCGGCCGACGGCGGCGCCGACCGGGCGCTGGCCGAGGGGCTGATGCCGGAGGCGGTGATCGGGGATTTCGATTCGCTGAGCGAGGAGGCGCGCCGGGTGATCCCGGCCGCGCGGCTGCACCCGATCGCTGAGCAGGAAACCACCGATTTCGACAAATGCCTGCGTCTGGTCGAGGCGCCGCTGCTGCTGGGGGTGGGGTTTCTGGGCGCCCGGCTGGATCACAAGCTGGCCGCGCTGGCCGGGCTCACCCGCGCTCCCGGCCGCCGCTGCATCCTGATCGGGGGCAGCGACATCGTCTTTCTCTGCCCGCCGGAGCTGCGCATCGAACTGGAGCCGGGCAGCCGCCTTTCGCTGTTCCCGATGGGGCCGGTCAGGGGCGAAAGCCGCGGGCTGAAATGGCCGATCAGGGGCATCGATTTTCTGCCGGGCGGGCGCATCGGCACCTCCAACCGGGTCGAGGGCGGGGTGGTCGAACTGTCGATGGCGGCGCCTCTGATGCTGGTGATCGTGCCGCGCGCGGGCCTCGGCGCGGCGATCAGCGCGCTTTGCTGAGGGCGCGCTCGCGCAGCACGATGTAGAGCCCGGCGCTCATGGTGACCGCGATGCCGGCCAGCGCCAGCGCGTTGGGGAAATCGCCGAACACCGCCAGCCCGATCAGCGTGGCGAAGGGGATTTCCAGGTATTGCACCGGCGCCAGCGTGGCCGAGGGCGCGAAGCGCAGCGCCCAGGTCATCACCAGATGCGCCAGCGTGCCGAGGAGCCCCAGCGCGGCCATAAGCGCCCAGAGCCGCCCCTCGGACGGCGCCGGCAGGGCGGGCGCGGCGTCGAGCGCCGTCACCAGCGCCACGGCCGGCAGCAGCAGGGACAGCGCGATCAGCCCGTTCAGCGCCTGCAGCTCGATCGGGTCGGCCAGGGGCGCCAATTGCCGCGTGACCAGCATGAACAGCGCGAAGACCACCGCGACCGCCAGCGGCAGCAGCGCCGGCGCGCCGACCGCGGCGAAGTTCGGCTGCACCACCATCAGCGTGCCGGCGAAGCCCACCGCGCAGGCGGCGAGGCGGCGGAGTCCCACCTCCTCGTCCAGCACCAGCCGGCCCAGCAGCAGCAGAAGGAACGGCATGACATAGGCGATGGCGATGGCCTCGGCCAGGGGCAGGTGGCGCAGGGCGAGGAACATCAGCGCGATGCCGGCGATATGCAGCAATGTGCGGATCAGGCTCAGCCGCCAGCCTCGGGCGGGCAGGCGCAGGCCGCGCCCGGTGGCCCAGACGATGGGCAGCAGGAGCGCCACCTGCGCGGCGAAGCGCAGGGTGACCAGGCTGAGCAGCGCGATACGGTCTCCGATCAGCTTGGCCATGGCATCGGCCAGCGGCGCGAGCAGGCAGAACAGCAGCATCAGCGCGATGCCGGGAACGGGGCGGTCGGGGCGCATGGCGGCAGGTTAGGGGCGCGCGGGGCGGGCGGCAACCACCGCCCCGAGGTCACCGCGCCCCGCACCGGTCGGCAGATGAGTATTTGGGCCAAGAAGAAGGGGTCAGCAATTGGGCACGTTGACCGCCAGCCCGCCGAGCGCGGTTTCCTTGTAATGCTCGTGCATGTCGCGCCCGGTCTGGCGCATGGTCTCGATGCAGGCGTCGAGCGGCACGAAATGCGAGCCGTTGCCGCGCATCGCCAGCGAGGCGGCCGAGACCGCCTTGATCGCGCCCAGGCCGTTGCGCTCGATGCAGGGGACCTGGACCAGGCCCTTCACCGGGTCGCAGGTCATGCCGAGGTGATGCTCCAGCGCGATCTCGGCGGCGTTTTCGATCTGCTCGGGCGTGCCGCCCAGAACCGCGGTCAGCCCCGCCGCGGCCATGGCGGCGGCCGAGCCGACCTCGGCCTGGCAGCCGGCCTCGGCGCCGGAGATCGAGGCGTTGTGCTTGACCAGCCCGCCGATGGCGGCGGCGGTCAGGAAGAGGTCGGGCAGGCGGGCCGTGGTGGCGCCGGGCACATGGTCGAGCCAGTAGCGGACGGTGGCGGGCAGCACGCCCGCCGCGCCGTTGGTCGGCGCGGTCACCACCTGGCCGCCGGCGGCGTTCTCCTCGTTCACCGCCATGGCATAGGTGCTGATCCAGTCGTTGATCGTGTGCGGCGCGTTGAGGTTCATCCCGCGCTCAGCCAGCAGCGCCTCGTGGATGGCGCGGGCTCGACGCCGCACCTTCAGCCCGCCGGGCAGGGTGCCCTCGGCCGCCAGCCCGCGGGTGATGCAGGCGTCCATCACCTCCCACAGCCGCCTGATCCCGGCGTCGAGTTCCGCCGGACTGCGGAAGACCAGTTCGTTGGCGCGCTTCATCTCGGCGATGGTCTTGCCGCTGTCGCGGGCCATCTCCAGCATCTCGGCGGCGGATTTGAACGGGTAGGGGATCGGCCGCAACCGCGCCTCGGCGGCCTTCTCGCCGCCGCGGTGCTCGGCCGCGGTCACGACGAAGCCGCCGCCGATGGAGTAATAGGTCTCCTGCAGCAGCACGTCGCCCTGCGGATCGGTGGCCATCAGGATCATGCCGTTGGCATGGCCGTCGAGCGGCGGGCCGTAGTCGAAAACGAGGTCGGTTTCGGGGTCGAATTTCAGCGCGCCGAGGCCCGGGGGCGTGACGCGGTGTTCCGCCCGGATCGCGGCCAGCGCGGCCTCGGCCCTGTCGTGGTCGTAGGTTTCGGGCGCGAAGCCGGCGAGGCCGAGTATCGTCGCGCGGTCGGTGGCGTGGCCGACGCCGGTGAAGGCCAGCGAGCCGTGCAGCGAGGCGCGCAGGCCCTGCGCCTCGAAGGGCGAGGCGCGCAGCAGGTCGAGAAACCGCGCCGCGGCGACCATCGGCCCCATCGTGTGCGATGACGACGGGCCGATGCCCACCTTGAACATGTCGAAGACGGAAAGGAACACTCGGGGATGCCTCATGGGTAGGGCCGCGCGGGCGGGCGTTTGGGCCGTTTCTGGACCATCCCGCCGGCCCTTGGCCACCGAAATCCGACGGATCGCCGCATTTCCCGGCGCCGGGCGGGGCGATCGGGCGGATTCACCCTCGCAGCCCATGCCCGCTTTGCCTATAACGGCGGGGCGCAACGCAGGAGACCATGCCATGACCGGAGAGCTTTCCCCCATCGACAAGGCCAAGTTCGTGGCCGCCAAACGCGCCGTCGGCTTCGTCGAGGACGGCATGAAGGTTGGGCTTGGAACGGGCTCCACCGCGGCCTGGATGGTGCGCTGCCTGGGCGAGATGGTCCGCGACGGCGGGCTGCGGATCCAGGGCGTGCCGACCTCTACCCGCACCGCCGAACTGGCCCGCCAGGTCGGGATCGAGGTGATCTCGCTCGACGAGGCGAAATGGCTGGACCTGACCATCGACGGCGCGGATGAGTTCGACGGCGAGCTCAACCTGATCAAGGGCGGCGGCGGCGCGCTGCTGCAGGAGAAGATCGTGGCCACCGCCTCGGACCGGATGATCGTGATCGCCGACGTCGCCAAGGAGGTCAGCACGCTGGGCGCCTTCCCGCTGCCGGTGGAGGTGATCCCCTTCGGCTGGCAGACCACCAAGGCGCTGATCGAGGAGATGCTGATCAATTTCGAGGTGCTGAACCGCGAGGTCACGCTGCGGATGAACGGCGAGGCTGCCTTCGTTACCGACGAGGGCAATTTCATCGTCGATCTGCACCTGGGCCGCATCGGCAACCCGCGGCAGCTGTCGCTGGCGCTGAACCAGGTGCCGGGCGTGGTTGAGAACGGGCTCTTCATCGACATCTGCGACGTGGTGGTGATCGGGCACGGCGACGGAAGGGTGGAGGTGCGCGACATCAACGCCGGCACGGTCGAGGAAGAAAAGATCGACCTGCTGGGCAGCGAAAACATCTTTTCCGATCTGTAAGGACAGGACATGAGTTTCGACTACGATCTCTTCGTGATCGGCGGCGGCTCTGGCGGCGTGCGCGCGGCGCGCCTGGCGGCCGCCGAGGCCGGCGCCCGCGTGGGCCTGGCCGAGGAATACCGCATGGGCGGGACCTGCGTGATCCGCGGTTGCGTGCCGAAGAAGCTGATGGTCTTCGCCTCGGGCTATTCCGGCGCTTTCGAGGATGCCCGCGCCTATGGCTGGGGCGTGCAGGCCGGCGGCTTCGACTGGGATATCTTCAAGGGCAAGCTCGAGGCGGAGCTGACCCGGCTCGAAGGGATCTACACCGCCAACCTGAAAAAGGCCGGCGTCGAGATCCACGCCGCCCGCGCCACGCTCAGCGACGCGCATCGGGTGAAGCTTTCCACGGGCGAGGAATTCACCGCCAAGCACATCCTGGTGGCCACCGGCGGGCGGCCCTTCGTCCCTGAATTTCCCGGCCATGAGCTGGCCATCACCTCGAACGAGATGTTCAAGCTCGACCAGTTGCCGAAGCGGCTGCTGATCGTCGGTGGCGGCTTCATCGCCTGCGAGTTCGCCTGCATCATGAACGGGCTGGGTGTCGAGGTGACGCAGTTCTACCGCGGCGCGCAGGTGCTGCGCGGCTTCGACGACGAGGCGCGCGGCCATGTCGCCGACCTGATGCGCGACAGGGGCGTGAACCTGCATGTGGGCACCGACGTGATCTCGATGGAGAAGACCGCCGAGGGCATTGCGGTGAAATCCTCCACCGGCCACGACGCGAGCTACGATGCGGTGATGTATGCCACCGGCCGCGTGCCCAACAGCGACGGGCTGGGGCTGGAAGAGGCAGGGGTGAGGCTGGGCCGGCGCGGCGAGGTGATCGTCGACGCCTATTCGCAGACCTCGGTGCCCTCGATCTATGCCGTGGGCGACGTGACCGACCGCATCAACCTGACCCCGGTGGCGATCCGCGAGGGCGCGGCCTTCGTCGAGACGGTGTTCCACGGCCGCCCGACCAGCCCCGACCATGAGCTGGTGGCCTCGGCCGTCTTCACCCAGCCCGAGCTGGGCGCGGTGGGCCTGACCGAGGAACAGGCCCGCGAGCGGGAGCCGATCGAGGTCTATTCCGCCGCCTTCCGCCCGATGCAGACGCTGTTCGCCGGGCGCGACGACCGGGTGCTGATGAAGCTGATCGTCAGCCAGGCCACGCGCAAGGTGCTGGGCTGCCACATCGTGGCCGATCACGCGGGCGAGCTGATCCAGCTGGCCGCCGTGGCGATCAAGATGGGCGCCACGAAAGAGGATTTCGACCGCACCGTGGCGGTGCACCCGACCATGGCCGAAGAGCTGGTCACGATGAAGTCGCCGACGCGCACGGCTTGATTTCCGCGCCGGGGCGACCACTTACGAATGACGAACATGAAAAAGAGAGACGAAAAGGGGTGAAAACCTAGATGTCTGGAAACACTGGCGGACCCTGGGGAAGCGGCGGTTCGAACAACAACGGCGGAGGCAAGCGCCCTGGCGGCGGGCGCGGGCCTGGCGACGAGGGGCCGCAGATTCCCGAAATCGACGAGCTGATGAAAAAGGGGCAGGAGCAGCTGCGCGTCCTTATGGGCGGACGCGGCGGCGCCGGTGGGCCGCGCCGCCCCGGCGGCGGCAGCGGCGGCCCGGCCTTCACCCGCGGCACGGTGGTGCTGGGCGGGCTGGTGGCCGTGGTGCTGTGGGGCCTGGCCTCGTTCTACACGGTCCGGCCCGAAGAGCAGTCGGTCGAGCTGTTCCTCGGCGAATGCCGCGGCGACTGCATCGGCAATCCCGGCCTGAACTTCGCGCCCTGGCCGCTGGTCCGCGCCGAGGTGATCCCCGTGACCCGCGAACAGACCGAGGATATCGGCGTCGGCCGCGGCAGCGGCGATGCCGGCCTGATGCTGACCGGCGACGAGAATATCGTCGATATCGACTTCCAGGTGGTGTGGAACATCAACGACCCCGCCGAGTTCCTGTTCAACCTGCGCGACCCGCAGCAGACCATCCGCGCCGTGTCGGAATCGGCGATGCGCGAGATCATCGCGCAATCGGAGCTGGCGCCGATCCTGAACCGTGACCGTGGCCCGATCGCCGACCGCCTGAAGGATCTGATCCAGTCCACGCTCGACAGCTACGACTCGGGCATGAATGTGGTGCGCGTGAACTTCGACAAGGCCGACCCGCCGCGCGAGGTGATCGACAGCTTCCGCGAGGTGCAGGCCGCCGAGCAGGAGCGCGACCGGCTTGAGAAACAGGCCGATGCCTATGCCAACCGCGTCGTCGCCGGCGCCCGCGGCGAGGCCGCGCAGGTGCTGGAGGAAGCCGAAGGCTACCGCGCCCGCGTCGTCAACGAGGCGCAGGGTGAGGCCAGCCGCTTCACCGCCGTCCTTGAGGAATACCGCAAGGCCCCCGAGGTGACGCGCAAGCGCCTCTATCTGGAGACGATGGAGCAGGTTCTGGGCCGCGTCGACAAGGTGATCATCGACGAGGGCGGCGAGGGCGGCCTGGGCGTCGTGCCCTATCTGCCGCTCAACGAGCTGCGCAAAGGCGCCACGGGGGGGAACTGAGCCATGAAGAAAGCAACATTCATCCTGCCCGTGATCGCGATCCTGGCGGCCGTCGGGCTGTCCTCGGTCTTCATCGTGGACGAGCGCGAGAAGGCGCTGGTCCTGCAATTCGGCCGCGTCGTGGACGTGAAGGAAGAGCCGGGCCTGTCCTTCAAGATCCCGCTGATCCAGGAGATCGTGCGCTATGACGACCGCATCCTGAGCCGCGACATCGACCCGCTGGAGGTCACCCCGCTGGACGACCGCCGCCTGGTGGTCGATGCCTTCGCGCGCTACCGCATCGCCGACGTGCACCAGTTCCGCGAGGCGGTGGGCGTGGGCGGCATCCGCGCCGCCGAGGACCGGCTGGACCGCATCCTGCGCGCCGAGACGCGCGAGGTTCTGGGCTCGGTCAGTTCGGCGGACATCCTCAGCTCGGACCGCGCGGCGCTGACGCTGCGCATCCGCAGCGCCGCCATCGCGGAGGCCCGCGCGCTGGGCCTGGAGGTCGTGGACGTGCGACTCAAGCGCACCGACCTGCCGGTGCAGAACCTCGAGGCGACCTTCGCGCGGATGCGCGCCGAGCGCGAGCGCGAGGCCGCCGACGAGATCGCCCGCGGCGAAGAGGCCGCGCAGCGCGTGCGCGCCCAGGCCGACCGCACCGTGGTCGAGCTGGTGTCCGACGCCAAGCGCCAGTCCGAGATCATCCGAGGCGAATCCGATGCCGAGCGCAACCGGATCTTCGCCGAGGCCTATGGCTCGGACCGGGAATTCTTCGAGTTCTACCGTTCGCTCGAGGCCTATCAGCGCGCGCTGCTGGAGGGGAACTCCACCATGGTGCTCTCGCCCGACAGCGAGTTCTTCAACTATCTCAAGCAGGCCGACCGGCCGTGAGCTATCTGCTCCTGGCCGTAGGTCTGGTGCTTGTCGTGGAGGGGCTGGTGTACGCACTGGCCCCTTCGCGCATTCTGGAGGAGGCGCTGGAGCTGCTGCGCCGGCTGCCGCCCGAGACCCGCCGGACGCTGGGTCTGTCGGCCCTGGCGCTGGGCGCGGCGCTGATCTGGCTTGCCCGATGGCTCGCGGCCTGAGACAGTTTGCTCGCGGCGCATCACGTCCGCGTGACGGTGTCAAACGGGCTTTGAGTTCAGGACGTTGAGACCCTAACTAGAAGTATCGACACCGCCTGCGGGCGCGCCCCGCAGTGCGCAGCCGGAAAGACAGGAGGCATTCCAGTGAAATCCCAGGCTATTTCCCTCACCGCCGAGGCCCGGACGCAGCACAGGTTGCGGCTGTTCTGGGCGCTGATGCTCGGGGTCGTGTTCGTGCTGGCGCAGGCGCTCGCCGCGCCCGCCCGCAGCATGCCCGAGAGCTTTGCCGACCTGGCCGAACAGGTCAGCCCGGCGGTGGTCAACATCACCACCTCGACCACGGTCGCGGTCTCCACGGGGCCGATGCCGATGGTGCCCGAGGGGTCCCCCTTCGAGGATTTCTTCCGCGATTTCATGGACCCCGAGGGCGGCGACAACGGCACGCCGCGCCAGCACCGCAGCCAGGCGCTGGGCTCAGGCTTCGTGATCTCCGAGGACGGGTTCATCGTGACCAACAACCACGTCATCGAGAAGGCCGACGAGATCAAGATCGAGTTCTTCTCGGGCGCGGTGCTGGAGGCCAAGGTGGTGGGCACCGACCCCAACACCGACATCGCGCTCCTGAAGGTCGAAAGCGACAAGCCGCTGGCCTATGTGCCCTTCGGCAACAGCGACATCGTGCGCGTCGGCGACTGGGTGATGGCGATGGGCAACCCGCTGGGGCAGGGCTTCTCGGTTTCGGCCGGCATCGTGTCGGCGCGCAACCGCGCGCTTTCGGGCACCTATGACGACTACATCCAGACCGACGCGGCGATCAACCGGGGCAACTCGGGCGGGCCGCTGTTCAACATGGCCGGCGAGGTGATCGGGGTGAACACCGCGATCCTGTCGCCCAACGGCGGCTCGATCGGCATCGGCTTCGCCATGTCCTCGGGCGTGGTGACCCGCGTCATCGACCAGCTCAAGGAATTCGGCGAGACCCGCCGCGGCTGGCTGGGCGTGCGCATCCAGGACGTGACCCCGGAAATGGCCGAGGCGATCGGCCTGGGCGAGGTGCGCGGCGCCATGGTCTCGGACGTGCCCGAGGGCCCGGCCAGGGAGGCCGGCATGCAGCCCGGCGACGTGATCCTCAGCTTCGACGGCAAGGATGTGGCCGACACCCGCGAACTGGTGCGCGTGGTGGGCGATTCCGAGGTCGGCAAAGCGGTGCGCGTGCTGGTGTTCCGCGACGGCAAGACCCTGACCCTGAAGGTGACGCTGGGCCGCCGGGAAACCGCCGAGGCCGCCACCGGCCCTGCACTGCCCGAGACCGCCCCCGAGCCGCAAGAGACCGAGATGCTCGGCCTGACCCTGACGCCGCTGACCGACATGCTGCGCGAGCAACTGGAACTGGGCGCCGGCATCGAGGGGCTGGTGGTGACCGGCGTCGACGAGACCAGCGCCGCCTTCGAGAAGGGCCTGCGCGCCGGCGACGTGATCACCGAGGCCGGGCAGCAGAAGGTCACGGCCATAGCCGATCTCGAGGACCGCATCTCCGAGGCCAAGGCCGCCGGCCGCAAGTCGCTGCTGCTTCTGGTCCGCCGCCAGGGCGAGCCGCGCTTCGTGGCGCTGTCGCTGGAGGAGTGAGCGCCCGCCGCGCCCACGCAGATACCGGTCGGGGCCCCCAGGCGGGGGCCCTTTCCTTTTCGGCCGTCCACAGGCCGGCCGCTGCGCGGGTTTTGCGCCCGGAGCGGAAACGTGGTGGCGTCGGGAAAGTCTTCGGATGCCTGGGGTGTCGTGCTGCCGTTAACCATTGATTTTCGAGGGGCAGCATTGCAGCATCAGCGGATAATGTGAGACTTTCCGCCATTTCATTGCCGCTTTTCCCTCTGAAAGAGATGCCCGCCACCCCATACCCAGGCTCAAACGCGAGCATTGTGGATATCATCGCGCTTGCTGATGAGTATCGTGCTGCGGCTGGGCTTTTGTTCCAAAGGGCGCGTGTCGGAGAACCGCTCTCGCGGGCCCCGGCCAGGCTGTGTTCCATACATGCCATCGAACTCTATCTTAACGCGTTCTTGCGGCATGAGGGCGAGACGCCGGAGAAAATTCGCAGTTACTTGCACGATCTTTCCGAGCGGGCGGATCCGGAGGTCGTAGGCAAGTTGAGATTGCGGAAAAGAACGGTCAGTCACCTGGTCGGGATGTCCGAGAAACGAGAATACCTGATTGCCCGGTATGGGCCCGAACTGGCATCCACGCACTCAGAGATCAACCGGTTGCTTGCCACCCTGGATGAAATCGCCAGTAAAGTGAAAAAGGCCGTCATTTGAGTGTTGAATGGGCGCCTTGGTGGCTCTCGTGTGAGGCCGATCAACGCCCGCTCCGCCCGCCCGATGGGCCGTAACGATTTGCGGACGCCGGCATTTCCGGGCCGCTGCGTGCGCTCAGCCCCGCGCCTCGGGCCGGGGATAGGCCACCAGCCCCAGCCGACGCGCGGCCTCCATCGACAGCACCCCGCTGTCCATGCCCATCGGCGCCTGGAAGCGCCGCAGGGCGCGCGTGGTGGCGCGATCCATGCGGCCGGTGACCGCGCCGCGGTAGAGGCCGCGCGCCTTCAGCGCCCGCTGCAGCGAGGCGATGAATTCCTCGTCCATCTGCGGCGGGCAGGGGGTCTCGAACCACAGCTCGCGGCGGTCCTGCACGATCTGCTGGCGGGTCTCGGTCCTGTAGGTCGCCGGGGTGCGGACGGTGCCATCCGCGGCCAGCTCGGCCGGCTTCACCAGCACATGCTCGGTCACGGTCTCGATCACCGCCGGGGTCTCGTCGCGGCCCCAGCAGGTGCCCCCGGGGGCGCCGGGCGGCGCGGCGACGGGGCCGGCGGTGGGGGCGCGCTCGTTCAGGCGGCTGACATCGGCCGCGGGGCCTCCGGCCTGGCAGCCTGCCAGCATCAGCCCCGCAAGGCCGCCCAGATAGAGGTTTCGGATCATCACTGCCCACCCGGGTCTGACACGCCCGTTACGGCGCAGCTTACCCGCTTTCGCCCGCCCGCGAAAGCCTCACCGCGCGCCGGGCTCCAGCAGGTCGTCCAGCATCTGAGAGATATCCTCGATCACCTCGGCCACCACATGCACCACGCCGCCCTCGCGCTGCAGCCGCCCCGTGACCCGCAGCAGCCGCCCCGCGATCACCGCCCGCCGGTAACGCTCATAGACCTTGGCCCAGACCACCACATTGGCGACGCCGGTCTCGTCCTCCAGCGTCACGAAGATCACCCCCTTGGCGGTGCCCGGCCGCTGGCGCACCAGCACCAGCCCGGCCACGGTGACGCGCGCGCCGGCGGGCGGCTCGTCCAGCCGGGCATGGGGCAGCGCCGCGGGCGGGTGCGGCCAGGAGGGGGCAGGGGCGGCAATCATGCGAACAAAGATAGAACATTTGCGCGCCGGGGCAAGCCCGCCCCGCAGCGCTGGAAATGCCCGCGGCTTTCCCCTATGTGGCAGGAAACAGGACTGACCGGAGACAAGGCGACAATGGCGAAAATCACCTATATCGAGCATGACGGTACCGAACATCTGATCGACGTGCCCGCGGGACTGACCGTGATGGAAGGCGCGCGCGACAACAACGTGCCCGGAATCGACGCCGACTGCGGCGGCGCCTGCGCCTGCTCGACCTGCCACGCCTATATCGATCCCGCCTGGGTGGACAGGATCCCCCCGAAAGAGGCGATGGAAGAGGACATGCTCGATTTCGCCTGGCAGCCCGATCCGGCCACCTCGCGCCTGACCTGCCAGATCAAGGTCACCGAGGACATGGACGGGCTGATCGTGCGCCTGCCCGAAAAGCAGATCTGATGCGGGTCCGCGCGGCGGCCGTGCTCGTCGCCGCGCTCGCGGCCGCCCCTGCGGGGGCCGAGATCACGGCGGCGCGCTATGCCGCCCCCACTACCCGCTACGCCCATGGCGTGCTGGGCGACGCGGTGGAATACGGCGCGCTGGAATTCACCTTGGCCAACGGCCGGACCCGCCGCATCACCCTGCCCGAACCACGCGTCTTCGAGGATCTCGCGCCGCGGCTCGCCGATCTCGACGACGACGGCGCGCCCGAGGTCATCGTGGTCGAAACCGACCCCGACCGGGGCGCCCGGCTGGCCATCTACGACGAAGACGGCCTGATCGCCGCCACCCCCCATATCGGCACGGCCTTCCGCTGGCTGGCGCCGCTCGGCGCCGCCGATCTCGACGGCGACGGCCATGCCGAGATCGCCTATATCGACCGCCCGCACCTGGCCAGGATCCTGCGGGTCTGGCGCTTCCGCGACGGGGCGCTGCACCCGGTGGCCAGCCTGGCCGGGCTCACCAACCATCGCATCGGCGAGGATGTGATCTCCGGCGGCCTGCGCCACTGCGGCCCGCGCCCCGAGATCATCGCCGCCAGCGCCGACTGGTCGCGCCTGATCGCCGTCACACTCGTCGAGGATCGCCTCAGCGCAACCGACATCGGCCCCTACAGCGTGCAAGACGCGACGGCCGCGCTTGCCTGCCGCACACCCTGATCTTCTTCTGGCCGCAAATATCCTGGGGGGGAGTCGCGGCACGCGACGGGGGGCAAAGCCCCCCGTCCCCGCCGGCCTCAGAGCGCGCGCCAGCCGATATCGCGGCGATAGAACCCTTCCGGCCAGTCGATCCCGCCGATCATCGCATAGACCCGGTCCCGTGCCTCCTGCAGGCTCGCCCCGCGCGCGGTCACGTTCAGCACCCGCCCGCCATTGGCGGTGATCTTGCCGTCCACTTCCCTGGTCCCGGCATGGAAGACCATGTGGCTGCTGTCCTCGGGCAGCGCCTCCAGCCCGCCGATGACCGAGCCCTTCTCATAGGCTCCGGGATAGCCCTTCGCCGCCATCACCACGGTCATGGCATGGTCGTCGGCCCAGTTCACCCGTGCCTCGTCCAGCTTGCCCTCGGCGCAGGCCAGCAGCAGGTCCAGCGCCTGCGCGCCCAGCCGCATCATCAGAACCTGGCATTCGGGGTCGCCGAAGCGGACGTTGTATTCCACCAGCCGCGGCTGGCCGTCCCTGATCATGAACCCGGCGTAAAGAACCCCCTGGTAGGGCGTGCCGCGCCGCGCCATCTCGGCCACGGTGGGCTTCACGATCTCCTCCAGCGCCTTGCGCGTCACCTCATCGGTCATCACCGGCGCCGGCGAATAGGCGCCCATGCCCCCGGTGTTCGGCCCGGTGTCGCCCTCGCCCACGCGCTTGTGGTCCTGCGCGGTGCCCACCGGCAGCACGTTCTCGCCATCGCAGAGCACGAAGAAGCTCGCCTCCTCGCCCTCCATGAATTCCTCGATCACCACCTCGGCGCCGGCCGCGCCGAACTCGCCGCCGAACATGTCGTCGATGGCCGCAAGCGCCGTCTCCAGGTCCATCGCCACGATCACGCCCTTGCCGGCCGCCAGCCCGTCGGCCTTGACCACGATCGGCGCGCCCTGTGCGCGGATATGGGCCTTGGCCGCCTCCGCCTTGTCAAAGCGCGCATAACCCGCGGTCGGCGCGCCGCAGGCGTCGCAGATCTCCTTGGTGAAGCCTTTCGAGGCCTCCAGCCGCGCCGCGGCCTGGGAGGGGCCGAAGCACAGGATGCCCGCCTCGCGCAGCCGGTCGGCCACGCCCGCGGCCAGCGGCGCCTCGGGGCCGATCACCACGAAATCGACGGTGTTCTCCTCGGCGAAGGTGACCACCGCGCCGCCATCCTCGATGTCCAGCGCCGCGCATTCCGCGATCTCGGCCATGCCGGCATTGCCCGGCGCGCAGATCAGCCGGTCGCATTTCGGGTTCTGCTTGATCGCCCAGGCCAGGCTGTGCTCGCGCCCGCCGCTGCCGAGAATGAGGATGTTCATCTGTCGCCCCGCTTCACCTTCGTTCGCCCGCCTTCTATGCTGCACATGACATCATGACAAGCGAGCGCCCATGTCCGACCTGATCGACGAGCCCACCCCCGGCCTCAACGCCCCCGAATTCACCGTGACCGAGATCTCGGGCGCGGTGAAGCGCGTGATCGAGGGCGAGTTCGCCCATGTCCGCGTTCGCGGCGAGATCGGGCGCGTGTCACGGCCGCGCTCGGGTCACATCTATCTCGACCTCAAGGACGACCGGAACGTGCTCTCGGCCGTCATCTGGAAAGGCGTCGCCAACCGCCTCGCCACCCAGCCCGAAGAGGGGCTGGAGGTGGTGGCGACCGGCCGGCTGACCACCTTCGGCGGGCAATCGAAATACCAGATGGTGATCGAGGATATCGCGCCCGCCGGCATGGGCGCGCTGATGGCCATGCTGGAGAAGCGCAAGAAACAGCTCGAGGCCGAGGGGCTGTTCGCGCCCGCCCGCAAAAGGCCGCTGCCCTATCTGCCCGAGGTCATCGGGGTGATCACCTCGCCCTCGGGCGCGGTGATCCGCGACATCCTCCACCGGCTGCGCGACCGCTTCCCGCGCAAGGTGCTGATCTGGCCGGTGGCGGTGCAGGGCGCCAATTGCGCGCCCGAGGTCGCCCGCGCGATTCAAGGCTTCAACCGGCTGACGCCGGGCGGCGCGCTGCCCCGGCCGGACCTTCTGATCGTGGCGCGCGGCGGCGGCTCGATCGAGGATCTTTGGGGCTTCAACGAGGAGATCGTCGCCCGCGCCGCCGCCGCCTCCGAAATCCCGCTGATCTCGGCCGTGGGGCACGAGACCGACACCACCCTGATCGACTTCGTCGCCGACCGCCGCGCCCCCACGCCGACGGCGGCGGCCGAACTGGCGGTGCCGGTGCGGATGGAACTGATGGCCGGGCTCGACGGCCAGGGCGCGCGGCTCAGCCATGCCGCGACGCAGGTGCTCAGCCTGCGCGGCCAGCGCCTGCGCGACCTCTCCCGCGCCCTGCCCAAGCCCGCGACCCTGGTCGAAAGCGCGCGCCAGAGGCTCGACAGCTGGGGCGACCGGCTGGGCCCGTCGCTGAGCCTCGCCGCGCAGCGCAAGCGGGTGCAGTTTTCCGAGGCCTCGGCCTCGCTGCGGCCGGCCGCGCTGACGCGCCTGACCGGCGACGCCCGCCGCCGACTGAACGAACGCGCCGCGCGGCTCGACCCCGCGCTGCTGGACCGCGAGATCGACCGCAAGGGACGCGATCTGGCGCGCGTCACCCAACGCCTGTCGCTGGTCTCGGGCGGGCAGATCAAGCACTGGCGCCAGGAACTCGACGCGCTCGACCGCACGCGCCAGACGCTGGGTTACCGCGAGACGCTCAAGCGCGGCTACGCTGTGGTGTGGTCGGGCGCGCAGGTGATCACCACCCGCGCCGAGGCCGAGCAAAGCCCCGCGCTGGAGATCGAGTTCCAGGACGGCCGGTTCAAGCTCGGCGGCGCCGCGCCGAAAGCCGCGCGGGCCAAGCCCGAACCGCCCGAGCAAGGCAGCCTGTTCTGATCTTCTTCTTGGCGAAAATACTCAAATCCCGACCCTTGCCGCCTGCGGCACGTTCGGGATTTCCGCCTCCGGCGGGAGTATTTTCGCCAAGAAGAAGGGGAGGGGGTCACACCCCGACATCCGGGCCGGGGCAGAGCAGCGGGTCGTGGCCCTGTTCGGTCTCGATCAGCTCGGTTTCTCCGGGGTCGTTCTCGAACAGCGCCGTCATGCCGCCCGGCGTGGCGTAGAAGCTCCAGCATTGCGGGCCGCCGGGCAGGGTGTCGTAGGCAAAGCAGATCAGCCCCTCGCTTTCGTACCACACCCCCTCCTGGCACGCGCCGTCGAGAAAGGTCCAGATCACGCGGCGGCCGGGCAGGTATTGCTCGGCCCCGTAGGGCGCGCCGGGCGTGCCGTAATAGAGGGTCTTGCCCGTCGTGTAGCGCTCGAATTCCTCAGCGCTCATCGGCTCAGCAGCGAGGGCGGGCGAGGCGGCGAGGATCAGCGCGATGAGGGGCGAGGCGGTGCGGGTCATGGTGTGCGGATCATAGGGCCTCGGGCGCGCCGGTCAAAACACTTGCGCGCGCTTGCCCGCCGGGAAGGCGGCGGATGCCGATGCAAATCCTGTCCGGCCCGGCGCGGGCGTCGGTGGCGCTCTGTCCGCCGCTCGGGGAGCGGAATGGGGGCTCCGGGCGCGCCGTGTCGGCGCCCGGGCGCTTGTTCTTTTCGCCTTTCGGCCGCCGCCCGCTCTTTCCTAACCGTGCAAGAGGCATTATCTGACGAAGGGAACGGAGGCCGCATGTCGTTTTTCTCGAAACTCAAGAACCGGTTGCTGAAATCCTCGTCCAGGCTCGAAGAGGGGCTTGAGGCGATCGTCGAGGAGGGCGGCGAAGTCGAGTCGCTGGCCGCGCCCGAACCCGGACCCGAATATCAGCCCGAACCCGAACCGCAGCCCGAACCCGAGCCGGTGAACGTGCCCGTCCCCGCGCCCGAACCCGAGGCACCGGAGACACCGACCGAGCTGCCCTCCATGCCCGAGCCCTTCGCGCCCGAAGGCCCGCTGGAGGTGCCCTCGGTCACCGACCATGCGGTGCAGAAGCCGGGCTTCCTGGGCCGGATCATCGGCCGCGAGGCGCCGAAGACGGTGATGCGGCGGGCGCTGGACGACGACATGCTGGAAAGCCTGGAGGAGTTGCTGATCTCGGCCGACATGGGCGTGGACACGGCGCTGCGGGTGACGGCGAACATGGCCGAGGGGCGTTTCGGCAAGAAGCTGTCGGTCGATGAGATCAAGGAACTCCTGGCCCGCGAGGTCGCCCGGATCATGGAGCCGGTGGCCAAGCCGATGCCGCTCTACCCTTCGCGCCCGCAGGTGGTGCTGGTGGTCGGCGTGAACGGTTCGGGCAAGACCACGACCATCGGCAAGCTCGCCAGCCAGTTCAAGGCCGCCGGCAAATCGGTGGTGATCGCCGCGGGCGACACTTTCCGCGCCGCCGCCGTCGAACAGCTCCAGGTCTGGGGCGAGCGCGCCGGCGTGCCGGTGATGACCGCGCCCGAGGGCTCGGACCCCGCCAGCCTCGCCTATGACGCCATGACCCGGGCCGAGGCCGAAGGGGCCGACCTGCTGCTCATCGACACCGCCGGGCGCTTGCAGAACCGCGCCGACCTGATGGAAGAGCTGGCCAAGATCGTCCGCGTCATCCGCAAGAAGAACCCCGAGGCGCCGCACAACACCCTGCTGGTGCTGGACGCGACCACCGGCCAGAACGCGGTCAACCAGGTCAAGATCTTCCAGCAGATGGCCGATGTCACCGGCCTGGTGATGACCAAGCTCGACGGCACCGCCAAGGGCGGCGTGCTGGTGGCGCTGGCCGATCAGTTCGGCCTGCCGATCCACGCCATCGGCGTGGGCGAGCAGATCGACGATCTCGCCGCGTTCGACCCCGAGGAATTCGCCCGCGCGCTGGCAGGTGCCGGGGCGTGAGCCAATGGCTGATCGGCCTTGAGGGCACCGAGGCGGGCCACCGGCTGGCGCTCGCCCTGGCCCTGCTGGCGGCGCTGCTGCATGCGATCTTCGGCGCGCTTCAGAAGGGGCGGCACGACCCCTGGTTCAGCCGCGGCGCGATCGATTTCAGCTATGGCGTGATGGCCGCGCCCTTCGCGCTGTTCGTCGTGCCCTGGCCCGAGCCGCACATGTGGCCGATCTTCGCCGGCGCCTTCGTGATCCATGCCAGCTACAAGCTGGCGCAGGCCTTCGCCTATTCCAAGGGCGCCTACACGGTGGTCTACCCGGTGGTGCGCGGCACCGGGCCGCTTTTTGCCGTGATCGGCGCCTATCTGATTTTCGGCGAGGTGTTCACCCTGGCGCAATGGGCGGGGGTGGGGGTGCTGCTGGCCGGCATCTTCGGGCTGGCGGCCTACAACCTGATCCATTGGGAGTTCGACCGCGATACGCTGAAACCGGCGCTGGCGCTGGCGCTGCTGACCGGCGGGTTCGTCGCGCTCTATACGACCTATGACGCCTATGGCATCCGCGCCACCGCCAACCCATTTACATTCCTGGCGTGGTTCTTTTTCATCGACGGGCTGTTCTTCATGCCGCCCCTGATGCTGCTGCGCTGGATGCGGATGGAGGGTCGGCCGGCAGCGGGGCCCCTGATGGCGCGCGGGGCGCTGGGGGCGGTGATCGCCTTCTTCAGCTTCGGCGCGGTGATGATGGCCACGCGGCTGGACAAGGTGGGCGAGGCGGCAGTGCTGCGCGAGACCTCGACCGTCTTCGCCGCGCTGATCGGCTGGGTGCTGCTGGGCGAGAAGGTGGGCCCGCGAAGGCTGGCCCTGATGGCGCTGATCGCGGCGGGCGCGGTGATTGTGGAGATAGGCGGATAGAGATGGCCGACAAGAAACTGAACCCCTTCGTGAAACTGGCGCTGGAACTGGGGCCGATCGTGGCCTTCTTCGCGGGCTATGTGGCGCTGCGCGACCGCAGCTTCAGCATCGGTGGCACCGAATACCAGGGCTTCATCCTGGTCACCGCCGGCTTCATCCCCGTGATGCTGGCCAGCACCGGGCTGATCTGGTGGCTGTCGGGGAAGCTGTCGAAGATGCAGATCGCCACGGCGGTTCTGGTGGTGCTGTTCGGCGGGCTCACCGTCTGGCTGAACGACGACCGCTTCTTCAAGATGAAGCCCACGATGATCTATGCGCTTTTCGCCGCCGTGCTGGGTTTCGGCCTGCTGCGCGGGGAAAGTTACCTGCAATATGTCATGGAAGAGATGATGCCGCTCAAGCGAGAGGGCTGGATGATCCTGACCCGCCGGCTGGCCGGGTTCTTCGCAGGGCTCGCGGTGCTCAACGAGGTGATCTGGCGCACCATGAGCACCGACGCCTGGGTCAATTTCAAGACCTTCGGCCTGACCATCGCTGTCTTCGCCTTCTTCATGACCCAGGGCAAACTGTTCCAGACCTACGCCTTCGAAGCGAAAGAGCCGGATGAGGACTGAGGCGCCGCGCCCGGGCTCCGGCGGGGGATTGGGGGCCAGAAGAAAACGGCCGCGCCCTTCTTCTTGGCCGAAATACTCCGGGGTTTGGGGCGGAGCCCCAATCGAACCGAAGGCTTGCGCCGCGGGCGTGCCACCGCTTAGCGCTTGAACAGAAGCTCCTGCGCCTTGCGGTCGGCCCGGAAGTCCGAGCGTTTCTCGGCCGCCAGCGCCCGGCCGCGCCGCACGGCGGGGCGGCTGCCGACCGTCTCCAGCCAGCGCGCCATGTGCGGCTTGTCCTCCAGCGTCTGCTCCTGCCCCTCCCAAAGCGAGGCCCAGGGCCAGATCGCCATGTCGGCGATGGAGTAGAAGTCGCCGGCCACATAGTCGTTCTCCGCCAGCCGCCGGTTCAGCACGCCGTAAAGGCGCGCGGTCTCGTTGCGGTAGCGGTCCTTGGCGTAGGGCAGGTCGTTGGGCGGCTCCATTCCGGGGGCGTATTTCAGGAAGTGATGTGCCTGTCCCGCCATCGGGCCCAAGCCCCCCATCTGCCACATCAGCCACTGGTCGACCACGATCCGGTCGCGCTCGGTCGCGCCGTAGAAGCGCCCGGTCTTGCGGGCGAGATATTGCAGGATGGCGCCGGATTCGAAGATCGAGATCGGTTCGCCGTCGGGCCCGTCGGGATCTATGATCGCGGGCATGCGGTTGTTCGGCGCGATCTTCAGGAAGTCGGGATCGAACTGCTCGCCCTTGCCGATATCGACGAGATGCACGCGGTAGGGCAACCCCATCTCCTCCAGCGCGATGGATATCTTCCAGCCGTTCGGCGTGGGCCAGTAGTAAAGCTCGATCATGGTCTTCTCCTGTTGCGCGCCTCAGAATGGGGATTTCGCGGCAGAGGGCAAGGGCCGGGGCGCGCGCGGATGTGCAACAAGCCGTGACCGCGGCGGGCGACTTGACGGGCGGCGGGTGCGGCGCTATGCCTCGCGGCGTGGCGATTTGTTCACCGGATTGCGGGCCACGTTAAAGATGCCGCTAAAGAGGTCTGGGACTCTTCGCGGCCCCCGGCGCTCTGGCGGTGGGGGTTTTTTCATGCCGCGAGGAGGCAGGATCATGACGAAGGATTGGGACGCGCGCACGCGGATGGTGCATGCCGGCACCCGGCGCAGCCAGTATGGCGAGGTCTCCGAGGCGATTTTCCTGACGCAGGGCTTCGTCTACGAGACCGCCGAGCAGGCCGAGGCGCGCTTCGTCGCGCTGGGTGAGGACGAGTTCATCTATGCCCGCTACGGCAACCCCACCGTGCGCATGTTCGAGGACCGCATCGCCGCGATCGAGGGGGCCGAGGATGCCTTCGCCACCGCCTCCGGCATGGCCGCGGTCAACGGCGCGCTGACCGCGCTGCTGCAGTCCGGCGATCACGTCGTGGCGGCGCGGGCGCTGTTCGGCTCCTGCCTCTACATCCTTCAGGACGTGCTGGGTCGCTACGGCGTCGAGGTGACGCTGGTCGACGGCACCGACCTGGAGCAATGGCGCGCGGCGATCAGGCCGGACACCAAGGCGGTATTCTTCGAATCCGTCTCCAACCCCACGCTGGAGGTGATCGACATCGCCGCGGTGGCGGGGCTGGCCCATGCCGTGGGCGCGCTGGTCATCGTCGACAATGTCTTCGCCACGCCGGTCTTTTCCCGCGCGCTGGAGCAGGGCGCCGATGTCGTCATCTATTCCACGACCAAGCATATCGACGGGCAGGGGCGCTGTCTGGGCGGGGTGGTGCTGGGCTCCAAGGAATTCATCCGCGGCACGCTGGAGCCCTATCTGAAACATTCCGGCGGGGCGCTGAGCCCGTTCAACGCCTGGGTGATGCTGAAGGGGCTGGAGACGCTGGACCTGCGCGTGCGCGCACAGGCTCAGAGCGCTCAGGCGCTGGCCGAGGCGCTGCAGGGCCACCCGAAACTAGACCGCGTGATCTATCCGGGGCTGGACAGCCACCCGCAGCACGCGCTGGCGCAGGCGCAGATGGGCTCGGGCGGAACCATGCTGGCGATCGAGGTCGCAGGTGGTCAGGCGGCGGCGTTCCGCTTCCTCAACGCGTTGGAACTGTTCACCATTTCCAACAACCTCGGCGACGCGAAAAGCCTGGTCACCCATCCCGCCACGACCACCCACCAGCGCCTGCCGGAGGATCAGAAGCAGCATCTGGGGATCTCGCCCGGCTTGGTGCGGGTCAGCCTCGGGCTGGAGGCCATCGGCGATCTGCTGGCGGATGTGACGGCGGCGCTGGATGTGATCTGAATCGTGTCTTTTTGCGTATCTGTGGCGTATGAATTGGATATTCGCCATCCGCATCCCATATTAAGGATCGGCGACAGGACGCGAAGGGGAGACCCCGATGAACATCCACACCCGCGAGATCGACGCGCAGCCCAGCCGTGACGAGGCCCGGGAGGCGCTCGACCTGCTGCGCGCATGGGCGGCCACGGCCGACGCCACCGAGCTGGCCGAGCTGGACCCGGCCATCGCGCGGCTGCTGCCCGGCCGCGCGCTGTCCAACTATCCCGATCTCAACCGGGACTATCCCCAGGATTTCACGGCCGACGAGGGCTACAAGGCGACGCTGCCCGACCTTCAGAACGGCCCGGCCAGCCTGATCCGCGGCGCGCGCCAGCAGATCCAGCATGTCGGGATCTCCAATTTCCGCCTGCCGATCCGCTTCCACACCCGCGACAACGGGGATCTGACGCTGGAGACCTCGGTCACCGGCACGGTCAGCCTGGAGGCCGACAAGAAGGGCATCAACATGTCGCGCATCATGCGCAGCTTCTATGCCCATGCCGAGCGGACTTTCAGCTTCGACGTGATCTCGGCGGCGCTGGACGATTACAAGTCCGACCTCGAAAGCTTCGACGCGCGCATCCAGATGCGCTTCTCCTTCCCGATGAAGGTGCGCTCGCTGCGCTCGGGGCTGGAGGGGTATCAGTATTACGACATCGCGCTGGAACTGGTCGAACGCGCCGGCCAGCGCCAGAAGATCATGCATCTCGACTATGTCTATTCCTCGACCTGCCCTTGCTCGCTGGAGCTCAGCGAACATGCGCGCCAGGCGCGCGGGCAACTCGCCACGCCGCATTCGCAGCGCTCGGTCGCGCGGATCTCGGTGGTGCTGGAGCCCGGCGCCGGCCGGCTGTGGTTCGAGGATCTGGTGGAGATGGCCCGCGCCGCAGTGCCGACCGAGACCCAGGTCATGGTCAAGCGCGAGGACGAGCAGGCCTTCGCGGAACTCAACGCCGCGCATCCGATCTTCGTCGAGGATGCCGCGCGCCTGTTCTGCGCGGCGCTGCGCAATGATCCGCGCGTGGGCGATTTCCGGGTGGTGGCCAGCCACCAGGAAAGCCTGCACAGCCATGACGCGGTGTCGATCCTGACCGAGGGGCCGACCTTCGACGGCGTCAGCATCGATCCGCATCTCTTCGGCACGCTGATCCACCGCAGCTGAACGGGCTGCTTGACTCGGCCCGGCGCTCCGGCCAAGCCTGCGCGAATGATTGAGTTGCGTCCCGTAGGATATGTAATCGGCCTGCTTGTCGCCGTTCTGGGCGTGACCATGCTGGCGCCCATGGCCATGGACCTGTGGCGCAACGATGACAACTGGATGGCCTTCGTCGAGGCCGCCATCCTGACATCGCTGACCGGCGGGTTGCTGGCGCTGGCCTGCTCAAATGGTGTGGATTCCGGGCTGACGGTGCAGCAGGCCTTTCTGCTGACCTCGGGCGCCTGGGCGGTGCTGCCATTCTTCGGCGCCTTGCCCTTCATGTTCGGCGCGCCCGATGTCGGCATGGCCGACGCCTATTTCGAGGCGATGTCGGGGCTGACCACGACCGGGGCCACCGTGTTCGAGGGGCTCGATGCAATGCCGGCGGGGGTGTTGCTGTGGCGCGGGATCCTGCAGTGGCTGGGGGGCTTGGGCATCGTCATCGTGGCCATGGTGTTCCTGCCGGTGATGCGCGTCGGCGGCATGCAGTTCTTCAAATCCGAAGGTTTCGATACGCTGGGCAAGGTGCTGCCGCGCTCCAAGGACATCTCGGCGGCGCTGATCCGGGTCTATGTCGGGCTGACTTTGCTGTGCAGCCTCAGCTATTTCGCGCTGGGCATGACCACCTTCGAGGCGGTTGTGCATGCGATGACGACGCTGTCGACCGGCGGCTTCTCGACCTCGGACCAGTCCTTCGGCAAGTTCTCGGGCGCGGCCGAATACGCCGCCGCGCTGTTCATGGTGCTGGCCAGCGTGCCCTTCGTGCGGCTGATCCAGCTGATGGGCGGGGCGCCGCTGCAACTGTTCCGCGACGTGCAGGTGCGCGCCTATCTGCGCTGGATCGGCTACGCGGTGCTGGCGATCGTGGCGCATCGCGTGCTGGTGCTGGGCGACCCGACCGAAGAGACGGTGCGCGAGACCCTGTTCAACGTGATCTCCTTCTTCTCGGGCACCGGCTATGGCAGCACCGATGTCACGCTATGGGGGCCCTTCGCCTTCGTCGTGCTGATCGCGGTGGGCGCGATCGGCGGTTGCACCTCATCGACCGGCTGCTCGATCAAGGTGTTCCGCTACCTCGTGCTGTTCGAGGCGATCCGCGGCCAGATCAGCCGTCTCTACAGCCCGCACCGGGTGGTGCTGCTGCGCCTGCAGGGAAGGTTCCTGGAGGGGGACGTGGTCGATTCGGTCATCGCGATGTTCACCTTCTTCATCCTCGGCTTCGGGCTGCTGACGATCGCGCTGTCGATGACCGATCTGACGACGGAGACCGCGATCACCGCGGCCTGGACCTCGATCTTCAATGTCGGCCCCGCCTTCGGCCCCGAGGTCGGTCCGACCGGCGCCATGCACGCCTTTCCCGACAGCGCCAAATGGCTGATGTCGGGCGGCATGCTGGTCGGGCGGCTGGAGGTCGTGGCCGTCCTCGTGCTGTTCATGGGCCGCTTCTGGCGCGGCTGACGCGGTCGCGGCCCGGCCGCCGTAGGCGGGGCCGGGCCGCGCGGCGTCTCAGTTCCAGCAGCTGACCAGAACCGTCATGTCCGCAGCCTTCAGCGCCAGCATCTCGGGCGCGATCTGCGCGGCCGGCTCGGCCGCCTCCACCGTGACGCCGTTGACCGACAGGAAATCCGCGATCGCCGGCACCGAGGCGGCGAAGCTGACATCCTGCGGCAGCTGGCGCGCGCCGTCCGCCCGGGCCAGCAGCACGCCCATCACCGCGCCGGTGGCGTCGAAGACCGGGCCGCCGGCATCGCCCGGCAGGGCCGCGAGGCTGAGCCGCTGCACGCCGTCCTCGCCGTTGAGCCCGCGCAGATCCGCCAGCGTGCCGTAGGTCAGCACCGGCTGATCGAGCACCCCGCCATAGGAGAAGCCCGCCACCGCGACATCCGACTGCAGCCGCGGCGTGGCCGTCTGGAAGGCCGCGTGGGCCAGCGGCGCGAGGGTTTGCCGAGGGCGCAGCACGGCGAGGCCCAGCGCGTCGTCGCGCGCCGCGACCTCGGCCTCGTATTCGTCGGCGATGGTCAGCCGGGCGCATTGGTCCAGAACCTCGGTCGTGGTCAGCACGGCGCCGCGTTCATCGACGTAGAACCCGGTGCGCGCCACCGCGGGGGTGCGGATCTCCAGCCCGGCCATCAGATCGACCCGCTGCTCTTCGCCCGCCTCGCCGGCGAGATCGGGCAGCACCGCGCCGGGCAGCGCGACGAAGCTCTCGCGCATCATCCGGGCGGCGCGGTTCATCAGCCGGGCGTCCTCGGGGCGCCAGACCAGGGTGAACCCCTTCACCGCCCCGTCGGAAAGCGCGGCATAGGTGTAGGAGTGCAGCGTGTCGCTCTGCCCGGTCAGCACGAAATCGCTGCTGTTGCGCTCGCGCCGACCCTTCAGCGGCACGATCTCCAGCGTCTGCATGATGTCGTAGAGACCGTAGAGCGTGCCCTGGTCGCCGCTCTGGCTGATCAGCAGCACCCGCACGCCGCTGTCGCCCTTGCCCTCGTAATGCACGAAAGGGGCCTCGTAGCGGGCGAAATCCACCAACCCGGCGGGCAGGTCGATCTGGATGCCGGCGCGCGCCTCGGTGACGGTTCGCATCCCCAGCCGGGCCAGCGTCTCGCGGTAGCCGGAGACCAGCTCGTGACGCTGGCGCGCGGTCAGGACGCCGGTGGGCTCATGGCCGCGGGCGGCCTGCCAGTCGGCCATGGCGGCACGCGTGCCGCGGCCGAAATCGCCGTCGATGGCGGACTCGTAGAAGCCCTCCCATTGCAGCGCCTGTTGCAGCTCTTCGCGCTCCTCGCGGGTCAACTGCGCCTCGCTGCGGCGCGCCTCGGCCGGGGTTTCGTCGGGCAGGATGACGGGCGTGGGCGCGGCGGCGGCGGGCGCCTGTTGCGGCGCGGCCGCCGCCGGGGCCGCGGGGACCGCGGGGGCCGCCGGCGCTGCGGTCAGCCGGTCCGCGCCCACCGGCCAGAACTGCCGCGTGTATTGCGCGCCGTCCGAGACATAGCTGTCGCCGGGCACCAGCCGGTCGCCGCGCAGATCGCCCAGCCGGGCCAGCGCGCCCTCCGGCGTGAACGGCCCCAGCGCGATCGCATACCAGCCCGAGCGCATCTGGAACCCGTTGACGTCCGGAAAGGCCCCGGCATAGGCGCGGGCGCGCTCCTGCGCCTCGCGCAGGGTCGGGTGGGCCTCGATCTGGACCCAGGCGCGGTCCTGAGCGGCGGCGGGCGCGAGGCCCGCGAGGGTGAAAAACAGAAGGCTGATAAGTGCTTTCATCGCTATATTTTGTCCCTGTTGCCCCGGTTTTCGGGCGAATCCACGCACGACCGTATCAAAGCAGGCCGGCATTGCACGTCAAATATCCCGGGGGGCGGTGATTGACCCTGCCGCCCCAGACGCCTATTGAGGCGCTGTTTCTCACCAGCTGGGCAGGACCAATGGCAGACGGAAAACCTCGCAGTTTTCAGGAGATCATCCTGCGCTTGCAGACCTACTGGGCGGCCAAGGGCTGCGCGGTGCTGCAACCCTATGACATGGAGGTGGGCGCGGGCACCTTCCATCCCGCCACCACGCTGCGCGCGCTGGGCTCGAAGCCCTGGGCCGCGTCCTATGTCCAACCCTCGCGCCGCCCGACCGACGGGCGCTATGGCGAGAACCCGAACCGGCTGCAGCACTACTACCAGTTCCAGGTGCTGATCAAACCCAGCCCGCCCAACCTGCAGGAGCTCTATCTGGGGTCGCTGGAGGCCATCGGCATCGACTTCGCCTTCCACGACATCCGCTTCGTCGAGGACGACTGGGAAAGCCCGACGCTGGGCGCCTGGGGCCTGGGCTGGGAAGTCTGGTGCGACGGCATGGAGGTCTCGCAGTTCACCTATTTCCAGCAGGTCGGCGGGCATGACTGCAAGCCGGTCTCGGGCGAGCTGACCTACGGGCTGGAGCGTCTGGCGATGTATGTGCTGGGCATCGACCATGTGATGGAGATGCCCTTCAACGACCCCGACGCGCCGATCCCGCTGAGCTATGGCGACATCTTCCGCCAGACCGAGCAGGAATATTCGCGCTTCAACTTCGACGTGGCCGAGACCGAGATCCTGTTCCGCCATTTCGAGGATGCCGAGGCCGAGTGCGAGGCGATCCTCGCCCACCCGCAGGAAGACCCCAAGACCGGCAGGCGCATCATCATGGCCCACCCGGCCTATGACCAGTGCATCAAGGCCAGCCACCTGTTCAACCTGCTGGACGCGCGCGGCGTGATCTCGGTGACCGAGCGGCAGGCCTATATCGGCCGCGTGCGCGCGCTGGCCAAGAAATGCGCCGACGCCTTCGTCGAGACCGAGGCCGGCGGATGGCAGGCGTGAGCGGCAAGCTGATCGCGGGCGGCATCGTGCTGACCGGCCTGATCGCCGGCATCGCGATGTATTACCTGCAGGTCTACGCCTTCTACGAGCCCGTGCCGGCGGACAGCCCCGCGGCCGAGGTGCGGCTGACCTCGGTCGTCTCGGGCCAGCCCGAGCCGGTCGGCGTCGCAGGCTTCGATGGGATCGACGCCGACAGCTCTCCGGTCCGCTTCCGCGCCTGTTTCACCGTGGATCGGCCGCTCGACGCGCTTACCGCGGCCTATGCCCGCCATGACGACCCGGTGCCCCTGGTCGCGCCCGGCTGGTTCGACTGTTTCGACGCCCGCGCCATCGGCGCCGCGCTGGAGCAGGGCGAGGCCGTCGCCTTCATGGGGCAGGAGAACATCCGCTATGGCATCGACCGCGTGATCGCCGTCTTCCCCGACGGCCGCGGCTATGCCTGGAACCAGATCAACCATTGCGGCGCAGTCGTGTTCGAGGGCAAGCCCGCCCCCGAGGGCTGCCCGCCGCCGCCGGAGACGAAGTGATGCCCGACCTGCTGATCGAACTGTTTTCCGAGGAAATCCCGGCCCGCATGCAGGCCCGCGCCCGCGAGGACCTGCAGAAACGCGTGACCGATGGGCTGGTCGAGGCCGGCCTGACCTATGCCGCGGCGCGGGCGTTCTCGACCCCGCGGCGGCTGGTGCTGGCGCTTGAGGGCCTGTCCGAGCGCAGCCCGACCCTGCTGGAAGAGCGCAAGGGCCCGCGCGTCGATGCGCCCGAGAAGGCGCTGGAGGGGTTCCTGCGCGCGACCGGCCTGACCCGCGAGCAACTCGGCGTGCGCGACGACAAGAAGGGCCAGATCTACTACGCCGAGATCGTGAAGGAGGGCCGCCCCGCCGCCGAGATCGTCGGCGAGGTGCTGGAGGACGTGATCCGCACCTTCCCCTGGCCGAAATCCATGCGCTGGGGCGCGGGCAGCCTGCGCTGGGTTCGCCCGCTGCATTCGATCCTCTGCCTTCTCAGCCGCGAGGACGGCGCCGAGGTGGTGCCGATGGTCGTTGACGGAATCCATGCCGGCGACACCACAAGCGGCCACCGCTTCATGGCGCCCGACGCGATCCGGGTGACGGGCTTCGAGGATTACGCCGCCAAGCTGAAACGCGCCCATGTGCTGATCGACCCGGAGGAGCGCGCCGACCATATCTGGCATGACGCCACCAACGCCGCCTTCGCGCAGGGGCTTGAGGTGGTCGAGGACAAGGGCCTGCTGGCCGAGGTCGCGGGGCTGGTCGAATGGCCCGTGGTGCTGATGGGCGCCATCGGCGAGGATTTCCTCGACCTGCCGCCCGAGGTGCTTCAGACCTCGATGAAGGAGCACCAGAAATTCTTTTCCGTGCGCGACCCCAAATCGGGGCGCATCGTGAAATTCGTCACCGTCGCCAACCGCGAGACCGCCGATCACGGCGCGACCATCCTGGCGGGCAACCAGAAGGTGCTGTCGGCCCGCCTGTCGGACGCCAAGTTCTTCTGGGAGAACGACCTGCGCGTGGCGAAATCGGGCATGGCTCTGTGGCTGCAGAAGCTCGACAGCGTGACCTTCCACAACCAGCTCGGGACCCAGGCCCAGCGGATCGAACGGATCGTGAAGCTCTCGCGCGCGATCGCGCCGCTGGTGGGCGCCGACCCGGATGCCGCCGCCGAGGCCGCCGAGGTGGCCAAGGCCGACCTCGCCTCGGAGATGGTCTACGAATTCCCCGAGTTGCAGGGGATCATGGGCCGCTACTACGCCCGGGCCGCGGGCCTCGCCCCCGAGATCGCCGAGGCCGCCGAGATGCATTACAAGCCCCTCGGCCCCTCCGACGCGCTGCCCGCGCATCCCGTCTCCATCGCCGTGTCGCTGGCCGACAAGCTCGACACGCTGGCCGGTTTCTGGGCGATCGACGAAAAGCCCACCGGGTCGAAGGACCCCTTCGCGCTGCGCCGCGCGGCGCTGGGCATCATCCGCACCGTGCTGGGCAACGACCTGCGGATCGGGCTGGAACGGCTGATCAACACCCAGCTGCTGGAGCATGCCATCGCCCTGAACCTCGACAGCGCCGAAGAGCAGGAGGCCTATTTCGTCCAGCACCTGGTGGACGACATCGCCCATCACGGCGTCTTCGGCGCCGCCTTCCGAGCGGTCACCGACCGGCTGGATGGCGAGATGGCCAAGCCCTTCCGCATCGAGGAGGGCACCTGGCTGGCCCATCTGCGCGAGACCCTGCCGGGCAAGAGCCACGACCTGCTGGGCTTCTTCCATGACCGGCTCAAGGTCTACCTGCGCGACGAGGGGCTGCGCCACGACGTGATCGACGCCTGCCTGGCGATGAAGGGCGCCGATGACCTGACCCTTCTGGTCAAGCGCGCCCGCGCCCTGTCGGAGGTGCTGGCCACCGAGGATGGCGGAAACCTCGTGCAGGGGTTCAAGCGCGCCAACAACATCCTGATCCAGGCCGAGGAAAAGGACGGGGTGGAATACCGATTCGGCGCCGACGCGAAATATGCCGAGGACGCGACCGAGACCGCGCTTTTCGCCGCGCTCGATGCCGCCGACGCGGTAATCGCCCCCGCGATGGAGGCGGAGGATTTCGCCGCCGCCATGTCCGCGATGGCCGCCCTGCGCGGGCCGATCGACGCCTTCTTCGACGCGGTGCAGGTGAATACCGACAATCCGGTGGTGCGGCGCAACCGCCTGAACCTGCTGCACCGCATCCGCGAGACCTGCATGCAGGTGGCCGACCTGACCCGCGTCGAGGGCTGAGCCGGGACCGCGCGGGCGCGCGGCGACCCGCGCGCTTGCCAAGCCGCGTCAGGGGGTTATCCTGCCCCCGTTGAGGGAGGCGCGACGGTGCTGCAAGAGACCGACTACACCGAGTTCACCGAAATCACGCCATCGGCGGATATCGAGACGGCGCGCCACGGCGGGCGGGCGAAATGCCTGCAGCGGCTGATCCGGCTGGGCCTGCCGGTGCCCAAGACGGTGGCGCTGTCCTTCGACGCGGTGCACCGCATCGCGGTGGGACAGATGCCCGACAAATCGGCGCTGCTGTCGCTGTTCGGCGCCACGCCGCTGGTCTCGGTGCGGCCCTCCAGCGGGGATCCCGACTGGGGCGGGCCCGGCGCGATCCTGAATATCGGGATGAACGCGGCCACCCATGCCGCGCTGGCCGAGAAGCTGGGGCAGGAGGCGGCCGACCGCCTCTATCTGCGGTTCATCCAGTCCTACGCCATCCATGTCGCCCGCCTCGACCCCGACAGGTTCGAGGAGGAGGCCTGCAACCACGAGACCATTCGCGCCGCGCTCCTGGCCTATGAGGAGGAGACCGACAGCCCCTTCCCGCAGGCGCCCGAGCGCCAACTCGGCCAGGTCCTGCGCTCCATGGCGCGGGCCTGGGAGGGGACCACGGCGCGCCTGCTGCGCCAGGCCAAGGGCGCGCCGGCCGATGCCGGCCTGGGCCTGGTGGTGCAGGAAATGGCGCTGGGGATCGGCCCGGTCGAAAGCGGCTCGGGCGTGATCCAGTATGTCGACAGCACCACCGGCCTGCACCAGATCACCGGCCGCTATCTCAGCCAGAGCCAGGGGCGGGCGGCGCTGAAACAGGGCGAGGGGGTGCTCTACCTCACCCGCGACCCGCGGGGCCGCTCGCTCGAGGAGCAATGCCCCGAGATCTTCGAGGAGCTGAAACGCTGGGGCGATATCTGCCGCCAGCGCCTGCGCGAGGAGATGCAGATCGAGTTCACCATCGAGGGCGGCACGCTGCACGTCCTCGACGCGGTGCGCGTGCAGCGCACCTCGCGCGCCGCGGTCCGCATCGCGGTCAGCCTCGCCGACGATTTCATCATCTCGCGCGAGGAGGCGCTGGCCCGGATCGAGCCGCGCGCGCTGAACGAGCTTCTGCACAGCCAGGTCGACCCGCGCGGCGCGCGCGACCGCTTCGCCCGCGGCATCCCGGCCAGCCCGGGGGCGGCCACCGGCAAGATCGTCTTCGGCTCGGCCGCGGCGCAGGCCAGCGCCGCGCGCGGCGAGCCCTGCATCCTGGTGCGCCGCGAAACCTCGCCCGAGGATATCCGCGGCATGCACGCCGCGGCAGGCGTGCTGACCGAGCGCGGCGGCATGACCAGCCATGCTGCGGTCATCGCCCGCGGTCTCGGCCTGCCCTGCGTGGTGGGCGTGTCCGAGATGCGGCTCAAGGCGCGCGACGGCCAGCTAGTCGCCGCCGACGGGCGGGTGTTCCACGAGGGCGACATCATCACCATCGACGGCACCTCCGGCGAGGCGCTGGTGGGCGCGGTGGACATGCTGGAGCCCGCCCTCGACGACGCCTTCCGCACGCTGCTGAGCTGGGCCGAGGAGGTCTGCGACATCGGCGTCCGGGCCAATGCCGACACCCCCGCCGACGCCCAGACCGCGCGCAATTTCGGCGCCGACGGCATCGGGCTGTGCCGCACCGAGCACATGTTCTTCGAGGAGGACCGGCTGACGGTGATGCGCGAGATGATCTTCGCCAAGACCGAACAGGATCGTCGCGCCGCCCTCGACCAGCTTTTGCCGATGCAGCGCGCCGATTTCACCCGGCTGTTCGAGATCATGCAGGGCCTGCCGGTCTGCATCCGCCTGTTCGACCCGCCCCTGCACGAATTCCTGCCGCATTCGCGAGAAGGCATGAGCGAGCTGGCCGACGCGCTCGACCTGCCGCTCTCCGACGTCATTCGCCGGGTCGAGTTCCTGTCGGAGTTCAACCCCATGCTGGGCATGCGCGGGGTGCGGCTGGGGGTCACCGTGCCCGAGATCTACGAGATGCAGGCGCGCGCCATCTTCGAGGCCACGATCGAGGCCCGCCGCAAGGGCGACCCGGTGGTGCCCGAGATCATGATCCCGCTGGTCTCGGCGATGCGCGAGGTGGAGCTGGTCAAGACCCGTATCGACGCCGTGGCCGCCGCCGTGCGGACCGAGCGCGGCACCGATTTCGACTACCGCCTCGGCGTGATGGTCGAGACCCCGCGCGCGGCGCTGCGCGCCGGCGACATCGTGCAGCACGCCGCCTTCCTCAGCTTCGGCACCAACGACCTGACGCAGATGACCTATGGCCTGTCGCGCGACGACGCGGGGCGGTTCATGGGCTCCTATGTGCAGCAGGGCGTGTTCCCCGAGGATCCGTTCCACACCCTCGACGTGGACGGGGTGGGGGAGCTTTTGCTGATCGGCGCCGGGCGCGCCCGCAACGCGCGGCCCGAGGTTGTGCTGTCGATCTGCGGCGAACATGGCGGCAACGCCGAATCCATTGCCTTCTGCCGCAACGCGGGCTTCGATTATGTGTCCTGCTCGCCGTTCCGCGTGCCGGTTGCCCGGCTGGCGGCCGCGCATCTGGCGATCGCGGCAGCGGCGAAACTCGCCTGCTGAAAGTTTCCGTGTAATCAAACTGTTACATTGTTGCGGCCGGTTTTCTCCGGGCCGCGGGGCGGCGGCCGATGGCCGGCGTCCGCCCCCATGGGTGGACGCGCGGCGCTTTTTGCAGTATGCCCCGCCTCCGTTGGTGGCCCGGTTTGGCCACGCTGCTTGGGGGCAAGCAATGAGTATCGGACGGTTTTGGGCGCTTGGCGCCGTGGCGGCGCTTTGGCTGGCCGGAATGGCACAGGCCGATGTGACAGCCTCGCAATCCAACGATCCCACAGCCGTCCTGGACACCCGTCTGACCCAGCTTCTGGGCGCCGAGAAGGAGGCGCTGAGTTCCGTCAGCACCCGCCGCCTTCAACGCCTGACCACCCCGGTGCCGACGCCGAAGGCCCCCGCCGGCAAGCCCGGCGAGATCCGCTACGAGGCCGAATGGCTCGATGCCCGGCCCGCCGTCGAGGGCGACGCCGAGGTCCAGTGCCTGGCCGAGGCGCTCTATTTCGAGGCCCGCGGCGAAAGCATCAAGGGCCAGTTCGCCGTGGCCGAGGTGATCATGAACCGCGTCGCCTCGGGTGCCTATCCCGACACCGTCTGCGGCGTGGTCAACCAGGGCACCGGGCGCAAGTATCAGTGCCAGTTCACCTATACCTGCGACGGCCGCGCCGAGGTGATCTCGGAAAAGGCCAGCTACGAGCGGGTCAAGAAAATCGCGGCACTGATGGTCGCGGGGGCGCCGCGGACGCTCACCTCCGGCGCCACCCATTACCACACCAATGCGGTCCATCCGCGCTGGGCGCGCAAGTTTCCGCGCACCGCCACCATCGGCGTACATCATTTCTATCGCCAGCCGACGCAACTGTCGCAGAACTAGGTCGCGCCCGGGACGGGGCTTGCCGCGCGCGGGCTTGCCCCCGGGCGCATTCCCTCTAGGCTGCCGCCGACACATGCGCCCCGGAGACCTGCCATGAGCAAAGACATCCGCCTCGCCTTCGCGCACCCCTCCGAGCGCTCCGAGGCCACCTCGGGCGATGACCCGCGCGACCGCATCTCGCTGCGCGATCACGTCGTCGAGGTCGAGATCGGCGCTTTCCAGGCGGAGCGCGGCGCCACCCAGCGGGTGCGCTTCAACGTGGTGGTCGAGGTGCGCCCGCATCCCGCGCCGCTCGATGACGACGTGGACCGGGTGCTGTCCTACGACGCCATCACCGAGGCCATCGCCGCCGAGCTGTCCTCGGAGCGGCTGAACCTGCTGGAGACGCTGGCCGAGCGCATCGCCGAGCATATCCTTCTCGAACCCCAGGCCATGCGCGTCTTCGTCCGCATCGAAAAGCTCGACCGCGGCCCCGGCGCGCTGGGGGTGGAGATCGTGCGCTCGCGCGGGCAGGTTGGGGCGAAGCCGGCGCAGACCGTGCCGGTGCAGGAACTCACCCGGCATCCCACCGTGGTCTTCCTCTCCAATACCGCCATCGCCGCGCCCGAACTGCCGCAATGGCTGGACCGGCTGGAGGCCTCCGGCGCGCCGGTGATCCTCTGCGTCGGTCCCGCGGACGCGCCCGCGCCGCAATCGGGCGCGGCGCTGGCGCAGCGCCGCATCGACCTGCTGGCGATCGAGCAGAACGCCTGGGTGCTGGCCGGGCGCGACAGGCGCTGCGTGGTGACCGAGACCCGGACCGAGATCGACTGGGCGATGAAGCACGGCCAGATGACCGTCTGGGCGCCCTCCAAGATCGTGCTCGACGCCATCGACGGACCCTCGGCCAGCCCGCGCGACGCGGTGGCGCTGGCGCTGTGGTTCGCCGATCACATGGCCGCGGGCCGCCGGGTTGTGATCGGCGCCGATCTGCCGGAGAATGCCGAGGCCGAGGCGCTGGCCATCGACGAGGCCGCCGCCGCGCTCTGACCGCGATCATCGAAGGCCGCCCATGCAACATCGCTATTTCCGCCCCATCGTGCAGACCGACCCCTGCCGCCCCGAAGGCGCGCTGACGCTGGCCGGCGGCTGGACATGGTTTTCCGAGGTCGAGGAGCTGCACCGCGACGGCACGCGCGGCCATCTGCCCGCCCGCGCCCTGCCCGAAGACGCCCGCGCCGCGCTGACCGCGCATCGCCCCTCGGTCGCCGGGCTGACCATGGACCGGCCGCGCCTGATGGGCATCCTCAACGTCACCCCCGACAGCTTCTCCGACGGCGGGCAGTTCGCGACGCCCGAGGCGGCGCTGGCGCATGGAAGGGCGCTGGTCGAGGGCGGGGCAGACATCCTCGATATCGGCGGCGAATCCACCCGCCCCGGCGCGGCCGAGGTGCCGGTGGCGGAAGAGACCGCCCGCACCGCCCCGGTCATCGCCGCGCTGCGCGCGGGCGGGCTGACCGCGCCGATCTCCATCGACACCCGCAAGGCGGCCGTCGCGCAGGCCGCGCTCGGGGCCGGGGCGAACCTGGTCAATGACGTCGCCGCCTTCACCTTCGACCCCGAGATCGCCGGGGTCGCGGCCAGGGCCCACGCGCCGGTCTGCCTGATGCACGCGCAGGGCGATCCCAAGACCATGCAGGACGCGCCGCGCTACGACAACGTGCTGCTCGACGTCTACGACTTCCTCGCCGAACGCGTCGCGGCCGCCGAGGCCGCGGGCATCCCGCGCGCCCGCATCGTGGTCGATCCCGGCATCGGCTTCGGCAAGACGGTCGGGCACAACCTGACGCTGCTGCGCGGGCTCAGCCTGTTCCACGGGCTGGGCTGCGCGGTGCTGCTGGGCGCCTCGCGCAAGCGGTTCATCGGCACGCTCGGGGATGCGCCGGATCCCGCCGACCGCATGCCCGGATCGGTCGCCGTCGCGCTGGCCGGCGCGGCGCAGGGGGTTCAGTTCCTGCGGGTTCATGATATCAGGGAGACCCGCCAGGCGCTCCGCCTGGCCGAGGCGCTTTGGGGTATGAGAGACGCATGAGCAGACGCTTTTTCGGCACCGACGGGGTGCGCGGCCGGGCCAACACCTATCCGATGACCGCCGAGATGGCGCTGCGCCTGGGCGCGGCGGCGGGGCGCTATTTCCGCCGCGACGGCAGCCGCGCGCACCGGGTGGTGATCGGCAAGGACACGCGGCTGTCGGGCTACATGTTCGAGAACGCGCTGACCGCGGGCTTCACCTCGACCGGCATGAACGTGTTCCTGCTGGGCCCGGTGCCGACGCCGGCGGTGGGGATGCTGACGACCTCGATGCGCGCCGATGTTGGCGTGATGATCTCGGCCAGCCACAACCCCGCCCATGACAATGGGATCAAGTTCTTCGGCCCCGACGGGTTCAAGCTCTCCGATGCCGCCGAGATCGAGATCGAGAAGCTGACGCTGGAAGGGGTAGAGCCGGCGCATGCCGAGAATATCGGCCGCGCCAAGCGCATCGACGACGGCCGCTTCCGCTATAACGAGCGGGTCAAGGCGACCTTCCCGCAGGGCAGGCGGCTGGACGGGCTGAAGGTCGTGATCGACTGCGCCAACGGCGCCGCCTACCGCACCGCGCCCGAGGTTCTGTGGGAACTGGGCGCCGAGGTGATCGAGGTCGGCACCACGCCCAACGGTTACAACATCAACGAGAAATGCGGCTCCACCAGCCCCGGCACGGCGGCCGAGGCGGTGGTGGCGCATGGCGCGGATGTGGGCATCTGCCTCGACGGCGACGCCGACCGGGTGGTGATCCTGGACGAGACCGGGCGGGTGGCCAATGGCGACCAGATCATGGCGTTGTTTGCCGCGCGCTGGGCCGAGGAGGGGCGGCTGAAGGACGGCACGCTGGTGGCCACGGTCATGTCCAACCTCGGTCTTGAGCATTTCCTCGCCGCCCGCGGGCTGCGGCTGGAGCGCACCCCGGTCGGCGACCGCTATGTGGTCGAGGCGATGCGCGCGGGCGGGTGGAACCTCGGCGGCGAGCAGTCGGGCCATATCGTGATGACCGATTTCGCCACCACCGGCGACGGGCTGCTGGCGGGGCTGCAATTCCTCGCCGCGATGGTCGAGACGGGTCAGCCCGCCTCGGCCCTCGTGCGCCAGTTCGAGCCGGTGCCGCAACTGCTGAAAAACGTCTCCTATGCCGCCGGGCAGACCCCGCTGGAGGCGCCCTCGGTCCAGGCCGCCATCGCCGAGGCCGAGGCGCGGCTGGACGGGCAGGGGCGGCTGCTGATCCGCAAATCGGGCACCGAGCCGCTGATCCGGGTGATGGCCGAGTGCACCGACGACGCGCTTCTGGCGCAGGTCGTGGACGACATCGTGGCCGAGGTCGAGGCCGCCGCGCGCGGCTGAGCGCCTAGAAATCGTCGTCGAGGATCGACGGCGTGACCAGGATCAGCAGGTTGTCGCGGTCCTTCGATCCGCTCCGGCCGCGGAACATCCGTCCGATCACCGGCAGCTCGGACAGGCCGGGCAGGGGCGCGGCGCCCGCCTGTGCCTGTGCGCGCGCATTGATCCGCCACGAGATGTCGCCGTTCACCAGAAAGACGTCGCCAAGATCGAATTGCACGACCGGCGCGGCGACCAGACGCGGGCCGGAGTGGTGGAGGTTTCCCGCCGCCTCGCCCTTGCGGAAGCGCCGGCGCAGGGTCGGGGTGATCAGCCCCGCGCGCCGTTCGTTCGACATGGGAAAGGCGCGGTCGAGGGGGACGGTCAGCGTCGGTTCGAACAGCAGGACCAGCGCGTCCGGCCGGATCTCCGCCGGTCCGAGGTTCAGCCGCACCCGGCCGACCAACTCGGGCGCCGCGCCGCGGTCGCGGTCCTCGCTGGCACGCGCCCTGACTGCGGGCAGGGCAGCAAGGCCGGTGGCGAACATGCGCCGGTTCAGCATGGCGTGGCCTCCTGATCGGTTGCCCGGCCAGCATAGCACGGATCAGCGGTTTCGCGAACGCCACTGGCTCAGCGCCACGCCGGTCAGGATCAGCGCCAGCGCCGCCAGCAGCGTCGGCGGCAGCGGCTCTCCCAGCACCAGCGCGCCGAAGGTCACCGCCCAGAGCGGCACCTGGTAGTTGGTCAGGCTCATGAAGGTGGGCCCCGCGCTGCGGATCACCAGCACCCGCAGCAGGTTCGCCCCGGCGGTGGGCAGCAGCCCCAGCACGGCCAGCGCGATCAGCGTGTCGCGCGGGGGCAGGGGCGGCGGCCCCTCGATCGCCCAGGCCACCGGCAGCACCACCGCCGCCCCGATCATGAGCAGCGTCGCGGACAGCGCGATCGGGTCCACCGGCGGCAGCCGCCGGGTCAGCACCGAGCTGACCGCGTAACACCCCGCCGCCGACAGACAGGCCAGCCGGCCGGCCGTCTCCAGCCCCGCGCCGGTGCTCTCGAAGGCCTGGCCGCCGACCAGCACCGCCACCCCCGCGAAGCCGATGACGAAGCCCAGCCCCTTGCGCGGGGTCAGCCGTTCTCCGGGCACGAAGGCATGCGCCAGAGGCAGCACCATCAGCGCGATCGCCGCCATCGACACCCCGGCGAATCCCGAGGTCACATATTGCTGTCCCCAGCTGAGCAGCATGAACGGCACCGCCGAGCTGCCGCAGCCGATCACCAGTACCGCCGGCCAGTTGCGCGTCCCGGTCAGGAACAGCGGCCGGCCGCGCAGCCCCCAGACCAGCCCCATCAACGCCGCGGCGAAGCCGATGCGCCCCGCGGCCAGCCAGAACGGGGTGATGCCGCGCAGCGCGATCTCGATCACGAGAAAGGTCGCGCCCCAGACCAGGCCCAGCGTGCCCACCATCAGCCAGCTTCTCGGTGTGATCTCCGGCATCGCGCCCTCCCTGCGTCCGGGCGAGACAGACACCGCTCGCGGGGCGAGGTCAAGATGCCGAATGAATACCATCGCATGCCATTGGTATTGCAGGGTTTCCCTGCGGCCATAGACCGCGCGGGGGGTGGTCTTGGGTTCGCGATTGTGCTGCTATATGCGGGGCGGGGAGACAAGAAAGGCGGTATCCCTTGGCACAACGTATCCTGATCCTCGGCGGCGGCTTCGCCGGCATGTTCGCGGCGCGCGAAGTGAAGAAGCGCCTCGGCCAGGCCGCCGAGGTGGAGTTGATCAACGACCAGAACTATTTCGTCTTCCAGCCGCTCCTGCCCGAGGTGGCCGGGGGCTCGATCACCGCGCCGCACGCGGTCTCGCCGCTGCGCTTCCTTTTGCGCGACGTGTTCGTGCGACAGGCCCGCGTGGACAGCGTCGATTTCGAGCGCAAGATCGTCACCGTCTTCCAGGGTGTGCAGCGCCGCCCGACCGAGATCGCCTATGACCACCTGATCGTGGCCATGGGCCAGACCGTGGACCTGTCGCGCACCCCCGGCCTGACCGAGCACGCCCTGACCATGAAGACGCTGGAGGATGCCCGCCGCCTGCGCGCCCATGTGATCGAGCGGCTGGAACATGCCGAGATCACCCAGCTGCCCGAGGTCAAGAGGGAGGCGCTGACCTTCTGCGTCGTCGGCGCCGGCTTCTCGGGGGTGGAGACCGTGGGCGAGATGAAGGAGCTGATCGACCGCTCGCTGAAATACTACCCCAATATCGACCCCTCCGAGGTGCGCGTGGTGGTCGTCGAATTCGCCGGCCGCGTGCTGGGCGAGCTGCCCGAGAAGCTGGGCGCCTACGCCGCCCGGAAGCTGGAGGAGCGCGGCATCGAGGTGATGCTGAACACCGGCGTCGCCTCGGCCACCGGCACCCGCCTGATCACCACCACCGGGCAGGAGATCCCGACCCGCACCATCGTTGCCACCATCGGCAACGCCCCCTCGCGCGTGGTGCGCGAGTTGGCGCTGGAAAAGGCGCATGGCCGCATCGTGGTGGAACGCACCCTGCAGGCCAAGGGGCGGCAGGACGTCTGGTCGCTGGGGGATTGCGCCCTGATCCCGATGAAGGAGGGCGCGGCCGAACGCGGCGATTTCGCGCCCCCCACTGCGCAGTTCGCCGTGCGAGAGGCCCGCACCGTGGCCGCGAACATCGCCGCCGCCCTTCAGGGCAGGCCGCTGAAGCCCTTCCAGTATGTGTCGCAGGGCGCGCTGGCCTCGCTCGGCGCGCGGCGCGGGGTGGCGCAGGTCTGGGGGATCAACATCTCGGGCCTGCCCGCGTGGCTGTTGTGGCGGGCCTATTACCTGTCCTTCCTGCCGGGCTTCGGCACGCGGGTGCGGGTGCTGATCAACTGGATCCTGGACGCGCTGAGCCCGCGCTCGGTGGTGCAGATCCGCTCCTACACGCCGCCCGCGGCGCGCTATGTGCACTACCGCGCCGGCGACCGGGTGTTCGAGGCCGGCAACCGCGCCGATGGGTTCTACACCGTGATCTCCGGCGCGGTGGAGCTGAGCTATCAGGACGAGGCGACGGGCGGGACCGTCACCACGAGGATCGGCCCGGGCGGCCATTTCGGCGAGAGGCTGATCCTCGGCCAGCAGCGCCGCTCGGGGACGGTGCGGGCGCTGGAGGACAGCAAGGTGCTGGTGCTCGACCGCGAGGAGTTCCTCAAGATCGCCGACGGCTTCCCCGTCGTGCGCGACTATTTCAAGGCGCATATGAAAGAGGTCTACGGCATCGACTGGTCGCCCAACAGCGGTCAGCAGGGCTGAGGCACGGGCCTCATATCCCCCCCCTCGCGCCTTTGCTGGCGGACTTGAGCTGAGGGCAGCGTCCGCCCCGGGGGCGGGCGCTATCCGGCGCGAACGCCGGGCAGGCCTGCGATCGGCGCGCCTTGAACCTGCCGGTGCATTCCCGGCGCTCATATGCGGGTCATACGAAATTCATATCGAACTCATACGCACCCGGCGGCCCCCCGGGCGCACCGGTCGACCCCGCGCAGGAAAAAGGCCCCGGCGATGCGCCGGGGCCTCCGTCTGGCCGGGCGGGCGAAGCCGCCCGATGGCCTCAGTTCTTTTCCTGGTCCACCAGCTTGCCGGCCGAGATCCAGGGCATCATATCGCGCAGCTTCTGGCCGACCTGCTCGATCTGGTGCTCGTCGTTCAGGCGGCGCGTGCCCTTGAAGAACGGCTGGCCGACGGCGTTTTCCTGCATGAAGTCGCGCACGAACTTGCCGGTCTGGATGTCGCGCAGGATGCCCTTCATCGCGGCCTTGGTCTCGTCGTAGGGCAGAACCCGCGGGCCCGAGACATACTCGCCGTATTCGGCGGTGTTCGAGATCGAGTAGTTCATGTTGGCGATGCCGCCCTCGTAGATCAGGTCGACGATCAGCTTCACCTCGTGCAGGCATTCGAAATACGCCATTTCAGGCGCATAGCCAGCCTCGACCAGGGTCTCGAAGCCCATGCGGATCAGTTCCACCAGGCCGCCGCAGAGCACGGCCTGCTCGCCGAAGAGGTCGGTCTCGCATTCCTCGCGGAAGTTGGTCTCGATGATGCCCGAGCGGCCGCCGCCGATGGCCGAGCAGTAGCTCAGGCCCAGCTCCAGCGCCTTGCCCGAGGCGTCGTTGTGCACTGCCACCAGGCAGGGCACGCCGCCGCCCTTGACGTATTCGCCACGCACGGTGTGGCCGGGGCCCTTGGGCGCCATCATGATCACGTCGACGCCGGGCTTGGGCTCGATCAGGCCGAAATGCACGTTCAGGCCGTGGGCGAAGGCGATCGCCGCGCCTTCGCGCAGGTTGTCGTGGACGTATTTGCGGTAGGTCTCGGCCTGCAGTTCATCGGGCATGGTGAACATGATCAGGTCGCACCAGGCCGCGGCCTCGGCGATGCCCATCACGGTCAGGCCCTCGGCCTCGGCCTTCCTGGCCGATTTCGAGCCTTCGCGCAGGGCGACGACCAGGTTCTTGGCGCCGCTGTCGCGCAGGTTCAGCGCATGGGCGTGGCCCTGCGAGCCATAGCCCAGGATGGCCACTTTCTTGTCCTTGATCAGGTTGATGTCGCAATCGCGATCGTAATAGACGCGCATGGGGCGTTCCTTCCTTGCTTGAGCGGTCTCGTTGGCGGCCAAGATAGCCACCCTACGCCTATTCCGCTTTGCAATATTTGACGAGTTTCGATTTCTCTGCGAAAAAGCATTCTCCAAATCGCAAAATATGAAATATCCATGCACGTTGACGATATCGACCGCCGGCTGTTGCGCCAGCTTCAGGCCGATCCCACGCTCGCCACCGCCGAACTGGCCGAGCGTGCCGGGCTGACGCCGGCCACCTGCTGGCGCCGGCTGGAAAAGCTGCGCCAGGCGGGCGTGCTGAAGGGCCAGCGCGCGGTGATCGACTGGCGCGCGCTGGGCTACGCGGTCGAGGTCTCGCTGCGGGTGAGCCTCGACAAGACCGACCCGCGCGCCTTCGACGAATTCATCGCCGCCGCCCGCGCGGTGCCCGAGGTCTACGAGATCCAGACCTTCCTCGGCCGGGTGGACGTGCGCCTGAACATCCTCGCCCGCGACATGGCCCATTACCAGGAAATCTACCGCGAGCGCATCCTGACCCTGCCGCATATCGCGGATATCGAGGCGCTGATGCTGGTCTCCGACATCAAGCGCGGCGAGGCGCTGCCGCTGTGATGGAACTCGACGAAACGGACCGCCGGATCCTGCGCGCACTCTCCGAGGACGCCACGCTGAGCGCCGGCGCGCTGGGCCGCAGCCTCGGCCTCAGCCAGCCCGCCACCTGGCGGCGGATCAAGCGGCTGGAGGAGGCGGGCATCCTCAAGGGGCGCCGGCTGGACCTCGACGCCGCGGCGCTGGGCTTCGGCGTGACGGTGTTCCTGGGCGTGAAGCTGGCCACCAAGGGCCGCGTCAGCCTGGAGGATTTCGAACGCGCGGTCACCGCCATCCCCGAGGTGCAGACGGTGCAGCATGTGCTGGGCCTGTTCGACTACCGGCTGCGGGTGGTCGCCCGCGACCTGAGCGATTTCGAGCGCGTCCTGCGCCGCCGCATCATGACCCTGCCCGGCGTCGGCAATGTCGAGGCCAATGTCCTGCTCTCCGAGGAGCGCCGCCCGGGCCCCCTGGGCTGAGCCGGCTTCTTCTTGGCGGAAATACTCCCGCCGGAGGCCTGAAAATTCTTGGCGCGGCGCTGGATTTTTCGCGTCGGAATTGAGTATTTGTGCCAAGAAGAAGCTGCAATTTCCCTTCCGGACCGGAGAGCCCCCATGCCCGCGCTGCTAGACACGATCGATCCCGACGGCCTGCTGGAATATTCGGTGGTCTTCACCGACCGTTCGCTCAACCACATGAGCCGGGCCTTCCAGCAGGTGATGCGGGATATCTCCGCCATGCTGAAGGAGGTCTACAGCGCCCATGCCGTGGCTCTGGTGCCCGGCGGCGGGACCTATGCGATGGAGGCGGTGGCGCGGCAGTTCGCGCGCGACCGGCACGCGCTGGTGGTGCGCAACGGCTGGTTCTCCTACCGCTGGAGCCAGATATTCGAGGCGGGCGGGCTGACCTCGGAGGCGACCGTGCTCAAGGCGCGGCGGCTGGGCAACGGGCCCAGGGCGCCCTTCGCCCCGGCCCCGATCGAGGAGGTCGTGGCGAAGATCCGCGAGGCGCGGCCCGAGATCGTCTTTGCGCCGCATGTGGAGACCTCGGCGGGCGTGATCCTGCCCGACGACTACATCGCCGCGATGGCGCAGGCCGCGCACGAGGTGGGCGCGCTGATGGTGCTGGACTGCATCGCCTCCGGCTGCGTCTGGGTGGACATGCAGGCGACCGGCGTGGACGTTCTGATCTCGGCCCCGCAGAAGGGCTGGTCGGCGCAGCCCTCGGCCGGGCTGGTGATGTTGTCGGAAGCCGCGCGCGCGCGCATCGAGGGGACGCAGTCCGACAGCTTCGCTCTCGATCTCAAGAAATGGCTGCAGATCATGGAAGCCTATGAGGCGGGCGGGCATGCCTATCACGCGACCATGCCCACCGATGCGCTGCGCGCCTTCCGCGACACGGTTCTGGAAACCAGGGACTACGGTTTCGACAGGCTGTGCGCGGCGCAATGGGCGCAGGGCGACGCGGTGCGCGCGATGCTGGCGGAAAAGGGCGTTCAGTCGGTCGCGGCCGAGGGCTTCGGCGCGCCGGGCGTGGTGGTCGGCTATACCGACGACCCGGAGATCCAGAACGGCCGGAAATTCGCCGAGCGCGGCATCCAGATCGCGGCCGGCGTGCCGCTGCAATGCGACGAGGGGGCGGGGTTCTCGACCTTCCGCATCGGGCTGTTCGGCCTCGACAAGCTTTACGATGTCGAGGCCAGCGTGGCGCGGCTGAAGGCGGTGGTGGACGAGGTCCTCTGAGCGCTCAGCGCACGCCGAGCCCGGCGCGCATCAGGGTCTTGCGCACCGGCGCCACGGAATAGAGCGCGTTCAGCGCGCCGGCGCGCAGGTCGCGCAGCCCCGGCGCGCCCAGCATCGAGGCGCGGTTGAGCAGGTCGATACCGGTCACCCGCGCCTTGACCTCCGCCCAGCGGCGGCGGTTGTAGGTCTCCAGCATGCTGGCGCTGCCGAGGTCGGCGGGGGCGGCATTGGCCAGTTCCAGCAGGACGCGGGTATCGGCGAGGCTCATGTTCAGCCCCTGCGCGCCGATCGGCGGCACCACATGGGCGGCCTCGGCGATCAGCGCCGTGCGCTCGCCGAAGAAGCGGTCGGCGATCTGGCTGATGATCGGCCAGACGCTGCGGCGGGTGGCCAGTTTCAGGGGGCCGTAGAGCCCGGCGGAGCGGGCGTTCATCTCGGCCTCGAATTCCTCTTCGGGCAGGGCGGCGAGGCGCAGCACCTCGGGGCCCTTCTCCATCCACACGATGGCCGAGCAGTGTTTTCCGTCGATATCGGGCAGCGGGACCAGGGTGAACGGCCCGCCGGAGCGGTGCACCTCGGTCGAGACGTTGTTGTGCGGCGCGGGGTGGGTGACGGCGAAGGCCAGCGCCTTCTGTCCGTAGCGCATGGTGGTGACGCCGATCCCCAGCGCCTCGCGCACGGGCGAGTTGCGGCCGTCGGCGGCGATCAGAAGCCGGGCCGAGATGCGGCTGCCGTCCGAGAGCCCCACCAGCGCCTCGCCGGTTCGGGTGATCACCCGCTGAGTGGCGACGCCGGGGCGGAATTCGACATTGGGGATTTCTGCCAGCCGCGCCACCATCTCGCGCCGCAAGAGCCAGTTGGGCAGGTTCCAGCCGAAGGGCTGGTCGGAGATGTCGGCGGCGTTGAAATCCTTGACGATGCGCGGCTCGGGCGTCTCGCCGCCGGCGTCCACGATCCGCATCACCTGCAACTCAGAGGCATAGGGCAGCAGCCGCTGCCACAGCCCGGCGGCCTCAAGCACCTGCAGCGAGGGCTGCAGGAAGGCCGTGGTGCGCAGGTCGGCGCCGGCATCCGCGCCGTCGGTCACCGGCGGGGCCGGGTCCACGCAGATCACGGAAAACCCCGCGGAGCCAAAGGCGGCCGCCGCGGTCAGGCCGGCGACCCCGCCGCCGGAAATCAGGATGTCGGTGGTGATGCGATCCATGCGAGTCCCTCCTGGACCAGAGATAGGCCGAAGCGCATCCCCGGTCCAAGGGGCATCTCGTCACCCGCGGGTGATCAGGATCAGGTAGAGGAACATCACCGGCACCATGCACAGCGCGGGGATGTAGAGGCCGGGGATGCCGAATCTGAGGATCGAGATCCCCCACAGGCTGACCAGCGTGGCGACGAGGTAGTAGATGTTGCTCTTGTCACCAAAGAGCAGGTCCTTGGCGACCCAGCCCAGAACCGGGACAGCGAGGAACAGGCGCAGCCACAGCGGCCGCGGGGCGTAAGTTTCAGAATACATGGAATTTCTCCCTTTTCGTGGCGGCCTATATGGTGGTCTCGGCCAAAGGGGGAAAGGGCCCAAACTGACGCAGTGCGGCAATGTGGACCAGGGCGGCGGGGTTGCCTTCAGTTCCGGTCCGTGACGCGGGCGAGGAAGGCGCCCAGATCGTCGGTGTGGTGCTGGATGTGATCGGCGGCGTGGGCCTCGGGGGCGACATGGACGGTGCGCATCCCCATGGCGTGCGGTGCGGCGAGGTTGCGCGGGTCGTCCTCGAACATCGCGGCCTTGTCCGGCTCGGTGCCGTCGCGGGCGAAGATGCGCTCGAAGGCGGCGCGTTCGGGCTTGGGACGGAAGCCCGCGTGCTCCACGCCATAAACCGCGTCGAACACGCCCGCCAGGCCGCGCGCGGCCAGCACCCGCTCGGCATAGGGGGCCGATCCGTTCGTGTAGACGATGCGCCGCCCCGGCAGATCGGCGATTCGCGCGCGCAGCTCCGGGTCGGGGGCGAGATGCGACAGGTCGATCTCGTGCACATGGGTCAGGTAGGGGGCGGGGTCGATGCCGTGCAGTTCCATCAGACCGGCCAGCGTGGTGCCGTATTCAGCCCAGTAGACGCGGCGCAGACGGTTGGCCTCGGCCCGCGCGACGCCGAGCGTGTCCATGACATAAGCCGTCATGCGGGTCTCGATCTGGTCGAACAGCCGCGCCTCGGGCGGGTAAAGCGTGTTATCCAGGTCGAAGACCCAGTGCCGGACGTGATCGAAGGAACGTGCTACCATCCCCGACACCTAGGGGGCTGCGGCAATCGGATCAAGGACTTGGGCTTGATTCGGCTTGCCGCGAGGGGATAGCTTGGGCTGTTGCCACGCGGAGAGCCCCATGCAAGACGCCAAAGCCAGCCACAAGGACGCCTATGCCCTGATCCTCGACGCGATCGACGTTGGGGTCTACAAGCCCGGCGACCGGCTGGTGGAAAGCGAGTTGGCGGACCGTTTCGGCATGTCGCGCACGCCGATCCGCGAGGCGCTGCAGCGGCTGGAAACCCAGTCCCTGCTGGAGCGCGACGGGCGCAGCCTGATCGTGGCCTCGCTGAACCACAACCAGCTGGCCGAGCTTTACGTCGTGCGCTGCGAGCTGGAGGGGCTGGCGGCGCGGCTGGCGGCCAAGCACGCCACCGACGAGGAGGTCCGCGTCCTGCGCGCGATGGTCGAGGAGGATGCCGCCCTGCTGGACAATCCCCGTGCGCTGGCCCGCGCCAACCGGCGGTTCCACAAGCAGGTGCACCTGGCCTCGCACAATTCCTTCCTGGTGCAGCAGCTCGACCTGGTGCACCGCTCGATGGCGCTGATGGCGACCACCTCGCTGGCGATCGAGGGCCGCGGCAAGACCGCGCTGCAGGAACACCGCGCGATCGTCGAGGCGATCGCCGCGCATGACGGCAAAGCCGCCTACGAGGCGCTGAAATCGCATATTTCCAAGGCATTCGAGGAACGTCTGCGGCTGGATGCCGACAAATACTCCGACCTCTAGGCGACCGTCTCAGACCCTGGGCGGGCGGCCGGGCGGGGTGATTCCGTGCCGGGTCTTGTCCCAGTAGAAGGGGCGGAAGATCATCTCGAACACCGCCTTGTAGGCGGCGAGGGCGGCCAGCGGCGCATAAGGGTGCATCAGCGGCAGCCACCAGGCCATCCGCCGCCGCCCGGCCAGCCACAGCCCGGTGGCGTGCACCGCGATGTTGAGCGCCTCGCACAGGATGAACGCCCCGCCCAGCGCCCACAGCAGCCAGGAGGGCGCGAGCCCCGACAGCGGGTGCGGCAGGCCCAGCGGGACCAGCCAGAACGACCACAGCACCGGCAGCAGCAGGAATTGCGACAGGCTGGCCAGGAACACCACCTGCAGCCCGAAAAAGCGGCGCGGGCCGAGGTCGCGCCACAGCCGCGCGGGGTGGCGCATATGCGCCGACCAGGTCATCGCATAGCCCTTTATCCAGCGCGAGCGCTGCTTGATCCAGGGCCAGATCCGGCAATTCGCCTCCTCGGCGGTGACGCAGGTCATCAGCTCGGTTCGGTAGCCGAACCGGGCCAGTCGCACGCCCAGATCGGCGTCCTCGGTCACGTTGTGGGCGTCCCAGCCGCCCAGGGCCTCGATCACCGCGCGGCGCAGGAACAGCGTGGTGCCGCCCAGCGGCACGACGAGTCCCAGCCGCTCCAGCCCCGGCAGCATCACCCGGAACCAGCTCGCGTATTCGATGGTGAAGCAGCGGGCCAGCCAGTTCTGGTCGCTGTTGTAGAAATCGAGCACCCCCTGCAGGCAGGCAACCTCCGGGCCGCTGCCCTCGAACCGGCGCACAACGCGGTCGATCTGGTCGGGGTCGGGGGCGTCCTCGGCGTCGTAGATGCCGATGATCGAGCCGCGGCAGAAATCCAGCGCGAAGTTCAGCGCCCGCGGCTTGGTCTTGAGGCTGCCGTCGGGGACGGTGACGATCCGCATCCATCCCGGCAGCCGCGCCGCGGCCAGCGCGTCGCGGGTGACCTGGTCTGCCTGTTCGGTGACCAGGCAGATGTCGAGCAGCTCCTTGGGGTAGGTCAGCTTCTCCAGCCGGGCGACGAGGCGCGGCGCGATGTCCTCCTCGCGGAACAGCGGCACCATCACCGAGACCACCGGGCGTGGCCCGGGCAGGGTCACAGGGCGCGGCGGCACGCGGCGGGTGGCGGCCAGGACCGCCGCCGCCTTCAGAGCGAACAGCGCGAGCAGCGCCAGCATGGCCCAGCCGGTCAGCAGGGCGAAGGTGGTCGCCGGCGCGGCCAGCAGCAGCGCCAGCAGGCCCAGCAGCGCGCCCCCCACGGCATAGCGCGGCGCGGCGCCATACCAGAAGCGGCAGCTCAGCGCCTCGGCGACGCGGGTCTCGGCGGCCGCGGCCAGGGGGGCGGCGCGGGCGTGCAGCAGTGCCGCGCGCAGCTGGTCGGCATCGCAGATCGCCATCACGGCCCGGCCGAATTCGCGGGGCAGGGCGCGGCGGATCTCGGCGAAGCGGTCGGGGCGGGCGGTGGCGACGACCGTATCCCCGCCGAGCCGGCGCAGCGGCACCGCCTGCAGCGCCAGGCAGCGCTGCACGCCGATCTCGTCGATCAGGCGGGGGTCGGGGGCGGTCAGATCCAGATCGACGCGCTCCGCGCCGTGCAGATCTGCCAGCGCTTCGGTCAGCGTCTCGGACGACAGCAGACCGCGCCGCAGCAGCAGTTCCTCGGGGCGCAGGTCGCAGTTGGCCGCGGCCCGGGCCGCGTCGATCCATTGCGCGGGGGTCACCGCGCCGCGCTGGCACAGGGTTCTGCCGAGCGAGCGACGCCGCGCCGGCGGCGCGCGCCGGAACGAGAGATCCTGCGGGAGGGACGGGAGGGGAAGGGGGGCCAGGGCCATGACACGCTTGCACCGTAGAAAATCACGGTGCAAGCGTCGGTTGCGCGGGTTAACGAAGCGTTAACACTTGCGGCATTTTTGTGAAAAAGCCTCAGCCCCGGGCGTTCATCGCGGCCACGAAGCGCTCGAACAGGTAGTAGCTGTCCTGCGGGCCGGGGCTGGCCTCGGGGTGATACTGCACCGAGAAAACCGGGCGGTCGGCCATGCGGATGCCGCAGTTCGAGCCGTCGAAGAGCGACACATGGGTCTCCTTCACGCCGTCGGGCAGGGTCTGGCTGTCCACGGTGAAGCCGTGGTTCATTGAGGTGATCTCGACCTTGCCGGTCTCCAGGTCCTTCACGGGATGGTTCGCGCCGTGGTGGCCGTGGTTCATCTTGATCGTCCTGGCGCCGAGTGCGAGCGCCAGCATCTGGTGGCCGAGGCAGATGCCGAAGACCGGCAGATCTGTCTTGTCCAGCACCTCGCGGATCATCGGCACGGCGTATTGGCCGGTCGCGGCCGGGTCGCCGGGGCCGTTCGACAGGAACACGCCCTCGGGATCATGCGCCAGAACCTCCTCGGCGGTGGCGGTGGCGGGCAGCACGGTCACGTCGCATCCGGCGCTGGCGAGGCAGCGCAGGATGTTGCGCTTGGCGCCGAAATCGATGGCCACGACCCGGCGGCCGGGCACGTCGCGCTTGGTGTAGCCCTCGGGCCAGGCCCAGCGTTTCTCGTCCCAGCGGTAGCTCTGCGAACAGGTCACGTCCTTGGCCAGGTCGAGCCCCTCCAGGCCGGAGAAGGCGCGCGCCTTGGCGACCAGCGCGGCGACGTCGAACCTGCCCTCGGGGTCATGGGCCAGCGCCACATGGGGCGCGCCCTGCTGGCGGATGGCGCGGGTCAGGCGGCGGGTGTCGATGCCGCCGATGCCGATGCGCCCGCGCCGGGCCAGCCAGCCGCGCAGATCCTCGGCCGCGCGCCAGTTGCTGGGCTCGGTCGGGTCCCATTTCACCACCATGCCCGAGGCCACGGGCTCGGCGGCCTCGTCATCCTCGTCATTGACGCCGACATTGCCGACATGGGGGAAGGTGAAGGTCACCACCTGGCCCGCGTAGGAGGGGTCGGTCATGATCTCCTGGTAGCCGGTCATCGCGGTGTTGAAGCACAGCTCGGCCACCGTCTCGCCGGTGGCGCCGAAGCCGTGGCCGTAAAAGACGGTCCCATCAGCGAGGGTCAGGCAGGCGGTCGGGCGGGGCGGGGTCTGTGCAACAGGCATGGCGGGCTCCGAACGGTAAATCGCGCGGAACCTAGGCGCGGCGGGCGGTGGGGTCAAGGGGGCAGGGGGCGGCGGCGGGGCGTTCTAGGGCCACGGCTTGCCCCGGGGCGCGCAAGAGATTAGATTGCGGGGCTCCGACTCACGGAACATGGACAATCGTATGGATATGCGTACGCGCATCGCTGAAGCGCTGAAAGCGGCGATGAAGAACAAGGACGCCGACCGACTGTCGACGCTGCGGTTGATCAACGCCGCGATCAAGGACAAGGACATCGCCCTGCGCGGCGAGGGCGGCGAAGACGGGGTCACCTGCGACGATGTGCTCCAGATCCTCGGCCGCATGGTCAAGCAGCGCCAGGAAAGCGCGCGGGCCTATGAAGAGGGCGGCCGGCTGGAGCTGGCCGAGAAGGAGCGCGCCGAGATCGCGGTGATCGAGGAATTCCTGCCCAGGCAGCTGGACGAGGACGAGGTCGAGGCCGCCATCGCCGGCGCCATCGCCGAGGTCGGCGCGGATTCGATCCGCGACATGGGTAAGGTGATGGGCGCTCTGAAGGCGAAATACACCGGCCGGATGGATTTCGGCGCGGTCGGCCCCAAGGTCAAAGACCGGCTGGGGTGAGCGGCGTCCTGAAAACCGTCCGGCGGAGCGGTTTCAGCGCCGAACGGGGAGCCCGGGACGGCGCATCCGCCACCCCCCTTCGTCGGCACGGAATAGACGCCGTCATTGAACGCGGCGCCCTGACCTTCACTCAGGGTATTTCCGCTCGGCCCTGGCGGTGCCCAGCTTGCCTCCACGTTCCTGTTTCTGCGCCGTAGCCGTCCATTCGTAGGTGTGCGAACCACCTGGCGGGCAGGGGCTCTTGTATTTGAATGCACCCGGCTCAATGACCTCTTGCCCGCTGTAGGCCACCACCCCGCCGCCGTGATTGTAGCTTGGGACATTGCGGTCTTTCAGGCGGAACCGAATGAATTGCGTGCCCTCCGGCACGTCTTTCAGCACGAAGCGCGGGTTGTTCACGGTGTTTGGACGGCCCGATGTGCAGAGTTTCAGCGGCCCCCATTCGAAAGCCAATTCGAACGCCGAGGCCGGCGACGTCAAGGTCAAGGTTGAGGCAATGACGATGCTCAGTCTGCGTATCATGGTCACGTTTGTCTTTGGTGAAATCGCCGCGAGGCTACTATGCCGATGCCGCCGGCGTAAAGTTCGGGCAACAGATGCCGCGCCATCGGTTCCGAAAGCGTTGAGCCGCCGATCGGGCGTTTTCGCCCTCGCCCTCACTCCGGGTACTGCCGGGCCGCCCTCGCCGTGGCCAGCACGCCGCCATCTGCCTGGCGCTGTGCCGTGGCCGTCCATTCGTAGTGATGCACGCCGCGGGGCGGGCAGGGGCTCTTGTATCTGAACGCCCCCGGCTCGATCACATCCTGGCCGGAATAGGCCACGACCCCGCCACCGTGGTCGTAATGCGGCGCGTCGTGGTCCTTCAGCGTGAAGCGGATGAAGGCAGTGCCCTCCGGCACCCCGGACAGCGCGAAGCGCGGGTTGTCCACGATATTTGGGTGGCCGGTGGTGCAGGGCTCCAGATCGCCCCAGGTGAAGGAGATGGTGAAAGGCGCGGCGTCGGAGGGCATGGCGAAGTTCCGCAATCTGCATGGGCTGCCTGTCATCCTAGCAGATTTCCCGTCGCGCGGGAACGCGCTCACGGCAGGCGGCGCAGCCGCTCCAGCAGTTCGTCGTGCAGCCGGGCGCGTTCCTCGGGGCTGAGGAAGGCGCCGATCTCGACCTCGCGGCCGCCGCCCTTGAGGGTGACGTAATTCTCGACCGGGCCGCCGGTGGGGTGGAGGTGGACGCTGACCCAGTAGGGGTTGGCCTGCCAGTGCAGGGGCGCGCGGCGCGGCTGGTGTCGCGTCAGCTCGATCCGGTCGGACCACAGCGTCAGCTCCTCAATCAACTCGCCGTCCCTGTAGCTGCGTTCCAGCAGCCACCACAGCAGCGCCAGCGCGCCGAGGGCGAAGGGCAGCAGCCCCCACAGCACCGGCGATCCCACCACCGCGATCAGCGGAACGGTGAGCAGGGCGAAGGTGAGGCCGATGAACCAGACGAAGCCGCGGCGCGGCAGCGAGCGGTAGGGCCACAGGTGCAGCACCGCGATCGGCGGGTCGCCCGCCGCAAAGGAGAAGGCCCCGGAATTCTCCGGGGCCCCCTTGTCGTTCATGTCCCATTCGTGGGGCATCAGTGGGCGTGGCCCTTGTCCCAGTCCTCACGCTTGGGGAGCGTCTCGAAGGTGTGCTCCGGCGGCGGCGAGGAGACCGTCCACTCCAGGGTGTCGGCGTATTCGTTCCAGTAGTTGTTCTCGGTCACGCGCTTGCCTGCGAACAGGGTGTAGAACATGATGCCGATGAACAGCAGGAACGAGGCGAAGGACAGCAGCGCGCCGTAGCTCGAAATCTCGTTCCAGTGGGCGAAGGCCTCCGGATAGTCGATGTAGCGGCGCGGCATGCCCTGGCGACCCAGGAAGTGCTGCGGGAAGAAGGTCAGATTCACGCCGATGAAGAACAGCCAGAAATGCACCTTGCCCAGCAGTTCGGGATACTGACGGCCCGACATCTTGCCGATGTAGTAGTAGATCCCGGCGAAGATGCAGAAGGCCGCGCCCATCGACATGGTGTAGTGGAAGTGGGCGACCACATAATAGGTGTCGTGATAGGCCCGGTCCACGCCCGCCTGGCTGAGCACCACGCCGGTCACGCCGCCGATGGTGAACAGGAAGACGAAGCCCATCGCGAACAGCATCGGCGTCTTGAACTCGACCGAGCCGCCCCACATGGTGGCGATCCAGCTGAAGATCTTGATGCCGGTCGGCACCGCGATCACCATCGTCGCCATCATGAAGTAGGACTGCTGGGTCAGCGACATGCCCACGGTGTACATGTGGTGCGCCCAGACGACGAAGCCCAGGACCCCGATCGCGACCATGGCGTAGACCATCGGCAGGTAGCCGAAGATCGGTTTGCGCGAGAAGGTCGAGATCACATGGCTGGCCAGGCCGAAGCCGGGCAGGATCACGATATACACCTCGGGGTGGCCGAAGAACCACAGGATGTGCTGGTACAGGATCGGGTCACCGCCGCCCTGCGGCTGGAAGAAGGTGGTGCCGAAGTTGCGGTCGGTCAGCAGCATCGTGATGGCACCGGCCAGCACCGGCAGCGCCAGAAGGATCAGCCAGGAGGTCACGAAGATCGACCAGGAGAACAGCGGGACCTTGTGCAGGGTCATGCCCGGCGCGCGCATGTTCAGGAAGGTGGTGATCATGTTGATCGCGCCCAGGATCGAGCTCGCGCCCGAGACGTGCACGGCGAAGATCGCCAGGTCCATCGAGTAGCCGCCCTCGGCGGTCGAGAGCGGCGGGTAGAGCACCCAGCCCACGCCCGAGCCGAGCTGGCCGTTGCCGCCGGGGCTGAGCACCGAGGCCACCGCCAGCGCGGTGCCGGTCACATAGAGCCAGAAGCTGAGGTTGTTCAGCCGCGGGAACGCCATGTCCGGCGCGCCGATCTGCAGCGGCATGAAGAAGTTGCCGAAGCCGCCGAACAGCGCGGGGATGACCACGAAGAACATCATCAGGATGCCGTGGCCGGTGATCAGAACGTTCCACAGGTGGCCGTTCGGGGTGCAGTCTTCGACGGCCGCGGGGGTGAAGCGCGCGCCCTCGAGGCACATGTATTGCACGCCGGGCTCCATCAGCTCCAAGCGCATGTAAACCGTGAAGCTTACCGCGATGAAGCCGACGATGGCCGCCGTGATGAGGTACAGAATACCGATGTCTTTATGATTGGTGGACATGAACCAGCGGGTGAAGAACCCGCGAGTGTCATGCTCACCGTGGCCGTGAATGGCAGCGTCCGCCATGCCTCGCCTCCCGTTTCGCACTGTATGAGGGCGGAGAGGAGCATGGCTCCCTCCGCGCGTTTTCCCTGGAGCCGTTCTAGAATGCCCGGCGCGGGTCGGCAATCCTCCACTGCGCCTGCGGGTGCGAAAAATCGCCGCGCGGCAGAAGGCACCCGCGCATATCGGCGGCGGCACTCCTATATCAGGATGTTCGGGCCGGACGGCCTGTGGTGCCGGGGTTCAGGCCGGGCCGAAGATGTCGTCGAAGGTCCGCCGCAGCGCGACATCGACATCGTCCATCGTCACCGGCAGGCCGAGATCGACCAGGCTGGTCACGCCGTGTTCGCGGATGCCGCAGGGGACGATTCCCGAAAAATGCGACAGGTCGGGTTCGACATTGATCGCCAGCCCGTGAAAGCTGACCCATTTGCGCAGCCGCACCCCGATCGCGGCGATCTTGTCCTCGGGGCTGGCGCCGGTGGCGGTCAGCGGCTTGTCGTCGCGCACCACCCAGACACCGACGCGGCCCTCGCGGCGCTCGCCCTTCACGTTGAACTCGGCCAGGGTGGCGATCACCCAGGCTTCGAGCTGCGACACGAAACGGCGCACGTCGCGCCCGCGCGCGCCCACGTCGAGCATGACATAGACCACGCGCTGCCCCGGCCCGTGATAGGTGTATTGCCCGCCGCGCCGCGTCTCGTGGACCGGAAAGCGGCCGGGATCGGTCAGGTCCGCGGGGTTGGCCGAGGTGCCCGCGGTATAGAGCGGCGGGTGCTCTACCAGCCAGACCAGCTCGTCGGCGCGGCCCTCGGCGATGGCGGCGGCGCGCGCCTCCATCCGGTCGAGGGCCTCCTCATAGGGGGTCAAACCGGGGGAAATCAGCCATTCGACCATCGCCTGTGCGGTCCTTTCCTTGCTTGACAGCTTCGCGGGCGGTTGTGGACACTATGTCCATACTGACGGCGCGGAGTCGCGCCGCCGCCCCAGCTTTATGCATTTCAGGGAGCAATGTCATGTTCACCAAGCAGTTGACCAGCGCCATTCTTGCCACCGGCCTCGTGCTGGCGCCGGCGGCCCGCCTGTCGGCCGATACCGGCGACGCCATCGCCGGGGCGATCATTGGCGGCGCGATCGTGGGGGCGATCAGCAATGCCGAGAAGAAAAAGAAACGCACCGTCTATGTCACCCCCGGCTCGGCGGCGACCCGCGCCGAGAACAGCGAGATCCAGACCTCGCTGAACTATTTCGGATTTCCGGCCGGCGTGGCCGACGGCGTGCTCGGGCGCAACTCGCGCAATGCGATCTCGCAATACCAGGCCTTCATGGGCTACCCGGCCACCGGCCAGCTGACCCAGTATGAGCGCGACTTCCTGGTTGGCTCCTACCACCGGGCGATCGCTGGGGGCGCGGCCACGACGCAAATGATCGCGGCCAACCCGATGGGCCCGCGCGGCCTGCTAAAGACCTATCAGCAGGAGGCCGCGGGCATGACCCCGACGACGCCGGTCGTCACCCAGCCGCAGGCCGCGCCCCCCGCGACCACCGCCGCCACGCCGGCGGCGCCGTCCGGCGCGATGCCCAGCTTCATCGGGGCGGGCGAATCGGCCTCGCTCGCCTCGCATTGCAACCAGGTCAGCCTGGTGACCAGCAGCAACGGAGGCTTCACCACCGAGGCCAGCATGACCGATGCCGACTTCGCCCTGAGCGAGCAGTTCTGCCTGGCCCGCACCTATGCCATCGCCTCAAGCGAGGAGATCATCGCGCAGGTCAGGGGCTACACGCCGCAGCAGATCACCGAACAGTGTCAGGGATTCGTCCCGGCGCTGCGCGAGCATGTGGCGGCGCTGTCGCTCAAGCCGATGAACGAGGTGATGCAGGGCGTGGGCGATTTCGTGCTGCAATCGGGCATGGCCCCGGCGCAGCTGGCGGGCACCGCCCGGGTATGCCTCGGCGTCGGCTACCGCACCGACAACATGGATCTGGCGCTGGGCTCGGGGCTGCTGCTGACGGCGCTGGGCGAGCAGCCCTACGCCGAACTGATGGGCCACCACCTGAGCCAGGGCTTCGGCGCCTCGAGGCGGACCGACCTGGCGATGCCCTGGTACGAGGCCGCGGCGCAGGCCATCGGCAACGGCGCGGTGCCGGTCTTCGCCCCCGGCCAGCCCGAGCGCAACGGCCTGATCATCAAGGCCGCCTATCAGGTCGGCGGACGCTCGGGCGTCGCCGCCCCGGCCCCGGCGCCCGCCGCGCCGCAGCCGGCCGCGCTGCCCAGCTTCCCGGTGCAGAAATGACCCGCGCCTGAGCGTCGGAGGGGGGCGGCGGACCGCCCCCTTTCGCGGCACTGAAAAAGGCGAAAAATTCCCCTTCACATCGCCCGATCCAGCCGCTATGTAACCGCGCACTACCTGATCACGTGCGGTCGTGGCGGAATTGGTAGACGCGCAGCGTTGAGGTCGCTGTGGGGTAACTCCCGTGGAAGTTCGAGTCTTCTCGACCGCACCATTCTCTCCCTTCTTTCGGTTCTGACGAGGACGCCGCGCCGCGCTGCGCGGGTTTCGTCGTGTCGTGGGGTTACCCCGCACGGGCGGACCACCGGCGCAGGAAAATCGGCGGAAAACTGGCGTTTTCATGGGCAAAAAACCTGATTTCGGGCCCGAAACCAGTTCTTTCCAGATTCCTCGTTGCCATCAGGTTTCAGAATGTTACCGTTTGGACAGCGGACACAGAATCCGGCTCGAAAGGCGTGGCACGGCCGCGCGCGATAACAGGGGAAAGACACTTGAGTGGCGAAACCGGCAACGGATTCGTGGTCTTCGACCGCGTGCAGAAAAGTTACGACGGCGAAACGCTTGTCGTGAAGGATCTCAACCTCTCGATCGGCAAGGGCGAATTCCTGACCATGCTGGGCCCCTCGGGGTCGGGCAAGACGACCTGCCTGATGATGCTGGCGGGATTCGAGACCGCCACCCACGGCGACATCCTGCTCGGCGGCCAGCCGATCAACAACATCCCGCCGCACAAGCGCGGCATCGGGATGGTGTTCCAGAATTACGCGCTGTTCCCGCACATGACCGTGGCGGAGAACCTCGCCTTCCCGCTGGAGGTGCGCAAGATCGGCAAGTCAGAGCGCGAGGCGAAGGTCAAGCGCGCGCTGGAAATGGTGCAGATGGGCGAGTTCGGCGGCCGCCGGCCGGCGCAGCTGTCGGGCGGCCAGCAGCAACGTATCGCGCTGGCCCGCGCGCTGGTCTTCGAGCCCGAACTGGTGCTGATGGATGAGCCGCTGGGCGCGCTGGACAAGCAACTGCGCGAGCACATGCAGTTCGAGATCACCAAGCTGGCGCATGACCTTGGCATCACCACCGTCTATGTCACCCACGACCAGACCGAGGCGCTGACCATGTCGGACCGCGTGGCGGTGTTCGACGACGGCCGCATCCAGCAGCTCGCACCGCCGGATGTCCTGTACGAGGAGCCCGAGAACAGCTTCGTCGCGCAGTTCATCGGCGAGAACAACACGCTGGAAGGCACGGTTCAGGAGATCAAGGACGGCGTGGCGCTGGTCAAGCTCGACGGCGGCGAGCTGATCGACGCCAAGCCGGTGAACGTGTCCGAGGCCGGCGAGCGCACGCTGGTCTCCATCCGGCCCGAGCGCGTGGAATACAACAAGGACCGGTTGCAGCCCGACGCCCATACCCTGAAGGCCGAGGTGCTGGAGTTCATCTACATGGGCGACATCTTCCGCACCCGGCTGCGCGTGGCCGGGCGCGAGGATTTCGTGATCAAGACCCGCAACGCCCCCGACCAGCGCCGGCTCAGGCCCGGCGAGCAGATCGAGATCGGGTGGCTGCCGGAGGATTGCCGCGCGCTGGACGCCTGAGGGCGCCGGCGCGTCGAGCCCCGCATCCTGCCCGGGGATGCGGGGGATACCGACAAACGGGCGATAAACAAGGAGAGATATCGCATGAAACTGAAGACCGTTCTTCTGAGCACCGGCGCTATGCTCGGCGCTGCCGCGGCCTTTGCGGAGAGCCACGGAAACATGGCTGACAGCATGACGCTGGTCAGCTGGGGCGGGGCCTACCAGTCCAGCCAGACCAATGCCTACTCCGAACCCTACAAGGCCCAGAACCCCGGCCTCGAGGTGGTGTGGGACGAAAGCTCGAACGAGGCGGTGGCCAAGCTGCGCGCCATGAACGAGGCCGGCAACATCACCTGGGATCTGGTCGACGTTGTCGCTTCCGACGCGATCCGCCTGTGCGACGAGGGCCTGGCGCTGGAGATCGACCATGACGAATGGCTCGCCCCCGCGCCCGACGGCACCCCGGCGTCGGAGGATTTCGGCGACCTGATCGTCAGCGACTGCTTCATCCCGCAGATCGTCTATTCGACCACCGCCGGTTACCGCACCGACATGGTGGGCGACACGCCGCCGACCTCGATCTGCGCGATGTTCGACACCGAGACCTATCCCGGCAAGCGCAGCCTGGAAAAGCGCCCGATCAACAACATGGAATGGGCGCTGCTGTGCGACGGCGTGGCCAAGGAAGACGTCTATGACGTCCTGGAGACCGACGAGGGCCAGGCCCGCGCCTTCGCCAAGCTCGACACCATCAAGGACGACGTGATCTGGTGGTCGGCGGGCGCCGACACGCCGCAGCTTCTGGCTGATGGCGAGGTCGTCATGGGCACCACCTACAACGGCCGCCTGTTCTCGGTGATCGAGGAGCAGAAGCAGCCGGTGGCGATGCTGTGGGACGCGCAGGTGTTCGACCTCGACGGCTGGATCGTGCCCGCCGGCCTGCCGGCGGACCGGCTGGCGCGCGTGAAGGATTTCCTGCGCTTCGCCACCGACACCCAGCGTCTGGCCGACCAGGCCAAGTACATCTCCTACGGCCCGGCCCGCGCCTCTTCGGCGCCGCTGGTGGACAAGCACGCCACGCTCGGCATCGACATGGCCCCGCACATGCCGACCGATCCGGCCAACGCCACCAACACCTTCCTCTACAACTACGAGTGGTGGGCGGATTACCGCGACGACCTGGACGCCAAGTTCCAGGCCTGGCTGGCCAAGTAAGGCGTCCCGAAACGCCATGTGACCGGGGGAGGGGCCGCGCCGGCCCTTCCCCGCCCAGGAAGAAACAACGGGGAAAATCATGAGCGACGCAACCGGCACCGGCCCCGTCCTTGCCGCCGACGGAAGACCGCTGAAGCGCAGCCTGCAACGGGCGCTGAGGGCGCAGAAGCTCAGGGCGCTGGCCCTGATCGCGCCGCTTCTGATTTTCATCATGGTGACCTTCATCGCGCCGATCGCGGACATGCTGTTCCGCTCGGTCGAGAACCAGATCGTCTCCGAGACCCTGCCGAGGACGGTTGTCGCACTGAAGGACTGGGATCCGAAAACCGGCGAGGCGCCGGGCGAGGCGGTCTTCGCGGCGCTGGCCGCGGACCTGCAGGTCGCGGTCGAGGAAAAGACCCACACCAAGGTCGGCGTGCGGCTGAACTACCAGAAGACCGGCGTCTCGTCGCTGTTCCGCAAGTCGGGCCGCAAGGTCAAGGGCTGGGACATCGCGGCCGACGCCCCCTTCAGGGAAAAATTCATCGAGATCGACGAGGATTGGGGCGACGTCGAGCTCTGGCAGACGATCAAGACCTATTCCTCGCCCTATACCGCGGGCTATTTTCTGAACTCTCTCGATCTGGAGCTGGGCCCGGACGGGGTGCAGAAGGTGGACGAGGACCTCGCCATATACCGGCTGCTGTTCAACCGCACCATCATCATGAGCCTGACGATCATGGGCAGCTGCGTGTTGCTGGGCTACCCGGTCGCGTTCCTGCTAGCCAACCTGCCGCTGCGCAGCTCGAACCTGCTGATGATCCTGGTGCTGCTGCCGTTCTGGACCTCGCTGCTGGTGCGGACCTCCTCGTGGAAGGTGCTGTTGCAGCAGCAGGGCGTGATCAACGACATCCTGGTCTGGGCCGGGCTGGTCGATGACGCGCAGCGCCTGGTGATGATCAACAACCAGTTCGGCACGATCGTTGCCATGACGCATATCCTGCTGCCCTTCATGATCCTGCCGCTCTATTCGGTGATGAAGACCATCCCGCCCTCCTATGTGCGGGCGGCGAAATCGCTGGGGGCGACCAACTGGACGGCCTTCTGGCGGGTCTATTTCCCGCAATCGGTACCGGGGATCGGCGCGGGCTGCATCCTCGTGTTCATCCTGGCCATCGGCTATTACATCACGCCCGAACTGGTGGGCGGCACAGACGGCACCTTCATCTCCAACCGGATCGCCTATCACATCTCGCGCTCGGGCAACTGGGGGCTGGGGGCCGCGCTGGGCACGATCCTGCTGGCCGTGGTGCTGCTGCTCTACTGGATCTACGACAAGATCGTGGGCATCGACAACGTGAGCCTGGGATAAGGAGAAGACCGATGAACCTGCCCCCTTATGCCACCCTCGGCCAGCGCGTCTGGCACTACAGCTTCAAGGTGATCTGCGCGCTGATCTTCTTCTTTCTGATCGCGCCGATCCTGGTGATCATCCCGCTCAGCTTCAACGCCGAGAATTTCTTCACCTTCACGCCGGGCATGCTGGCCTTCGAGGCCGATGCCTATTCGCTGAAGCATTACGAGGATTTCTTCACCAACCCGAACTGGCAGCAGGCGCTGCGCAACTCGGTCCAGATCGCGCCGGTGGCCACCGTCCTGTCGGTGAGCCTCGGCACGCTGGCCGCGATCGGGCTGAGCCAGCCGCATGTGCCCTTCCGCCGGGCGATCATGGCTATCCTGATCTCGCCGATGATCGTGCCGCTGATCATCTCGGCGGCGGGGATGTATTTCTTCTACAGCCGGATCGGGCTGCAGGGCACCTATGTCGGCGTCGTTCTGGCCCATGCCGCGCTCGGCATCCCCTTCGTCATCATCACGGTGACCGCGACGCTGGTGGGCTTCGACCAGTCGCTGACGCGGGCCTCGGCGTCCCTGGGCGCGGACCCGGTGCGGACCTTCTTCAAGGTGCAGATGCCGCTGATCCTGCCGGGTGTGATCTCGGGCGGGCTGTTCGCCTTCATCACCTCGTTCGACGAGGTGGTGGTGGTGCTGTTCGTCGGCTCGGCCGGGCAAAAGACGCTGCCCTGGCAGATGTTCACCGGCCTGCGCGAGCAGATCAGCCCGACCATCCTGGCGGTGGCGACGCTGCTGGTGGTGATCTCCATCGCTCTGCTGACCATGGTCGAGGTCCTGCGCCGCCGCTCGGAGAGGCTGCGCGGCCTGTCGCCGGGCTAAGGCGGCGGGTTCCGGAAACGGAGGTAAGCCGCTCCAGACGCTGAGTTTTCCGAAGGCGCGACCCCCGGTGTCCGGGGGCCGCGCCTTTGCCATTCCAAAGGCGGGAAGGCGCCGTCTTTTGGTCACGATCCTGGTGTTGGTGAAAGAGGTTTTCGCTGGGTGAGGGCGCCCCGCAGCGGGGCATGTGGAGTGAGTTAGAGGAACGGTAATGGCCGCAAGACATAGTGTGTGTGAATGGAACGGCAACGGGGAATGGCCCTTTCACGGGGAGGATGAAAACAGGGGAACAAGCCGGTCGCAGGGTGGACGGACCGCGCGGATCAATGGCGGTGACGGTGACGACACCCTGACCGGCACGGAGGTCGCCGACCGCATCAATGCCGGCGACGGCGACGACACGGTCGCGGGCGGCGGCGGCGATGACGTGATGTTCGGCAATGACGGCCAGGACACGGCGGTCTACGCCGGCTCGATCCTCGATTTCGAATGGTCCGGGGGGCGGGGCGGCCGGCTCTTCGTCGCCGACCGGAACGCCGGCGACGGCGACGAGGGCGCCGACATGCTGAAGCATTTCGAGGCGCTCCGCTTTGCGGATTACACGCTCGATCTGACCGGAAACAACGCGCCGCTGGTCGTTCTGAGCGACCAGGACACCGACGAGGACACTGCCGTCAGCTTCGCCTTCGATGCGTTCGATTTCGACGGCGGCACGCTGGCCGTCGAGAGCGCCAGCGTGACGGGCGGCGGCACGGTGACCCTTGCGCCCGGCAGCGCCGCGCTGACGCCCGCGACCGGGGCCGGGGCGCGATACACGGCGATCTTCGATCCGGGCGCCGCCTACCAGCACCTTGCCCTGGGCGAAGTGGCGACCGAGACGCTCGAACTGGTGGTTTCGGACGGGCAGGGCGGAACCACGACCCGGACCGCCGCGGTCGAGATCCACGGTGTCAACGACGCCCCCGACGCCCATGACGACAGCGGCGTGGTCGGCGAGGATGGCCCCGGGATCGTCATCGACCTGCTGGGCAATGACAGCGATCCCGATGCAAGCGACCTGATTGGCATCGACAGCTTCGACTTCTCGGGGATGCGGGGCACGGTGACCGACAACGGCGACGGCACGGTGACATACGACCCGGCCGGCGCGTTCGAGGATCTCGTTGCCGGCGAGACGGCGCTCGACAGCTTCAGCTACACGGTCAGCGACGGCAACGGCGGCCATGACACGGCCACGGTCGGCGTCACCGTCGAAGGCGCGGACGACGCGCCGGCCGACGGCGCCGTGGTGGCGGATTTCGAGGGGGTGAACGACCGCTTCCCGCGCGACTATCTCGGCCTCGACTGGTCGTCCCGGTGGTTCTCGGCAGAGGCCGACGATTGGGGCGGGGCCTCGGGCTACGCCAATGGCGTCACCTCGGGGACGCGGATCGCCTACAACGGGGCGGCCCGGCCTGTCACCATCTCCGGCACCGATTTCGATCTGGAAAGCGGCGCTTTCACCGCCGCCTGGAACGACGGGCTGACGCTGACCGTGACCGCCTATGACGACGGGGTCGAGATCGGCCGTCAGGATGTCATCCTGAATACCTCGGGGCCGAGTCTTGTCGCGTTCGACGATGCCATTTTCGATTCGGTGGACAGCGTGACCTTCGAAAGCTCCGGCGGCGCCAATGCCGGGCTCGGCGGATCGGGCGCACATTTCGTCGTCGACGATCTCAGCTTCTATCTCTGAGGGCGCACAACATGACCGGACAGGGGCCGCCGCCGCGCGGCCCCTTCTTGTTGCGGGCGCTCAGTGCCCCAGAAGCGCCAGCCAGACCCAGACCGTCAACACCGACAACGTGGTCGCGATCAGCACGCTGGAGGCCGCCACCCGCTTGGCCGCGCCATACATGTTGGCGAAGATATAGGCGTTGGCCCCCGGCGCCATCGCCGCGGTCAGCACCGCCGAGCGGAACTGCCCCGTGGACAGGCCGAGCAGGCTGCCCGTGACCCAGACGATCGCCGGGTGGATCACCAGCGACACCGTGACCGCGAAGGCGATGGTCCTGAGGTCCCCCTCGGGCCGGTAGCGGAACAGCACGCCGCCCAGACCGAACAGCGCCGCCGGCAACGCCGTGCGGGCCATCAGTTCGACCGCGTCGCTCAGCGCGCCGGGCAGGGGCAACCCGGTGAGGTTGACGACGAAGCCGGCGATGATCGCCAGCACCAGCGCGTTCGAGAACATCGCCTTGAGGATCGCCCCCGAGGTGCCGGTCAGGCCGCGCCCGCGGTTTCGGATGATCTCCATCGCGGTGATGCCCACGCCGTAGCAGAACGGCGAATGGATGGCGATGATGGCGTAGTTCGGCGCCAGCGCATCGGGGCCGTAGGCGCGTTCGGTGATCGGCAGGCCGAGCAGAAGCGAGTTGGAAAACAGCCCGACGAAGCCGATGGCCACGCTGTCCTCCCAACTGCGCCCGAACAGCAGACGCGCCCCGGTCATGGCGATGAAGAAGCACGACAGCGCGCCGGAATAGAAGCTGAGCAGCAGCCGGGGGTCGAAATTCTGGCCCAGATCCAGCGTCGAGATCCCGCGGAACAGCAGGATGGGAACGGCGAATTGCTGCGTGAAGCGCACCAGCCCGTCCACCGCCGCATCCGAGAACAGCCCCCGCCAGACCGCGACATAGCCGAACGCCAACACCAGGAAGACGGGCAGGATGACGTCCAGCAGCGCCTGCATCTAGATCTCGTAGCTGATGGTCATCCCATCATAGGCAGGGGTGACATGCGCAGGCGTCTCGGCGTCGAGCGTCGCATAGTCGAGATCGATATGCATGTTGGTCAGCACCGCGCGGGTTGGGGCCAGGTGGTCGATCCACTCCAGCGCCTTGTCGAGATGCAGATGCGTGGGATGCGGCTTGCGCCGCAGCGCGTCGAGGATCAGGCAGTCCAGCCCCTCCAGCTTGGCCCAGCTTTCGTTGTACATCTCGGCCACGTCGGGCAGGTAGGCAAGTTCGCCCACCCGGAATCCCAGCGCGTCGATCGTGCCGTGGTTGACCTTGAACGGCGTCAGCGTCACGGCGCCTCCCGCGCCCTCGATCACCACGTCGCCGCGGATGGTGTGCATGTCCAGGATCGGCGGATAGGCCGAACCCTCGGGCTGCACGAAGGCATAGCCGAAGCGCGAGAACAGCGCCTCCTGCGTGTCGCCGTCGGCCCAGACGGGCAGGCGGCGGCGCAGGTTGAAGACGATCTGGCGCAGGTCGTCGATCCCGTGCACATGATCGGCATGGGCATGGGTGTAGACCACGGCGTCCAGCTCTCCCACGCCGGCGCGCAGTAGTTGCGCGTGCATGTCGGGCGAGGTGTCGATCAGGACGCGGGTGGTGCCGGCGCCGGTCTCGCGCTCGATCAGCATCGAGCAGCGGGTGCGGCGGTTCTTCGGCTCGTCGGGGTCGCAGGCGCCCCAGTGCCCGCCCAGACGCGGCACCCCGCCGGACGATCCGCAGCCCAGGATGGTGAAACGCAGCGCGGCCATCAGGTGGCCTCTTTCCACGCGGCCGCCTTGCTGAAGAGGCGGTCGAAATTGGCCTGGGTCCGGGCCGCGAAATCGGCATAGTCGAGGCCGAAGACCTCGGCCCCCACGCGCGCGGTGTGGGCGGTATAGGCGGGCTCGTTGCGCTTGCCGCGATAGGGCGGGGGCGCGAGATAGGGCGCGTCGGTCTCCAGCAGGATGCGGTCCAGCGGGGCGGCGGCGAAGATCTCGCGCAGCTCGGCCGATTTCGGGAAGGCGGCGATGCCCGACATCGACAGGTAGAAACCGAGGTCGAGCGCGGCGCGGGCCAGTTCGGCCCCGGAGGAGAAGCAGTGCATCACGCAAGGGTAGGCGCCGGCGCGGTGTTCCTCGGCCAGGATGCGGGCCATGTCCTCGTCGGCGGCGCGGGAATGAATGATCAGCGGCAGGCCGGTCTCGCGCGCGGCGGCGATATGGACGCGCAAGCTCTGCTGCTGCATCTCGGCGCTGTCGGCGGTGTAGTGGTAGTCGAGCCCGGTCTCGCCGATGCCGACGAATTTCGGATGGCTGGCCAGCGCGACCAGTTCATCGACCGTCACCCTCGGCTCTTCGGCCGCGCTCATCGGGTGGATGCCGGCGGCGAAGAAGACGGGCGCGTAGCTTTCCGCGATGGCCTGCACCCGGGGCAGGTTCCGCAGCTTGGTGCAGATGGTCACCATGCGGGTGACGCCGGCCTCGGTGGCGCGGGCGATGATCTCGGGCAACTCGCCTTCGAAATCGGGGAAATCCAGATGGCAATGGCTGTCGGTAATCTCGGGGGTCTGCGTCATGAATATGCCTGCGGGGCGGCGAGGCGCGCCGCCAAGTCGTCGATCCTGAGCACGGTATCTAGAATGAGCGCGGCGGGGTCAAGGTTCACCGCCTTGCCCTGGCGGGCGCGGGCGCCGAGCTCCTGCGCGGCCTCGGCCCAGGCGCGCGCGGCATGCGTGTCGGGGCAGAGCCGGGTCATCAGCGCGGCCTCGCCCCGCGCCGCCTCGGGGGCGGGGGGGCCGGCCACACCGGTCCGCGCCAGCCGGGCCAGGAACAGCTCGAACAGCCGCAGCATCAGATCGAAGCGCGGCTCGGCGCCCTTGCCCGCGGCGCCTTCGGCCAGTCTGAGCATCCGCGGCCGGTCGAGCGGCGCGAAGAGCCCCACGATCTCGGCATAAAGCGCCAGCCCGTCGAGATTGGCGAGCCTGATCGCCTCGCCGACCGAGCCGCCGGACAACGCCGTCAGCGCCTCGCTCTGGTCCGTCGCCATCCCGGCTCCTGCCAGCGCCGCGGCCATGTCCGCCGCACCCAGCGTTGAGAGCCGCAGCTCGCGGCAGCGCGAGCGGATGGTGGGCAGCAGGCGCGAGGGCTGGTGCGCCACCAGCAGGATCACCGCGCCTTCGGGCGGCTCCTCCAGCAGTTTCAGCAGGGCGTTGGCGGCGTTGGGGTTCATCTCGTCGGCGGCATCGACGATGACCACGCGCCGCCCGCCCTCGGTGGCCGAGAGGGCGAAGAAATTCTTCAGCTTGCGTGCCTCGTCCACGGTGATGACGGTTTTCAGCCGCCCCTTCTTCTCGTCCACCGCGCGGCGCAGCAGGAACAGCCGTGACTCCGACAGCGCCGCCATGCGGCGGGCGACAGGGTGATCGGGCGCGACATCGAGGCTGGCCGGGGCAGGGGGCGCCTCGCCGAACAGGCCGCCGCCCTGATCGCTGGGCTGGGTCAGCAGGAAGCGCGCGATCCGCCACGCGAGCGTCGCCTTGCCCACGCCGCGCGGACCCGTGATCAACCAGCCGTGGTGCATGCGCCCGGTGGCGAAGGCCTCCAGAAACGCGGCCTCGGCGGCGGACTGACCCAGCAGCGCGCTGGTCTCGCGCGGGTGCGGGGCGCCCTCGACGCGGTCGGGTTCGAGCAGATCGTCGCTCATCTCAGGCGCTCATGTGCGATGCGGGCCACGTCCGCGGCCACCGCGTCGATGTCGCGCGTTCCGTCCACCACCACGCAGCGCGCGGGGAACTCGCGCGCCAGCGCCAGGAAGGCCGCGCGCATCCGCGCCTGCATGGCCTCGCCGAAATCCTCGAACCGTTCCTCGGTGCCGTTGCGCCCCCTGGCGCGCGCGAGGCCCAGGGCCGGGTCCATGTCGATGACGAAGGTCAGGTCGGGCTCGCGCCCGATCATCATGGCGTGCAGGTCGTCCACCAGCCCGCGCAGATCGCCCCGGGTGATGCCCTGGTAGACGCGGGTGGAATCGGCGAAACGGTCGCAGACCACGACCTTTCCGGCCGCCAGCGCGGGGCGGATGGTCTTTTCCAGGTGGTCGCGGCGGGCGGCGGTGAAGAGCAGGATCTCGGTCTCGGCGGACCAGCGGTCGGGGTCGCCCTCCAGCACCAGGCGGCGGATCTCCTCGGCGCCGGGCGAGCCGCCCGGCTCGCGCGTCAGCGCCACGTCGCGGCCCTCGTCGTGCAGGCGCTCGGCCAGCAGCCGGGCCTGAGTGGACTTGCCCGAGCCGTCGATGCCCTCGAAGGTGATGAACAGGCCGCGTTCCGCCATCAATTCAGGGCCTGCGCCTCGCCGGCGATCTGGCGCAGCAGGACCTCGGCCGCGGTGCGAAGCCGGGGCAGGAAGCCGCCCCTGGCCACGGCCTGCTCGGCCACGAGGGGCAGTTCCACGGGGTCCATTCCCGGCATCTCGACCATCAGCGTGGCGATCCGCTGGCCGGCCTTCAGCGGCGCCTCCAGCGGGGTGGTGTAGACGACCTCGGCCTTGATCGCCTCCTGCAGGACGGCGGGGACAAGCAGCTCGATATCCTCACCTGCGACCACGCCCACTTGGCGCGCCGCGCCCAGCCAGACCGGCGCCGTGGCAAGCCGCGTGCCCTTCTTGACCACGGTCTTTTTCACGAACTGGCGGAAGGCCCAGTTGACCACGCGCTCGCCCTCTTCGGAGCGCTCCTCGGCGGAGCTCAGCCCGGAGATCACGAAGACCACGCGTCGGTCGCCCTGGCGCGCCGAGCCGACGAGGCCAAAGCCGGCCTCCTCGGTATGGCCGGTCTTCAGCCCGTCGGCCCCGACGCCCAGCTTCAGCAGCGGGTTGCGGTTGAAGCGGTTCTGCGGCGCGCGCCCGTCGAACTCGTATTCCGCCAGCGAGAAATAGCCGTAATATTCGGGAAACTCGGAGATCAGCCGGTTCGCCAGCGTCGCCAGATCCTTCATCGACATGCGCTGGTTCGGGTCTGGCCAGCCGCTGGCATTGGCAAAGGTCGATTGCGTCATGCCCAGGGCCTGGGCGCGCTCGGTCATCAGCCGGGCGAAGGCCTCCTCGGTGCCGGCCAGGCCCTCTGCCACGACCACGCAGGCGTCATTGCCCGATTGCACGATGATGCCCTTGATCAGATCCTCGACCCGGGGCCGGTCGCGCTCGTTCAGGAACATGGTGGAGCCGCCCATGTTCTTGGCCCGGGTCGAGACCGAGAACTGCGTGTCCAGTGTCACCCGCCCGTCGCGCAGCGCCTCGAACAGCATGTTCAGCGTCATCAGCTTGGACATCGAGGCCGGCGGCAGGGGCACATCGGCGTTCTTGCTCAGCAGCACCGTGCCGGTGGTCTGGTCCATCACATAGGCCGCGGTGGCGCGGGTCTCGAAGGCGCGGGCCGGGGCCGGAAGCAGCAGCGCTGCGGCCAGTCCGGTCAGCAGGATCGTCAGAAGGCGCATGGCTCGGTCCTTGTCACTGGGCTTGGGTCAGTTGGTCACGAAATAGGCGTCCGCATAGCCCAGCCCCTTGATCTGCTTGAGCAGCGTGGCGCGTTCGCCGGCGCTGGCGGCGGGGCCCACGGTCACCCGCCAGAAGGTCTTGCCGCGGCTCTCCTGCTTCAGGACGGTGGGCACGATCCCGGCCTTTCGCAGCGCGTCGCCGGTGCGCTCTGCGTTGGCTTGAACGCTGAAGATCCCGATCTGGATGAAGGGCTTGGCCAGCTTGCTGGGCTGCGGGGCAGGGGCGGGGACGGGCTGTGGTTTGGGCGCGGGAGCTGCGGCGGCAGTCGTCTCTCCGCCGTCCTGGCCGGCTTCGCCCTCTGCCGCGTCGATCGCCGCCGCGGCCGAGGCGAGCGGATCGAGCGGCGTTTCCTCGACCGCCTCCGGCGCCTCGAAGGCGGCGGTTTCGGCGGGCGTCTCCTGCTGCACCTCCTCGCGGCGCAGGGCGGTGACGTTCAGCGGCGTCGGCTGGCCCGCGACCAGTCCCAGTGCCGCGGCGGTGTCGGAGGAGACCTGCAGCCTCGGCCCCGGATTGTCGCGCTCGCGGCGGAACAGGGCGCCGATGACGAACTTGCCGTTGGCCTCGTTGCGGATGATCACGCGTTCGGGGTCGGTGACGCCGGGATAGGCCACCCAGACCCCGCCCAGCGAGGGCCGTCCGTCCCACAGCCCCGCCTCGGAGACCTGGAACACCTCGGGCGCTTCGACATCGCGCTCGACCAGGCGGGTCGAGACGGCGGCGCCCCCCTCCGCGGCGTCGGTTTCCTTTTTGCGGAACAGGTCTGCGCCATCCTGGCAGCCGGCCAGCGCCAGCGCCGCCCCCAGCATCAGCGCCATGCGGGTGATCGGAAATCCTGCCATTCTTGCCCCCTATTGTCGCGCAACGACGCCGGTCGCCCCCGTGGGGGGCTTCCGGCGCGGCGCGGTTGCCTGTTTCGCCCCTTGTGAGGCGGGTTTGGCGGCATGATACCGGCACCTCCGCCGCAAGAAAAGGCCACGCGGCGGAGGGAGGCGATTTTCGGCTGGCCGTTCGCGCAGCAAAATCGTATTTCCCTCCCCCAGAGCCCGCCCGAGCCGGAGGAGTGGCAGAGTGGTCGATTGCACCGGTCTTGAAAACTTGTGCGGGAGTATTGTGGAAGGGTGGCAGAGTGGTCGATTGCACCGGTCTTGAAAACCGGCGATGTGCAAGCATCCGTGGGTTCGAATCCCACCCCTTCCGCCAATTAAAACAGCCACTTAACGGTAGTTCGCACCTCCTACCGTTGCCCTGCTACAAGCTCGCTACACGCTGGCGGTTCAGGGTGGTGGGATTCGGTCAGTGCGTTTAGGGTCAGGACCCATAAACCTGCTTGAGGCTGCCCGGTCTGCGTGATTCAAGCTCCCAAACAGAGGGGGCATCATGAGCGGGCATTTCTGGCTGACAG
>NZ_JAGSOU010000007.1 GCF_018139985.1 Actibacterium sp. MT2.3-13A | reverse complement strand
CAGACCCGCAACCCGCCCCGCATCCAGGTCCGCACCGAACACCCGATGCCCCGCACGAAGCAGCGACTGCGCCATGCCGTAGCCCATCGAGCCGAGGCCCACGATTGATATTGTTTCTCGTTTCATTCGCTCATTCCAGCCTTTCGGTTCTGCACCAGCGCCCTCTCGCGCCCCGTCACAGGGCCGCGATGACGGCCTGCGTCACGTCGCGTGTCGTCGCCCTGCCGCCCAGATCGGGCGTGTGACAGGCGGCGTCCGCCGTCACGGTCTCGATCGCCGCCATCAGCCGCGCGGCGGCCTCGGTTTCGCCCAGATGCTCCAGCATCATGCTGGCCGTCCAGAACGTAGCGATCGGGTTGGCCACCCCCTTGCCGGTGATGTCGAAGGCCGAGCCGTGGATCGGCTCGAACATCGAGGGCGTGCTGCGCGCGGGGTTGAGGTTGGCGGTCGGCGCGACCCCGATCGAGCCAGACAGCGCGGCCGCCAGATCCGACAGGATGTCCGCGTGAAGGTTCGAGGCGACGATCGTGTCGAGCGACGCGGGGTCCAGCGTCATCCGCACGGTCATCGCGTCGACCAGCATCTTGTCCCATTTCACGTCTGGGAAATCCTGTCCCACCTCGGCGGCGATCTCGTCCCACAGGACCATCCCGTAGCGCTGCGCGTTCGATTTGGTGACGACGGTCAGCTGCCGGCGCTGGCGCGAGCGGGCCAGCTCAAACGCGAAGCGCATGATGCGCTCCACCCCGCCGCGGGTGAAGACCGACAGCTCGGTCGCCACCTCATGCGGCAGGCCCCTGTGGCTGCGCCCGCCCTGACCGGAATATTCGCCCTCGGAATTCTCGCGTACGATCACCCAGTCGAGATCCTCGGGACCGACGCCGCGCAGCGGGCTGGTGATACCCGGCAGGATGCGCGTGGGCCGGACATTGGCGAACTGGTCGAGCGGCTGACAGATCGCCAGGCGCAGCCCCCAGAGGCTCAGGTGGTCGGGCACGTCCGGTGCCCCCACCGCGCCAAACAGGATCGCGTCGAAGGCGCGCAGCCGGTCGGCGCCGTCCTCGGGCATGAAACGCCCCTCGCGGCGGTATCTCTCGGACCCCCAGTCGAAGCGCTCCACTTCCAGCGCGAAGCTGCCGAGATGCCCCGAGAGCGCCTCCAGCACCTCGAGCCCGGCCTCGACGACCTCGACCCCGATGCCGTCGCCCGGGATTGCCGCGATCCTGTAAGCGTTCTTCATGGTCTGCTCCTGCCCGTTGCCAGCGCCGATCCGGTCACTTTTTCACCCAGTCCTTGAAGGCCTCGCCGAAATCGGGATGCCAGCGCGACAGCGGCGGGCGGTTCTCGGTGATGTCGGCGGCGGCCCACAGGATGCGCTTTTCGTCGGTGGCGCGGTCGACCTCGTTGTCCGGGCACAGGATGTAGAAGTCCGAGCGGCCCAGCGCGTCGAACAGGAAATCGACCACCTGTTCCGGGGTCCAGGCGCCCGCCGGCTTTTCGGTGCGGCCGCGCGCGGTGAGCGGCGTGAACACGAAACCGGGGATGAAGAGCCGCACCTCGACCTGGCAGCCGGCGGTTTCGCGCAGCTCGTGCTGCAGCGCCTCGGTGAAGGCTTTCACGCCGGCCTTGGACACGTTGTAGGCCGGGTCGCCGGGCGGGGTGGTGATGCCCTGCTTGGAGCCGGTGTTGACGATCAGCCCCGGGCGCCCGGAGGCGATCATGCCCGGCGCGAAGATCTGCGCGCCGCGGATGATGCCCCACATGTTGACGTCGATGATCCGCTGCCAGTTGCCCTCGGCATCGAAGATCGAGCTGCCCGGCTGCATCCCGGCGTTGTTCATCAGGACGGCCACCGGCCCAAGATCGCGCGTGACCTGCGCCTCGAGCGCGCGCAGCTGATCGGGATCGGCGACATCGGTGGCGACCGCGATCACCTCGGCGCCGCTGCCGCGCAGATCCTCGGCCGCCTGGTCCAGCCGCTCGCCGGCGAGGTCGGCGATGCAGACGCGCATCCCCTGCCCGGCCAGGCGCCGCGCCGCCTCAAGCCCGATGCCCGACGCGCCGCCGGTGACGACCGCCACGTTGCCGCTTTGAATTGCCTTGTGCATCTGTCTTCTCCTGTCATTTCCCCGGCACGCCCGGCGGGCATGCGCAAGGGGCCTTCGCATGGGGTGCGCCCCTACGGGCGCGCGGGGGCGCGCCTAGGCGGTGGCCCCCTCGAAAATCTCGAACCCGGTGTCGATCTTCGTGGGTTCCGACGGCCGGTCGGGGGTTTTCAGGATCGTCTCAATCGCCACCCGGCCGATCCGGTGACGGTTCGAGCGCACCGTCGAAAGCGGCTGCGGCAGCTGGCGCCCGATCTCCAGCCCGTTGAAGCCGAAAACCGCCAGGTCGTCGGGCATGGAAAGCCCGGCCCCGAGACAGTGGAACACCCCGCCCACCGCCATGTCGTCGTTCGAATATACGGCCACGTCCACGGCCGGGTCGCCGGACAGCAGGCGCGCCGTCATGTCCTTGCCCGCGCCGACCGAGCTGGGCGCATTGGTGATCGCCTGCGCGGCGATCGACAGCCCGGCGTCGCGCAGCGCCGCGCACAGCCCCTCGTAGCGCAGCTTGGCGCGGCTGTCAGCCTCCCAGTCGTGGCCGACATAGCCGAAGCGGCGATAGCCCTTTTCCACCAGGTGGCGACCGCTGGCGTAGCCGGCGCTGCGGTGCGACATGCCCACCGCCACGTCGATCGGATCGCCGTCGATCTCCATCATCTCGACGACCCGGCCCTCGCTGTTCATCAGCATGCGGCGGGTGGCCTCGGTGTGCTCCAGCCCGGTGACCAGCACCGCCGCGGGTTTCCACGACAGCAGGCCGCGCACCATGTTCTCTTCGGCCTCGATGTCATATTCGCTGACGCTGATGACGGCCTGGATTTCATCCGCCTGGCCGAGCCCGGCATGGATGCCGCGCAGCACCTCGGGGAACACGATATTCGACAGCGACGGCACGACGACACCGACCAGATGAGTGTTCAACGAGGCCAGCGCCCCCGCGATCCGGTTGGGGACATAGCCAAGCGCGCGCACCGTCTCCATCACCTTTTCCCGGGTTTCATCGGCGACCGGACCCTTGTTGCGCATGATCCGCGAAACGGTGGACTCGCTGACCTGGGCACGCAGGGCGACCTCCTTGACCGTGACCTTGCTTTTCCTGTCGGGCAGCCGCCGTTTCGTTCTCATCCCTGACCCCTTGTCACCTTGCGCCTGTTGCCGGGATGCAGCCACAAAATGCGGGCTGCAACCAGGACGGCCTCCTACTTTCTCACAGACCAGCGGGCAAGGCACTTGTCCTTTCCGGCCGTCCGGGTCAGGCAGGTCGTCTCTTGCATCTCGGTGACCACGCGCCCCGCCCGATCTGCGGGGCGCGTGTTCCGGTTAGTCCTGCTTGACGTATTTGCGCCAGGAATGCTCTTCCTTGAAGCCGAGAACCTCGCGCGCCTTGCGGTTTGACAGGAGCCCCTCGAATTCGCCCAGCTCGCGCTTGACCGGCACGCCGGGATAGAACCGCTCCAGCAGTTCGGCGGTGGGCAGATCCGACGAGGTCTCGTCATTCGCGGCGTTGAACACCTCGAAGCCGAGGCCGTCCTTCTCGATCGCCAGCTTGGTGATCTGGCCCAGGTCGCGCGCGTCGATGTAGCTCCAGGTGATGCGCTTGCGGAAGCCCGGATCGGCGAACCATTTCGGGAACAGCTCGTATTCATGCGGCTCGATCACGTTCCCGATGCGCAGGGCGTAGATGTCCATGCCGGTGCGCAGCGCGAACGCCTGCGCCGTCTTTTCGTTCACCACCTTGGACAGCGCATAGCTGTCCATCGGATCGACCGGGTAATCCTCTTCCAGCGGGAAATGCACCGGGTCGCGCGGCTCGTTCGCGAAGACCAGGCCATAGGTGGTTTCGCTGGAGGCGATGATGACCTTCTTGATGCCCAGCTTGGCGGCGGCCTCGATCACGTTATAGGTGCCCATCGCGTTGATGCGGAACACCTCGTTGTCGGGGGTCAGCATGATGCGCGGGATGGCGGCGAAATGCACCACCGCGTCCACCGGCTGCGGCCGCAGCGAAGGGTCAAACTCATGCAGGCCCATGTAGCTGGACAGGGCGTTGAAGACCTGCCCGCTGTCGGTGATATCGGTGATCAGCGTGCGGACCGCCGGATTGTCCAGCGGCTTGGTGTCGAGGTTCAGCACCTGATAGCCCTGATCGACGAGGTACTTCACGACATGCCTACCGGCCTTGCCGCTGCCGCCCGTGAACATGATGCGTTTGGTCATAGAGGTCTCCGTTCCTTCCAATTGAATTCTCTGGCGCCCGGAGGCGCGGCCGGACAGCGCCGGCTCCCGTCAGCCGGTCGCGGCCAGCATGACGCTTTCCTGGGTCGCCTCTCCGCGCGGCAGAACGCCGTTGATCCGGCCCTCCTTCAGCACCACGACGCGGTCGCTGATGGCGAGGATTTCGGGCAGGTCGGAGGACACGACGATGATCGAGATCCCCTCCTGCGCGAGCTTGTTGAGCAGCGTGTGCACCTCGGCCTTGGCGCCGATGTCGATGCCGCGGGTCGGCTCGTCCACGATCAGGATGCGCGGCCGGCGCGCCACCCATTTGGCGATCACGACCTTCTGCTGGTTGCCGCCCGAGAGGTTCATCACCTTCTGCTCGGGGCCGGGGGTCTTGATCGCCAGCGAACGGATGAAATCCCCGCAGCGCGCGCTTTCGCGGCGGCGGTTGACGAAATCGAAGCGGCAGTAGTCGCTCAGGTGGGTCAGACTGAAATTCTCGCGCACCGACATGCCCAGCACCAGCCCCTGGCCCTGCCGGTCCTCGGTGACGAAGCCGATCCCCTGTTCGATCGCGTCCGAGGGGTTGCGGATTTCCACCTTGCGCCCCTCGATCGAGATCTCGCCGTCATGGGGGCGGCTGCCGAAGATCATCTCCATGACCTCGGTGCGCCCTGCCCCGACGAGGCCGAAGAAACCCAGAACCTCGCCCCTGTGCAGATCGAAGTTAACGTCCGCCACCGACGCCCCCTGCGCCGTCCGGTGCCGCAGGCTCATGTTGCGGACCGACATCAGAACCTCGTCGCTGGCATGGGACTCGTGCTGGCCGAACAGTTGCGACAGGTCGCGGTCGACCATCTTGCGCACCAGCCGTTCCGGCGTCATGCGGGCGATGGGCTGGGTGTCCACGGTGGCGCCGTCGCGCAGCACGGTCACGCGGTCGCCGATCGCGAAGATCTCGTCCAGCCGGTGCGAAATATAGACGATGCCGATGCCCTGCGCGGCCAGCTTGCGGACGATGCGACTGAGCGTCTCGGCCTCGTGATGGCTGAGCGAGGCCGTCGGCTCGTCCATGATGAGCAGTTTCGAGCGATAGGAGATCGCCCGCGCGATCTCGACCATCTGCTTCTGCCCGATGCTCAGGTTCCCGACCAGGGCCGACGGGTCGATGTCCATTTCCAGCTCGCGCAGCACGGCCCGCGCCTCGGCCTGCATCAGGCGCCTGTCGAGCAGCCCGGCCGGCCCCACCGGCTCCCGCGCGAGAAAGATGTTCTCGGCGACGGTCAGGTTATCGACCACCGCCAGTTCCTGGTAGATGATGCTGATGCCCAGCGCCCGCGCATGAACCGGGTCGCGGATGATCACGTCCTCGCCCTCGACGCGGATAATGCCGCCGGGATCGGCGCGGAACACCCCGGTCATGATCTTCATCAGGGTGCTTTTTCCGGCGCCGTTCTCGCCGGCCAGCACATGCACCTCGCCGCGGTTCAGCATCAGATCGACACGGTCCAGCGCCTTCACCCCGGGAAAGGTCTTGGAGATATTGTGCATTTCGAGAAACGGCGACATGGCTTGGCCCTGCAGTATGAGGTCGGGGATTGGCAGAACCCCGAGGGGTTCTGCCCAGTTCTTGATGCGGCTTACTTGGTGTAGCTGCCGAGGTTGTCCGCGTTGACGACGGTCACGCCCGTGTCGATGTTCTGCGGATTGGTCTCTTCGCCCTTGATCTGGGCCACCAGGTGCTCGACGGCGAGACGGCCCATCGTGACGGGGCGCTGCACCATGATGCCGTTGATGTAGCCGTCCTTCACGCCCTTGATGGTGTCGGGCAGATCATCGAAGGCGAAGACCTTGAGCTGGCCGGCGCGGTCCGAGAACTCACGCTGGGCCAGAACCTTGGCCACGGCCGGGCCGCCGACCTGGCTGATGCCGAAGATACCGGCAAGGTCGGGGTTGCCGCGCAGCAGCGCCTCGGTCACCGAAACGGCGCGGGCGAGGTCGTCCTCGGTGCCTTCGGTCGCGACGATCTCGATGTCGGGATATTCGGCCAGCGCCTTTTTCACGCCGTCGATCCGCTCATTCAGGTTGGACGCGCCCAGCTGGCCGGTGACGATCGCGACCTTGCCCTTGCCGCCCAGGGCTTCGGCCATGGATTTGCCCATGGTCACGCCAGCCTCTTCGTTGATCGTCCCGATATACATGCTGCGGGCGCTGTTGGCGCTGTCGCTGTCGAAGGTCAGCACGGCGATGCCGGCCTCAACCGCCTGGCCGATGATGCCCTCGACCGATTTCGGCTCGTTCACCGAGATCGCGATGCCGTCGACATGGCGCGCGATCAGATCCTCGATGATCTTGACCTGGGTGGAGCCTTGGGTGTTCTGCGGCACGACCCACTGGTAGTTCACGCCCAGCTTGTCGGCGGCTTCCTGTGCGCCGGTGTTGCAGTCGTCGAAGAACGGCACGGCGACCTTCGGCACGACGGCCACGGTGATGTCCTTGGCCATTGCCGTCGTCGCGGCAAGCATCGAGAACGTTACCAGCGCGGCGCGCGCGGATTTCGCGAAGATATTCATTGTCTTTCCTCCTCTGCGGGCCCTGTCCGAGCCCATATTGAACCAGTCTGTCAGTCGATATTTCCGTGTTCTTGTTCTTGTTTTCGCTTGGTCAGTTCGATGTCTCGGTCAGCCATTCCCTCCCGTGTATCGGTTGCGCAGCACGTCCAGGCTGACGGCGATCAGGATCACGCCGCCGGTGATGGCCTGCTGCGCATAGGTATTGATGTTCAGAAGCACGACGCCGTTGGCGATCACGCCGACGAGCGCGGCACCGATCACCGCGCCGGTGACGCTGCCGATGCCGCCGGCCAGGCTGGCCCCGCCGATCGCCGCCGCGGCGATCACGTCAAGTTCCGAGCCGAAGCCCGAGGCGGGCTCGGCCGAGAGGTAGCGCGAGAAGCCGATCACCCCGGCCAGCGACGCGATGGTCGAGGACAGCACATAGACCGCCAGCTTGATGCGATTGACCTTCACCCCGCTCAGCCGGGCGGCGTATTCGTTGCCGCCGGTGGCGTAGACATGCCGGCCGAACCGCGTGCGGCGCATGACGATGGCGAAGATGATCATCAGCGCCACCATGATGATCACCGGCACCGGCACCGGACCGACATAGCCCTGCCCGATCACGGAAAAGATCTCGGGCGTTTCGGGCGTGACCGGCACGCCGTGGGTTATCATGTACATCATGCCCCGGCCGATGCTCAGCGAGCCCAGCGTCGCGATGAAGGGCGGCAGGCCGATCGCGGTGATCAGCAACCCGTTGAACAGCCCGAAGGCCAGCCCCGTGCCCAGGCCCGCCGCGATCGCCGCCGCGGTGGAATAGCCCGCCCCGAAGGTCAGCGCCGTCACCAGCGAGGCCAGCCCCATCGCCGACCCCACGGAAAGGTCGATCCCGCCGGTGATGATGACCATGACCATGCCGATGCTCATGATCGCCGTCAGCGAAAACGCGCGGAACACGCCCATCAGGTTGTTCGTGGTCAGGAAATAGGGCGTCGCAAGGCTGATCAACGCCCCGACAAGCAGCAGCGCGACCAGCACGCCGAATTCGCGCATGTGGCGCAGCTCCATCACACTTCCCAACAGGGTGCGTTCCGTCTGTTCGGACGCTGCAACCTCATTGCCAGACACAGTCATTTCTTTCCTCCCAAGCGGTCCGTTCCGGGCCTCCTGCGCGCCGCTGCGGCGCGCCTCCGGCGAACCTGTTTCGCCGCAGGCCGGCGCTGTCGGCCTTGTTTTGCGGGCCTCAGGTTTGTGACAGCGCTGCCATGACAGCGCTGTTATTAAAGCGTCAGCAGAGATCGCCCTGTCAACGATGTTTCACGGGGAGGGTTTCAATTTTTTACATATAGCTGTTTTTACTTGATATTTTGAAACAAAACCCGCCGATCAAATCCCCAGAAGCCGCCAAACCGCCCATGTTCCCCCTTGCGAAACGCGACATTCCTGACTCAAAGTGGCACCGCTGTCATCTGGTCGATATTTCCGCAATCACGCGCCAAAACATCACAAGAAAACGCAAAAGCAACAGGGCAATCAATGACTTCTGGGAAAACCGCACAACAACGCACCCTCGGCCTGATTCACACCGTCCCGGGGCTGATTCCGGTTCTGGAACCTCTTCTGGCCGCAACCCTCAGGGAGTGGAGGGTGTTCAACCTCGTCGACGAGAGTCTGCTGAAAACGACGATCGCGACCGGCCACCTGACCCGCCCGACCATGCGGCGGCTGCTGCAGCACGTCTGGTCGGCGACGGATGCCGGAGCCGATGCGATCATGGTCACCTGCTCGTCCCTGGGCCAAGCGGTCGAGGCGGCGCGGCCCTTCTGCACGGTGCCGCTTGTGCGGATCGACGAGGGCATGGCCATCGAGGCCGTCGCGCAGGGCGGGCGCATCGGGGTGCTGGCCACCCTGCCGACCACGCTGGAGCCGACGACCGATCTCATCCGCGCCACCGCCGACAGGATGGGCGCGGGCGACCGCAGCATCGTCAGCCATCTGTGCGAGGGCGCCTTCGACCGGCTGGTCGCCGGCGCGACGGAGGATCACGACAGGATGGTGGCCGACGGGTTCCGGACGCTGGCGCAACAGGTCGACGTGATCGTGCTCGCGCAAGCGTCGATGACCCGCGCACTGGCCGGCCTCCAGCTCGGTGCCGACGCGCCGCACGTGCTCAGCAGCCCGGAACCGGGCGTGCGCCACCTGCAGACCATCATCACCGCGCCCTAGGACCTCGGGACGCGATACGCGGGCCACACGGGGGGCCGCGGCCGCAATACAGAAACGGGAGGACAGAATGGAATACAGAACACTGGGACGATCGGGGCTGAGGGTCTCCGTGCTGACGATGGGCACCTTCACCTTCGGCGGCAAGGGCGACTTCGCGATGGTCGGAAAGCACGGCGTCGACGAGGCGAGGCGTCTGGTCGATCTGTGCATCGACGCGGGCGTGAACCTGTTCGACACCTCGAACATGTACTCGACCGGCGCGTCCGAGGAGATCCTCGGCGAGGTGCTGGACGGGCGCCGCGACGACGTCCTGATCTCGTCGAAGGCGCGGATGCGCATCGGCAACGGCCCGAATGACGAAGGCGTCTCGCGTCACCACCTGATCCGTGAGTGCGAGCGCAGCCTCAAGCGCCTGCGCACCGATCATATCGACATCTACTACATGCACGAATGGGACGGCGTGACGCCGCCCGAGGAAATGCTGTCGGCCCTCGACACCCTCGTGACGCAGGGCAAGATCCGCTATGTCGGATGCTCGAACTATTCCGGCTGGCACATCATGAAGACGCTGGCCGTCGCCGACCGCGACCGGCGGCCGCGCTTCGTGACGCAGCAGATTCACTACACCCTCGAAGCGCGCGAGGCGGAATACGAGCTGCTGCCGATCTCAGTCGATCAGGGGCTCGGCGTGCTGGTCTGGAGCCCGTTGGCCGCGGGCCTGCTGACCGGAAAGCACCGCCGCGGCAAGGAGACCCCGGAGGAGTCCCGCCAGTTCGCCGGCTGGACCGAGCCGCCGATCCGCGACGAGGAACGGCTGTGGGATATCGTCGAGGCGCTGGTCGAGATCGGCGAACAGCATGGCGTTTCCGCCGCCCAGGTCGCGCTGGCCTGGCTGCTGGAGCGCCCGGCGATCACGTCGCTGGTCATCGGCGGGCGCAACGAGGCGCAGTTCCGCGACAATTTCGCCGCGCTGGACCTGAAACTGACGCCCGAGGACCGCGCAAGGCTGAACGCCGTCAGCACGATCCCGTTCATCTACCCCTACTGGCATCAGCGCAATTTCGCGAAAGACCGGTTCAGCCCGGGCGACATGGCGCTGCACCAGCACTTCGCCGAGGATTGAGCCCCGGCGACGCGCAACGCATGCAATCCGGGTCCGGCGGCGGCGGCCGCGGGGCCCGGGTTGTCTTGCCGCCACGGCGGCGGGGAACGATCGCTCAGTGCGACATGAACACCGGCTTGCTGAGCGACCGCAGCACCTCGTTCGTCACGCCACCGAGCAGGTCCTCGCTGAACTTCGAGTGCTCGTAGGCCCCCATGACGAGAAGCGTCGCGCCCAGATCGTTGCAGGCGTCGATCAGGCTGCGCGCGATCGAATGCTCGCGCTTGCGGACCACATATTTCGCGTCCACGCCGTGCCGCTCGATATGGGTCAACAGGCGGCGCGTGGCGGCGTCGGGCTCGGACTGCCGCTCATCGCCGATGCGCAGCAGGGTGAGGTTGTTGATCGGCGGCAGGATATGCAGAAGGTCCGAGACCGCCTTGGCCGAGGTGCGCTTGCCGTCCCAGCCGACGACCACGTTGTCGCACATCTTGGGGGCGCCGGTCAGCTCGGGCACGACGATCACCGGCTTGCCGCTGCGCAGCGCGATGACATCGGGGTGGATTTCGAGCTGCTCGCCGTATTCGCTCGGGCTGTATTTTCCCACGATGGTCAGGTCGAAGGTCCGCGCGATCTTCGAGATCGCATCGTCGGCCATGCCGCGCAGCCCCATCCAGTGCACCTTTGCGGGATCCTTGGCCTCCGCGATCACGGCGCGGAATTTCCCCTCGACGCCGGAGACCACCTCCTTCTGGATCTTTTCGGCCAGTTCCTGGAACTGCTGGGACAGGCCCTCCGGCAGCCAGCCATCGACCGACTCGATCGAGCGCGGCGCGCCATGCGCGAACACCCCGGTCAGATGCGCATCGCGCTTCGCCGCGATCGCGAGCCCCAGGCGGAGCGCATGGTCCGAAGTGTCGTTACCGTTGTAGGCCACGAGGATGTTTTTCAGTGACATGTCTCTTCCTTCTGTCTTGCCGCGAGCCGACATGGCCCGATCCGGCCCGGAATGTGGTGCCCGGTCATTGCAGCAGCGCCCTCAGGATCAACCCTTCGAACAGCTGCAACTCCAGCAGGTACTTGAAGACGCCGATCAGGATGGCGAAGGTCCCGATCCCGGCGAACAGCGCGTGGCGGTAGTCGCGGCGATGGCTCCAGCCGACATAGATCAGCACAATCAGCGACCCGCCCACCAGAAACCCGAAGCCGAGAATGGCGCCACCGAAGAGCCCGAGCCAGATGAACATGGCGCGCTCGCTATGCGCGCCCTCATCCCCCGCCTCGGTGCCCTCTTCCACCGGGATCTCGACCCTGACGGGCCTTTTCAGCACGTCGATGGCCAGCTGCGCGATGCACATCAGCAGCCCCGGCACCGCCACTACAAGTGGCATCGCAGCGGCCTTGCCCGGCAGCGCCAGCGCCATCGCAATGGCCGCCGCAAACAGTCCGATCATCGCGATCGTGGTCAGGTTCTTCTGGTCAAGCTTGTTCATGTGTCCCCTCCCTGGGGCGGTGCGCCCTGCGCTCCCGCAGGATGTAGAAGACGACGGTCAGCACGATCAGCGCGATCAGGACCAGCGACAGCGGCCGCAGGAAGAACGACGGCCCCCAGATCGCCATCGCCTTGTGCAGCGAATCCTCGGCGATGCCGCCCAGCACGAGGCCAATCACGAAGGGCGGGCGCGGCCAGTTGTTCTTTTTCAGGAAGTAGCCAAGCGCGCCGATCCCGAGAACCAGGACAATATTCTCCCAGGCGCCTTCGGACAGATACGCGCCCAGAAAGGCCAGCACGAACACGAAGGGGATCAGCAGGAAGCCCTTGACGAACACCAGCAGCGAGAACGTCGGCGCCATGCCGAGAAAGACGAAGACCGACAGGAAATTCGCCAGCGCCAGCGCCCAGATCAGCGACCACACCATGTCCATGCCGGTCAGCGCGATGCTCGGTCCGGGCTGGATGCCCAGCATGACGAAGGCGCCGATCAGGATCGCCATGCCCGAGCTTCCGGGAACGCCGAAGAACAGCGTCGGCAGGAGCGAGCCACCCTCCTTGGAATTGTTGGCGGTTTCTGGCGCGATCACTCCGCGCACGTCGCCTTTGCCGAAGGTTTCGGGGTTATTGCAGGTCTGCACCGCGTGGCCATAGCACATCCACGAGGCCGCATCCCCGCCCAACCCCGGGATGGCGCCGATCGCGGCCCCGATGATCGAGGTGCGGAAGGTCAGCCAGGGGTGGCGGAACACGTCGAGAATGCCCTCGATCACCTGGCCCATGTCATAGCGCGCCATCTTGCCCGACGCCCCGGCGATCGAGCCGCCCTTGACCCCCAGCGACAGCATTTCCGGGATCGCGAACATGCCCAGGACCGCGGCCACGACATTCACGCCATCCCAAAGGAAAAGCTGATCGAAGGTGAACCGCTGCGAGCCGGTGTGCGGGTCGAGCCCGACCAGCGAGACCAGCAACCCCAGCATGCCCACCGCCACGCCCTTGAGCAGCGACCGCCCCGACAGCATTGCGATGAAAGTGATGCCGAAAATGGCCAGCAGGAAGAACTCCGCCGGGCTGAAGGCCAGCACGACCGGACGCAGCACCGGCAGGGTGGCCGCCAGAAAGAAGGCGCCGATGATCCCGCCCACGCCCGACGCACCCAGCGAGGCGCCCAGCGCCCGGCCCGCCTGCCCCTTCTGCGCCATCGGATAGCCGTCCACGATGGTCGCCGCATCCGCCCCGGTGCCCGGCACCCCGAACAGGATCGACGGGATCGAGCCGCCCGTATGCACCACCGCGTGCATCGCCAGCAGAAAGACGGCACCCGCCAGCGGGTCCATGCCAAACACCATCGGGATCAGCAGCACGATCCCCAGTTTCCCACCGAGACCGGGCACCGCGCCGAAGAACAACCCCAATGGAATTGCGAGCAGGATCAGCCCCATGAGATGCGCCGACGTCAGGATATTGAACAACGGCGTGAATATGGCGTCCACGTCAGGCCACCTCCCCTGTTTTTCCGGCCGCCGGTCCGGCGCCGCCCCTGCGGGCATCCGGCCGGACCGAGGCCCGATTACCTCGCCGCCACCTCCCTGTGGCACCGACCTCCCCGGCAACCGTCTCCATGAGACTGAAATCTGTCAATTAAGTTATGGACCGCAGTTTTGCATAAAGGAACACTTGATCGGTTTTCATTGCCCACCCTCTCTCCGGCCCCAACTATCGCGCGGCACAACCAGCCCCCGCAGGGCGCGAAAAAGGAGGAGTTCGCAATGAACGCAGCTGGCTTCATCGGAGTCGGAGCAATGGGGGCTGAAATGGCCGGACACGCGGCGAAGGCGGGCTTCATCGTCCATGCCCACGACCCCGACCCGGAGGCCGCGGCAAACGCGGCCCGTAAGGGCGCGAAAATTTGCCCGTCCTTGGCGGAAATGGCCCGGCTCGCCGATGTCTTCGTGGTCATGGTCGCCACGGACGCCCAGAGCGAAAGCGTGGTAAACGACCTGCTGGCCTGCGGCCTGGCGCTGGGCGCCACCATCGTGATCGCGGCCACGAACCACCCCAAGACCATGGTGACCCTGGGCGAGAAATGCCGCGCCGCCGGCGTGGGATTCGTCGATGCCCCGGTCTGTTACGGGCTGCAAGGCGCAAAACAGGGCGCGCTGATTTCCCTGTGCGGCGGCACCGCCGAGGACATCGCACGGATCACACCGCTGCTGATGAGCTACAGCAGCAGCGTCGAGCATCTGGGCGAGATCGGCTGCGGGCAGATCGGCAAGACCTGCAACAACATGATGCACTGGGCCGCCTGCGTGGCGAATTACGAGGTGCTCGCCCTCGCCAAATCCTGCGGCATCGACGCCCAGGCCATGCGCGAGACGCTGCTGAAATGCCCGGCGCGCAACACCACCCTGGAACGCTGGGACACGACCCGCTTCACCTGGCACCAGAAGGACATGGATGTCGCCCTCGACCTGTCGCAGATGGCCGGCCTCGCGCTGCCGCTGTTCGGCGCCGTGGACCAACTGGTCAAGCGACTCGGGCCGGACCTTGTCCGACAGCTGCTGCACGAGGAAAGAGCCTCATACCTGGGGCAGGAAATTCCGGTGACTCCCCTGTCGCAACTGGCCAAGTCATCACTTTAGTTCCATATAACAGAACACCTTGCCATTGACGGGAACGGAAAATTCCCCATAGCATCCCACCATTACCGTCAAATCAGGGAGGGACCATGTCTGAACCGACCGAAACGGCCACCGGGCTAGGCCACAACAGCGAAGCCGGACGCGACAAGGTCGTCTGGGAACGCTGGACCCGCAAGCGCACCTTCGTCCGCGCCCTCGAAGGCAATTACAGCGAGATGCGCGACGATCTCTACAACCAGCCGCGCATCTACAAGACCTCGGACCTGAAGTGGAAAGGCGGGCCGCACAATTTCGGCAAGAAGGTCATCAACCCTCAGGCCAACCGCATCGCGCAATCCATCGAGGCGCATGTGGACGCCTTCGCCCCGCACGGCTACGGCCAGATCCACGGCCACATGAACTCCGCCGTGTTCTTCGTCCTCAAGGGCAAGGGCCACGACATCCACGACGGCCGCCGCATCGACTGGGAGGCCGGCGACGCCCTGATCGTCGAAAACGGCTGCGTGCACCAGCACCTGAACGACAGCGACGACGAAACCTATGTCCTGGTCCTCAAGGCCAAGCCGCTGTTCCTGTTCATGCACATGGTCTTCCAGGAAATGGTCCAGTTCCCGCCGACAGAGCCCGTGACGGGCCACGAAGACTACCACCCGCCCGCAAGCCTCTGAGCCCCGGCAGGAATAGGGAGAGAAGACAATGGAAGCATCGACCTTCGCAGACGCCACCGAACGCGCGCGCGCCAAGACCGGCCGCGAGGCGAATTTCTACGCCGAGGCCCTGAAAGCCAGCGCCGAGTTTCGCAAGGAATACGAGCAGCGCCTGAACGTCGTGAACCACGACCAGATGCCGATGGAACGCACCGCCGACGGCCTGATCAAGCACATCATCAACGAGAGGATGGACACCAAGGAGTGCTGCCTCGACATCTACATGCAGTTCGTCGACGCAGGCAAAGCCACCGGCACCAGCCGCCACCTGACCGAGGAGGTGGCCTTTGTGATCGAAGGCACCGGCTACGACCTGCATTATGACGTGCATTTCGAGTGCAAGACCGCCTTCGAATGGACTTGGGACACCACCCCGAAGAAATACGAATGGGGCCCCGGCGATTTCATCTACGTGCCGCCCTACGTCGCCCACAAGCGGTTCAACACCTCGGACATCGAGGCCCGCATCATCGTGTGCAACAGCCGCGTCATGAAGGCGATCGGGCTTGACTGGTTCGATCAGCTGGAACCCGCAGAGGGCTTCGAAGACGTCTGGGTACCCCCCGAAGACTGACGACTTTTTCTGGCCGGCACGCACCGCAACGAGAAAATCAACGCGTGCCGGCCATCCAACCAGGGAGGAAGAAATGAAGAAGTTCATGGTCGCAGCGGTGCTGCTCGCCAGCTCCATAACGCCCGGCTGGGCGGATGGATATTTCAAAGGTAAAACAATAACCTACATCATCGCCACCAACCCGGGCGGCAATTACGACGCCTATGGCCGCCTGATCGGGCGCCATCTGGAGGGCAAGCTTGGCGCGAAAAGCGTCGTGTTCAAGAACATCCCCGGAGCGGGCCATATCGTCGGCGCCAACACCCTGCACTCGTCTAAGCCCGACGGCTTGACGATCGGGACCTTCAACACCGGGCTCATCTATTCGCAGTTGCTCCAGACCGAGGGGCTGAACTTCGATCTCGGCGAGATGAGCTGGATCGGCAAGGCGGCCTCGGACATGCGCTCTGTCGTGCTGAGCAGCAACAGCGGCCTGAAGAGCTTCGAGGATCTCCTGAACTCCGAAAAAAAGGTGCTCTTCGCCGGGGCCGGCATCGGATCGGCCTCGTTCACCGAAACCATGATGCTGCGTGACGGGCTTGACCTGAACATCGAGATGATCCCCGGCTACAACGGCAACGAAGGCGAAATGGCGATGCTGCGCGGCGAGGTTGCCGGGCAGGTCAGCTCCTACGACTCGCTCCGCCCCTTCGTGGAGGCCGGCAACGGCTTTTTCGCGCTGCTGGTCGGCGGCGACAAGCAACCCCAGGCCATCGACTATGCCAAGACCGAGAAGGGCAAGGCCATCGTCAGCCTGATCGACGCCACATCGAACCTCGGCCGCCTGACCGCCGCGCCCCCGGGCGTCCCGGCGGACGTGCTGGAGGAGCTGCGCGACGGCTACATGGCGGTTCTCGAAGACCCCGCGTTCCTGGCCGAGGCCGAGAAACTGGGCCTCTCCATCCAGGGCGTGCGCGGCGACAAGGTGGCCGAGATGATTCAGGCCGCACTCCAGCAAAGCCCGGAGACACTCAAGATCATCTCCGCGGCGATGAATGTCGAGGTGCCGACGCTGAAGGTCCGGAGCGACATCCTTTCGCTGGAGGACAGCAACAAGATCATCGAGTTCAACGCCGGCGACCAGAAGGTGAAGGCCAAGATCTCGGGCTCACGCACCAAGGTCACCGTCGGCGGGGCCGAGGCCGACCGAAAGCAGCTTGTCGTCGGCATGAACTGCGCGATCGAGTTCGACCCCAACCACGAGGAAAACGAACCCTCCGTGATCGCCTGCAACAGCTGATACCACCCCTGAAGCACAAGACAGAAGAGCGCCAGAGGGCGCTCTTTTTTCGCAGGGATACCCGCCGCGCCGTCAGTGCGAATGCCCGTGCGGGTGATGGTGATGGTCGTGGTGGTGGTCGTGTTCCTGCTGGTAGCGCCGCGCGATCCGGGCGGTTTCGGCATGACCAGCGGTCACGGCCTCGATCACCGGACGGAACAGATCGGCCTCGGGCGGCAGCTGCCCGGCGATGAACCCGGCCAGGCGCGCGAAGGCGATGGCCTGGCAGGCAATGGCATCGACGGCCTCGTCGTGCTCGGCGGCGTTTGCGTCGCTCAGCGCCCGGCGCATGCCCGCCCTGAACAGCTCTTCCATATAGGCCGCCCGACCCTCGGCGGCCGCGAGGTTCCGCGGCCCGCCGGCCTGGCCGTCGCCACCCCCGGCAGCGAGCCCCAGCATGCGCCCCATCGCGCGGAACTGCTCCTGCAGGTCCAGCCCCACCTGCACGTTATCGTCGATCTCACCGCACATCTCGCCCTCCTCCCGGCGAATGGAAATTCCAGCATTTTTCATAGAGGGTCGCCGAGGCCAGTGTCTTCCGGTATTCCTCGACCTCGCCTTCGGGGATCGGCCGTATCGCCCCCAGCATCGCGCCCCGATAGGCGCGCTCCGCATTCTGCTCCAGATAGATCGCGCGGCAAACCGCCTCCGGCAAACCCGACCCCACCAGCACCGATCCGTGCGCACGCAACAGGATCCCCGGCGCCCGCCCCAGCAGACCCGCCACCGCCGCGCCGCGGTCCGGCGCGCTGATCGAGTGGCTGCTGGGATAAACGGGCAGATCCGGCACCAGACTGCCCTGCGGCATTACCACCGGCAGAGGCGTTTCCGTCGCCGTGAACAGCGTGCTCCACCTGGGATGGCCGTGCACCACCGCCACCACGTCGGGCCGCGCCCGGTAGATTGCCGTGTGCAGGGGCGCCTCGTTGGGCGGGCGGTCGCCCTCCAGCACCTCGCCGCCTGCGCCGACATGCGTAACCTGCCGGGGCGTCATCGCCCGGCGGTTCGACGGGCCCGAATTGATGAGATACCCGCCGCCCGCCACGCGGCACGAGACGTGGCCGTTGTAGTCGAGAACACCCGCCTCGACCAGGATCGTGACCGCATCGCAGATCTGGGCGACCTGAGGATCATCCATCACAAACTCCCCTCTGCCCGGCGGCCCCGGACAATTCGCCCTTTGCCGCAAGCAGTTTTCCATTGCAGCCACGCTACGCGGCAGATACGTTTTCGTCAATGGACCATCAATCCGCATAAAGGAACGCCCTCGGATGCCGAACGACAACGAGACGCCCAAGCGCCACACCGTGGATGACCATATGTTCGGCGATTTCTTTCCGCATGAGCACGGGGACGACGCCGATCACGACCACGACGACATCGACCCCGGCCCGCTCGAGGACAACCCGATCTGGCAGCGCGACAATGTCGCCCTCAGCTCGGTCGGCATCGACATCGGCTCGGCGGGCACGCAGGTCATCTTCTCCAACATCCACCTGCAGCGGGTCGGCTCCAGCCTGGCCAGCCGCTATGTGATCGTCGACCGCAAGACCGTCTACGAGTCGCCCGTGCGGTTCACGCCCTTCCTCGATGAGAGCAACATCAACGGCCGCGAACTGGGCCAGATCATCGACGACGCCTATGCCGCCGCCCAGGTCCGACCGCGCGACATCGACACCGGCGTGGTGATCCTCACCGGCGAGGCACTGCGCCGGGAGAACGCCGAGGCCATCGCCTCGATCGTCGCCGAGAAGGGCGGGGATTTCATCACCGCGACCGCCGGCAACCACATGGAGGCCATGCTGGCCGCCTACGGCTCGGGCGCGGCCAAGGCCAGCCACTCCGCGCAGAACCGTATCCTGAACATCGACATCGGCGGCGGCACGACGAAGCTTGCCCTGACCGAAAAGGGCAACGTCATCTGGACAGCGGCCCTGCATATCGGCGGGCGGCTGATCGCCACCGAGGACGGGCGCGTCACCCGCCTCGACCCGGCGGGACGCCACCACGCCGTGCAGGCGCGGATCCCCGTCGCGCTGGGGGATCCCTTAAGCGCCGGGCAGTTCGCCCCGATCGCCGGGCACATGGCCGACCTTCTGGTGCGCGCCATCACCGAGCGCCCCCTGTCGCCCGAGATCGCCGGGCTGTTCCTGACGGACATCCCCGAGGATTTCTCGGACATCGCCGCGGTGATGTTCTCGGGCGGCGTGGGCGAATACGTCGCCGGGCGCGAGACGCGCGATTTCGGCGACATCGGCTTCCATCTCGGGCGGGCCCTGCGCGCGCGGGCGCTGGCGGGCGATTTCGGTGCGCCGATGGTGCCGGCCGCCGCCTGCATCCGTGCCACCGCCCTCGGCGCCTCGGAATATTCGGTGCAACTAAGCGGCCAGACCAGCACCATCACCGCGCCGGGCAAGATCCTGCCCCGCCGCAGCATGCAGGTGCTGAAGCCCGAGATCGACCTGTCGCAGGAGCCGACGCCGGACGAAATCGCCGCCAGGATCGCCTTTCACTTCGACTCCTTCGACCTGACGCCGGCGGAGAACGAGGTGGCGCTGGCCTTCGAATACGACCAGCCCCCGGAATACCAGTCGATCCACGCCCTGGCCGCGGGCATCGCCCAGGCTATGGCGCCCCGGCTGGCCACCGGCGCGCCGCTCTACCTGATGATTGACGGCGACATCGGGCAGACCCTCGGCGGCATCCTGCGCGAGGAGCTGGCTGTGGAAAACGAGCTACTCGTCCTCGACGGCATCAGCCTGCGCGATTTCGACTATATCGACCTCGGCAAGATCCGGCTGCCATCCTTCACCGTGCCGGTCACCGTCAAGTCGCTGCTGTTCTCGGAGGATCCGCGCGGCATGCGCCGGCATGAGCGCATCCATTTCGCCGAGCCCGCCAAGGCCGAACAGTCGCGCCATTCCCACCATCACGGCCACGGGCACCGCCACCACCACGGACACGGCCACCACCATCACCACGACTGACCGCCGGCCGGGCCGGCGCGGCACCCTGGAGCCCACTGCTGGCCCGGAGGCTCAGCCGAGTTTCACGAACGCCATGGCGATCCCACCGGCGACCAGCGGGATGATGCAGGCCGAGGCCAGCCTGAGACGCAGGAACCCCGCGCCCAGCAGCGGAATTTCGTAGATCAGGATCCGGTGCGCCGCGAACACCGCCCAAGAGGTAAGGAAGGCAACCAGCGCCGGCGCCGACGCGCCGCTCTTGACGAAGACCGCCGCGATCGAGAAGGCGATCACAGGCCCGGCCGGAACGATGATGCCAGCCAGGCTGGCGATCACGATGGACAGAAAACCCGACTCCTCCCCCAGGAAGCGCGAGATGAAGGCGCTGGGGATGAGCTGGGCGATGAAGCCCGCCGCCATCAGCGCCATCAGCATCCGGGGCACCAGCATCGCGAACTGCTCGATGAAGCGCTGAACGATGGGCGCCCAGGGCTGCTCCTGCCGGACCGCCACCACCAGAAGGGCCGCCAGCACGACGAGCAGGAAGATCAGCCCCATGCTCATCGCTCTGCCCCCTCTCCGGCCTGGGGAAATGTCAGATTCCAAGTGATGCGGCGCGCGATCAGCCCGGCCAGGATGGGCATGGTGCAGCCGGCGGCAAATCGCAACAGCGCGAATTCGGTCCCCATGAAGGGCACGTCCCAGATCACGACCCGCTGCAGCCCCAGCGTGGCCCAGGCGGTTATGTAGCACACCAGCGCACCCCGGTCCGCGCCGGAAACCGCCAACACCCCAAGCAGGGCATAGGCAGAGGACGGACCGCCGGGCGTGATCGTGCCCGCCAGCAGGGCGACGATCAGGCCGCGCAGGCCCGAGTTCTGGCCGACCAGCGAGGCGACCCTGTCGCGCGGCAGGATGGCCCAGATGATCGCCGCCACCGCCAGCGCCACGCTGGCCCGCGGCAACAGGCCGGCCAGCAGGTGCATCTCCTCGGTCAGAGTGCCCGAAAAAACCTCCGGGCCGCGCAGGATATAACACGCCGCGCCGGTGGCCGCCGCGAAGGCCGCGAAGCCCTGGAAACTGCGACCGAAGGCATTTCTCGCGACGCCCTCGCGCCAGTCCCGGTCCCTCAGAAAATGGAATTTCCTCATGTATCACCGATCGCCGCCAGCATGGAAATCATGGACCCGCCAAAGGCGAGAAAAAGCAGCTTGAAGAGAGGATGCGCCCGGGGGCGCAGCCTGACGTCGTCTTCCTCTCGCCCCGCCCTCAGAGATGGGCCAGGTGCGAAAAGCTCTCGTAGGCCAGCGCGCCGCCGACATAGAGCGCCACGCCGCCGATGGCGAGCGACGTCGCCAGCCGCATGGCCGGGCCGCGACGGTGGAGAACAACCAGCGGCAGGCTGACCACCGCCGAAAGCGCCGCCATGCCCATGATCGAGCCAAGGCCGAAGACCGCGGCATAGAGATACGCCTGCCATGGCTCCTGTATTGCCGCGACCATCAACACCAGCAGCCCCGCGGAGCCCGCAGCGCCATGCATGAGGCCGACCACGACCGGCTTGAGCCCCGACAGGCGGGAGGCGTGGCCGTGGTCGTGCCGCGCCTTCGCCGCCGCATCGACGGAGGCCTCGTGGCGGTGCAGATGGATATGCTTGTGCCCGCTGTGCTCATGGACATGCGCGTGGTAGCCGCCGCGACGGAGCTTCCGCAGAACGTTGAGACCGAGCAGGACGATCATCACGCCCACGGCGAACTCCAGAGCGCTTTCCACCCGCTCGGAGATCGTCAGGCCGAACAGCGTCACCACGGAACAGATGGCAAACAGGGAAATGGTATGCCCCAGCCCCCAGAAAGCGCCGCGCCGCACCAGCCGCAGCCGGTTCTCCTCCTTGTCCATCATGGTCGCGACGGCGGCCAGATGATCGGCCTCCAGCGCATGCGCCATGCCGACGAACATCCCCAACGGGAGAAACGCCAAAGCGTCCATTCAGTTTCCTTTCATCAGGCGCGCAATGCACTCAGCATTGCCGGCACATAGTCGTTGTCGCTCGCCACCACGAGCACGGAGGTGAAGGGCCGCAGCGTGTTGACGACGGCATTGACCCTCTCGTCCGACGCCCCCTGCCCGAGTGTCAGGCCAACCGTCATGATATTGCGATGGTAGGCTTCGCGGGCGATCACCTCGGCGGCACCGGCATTCGAATGCTGCGAGCTCAGCAGGATGACCACATTCGCCCCCTGAAGCTCCTCCGACAGAAGCGCGGGGCTGCCGTCCGGGGTGCTGAGCGGCAGGTCGTCGATGCCGGTCTCGTCGGGCACGACGTCGCCCCTGGTGGTGACGGTCAGGAAATGCGCCCCGTTCCAGGGCGCCTCGGTGATGGCATACATTGCCTCTGCGGCATGCTGGTCCAAGGCGAAGACCCGCGAGACCCGAGCCTTCGAATTGGGATACTGGACGCGGAACCGTGCCTCGGCTGCGGTTGCGGCCAAGGCACAGCTGCTCAACATCGTCGGGCGGTACTGATCGGCCATCCGCGGCCTCAAACCGATGTCTGCTTGACACCCGGCCGGACGGTCAGGTCTTCCTTGCAGGCCTCCTTGAAGGGCTGATCCTGCGGAAGAACCTTGGCCACCGAGCGGACGAGCTGGTGTTCCTTCACGCGGCCGGGGGGCTGGACGCCCTTGTCCCGCAGGGCCACTGCGGCCTTGCGCAGACGGTGGCGCGCCATGATGATGCCGTTGTCCGTCGAGACCAGGTTTTCCTTTGTGCGGTCGGCGATGGGGCCCATGCTTTCCTGCAGGCTGGAATCCTGAACGGCGATCCCCCAGATGCCCGAATAGGTCTCGCCGCGCTTCTGGGCCTCGCGGTCCATCATGTAGTCGTTGTCCTTGTTCTGAAGCGGGCGGAAGGTGCCGGGCACATATTTGCAGTGCACGCCGTAACCGGCCTCCAGCGCCTCGCGCTCCTCCTTGGTCAGCGCGCGGGTGGGGTGATAGTCAAAGCTCCACGCCCAGCAGTTCTCATCGTCGATCGGAATCCAGAAATGGCCGTGCACGGGGTGGTCGCCGCGCGGCGGAACCATCGTGAAACTGGGCATGACCCAGGGCGTGATCCGCCAATAGTACTGATCTTCCTCGGCCATCCGGCGCGCGCCGATATAGAGGCCACCATCGGACTCAACCACTTCGAAGACCGGCTTCTTGTCGGCAAGGTTGTACTTGTTGCCGCCCGCGCCCCTGAACAGCGGGTCGGTCTGCAGGTTGCCCGAATGCAGGAAGGACACATGGCTCGAGTCGATGCCGCCCTCCATCGCCTGCAGCCAGTTGCATTCCTGCCAGCGCTTCGAGGTGAAGGTCTGTTCCGCGGGCACGGTGGCGAATTCCCAGACCGGCATCTCCGGCCGCTGCTCCTTGTCGCCCATATGGGTCCACAGGATGTCGCCGATCTTCACCAGCGGATAGCCTCGCAGCTTGATGCTTTCGCAGAAGCCACTTTCCTCGGGCTCCGACGGCACCTCGATGCACTGGCCGGTGTAGTCGAATTTCCAGCCGTGGTAGGGGCAGCGCAGCCCGCCCTCTTCGTTGCGCCCGAACCACAGGGAGGCGCCGCGATGGGCGCAGAATTCGTCGATCAGCCCGTAACGCCCCTTGCTGTCGCGGAAGGCGATCAGACGCTCGCCCAGCAGTTTCACGCGAACCGGCGCGCAGTCGTCTTCGGGCAGCTCCTTGGCAAGAAGCGCCGGGATCCAGTACTGCCGGAACATATCGCCCATTGGCGTGCCGGGGTCGGTCCGGGTCAGCAGATCGTTTACTTCTTTACTGAGCATGGTTTCTCTCTCCCATGAATTGATGGGCATCCTGTCCTGCCCACCGTGACGTTGACTGCGACCAGCGAGGTCGCGAAAGCGGCCGGAGTGGCCTGGCGTCGCGCGCACCAAGCCGGCCGGAAACTATATCGCGGCTCACGATTTCGGCGGGAGATCCGCCAATTCCGCCTCGTAGGCCGCTTCCATCTGCGGCGTCAGGCCGTTCCGGGCCAAGGCGTCGGAGAACATGGAGCGGATTTCCGCACTCTCATCGGCATAGTCGATCTGGTCGCCGCCGATGCGCTGCGAGATCCAGGCCTTCGGCACACCCTGGGCGTTGCGGATCGCCACGCCCTCGTATTTGAACGCCAGGTAGCGCGCCGGCGTGGTGCCGGTGTTGAAATGCTGGTGGTACCACATGTTCGGCGGCGTCACCAAAGTGCCCGGCTTCCAGTCGTAACGCTGCGGCTCCTCGCCCTCCGGCCACATCAGGCTGTAGCCTTCGCCGGACAGGATGATGACATGCGCGCCGGGGCCGTGGCGGTGACATTTCTTGTATGTGCCGACGGGGAACTGGCTGATGTGGCTGTTCATCGAGCACTTGGCCAGCTGGAAGCGGATATGCCCGCCACCCGCGCCACGCTCCTTCGCCTCGATCAGCGGCAGGTTCACGGCGTCCGCGACGAAGTTGGTCTCCATCAGCAGGCCCTTCTGCTCACCCTGGTCGGCGAAATAGTCCGGCTCGCCCGAGAACCGCCCCTTGAAGTCGTAGGAAGTGCCGTAGATGAACTCGGGATCCTCGTAGACATTCATCAGCGGCGGCAGGTTGGTCACCGAGACGAAGCGCGCGGGCTCCACCCCCGAGCCGTTGAAATGCTGGTAATGCGCGTTCAGCGGGATGCCGAAGATCGCGCCCGGCCCCCATTCGAAGCTGACCTTGTCGCCGGCATCGTTCCACACCATGGTCGAGCCGCGCCCCGACAGGATCAGGACGGTTTCCTCGTAAAGCTGGCGGATCGGCTCCAGCTTCTTGCCGGCCGGGATCTCCATCACGAAACAGTCGTTCGAGGTGCGCGAGGCGTCATGGTTGATGAACACCGCGTTGCCACCGCGACGCGCCCAGGGCTTCAGTTCGACCTCGTGCAGACTCTCGACATAGTTGCCGTTGATGATGTCCAGGCCTTCGGCCGCGATGAAGCGGGTATAGGGCGTTTCCTTTTCGGTTTTGAACTTCTCCGCAAGCCGGTCGGAAACGATTGCTGACTTAACCATTGGGCCTCCTCATCCACATGTCGGTGTGTCGGCGGTTATTCCGCCCGGAGGCCGGAAAACCATTGCAGTCAGCTTATGAGACGGCTAATGTTCCGTCAATGGACCGTCGATCCACATAGGGGAACGAAATGAATGTCATTTTCCGGAAAACTGCCCTGATATCAGCCCCGTGAGACGCCGCAGTGCCGGGAAAGCTTCTGCGAGCCAGGTCGCGCCGCATCGGCAGCCACGAGGAAGGCGGGCGGGGACTGCATTTTCAACCACACCGCGAGGAGTGATTTTTTGCAGCGGAACAGGATACTTATGCCGCTTCAGCCGCAGAATGCCGCCAGCAGGCGCCGCCCGGATCAACGCGGCGGCGCGCGCGAGGAAGCGGTTTCGTTGACATTCCAACCGCGACGCTGCGAAAGTGTTCCCTTATTCCTATAAGCGGAACACGAAAGAACTGTTCATGGAAAACAAACCGGAAACCAATCGCGTCGAAAAGAATCGCAATCCGCGCCGGGACGGCGGCCGCCTGTCGTCGGTGACGACCGCCGTGCACCTGATGAAAACCTTCTCCGAGGAGGATCAGGAACTCGGGATCAGCGAGCTCGCGAAACGGCTCGGCGTCGCGAAAAGCACCGTCCACCGCCTCGCCTGCGCCCTGCTCGACGAGGGGCTTCTACAGCAGAACCCCGAAAACGGCCGCTATCGCCTCGGCGTCGGGCTGTTCATGCTGGGCGCCCTGGTGCGGGCGCGGCTGGATGTCGCCAGCGAATCCAAGGTGATCCTGACCAAGCTGCGCGACGAACTGAAGGAAAACGTGCGCCTGGCCGTGCTCGAACGCGACAACGTCGTCTTCCTGCACGACTTCGAAAGCCCGCAGGCGGTGCGGATCCGCTCCAAGACCGGCCAGATGCGCCCGGCCTTCTGCACGGCCGAGGGTATCTGCCTGCTCGCCGGCCTGCGCGAGCCGCAATTGACGGCCTTTTTCGACCATCCGCGCGTGGCACGCACGAAGAACACGATCACCGACGAGGAAACGCTGCGCGCCAATATCCGCAAGGTCAAGCGCAAGGGCTACTACTTCGAGGATGAGGAATGCGACGCCGGCACGCGCAGCGTCGCGGCGCCCGTCTTTTTTGCCGACGGCACGATTGCGGCGGCGATCGGCGTCTCCGGCCCGCGCTCGCGCCTGCGCAAGAGCCAGATCGACAAGCTCGCCCGGCGGGTGATGGAGGCCGCGGACGAGATCTCGCTGCATCTCGGCTACGGCCCGCGGGAACGAATATACATCTGACAACGTGACGGGGAGGAAGCATCCGGACCATGGCGAACATCAACACGAACAAGGAGGGGGTTGCCTTTGACTGCGACGACGAAGACACGATCCTCCGCGCCGCGCTCCGCGCAGGCATCGGGATGCCCTACTCCTGCAATGTCGGCTCCTGCGGCAACTGCCGTGTCGAGCTGATCGACGGCGCGGTCGAACACCTTCGGGCGGACGCCCCCGCCTGGTCGGAGCGCGACCTCAAGCGGAACCGCTGGCTGGGCTGCCAGGCGAAGCCGAAAGGCGACTGCACGATCAAGTTCCGCGCCGATGACAGCTACATCCCGCGCGTCCGCCCGATCCGGCAGGGCGCCCGGCTGGTCGGCGTGACCCCGATCACCCGCGACATCAGCGAGTTTGCCTTTCGCCTGGACTCGGCGACCGATTTCGACCCCGGCCAATATGCCCTGCTGAGCGTTCCCGGCGTCGAGGGCGCGCGCGCCTATTCGATGTGCAACCTCCCGGGCGAGGATCTCTGGCGCTTCCAGATCCGGCGGGTCCCGGAAGGGGCCGCGACCGGCGCCCTGTTCGGGCAGCTGGAGACCGGCGCCGAAATCCGGATCGACGGTCCCTACGGCACGGCCCAGCTGCGGACAGATACGCCGCGCGACATCCTGCTGCTGGCCGGCGGATCGGGGCTGTCGCCCATGGTCTCCATCGCCCGCGGCGCCCGGGCCGCCGGCCTGCTGGGGGATCGCAGGATCCACTTCTACTACGGCTGCCGCTCCGCCGATGACGCCATCGCCCCGGATTTCGTCGAGAACGAGCTGGGCTTCGTCGACAGTTTCGTGACCGCGATCTCCGATCCCGCCGGCTTCGACGGCTGGACGGGGCCGAAGGGCTTTCTGCACGACGTGGTCCTCGCCGATCTCGGCGGGGCACTGAAGGAGCACGAGATCTACTTCGCCGGTCCGCCGGTGATGGCGGCCGCGATCCAGAAGACGGCGCATGAGAATGGCGTGCCGATGGATCAGATCCATTTCGACGAATTCTACTGATCGCAGGCGCATCACGGGAGGCGACATTGACTCTAGATCTGACTCTGGGCTGCTGGGATTACGACCGCGTCCAGCCCCTTCTGAATGGGCAAGTGCGCCCTGACGGCATCAACCTCAACTTCCTCAACATGGTGGTCGAGGAAACCTTTTTCCGCATGCTGCGGCACCGCGAGTTCGACGTCTCGGAGATGTCGCTCTCGTCCTACACGGTCTCGCTGAGCAAGCCGGAGCGCCCCTTCGTGGCAATCCCGGTGTTCCCCAGCCGGTTCTTCCGCCATTCCTCGATCTATGTGAACGCGGACGCGGGCATCGAGACGCCGCGCGACCTGATCGGCAAACGCATCGGCACGCCCGAATTCCAGATGACCGCCCCGGTCTGGATCCGCGGCATCCTGTCCGAACACTACCAGGTTCCGGTGGACGGCGTGACCTATTTCACGGGCGGCGAGGAGGAGCCGAACCGCGACGAAAAGCTCAAGCTGAACCTGCCGCCGAACATCCGCGTCGAACGGATCGGCACGGAGCAGACGCTTGCCCAGATGCTGGCCAGCGGCGAGATCGATGCGCTGCACACCGCGCGCAAGCCCTCCACCTATGACGGCCTGAAGGTGAAGCGGCTGTTCCCCGACTTCCGCTCGGTCGAAAAGCAGTATTACCGCGACACCGGCATCTTCCCGATCATGCATGTCATCGCGATCCGCCGCGACGTCTACGAGGCAAACCGCTGGACCGCCATGAACCTGTTCAAGGCGTTTCGCGAGGCGCAGGCGCTTTGCTATCAGGGCCTCAGCGAGACGGCAGCGCTCAAGGGGATGCTGCCCTGGCTGAACGCCGAGGTCGAGGAGGCAACGGCCCTGATGGGGCCGGACTTCTGGCCCTACGGGCTGGAGAGGAACCGCAAGACGCTGGAGACCTTCCTGCGCTACCACCACGAGCAGGGCCTTTCGCCACGCCGCCTCGAGGTCGAAGAGCTGTTCGCCCCCGAAACCCTCGAAGAATTCGTCATCTGAGAAAGATCCGAGCCCATGAGCAAGAAAACCATCCCCGCCCTTCAGCAGATGAAGCGCGACGGGAACAAGATCTTCGGCGTCGTGGTGTGGGATTACCACATGGCGCAGATCGTCGATCGGATCGGCGCCGATATCGTCTCGGTCGGCGATACGGTCGGCCACAATCTGTGGGGCCAGCCCAACCCGCTGGCAATCACGATGGATCAAATGATCACCGTGACCCAGGCGGTGCGCCGCGGCGTCAAGAACGCGCTTCTGAGTGCGGATTTCCCCTATGGCCCGCTGCAGGAGGGCGCCGACAGCGCCGTCCGCGCCGCCATCCGCTTCGTCAAGGAGGCTGGCGTCGACATGATCAAGCTCGACGGCGCGGCGGATTTCCCGGAGGCGACCGAGGCGCTGGTCAAGGCCGGCATCCCGGTCTGGGCGCAGTTCGGCGTGACGCCGCAGACGGCGCTGGCCTACGGGATGGAATACGGCTCGATGAACACCGCGGCCGCCCATGTCCCCGAAGGCATGACCGAGCGCCTCATCCAGGAGGCCAGGATGCTGCAGGACGCCGGCGCCTCGCTGCTCGACTTCACCAATTCCGGGCCGGTGGTCGGCCCCGCGGTGGTTGCGGAAATGGACATTCCCGTGATCGGCGGTTTCGGCGGTGGCCCCTGGCTGGATGGGCGGGTGCGCATGGCGAATGCCGCCATCGGCTATTCGGCCAAGGCGCTCGATTCCGATGCCGAGAACTACGCCAACGTCGCCAAGATCATTCACAAGGCCCTGACCGAGCTGGGCGAGGATGTTCGCGCCGGGCGGCAGATCAAGGGCACCCCGAAGAGCTGAGGAAACAGAAATGGCATTCGCACGCATTGACGGCATCAACACCCGCTACGAGGTCATCGGCGAAGGACCGCCGCTGCTGATGTATTCGCCCGGCGGCTTCGACGCGCGGATCGAGAAATGGACCGACCTCGGCGTCTACGCCCGGATAAGGCTGCTCGATCACCTGCCGAAGAAATACACCTGCATCCTGTTCGACCGGCGCGAAAACGGCCAGTCGGGCGGCCGGGTCGAGGCGATCACCTGGGACCACTATGTGCGCCAGGGCGCGGGGCTGCTGGACCATCTCGGCGTTGACAAGGCACATCTGATGGGCGGCTGCATGGGCTGCTGCCCGCTGTCCGCCTTTGCCGCGTCCCGGCCCGGGCGGGTGCTGAGCATGGTGCATTACTGGCCGGTCGGCGGCGCCAATTACCGCATCAGCGGGCACCAGCGCTTTGCCCGCCACCTGGCCTATGCCGAGGAGAACGGCCTGCAGGGCGTGGTGGACCTGGCGCTCAGCCACGACAAGAACTTCAGCGCCGATCCCCGGCCCGGCCCTTGGGCGCAGCCGATCCGCAACGACCCGGCCTTTGCCGAGGCGTTCGCCAAGCAGGACCTCGCCAACTACCTGCTGACCGTAACGGCGATGTATCGCGGGCTGCTCGACCGCGACACCTCGCCGGGGGCGGAGCCGGAGCTGCTGATGCAGCTCGACATTCCGACGCTGATCGTGCCCGGCGCCGACGGCTTCCACGCCACATCGGCCGCGCGCTACACGCAGGAATGCCTGAAGGGCTCGGAATACTGGGACGTGCCGACGTCGGAGCAGACCGAAGAGAACGCCCCGGCCAGGGTGATCGCGTTTCTCGACAGCGTCGGCACCTGAGTCCGGGCCGCCACGAGAACAAAAGGCCGATCACTTGGATCGGCCTTTCCTTTTGCGCCATCGCCAGAGGCGATCAGCCGACCAGTTCGCGCGTCTCCTCTGCGAAAAGCGACGGGATATCCACGCGCGACCTGACGATGCCCTGCGTGACCGCGTGGTCCATCAGCATCTCCAGCACCCTCTGGTTCGGCGCGATGCCATAGGGCAGCGGATCGTCCATCACCTCCAGCGCCGCCATGTGCACCCTGTCGACGGCCGTTGGATTGGAAATCCGCCCGGCCTTGAGGTCGTCGACATAGAGCTTCTTCGATTCTGTGAAGGCGTCGAAGATCTGCCGCGCAAGGCCGGGATTGGCCTCCAGCACATCATCGCGCACCACCATCAGATGGTTGATGGGGTAAAGGCCGCGCGTCTTCATCGCGCGCACCGCCGCCCCGAACGGGTTCTCGATGAAGGGCCGGACGTCGGGGTGATCGACGGTCGCGCCGACCGCCGCGGCCAGACGGCCGGCGGCCAGCTCCTCGCCCATGTCCAGCCCGGCGCCCAGCGGCTCGACATTCTGCGGCGGGCGATAGGCCTCGACATGCTCGTCGCCCGACAGCGCCCAGGTGACCCGCGAAAGATCAACGCCATGCTCATCCTGCAGGATCGAGCGGGCCCAGACGCCGGTGGTCACGGTGTAGCCGCGGTTCACGCCGACGCGCCGCCCGTGGAAATCCTTGCCCGTCCTGATCGGCCCCTTGCCGTTGCACAGGATCGCGCCGTGATGGAAATCGCGCACAAGGAAGATCGGAAGAGCGGTGAATTTCACGCCGTTGTCGCGCGCGCAGATATAGGTGGTCAGGGCCATTTCGCTGATATCGTAGGCCAGTTCGCGCACCATCTTGCGGAACCCCTGCACCAGAACCGGGATCTCTTCGAAGTCCAGGTCGAAATCGACCGGCCGCACCCGGCCCTCCTTCAGGGCGCGGTTGTTGCCCTGCGTGCGCGTCACCGTCTTGAAGCTGAGCCTGGTCATGTGTCCTCCTTCGCGACCTGAAGCCTTCAACAGCATTCCCCGTCTCCGTCATCCAGAAAGGCCGCCAGAAGCCACCCAACCGGAAGGTCCCCGGGGCAGACATCCGCCGCCGGCTTGAAAATTCTGATCCGGTAACGCGCCTCTCCCCTCCAGAACACGATGACCGTCTGCTCGGGGGGGAAGCCGGCCGTCCTGGGAACATCCTGGGAAACCAGAACGATGTCCCGCTCCCCGAGACCGTAGGCCGACCGCAGCCAGCCTTCGATGTCGTCGAAGGCCGACAGCATCTGATCCGTGATCGAAATCCGGCGGAACACGTCATCCTCCCGGGCCAGGACGCATTTCGGGAATGTCGCCATTGATACCACCCAATGCCCTCCCCCGAAAAGCCTTATATTCCGTATAGCGGAACTTTGTTCTTGTTTATTCCAAAGCCCTTTGCTACCCAAAATCAAACACCGAGATGGAGGAACAATCGTGTCGGAAAAAGTTCTTGCCGCAGTGCGGACCGGCCCGCAAAAGACCGAGCTCCAGGAGTTTGACATGCCGGACATCCCCGACGATGCGGCCCTTCTGAAAGTCGAAGTGGCGGGCATCTGCGGCACCGATGTCAAATTCTACTCCAAGCCGCCGATCGACGACCCGGTGATCATGGGGCACGAGAACATCGGCTACATCGCCAAGGCCGGTAAGACCTTCCAGAAGCGGCGCGGGTTGAAAGAGGGCGACCTCGTCTTCGCCGAGCATTACGTCGGCTGCATGAACTGCGAGCACTGCCATCGGGGCGATTACCGCCTGTGCTACGCGACCGACTGGCGCAAGAACCCCGAGGGGCTGCGCTTCGGCTACACCTCGGCGAAACGCGCGCCCCATCTCTTCGGCGGCTTCGCGCAATACATGTTCCTGCCGTGGAACTCCGTCCTCCACAAGGTGCCCGCCGGGCTGTCGCCCGAACTGGCCGGCGTCGTGACGCCGATGGCGAACGGCATCCAGTGGGCGCTGTTCGACTGTGGCGTGGGCTACAACTCCACCGTGCTGGTGCAGGGCCCGGGCCAGCAGGGCCTGAGCCAGGTCGTCGCCTGCAAACAGGCCGGCGCCTCGCTGATCATCGTCACCGGCACCTCCAAGGACGCCAAGCGCCTGGACGTGGCCAGGAAACTCGGCGCCGATTACGTCATCGACGTCGAGAAGGAAGACCCGATCGAGCGCATCCGCGAGATCACGTCGGGCGAAGGCGTGGACGTGGCGCTGGACTGCACCGCGGGCGCCGGCACGATCCCGGTCCTGCTGGGGATCGAGGCGCTCAAGCGCAAGGGCGGCACCCTGCTGATCCAGGGCGAGGTGGGCGATTTCCCCAACTTCCCGCTGGCCAAGATCGCGAACAAATACATCACCGTCAAAGCGGCGCGCGGCCACAACTTCCAGAGCTGCGAGCTTGCCCTGCAACAGCTGAATTCGGACCGCTTCCCGCTGGACCTGATCACCACCCACCGCTTCGGCCTGCAGGACACCGACAAGGCCATCAGGGCCGTGGGCGGCAGCGGCGATGTCATCCATGTGTCGCTGATGCCCTGGCAGTAGAATGGCGGCCCGGGAACATCGGGATACCAGGATTCCGGTGACCGTCGTCACCGGCTTCCTCGGGGCGGGCAAGACGACGCTCCTGAACCGGATCCTGGGCGCCGGACACGGCCGGAGCTATGCCGTCATCGTCAACGAATACGGCGATATCGGCCTGGACGGGGCGCTCATACGCGGCACCGAGGAAGAGCTGATCGAGCTGAGCAGCGGCTGCGTGTGCTGCGTGCTGCGCGGCGATCTGATCCGAACGGTCCGCGCGCTGCTCAAGGCGAAACAGGTGCTGGACGGGATCTTTGTCGAGACCACGGGGCTGGCCCATCCCGGGCCGATCCTCCAGACCTTCCTGGTAGACCCGCTGATCGCCGCCCGCTGCCGGCTGAACAGCGTCGTCGCCCTCGCGGACGCCCACAGCGTGCTTGAACGGCTCGACGACAGCGCCGAGGCGGCGGACCAGATCGCCTCGGCCAACCTCGTGATTCTCAACAAGGTCTCGGACGCGCCCGCGGACAGAACCCGCCGCGCCGAGGCCGAGATCGCCCGCCTCAACCCATTTGCTGAGGTGCTGAAGACCGACCGCGCCGCCATCGCGCCCGAGCGCATCCTGCAACAGCGCGCGTTCGCGCCCGAACGCATCGCCGCCCTGCTGGACGCGGCCCCCGAGCGGCAGGAAACGCACGGCCACGATGGCCACGCCCATCACGATCACCACGGTCGGGCCGGCGCCGGCATTTCCAGCGTCTCCTGCCTGGCCGAAAGCCCGCTCGACCGGGCGCGGATCGAAAGCTGGCTTGAGGATCTGCTGGCCAGCAAGGGTGCCGACATCCTGCGGATCAAGGGCATCCTCGCCATCGAGGGGCATACGGACCCCTTCGTCCTGCACGGCGTCAACATGACCCTCGAGGGCGCCTTCACGCCCATCCCCCGAACCGGGCCGCCAAACCAGAGCAGGCTGGTCTTCATCGGGCGCGACCTGGACGCCCCCACCCTGAAATCCGAGTTTGCCGCCTGCGCGGCGCAGTCATAACGGAGAATGCAATGGGAACCGTTGTTACCAACATCAAGCGCGCCGACCGCGCGGCCGCAGACGCCCTTGCGCGCTACGGCGTGGCCACCGTGCACGAGGCCCAGGGCCGCGCCGGCCTGATGGCGCCGCGGATGCGCCCGATCTATCGCGGCGCCCGGATCAGCGGCACCGCCGTGACCGCAACGGTCACCCCCGGCGACAACTGGATGATCCATGTCGCCGCCGAGCAGTGCCAGGAGGGCGACATCCTGGTCGTCGCGCCGACTTCGACCTCGGAATCGGGCTTTTTCGGCGACCTTCTGGGCACGCTTCTGCAAGCCCGCGGCGTGCGCGGCCTGATCATCGACGGCGGCTGTCGCGACGTGGCCGACCTGGAGGCGATGGGCTTTCCGGTGTGGTCGCGCTGCATTTCGGCCCACGGGACGGTGAAGGAGACCATCGGCGACGTGAACCTGCCGATCTCCTGCGGCGAGCAGCTGGTGAACCCCGGCGACGTGATCGTCGCCGACGACGACGGCGTGGTCGTCGTGCCCCGCCTGGCCGCGGCCGACGTCGCGCGGAAATCCCAGCAGCGCGAACAGCGCGAGGCCGGCATCCGCGCGCGCTATGCGGCGGGCGAGCTGGGGCTGGACATGAACAACATGCGCCCCCGGCTCGCGGAAAAGGGCCTGCGCTACGTCGATCAGGCCGATCTCGACCTGGGCTAACCAACAGACGGACGGAGAAACACAATGATCATCGATTGCCACGGTCACTACACCACCGCGCCGGCGCAACTGCAGGACTACCGCGACGCGCAGATCGCGCATTTCGAAAACCCCAGCGCCCCGCCGCCCCGACTGGCCGACATCAGCGACGACCAGATCCGCGAAACCATCGAAACCAACCAGCTGCGCGCCCTGAAAGAGCGCGGCGCGGACATGACCGTGTTTTCGCCCAAGGCCTCGGCCATGGCGCATCACATCGGGGACGAACAGGTCTCCAGGACCTGGACGCGCATCAACAACGACCTGATCCACCGCGTCGTGTCGCTGTTCCCGGAGCATTTCATCGGCGTGTGCCAGCTGCCGCAATCGGTGGGCGTGCCCATCCGGAACGCGATCGAAGAGCTTGAGCGCTGCGTGGTCGAACTCGGATTCGTCGGCTGCAACCTCAACCCCGACCCGTCGGGCGGCCATTGGTCCGGCCCGCCGCTGACCGACAAGAGCTGGTATCCCTTCTTTGAAAAACTGGTCGAGCTGGAAGTCCCGGCGATGATCCATGTCTCGGGCTCGTGCAATTCCAACTTCCACGCCACCGGGGCGCATTACATCAACGCTGACACCACGGCCTTCATGCAGTTCCTGCAGGGCGACCTGTTCACCGACTTCCCCGACCTGAAGCTGGTGATCCCCCACGGCGGCGGCGCCGTGCCCTACCACTGGGGCCGGTATCGCGGTTTGGCCGACATGCTCAACAAGCCGCCGCTGACCGAGCACATTATGAGGAACGTGTTCTTCGACACCTGCGTCTACCACCAGCCCGGCATCGACCTGCTGTTCGAGGTGATCGACATCGACAACATCCTCTTCGCCTCCGAAATGTTCGGCGCGGTCAAGGGCGTCGATCCCGAGACGGGGCATAATTTCGACGACACCAAGCGCTATATCGACGCCCTGAATCTGAGCGCCGAAGACCGCCACAAGGTCTTTGAGGGCAACGTGCGCCGGGCCTACCCGCGACTGAATCGCGCACTTGAATCGCGCGGAAAATAGGCCGCGTTACATATCAACAGGTTATGAGAATCCGGGGGCTCTGCAATACACGAAGACCCGTTATGCACAGGCCCCCGGCAGCTTGATTCAGACCCGTCTTTTCGCCATCTGTACCGCAACGCAGCAAACCATGCTGCATCGCAGAACGAAAGGACGCCATCATGGCCACCGCCGTCGAATATGGGTCGCCGCAACTGCTGGAAATCATCCGCGATGTGGCGCCCAGGAACTTCTCCCGTGACTTTTTCGGCCTTCTGACCGGGTTCCGCGCTTTCCGTATCTACTCGTTCCTGACGGAGATGAGCGACGCCCAACTCGCCAGCCTCGGGCTCGATCGCACGAACATCGCCCGCGCGGCGTTCGACCTGGCCGCCTCGGACAAGGCCTGAGCCCACCTTAGAGAAGCAGACGGGTCATCGGCCCGTCGGCTTCGTGCATCCGCCGCGCGATGGTGTGGATGAAGTCGCGGAAATGCGGGGTCTCGACGAGATACTCGCTTTCCTTCGAATAGAGGAACAGCAAGGTCCGCACCACGGGCGGCGCCACGATCGGGCGGGCGATCAGGGTCCCCTTCTGGATTTCGCCCGCGGCCGCCCCGTAGGGCATCACGGTCAGCGCCGCGCCCTTCTGGACCAGGTTCTTCACCGCCCGGATCGACTGCACCTCATAGGCCACGTTCAGCCGCTTGCCGATGCGCGCGGCCATCGCCTCAAGAGTGCGGCACACCGAATCCCAGCGCCCCGTCGTCGCCAGATCCCTGTCGAGCATCTCGGAGAACGGGATCGGGTCGGTGTTCACCCCCTCCCCAGGGCTGTTGAGGCAATAGAGTTCCTCCTCCAGCAGCGGCCATCGCGAATATTTCGGGTCGGGATCGAAGGCGTAGGACAGGGCGCAGTGCAGTTCACCCTGCTCCAGAAGCTGCATCTGGACGAAGCTCAGCTCCTCGACGACCTTCAGCGACACCTCGGGGACGGCGTCCTGCAACTCCATCACGATATCATCGCCGACGACCCGCATCAGGCTGGGCGTGACGCCCATCTTGACGACGGTCCGGTCGCTGCGACCCAGGCTGCGGACCGCGCGCTTGGCCTCGTCGATATGCGCCAGGATGTTGACGGCATATTGATGCATGAGCTCGCCGCTCGGCGTCGCCCGGATACCGCGGGAATGGCGCTCGATCAGGGTGACGCCCAGCTCTTCCTCAAGATTGCGGACCTGTATGCCCAGCGCCGTCTGGGCCACATGCAGTTCTTCGGCGGCAGCCGAGATGGAGCCCGACTCGATGATCTGCCTCAGATACTTGAGCTGCTTGATATTGATTTTGAACCTCCCCCGTTCGGCCATGAGAATGGGTAATTTGCACCGTTCTGACAACAGTCATTCGCGGCCGGCCAACAGGCTCTAGTAAAGCTTGCGCGACAAAACGCGGATTGCATCGGGGCCGAACCCCAGCAGATCGAGCAGCGCGCGCGTATCCGCCGTCAGCGCGATCGCCCCCAGGACCGACATCAGGATCGCGGCGATCACGCCGCGGTCCAGCACCTCGTGCTGCCGGTTCAACATGGCGTTGAAGATGATGCGGAACACGACGGACAGCCTCTGGATCGGGACGACCACCGACACCGGCGCCAGCGCCAGCGCCATGTAGCGAAAGAACTGCGACAGCGCCACGAAGGCGGCAGAGGCCGCGAACCAGCCCACCGATCCGCGGTCGAGCGACCGCATGTAGCGCCGGCCGCCGCTGAACGCGATCAGAACCGCGACCACCACCGCCGCCGCGACATAGGACACCAGGACCCCGCCCACGCTGTCGGCCAGGCTGCGCGTCTGCCCCAGCCCCAGCACGATCATCAGCGGGCTCGCGCCATAGCCCAGCGCGCAGATGAACCCCCAGAACAGACCGGGCCCGTATTCGGGGACGAAGCCCTCGGGAAGGCCCTTGGCCGAGTTCCGGCGCCGCATCACCACCGCCGGCCCCAGCAGGATGATCAGGATGCCCAGCCCGTTGACGAGATTGACGCTTTCGCCCAGGAATGCCGAGGCCAGCGCCAGCGAAACAAGAATGCTGAGCTGCTGGATCGGCGTCGACAGGGTGGCGCCAAGCGCCTGCGTCGCGCGGTAATTTCCGAACCGGCCCAGCACGAAATGCACGATTCCCGCGCCGACCATCCAGCCCCAGGCCGCAAGGGGCCATTTCGCCATGGCCGCGTAGCTGCCGAACAGGGCGGCGAACACCATGAACAGCGGGATGCCCGCCGGCACGGTGATCGCCATGCCGTGAAGCGCCGTGGATTTCAGAACACCCCGCCGGACGGTCGCGTTGTTCAGGCCGAAGAAGCCGGCCGAGGCAAAGGCAAGGATTGCGCCCAGCATGGATGTTCCGATCATGCGGTTTCGGTTATGGGCCCGGCCACCTCAGCCCTGGCGGATCAGGAACCTGCGGATCTCGGTCGCGCAGAGGGTCACGTCGGGATCGTATTCCGGCGCATCCTCGATCTGCTCCAGGTCGTTGAGGCCGCATTGCTTGAAGATCCGGTTGATCGACGAGATCAGCCGCAAGGGCCGGTCGGGATCGGCGTTGAAATGCTGGTGGATCGTGTTGGGCGGCACATAGATGATATCGCCAGCCTCGTAGTCGAAGCGCTGGATCTCATCCTGCGGCTTCCAGTGGTAGCCGTCGGTGATCTCCACGTCGCAATCCTGGTGCAGATCGTAGCCGCGCCCCTCGAGCACATAGATGCATTCCTCGGCGAGGTGGCGGTGCTTGCCCGAGCGCGACCCCGGCGGGATGATCTGCATGTAGGCATCGACCGTCTCCATCCGGGTATTCATGTCCTCGTTGATGAGGTGCTTGAGCAGGCCCTGGCGCGACATCTCCCACGGCATCTCCTCGGGGTGGACGACCTTCTTTCGCTGGGCGTTGCGCGCGGGCGCGGCCTCGGCGTCGTCCAGCAGCTTCTGGTAGAGGTTCCGGGTCTCGTCGCCGGCGATCCAGGTCTTGGCTTCATCCCAGGCCATGCTCAGTACCCCCCGTGCGGATGGTTGAAGTCGTCCTCTTCCTCGCGGACCACGAATTCCTCGCCCCCCGGCGCGGGCTCGGTCTGCCGCGGCTCGACGGTCTTCTGGAACAGCATGTTCATGAAGACGAACATCGGCTTGGTCTTGAGAACGAGGGCGCGAGCGGGCCTGGTGTCGGAGGCGTTGAAATGCTGGTGCACGCAGTTGTTGTGCACAATCGCCACGTCGCCGGCCTTCCAGTCGTAGCGGATGCCATCGTGGATCTCGTACCCCTCGCCGTCGAGGATGTAGAACGCCGCCTCGTTGACATGGCCGTGCTTCTGCGACTTGCCGCCGGGGCCGTATTCCTCGAGGTGGATGTGGAACAGCTGGCTGATGCCGTCCTTGGGCTCGACATAATGGCGCGAATAGGCCTGCGGGCCGTCCACGAACTTGATATCGCGCGCCTTTCTGACCCGAGGCATCGCGCGAAGGCGCTTCAGCTCTTCGGTCAGATTGTATTCGCCTTGAACGGCACGCACGAAGATGCGGTCCTTCTGGCTGTGGTAATAGCCCGCCGGCTGCGCCTCTTCGGCGCTGTCGTGGTCGTCACACATATCGCTCCTCCTGGTTCGGAACCCTTGGCGCACCGCGGGATTTCACGTTCCTATATCGCATACCAGAACAGAGTGCCATTTCCCCAGATCACCCGGTCGCTTCGACAGGGTCATAATTCCAAGGGTTTATATTCTATCCCTGCAAATATTTGAAACATTATGGATGGAGAATCCACCAGATATTTGCGGATGCTTTCTTGCATACGGAATACGGTTCCGATAATTTCCGGCAAACACGGAACCGGAGGGCTCAATGGATTTGAACGTCAAGACACTCACCCTTTGCGCGAAAGGCGACGTCGCGGAGGGCACTGCCATCAAGGTCGAGGCCGGGGACCTCGAACTCGCGGTCTACCATGTCGAGGGCGAATTCTACGTCACCGACGACGTCTGCACCCACGGCCCGGGCTCGCTGTCCGAAGGCTATCTGGACGGGCATGAGATCGAATGCGACTTCCACAACGGCCGCTTCGACATCCGGGACGGCAAGGTGACGGCTCCTCCCTGCATCATGGAGCTGAAGACCTACAGGGTGATACCGGATGACACGATGGTCGTAATCGACCCCTCCTGATTTCCGGACGATACGCCATCGAGACGCTGCCGGCCCCGGGCCGGCAGCTTTTCTCGTTTCAGGCCCGACTGCCCCTGCGCAGGCGGAGCTTGCGCATGATCGGCAGGAAGAAGGTGAACACGGTCGCGCCCAACAGCACCACCGCAACCGGCCGCCCCATCATGAAGTCCAGGGCATGCCCGTCCGAAATCAGCTGCACCTGGTGGAACGAACGTTCCGCCGTGTCGCCGAGCACCAGCGCGATCACCAGCGTCAGGCGGGGATAGTCGAAGCGGATCATCAGGTATCCCAGCACGCCCATGATGATCGTCAGCAGAACGTCGGCCATCCGCCCGTCCAAAACATAGACGCCAGTCAGCGACAGCGCGATCACCACGGGAACGACGATCCCCGCGTCGATCCGGGTGATCAGGACCAGCCAGCGCGACAGCGCGAGGCCGATCAGCGAGGCGCCAATGGCTGCCGCGGTGAGGGCGACGATCAGGCCGTAGATCTCGCGTTCGTTATACAGCAGGATCGCCGGGCCGGGGTCGATCCCGTGCAGCACGAGGATCCCCAGGAACAGCGCGGTTTCCGCGCTGCCCGGGATACCGAAGGCGACGGTGGGGATCAACGAGCCGCCGTCCTTGGCGTTGTTGGCCGATTCCGGTGCGATGACGCCGCGGATGTTGCCCTTGCCGAAGCTTTCGGGGTCGCGGTCCGTCTGCGCGGTGGAACTGTAAGCGAGAAACGAGGCGACGGTGCCGCCCAGCCCCGGAATCGCACCGATGATCGTCCCGATGATCGACCCGCGTAGCAGAACATCCCAGTGGCGGAAGACCGACAGCACGCCCTCCCCGACGCCCGAGATCTGCATCTGCTTCTTGCTCGCCTGCGTGGCGGCGCCGGCGACCGAGCCGCCCTTCAGCGCGAGCTCGATCATCTGGCTGATCGCGAACATGCCGGTCAGGGTCGGCACCAGCGGGATGCCGTCCCACAGGTAGTCGATGCCGCCGGTGAAGCGCAAATCGCCGCTGATGGCGTCCGAGCCCACGAAGGCGAAGAGCAGCCCGACGCAGCCGGCGATCAGGCCGCGCAGCAGCTTGCCGCGCACCGACACCGCGATGGCCGTCAGGCCCAGAATCGTGAGCAGGAAGAACTCGGCCGGCCCGAAGCTCAGAACGATCTGCTTTGCGATCGGGATGAACAGGATCAGGGTGATCAGCCCGATCAGCCCGCCCAGGGACGACGCCGCCGCCGCCGCACCGATCGCCAGGCCCGCGCGCCCCTGGCGCGCCAGCGGATAGCCGTCGAAGGTCGTCGCCGCGTTGGGCGCCGTGCCGGGCGTGTTCAGCAGGATCGCGGTGATCGAGCCGCCGAAGGACGTCGCCCCCATCACGCCGCCGGCCAGATACATCGCCTCGATCGGCTCCAGCGAATAGGTGACGGGGATTAGCAGGGCGAGGGCGGTCGTCCCCCCCAGCCCGGGGATCACCCCGAAGAGCAGGCCCAACACCACGCCCCCCAGAAGATAGAGCGATCCGGCCGACCCCAGAACCTGCAGAAGAGCATCCAGTAGCGCGTCAAAGCCCATCAAGCTTCCCCTCGTCATTCGAAGCGGCCCCACCCGCAATGAACGGGCGGGACCGGTGTTGGCCGCGTCACTGCGCAAGCAGATCCTTGTAGCCGGTGTAGAACTGCGACAGCTCGTCCATCATCGCCGTGGTTTCGGCCGGGCTCATGTAACGCAGCGTCGTGCTGGTGCCTGCGGCCCACTCGCGCACGCTGTCCGCCTTCAGCGTGGCCTCGAAGCCCGCGGCCAGCTTTTCGACGATCTCGGCAGGCATGTTCGGCGGCGCGCCGACGACGCGGCTGATGCCGAATTTGGCCAGTTCCGGGTAGCCCAGTTCGGTGGTGGTCGGCACGCCCTCGACGAGGGTCACGTCGGAGATCGTGACGATGAACCGCAGATCGCCCGACTTGGTGTATTTGCTCAGCGACGAGACCGGCTTGAGCGTCGCATCGACCTCGCCGCGCATCACGGCGATCATCGTGTCGTTCGACCCGCCATAGCCGGTGATGTTCGAGATCGGGCAGCCGATCATGTCGAAGGCCAGGACCGAGGTGATCGACGAGGTCGAATCCTTGCCGGTATCCGACAGCTTGATCGGGCGGCCCAGGTCGCACAGATCCTTGAGCGACTGTATCGGGGAATCCGCCTTGACCGCGATGGCGTATTTTTCCTCGGCGATGTTGGCGATCCAGGTGATCTCACCCAGGTTGAAGCCGATGTCGCGGCCGAGGGCCTCGGACACGGTCAGGCCGGGGATGTTGAAAATCCCGATCGTGTAGCCGTCCGGGTCCGCGCGATAGACCGCCTGGCCGCCGCGCGTGCCGGAGGCCCCGGGCAGGTTCTCGGGCACCACGGTGGCGCCCATGGCCTCTTCGAGGGCCGGCGACAGGGTGCGGACAATGGTGTCAAAGCCGCCTCCCGCGCTGTAAGGCACGATGAAGGTGATGTCGTCATCCAGCGGATAGCCCTTGTCCGCGGCGATGGCCGGGCCACACAGCAATGTGGCTGCGGCCAGCACCCCCCCGAGATATTTCGTTTTCATTGTTTCTTCCCTCCCTGTTTGAGTAATTGCGCGGCCTACCATTGGGACAGGCCACCTTTTGAGAACAGCAGCCCGCGATAGAGCTCGTAATCGAGGACCAGTTCAAAAACGACGAATTGGAAGATCAGCACGATCGACGCCACGAGCACGGCCTCGAACACCGGCCGGCGGGCCTGAAGCAGAACGTAGCTCAGGCAGAACAGCGGCAGCGCGATCAGGATCCCGATCAGGGCGATGGCGGCGAAGGCCGCGAGCACCCAGCCCAGCACCACCAGCTCCTTTCCAAGCGGCGGGCGATAGCGCATCTCGCGGTGTTCGAACCCGCTGCCCATGAAACTGTTGAGTTGCCGGTGTCCCGGCAGGGACGAACGCCCGTAGAGATCGAGCAGCGCCAGCACCGTCAGCGTCCCCGCGACGAGCCGCGGCATGCGGCGCGCGCTTTCGCTGTAGTCATGCGACAGCGCCAGGATGGCGATGGCGAAGACCAGCAACACCAGCGGCGCGATGAAGGAGCGCACCGACCAGGGGATTTCGTTCTCAAGTTCCTCGTCGGACACATGCGTCTCCTTTTTCGGGCAGGGCGTTTTCTGAGGGGAAGACCAGCGACTTGACCACGACCGGCACGGAGCCGGTGGCGTGCAGCACCTCGCCGATATCGACGAAATCGAAATCCGCCAGGTCCAGGCCATCGACCGAAACCACCGCGTTCGCGCAGAGATCGTTCTCGCGGCAATGCATGCCCAGCAGGCCGCCGACATCGCTGTCGCACAACATCACCAGCGGGTGACCGGCGTGCAAGATGTCCTCGAGCCCCGCGATGATGCCGCGGCTCAGCGCGTCGAGGCGCGCATAGGTCGCCGATCCCTGCCAGTCGATGCTGACGGCCAGCGACTGCGCGTCGCCCAGCAGGTCGAAGGTCCGGCGGATGTCCCGGACCGAAGCCGCGACCGCGGCTGGATCTATCTCTTCGCCCGAGATGTCGAAGCGGGGGCGGATATTGACCACGTTGCGAAGGGGCAGCTTTTCGAGGGGGTCGATGAAGACCGTGCTGCCGCTCATCTGCACGGTCTGCTGCGACGCGCCGAGAACGGTCGCGCGGATGCCCTCGGCCCCCGGCAGGACTGGCAGGCCCGAAAGCGTGATGCGCTCCATGATCGCCGCGGCGAGATCGGGGCCGAGATCGCCGAAATCCGCGCTGGTGCGCCGGTGCAGGAATTCCGAAACGCCGCCCGAGATGACGAATCCGGTGTGATCGAAACGGGTCCTGCCCTCGGTCAGGCGCAGGAATTCCGGTGGGCACCTGCCCGCGACGGCATCGAAGATGCGGTCGGCCATGGCCGCCGCCAGCGCCCGTTTCGCATCGGCCGAAAGCGGGGCGCCGAGGGCCAGCGGAAGGCCAAGATCGCGCGCATACCGCGCCCCGTAATCCTCCAGCCGTTCCACCTGCCCCGCAGCATCTGTGACCACGAGGCGCGCGCCGGCCTCAACCACCGACATACCCTCGACCCGGCCGTTGCGGCACAGCGACAGCTTGGTGGTGCCTCCGCCGATGTCGATGTTCAGCGTGCAGCGCCCCGTTTCCGAGGCCCGCAACGCCCCCGATCCATGCGCCGCGAGCAGGCTTTCCAGCCGGTCTCCGGCGGAGACAGCCACGAACTTGCCCGCGTCCCGGGCGAACATTTCGGCGATCGCGCGGGCATTGCGGCGGCGCACCGCGACCCCGGTCAGGATCAGGGCGCCGGTGTCGATCTGCTCGCGCGCGACGCCGCTCTCCTCGAAGATCCCGTCGAAGATCCGCCGCAGCGCCGCGGTGCTGATATCCTCGCCCGACACATAGGGCGTCAGGTGGATCGGGGACTGGTAGAGGACCTCGCGCTCCGAGACCACATAACGGGTGTCGAGCCGCTCCAGCTCGATCCGGGACAGGACCAGATGCGTCGTCGCGGAGCCGATATCCACCCCCGCCGAAATCAGCGAGATCGTATCCTCCTCGACGAGGCTGCGTTCAGCCCCGGAGAAGAAGATGCGTCCGCCGGTTTCGTCCGGGGAGAGATCGCGTGCGGCCATGGCTCAGGCCAGCCCTTCGGGCTTTTCATACCGGCTGGGCTCCATCCGCGAGGTGCCGCCATTGGCCGCGATCGCCGCCTCGAATTCCTCCCGCAGGAACGGGTCCTCCATCCAGTAGGGAATGGCGGTGCCGCCCTCGGTGATGTCCATCGCGGTATAGTCGATCTGCTGGTCGCCCGGCCGGGTGCCGGTCACCAGGCTGGGGTGGTTCGGCCCGAACCACGCGGACAGGCGGAACGGCTCGGCCGAGGTGTTGAAATGCTGGTGATACCAGCGCGCGCCGCCCGGCGCCGCGCTGACCATGCCGAACTGGCCGTAGTCGATGCGCTGTACCTGATCGCCGTTGCCGTCCTTCCAGGGGTTGACGCCCAGTTCCTCCGGCCAGGTATAGGTGTATCCCTTGCCCCTGAGGCCGATCAGAACCGCGGCCGAGGTATGGGCATGCGCCTTGGAATAGCGGCCGGTTTCGTGCTGGCCGAGCCACAGGTAGAACTTGTTGCCGGTCATGAAGGGCTCGACGCGCCGGTAGCCCGGTGAGCGGCGGTTGTCGAGCGGCAGCTCGCAATTCACCACGTCGGGCACAAGGTTGGTCTTTCGCATGGCCAGTCCGCGGATCGGATCGGGCTCGATATCCTCGACCGGCTTGTAGAAATCCGACGCCCTGGAGAAGCGGTCGCCGAACTGGTAGGGCGCGTTGAAGATGAAATCGGTGTTGCCGATCAGGTTCATCAGGTTCGGCGCCGTGGTTCCGGCAATCAGCAGCGCCGGCTTGTTGGTCGCGTTGACGATCCGGTGATAGGCGTTGACCGGAATGGAAAAGAGCGAGCCCTTCTGCCATTCGAAACTGTGCTTGTAGCCGCCCTCCTCGGCCCAGACCTCGGTGGTGCCGCGGCCCTCGGCGACGAGGAATATCTCCTCGTAAATGTGCTTTTCGGGATTCAGCGCGCCACCCGCCGGCACCTCGACCACATAGCAGCCCCATTTGCCCTCGGTGCCGTGCAGCTGGATGTAGTGGCCGCGGCCGCCCATGCGGGGCCAGTCTTCGAGATCCAGATCCTTGACGCTGCTCAGGCCGAGCCCGCGGAACACCGGGATGCCGTCTTCCTCCATGAACCGGTCATAGTCGGAGAGCGGCTGGCCGAACTTCCCGAAACCGGCGCGGTCGCCGGTGGTGGGTTCGTGCCAGTGCACCTTGCCTGAGATGTCGTCGTGCATATGGATCGTCCTCTTGTTTCTGGATGGAACGGCGCGGGGCCCTCCGCCGCGCTCAGAAGTCGCGGTAGCCCTGCAGGTAGCGGATGATCAGCCCCCGATAGAGCTCGATGTCGAAGCCCACCTCGAACAGGGCGAAGATCACAACCGTGGTGATTGCCGCGACCAGCAGGCTGAGCTTCAGCCGTTCGCGCGCCAGCGCCCGCACCAGCACGAAGATGAAGGCGAAGATCGCGGCGTAATGGCCGATGACCAGGACCGCGCCCAGCAGCAGGACGCTGCACAACATGATCACAAGGATCTTGTTGAAATATGGGTTGTTGCCGCTCCAGACCCGGGCGATGCGCCCGCCCACGGCGCCCCACATCCCCGAGCGCGCCATGCGCGCGGCCTGGAAGGCGATCAGGCCCATCAGCGGCACCATGATCACGAAGGGGGTGCGCGACGAGACCAGATCGTAGGTCAGCGCCTCGAAAAAAGCGGCGATCACGACCACGGCTAGGACCGCCAGGAACACGACCTCCAGCGCGAAACGGTCCCGCTCCTGGCCCTGTTCGAAGGCGGCGGCCGTCCGGTCGTCGGTCTCGATGTCGGGGGTCTTCAGGGTGTCGCTCATTTCACGGCCCTCCGGCGGTCGCGCGCGATGATGTAGATGTTGTAGCCGAGGAACAGCAGCGTCAGGATCGACAGGCCCAGCGGGATCGGCTGAAGGAAGAACAGCGGGCCGTCCAGCAGCAGCGCGAGATACAGGTTCTTCTCCACCGCGAAGCCCAGCACGAAGCCGATCAGCAGCGCCGCCCGCGAATAGTTCAGCACCTTCATCAGGTAGCCCAGCACGCCGAACACCAGCGCGACGCCGATGTCGAACAGCGACCGCTCGGAGGCATAGGCGCCGGTCACGATGATCACCATCAGCACCGGCACCATCAGCGTGGCGCGGATCGAGGTGGCGCGCGACAGCGGGTTCACCATGAACATGCCGATCAGGGTGCCGACGAGATTGCCGATGATGATGGTGAAGATCATGATGAAGACGATATCGACATGGTTGTTCAGCATCGTCGGCCCGGTTTCGAGCCCGAGGATGAACAGCCCGCTCAGCAGGATCGCCATCGACGAGCTGCCGGGGATGCCGAAGGCCAGGGTCGAGGCCAGCGCGCCCCCCTCCACCGCGTCATTCGCGGCCTCGGCGCCGATCACGCCCTCGATGTTGCCCTTGCCGAACAGCTCCTTGTTCTTCGAGGTCTGCTTGGCATGGCCATAGGCGACAAAGGCGGCCGGCGCGCTGCCGAGGCCGGGAATCAGCCCCATCACCGTGCCGATGGTCGAACATCGGATGACCAGCCAGCTGTGCTTGAACGCGGCCAGGATGCCGGAGAAGATCTGGCGCTGCGTGTCGCGCGCCGACAGCGGGTTCTCCATCTTCTTGGCCAGGGCGCCGCCCTGCGCCCAGAGCTCGAACATCTCGGCCACGGCGAAGAGGCCCAGGATCACCGGCACCATGGCGAGACCATCCTCAAGGGTCAGCGACCCCATGGTGAAGCGCGCGGTGTTGGTCACGTTGTCCAGACCGATCATCGCCAGAAGCATCCCCATCAGGGCCGCGATCAGGCTGCGCGTCATGTCCTCCTTGCCGAGGACGGCGACGAAGGTCAGCGCAAGGAAGGCGAGAACGAATATCTCGGGCGGACCGAAGAACAGCACCACGTCGCGCAGCACCGGCAGCAACGCGGCCAGCGCGATCGCGCCGAAGGTCGCGCCGAGGAAGCACGACGCCATCGCCGCGCCGACCGCCAGCCCGACCTCGCCGCGGTCGCGCATCGGCGGCCCATCCAGCAATGTCGCGGCGTTCTGCCCGGTTCCTGGCGTCGAGAACAGGATGGCGGTCAGGCCGCCGCCCTGCGCCACCGTCGAATGCGCCCCGAGCAGAAAGGCGATGCCTGCACCAGGCTCCATCGAGTAGAGAAAAGTGACGGCCATGGCCATGGCGAAATGGCCGCTCAGGCCGGGGATGACACCGATGATCAGGCCGAACACCGCCCCCACGACCAGGTATGGCAAGACGTCTAGGCTTATGGCCTGCAGGAAACCGCTGCTCAGGCCCTCAATTATTGTCATTTTCCAAACTCTCGGAAATTGGTGACAGACGCAAACAGGCGCCCGGGCCGGGATCGCAGCCCGGGCGCCTGCCCGAATGCTGGTGTCAGAGCTCGCCCCGGATCGCGGCGATCATCAGCTTTTCGACCTCGGGCGACATCTGCGTGGCCTGGGCCGCCACGGTCGCCATGGTGGCGCCGTCGGCAAAGGACAGTTCGCGCTCGGCGCTGTTCGCCTTGGCCAGGAAGTCGGGGTCATTCATCGACTTCTGGAACGCATCACGCAGGAAGGCGACGCGGTCCTCCGGGATCCCCGGAGGGGCGGCCACGGGGCGGCCGACGGCGTTCAGCGCGTCCCAGGCGGTCATGATCTCGGCGGCCAGTTCCTTGTTCTCCGCCTTTTCGATGTAGTCGAACAGGCTCGGCACATTGCCGACACCGGGGATCTCGCCGCGGCCGCTTTGCAGGATGATGCGGTGGTCGCCGTTCGCGGCCCCGCTCAGCGCGCTACCCAGCGAGCCCCACATGCCGTGGATATCCCCGCGCAGAAGCGCCTGACGCACGTCGCTGGAGCTGTTGAAGCCGTGCACGACCTTCTGCTTCAGCTTGAACACGTCCCCGATGATCACGGCGTCCACATAGGTCGAACCGCCAAGGCCGGTGGCGCCCAGCACGATCGGAGAGTCGCTGGACATGATGTCCTCGAGGCTGCCAAAGCCGTTGTTCGGCGAGGTCACCAGAACACGGACATCCGCGGCGACGCGTCCGAGGAAGTTGTAGTCGGCGACCTTGTAGCGCGCGCCCTTGATCTCGGCGAGCTGGTTGGTCACCATGGCAGACCCGTTGATGATGCCGACGGTCAGGCCGTCGTCGGGCGCGTTGAAAATCTCGTTCGCCCCCTTCATCCCGCCCGCGCCGGGCACGTTCACGATCTCGATGCGCGCGCCGGTGTATTTCTCCATGTAGGGCGCGAGCAGACGGCTGTACTCGTCATAGCCGCCGCCGGGCTTGTAGGGCACGATCCACTTGATCGCCTTGCCAGCGTAAAACTGCTGCGCGTCCTGCGCCATCGCGGGAAGGCCGGTCAGCCCCATCGCCGCGACGGCTGCCAGCCCCTTCAGAAATTGTCGCCTCATGTTCTTCCTCCCTAACCGAACACTTTTATTATCGCTGATCGCAGACCATCAGCTCGCAGTTCTGCTGTCCTGCCTGCCCGTCGCAACAGGCCTCGCACTTGCCGGACCCACCCTTTTCCCTTGAGTCTTCGATGCAGCAGGATTGAGAAGATTAAAGGATAATATCGCCACGCCGTCAATGAGACGTCGGTCCATATAGGGGAACATTTTTTAGCACCTTGCTAGATATTTTTTCGCTGACAGGGCCCTCAGCTAGCTATCCGATAGCGACGAAAATCACGCCCACCATCGCGAAACCCGCCGCCACCAGCACCCGCAGCGACGGGATGGGCTCGGACCGGAAGACGACTGAGGACAGGAACATCGCGATGAAGATCTCCACGGAGCCGATCATCGCGACGGTTGAAACCTCGGCCACGGCCAGCGCCGCGAAAAACAGGATCTGCCCCGCGGACATCAGGATCGACGCCGCCACCACCCAGCGGTCGAGAAAGGCGAACATGCCCAGGAAACTCGCCCGGTAGCGCTGGGAAAAACAGGCGATGACCGCGAAGGCCAGAAGCCCGCTGAGCGCCGAGATGAAGGTGCCCAACGCCGGCGAGTCCATCGCGGCAAGCCCGTATTTGCGCGCGACATAGGCAAAGGCGTAGGACAGCGCCGCCGCGACGCCCACCCCGTAGGCCGGGATCGACCGAGCCTCGCGGTCCCCGCTCCGGCTCAGCGCCTCGTGGATCAGCAGCCCGAAGGACAGCGCGATCAGCACGACCCCCGCAAGCTCCCCGCCGGTCAGCGCCTCTCCCAGCAGGAGCGACGCCAGCAGCACCGAAAAGAACGGGTTGAGGCGCTTCACCGCCGACGAGCGCGCCACGCCCAACTGCCGGACCGAACTGAACAGAAGCGTCCGCCCCAGCACCATGGCCGCGACCCCGGCAACCGCGAACCAGAGCACCCCGGCCAGCGGGTCGCCCCCTTCGATCCCGCCCGCGCCCCCAGCCAGCCAGACGCCGGCAGACATCACCAGCGTCACCAGCACCGAGAACACCGTCCCCTTGTCGCCGCCGGAACGGGTCGTCTGCGAGACGCAGAAATTGGCCGCAGCGAACGCAAACGCAGCGCCGAGAGCCATGAATTCGCCTGGGAATGCACCCACCGCCGCCCCCTTACCTACTGCAATGCATGGATAAACGGGGGGCCACGGAGAATGCAATTTTCTTGGAACATTTTTTCGTATGCAGGAACGTTGGACAATACCTCTGGCAGTCGCCCTCCGACATCCGGTATTGCCGCACAGGCATCAGACCCCTCAATCCCGACCGGCGCCAAGGCCCCCGGCGCGGGCGACAGAGAATTGCCAGACACATGATCGGACAGCTCGCAACAGCCTTCACCGCATTGATCGGAGCCTTCGCCGCGCAACAGATCGGCCTGCCGCTGCCGTGGATGCTGGGCCCGCTTCTGTTCACCGCCGCCGCCGCGATTGCCGGGCTCACGGTGATGGGACAGCCGATGGCCATGCCCCGGCATACGCGGCTCGTCTTCGTCCCGATCATCGGCCTGATGATCGGCGCGCGCGTGTCGCCCGATATCCTCGACCAGATGCTGACCTGGTGGCCCAGCCTGCTGGCCATCGGCCCCGTCGCGATGCTGATCCAGCTGGTGAACACCTATGTCCTGCGAAAGGTCGCCGGCTATGACCGCACCACCGCCTATTTCGCGGCCAGCCCCGGCGGGCTGGTGGAGGCCGTGCTGATCGGAGAGTCCTACGGCGGCAACGGCACCAGCATGGCGATGCAGCATTTCGTGCGGGTGACGCTGGCGGTTCTGACGGTGCCGGCCATCCTGTCGCTGGCGCTGGGCAACGCGGTCGGCAGCGCGGCCGGAGTGGTGATGGAAACCGGCGCGCACGCCCTGACACTCGTGGACGTCGCGCTGCTTGCCGCCGCCGCGATTGTCGGCGCCGGCGTTTCGACCCGTCTCCGGCTGCCCGCGGGGATCATGGTGGGCCCGTTCCTGCTCAGCACCTTGCTGCACGCCACCGGCATCACCGCGGCCCAGGTCCCCGGCGAACTGGTCAAGGTCTCGCAGTTGGCGATCGGCGCGGTTCTGGGGTCGCGGTTCAAGGGGCTGACCGGCTCGGCGCTGTTGCGCGGCCTGGCGAGCGGCTTTTTGGCGCTCTGCTCGTCGCTCGGCATCGCGGCGCTTTCCGCGCTGGCCCTCAAACAGCTGTTCGGCATGCATGTCCCGCTGCTGTTCATCTCCTTCGCCCCCGGCGGCCTGGCTGAGATGAGCCTGATCTCCATCTCCCTCGGCGAGGACCCGGTCTTCGTCGCGGTCCACCACATTGCCCGCATCTCCGTGGCGGTCATGATCTCGCCGATCGTCTTCAGGCTGCTGTTCCTTCGGTCGAAGCCGGACTAGGCGCGGGCGATCTCGCGGTCCAGCCAGTCGCGGAAGGCGCGCTCCTTCTCCGATCTGCGGTTGGGCGGGACCGAATAGTAATAGCGCGGGCGCGGCGGCAGATGGGCCTGGTCCAGCAGGAACGGGACGCGCAACTCGCCCGACCGCACCAGCCGGCTGGCGTTGTGGCGGTTGGCCAGGGCCACGCCATAGCCCTGCCGCGCAGCCTCAAGCGCATGGACCGACAGGCTCAGCGTCAGGATCCGCGGCCGGGCGCGCGCTGTGGCGGCGGGCAGGATATCGGACCAGGACACCAGCCGGCGCTCGGTCTCGATCAGGGTGCAGACCGACAGATCGTCCAGCCCCCGGATCGCGAAGCGCGAGATGTAGTCCGGCGCCGCCATCGGCACGATCTCGTCCGACATCAGCGCCTCGGAGCGCAGCCGCGGCGAGGTGTCGATCCGGTATTCGATGGCGCAATCCACGTCCTCCCCGGATTCGGGAAAGGTCATCCGGTCCACCAGCCGCAGTTCGATCTCGGGGTGCTGTTCGAGAAAACCGCTCAGCCGCGGCAGGATCCAGTTGCTGATGAAGCTGGGCGGCGCCGACACGCTGAGCCTCTCGCGCGGCTTGACGCTGGTGGCGCGCAGGCTGGCGCGGGCGATGCTGTCCAGCGCGGGCTCGAGCTGTTGCAGGTATTCGCGCCCGGCATCGGTCAGCACCAGCCGCCGGCCGCTGCGCACGAAAAGCGGCGTCTGGAGATATTCCTCGAGGATCGCGATATGGCGGCTGACCGCGGACTGGCTGACGTTGAGTTCCTGCGCGGCGGCGCGCACCCCGCCGGTGCGGGCCGCGGATTCGAAGGTGCGGACGGAGTTGAGCGGGGGCAGCTTGCGGTGGGACATCCGGAACCGTTCCATATTTTCGAACGGTTTTCCAATTATTTTGAAATTTTCGTCAATCCCCTGACCGCATTATTGTCACCCGCAGCAATAACGGAGGGACAGCATGTCCGAAGGTGAGCTTGAGGATATCCGCCGCGCCGTGGCGCAGCTTTGCGCCGGGTTCGGCGAGGACTATTGGCGCGAGTTGGATGAAACCGGCGGCTACCCGACCGATTTCGTGAAAGCGCTGACCGAGGCCGGGTTCCTCTCCGCCCTGATCCCCGAGGAATACGGCGGCGCCGGGCTCGGGCTGGTGGAATCCTGTGCCATCCTCGAAGAGGTCAGCCGCAGCGGCGGCCATCCGGGCGCCTGCCACGCGCAGATGTATGTGATGGGCGCGGTGCTGCGGCACGGCTCGGACGCACAGAAACGGGCCTATCTGCCCAAGATCGCCTCGGGAGAGCTGCGCCTGCAAAGCTTCGGCGTGACCGAGCCGACCACCGGCACCGACACCACCAACCTCAAGACAACCGCGGTGCGCGACGGCGACCATTACCGGGTAAACGGCCAGAAGGTCTGGATCAGCCGGGTCGAACATTCCGATCTCATGGTGCTGCTGGCGCGCACCACCCCGCGCGAGCAATGCGCGAAGAAGTCCCAGGGCATGTCTGCCTTCATCGTCGATCTGCGCGCAGCGATCGGCAACGGCCTGACCGTGCGCCCGATCAAGGCGATGATCAACCACCACGCCTGCGAGTTGTTCTTCGACGACCTGATGGTGCCGGCGGAAAACCTGCTGGGGGCCGAGGGCGAGGGCTTCAAGGTGGTGCTGGACGGCATGAACGCCGAGCGCATCCTGATCGCGGCCGAATGCATCGGAGACGCGCGCTATTTCATCGAAAAGGCCACCGCCTACGCCAATGAGCGGGTGGTGTTCGGCCGCCCGATCGGCGCCAACCAGGGCATCCAGTTCCCGATCGCCAGCTGTTTTGCCGACACCTCGGCCGCGGCGCTGATGGTCGAACACGCCGCCCGCCTGTTCGACGCCGGCCGGCCCTGCGGCACCGAGGCCAACATCGCCAAGCACCTCGCCGCCGAGGCCAGTTGGAAGGCCGGCGACGTGGCCATGCAGACCTTCGGCGGCTTCGCCTTCTCCCGCGAATACCATATCGAGCGGAAGTTCCGCGAGACCCGGCTCTACCGCACCGCACCGATCTCGACCAACCTGATCCTCAGCCACATCGCGACCCACGCGCTGGGCCTGCCGCGGAGTTTCTGATGCTACCGATGGAGGGATATACCGTCGTCGCGCTGGAACAGGCCGTGGCGGCGCCGCTGTGCACCTCGCGGCTGGCCGACGCCGGCGCGCGGGTGATCAAGATCGAGCGCCCCGAGGGCGATTTCGCGCGCGGCTACGACGACGCGGCGCAGGGCGACAGCTCGTATTTCGTCTGGACCAACCAGGGCAAGGAATCGGTGGTTCTGGACATCAAGGACAGCGCCGACCGGGCGATCCTGCAAAGCATGCTGGCGCAGGCCGACGTGTTCGTGCAGAACCTCGCCCCCGGCGCGACGGAGCGCCTCGGCCTGGGCTCGGAGAGCCTGCGCCGACGCTACCCGCGGCTGATCACCTGCGACATCTCCGGCTATGGCGAGGATCCGGCGGTCGCGCATCTGAAGGCCTATGATTTCCTGATCCAGGCCGAAAGCGGCCTGGTCGCCATCTCGGGCGGCGAGAACGAACTGGGCCGAGTCGGCGTGTCGGTCTGCGACATCGGCGCGGGCATGGCCGCCTATGCCGCGATCACCGAGGCGCTGCTGCTGCGCGAGCGCAGCGGCGAGGGCGCGTCGCTGAAGGTCTCGCTGTTCGACGTGGCGGCGGAATGGATGACCGTGCCGCTGGTCCATCACGACTACGGCGCCGGCGCCCCCACCCGCCAGGGGCTGCGACACCCCTCGATTGCGCCCTACGGCGCCTATCCCACCTCGGACGGGGCGCTGACCATCCTGTCGATCCAGAACGAGCGCGAGTGGGTGGCCTTCTGCGCCGAGGTGCTGCGGAGGCCGGACATCGCCACCGATCCGCGCTATGACAGCAACACCGCGCGCGTGGCCCACCGCGACGCGATGGACGCCGAGATCCACGCCGTGACCACCGGCATCGACGCGGCCACCTTCCGCGAGCGGCTGGCTGCGGCACGCATCGCCTTCGGCGCGGTCAACGGCGTGCCGGAGCTGTCGCACCACCTGGCGCTGCGCCGGCGCTGCGTCACCACCTCGCAGGGCGACACCCTGACCATCCCGGCCGCGCCGGCGATCTGGGCCGACCATCCGCGCGCGCCCCTGCCGCCCGCCCCCGCGATCGGCCGCGACACCGCCGCCATCCGCGCCGAATTCGGAGAAAGCGATGACTGAAGCCACGCAAGACCTCGACCGGTGGATCGGCCGCAGCGAGACCGCGACCGACGTGCTGGACCCGCGCCCGGCGCGGATGATGGCCAGCATCCTGCCGGCCGGCAGCGCCCTGGAGGAGGGCGACATCCTGCCGCCGCTCTGGCATTGGCTCTATTTCCCGACGGCCGTGCCCCTGGCCGGGCTCGGCCGGGACGGCCACCCGGCCCGCGGCGGCTTCCTGCCGCCGGTCGCGCTGCCGCGCCGGATGTGGGCGGGCGGGCGGTTCGAATTCCACGGCGACCTGCGCCTGGGCGAGCCTGTCGAGAAACGTTCCGAGATCACCAGCATCCGCAGCAAACAGGGCAAGAGCGGCGCGCTCTGCTTCGTCACCGTCACCCATTCCCTGTCCGTCGCCGGCCAGCTCAGGCTGCGCGAGGAACACGATATCGTCTACCGCGACGATCCCGCCCCCGATGCCCCCCGGCCGACCCCCCCGGCGGCCCCCGAGGGCGCCGACCTGACCGAAGAGATCACGCCGAGCCCGGTCATGCTGTTCCGCTATTCGGCAGTCACCTTCAACGGGCATCGCATCCACTATGACCGCGACTATTGCCGCGACGTCGAAGGCTATCCCGGTCTCGTCTTTCACGGCCCGCTGACCGCGACGCTGCTGGCCGACCTGGCGCAACGCGCCGCGGGCCGGCCGCTGGCCGCCTTCGGCTTCCGGGCGGTCAGCCCGCTGTTCGACACCGCGCCCTTCACGATCTCTGTCCGCAGGGGGCCGGAGGGGGCCGATCTCTGGGCCACGGCGCCGGGCGGGGCGCTGGCGATGACCGCGGAGGCGACCTTCCGATGACCCTGTTCCCGATGCGGTCCATCCTCTTCGTGCCCGCCGACCGGCCGGAACTGGCGGTCAAGGCGGCGGGATCGGCCGCCGACGCGATCTGTCTCGACCTCGAGGACGGCGTGGCGCCGGACCGCAAGCCCGCCGCGCGGGCGGTGCTGGCCGACACCGCGGCGCCCCTGCTGGAGGCCGGCAAGCCGCTGTGGCTCCGCGTGAATTCGGAACTGGAAGAAACCGTCGCCGACATCGCGGCCGCGCCCGCCGGCACCGCGGCCATCATCCTGGCCAAGAGCCGCGATCTGACCCATGCCGCGCTGGTCGGCGAGATGATCGACCGCCGCGCCGGGGCGCAGGGTCCCGCCCTCGTCGCCCTGATCGAGGATCCCGCCGCAATCGCCGCCTTCGCGGCGGCCGGGCCGCGGCGCGCCCATTCCCGCCTCGCCGCCCTGGCGCTGGGGGTCGAGGATCTGGCCGCCGAACTGGCTGCCGCGACCGGCTCCGGCCTGATCCGGCGGCAATTCCACGACCTCGTGCTTGCCGCGCACGGGCTGGGCCTGCCCTGCCTCGGCTATCCCGGCTCGATCGCCGAGTTCCGCGACCTCGACGGCTTCGCCGCGCCGCTGGCCGGGGCGGCGGCGGACGGCGCGGTGGGGGGCTTCTGCATCCACCCTGCGCAGATCGCGCCGCTCAACCGCTGCTTCGGCGTCCGCGACGAGGATCGCGACTGGGCCGGGCGCGTGGTCGCGGCCTTCGAGGCCGGCGGCGGCGTCGTGACCGTGGACGGCCGGATGGTCGACCGCCCCGTCTACGAGCGCGCGCGCAAGCTGCTGGCGCGCGCGGCGGGGAACGCGTAGGGCGGCAGCGCGCCGCCGGCGCCCGCGCGGGAAACCGCCGATCTGCCCCCTTGGCGGCCCCGCACGGCGTGGCTAAGAAGGGTCTCCCATCAGACCGGAGGAGACGCCTTGGACCCCGCACGCCGCATTGCCCAGACCATCGCCACAGAGATCGGCGCGCGCCCCGAACAGGTCAGCGCGGCGGTGACGCTGCTCGACGAGGGGGCGACCGTGCCCTTCATCGCGCGCTACCGCAAGGAGGTCACCGGGGGGCTCGACGACAGCCAGCTGCGCCTGCTGGCCGACCGCGTGGTCTACCTGCGCGAACTCGACGCACGGCGGGCGAGCATCCTCGAATCGATCAGGGATCAGGGCAAGCTGACCGGGGACCTGGAGCGCTCCATCGCCCGCGCCGCCACCAAGGCCGAGCTGGAGGACATCTACCTCCCCTACAAGCCCAAGCGCCGCACCAAGGCGATGATCGCGCGCGAGAACGGGCTGGAGCCGCTGGTCGAGGCGATCCTCGCCGACCGTTCCGCCGCGCCCGAGGCGCTGGCCGAGGGCTTCGTCACCGAGGCCGTCCCCACGGTCAAGGACGCGCTGAACGGCGCGCGCGACATCCTGGCCGAGCAACTGTCGGAAAACGCCGGGCTGCTGGGCGATCTGCGCGCCTTCCTGCACAAGGAGGCGTTCCTGAGCGCCAAGGTGATCGCCGGGCAGGAGCAGAGCGGTGCGAAATTCTCCGACTATTTCGACCACCGCGAACTGTGGGCCAACGTGCCCTCGCACCGGGCGCTGGCGATGATGCGCGCCTCGAAGGAGGGCGTGGTGACGCTGGACATCGCGCCCGACCCCGAAACCGGCGCGGCGCGCGCCGAGGCGATGGTCGCCGCCCGGCTCGAGGCCCGCGGCGAGGGGCCGGGCGACGCCTGGCTGCGGCAGGTGGCCGGCTGGACCTGGCGGGTGAAGCTGAGCCTGTCGATGATGATCGACCTGATGGGCGACCTGCGCGCCCGCGCGCAGGAGGAAGCCATCCAGGTCTTCGCCCGCAACCTCAAGGATCTGCTGCTGGCCGCGCCCGCGGGCCCGCGCGCGACGCTGGGCCTCGACCCGGGCATCCGCACCGGCGTCAAGGCCGCGGTGGTGGATGCGACCGGCAAGGTCGTGGCGACCGAAACGCTCTATCCCTTCCAGCCCAAGAACGACCTGCGCGGCGCGCAGGAGGCCATCCTGCGCCTGATCAAGGCGCACGGGGTGGAACTGATCGCCATTGGCAACGGCACCGCCAGCCGAGAGACCGAGCGGCTGGTCAGCGAAACGCTGAAGCTGCTGCCGCGCGAGGCGAAGGCGCCGACCAAGGTCGTGGTCTCCGAGGCCGGCGCCTCGGTCTATTCCGCCTCGGAACTGGCGGCGCGGGAATTTCCCGATCTTGACGTCAGCCTGCGCGGCGCGGTCTCGATCGCGCGGCGGCTTCAGGACCCGCTGGCCGAGCTGGTGAAGATCGAGCCGAAATCCATCGGCGTCGGCCAGTATCAGCACGACGTCGACCAGCACCGCCTGTCGCGCTCGCTGGAGGCGGTGGTAGAGGACGCGGTAAACGCGGTGGGCGTCGATCTGAACACCGCCTCGGCGCCGCTGCTGGCGCATGTCTCGGGGCTGGGGCCTGGGCTGGCCGAGGCCATCGTCGCCCATCGCGACGCGCATGGCGCCTTCCGTTCCCGCAAGGGGCTGCTCGATGTCGCCCGCCTCGGCCCCCGCGCGTTCGAGCAATGCGCGGGCTTCCTGCGGATCCGCGACGGCGAGGAGCCGCTGGACGCCTCCGCCGTCCACCCCGAGGCCTATGGCGTCGCGCGCCGGATCGTGCAGGCCTGCGGGCGCGACATCCGCGCGCTGATGGGCGACACGGCGGCGCTGCGCCGCCTGCGGGCCGAGGATTTCGTCGATGACAGTTTCGGCCTGCCCACGGTGCGCGACATCCTGTCGGAGCTGGAGAAACCCGGCCGCGACCCGCGCCCGAGCTTCGTCACCGCCGCCTTCGCCGAGGGGGTGGAGGACATCAAGGATCTCACCCCGGGCATGGTGCTGGAGGGCACGGTCACCAATGTCGCGGCCTTCGGCGCCTTCGTCGATATCGGCGTGCACCAGGACGGGCTGGTGCATGTCAGCCAGCTGGCCGACCGCTTCGTCAAGGACCCGCATGAGGTGGTCAAGGCGGGCGATGTGGTGAAGGTGCGCGTGACCGAGGTCGACGTGGCGCGCAAACGCATCGGGCTGAGCATGCGCAAGGACGGCGGCGCCTCGGCCCGCGCCGACCGCGCCGCGCGCGACGCCGCCCCGGGGGGCGCGGCGGGCGCGGGTGGCCGCGGCCGCAAGGCGCCGATGCAGGCCGCCCCAAAGGGCAACCCGTCAGGCGGCGGCCAGACCGGCGCGCTTGGCGCCGCACTTCTGGACGCGCTGAAACGGAACTGAGCCGGGATGGCGGCCGCCCCGGCCGCCATCTTCCGACCGCCGGCGTGGGCAAAGTGCAGCACCGCGCCGGGGATGCACCCCGGCACCCGGAAAGCGGTTGACAGGAGCGCGCCACTCCGGGGATGAAACGGGAAATTGTATACAATTTTTCGTCACCCGGAGAGACCCATGATCGAGACAGCCCTCGGCCTCAGCCACGCGATGACCGCGCCGCACCGCACCGCCGCCAAGATCGGCGCCGACGTCATGGAGGCCGGCGGCACCGCGATCGAGGCCATGGTGGCCGCCGCAGCCGCAATCGCCGTGGTCTATCCCCATATGAACGGGATCGGCGGCGACGGGTTCTGGATCATCAAGCGGGCGGGCGAGCGCCCGGTGGGCATCTCGGCCTGCGGCGCCGCCGCCGGGCTGGCCACCCCGGCGTGGTACGCAAGACAAGGGATCACCGGCGCCCTGCCCACCCGCGGCCCGCTGGCCGCGCTGACCGTGCCCGGCACCATCGGCGGCTGGCAGGCGGCGCTGGAGATCGTGCCCGTGGCCCGGCGCATGACCCTGTCAGAGCTGCTGGCCCCCGCCATCAGGCTGGCCCGGAACGGGATCGCGGTCAGCCTGAACCAGGCGCAGACCACGGAGGAGAAGCTGGACGGCCTGAAGGACGTGCCGGGCTTCGCCGGGATCTACCTCGACCACGGCGCCGCGCCCCGCGCCGGCGCCCGGCTGGTGCAGACGGCACTGGGCGACACGCTGGCCCATCTGGCCGAGAACGGCCTCGACGCCTTCTACCGGGGCGAGATCGCGGCGGAACATGCCCGCTTCCTCGAGGAGCAGGGCAGCCCGCTGCGGCACGAGGATTTCGCCGCCTGCCGCGCCAGCACCGTGCGCCCGCTGGAGATCGAGACCAGCCGCGGCCGCCTCTACAACATGATCCCGCCGACGCAGGGCATGTCGTCGCTGGCGATCCTCGGCATCTTCGACCGGCTGGGCGTGACCGAGGGCGAAAGCTTCGCCCATATCCACGGGCTGGTCGAGGCGACCAAACAGGCGTTCCTCGTCCGCAACGCCGAGTTGGGCGACCCCCGCGCCATGCGCCGCGACCCGCAAGGGCTGCTCAGCGACGCGCGGCTCGACGCGATGGCCGCCGCCATCGACCCGGAACGCGCCCTGCCCTGGCCGCAGGAGGCCAAGGCCGGCGACACAATCTGGATGGGCGCCGTGGATGCCGAGGGCACGGCCGTCAGCTTCATCCAGTCGGTGTTCTGGGAGTTCGGCTCGGGCCTGACCTGCCCGCAGACCGGGGTGGTGTTCCAGAACCGCGGGGCGGGCTTCGACCTCACCCCGGGGCCGAACCAACTCGCCCCCGGGAAGACGCCGTTCCACACCCTCAACCCCGCGCTGGCCGAACTGCGGGACGGCCGCGTCATGGCCTATGGCACGATGGGCGGCGAGGGCCAGCCGCAGACGCAGGCCGCGGTCTTCACCCGCTACGCCCATTTCGGCGTGCCCCTGCAACAGGCCGTTACCGCGCCGCGCTGGCTGCTGGGCAAGACCTGGGGCGACGACACCACCAGCCTGAAACTGGAGGGCAACATGGACCCCGCGCTGGTCGAGGCGCTGGCCGTCGCCGGTCACGAGGTGGAGACCGTCCCGGCCTTCTCCAGCCTGATGGGCCATGCCGGCGCCGTGGTGCGCCACCCCGACGGGCTGTGCGAGGCGGCGAGCGACCCGCGCTCGGACGGCGCGGCGCTGGCGCAGTGACTACAGCCCCAGCGCGCGGTGGTGGTCGCTGATCGCGCCTGCGGTGGTCCACCACACGCGGTCGCCGCCCTGCCGCCGGATATGGCGCAGCGCGCGCTCCAGATGCTTCAGCCGGTGCGGCTGCCCCATCAGGTAGCCGTGCAGGGCGATGCCCATGACCAGCGGGCGGCGGGCGCTTTCTTCGGCCATCACGTCGAAGGCGTCGATGATCATGTCGGCGAACTCCGCCCCCTCGCGCCTGCGCCCGACGATCTGGGGAATGTCGTTGAGTTCCTGCGGATAGGGCACCGACAGGATGCGCCCGCCGCGCGTGGCCATCCATGTCGGCTGGTCGTCATGGCACCAGTCCAGCAGGTAGTCGTAGCCGGCCTCCTGCAGAAGGTCGGGCGTGACCGCGCTTTGCGAGATCCACGGCCCCAGCCAGCCCTTGGGTGCGGCGCCGGTTCGTTCGGTCAGAACCTGCGTGGCCTCGACGATCAGGTCGCGTTCCTCCGCCTCGGGCAAGATGCCCTGACGCTCCGCGTTGGTCCGGCCATGCCCCGCGATCTCGTCGCCACGCGCCTGGAAGGCCTCGGCCAGGCCGGGCGCCACGTCGTAGATCCGGCTGTTGACCAGCGCGGTGCAGGGCAGTTCCAGCCGGTCGAACAGCTCCAGCATGCGCCAGGCGCCCACCCGGTTGCCGTAGTCGCGCCACGCGTAGTTCAGAACGTCCGGCTGCGGACCGCCCGGAGTCAGCTCGGCCCCCAGTCCCGCGCCGAAGGCGAAACATTCGATATTCATCCCCAGATACACCGCCAGCCGGGCGCCCCCCGGCCAGCTGAAATCCGGGCGCGCGGTGATCGGCGAAAAGGCATAGCGGCTGTGCTGTGCAAGCGTCATGGAATCGCTCCCTCCGTTTTCCCCACCCATGCCGCGGCGCGGCGCCGAGGCCCAAGCTCAGCCTTGACGCAGGGGTGAGGGGACAGGCGTTTCCCCAGGATTCCGACCAAAAATTCAGCACCGCCCAGCCGCGCGCCGGTCTTTTGATCGCTTGATATTGTATACAAACCAGCCCGCAGGCCCCGATGGACCCGTCACGTTTGGCCATCTCGTATACAAAATGGAGACACTCATGGATCGCCGCAAGTTTATGACCGCAACGGGCCTCGCCGGGGCAGCCGCCCTGTCGGCCCCCGCCGTGGCCCGCGCCGCAACCACCATCAAGTGGAAGATGACCACCGCCTTCCCGCCGGGTCAGCCCTTCTATTCCACCGGCCCCGGCTCGCTGACCGATTTCGCCGACCGGGTGCGCAAGATGTCGGACGGCCGCCTGGACATCCAGGTCTACCACGCCGGCGAACTGGTCCCGGCCTTCGAAGGCTTCGACGCGGTGCGTCAGGGCATCGTCGAGATGAACGGCTGGGTCAGCTACTTCGGCTCGGGCAAGGTGCCCGCCGCGCAGTTCTTCGGCGCCGTGCCCTTCGGCATGTCGACCCAGGGCCAGAACGCCTGGTTCTACATCGGCGACGGCATAAAGCTGTGGAACGAGGTCTACGAGCCGCTGGGTCTCGTCGCCATGCCGATCGGCGCCACCGGCGTCCAGATGACCGGCTGGTTCAACAAGGAGATCAATTCGCTCGACGACATGCAGGGCCTGCGCCTGCGCATCCCCGGCCTCGCCGCCAAGGCCTATGCCCGCATCGGCGTCGACGTGAAACTGCTGCCGGGCGGCGAGATCTTCCCGGCGCTGGAGCGCGGCGTGATCGACGCCGCCGAATGGGTCGGCCCAGCTCAGGACAAGATCCTCGGGCTGAACAAGGCCGCCAAATACTACTACACCACCGGCTGGCACGAGCCGACCACGGTGACCGAACTGGCCATCAACAAGGCCGCCTGGGACGGCCTGCCGGAGGACCTGCAGGGCATCGTCACCAACGCCGCGGCCGCCTGCAACGTGATCTCGCATTCCTGGGCCGAGGCCAACAACGCCGCCGCGCTGAAGGAATTCGCCGCCAACGGCACCGAGCTGCGGACCCTGCCCAAGGACGTGGTCGAGAAGCTGCGCGCCGAGATGGAGCCGGTCTACGCCGAACTCGCCGCCGCCGATCCGCTGTTCAAGAAGGTGATGGAGAACTACTTCGCCTTCAAGGCGGAACACGACATCTGGGCCCAGGCCTCCGAGCAGGTCTGGCACAGCCAGCTGCGCGACGCCTGATCCCCATCGCAAGACAGCAATGAAACGGCAGGCAGCGCGGGTCACGCACTGCCTGCCCGCATTTTCGGAAAAGAAACGAGACAGAAATGAACTTCGCGCTGCGCTTGGCCGATACCATCGACAGGGTGACACGGATCGCGGGCAAAATCGCCTCGATCCTGCTGCTGGCGATGGTGGCACTTGTGTTCTTCAACGTGGCGGGCCGCTACGTCATCGGCACCAGCCCGGTCTGGATGCAGGAGATGGAATGGCACCTGCTGCTGCCCACCGCCCTGCTGGGCATTTCGGTGCTGATGCTGGAGAACGGCCATGTCCGCGTGGACATGCTCTACGACCGACTGCCCCGCCGCACCCGGAGCCTGCTGGACCTGGTGTCTATGTCCCTGGGCGTGGTGATCGCGCTGCTGTTCATCAAATATTCGCTGGGCTTCGTGGACAGCGCCTTCTCGATCCGCGAGGGCTCGCCCGATCCGGGCGGGCTGCCCGCGCGCTGGCTGCTCAAGGCGGTCATCCCCGCAGCCTTCGGCCTGTTCGCGCTGCAATGCCTGTCGAACGCCATCCGCCACGCCGCCGCCCTGCGCGGCCCGGTCCGGGAGGGCTGAGCGATGGAAGAGCTTCTCGCGATCGGCATGATCCTGGGCTTCATGCTGTTCCTCCTGATCGGCATGCCCGTGGGCATCGGCATCGCCGCCGCCGGCTTCCTGTTCGGCTGGATGGGCTTTGGCGATTTCCTGTTCAACCTCAGCCCCGCGCGCATCTACGGGGTGGTGACGAAATACGAATTCCTGGCCATTCCGCTGTTCGTCTACATGGGCGTGATGCTGGAGAAATCCCGCGTGGCCGAAGACATGCTGGAGGTGATCGGGCGACTTTCGGGGCGGCTGAACGGCGGCATGGCCATCGCGCTGATCGTGGTCGGCGTGCTGATGGGCGCCTCGACCGGGATCGTGGGGGCCACGGTGGTGACACTGACCATGCTGACCATGCCGGTGCTTCTGCGGCGCGGCTATGACGGCGGCGTCGCGGCAGGGGCGATCTGCGCCTCGGGCACGCTGGGGCAGATCATCCCGCCCTCGCTGGTGCTGATCCTGCTGGCCGACATCATGGGCGAAAGCGTCGGCACGCTGTTCGCCGCGGCGATGATCCCGGGGCTGATGCTGGCCGGGCTCTACATTGTCTACATCCTGATCCTCGGGAGACTGCGGCCGCATCTGGTGCCCGCCATCCCCGCCGAGGAGCGCGCCGGCCTGACCGGCTGGCCGCTGGCCGCGCGCGCGGTCAAGGCGCTGGCGCCGCCGCTGCTGCTGGTCGGCGGCGTGCTGGGCTCGATCATCGGCGGGCTGGCCGCGCCGACCGAGGCCGCGGGCGTCGGTGCCGCGCTGTCGATCGCCATCGCGGCGCTCTACGGCCGGCTGAGCCGGGGCATGATCTGGGAGGCGGCGCAGGGCGCACTGCGGATCTCGGCCATGATCTTCTTCATCCTGGTCGCGGCGCAGGTCTTTTCCATCGCCTTCCGCGGGCTGCATGGCGAGGACCTGGTCAAGGACATGCTGGCGCTGTTGCCCGGCGGCGAGACCGGCGCGCTGATCTTTTTGATGGTGCTGCTGTTCGTCCTCGGCTTTTTCCTAGAGTGGATCGAGATCAGCTATATCGCGCTGCCGCTTCTGCTGCCTTTCTTCAAGGAGCAGGGGACCGACATGATCTGGCTGGCCGCGCTGATCGCGATGAACCTGCAGACCTCCTTCCTGACGCCGCCCTTCGGCTGGGCGCTGTTCTTCCTCAAGGGGGCGGCACCGAAGGGGGTTACGACCGCGATGATCTATCGCGGGGTCTTGCCCTTCATCGCGATTCAGGCCATGGCTCTCGTGCTACTGTATACAATTCCCGGCATCGCCACTTGGCTGCCAAAGACGATCGGATGGTAACGACATGAGCGAGATTGCTTCCTACCTGCCGCTGGCCCTCGGACTGGGGGTCGCGGCCATCGTGGCCGGGCTGATGGCCGGGTTCCTGGGCGTGGGCGGAGGCATCGTTCTGGTGCCGGTGCTGTTCTGGCTGTTCACTTTCATCGACTTCCCCGACACGCTGTCGATGCACATGGCGGTGGCGACCTCGCTCGCCACCATCGTGTTCACCGCCATCTCGTCGATGCGGGCGCATCACAAGCGCGGGGCGGTGGACATCCCTCTGGTCAAGAAATGGGGCGTGCCGATCGGCCTGGGCGCGCTCGCCGGCGGGCTGGTGGCGCGCTACATCGACCCGGCGGGGCTGAAAATGATCTTCGGCTTCGTCGCGCTGCTGGTGGCGGTCAACCTGGCCACGCCGCGCACGCTGGTGGTCTCCGACGACCTGCCCAAGTCGCCGGTCACCAATGTCGGGATCGCGGGCGCGATCGGGCTGGTGTCCTCGCTGATGGGGATCGGCGGCGGCACGCTGGGCGTGCCCACGCTGGCAGCGTTCTCCTTCCCCATCCACCGGGCGGTGGGCACGGCGGCGGCCTTCGGCCTGATCATCGCGCTGCCGGCGGTGGCGGGCTTCGTGCTGTCGGGGCTGGGCGTGCCGGACCGCCCGCCGCTGTCGGCGGGCTATGTCAGCCTGCCGGCGGTGCTGATCATCATCCCCTTCACCACGGCGCTGGCGCCGGTGGGGGCGAAGCTGGCCCATGATCTCGATGCGAAATGGGTGAAGCGCGGCTTCGCCCTGTTCCTGGGCATCACCGCGGTTCGGATGCTGCTCTCCGCCTTCGGCTGATCGTCACTGGCGCTGCGCCAGCACGGCCTCGGCGGCGCCGTGCAGATGCTGGCGCAGCGCCGCCTCCACCCCCGGCCGGTTGCGTGCGCGCAAGAGCTGCACGATCAGCGCGTGCTCCGCGTTCGAGCGCCGCATGCGGTCGATCTGATAGAGCTGCGACTTGCGGAAAGGCGCCAGTTTAAGCCGCATGTCGAAGGCCATCTGGCTGAGGTCGTCATTGCCCGCGCCCCGGAAGATCAGCGCGTGGAACTCGCTGTTCAGGGCCTCGTATTCCTTCGCCGCCCGGTGCGAGGCCATTTCGGACATCGCGCGATGGGCGGCCTCCAGCCGGTCGAGCGCGGCCTCGTCCATGCGCTCGGCCGCGAAGCCGCCGCACAGCGCCTCGATCTCGGCCATCGCCTCGAACATGGCGAGGATGCGCTCGGGGTTGAAATCGCGCACCACGACACCCTTGAACGGCACCCTCTCGGCCAGCGAGCGCGACACGATGTTCTGCAACACCTCGCGCACCGGGGTCCGAGAGACGTTGAAACGCTGCGCCAGCGCGACCTCGTTCAGCCGGGTCCCCGGAGCGATCTCGCCCGAGACGATCTCGGCCTCGAGCACTTCGAGGATCATGGCACTGTGGACGTTCTTCACGCGTGGTCTTTCCTGCTGGGCATGTGGGGCGCCGGGAGGGGCGCCGCCCAGCCCGGGCGCCGCCCAGCCCGGGCGGCGCGTTCGGCGCCATCTTGGCCCAGTTTCCGGGCGGAGGAAAGCCCGCCGCCCGCAGGCGACAGTCACCCCCCGGCGGCGGCGCGGCGCCGGTCTGCCTCCGCGATGGCGCGGTCGATTTCGGTGCGATCGGTGACGCCCGAGAAATTGTCGCGCGTCGGCATCGCGTCGGCCACGAACAGGTAGCGGTGATGCGCCACCTCGTAGAGGCGGCGCAACTCGGGCAGCGGATCGGGGTGATCGTCGGCGCGCAGGTCGATCCAGGGGTAATCCTCGCCGCGGTGGATGCGCAGCGCGGCCGATTGCTTGCCGCGCTTGTCGCCGCCTGCGGCCTCGCCCGCCTCCATCGCGCACATCAGCCGTTCGGCGAAGGGCAGGTCCATGTTGTCGAGATAGGCGGCCAGCGTGTCGGCGATGACCTGCCCGCCCGCCAGCATGTTGCCGGCGACCGACACGCCCTCGGCCTGCACCTGGCCGGCCCAGTCGATGCATTTCGCGCCGGTGTGGGCGGCGATGTTGCCCGCCGCGTCGATCATGTGGATCTGGCGCTGGTCGCGGCCCTCGTCGCGGGCCAGCAGATCGGCCAGCACATCGGCGGGCAGCGCGCCCGCCGCCAGCCGGTCGGCCGCCTCGATCCCCCAGAGCGGGCTGACGAAGGCCTGGGTCGCCACCGCGCATTTGCCGCCCCGGACATGCGGCACCAGCGAGCCCACCGCGAAGAAGCGGCTGGCCACGGCGACGCCGAACTGGCCGGTCGCGGGGTCGCGGGCAACGATGGAATAGGTCATGGCGCTCTCCTTACCGCCCGATGGCGTAGGCTTGCATCAGGCGCGGGGTGGCGGCGGCGCGCATCCGCCCGTCGGCCTCGCGCAGCGCGGCGGTCAGGCGGCCCACCGACCAGGGCTCGGCCACCTCGACATCGTGGCCGCGGCGCCTCAGTTCCGCGATCGTGGCCTCGCCGAAACTGGGCTCCAGCATCAGGTGTCCGGGCCGCGTGCCGCGCGGGTAGAAGGACGCCTGGCTGTGCCATGTGTGGAACAGCGGCGCGTCGATCGCCTCCTGCAGGTTCGCGGTCTGGTGCGCCAGACGCAGGAAGAAGATGAGCTGCCACTGGTCCTGCTGGTCGCCGCCTGGCGTGCCGAAGGGCATCCACGCCCCGTCGGCTCGCGACGCCATCGAGGGCGACAGCGTGGTGCGCGGGCGCCGGCCCGGCACCAGCGAGGTCGGCAGCCCCTCTTCCAGCCAGAACATCTGCGCCCGGCTGTTGAGCGGCATGCCCAGGCCCGGCACCACCGGCGAGGATTGCAGCCAGCCGCCCGAGGGCGTGGCCGAGACCATGTTGCCCCATTTGTCGATCACGTCGAGATGCACGGTGTCGCCGCGCTTCTCGGTCAGATGCGCCATGGTGGGCTCGCCCGCGCCGGCGCCGGGGCCCGCGACCGGGCGGCGGCCCGCGCGCGCGATGAACGCCTCGGCCCAGGCCTCATAGCCGGGGATGGCGCCGGGGCGCTGCTCCAGCGAGGCGGTCGCGCCGATCAGGGCCCGGCGCTGCGCGGCGTAGTCCTTCGACAGCAGCGTCTCGACCGGAATGTCGCTGAAATCCGGGTCGCCGTAATAGGCCTCGCGGTCGGCGAAGGAGAGCTTCAGCACCTCGGTGATGGTGTGCACGAAATCGGGGCCGTTGGGGTCCATGTCCGCGATGCCCGAACCGTCGAGCACGCGCAGCGATTGCAGCAGGCTCGGCCCCTGCCCCCACACGCCGGTCTTGTAGACCGTCCAGTCGCCGTAATCGACGGACAGAGGCTTTTCATAGCTCGCCTGCCAGTCGGCCATGTCCTGCCCGGTCAGCACGCCCTTGCGACGCCCGCCCGCGGCATCCATCACGCAGGCGTCGCGCATCCAGGCGTCGACCGCCTCGGCCACGAAGCCCTGGGAGAAGGCCCGGCGCGCGGCGTCGATCTGCGCCTCGCGACCGCTCACGGCCTCGGCCTCTTCGACCAGGCGACGCCAGGTCGCGGCGAGGTCGGGGTTGGTGAACAGCGCGCCGGCCTCCGGCGCCTTGCCGCCGGGCAGCCAGACCGGAACCGAGGTCGGCCATTCCTCGTGGAAGAAATCCGCGAGCCCCGCGATGGTGTTCGCCACGCGCGGCAGCATCGGGTGCCCGGCCTCGGCGTAGTGGATCGCGGGCTCCAGCACCTCGCGCAGGCTCATCGAGCCGTGGTCGCGCAGCAGCAGCATCCAGCCGTCGAAGGCGCCCGGCACCACGGTCGCCAGAAGGCCCGAGCCGGGGATCATGTCCAGCCCCTCGGCCTTGTAATGCGCGATCGTCGCGCCCCTGGGCGCCACGCCCTGCGCGCAGACGACGGTCGCGTCCTCGGCGCCGGCGGGGCGGAAGATCAGCGGCAGATCGCCCAGCGGGCCGTTCAGATGCGGCTCGACCACGTTCAGGACGAAGCCCATCGCCACCGCCGCGTCGAAGGCGTTGCCGCCCTTTTCCAGCAGGCTCATGCCCACGGCGCTGGCGATCCAGTGAGTCGAGGTCGCCATGCCGAAGGTGCCGGCGATCTCGGGGCGGGTTGTGAAAGTCATGATATCCCTTCCGTCTTGTCCCGGCGCACCGGGCGTTCTTGTCAGTCGCGGCGCGTGGCTCAGTGGTCGCGCGGGTCGAGCGCGTCGCGCAGCCCGTCGCCCAGCAGGTTGAAACCCAGCACCACGAGGAAAATGGCGATCCCCGGCCACATGGCCATCCAGGGGGCCTGTTCGAGGAAATTCTTGGCGATGTTCAGCATCGACCCCCAGGACGGCGAGGGCGGCTGCTGCCCCAGCCCGAGGAAGGACAGCGACGCCTCGGCGATGATCGCGGTGGCCACCGTCAGCGTCGCCTGCACCAGCAGCGGGGGGAAGATATTGGGCAGGATGTAGCGCCAGATGATCGCCAGGTGGCTGAGCCCGATGGCGCGGGCGCTTTCGACGTAATCCTCCGTCATCACGGTCATGGTCTGTCCGCGCGCCAGCCGGATGAAGACCGGCATGGCCGACAGGCCGATGGCGATCATCGCGTTGGTCAGCGACGGCCCGAGGAAGGCCGCCAGCGCGATCGCCAGGATCAGGAACGGTGCGGCCAGCAGCGCCTCGGTCACGCGGGAGATGACCGCGTCGGTCCAGCCGCGCGCATAGCCTGCGGCGACGCCCAGCGGGATGCCCAGGGCCAGCGCGATCAGCACCGACACGACCCCCGCCAGCAGCGAGGCCTGCGCCCCCCAGACCATCCGCGACAGCACGTCCCGGCCGATCTCGTCGGTGCCGAAGGGATGCGCGGCCGAGGGTGGCTTGCGCACCGCCAGCCAGTCGGTCTCCAGCGGCCCCGGAATGGGCAGCAGCGGCGCCAGAATCGCCACGACGACGAAGAAGATCACCAGCACCGCGCCGAGCAGCGCCGAGGGGTTGGCGCGCAGCTTGGTCCAGACCCGGCTGCGCGGGCGTTGCGGGACTGCGGGGGCGTCGGTCACGGCGGTCATCAGTCGTCCCTCATGCGCGGGTTGAGAATGCGGTAGGCGGCATCGGCCAGGATGTTCATGGCGATGAAGGCCACGGCGGTGCACAGCACGATGCCCTGCACCACGGCGTAGTCGCGGTTGAACACGGCATCGACCACCAGCTTGCCGAAGCCGGGGATGGTGAAGATCTGCTCGGTCAGCACGGCGCCGGCCAGCAGTTCGCCGAACAGCAGCGTGGTCACCGTGACGATCGGCACCAGCGCGTTGCGCAGCGCGTGCTTGACCACCACCACCCGCTCGCCCAGCCCCTTGGCGCGGGCGGTGCGAACGTAGTCGGATTTCAGCACGCCCAGCATGGCCGAGCGCGTGTGCCGCATCAGCGTGGCGGCCAGGCCCGTGCCCAGCACGAAGGCCGGCATGATCATCGTCTGCAGCGATTGCAGCGGGTCCTCGCTGAGCGGCACATAGCCCGAGGCGGGCAGCAGCCCCCATTTCACCGAGACCAGAAGGATCAGCATGATGCCCAGCCAGAAATTCGGGATCGACAGGCCCGACAGCGCCACCACATTGGCCAGCCAATCGACCCATGTGCCCTTGCGATAGGCCGAGATCACGCCCGCGGGCACCCCGATCACCAGCGCGATCGACAGCGCCATCACCGCCAGCTGGATGGTGACCGGCAGCTTTTCCCCGATCAGCGCCAGAACCGGCTGCTGGGTGCGCAGCGAGATGCCCAGATCGCCCTGCAGCGCGCCGCCGATCCAGTAGAAATATTGCATGTGGATCGGATCGTTCAGGCGGTATTTCGCGCGCAGGAATTCCAGAACCTCGGGGTCGCGCTCTTCGCCGGCCATGGCCAGCACCGGATCGCCCGGCAGCAGTTTCTGCAGGGTGAACACGAAGATCGAGATCAGCAGGATCGTGGGGATCGCGATCAGGATGCGGCGGGCGAGAAAGCCGAACATGGGGCGAGCTCCGGAGGTTGAAGGGGTGGCCCGGCGGCGGGTGCCGCCGGGCCGGTTGGTCAGCTCATTCCGCGAACGACACGCCTTCGAGGCGGATCATCCCGTCGGGATAGGGGACGAAGCCTTCGATCTTGTTGTTCAGCGCCCAGATCCACGTCACATGGTAGAGATAGATGATGGGCTGCTGTTCGTTCAGGATCTCGCGCGCGGCGTCATAGGCGGCCTTGCGCTCGGCCGTGTCGGTCGAGATGCGGGCCTTGTCGAGCAGCGCATCCACCTCGGGCATGCAGAACTTGGAGTCGTTGATGCCGCCATTGCAGGTCTGGAACTGATGGATGTTGCCATCGGGGTCCACGCGGCCCGACCAGCCGACCTGGCTGGCGGTGTATTCGCCGGCGGACTGATCCTTGAGCAGGGTGGCGAATTCCTTGGCCACCAGCTTGATGTTGATGCCCGCCTCGGCGGCCATGGCCTGAACGACCTGCATCATCTGCATCTGCACCGGGTTGTTGGCGACCTGCACCTCGATCTCGACGCTGTCCACGCCAGCCTCTTTCAGCAGGGCCTTGGCGGCCTCGACATCGCGCTCGGGGACCGGGAAACGCTTGTCATACCAGGGCGAGGTCGGCGGGAAGGGCTGGTTGCCCGGCGCGAAGGCGCCCTCGAACACGACCTGGTTCAGCACGTTGCGGTCGATCGACAGCGACAGCGCCTTGCGGATCGCGGCGTTCTGGCCCAGCGGATTCTGCGCGCGCTCGCCATTGTTGATGTTGATGGTGATGCCCTGGTAGCCCAGCGACACCGCCTGCTCGACGGTCAGCCCGTCATCGGCCTTGGCCGAGGCGAGGTCGGTCGCGGCCAGGCGCTCCAGCATGTCCAGATCGCCGGCGCGCAGGTTGGCCAGGCGCACGGTGGTGTCCGGGATCGGCAGGAAGGTCACGCTGTCGAAGTGGATCTCGTCGGCGTTCCAGTAGCCGTCGTATCGCTCAAGCACGATACGGTCCTGCTGCACCCGCTCCTTGAACTTGAAGGGGCCGGAGCAGACCGGGTTGAGGCCGAAATCGACGCCCATCTCGGCGGCGGCCTTGGGCGACAGCATCATGCCCGCGCGGTCGGCCAGCTGCGCCAGCAGCGTGGCGTCGGGGGCCTTGAGGTTGAGCTTGATGGTGTAGTCGTCGACCACCTCGGTCGAGGCGATGGACTTCACCTCGGACTTGCGGCGGCTTTCCGGCAGGGTCTGGCTGCGCTCGATGTTGGCGGCCACGGCGGCGGCGTTGAAGGGCTCGCCGTCATGGAAGGTCACGCCCTCGCGCAGGGTCATGGTCAGGGCCATGCCGTCGGCGGACCATTCCCAGCCGGTGGCCAGCTGCGGGATGATCTCGAGATCCGGCGTGATATCGACCAGCTTGTCGCAGAGCGAGGCATAGACGATGCGGCCGACGAAGGTGCGCGACTGGTCCGGGTCGAGGATATCGGCGTCGTCCTGAAGGCCGATGCGTAGGTCGGCGGAGAAGGCGCTTGTCGCCGCCAGCCCGAAGGCCAGCGCAAGCGCCGCGGTCTTGGATCGTGCCATGGTTGTCTTACTCCTTGTTGGATGGGAATGGCGGCGGGGAATTGTCGGAGGGCTTGGCGCCCTCACTTGTTGCGCGCGCAGCGCGATACAGGTTGAACCGCTTTTCGGCGGCCGGAGCGCGCCCCGCGGCACCCTCCACCAACCCGTTCAGGGAAAGCTCCTCGTGGCGGTGGCAGGCGACGGACTCGCCCTCCGCAATCGGCGCCAGCCGCGGCCGCTCCTGCCGGCAGCGCGCCTCGGCATAGGGGCAGCGCGGGTGGAACCGGCAGCCCGGCGGCGGCGCGATCGGGTTGGGCGGATCGCCCTCGACCGCGTGGCCCTTGGCCCGCGCGCCCACCCGCGGCACCGGGATGGCCGCGATCAGCGCCTCGGTGTAGGGATGCCTGGGATTGGCGAAGATCTCGTCCACCGGGCCGACCTCGACCAGTTCGCCGAGATACATCACGCCGACCCGGTCGGCCATGTGCCGGATCACCGCCAGGTCGTGGGCGATGATGATCAGGGTCAGGCCGAATTCCTCTTTCAGGTCCTCCAGCAGGTTCACCACCTGCGCCTGGATCGACACGTCCAGCGCCGAGACCGGCTCATCCCCGATCAGCACCTTGGGCGAGGCGGCGAGCGCGCGGGCGATGCCGATGCGCTGGCGCTGCCCGCCCGAGAATTCATGCGGGTAGCGGTCGGCATGCTGCGGCATCAGCCCCACCCGCGACAGCAGATCGGCGACGCGGACGCGGCGCTCCTCGCGGGTGCCGATGCCGTGGGCACGCAGCGGCTCCTCGATCAGGGCGCCCACGGTCATGCGCGGGTTCAGCGACGAGAACGGGTCCTGGAAGATGAACTGAAGGTCGCTGCGCAGCGCGCGCATCTCCTTCTGGCCGAGCTTCGAGATGTCCTTGTTGTCATAGATCACCGCGCCTTCGCTGGGGTCGATCAGGCGCACCAGCATCCGCGCCAGCGTGGACTTGCCGCAGCCGGATTCGCCCACGATGGCGAAGGTCTCGCCGCGGCGGATGCTCAGGTCGATGCCATCCACCGCGCGCACCTCGATCGGCGCGCCGAACAGCGGCTTGTGGGTGACGAAACGGCGCTTGAGCGCGCGGGTCTCCAGGATGATGTCGGGCCTGCTCATCGCGCGCCCCCCAGCGTCTGCAGCGGCTCGGCCGCCTGTTCCAGCGGCGCGCGCCAGCACGCCACGCGATGCCCGCCGCCGAAATCGCTGAGCGGCGGCGCCTCGGCGCAATCGGGTCCGGCGAAGGGGCAGCGCGAGGCGAAGCGGCAACCCTCCGGCATGGCGTCGGCGGGCGGCACGACGCCGGGGATGGTCACCAGCCGGCCACCGCGCGGCCCGAGATCGGGCATCGAGCTCATCAACCCGATGGTGTAGGGATGCTGGGGATCGTCGAAAATGGCCTTGACCGGCCCGGCCTCGACGATGCGCCCGGCATACATCACCGCCACCTTGTCGGCCATCTCGGCCACCACGCCCAGGTCATGGGTGATCATGATCAGCGCGGCGTTGGATTCGGCCTGAAGGTTGCGCATCAGGTCCAGCACCTGCGCCTGCACGGTCACGTCCAGGGCGGTTGTAGGCTCGTCCGCGATCAGCAGCGCCGGGTCGTTGGCCAGCGCCATCGCGATCATGGCGCGCTGGCGCATGCCCCCCGACATCTGGTGCGGGTATTCGTCCAGCCGCTTTTCCGGCGCCGGGATGCGCACCCGCATCAGCATCTCCAGCGCGCGGGCGCGGGCCTCTTCGTGGCTGGCACCGCGGTGACGGCGCACGGCCTCGGCGATCTGCTCGCCAACCTTGATGGCGGGATTGAGCGAGGTCATCGGCTCCTGAAAGATCATCGCCATGCGGTCGCCGCGGATGTCCTTCAACTCTGCGATGGGCAGGTGCAGCAGATCGCGCCCCTCGAACATCGCGCGGCCCGACATCAGGCGCGCCGGCGGCATCGGCAGCAGGCCCATCAGCGCCAGCGCCGTCAGCGACTTGCCGCAGCCGGATTCGCCGACGATGCACAGGGTCTCGCCCCGCTCCAGCGTCAGGGAGACCCCGTCGACCAGGTTCGTCGGCGCCTTGCCGAAGCGGATCGAAAGGTCGGTGACCTCAAGAAGCGGCGCGGCGTCGTCAGGCATCTTCGACCCTTTCGTCATTCAGGACCTGCACCATCTTGTCGGACAGGGTGTTGAGGTGGGCGCGCATCGCCTCTTCGGCGCCCACGACATCGCCGGCCTCGATGCAGTCGATCAGGTGGGTGTGCTGCTGGTGATAGAGTTCCCTCGTCTCGCCGGTGCGCGCCTTCTGCCGCAGCAGGCGCCATGCCTCGGAGGAGCGGATCTCGTCGAGCAGCGAAAAGGCGGTCAGCAGGACGCGGTTGCCGGCGGTGCGCGCGATCAGCCGGTGCAGCGCCCCGTCCCACAGCTCGGCCCCGTCGGGATCGGCGGTCTCGTCGATGCGCTCGGCCAGCAGGCGCATCCGGCGCACGTCGTCGGGCTTGGCCCGTGCGGCGCAGAGCCCGGCGAGCGCGGGCTCGATATAGAGGCGGGCCTCGGCCACCTCGGAGGCGCGGGTCTGCCCCGCGATCTCGGCCGCCAGAACCCCGGTCGGATCGGGCGGCTGGCCGACGAAGGTGCCCTTGCCCTGCCGGCGCCAGACCAGCCCCTCGGCCTCCAGCGCCTCCAGCGCGCGGCGCACCGCGCGGCGGCCGACGCCCAGCGTCTCGGACAGTTCGCGCTCCGTCGGCAGGCGGCCGTCCGGGCCGGCCTCGCCGCTGCCCACCATGTGCCGCAGGCGGCGCAGCACCAGCGAGGAGTTCTCGCCTGACGTTCTGGGCGACGGGGCGTCGGACATGGGGGTGTATCAATCCCTGATTGGTTCACCGACAGCCTGACCCATCCCCGCAGGGAGTCAATACTTTTCTTTCAAGAATCCTCCGGCCTTCGGATGTTCCCAAAAGAATCGGCAATCTTCGCATAATATTGCGACATTGACGGGCGCAGGCCTGCCCCCCTGCCCAAGTTTTGGGCCGTGATGAATTTCCCAAAGGTTCGCCTGCGTGCATCCCACCTTGCCCGGTCGGCGGACGGCACCCGCCGCAGCCGCCCGGCGTCCCGAGGTCCCCTGTGGCGCCGCGCCCGTGGCTCAGGTGCCGAAGGGGTAGGTGTCCGGCAGGCCCTCCGCCTCGCGCCGCACCGGCAGCGGCGTCACCGCGCTTGTCCGGTCGATCCAGATGTATTCGTCGAACTGCCGGGACAGCTCCGCCTCGAAATAGTGGCTGGCAAGCTCGTTCTCGGGCCGGTAGATCACCCCGATCGCCCGCTCCAGCCGGGGCGTGGCCAGCTCGGTCCCCACGTCCAGCTCGTGGCCGGGCCGCAACGGCAGGATCAGGCCGCGCGCCTCGGTCAGGTGGAACTGCCGCTCGTAGCTTTGGGCATGGGCAGGACGGATTTCCTTGACCTCCATCGGCCCGTCCCAGGCCGAGGCCGCCGCCACCGTGCCGTGATCGGTGCCGAAGCCGATGCGATAGGCATCGGGCCCGAAACCCCGCGCGCAGAGCTCGCCCAGGTTCCTCTCGCCGCGCTTGGACATCTCTGTCGCGCGTGCGTCGCCGATATGCGAGTTATGCGCCCAGACCACCGCCTTGGCCCCGGCGCCGTGATGCGCCATCACCGCCTGCAGCGTGTCGAACATGTGGTCGTCGCGCAGGTTCCACGCGGTGCGCGAGCCATAATACATCGCCCGGTAGTAGCGCTCGGCATTTGTCACCAGCTGCGCGTTGCGGGTGGCGTCGAGGAACCGCGCGCCGTCCCGGCCGATGAGCGCGGCGCGCTTGCGGTGCAGTTGCACGAGGATTTCCGTCACGTCGCCGGCGCAGTCGCGGTAGGCGCCGGTCAGGGCGGCGTGGCCATAGGCGGCGGGATCGGCCTCCCAGGGCGACAGGCAACCGTAGCGCTTCCGCGCCAGCGCGGCGAGGTCCGGGTCCTCCTCGTCGAGATAGTCGAGGATCGCGCGGGCCGAGCCGTAGAGGCTGTAAAGGTCCAGCCCGTAGAACCCCACGCGCGCATCGTCATGCTCGCCCGCGTTGTGGGCACGCAGCCAGTGCAGGAAATCCCGCGTCTCGGCGTTGCGCCACATCCAGGCGGGAAAGCGGGCGAAGGCGGCCCAGTCCTCGGAGGGCGCCCCGCGGTGGCGCACATAGGCGTCGAGTCGCGCCGCATCGGGCCAGTCGGCCTCGGCCGCGACGATGGAGAATCCCTTCTCCTCGATCAGGCGCTGGGTGATGCGCGCGCGCATCCGGTAGAATTCCGAGGTGCCGTGGCTGGCCTCGCCGATCAGCACCACGCGGCGCGCGCCGATCCTCTCGATCAGCGGATCGAGATCGGCTGTCGCGACATCCTCGAAATCCTGCGCCCGGCGCAGGATCAGGGCCGGCAGGCTGTCGGCGGTGACGGGGCGGTGCTGGATCACGCGGGGCGGCCCGGGCTCGCGGCGGCGCATCTCGTCCTCCCAGCCCTGCGGCCCCAGCAGCGGCACGAAGCGCACGTCGGCGAGGTCCTCGCGGTCGAAGCGGCCGCCGTCGCGGCGGGTAATGCGGACGATCTCCTGCGCGTGGAGGTCGTCGCCGACCGCCACCACCAGCCGCCCGCCCCTGGCCAGCTGCGGCTTCAGCGGCTCGGGCACGAAGGGGACCGCGGCGCGCACGAGGATCGCGTCGAAGGGCGCCTCGTCCATCCAGCCGCGGCTGCCCTCGTCATGCAACACATGGACATTCAGGTGCCCTGCATCGGCCAGCGCCGAGGCGGCCTTCTCGGCCTGCGGCCCGTCGGCCTCGATCGCGTAGACATCGCCCGCGATCCGCGCCAGCAGCGCCGCCGCATAGCCCGCGCCGAGCCCGATCAGCAGAACCTTCTCGCCACCCTTCAGCGCCAGCGCCTCGACCAGGTAGGCGGTGACATGGGGCGAGGCCATCCAGTGCCCCTCGGCCACGCGCAGCGGCAGGTCCTCGTAGGCCCGGTCGTGAAGATGCACCGGCAGGTAACGTTCCCGCCGCTCGTGGCGCATCGCCTCGAGCACCTGCGGGTCGCGCACGCCACGGGCTCGGATCTGCTCGGCGACCATGCGTTCGCGTTTCACAAAATCGTCGGACATTGCTCTTCCTCCCTGCTCCCGCAGGGTATCACAGCTTGCGCGCATTGGGTTGATCCCGATCAACCCACGGCCCCGCGCCGCCCACGCGGCCGAGATTGACATCGGTCAACGACGCGTGGCGCGCGACGCGCGACCCTGCCCCCGACGAAACCGACAACGGGCGCCCAATCATGCCAAAGACCGACGACGACCCTCAGAATCGCCCCGACCGGCCGGAATGGCTGGCGTGGGCGCTGCTCGCCGCCTTCCTGCTGTTCACCGCCTTCGGCGGGCTCTGGCTGGAGCCCGCGCCGCAAGGCCAGCCCGTCGCCTATAGCGAGATCAAACGGATGATCCGCGAGGGCGAGATCGCCTCGGTCACCCTGCAGGAGCACGAGATCGTCGCCACGCGCCGCGGCAGCGACCCCGCCGCGCCCGAATATGTGAACGCCGTCACCCCGGCCCAGAACGACCCCGAGTTGCTGCCCCTCCTCGAAGCGCAGGGCGTCGAGATCACCGCCGAGGCCCCCGCCGAGGGATCGCTGCTTGCCTATATGCTGCCCTGGATCGTCCTGCTCGGCTTCTACCTGTGGCTGCAGCGGCGCATGATGGGCAGCCTCATGGGCGGGATGGGCCCGACGCGCGGCGGGCTTCTGTCGGGGCGATTCGCCAAGCCGCAGAAACCGGCGCGGCGGGTGACCTTCGACGACGTCGCGGGCCAGGACCAGGCCAAGCGCGAGGTGTCGGAGCTGATCGATTTCCTGCGCGAGCCCGACCGCTTCCACCGGCTCGGCGCCGAGGTGCCGCACGGCGTGCTGCTGATGGGCCCGCCCGGCACCGGCAAGACGCTGATGGCCAAGGCACTCGCCGGCGAGGCCGACGTGCCCTTCTTCTCGACCTCCGGCTCGGAATTCATCGAAATCTTCGTGGGCGTCGGCGCGGGCCGGGTGCGCGCCATGTTCGAGGCCGCGCGCAAGGCTGCCCCCTCGGTCATATTCATCGACGAACTGGACAGCATCGGGCGCACCCGCGGCACCGGCCTGGGCGGTGGCCATGACGAGCGCGAACAGACCCTGAACCAGATCCTGGCCGAGCTCGACGGCTTCGCCGAGCGCGAGGCCGTGGTGGTGCTGGCCGCCACCAACCGCCCTGACGTGCTGGACCCGGCGCTGCTGCGCCCGGGGCGGTTCGACCGGCATGTCACGCTGAACCTGCCCGACAAGGCGGCGCGGCGCGCCATCCTCGACATCCACGCCCGCAAGCTGCCGCTGGCCGACACCGCCGATCTCGACCTCATGGCGGCGGGCACGCCGGGCTTCTCCGGGGCCGACCTGAAGAACCTGCTGAACGAGGCGGCGATCGCGGCCGCGCGGCGCGGCGCCGCGCTGATCGAGCGCGCCGACCTGAACGAGGCGCGCGACAAGGTGATGATGGGCACCGTGCGGACGCTTGCGATCCGCCCCGACGAACACCGCCGCCTGGCCGTGCACGAGGCCGGGCATACGGTGGCGGCCTATTTCTTGCCCGACGCCGACCCGCTCTACAAGGTCACCATCATCCCGCGCGGGCATACGCTGGGCGGCACCCACATGCTCAGCGAAAGCGAGCGTCATACCGAGGACGAGGCCTATCTGCGCGCCCAGCTGGTGATCCTGCTGGCCGGGCGGGCCGCCGAGCGTCTGCTGATCGGCACCGTCAGCTCGGGCGCCGACGACGACATCAGGCGGGCCACCAGCATGGCCCGTGCCATGGTCGCGCGCTGGGGGATGAGTGATACGCTCGGCCCGATCGACCTGCGCCGCAGCGAGGATCACCCCTTTCTCGGCCAGGCCATCGCCCAGCCCCGCGACCATGCCGACGCCACCGCGGCGCTGGTGGACAAGGAGGTGATGGCGCTGCTCAAGCAGGCGGAGGACGACGCGACGGCGCTGCTCAGCGCGCATCGGGCCGGGATCGAGGCCCTGATCGCCGAATTGGAGGCGCGGGAGACCCTTGATTTCGACGAGATCCGCCGGCTGCTCGATCCCGCAGGCAGCACCGCGCCCCGCCCCGCACCGCCCGAGGATCCCGCCCGGGTGCCGCGCGTGGGTCCGGAGCGACACTGAGCGCGCGGGCCCCTGCCCGTTCACCCTGCGCCGCCCCTCTGGCAGCGCGGACAGGAATAGGCGCTGCGCCCGCCGATCCTCTCGCGCCGCAACGGGCGTCCGCAGCGCGGGCAGGCCGCGCCCGCCTCGCGGTGCCGCGCCAGCCAGTCGGGAGGCAGCTCCGCGCCGGAGGCGAGGATGCCCACCGCCCCTTCCAGCACCGCGCGCAGGGTGCGATGGAGGGCCTCCAGCCCTTCGCGGCTCAGATCACGCCCCTTGCTGCGCGGCGCGAGCCCGGCGCGGAACAGGATCTCGTCGGAATAGACATTGCCGATCCCGGCAATCTTGGACTGGTCCATCAGCGCGGTCTTCAGGCTGCCCCGGCCGGCGCCGATCCGCTCCGCGAAATCGCGTGCCGACAGCGACAGGGCATCCGGCCCGATGCCGCGCTCCCGCAGGTAGGCCAGCCTGTCATCGGTCAGCTCCAGCCAGCCGAGCCTGCGCTGGCTGACGACGGCGCAGAGCGGCCCGCCGGCGAAGGTCAGCCCCAGCAGGGCGCCCTTGGGCGCCGCCTGTCCGGCCGCGCAGAACCGCAGCGCGCCGGTCATGCCGAAATGGATCACCAGCGTCGGCCCCCGCGCCGTCCGGGCGAACAGGATCTTGCCGTGCCGGGCCACCCCGGCGAAGCGATCCCCCTCCAGCGCCGCGCGCAACGCCTCCCCGGTCGCACCGCGCAGGCTGCGCGGTGCAATCAGATGCACCCCCTCGATCATTTTCCCCAGCCCCCGCGCGGCGAATTCGCGGCGGAAGACCTCGACCTCGGGCAGTTCCGGCATGCCCCCTCCCCGCATCCTGCGATCCGTGGCGGCAGCCTGACACGGAACGCCCCGCCGCGTGTTGACCCGCATCAAAGTGCGGCGCCGCAGGATGCGGCATCCTTGACCTGTCCCGGTGCCGGGACCACGCGAAGAAGGAGCAGACAATGTCAGACAAAGCCGAAGAAAAACGGATCGTCTGGATCGGGAACAAGCGGCTCGAAGGGATCCTGCGGCGGCCCGCCGGGCCGATCGGGCTGGCCATCTTCGCCCATGGCGCGGGCAGCAGCCACCTGAGCCCGCGCAACAACCGGGTGGCCGAGGCGCTGGGCCAGCGCGGCATCGCCACGCTGCTGTTCGACCTTCTGACCATCGAAGAGGCCGCCGACCGCGCCAATGTCTTCGACATCCCGCTGCTCAGCGTCCGCCTGCTGGAGGCGCTGGACTGGGCGCAGGACCAGCCGGGTCTGGGGGCGCTTCCGGTCGGGCTTTTCGGCGCCAGCACCGGCGCCGCCGCGGCGCTGGTCGCCGCCGCCCGCGCGCCCGAGCGGATCGACGCCGTCGTCTCGCGCGGGGGACGGGCCGACATGGCCGGCGACGAACTGCCGCGGGTGCGCGCGCCGGTGCTGCTGATCGTGGGCGGGCTCGATCATCCCGTGATCGAGATGAACGAGGCCGCCGCCGGCGAAATGACCTGCGCGCACCGGCTGGAGATCGTCCCCGGCGCCACACACCTGTTCGAGGAGCCCGGCACGCTGGACCGGGTGGTGGAACTGGCCGGCGACTGGTTCACTGAGCACTTCCGCGCCGCCGCAAGGGGCTGAGGCGCGTCACCCCCCGATATCGACGGACAGCGACCCCGACGGCTGCCGGTTGATCGCCGCGTCGCCCGGCAGGCTGTCGCGCCGCAGCATGTGCGCCAGCCAGTCCACGTCCTCGGCCCCGGCGCGGGTCAGCCGGAAGGCGCGGCGGCGATAGGGCAGCATTTCCAGCCCCGCAAGCCGCCCCGTGGCCGGGTCGAGATCGGCGACATAGGCCAGCCCCAAATCGGGGCGATACCCCTCCTGCCCGCCGATCCCCTCGTAATCGTTGATCAGGTCGCCCGCGCCGTAGACGATCAGCTTGCCTCGGTAGAGCTCGATCCCCTTGGGGTGATGCGAGGAATGGCCGAAGACCAGATCCACCCCGGCCCGATCGATCAGCGCCCGCGCCATCTCGCGTTGGCGGAAGGGCACGTCGAAGCCCCAGTTCGCCCCCCAATGCACCGACAGGATAAGCAGGTCGCCGGGCCGTCGCAGCGGCGCCACCCGCGCGCGCAGCAAGGCCGCCGCCGCGTCCGGGTCATCGGGCAGCAGCGCCACCCCCGGCCGGTCGTCCCCGGCCTGCCAGTCGCGGGGCACGCCGCTGGTCCCGCTGCCCAGCGCCGCGACCAGCGCCCGGCCCTTGCCCGCCACCTCCAGCACCAGCGGCGCCTCGGCCTCGGGCGCGGTGCGCCCGGCTCCGGCCTGGCCGATCCCGGCGCGCTCCAGCACCTCCAGCGTCTCCACCAGCCCGGCCTCGCCCCAGTCCAGCACATGGTTGTTGGCCAGCGTGCAGGCATCAAGGTCCGCGGCCCCCAGAACCCCCGCGTTCTCGGGCGACATGCGGTAGTTGATCGCCTTCGGCCAGGGCGCGCCGGCGCGGGTGATCGCGGTCTCGAGATTGACGATCCGCAGGTCGCAGCCGCGCGCGGCGAGATCCGCCAACAGCGCCCCCCAGACATAGGCGAAGGGCGCCCGGCGGGGGATCGGACCGCTGACCCGTTCGGCCAGCCGGACGTAATCCTCGGCCGATGTGACCCAGCCTTCGTAAAGGCGGGGATCCCCCGGATGGGGCAGGATCTGGTCGATCCCGCGCCCCGTCATCACGTCCCCCGCGAGGAAGATCCGCAGCCCCGCGGCCGGGTCCCGACCGTCGCTTTTCATGGCGCCCTCCTGCGATCATCGCGCCGTCTTTGCCCAGTCGGCCAGAAAAATTGACTTCGATCAATGCTGTTTGAGACAGGTGCTGTAGCGGTATACTGAAGCGATTGCCCCATCCGGGAACAGAAAAAGGACCAAGGACATGCGAGCGGCCATCACCGCGATCATCGTCCTGCTCGCCGCCCAGGGCGCGCAGGCCGAGACACTGACCGTCACCGCGCAGCCGATCACCGAATGGAAATCGGTCTATGGCGAGGTCGAGACCCGGGACCGCGTGCCGGCCCGCGCCCGCATCGGGGGCACCATCGTCACGCTGGAGGTGACCGAGGGCGACCGGGTCGCGGCCGGGGCGCGCATCGCCGTGGTCGAGGACGACAAGCTGGCCTTTCAGCTCGATTCCATCGACGCGCGGCTGGAGGCGCTGAAGGCGCAGCTGGAGACCGCGCAGGCCGATCTGGCGCGCGGCCAGCAGCTGATCGAGCGCGGCTTCGTCACCGGCCAGCGGCTGGAGCAGCTCCAGACCCAGGTCGATGTGGTCGAAGGCAACATCCGCAGCCTCGAATCCGAACGGCTGATCGTCGAACAGCAGGTAGCCGAGGGCGAGGTGCTGGCCCCCGAGGCGGGCGTGGTGCTGTCGGTGCCGATCTCGCGCGGCTCGGTCGTGGCGCCGGGCGAGGCGATGGCGGTGATCGGCGGCGGCGGCGTGTTCCTGCGCCTCGCGGTGCCCGAGCGCCATGCCGGCGACCTGGCCGAGGGCGATACGATCCAGATCGCGGCCTTCGCCGACAGCGCCGCGCCGCGCACCGGCCGCCTGGTCAAGCTCTACCCGCAGATCGAGGGCGGGCGCGTCCAGGCCGATGTCGAGGTCGAGGGGCTGGACGGCCGCTTCGTCGGGCGCCGCCTGCCGGTCCGCCTGCCGGTGGGCGAACGCCACGCGATCCTGGTGCCCGAGGCGGCGCTGTCGCGCGCCGGCGGCCTGGACATCGTGGAGGTCGAGACCGACACCGGCGAGGCACTGGGCCGGGCGGTGGTGCCCGGCGGGACCGTGATGGTCGAGGGCGCGCCCTGGCGCGAGATCCTGACCGGGCTGGCGGTCGGCGACCGGGTGGTGCTGGGCCATGAGTGACGACAACCAGACCCCCAACGGCGCGCTGGGCATCGCAGGGCGCCTGACCCGGGCCTTCATCGCCTCGCCGCTGACGCCGCTGCTGCTGATGGCCTCGCTGGCGGTGGGACTGATCGCGCTGATCAGCCTGCCCCGCGAGGAGGAGCCGCAGATCTCGGTCCCGCTGGTGGACATCCACGTCAATGCAGATGGCCTGGCCGCCGAGGACGCGCTGAAACTGATCACCGAGCCGCTGGAGACCATCGTCAAGGGCATCGATCAGGTCGAACATGTCTATTCCGACACCCGCGACGACCGGGTGATGGTCACCGCCCGCTTTGAGGTCGGCGTCTCGGCCGATACCGCCATCCTGCGGGTGCGCGACAAGATCCTGGCCAATCTTGACCGCATCCCGGTGGGCATCCCCCAGCCGCTGGTGGTGGGCCGCGGCATCGACGACGTGGCAATCGTGTCGCTGACATTCGCGCCCGCCCCGGGGCAGGACGCGGTCACCGCCGCCGACCTCACGCGCATCGCCCGCGAGGTCGAGGCGCAGCTCTCGCGCATCCCCGATGTCGGCCTGACCTATGTCGTCGGCGGCACCGAGGACGCGCTGCGGATCGCGCCCGACCCCGAGCGGCTGGCGCTTTACGGCGTGACGCTGCAACAGCTGGCCGCCAAGGTGCAGGGCGCCAACAGCGCCGCCCCCGCGGGCAACGTGCGCGACGGCGGCGAACAGATCGGGCTGGTCATCGGCAAGACCCTCTCCACCGCCGCCGAGATCGGCAATCTGGAGCTGACCGCGCGCGACGGGCGCACCGTCTATGTGCGCGACGTGGCGGACGTGGAATTCGTCTCCGACCTCGATGAGGAACATGTCGCGACCCTGACGCAGGGCGCGGACGGCGCCATCTCGCGCCGCCCGGCGGTGACGCTGGCCCTGGCCAAGCGCGCCGGCGCCAATGCCGTCACCGTGGCCGAGGAGATCCTGCACCGGGTCGAGGCGATGGAGGGCGGGCTGATCCCGCACAGCGTCGCCGTCGAGATCACCCGCGACTATGGCGAGACGGCCAACGAAAAGGCCAACGAGCTGCTGTTCCACCTTGCCCTCGCCACGATCTCCATCGTGGCGCTGGTGCTGCTGACCATCGGCTGGCGCGAGGCGGTGGTGGTCGCCCTCGTCATCCCGGTGACCATCCTGCTGACGCTGTTCGCCGCGCATATCATGGGCTACACGCTGAACCGGGTGTCGCTGTTCGCGCTGATCTTCTCGATCGGGATCCTGGTCGATGACGCCATCGTGGTGATCGAGAACATCGCCCGCCACTGGGGCCTGAAGCGCAAGGGCCAGGGCCCGCAGGAGGCGGCGGTGGCCGCGGTGGCCGAGGTCGGCAACCCCACCATCGTGGCCACGCTGACGGTGGTGGTGGCGCTGTTGCCGATGCTGTTCGTGTCGGGGCTGATGGGCCCCTACATGAGCCCGATCCCGGCCAATGCCTCGGCCGCGATGATCTTCTCCTTCTTCGTGGCGGTGATCATCACGCCCTGGCTGATGGTGAAGATCGCCGGCAGAAAGGACATGTCGGGCCACGGCGACGAGGACGTCTATGGCGGGCACAAGCATTTCAGCCCGATGGGACGGTTCTATGCCGCCATGGCCCGCCCGATTCTGCGCAGCAAGGCGATGTCGGGGCTGTTCCTGCTGGTCGTGGTGGTGCTGTCCTTCGGCTCTCTGGCGGCGCTCTACACCCGCGACGTGACGGTCAAGCTGCTGCCCTTCGACAACAAGTCGGAACTGGCGGTGGTGATCGACCTGCCCGAGGGCGCCTCGGTCGAGGCGACCGATGCCGTGGCGCAGGCGGCCGCGCGGCTGGCGCTGGATCTGCCTGAGGTGATCTCGGCGCAGACCCACGCCGGCACCGCGGCGCCGTTCAACTTCAACGGGCTGGTGCGCCACTACTACCTGCGCCAGAGCCCGGAGATGGGCGAGGTGCAGCTCAACCTCACCCCCAAGGGAGAGCGCGAGCGCACCAGCCACGATATCGCGCTGGAGCTGCGCGAGCGCCTGCGTGAGCTGGACATCCCCAAGGGCACCGTCCTGAAGGTGGTCGAGCCGCCGCCGGGCCCGCCGGTGATCTCGACCCTGCTGGCCGAGATCTACGGCCCCGACGCCGAGACACGGCGGCAGGTCGCGGCCAAGGTCCGCGCCGCGTTCGAGGACGTGCCCTTCGTCGTCGACGTGGACGACAATTACGGCACCCAGCCGCGCCGCCTGCGCGCCGAGCTTTCCGCCAGCGACATGGATTTCTTCCGCGTCCAGGAAAGCGACGCGCTACAGACGCTGCGCCTGCTGAACGGCGCGACCACGGTGGGCTATTCCCACCGCGGCAAGGGCCGCCGGCCGATCCCGATCGTGGTCGCCCGCGAACGCGGCGACCGGGTGATCGACGAACGCGCGCTGTCGACCCCGGTGCCGGCCAACGCCATCCCCGGCGGCCGCGGCATCGTCGAGCTGGGCGATGTCGTGCAGGTCACCGAGGAACGCGCCTCGGCGCCGATTTTCCGCCACAACGGCTATGACGTGATCATGGTCACGGGCGAACTGGCCGGCGAATTCGAGGCGCCGCTCTACGGCATGCTGGCGGTGGCTGACCGGCTGGACGCGATGGAATGGGACGAGGGGCTGAAGCCCCAGGTCAAACTGCACGGCCAGCCCGTCACCACCGAAGAGCCGGTGCTGCTGTGGGACGGCGAATGGGAGGTAACCTGGGTCACCTTCCGCGACATGGGCGCGGCCTTCGGCGTGGCGCTGCTGGGGATCTACATCCTCGTCGTGGCGCAGTTCGGCAGTTTCCGCCTGCCGCTGGTGATCCTGACGCCGGTGCCGCTGACCTTCCTCGGCATCATGGCCGGGCACTGGCTGTTCGACGCGCCGTTCTCGGCGACGTCGATGATCGGCTTCATCGCGCTGGCGGGGATCATCGTGCGGAACTCGATCCTGCTGGTTGATTTCATCCGCCACGCCGACCCCGAGCGCCGGGTGACCGTTGACATCCTGATCGAGGCCGGGGCGACCCGGTTCAAGCCGATCCTGCTGACCGCCATCGCAGCGATGATCGGCGCGGTGGTGATCCTGGCCGACCCGATCTTCCAGGGTCTGGCGATCTCGCTGCTGTTCGGGCTGCTGTCCTCGACGGCGCTGACGGTGCTGGTGATCCCGGCGATCTACCGGCTGTTCAAGACCTGACCCGGGCGGCACCCGGCGCCCCCTCGAAAAATGGAAAGCGCGGCCCTTGCCCGGGCCGCGCTTTTCGTTTCGGGGGCATCGCCGCGCCGCCGCCCTCGGGGGCCGCAGGCTCAGGGCACCCGCAGGATGCAGGTGCAACGCGCTTCCTGGGCGATCTTGGCCAGGCTGCCGGCCTCGGCGAACAGCAGGCTGCGCGGGTCGAGCGCGGCGATCCGCGCACGTAGCGCCGGTTCGTCGGCGAAACGTTCGATGACGGTGGGCGCGAGATCCGGCGGCGGCTCGGCGCCGGGGGGCAGCAGCAGGCGCAGCGGCCGACCGATGCGGGCCGCCTGGGCGGCCGCGAGCCGGGCCAGCGCCATATCGCCATCCGCGCCGAGCACGAGCACGACCTCGCGCAGCGGCGCGCGGCGCGGCGCGCCGCAGGCCACCAGCAACGTGCCCGCCTGCAGCATCTCTTCGAGGATTTCGCCAACTTGCCCGCGCTTGTGCCGGAACGACCAGCGCAGCGCCGCCGCCTCGGCCGCACGGGCCAGCTCGGCCTCGAAGCGGCGGGCATCGCCGCGGAAGGCGGCCGCCATTCCGGCCGGGTCGATCCCGCCCAGCGCGCGGCCGTGCGAGCCGATCAGCCGCGCCGCCGGCAACCTGGTCAGGGTCACCACGGCCTCCTGTTCGATCAGCAGGCCCTGCAGGTCGCCATTCATCTCGGCGGCGATCTCGGTCGCCAGCGCCAGCGCATCGCGCGCCTCGGCGAAGCTGGTCGCGCTGAGGATCACCCGAACCACGGTCATGGCTTGCCCTTCTCCTGCCCGTTCCTCAGGCCGAAGCTCCGGCGGGTCTCGGCGAAGGCTTGCAGACGCGCCTCGACCAGCGCATTGACGCTGCCCTCCGGGAACCGGCCATCGGCCCCCCGCGCGCCCGCATCGCGGCCGGTCAGATGGGCAATCCCCTGGTCGATCGTGGCGATCGGGATGATTCGGAACTGCCCGGACTCGACCGCCTCGACCACGCGCCGGCGCAGCACCAGATGCTTGATGTTGGTCTCCGGGATCAGCACCGCCTGCCGCCCGGTCAGCCCGCGCGCGGCGCAGACATCGAAGAAGCCCTCGATCTTTTCGTTGACCCCGCCGATGGCCTGGATGTCGCCGAACTGGTTGACCGACCCGGTCACCGCGAAGCTCTGGTCGATCGGCAGCTCCGAGAGCGCCGAGAGCAGCGCGAACAGCTCCGCCGCCGAGGCGCTGTCGCCGTCGATGCCGCCATAGCTCTGCTCGAACACCAGACTCGCCCAGAGCGACATCGGCTCTTCGGGCGCGTATTGCCCGGCGAGGTAGCCCGACAGGATCATCACCCCCTTGGAATGCAGCGGGCCGCCCAATTCGGTCTCGCGCTCGATATCCACGACCTTGCCGCTGCCCACGCGCACCCGCGCGCTGACACGCGAGGGGCGGCCGAAACGGCTCTTGCCGATCTCCAGCACCGACAGCGCGTTGATCTGGCCGACATGCGCGCCGTCGGTATCGATCATCAGCGTCCCGCGATGGATCATCTCCTGGCTGAGTTCGCGCAAACGTCCCGCCCGGCGCTCGGCCGCCTCGATGGCGCTGTCGATATGCGGGGCGCCGATGGTCTCGGAACCGGCGCCCCCGGCCCAGTGGTCGGCCTCGCGCAGGATGTCCGAAAGCCGGCCGAGGTTCAGGCTGAACCGCTCCGCGTCGTCCGAGAGGCGGGTGCTCTCCAGCAGCAGCCGACGGACGCCGGGGGCATCCAGCGGGCGCAGGTCCTCGCGCCGGGCGATGGTGCCCGCGAGCCGGGCAAAAAGCTTCGCGCTGTCGACGTCGCGCGGCATGCGGTCGTCGAAATCGGCCTCGATCTTGAACAGCTCGGCGAATTCCGGGTCGAACGCGGTCAGCATGTAGTAGAGCATCCGCTCGCCCACCAGCACCACCCGCAACTTCAGCGGGATCGGGTCGGGCTCCAGCGTCTCGGTCGAGATCAGGCTCAGCCGCTCGCCGGCCGAGAAGATCGAGATCTCGCCGCTGCGCAGGGCGCGTTTCAGCGCGTCCCAGGCGAAGGGCTCGATCAGCACCTGGCGCGCGTCCAGCACCAGGAACCCGCCGTTGGCGCGGTGCAGCGCACCGGCGCGGATCATGGTGAAATTGGTCACCAGCGCGCCTTGCTCGGCGGCGTATTCGATCCGCCCGATCAGGTTGGCCAGCGTCGGCAGGCTCTCTTCGACCACGGGGGCGCCGTGGCCGTTCGTGTGGGGTTGCGAGACCATCACGTTCACGGCGTAGCGCCGGAACTGCGGCTTGGCGTAATGCTTGGTGGTGGCGACGGGGAAGGCCCCGGCGGTCGCGCCGTCCTCCCGGATCAGGAACAGATCGGCATTCTCGATGATGTCGTCGCGCATGGCCTCGAGGAACCGCAGGGCGTTGTCCTCCCCGGCAAATTCGGCCTTCACCTCAGACAGGGCGTCGTCGACGACGTGTTCGGTCATCTCGACATTCAGCGCCTCGACCTCGCGGCGCTGCGCCTTCATGCCCTTGGGCACCTGCCCGAGGATCTCTTCGAGTTCGGCGCTGATCTCGGCCATGGCGGCGTCGATCCGCTCGCGGGTGTCTTCGGGCAGGTCGTGATAGGCTTCGGGTGTGAGGATCTCCTCGCCCTGGCGGGCGGCCACGCCGAAGCCCATCGGCGTGCGCATGATCGCCACGCCGCGGGCGCGGGCTTTTTCGGCCAGTTCGCCCATCGCCTGTTCCTGACGGTCGGAATAGGACTCTTCGATGGCGCGGCGGCGGGCCTGGTAATCCTCGGATTCGAAGACCGCCGGGATCTCGTTGGCGAGATCGTCGATCAGTTTCTCCACCGCCGCCTTGAGCACCATCGCCCGTCCCGGCGGCAGATCCATCGCGCGCGGCCGGCGCGGATCGTCGAAATCGTTGACATAGACCCAATCGCTCGGCCGCGGCAGGCTCTCGGCCGCGCCGGACAGCAGCGCGCGCACCGCGCTGCGCCGCCCGGTGCCGGGATTGCCCAGCACGAACAGGTTGAAATCCGAAAACCGGCTTTCGGCGGCCATCCGCAGCGCGTCGAGCGCGCGTTCCTGGCCGGGCCAGTCCTCAAGCGGTTCGAGATCGCCGGTGGTCTCGAACTCCAGCGCGGCGTCCAGCACCCCGCGGGAAAGTTCGGATGCCTCCAGGGGTTTGCCAGCTTCCGGCGCCATGTTTTCTCCTCCGCTCGACCCTTTGGACCCAGCGAACACGTTTTGTGCCGCGACCGCAAGATTCGGCTGCGCTAGCGCCCCTCCAATGCGGCGGCGCCGGCGACGACATCCAGCATTTCGGTGGTGATCTGCTCCTGCCGGCGGTGGCGATAGGCGGCGTCCATCTCGGCGAGGTGGTCGCGGATGCCGCGCTCGGCCGACTGCATGGCCGTCAGGCGCGAGGCGTGCTCGCTGGTCTGGGCCTCGGCGAGGGCGCGGTAGATGCGCACGAAGACATGCTCGCGGATCAGCCGGGTCAGCATCACCTCGCGGCTCTCGCTGTAGGTAGGCAGGCGGCGCGAGGGCCAGGGGCGGCCCGCCTGGTGGCGGATATAAGCCGGCGAGACCGGCAGAAGCGCCATCGCCACCGGGCGCGCAGGGGCCTCTGCGGTCTGCACCGCATGGGCGATGCGGACCCGCGCGATGCCGCGATCGTGCCGCCAGGCATCGGCCAGCGCCAGCAGCGCGCCGGTGGTCTCGCGGATGCCCGCGACCGAGCCCGGCGTGCCGTAGATCACCCCCGGCGGGTAGCCGGCGCCCTCCAGCAGGTCGGCCGCGCGCATGCCGACCGCGGCCACCTGCGCGGGCGGCCCATGTTCGGCGATATCCGTCAGCGCCGCGCCCACCGCGACATCGTTGAACCGCCCGCACAGCCCGTGATCCGAGCCCAGCACGATCAGCCCCACCGGCCCCTGCGCCGCCGCGGCCTCGGACGCGCGCAGGGCGCGCGCGGCCACCTCCGGGTCGCGCAGCAGGATCTGCAGCCCCAGATCCACCGTCTCGTCATAGGCGCGCACGGCGTGGCTGGCGCGTTCGCAGCGCCGGATGGTCACCGCCGACAGCGTCTTCATCGTCCGCACGATGGATTGCAGGTCGCGGCTGGTGGCGATGCGCCGCTGCAGCGCCTCAAGCGTCTCCATCGCCGCCCTCCGGTGCCAGATGCGCCAGCGCCGCGCGGGCGGCCTGGATCAGCGCCTCGCGGTCGGCCTCGGTGAAGGGTTCGCCATCCTCGATCCGGCGGCAGGCCAGGCCCGCGCGCTGGCGGATGGCGGTGGCGATGGCCTGCTCGGCCTCGCGCATCCGCTCGGGCGGCCAGTCGTCCAGCATGCCGCGCGTCGCGGCCAGCAGCACGGCGATCTGCTCGGGCGGGGCGGGGCGTTCATCCTCGCGCTGACGCAGGGCCGCGCGCACCAGCCGGCCGCGGGCGAGCTTCAGCCGGGTGTCCTCGTCGAGCCGCGTGCCGAACCGCGAGAAGACCTCCAGCTCCTCGAACTGGGCGAAGGACAGGCGCAGGTCGCCCGCCACCGCGCGGTAGGCCGGAAGCTGCGCCTTGGCCCCGACCCGGCTGACCGACTTGCCGATGTCGATGGCGGGCAGCTGCCCCTTCTCGAACAGATCCGGCGAGAGATAGACCTGCCCGTCGGTGATCGAGATCAGGTTGGTCGGGATATAGGCCGAGATGTTCTGCGCCTGGGTCTCGATCACCGGCAGCGCGGTCAGCGAGCCGCCGCCCAGATCGGGGCGCAACCGGGTTGCGCGCTCCAGCAGGCGGGAATGGATGTAGAAAATGTCGCCGGGATAGGCCTCGCGCCCCGGCGGGCGGCGCAGCAGCAGCGACAGCTCGCGATAGGCGCGGGCGTGGCGGGTCAGGTCGTCATGCACGATCAGCACGTCCTCGCCGCGGGCCATGAACCATTCCGCGATCGCGGTCGCGGCATAGGGCGCGATGAATTGCAGGCCCGGCGCGTCCTCGCTGCCCGCCACCACGACCACGGTGCGCGCGAGCGCGCCCTCGCGGCGCAGCGTCTCGATCACCCGCGCCACGCCCGAGGCGCGCTGGCCCACGGCGCAATAGACGCACAGGCCGGGATGGGAGGCGGGACCAAGGCCGCCGGGCCGCCCGGCCTGATGGTTGAGGATGGCGCTGACCGCGATGGCGGTCTTGCCGGTCTGGCGGTCGCCGATGATCAGTTCTCGCTGACCGCGCCCGATGGGAATGGCGGCGTCGATCGCCTTGATCCCGGTCTGCAGCGGCACCTCAACCGGGGCGCGGTCGAGGATGGCGGGCGCCGGGCGTTCCACCGGCCAGCGGGCGGCGGCGCGCACCGGGCCGCGCCCGTCCAGCGGCTGGCCCAGCGCATCGACCACCCGGCCGAGCAGCGCGCGCCCCACCGGCACGTCGATCACCCGGCCCGTGCGCCGCGCCTCGGCGCCGACGTGCAGGGTCTCGGCCGGGCCGAACAGGATCAACCCGGCGCGTTCCTCGGTGATGTCGGTGGCCGCGCCCATCATCCCGCCGGGAAAGGCGATCAGCTCATCCGCGGTGAGTTCCGAGAACCCCTCGACCTCGGCGATGCCGGCGGCGACGCTGGTGACGGTGCCGATCTGTTCGGTCCTGAGCGCGGCGCCATGCGCCGCCAGCCCCGCGTCGAGCCCCGCGATGATCCGCCCCGCAAACCCGTCAAGCACGCCCATGACCTAGCCCGCCCCGTTCATCGCATCGAGCGCGCCTGAGCGCTCCAGCACCTCGGCCATCTCCTCCTCGAGATCGTCGAGATAGGCATCGACGCTCCATTGCAGGGTCTGGCCGCGCACCTTCAGTCGCAGGCCGCAGATCATCTCGGGATCGGTTTCGAACGTCACCGGCAGCCCGGCCGCGATCCGGTCGCGGACCGCCGCCGTCACCCTGTCGCGCAACGCCTCGGGCAGGTCGAAAGCGCTGGAGACCGTCGCCGCCCCGCCCGCGCCCCGCGCCGCGAGGCGCAGGTTTTCCAGCGCCTCCCCCTCCAGCGCGGCCAGACGCGCGAGGAAGATCCCGGCGATGGTCTGCTCCAGATCGGCACCGGCCAGGTCGCGCAGCACCCGGCGCGACAGCCGCGCCACATGGCCCGCCGCCTCGCGCTGCAGATCCGACAGGAAGGCCGCCTGCTCGCGGCTCAGCTGGTCCTCCCAGGCGGCGCGGCGGCCGGCCACCGCCTCGCGGGCCTCGGCCTCCAGCCGCTGGCGCAACTCATGCGCCTCGGCCTCGGCGGCGGCCAGCATCCGGGCGCGCTGCAGCTCCAGCTCCTGCCGGGCCAGGCGCAGGCGCTCAGCCTCCGCCTCGGCCTCGGCCTCGCGGCGCGCGGCCTCGTCGAACTGCGCGCGGATCGCCGCCGCGCGCTGCCCCATCGCCCGCGTCACCGGGCGGTAGAGCAGGCGCTGCAGCAGCCAGACCAGAACCAGGAAGTTCACGATCTGCGCGGCGACGGTGATCCAGTCGATCTGCATGACCTAGCCCCCGGCCGCCCCCGCGGCCAGTGCCGCGTCCCAGAACGGGTTGGCGAAGATCAGGATCATCGCCACCACGAAACAATAGATCGCGGTGGATTCGATCATCGCCAGGCTGACGAACAGGGTGCGGGTGATCACGTTGGCCTCGTCGGGCTGCTGCGCGATCGCGGCCAGCGCCTGCGAGGCGGTGCGCGCCTCGCCCAGCGCCGGGCCGATCGAGCCGATGGCGATGGTCAGCCCCGCGGTCACGATCGAGACCAGCCCGATCAGGGTTGCGTCAATCATGTCGGTTTCCTTTCTCTGCCCCCGCCCCCGCGCGGCCGCGCGTGGCCGAGGCGATGTAGACCATCGCGAGGATGGCGAAGATATAGGCTTGGATTACCCCGGTCAGCAGACCCAGCAACTGCATCAGGACGGGGAAGAAGAACGGCGCGATGGAAATCAGGATGCCCGCGATCACCGTGCCGCTCATCACGTTGCCATAGAGGCGGATGGCCAGCGCGATGGTGCGCGACATCTCTCCGATGACGTTGAAGGGCGCCATCAGCGGCGTCGGCTGGATATAGGAGCGCAGGTAGCCGCCCAGCCCGCGCCGCGCCAACCCGAACAGCGGCACCGCGATCAGCACGCACAGCGCCAGCGCCGTGGTGGTGGACAGCGATCCAGTTGGCGCCGCGTAGCCCGGCACCACGGCCAGGATGTTCGAGACCGCGATGAACACGAACAGCGTGCCCACGAAGGGCAGGTAGGGGCCGGGCTCCTGTCCGCTGACCTCGCGGATCTGGGCGCGCATGGTGTCGATCACCGCCTCCCACAGGTTCTGCCAGCGGGTCAGCTCGCCCGAGGACGACAGCCGCAGCCGCACCAGCAGCGCCGACAGCACCAGCAGCGCCATGACCCCCCAGGTGAAGACGATGGTGGCGCTGACCGGCACCGGGCCGATGTGGAAGACGATCCAGGCGTCAGGGCTGATGTCCATGGACCTCCCCCCGCCGTTTCACCCGGCGAACCAGGACGTGGCGCATCAGCGTGAAACCAAGCGCCGCGGCCAGCAGGTGACCCGCCCCGGCCCCGGCCATCAGCGCCAACGCGAGAGCGGCCAGCGCCAGCCCCATCCGCAGCGCGAAGGACAGCGCCAGTTTGGCCGGGCTGGCCTCGCCCGCCGCCAGCCGCCGCGTGCCGCGCCAGAGCATCCGAAGATAGAGCGCGCCAAAGGCCGCGCCCGCGATCAGCGCCAGCGCCAGCCCGGCGAAAAGGGTCAGATTGTCAGTCATCGCGGCTCTCCCTGTTGATCCACCACCAGGCATTCAGGCAGCCCAGCGCCACGCCGGCCAGCAGCAGCGCCAGCGTCCATGAAAACCTACCCGGCACCACCCGGTCCAGCCAGACCCCCAGCGCGATGCCCAGCAGCGTCGGCACCGCAACCGCCCAGCCCACCAGCCCGAACATGCCGAAGCCGAACCAGACACCGCGCCCGGTGCCACGCTTTTCGGCGGCCTCCTTGCGTTCGGCCTTGCGCGCGATGGCGTCGGCCTTGTCGGTGCGGTCGCTCTCGTTCATTCGCCCCGCTCCAGCTCCAGCATCCGGCGCACGACGCCCGCCTCCAGTCGCGCCAGCGCGCTGCGCGCGACCCGCTCGTGCTCGTCCACGGCCAGGAACTCGGCCCGCACGCGGCGGCGCAGCTCGTCCAGGTGGCGGCCCCGCACCGCGCGGCGCACGGCGACCGAGACCGTGCCGCCGCATTTTACCAGCAGCCCCTCGTCCACGCCGAAATAGCCGGTCTCGCCCGCCGCGTCGGTATAGACCAGCACGCCAGGCACCAGCGGCGCGGTCATGTCGATATGCCGCTCCAGCAGGCCGAAGGCGCCGTTGGTCGCCTCCGCCACCACCTTGGAGACCGGCCCGTCGAACAGGTGTTCGTCGGGCGTGAGCACAATCAGCCTCATGCCGCCGCCTCCGCCGCGCGGGCCTCAACCTCGGCGATGGTGCCTGCCATGTAGAATGCGCTTTCAGGCAGGTGCGACAGCGCCCCCGACAGGATGCGCGCGCAGCCCTCCAGCGTGTCCTCCAGCGGCACGAGGCGGCCGGGCAGGCCGGTGAACTGCTCGGTGGTGAAGAAGGGCTGGGTGAGGAACCGTTCCAGCCGGCGGGCGCGGGCAACAGTGGCGCGGTCGGCCTCGGACAGTTCCTCCAGCCCTAGCATGGCGATGATGTCGGACAGCGCCTCGTATTCCGCGAGTTCCCGCCGCACGGCGCGGGCCACGTCGTAATGGCGGTCGGAGACGGTGCCGGGCGTCAGCATCTTGGAGGCCGATTTCAGCGGGTCGATGGCGGGATAGAGCCCCTCGCTCGCTCGCTTGCGCGACAGCGCGACCGAGGCCGACAGATGCGAGAACACATGCGTCGCCGCGGGGTCGGTGAAATCGTCGGCCGGCACATAAACTGCCTGGATCGAGGTGATCGCGCCGGCGTCAGTGTTGCAGATCCGCTCCTCCAGCGCGCCCAGCTCCGAGCCCAGCGTCGGCTGGTAGCCCACCCGCGAGGGGATGTTGCCCAGAAGGCCGGACACCTCCGCCCCCGCCTGCACGAAGCGGAAGATATTGTCGATCAGCACCAGCACGTCGCGGTGCTGGGCGTCTCGGAAATGCTCGGCGATGGTCAGGGCGGTGTGCCCCACGCGGAACCGCGCGCCGGGGGATTCGTTCATCTGGCCAAAGACCAGCACCGCGCCGTCCAGCACGCCGCTGGCGCGCATCTCGCGATAGAGCTCCTCGGCTTCGCGGCAGCGTTCGCCGATGCCGCAGAACAGGCTGACCCCCTCGTATTCGGCGACCATGTTGTGGATGATCTCGGTGATCAGGACGGTCTTTCCCACGCCCGCGCCGCCGAACAGCCCTGCCTTGCCGCCCCTCTCGATCGGCGACAGCAGGTCGATCGCCTTGATCCCGGTCTGGAAGATCTCGCCGCCCGGGCGGCGCCGGGTCAGAGGCACCGGAGGGCGGTGGATGGGGGCGTATTGCACGTTCTCCAGCGGCCCCTTGCCGTCGAGCGGATGGCCGAACACGTCGATCATCCGGCCCAGCACACCCTCGCCCACCGGCGCCTGAAGCGGCCCGCCGGTGTCGGTCACGGCCATGCCCAGCGCGACGCGCTCGGCCGGGTTCAGCACCAGCCCGCGCACGGTGTGCCGGTCGATCAGGGTCGCCACCTCGATCACGCAGGCGCCGCGGGGGCCGGCCAGCAGGCGGGTGTTGATCGCCGGGGCAGGGCCTGAGAAACGCACCTCGACCACCGCGCCGCGGATCGCGGTGATGCGGCCGGTCGGCGCCTCTGCGGCCGGGGGCGCTGCTGCCGTTTCGGTCTCGGTCATGGGCTGCGCTTTCGATCTGCCGGCCCCATCATCGCGCCTGCCCGTCAAGCCCGCAAGGGGCGATCTCAGTCCGCATTTTCGCGCGGCGCGCGCAGAAACAGCTTGTCGATGCGCCGCCCGTCCATATCCAGCACCTCGAACCGCCAGCCGGCGATGGAGACCTCGTCGCCCTCGGCGGGCAGATGCCCCAGCCGGTCCATCACCAGGCCGGCGGCCGACTGGATGTCGGCGCTGACCTCGGGCGCGATCCCCAGCCGGGTGCGGAGCTCATCGACCGGCGTGCGCCCATCAACGAGATAGCCGCCCGAATGGGGGCGGATCAGCGGCTCGGCCGGTTCGCGGTCCTCGGCCAGCGCGCCGGCGATCGCCTCGAGGATGTCGGTGGGGGTCACGATGCCCTGCAGCCCGCCGTGCTCGTCGATCACCAGCGCGATATGGGTGGGCGTCTGCCGGAAGGCCGCCAGCGCGGCGACGATGCTGGCGGTGTCGGGCAGGATGGCGACGGGGCGGACAAGCGCGCTGAGCGCGGGGACAGGCCCGTCGATCAGGGCACGGGCCAGATCGCGCACCCGGATCGCGCCCTCGGCCCGGTCGATGCTGCCGCGCGCGGCGACCACGCGGGCATGGGGCGCGGTCGCGATCTGGCGCGCGGCCTCCTCCGCGGGCGCGTCGAGATCGGCCCAGACCACCTCGATCCGCGGGGTCATGATGGTCTGCACCGACCGGTCGGCGAGGCGGATCACGCGTTGCACCATCGCCTCTTCCTCGGGGTCGATGGAGTGCGCGCGGGTGGCCTCGGCCAGCAGGTGGCGCAGGTCCTCCTCGGTGGCACGGTCGCGGGTGCCCTCGGGGATGCGCATCAGGCGCAGGAGCGCCTCGCTGCTGCCGTTGAGCAGCCACGCCGCGGGCCGCAACAGCGCCGAGAGCAGCGCCAGCGGCGGCGCGACGAGCACGGCGATGGCCTCGGGATCGGACAGCGCGATGCGCTTGGGCACCAGCTCGCCCAGCACCACCGAGGCGAAGGTGATCGCGGCCACCACGCCCACGAAGGCCACGGTCTCGCCATGCGGGGCGATCCACGCGACGGCATCCAGCCGCGACCCGAAACGCGCCGCGATGGTTGCCCCGGAAAAGGCCGAGGCGAGGACCCCGACCAGCGTGATCCCGGTCTGCACCGACGACAGGAACCGCCCCGGCTGCTGCATCAGCCGCAGCGCCTGGACCGCCCCGCGCGAGCCCCGGCGCGCGCGCTCGGCCAGGCGGGTCTCGGTCGCGGCCACGATCGCCATCTCGGCCATGGCGAAGAACCCGTTGAGCAGGATCAGCGCGAGGACGATGGCGAGCAGCAGGGCGATCGGCATGGCGGCTCCGGCCTGAGAGGCGTGCAGGAGCGATGAAGGCCCGGCAGGGGCGCGAAGTCAAGGTCGCGCGCCCGGCGCAGCGCCGCGCGGGCGCACCGCCAGGGAACGGATTGACAAATCCGATTAAATCACTCAGCCTTTGCTCATTCCAGCCACCCTGCGCCGCCGCAGGGAAGCCCGAAACAGAAAATCGAGGCTTTCACGATGCGGATACGGGACAACGAGCGGAGCGGCGAAACATCCACTGACGCGGACCGCAGGTCGGACCGGACAGACCTGTTGCACGAACTGGGGCTGGGTCCGCTGCCACCGGCGCTTGATCTCGAATGGTTTCTCGACCGTTTCGAGGAAAAAGGGAGAACGTGACGATGACGATGCATATCACCGCTCCGCTCGCGGCGGGCGACGCGGAGCCTTTCCCGCATTACGATGCCCGGGATCTGACGCGGGGACAGGGACAGGCCCGCATCGTGCTGGACGACAAGATCTATACGCTACGCATCACGCGGGCGGGCAAGCTGATCCTCACCAAATAGGGGCCGCGCCGCCGCCCCCGCGCCCCATCCGTCATGGGGCGGGGGCGGCCGCGGTCAGGCCGCGCGCTTCTGCGGCGCGCTTTCGGCCGCCGGCAGCAGTTCGTTGTGCAGCGCGTGGATCGCGGGTTTCAGCTGATCGCGCTCGACCATGAACTGGACGTCCACATTGCGCGAGGTCTGTTGCGCCGCGATCACCTCGATCCCGCTGTCGGCCAGCGCCACAAGCCCGCGGGTGAGCACCGACAGCCCCGACAGGTCGCGCCCGATCGCCGAGGCGATGGAGAGCGCCCGCACGGTCAGCGTGGCCGAGGGGAACTGGCGCTCCAGCTCGCGCGCCACGCGGCGCACGGCCTTGAGCGAGGCCTCTACATAATGGGTGATGGTGTTGGCGTTCGAGGTCTTGGACACGATCCGCAGGTCGTGGCGGCGCAGCGCCTCGAGGAAGGCCGCGTCGTAGCCCTTCACGCCCACCATGTCCTGCTCGAACAGCTCCAGCGCCATCACGTCGAGGCCCGTCACGATCTCCACCGCCGGCGCATCGGCCGGCTTGTCGTCGATCAGCGTGCCCGGATCGCCCGGGTCGAAGGCATTGGTCACCCGCAGCGGCACGTCGGCCTGGCGCAGGGTCTTGGCCGCCTTGGGGTGGATCGCCTCCATCCCCATGTTCGACAGCTGGTCGGCCACGTCGTAATTGGTGTGGCCCAGCTTGCGCACGGCGCCCTCGCCGACCAGCTTCGGATCGGCCGAGGAGAGGTGGAATTCCTTGTGGATGATCGCCTCGCGGGCGCCGGTCAGCGCCGCCAGCCGCGAGAAGGTCACCTCGGAATAGCCGCGGTCGAACTCGCGCATCAGCCCCTCGCTGCATTGCGCGTAACCGGTGACAATTGGCAGCTCGGCGCTCAGATCCACGCCCTCGAAGGCCGTGCGGATGCGCGCGTCGAGGTCGTATTCCCCCTCGTCGCGCCAGCCGCTCAGGTCGATGAAACGCGCGTTCACCCCCGCGCGCTGCAGCAGGGCTGCGGTGACGAAGGCCGAATGCGCCTCGCCCAGGCCCGACAGCAGCTCGCGGATCACCAGCATGTGGTCGGACAGGCGGAAATGGCCGTAGGAGCACAGGCGCTGAAGGTCGAACAGGCAGCTGCGCGCGCCTTCGATCCGCTCGCGGACGAACTCGCCCGCCGCCGACAGGTCGGCCGGGTGGTCGAGCACCTTTTCATGCGCCGCGACCATGGCCTCGGCCACCCGGGTCAGCGCATCGAGCCAGCCGTGGTCGTTGTCGGCGTTGGCGAACAACGCATAGACGCCCGGCGCGCCGGTCTTCTTGTGCTCCAGCAGCAGGTTTGTGATGCCGCCGAAGGCCGACACCACGAAGATTCGGTGGTAGAGGTCGGCCCCCTCGCGCGAGCCGATGAAGAGCGTGTCCCTGAGGTCGCGGACACGGCTCATGGATGTGCCGCCGATCTTCTCGACGGAATGTTCGGGGAAGGTCATGTGATCTGCCCGGCACGGCGGCCGGACCCTTTTCTTCAACTGTCGACGAGGGCGTAGGAGCCGTCGGCCTGGTGCACCTCTTTGCCGGTGACGGGCGGGTTGAACACGCAGGCCATCACCAGCTCCTCCTCGGCGCGCAGGATGTGGCGGTCATGCTCGTTCAGCGCATACATGACGCCGGGCTTGATCTGGTGGGTCTTGCCGGTCTTCAGATCGGTGATCGAGCCCTTGCCCTGCATGCAGAAGACGCTCTCGAAATGGTTCTTGTATTCGAACTCGTGTTCGGAGCCGGCCTCAAGATAAGTGATGTGGAAGCTGAACCCCATCCCATCATCGGCCAGCAGCATCCGGACCGAGGTCCACTGTGCATCCGAAACGGCGCGGTCGGTGTTTTTCAGTTCGTTGAGGTCACGCACGATCATCTGGTCTTACTCCGCTGCGATCTTGGCCTGGGTCGTCACGTCGCGGGCCACATCCAGCAGGATGTTGAGCCCCTTGCGGAAGGTCTCGTCCGGCGTGGTCAGCGGGGCAAGCACCTTGACCACCTGATCCTCGGGGCCCGAGGTCTCGATGATCAGGCCCTTTTCGAAGGCGCGCGCGCAGATCTCCGCCGCCAGCTCGCCCGAGCCGACATCGACGCCCTGCATCAGGCCACGGCCCTTGAGAACGGCGCCGGGGACCATCTGCGCCAGTTCGCCCAGCGCGGTGGTCAGGACCAGCGCCTTGGCGGCGAGGCGATCCTGGAAGGCGCGGTCGGACCAGAACTTCTCGATCGCCACGCGGGCGGTAACGAAGGCATGGGTATTGCCGCGGAAGGTGCCGTTATGCTCGGCCGGGCCGAACACGTCATGCTCGGGGCGCACCAGCATCAAGGCCATCGGCAGGCCGAAGCCGGAAACCGATTTTGCCATGGTCACGATATCCGGCGTCACGCCCATCTCCTCGAAGGAAAAGAAGCTGCCGGTGCGGCCGCAGCCGGCCTGGATGTCGTCGATGATCAGCAGCGCACCGTGGTCGCGGGCGAGCTTGGCCACGCGGCGGACCCATTCGGGGCGCGCGGCGTTCAGCCCGCCCTCGCCCTGCACGGTCTCGAACATGATCGCCGCCGGGGCGTCCATGCCGCTGGAGCGGTCGCCCAGCATCTTCTCCAGCAGGTCGGCGGTATCGACGCCGTCGCCCATGTAGCCGTCAAAGGGCATCCGGGTGACGCCGTTCAGCGTCATCCCCGCGCCGCCGCGGTGATAGCTGTTGCCGGTCGCGGCCAGCGCGCCCAGGGTCACGCCGTGAAAGCCGTTGGTGAAGGCCACGATGTTGGTCCGCCCCGTCACCTTGCGCGCGAGTTTCATCGCGGCCTCGACGGCGTTGGCGCCGGTGGGGCCGGTGAACATCACCTTGTGGGCCATGCCACGCGGCTTGAGGATATGGGTCTCGAACGCCTCAAGGAAAGCGGCCTTGGTCTCGGTATGCAGGTCGAGGCCATGGGCGATGCCATCGCTGCCGATATGGTCGATCAGAGCGGATTTCATGTCCGGGTCGTTATGGCCGTAGTTCAGCGAGGAACAGCCGGCGAGGAAATCGATATAGCGGCGCCCCCTGGCATCGGTCATTTCCGAGCCCTGGGCAGAGGTGAACACCGTGTCAAATCCACGGCAATAGCTGCGCGCCTCGGATTCGCGGCGCTTGAAAATGGTAGTTTCGGCTGACGTGTCAGTCGACATGGAGACTCCTTTGGGGAGAGGGATTGAAAGAATGGGCGGGCGCGGCAGGCTCATGCCGCCTTACGCATCCGCTCGGCCATCGTGATGGTGACCATGTGCTCGGTCGCGTGCTGGCCGTCGAAATGGGTGTCGCGGGTGAAATGCGCCTCCGACTCCAGCGCGCCGCCCATGCGCTCGGCGAATCGCCGGAACAGCGCCCACGAGGCATCGTTGTCGGCGGTGATGGTGGTCTGCAGCCGGCGCACGCCCTCGGACGCGTCGCGCCCCAGCAGCTCCCGCAGCATCCGCGAACCCAGCCCGGTGCCGCGCGCCTCCTCGGCGACGGCGACCTGCCAGACGAACAGCGTCTCGGGATCATGGGGCAGGACATGGCCCGACACCCAGCCCGCGATCGCGCCGTCCACCTCCGCCACCACGCAGGTGTCGCGGAAATGGTCGCACTGGATCAGGTTGCAATACATAGAGTTCTCGTCCAGCGGCTTGCAGCGCCGGATCAACGACCAGATCGCCGCGCCGTCCTCGGCCCGCGGTTTGCGCAGGCTGGCTCGGGCGGGTCGGGACATATCCGTAATTTGACGCAATGGATCAAACCTCTCTTTTTCATTTGATTGTCTAAATATATGATCCGGATTTAAATTTCAACTGTCTAAGCATTATTTCCCTGCAAATAGGCATTTTTGCGCTATAGACGCGCATATTTTTGAAGTTTTGCTAATGATTTTCGCTTTGAAATGCAAATTCCACGCCACCACCGCATGATACCGCCGCATGATATTGAACGCGGCGCAAAGCTCTGCGAAGGTCTCAGCATCGCCTACCGAGACGTCCCCACATGGAGCGCCAGATGGACCGCACGGACACCAGCCTCATCGCCCTGCGCCGCATCCTGCGCGCGACCGAGCTGTACGGCCGCGACCTCGCCAAGGCCGCGGGGCTGACGGCCGCGCAGTTCCGCGTGCTTCAGGTGGTGGCCGAAAGCGGCTTCTGCACCGCCAAGGACATCTCGCGCCGGATGAGCGTGTCGCAGGCCACGGTGACCTCGCTGGTGGACAAGCTGGTGGCGCAGCGCATGGTCACGCGGCAGCGCAGCGAGACCGACCGCCGCCAGACCCATATCGTGGTCACCGACCTGGGCCGGGAGACCATCGAAAAGGCGCCGGATGCGTTGCAGCAGCGCTACGTCCGCAAGTTCGAGGCGCTGGATGACTGGGAACAGGCGATGCTGATCTCGGCGCTGGAGCGGGTGGCCGCGATGCTGGACGCCGAGGATATCGATGCCGCGCCGGTCCTGCACATGGGCGAGATCGGCAAGGCGACCTGAACCCTCACAGCCGGTCGCGCAGCGAAAACCAGACCATCGCCAGCACCAGCAGCGGCGCGCGCAGCGCCGCGCCGCCAGGGAAGCGCGGACTGGGCACCCGCGCCATCAGGTCGAAGCGTTCGGCCTGCCCGGCGACGGCCTCGGACGCAATCCGCCCCGCCAGCGTCGCCATCGCCAGCCCGTGGCCGGAATAGCCCGACAGGCTGAGGATGTTGCCGGCGAGCCGCGCGAAATGCGGCATCCGGTTCATGGTGATCGCCAGCGTGCCGCCCCAGGCGTAGTCGATGCGCGTCTCGCGGAGCTGCGGGAATATCTCCAGCATCGGCTTGCGCACCTTGGCCGCGATGTCGCGCGGAAAGCGGTAGCCGTAGGATTCCGAGCCGCCAAACAGCAGCCGGCGATCCTCGGAAAAGCGGAAGTAATTCACCACGAACTTGCTGTCGGCGACGGCGTGGTGGTTGCGGATCAGGCTTTCCTGCCGGTCCGCGTCCATCGGCTCGGTGGCGAGGATGAAATTGTTGATGGGCATGACGCGGGCGGCCACCCGCGGCTCCAGCCCGCCGAGATAGCCGTTGCAGGCCAGCACGACATGCCCGGCGCGGATCTGCGCCCGATCGGTGGTCACGACGGCCGGGCTGCCCTCGGCGAGCTGCGTGACCTTGGAGTCCTCGAAAATCCGCACACCCGCCGCCTGCGCCAGCCGCGCCAGCCCCAGCGCGAAGCGCAGCGGGTCGAGATGCCCGCCGCCCATGTCGATCGCGCCGCCGTAATAGGCGGGCGAGCCGACGAGGTGGCGCATCTCCTCCTGCTCCAGCCCGCGGATCAGGCCATAGCCGTAGTCGTCCTGCAATTTCTTGGCGTAGTCGAGCGAATGCCGGACGTAGCGGCGGCGGTGGTCGGCATGGATGATGCCGTCGTGAAAGGGACAATCGACCAGCGGATCGCGCGCCAGTTCCCGCACCAGCGCCACCGCGTCGCGGCCCATGTCCCACAGGGCGCGGGCATCCTCGCGTCCCAGCATCCGCTCCAACGCGTCCTGTCCGACGCGCTGCCCCGTGCCCGCCTGCCCGCCGTTGCGCCCCGAGGCGCCGAAGCCCACGCGCTGCGCCTCCAGAAGCACCACGTCATAGCCGCGCCGCGCCAGATGCAGCGCGGCGGAAAGCCCGGTGAAGCCCCCGCCGACCACGCAGACATCCGCCGTCAGCGCGCCCCGCGCGGAGGCGCAGGGCGGCAGCGGCTCGGCCACGGCGGCATAGTAGGACGGCGGGTATTCGCCGGAGCGGTCATTGGCGGTCAGCAGGTCCATGCAGCCCCCTCAGGCGGGGACCAGAAGGCCCTCGGCCCGGGCCTTGTCGTGGGTCTGGTCCAGCGACCGGATCGCACGTTCGATCAGCGTGTCGATATCCGACGGCTGGAGCACCAGCGGCGGCGCGATGATCATCCGGTCGCCGACATGGCGCATGACCAGGTTGTTGCCGAAGCAATGGTCGCGGCAGATCAGGCCTATCTGGCCGGGGCCGTTCTTGAACGCGGCGCGGCTGGCCTTGTCCGGGGTCAGCGCGATCGAACCCATCATGCCGCAGATCTTCGCCTCGCCCACCAGCGGGTGATCGGCCAGCGCCTCCCATTTCGCCTTGAGGTAGGGGGCGGCCACGTCGCGGGCATGTTCGACGATCTTCTCCTCTTCGAGGATACGCAGGTTCTCCAGCGCCACCGCCGCCGAGACCGGGTGCCCCGAATAGGTGTAGCCGTGGTTGAACTCGCCGGCCTCGGCCACGACTGTGGCCACCTCGTCGCAGACGACCGAGCCGCCGATCGGCGCGTAGCCGGAGCTGAGACCCTTGGCGATGGTCATGATATCCGGGCGGATGTCGAAGGTCTGCGAGCCGAACCAGTTGCCGGTGCGGCCGAAACCGCAGATCACCTCGTCGGCGATCAGCAGGATCTCATGCGCGTCGCAGATGCGCTGGATCTCGGGCCAGTAGGTCTCGGGCGGGATGATCACGCCGCCCGCGCCCTGGATCGGCTCGGCTATGAAGGCGGCGACGCGGTCCTCGCCCAGCTCGGCGATCTTCTGCTCCAGCTGGCGGGCGCGGGCCAGGCCGAATTCCTCGGGCGTCATGTCGCCGCCCTCGGCATACCAGTGCGGCTGGTCGATATGCACGATATCGGGGATCGGCAGACCGCCCTGCGCGTGCATGCCCGACATGCCCCCCAGCGAGGCCCCGGCCATGGTCGAGCCGTGATAGGCGTTCTTTCGGCTGATGATGACCTTTTTCTCGGGCTTGCCCTTGGCCGCCCAGTAATGGCGCACCAGGCGCACGTTGGTGTCGTTGGCGTCCGAGCCGCCCGAGGCGAAGAAGACATGGTTCAGATCGCCCGGCGCCAGTTCGGCCAGCTTCGCGGCGAGCGCGATGGCGGGCACATGGGTGGTCTGGAAGAAGGTGTTGTAATAGGGCAGCTGGCGCATCTGGCGGGCGGCGGCCTCGGCCAGATCGTCACGGCCATAGCCGATATTCACGCACCACAACCCCGCCATGGCGTCGAGGATCTGGTTGCCCTCGCTGTCGGTCAGGGTGACGCCGCTGGCCGCGGTGATCACCCGCGCGCCCTTGGCCGCAAGCGCCGCCCCGGCGGTGAAGGGATGCATGTGATGCGCGGCGTCCAGCGCCTGAAGCTCGGCTGTGGGCAGGTGGTTGGTGATGTCTTTCATCTCTTCGGTCCTCGATAGATCGGTTCAGGCGTTCAGCAGCAGATGCTGACGCTCCCAGGGCGAGATCTCGCGCTGGTATTCCTCGTATTCGGCGCGTTTGATGTCGCCGTAGAGCTGGCAGAACTCCTCGCCCAGAACGGCGCGCAGCTCAGCGCCCTCCTCGAACAGGTCCAGGGCGTCGCCCAGGACCACGGGCAGGCTGACCTCGCTTTCCCAGACCTCGTGCTGGGCGGGCGGGCGCGGCGCGGTGCGGTTCACCATGCCCAGATAGCCGCAGGCCAGACTGGCGGCGATCGCCAGATAGGGGTTGCAGTCGATCCCGATCACGCGGTTCTCCACCCGCCGCGCCTGCGCGTCCGAGGTCGGGATCCGCAGGCCGGTGGTGCGGTTGTCGCTGGCCCATTCCAGGTTCGACGGCGCGCTCATGCCCTCGGCGGTGAAGCGGCGATAGGAATTGACGTAGGGCGCCAGCAGCGGCACCGCCGACAGCAGGTAATCCTGCGACCCTCCGATGAAATGGCGGAAGGCGTCGGTCTCGCCGCCATCCGCGGCGGAGAAGATGTTCCGCCCGGACGCAAGGTCGATCACGCTTTGGTGGATATGCATGGCGCTGCCGGGCTCGTCGCGCATCGGCTTGGCCATGAAGGTGGCGAAGACGCCGTTCTTCAGCGCCGCCTCGCGGATCGTTCGCTTGAAATAGAACACCTGGTCGGCCAGCGACAGCGGGTCGCCGTGGCGCAGGTTGATCTCGATCTGGCCGGCGCCGCCCTCCTGGATCACGGTGTCGATCTGCAGACCCTGGGCCTCGGCGAAATCGTAGATCGTGTCGATCACCTCGCCATATTCATCGACCGCCACCATCGAATAGGCCTGTCGGCTGGCGCCCTTGCGCCCGGTGCGGCCGAGCGGCGGCTCGATCGGTTCGTTGGGGTCGATATTGGGCTTGGTGAGGTAGAACTCCAGCTCGGGCGCGACCACCGGCTGCCAGCCGCGTTCGGCATAGAGGCCGAGGACGCGCTTGAGCACGTTGCGCGGCGCGATCGGCAGCGGCGCGCCCTCGCGGGTCTCCAGGTCGCAGATCACCTGCAGCGTCGCATCCTCGGCCCAGGGCACGGCCGTGGCGGTGGCCATGTCGGGGCGCAGCACCACGTCGCGCTCCAGCCACTGACCCTCGATCTCCATGTCCACATATTCGCCCGAGATGGTCTGGTAGAACAGCGAGATCGGCAGGAAGAAGGTCTCCTCCGGGGTGAATTTGTAGGACGGCATCGCCTTGCCCCGCGACATGCCCGCGATGTCGGGGATGATGCACTCCACCTCTTCCAGGCGACGGGTGCCGAGATAGTCGAGAAAGGCCGGCGGCAGCGCGTCGATCCATGCGCCGCGGGCTTTGGATGTCTGCGCGTGATCCATCTGCCGGGTCCCCGTTCGAAAGCCGATTTCCGCGCCGGATCGGCGAATCGGGCTGCGCCCGCACCCGCCCCGGCCGCGGCTCGACTTCACAATGCGCCCAGATTTCAGGCGCTGTCAATAAATTTGATCAAACTAGGAGCGCGCGAGGGTCGCACGCACCTGATCGAGACCCTGGCGGATGTCCTCGGAGATGGCCTGAGCGGCGCCGGCGGCATCGCCCGCGGCCAACGCGGCCATGGCCTCGTCATGCTTGTCGGGCAGGTTCGAGGTGCCGTAGCGCCCACAGACGATTCGCAGCGACGGCCCGGCCTGGAGCCACAGCGAAAGCGCGATCTTCTGAAGGATGCTCGCCCGCGCCTCGGCATAGAGGCGGAAATGGAACCTGTAGTTCTGCTCGAGATATTGCTCGACGCTGCCCACCTCGATGGCGGCATCGACCTGGGCATCGAGGGCGCGCAGGTCGGAAACCAGGCCGGGGCCCTGTTTTTGAGCGGCGATTTCGGCCAGACGGGGCTCGATCGACAGCCGCGCGAATTCGATCTGGTCCAGTTTTTCCAAGGTCATCACGGGCACGATGACGCGGCGGTTGCCCTGCGCCTCCAGCGCGCCCTCGGCCGTCAGGCGCCGGATCGCCTCGCGCACCGGGGTCATGCCCGCGCCCAGTTTCTCGGTCAGCCCCAGGATGGTCACGCCCTGCCCCGGCGCAACCTCGCCGAACAGGATCATGTCCCGGATGCGCTGATAGATCGCTTCGTGTTCGGGTCTCTTGGCGTCGGTCGCGGTCACGGCTCTGGCTTCCCTGGCTTCCGTCTGTTCACGGAGGTTGGACTGTAAGGCGCGGGCTTGCCTTTGTCAGCAATTTGCGCGTTCCTAATCTCATCTTGCGCCGAATCGACGCATTTGATCAAATGCATCCCAAAGGGCGCATGAGAAACAACAGGGAGTTACCTAATGAAACCGACGATTGCCACGCTGGCGCTGACCTTGTCGGTGGGCGCCACCGCCGCGGCTGCCGAACAGGTCCGCGTCTACAACTGGTCGGACTACATCGACGAGGAACTGCTTACCAAGTTCGAGGAAGAGACCGGACTGGAGCTGATCTACGACGTGTTCGACAGCAACGAGGTGCTGGAAACCAAGATGCTCGCCGGGGGCTCGGGCTACGACGTCGTGGTCCCCTCGGGCACGTTCCTGCAGCGCCAGATCGAGGCCGGCGCCTTCCAGAAGCTCGACAAGTCGAAGCTGCCCAACATCGCGAACATGTGGGACGTGGTCGAGAAGCGCACCGCGCAATACGACCCCGGCAACGAATACTCGATCAACTACATGTGGGGCACCACCGGCATCGGCGTGAACGTCGGCAAGGTGAAAGAGGCCCTGGGCGAGGACGCGCCGATCAACTCGCTGGCGCTGGTCTTCGACCCGGCCAACATGGAAAAGCTGGCCGGATGCGGCGTGTATTTCCTGGATGCGCCGGCCGAGATGATCCCGGCCGCGCTGAAATACATCGGCGAGGATCCCGACAGCCACGACCCGGACGTCATCGCCAAGGCCGAGGCCGTGTTCATGGCCGTGCGCCCCTACATCCAGAAGTTCCACAGCTCGGAATACATCAACGCGCTGGCCAACGGCGATATCTGCGTGGCGGTGGGCTGGTCGGGCGACGTGCTGCAGGCGCGCGACCGCGCCGTGGAGGCAGACAACGGCGTCGAGATCGCCTATAACGCCCCGGTCGAGGGGGCGCAGATGTGGTTCGACCAGATGGCGATCCCGACCGACGCGCCGAACCCCGATGGCGCGCATGTGTTCCTGAACTTCATCATGGACGCGCAGAACATGGCGGCGGCGTCGAACTACGTCTACTACGCCAATGGCAACAAGGCCTCGCAGGAGTTCCTGCTCGAGGACGTCATCGGCGACCCGGCGATCTACCCCGACGCGGCGACGCTGGAGAACCTGTTCACCACGCGGCCCTACCCGGCCAAGGTGCAGCGCGTCGTGACGCGGCTGTGGACCAAGATCAAATCGGGCACCTGACCCCACTCACGGCCCATCCGGCCCGCGCCGCATCGGCGCGGGCCGTTTCTTGCCAAGGGACCATCATGGCACAATCCGTTTTCGCCCCCTGGGCGGACCCCAATGAAAAACCGCTGATCCAGTTCCGAAACGTCACCAAGCGTTTCGGGGATTTTACCGCCATCGACGATCTGACGCTGGACATCTTCCGGCGCGAGTTCTTCGCGCTGCTGGGTCCGTCGGGCTGCGGCAAGACCACCTTGATGCGGATGCTGGCGGGCTTCGAGGCGCCGACCGAGGGCACCATTACCCTGGACGGCAAGGACATCTCGCCGGTGCCGCCGCACAAGCGCGAGGTGAACATGATGTTCCAGTCCTACGCGCTGTTCCCGCATCTGACGGTCTATGACAACATCGCCTTCGGGCTGAAACGCTCGGACATGTCCCGAGACGAGATCGCCGCGCGCGTCGAACAGATGCTGAAGATGGTCCAGCTCCAGAAATTCGCGCGCCGCAAGCCGCACCAGATCTCGGGTGGGCAGCGCCAGCGCGTGGCGCTGGCGCGCAGCCTGGCCAAGGCGCCGAAACTGCTTCTGCTCGACGAGCCGCTGGGCGCACTCGACCGCAAGCTGCGCGAGGAAACCCAGTTCGAGCTGATGGACATCCAGGAAAAGACCGGCACCACCTTCGTGATCGTGACCCACGACCAGGAGGAGGCGATGACCGTGGCCAGCCGCGTCGCGGTGATGGACCACGGCAAGGTCATCCAGGTGGACACGCCCGACCGCATCTACGAAACCCCCAATTGCGTCTATGTGGCCGATTTCATCGGCGACGTGAACCTGATCGAGGGCAACGCCTATCCCGCCGGGGACGACCGGGTTTCCATCGAATGGGCCGAGGGCCAGCCCGGCATCATCGCCACCCCCGCCGGCGCGGTGGAGGCGGGCGCGCGGATAACCTTCGCCATCCGCCCCGAAAAGGTGGCGATCTGCAGGGACCGCCCCGAGGATCTGCCCAACGCGGTGCGCGGCCGGATCCTCGACATCGCCTATCTCGGCAACATCTCGACCTATCATGTCGCGCTGCCCTCGGGCCATGTGATCAAGGCGCAGACCGCCAACGACCGGCGCATCGCGCGGCGCAGCTTCACCTGGGAGGACGAGGTCTGGCTCGGCTGGACCGCCACCGCCGGCGTGGTGCTGACGCAATGACCGGCTGGGGAGACAGACTGCGCGGGCGGATCGTCGTCGCCGTGCCCTACCTGTGGCTGATGCTGCTGTTCATGGTGCCCTTCGGCATCGTGCTCAAGATCTCGCTGAGCGACTACGCGGTGTCGATACCGCCCTACACGCCCACTCTGGACCCCTCTGCGGGCTGGAGCGGATTCCAGGATTTCCTCGGAGAGCTCGATTTCGAGAATTTCGTCTGGCTGACGCAGGACGCCCTCTACTGGAAGGCCTACCTGTCCAGCCTCAAGATCGCGGTGATCTCCACGGCGCTGACGCTGCTGGTGGGCTATCCCATCGCCTATGGCATGGCCAACGCGCCGGATGAGTGGCGCCCGACGCTGATGATGCTGGTGATCCTGCCGTTCTGGACCAGTTTCCTGATCCGGGTCTATGCCTGGATGGGCATCCTCAGCCAGGAGGGGTTCCTCAATCAGTTCCTGATGTGGACCGGCCTGACCGCGGAGCCGCTGACCATCCTGAACACCAACACCGCCGTCTATATCGGCATCGTCTACACCTACCTGCCCTTCATGATCCTGCCGATCTACGCCACGCTGGAAAAGCTCGACGCGTCGCTGCTGGAGGCCGCGGCCGATCTGGGCTGCACCCGCGTGCAGGCGTTCTGGCTGGTCACCGCGCCGCTGTCGAAATCGGGGGTGATCGCGGGCTGTTTCCTGGTGTTCATCCCGGCGATCGGGGAATTCGTGATCCCCTCGCTTCTGGGCGGGTCGCGCACGCTGATGATCGGCAAGGTGCTGTGGGAGGAGTTCTTCTCCAACCGCGACTGGCCGGTGGCCTCGGCCGTGGCCGTGATCCTGCTCATGATCCTGGTGATCCCGATCATCCTGTTCCAGCGCAACGAGCAGAAGCAGCGGGAGGCCGAGCAATGAGACGCCTGACCTGGTTCAACGCCACCTCGCTTACGCTGGGCTTCGCCTTCCTCTACCTGCCGATGCTGATCCTGATCGTCTTCAGCTTCAACGCCTCGAAGCTGGTCACGGTCTGGGCCGGTTTTTCGACCCAATGGTATGGCGAGTTGCTGCGCAACGAGGCCTTCCTCGACGCCGCCTGGGTGACGCTGAAGGTGGGGCTGGCGTCCTCGACGCTGGCCACGGTTCTGGGCACGATGGCGGCCTATGTCATGGTGCGCGGCGGGCGGTTCTTCGGCCGCACGCTGTTCTCCGGCATGATCTACGCGCCGCTGGTGATGCCCGAGGTGATCACCGGCCTGTCGCTGCTGCTGCTGTTCATCTCGATCGGGCTCGACCGCGGCGTGTTCACCATCGTTCTGGCCCATACCACCTTTTCCATGTGCTACGTCTCGGTGGTGGTCAGCTCGCGGCTGGTCAGCTTCGACCGCTCCATCGAGGAGGCCGCCCTCGACCTCGGCTGCACCCCCTTCGACGCGTTTCGAAGCGTCACCCTGCCCATCATCGCCCCCGCCGTCATTTCCGGCTGGCTGCTGGCCTTCACCCTGTCGCTCGACGACCTGGTGATCGCCTCCTTCACGGCCGGCCCCTCCGCCACCACCCTGCCGATCAAGATCTTCAGCTCGGTCCGACTGGGCGTCAGCCCCGAGATCAACGCGCTGTCCACCATCATGATCGGCATCGTGGCGGTGGGCGTCATCACCGCCTCGCTGGTCTCCAAGCGCATGATCGCGCGCCAGGCCCGCGACGAACAACAGGCTGTTCATTCATGAGCCTCTTCCAAACCGAATTCGACGAATTCTGCGCCGCACACGGCACCCCCGACCGGCTGGAGCTGATGCTCTGCGACCTCAACGCCATCCTGCGTGGCAAGTGGCTGCCGGCGGATTCCATCGACAAGTTCGAAACCGGCGCGGTGCGCCTGCCGATGTCCACCTACGCGCCCAACATCCTCGGCTACGAGGTCGAGGCGACGGGGCTGGGCATCGCGGTGGGCGATCCCGACGGGCGGCTGGTGCCGGTGCCCGGCACGCTGAAGCCCGTGCCCTGGGCCGAGAACCAGGTCGCGCAGGTGCTGGTCGAGATGACCGACCACGACGGGCTGATCAGCTCGGTCTCGCCCCGGCAGGTGCTGAAGACCGTTCTCAAGGGCTTCTCCGCCCGCGGCCTGCGCCCCGTGGTCTCGACCGAGCTGGAATTCTACCTGCTGGAGCCGCGCGACGAGCCTTCGGACGCGCCGGCGCCGCCCTGGGGCTCGCCCGACGCGCAGAACTACGACCTCGAGGTGCTGTCCCGGCAGGAAACCGTGCTCAACGACATCCTGTCCGCGGCCGAGGAACAGGGCCTGCCCACCGACACGCTGATCGCGGAATACGGCGCCGGCCAGTTCGAGGTGAATTTCCACCACACCGACGACGTGCTGGCCGCGGCCGAAACCGGCATCCTGTTCCGCCGGCTGGTGCGCGGCGTGGCCGCGAAACATGAGCTCGAGGCCACCTTCATGGCCAAGCCCTATGCCGACATGCCGGGCAACGGGCTGCATGTGCATGCCTCGGTTCTGGACCGCAACGGCAACAACATCTTCGCCGCCGAAGAGGGCGTCGGCGAGACCCTGCAGCACGCGGTGGCCGGCGTTCTGACCACGATGCGCGACCTGCAGGCGATCTTCGCGCCGCACATGAATTCCTACCGGCGGTTCCAGCCGGGCAGCTTCGCCCCCTCGGCCCCCGACTGGGGGCTGGACAACCGCGCGGCCGCGATCCGCCTGCCCGAGACCAGCGGCCCCGGCGCACGGCTGGAGCACCGCATCTCCGGCGCCGACGCCAACCCCTATCTGGTGCTGGCCGCGGTGCTGGGCGGCATGATGCACGGGCTGGAGACGAAACCGCCCCTGCCCCTGCCGCTGGATGATCCCGACAGCACGCCCGCCACGCCGCTGGCCGCGGACTGGACGACGGCGGTCGAACGCTTCGCCGCCTCAGATATCGCCGCCCGCATCTTCGGCGAGGAATATCGCGACATCTACGCCGCCGTGCGCCGCGACGAGATCGCCCAGCTGACCACGATCATTTCGCCGATGGAATACCGCTATTACCTGAGCCGCCTGTAGGATGCGCCGGATCTACGAACCCACCGCCTATGGCCCGCTGCCCGATGCGGGCAACTATTGGCGCGAGACCGCCAGCGCGCCGCCCCGCCCGCACTTGCAGGGCATGGCGCGCGCCGAATTCGCAGTCGTCGGCGGCGGCTTCACCGGGCTGATGGCCGCGCTGCGGCTGGCCGAGGCCGGGGCCGACGTGGCGCTGCTGGAGGCCGGACAGCCCGGCTGGGGCGCCTCGGGGCGCAACGGCGGGTTCTGCTGCCTGGGCGGCGCGGCGCGGACGGGCGACGACCTGATCCGCCGCCACGGCGCCGAGGACGCGCAGCGCTATTTCGACGCCGAACGCGGCGCCGTCGATCTGGTCGCCGAGACGCTGGAGCGGCTGGCCATCGACGCCGACACCCATTCCCGCGGCGAGACCCTTCTCGCCCACCGTCCGCGCGACTGGGCGGCGCTGCGCGCGCGCGCCGGCACGGTCGCGCAGCGCTACGGCGTCACGCCCGAACTGATCGCGCCCGAGGCGCTGGCCGATCGCGGCATGGCGAGCCCCGCCTTCCACGGCGGGCTGACCGTGCCCGTCGGCTTTGCGCTCAACCCGTTGAAATACACGCTGGGTCTGGCCCACGCCGCGCAGGAGGCCGGCGCGCGGCTGCATGGAGATAGCCCGGTGACCGCGATCACGCCCGAGGGCGGCGGCTACCGCCTGGAGACGCCGCAGGGCACGCTGGCCGCGCGCAGGTTGCTGATCGCCACCAACGGCTATTCCAGCGACGACCTGCCGCCCGCGCTGGCCGGCCGCTACCTGCCGGTGCAGTCCAACATCCTGGTCACCCGCCCGCTGAGCGACGACGAGATCGCCGCGCAGGGCTGGAGCACCGGCCAGATGTGCTACGACTCGCGCCATCTGCTGCATTATTTCCGCCTGATGCCCGACCGCCGCTTCCTGTTCGGCATGCGCGGCAGCCTGCGGACCACGCCCGCAAGCCTGACCGAGGCCGAGGGCATCGCCCGCACCGATTTCGAGGCGATGTTCCCGGAATGGATGCATGTGGAGACGCCGCATTTCTGGTCGGGGCTGGTGTGCCTGAGCCGCCGGCTGACACCCTTTGCCGGGCCGCTGCCGGGGATGGAGAGTGCCTTCGCCGCGATGGCCTATCACGGCAACGGCGTGGCGATGGCGTGCTTCGCCGGAACGCTGCTGGCCGATCTGGCGCTGGGACGCAGGCCCAGCCGCCCCGTGCCGCAACTGATGCAGGCGCCGCTGAAACGGTTCCCGCTGGGGCGCTGGCGGCGGGCGATCCTGCCCCTGGCCTATCGCTGGTACGGCTGGCAGGACCGGGGCTGAGGCCGCTATTTCAGGCGCAGCACCCGGTTCGGGGCGAGCCGCCCCCGCAGAAGGTCCGCAAGCGCCAGCAGATTGCCCCGCAGCCGCCCGCGCCGGTCGACCCAGGGCTCGGGGCGCGGGGACCGCAGCAAATTGGCGGCCAGGTTGCGCAGGATCATCCGCAGCGCGCGATGCGCCTGCATCGTGCCCTTGGACATCAGGTAGACCGGGTTGGCGATCTGCGAATAGCCCAGCGTCAGCCCGCGCGACCGGGCGGTCTTGGTCCCGAGATGGACGCCGGTCAGGGCCCCGGCCCGGGCGATCCGTCCGAATGCCGCCAGCCGGCGCGAGAAATCCACGTCCTCCAGCCAGCTGTAAAGCGGCAGCGCCTCGTCGAAGCGGATGCCGTGCTCCAGCGCCGGGCCCGCGCGGAAAGCCATGTTGCAGCCGTAGCCGTTGTAGACCTGCGTCAGCCGGTCCGGGCGCGGCCGGGCGCCCAGCGCCCGAAGCTGGCGCTCGCCCTCGGCATGGTCGAAGCCGGGCCCGCCGATGCCATCGGCCAGAACCGTGCCGGTCAGCACCACATGATCGGGATGCGTCGCGAACAAGCGACGCAGGTTCCCCATGTAATCGGGCGACAGCAGGAAATCGTCGTCGAGCAGCAGCATGATGTCCTCGGGACGCAGCCTTTCGATCATCCTGTTGCGCTGGAAGGTGAGCCCGGCCTCGCCGATGATGACCTCGCAGGCGAAGGGCAGATCCGCCAGTCGCGACGCGTCGAGATCGCCGGGCCCGGTCGCGGAGAGGATCACGAGATCGGGCAGGCACCGCTGCCGGGCCAGCGCCCGAACCGTGTCGATCACGATGCCGGGGCGGTTCATCGTGGCGATGCCCACCACCAGCCGCCCCTGGAACGCCGGCGTGGCCCCTGTCATCTCCCGGCCCGATATCTCCTCGCGCCGAGAGACAAACTTTTGCCACGATTTGCTCATGATCCTGCCCCGATTGGGCGTTGAACTGAGCTTGGAGAGTTGCGCCGGTCAAAAACGATCCGGTCAAAAACGGCCCGATCCAACGCGGGCCGGACCGGACACGGGCCAAACCGAAACGAGGCCAACGGAACAGGTTTGCAGGCTACCATGGAAAAATCACGAACAGAGTGCCCCCCTTGGCTTCTGGCCCTCGATGCGGCCACGCTGCGCCGTGCGGTTGTGATCGGCTGCGCGCTGGCCTGGGTTTCGGTGATCGGCCTGATCGTCGCCTGAGCGCCGCTAGCAGGCGCCCTTCTGCGTCAGGATCACGCTAACGGTTTTCAGAACGATCCGCATATCCCCCCAGAAGCTGCGGTTGCGGACATAATCGACATCCATCGAGACCCGCTCGTCATAGGTGGTGTTGCTGCGGCCGCTGACCTGCCAGGCGCCGGTGACGCCCGGCAGCACCGATATGTAATCGGCGAAATGGCCTTTGTAGAAGGTCGCCTCCTCGATCACCACGGGCCGGGGGCCAACGACCGACATCTCGCCGCGCAGCACGTTCCAGAACTGCGGCAGCTCGTCGAGGCTGGTCTTGCGCAGAAAGGCCCCCAGGCAGTTGACCCTGGGGTCGCGGCTCAGCTTGCGCGTGGCCTGCCACTCGGCCCGGGCGGCAGGGTCGTCGCGCAGGTGCTTCTGCAGCAGGATGTCGGAATTCCGCGCCATGGTGCGAAACTTCAGGCACTGGAAACTGCGGCCGTCCAGCCCGACGCGGCGGTGCCCGTAGAAAACGGGCCGTCCATCGGCGATCAGGATGGCCGCCGCCACCAGCAGGATGAACGGCGCGAAAAAGACCAGCGCGGCGACAGCGAAGACCTTGTCGAACACCCTCTTGGACAGCGGCACCGTCGTTGCCGCGCCGTGGACGGCCACAAGGACCGCAGCCTCGCCCCGCCCGTTCAAGTGAATTGATTGCGCCTGAAATCCCATCCGTCACGCAGCCGTCAGCGTGGCTGTCCCAAGTTACTGGTTACGAATCTCTCCGAGAAACCTACCGCCTGGGGCACGCTGGCGGTGAAGGGAATCTGCGCAACTCTCTGTTTCCCTATCCCAGACAGTGCCGCCGACCCGACGGAGACGAGAGATTAACAAATTATTATCCAAGGACTATTTCGACCTCCGCCAGCGCCGGGCCGCCGAGACAGACGTCGCGCCGTTCGCCATGAAGCCCCCAAATTGCCACCTTTTCGCCCTTTTTGGAGAGGGCACCCCCACCTGAAAGGAACGGCCAGGACCGCGCCACGGCCATCTTCGAAGAGGGGCGCCCGCCGCGTGGCTCCGCGCTGCGGGCGCCCAACCGGCGGCTCTCGTTTATCGCTGTCCTTTCAGGGCCCTGCCGGATGTCCCGCCCGCCCGCCAAGGCCGCATCTCACAGGCGCCATGGCGCCCCTTCGGCCACCGATCCACGCGCAGCTTCAGTCTGCTCGTGCCCCCGCGTGAGGCACCCCGTTTCGCCACGGCGCCGCTAAAAGCCACAAGAAACAGCGGGAATCCGTTATCATTGAAAGGTTAATTTATCGTCTTGCGATTCGTTTTTTTGGTGCCGAGGTGTTTTTCGCAGTGTTCATCAGGGGGCGGAACATTGTGCGTATGGCGGCGGAAGCCGCGTTTCTCCTGTTGGCAATGGGGGGGGCATGCCATGCTGCGACCGCGACCCCGGACAGCTACTCCATCAACATCGGCGACGAGCTCGAGATGGATATTCTCGACGACAGCGACCCGCCGCAACGCTACTCGGTCGGCAGCGACGGGCAGGTGCAGCTGCCCCTGATCGGTGGCGTGAGCGTCGAGAACATCACCCTCGGCCAGGCCCGCGACCTGATCCGCAGAACCTATGTCGAGCGCGAGATATTCGTCGCGCCGACGGTGGAACTCTCGGTGGCGAATTTCCGGCCGATCTTCGTGCTCGGCGACGTGCGCAACCCGGGCAACTACGATTTCCAACCCTTCCTGACCGCCGAGCAGGCCGTCGGCCTGGCCGGCGGGCCCGCCATCTCCACCCGCAACGAAGAGGCGCGGGTGCTGGAGCGGCGGAATCTGCAAGGCGCGCTGAACGGGCTCGATTCCGACCTTGCCCGGCTGGTCAGCCAATATGCCCGGCTCCAGGCCCAGGTCAGCGGCCGCACCGAGGTGCGCTGGGCCGACGTGCCCGCGGAGGTCCGCCCGGACATCGACCGCGAGCTTTTCGACGCGCTGAAGCCCAAGGAGGACCAGATCATCACGCTGGAAGAGCGCAACCGCGCCACCCGGCGGCGCCTGATCGAGGAGGCAGTGACGGAGGCCTCGAACCGCATCGCCCTGATCGACCAGCGCGAGACGGTCCAGTCGCAGGCGCTGGAGCGCATACGCAGCGAATTGGACCGCAACCGCGTTCTGGTCACCCGCGGGCTCAAGACGCAATCGGCGGTCACCCAATACGATCAGGCCGTGTCGCGCCAGGAGGGGGAGCTGCTGCAACTGCGCGAACAGCGCTCGGCCGCGCTGGTGCAGCTGGGCGAGTTGCAGAGCGAGCTATCCCAGATCGACACCGAGTGGGAAAAGCAGCTCCTGTCCCAGTCGCAGGCCCACTGGAGCGAAATCAACAAGCTCAGGTCGCAGCGCACCTCTCTGGAGGACCGCTTGCTGCTGCTCGAGCAATGGATGAACGCCGCGACCGGCACCGAGGCAGAGCTTCTGGTCGAGTACCGGGTGCGGCGGCGCGGGCGCGGCGGGTTGCAGCAGATGCAGCTCGACCCGCTGGACGAGCTGGCGCCGGGCGATCTGCTGGTCGTGGTCGTGAAGCCGCCGGAGGCGCTGGCCGAAGCGGAGCCGACACAATGAAACGATTCACCTTCTTCGACAAAGGCGGCGAACCGTCCCGTGTGCCCCACGCCCCGGACCGGTCGCAGGGTATCGACATCGTCTACCTGTTCGACATCCTGCGCGGCAATGCCCGGCTGATCTCGGTCGTGACGCTGGTCTGCCTCGTCGGCACGTTCTTCTATCTGCAGCGCGTCACGCCGATCTACACCGCCCATTCCCAGATCATTATCGACACCCGGCAGGAACGGGTGACGCCGGTCGAGGAGGTGGTCTCCAGCCTTAACGTCAGCAACTCGGTCGTTGCCGGCGAGGTGGTCACCATCCAGTCGAATGTCCTGATCGGGAAGGTGGTCGACACCCTCGACCTGGTCCATCACCCGCAGTTCGACCCACGCCTGCCGCGACCGGAAGGGCCCATCGCCGGGATCAAGCGCTTGATCCGCGGCGAGGAACCGTTCCACGTCATCGCCCGCCGCTTCCCGGATGAGGCGCTCCGCTCGATCGTCATCAACGATGTGCGGCAGCGGCTGAGCGTCTCGCAGATCGGGGTGTCCTATGCGATCGGCGTCCGCTTCGACTCGCCGGATCCGCAGCTTGCCGCGGATGTGGCGAATGCCGTGGCCGACCAGTACATCGCAGGTCAGCTCGCCGACAAGCACGACGCCACCGTCCGGGCCAATGACTGGCTGGCCGACCGCATCCAGGAGCTCAGCGCCCAGGTGGAGACGGCCGACGCGGCCGTGGTCGACTTCCGCATCGAGATGACCTCGGCCGCAGGCGGCGGGGAGGAGACCACCAACCAGTTGCTGGCCGAGCTGAACTCGCGCCTGGTGGCGACCAGCGCCGAACGCGCGGATGCCGAGGTCCGTTACCGCCTGGTCGAGCGGCTGATGGAAAGCGAGGGCCTTGCCGCCGTCGCCGATGTCGTGACCTCGCCGCTGCTGGAGACGCTCCAGCGCCAGCAGACCGACCTGACCTCGAAAAAGGCGGAGCTGGCCAGCACGCTGGGCCGGCGCCACCCCGAAATCATCCGCATCACCGCGCAGATCGAGGATGTGCAGCGCAGCATCGAGGACGAACTGCGCCGCCGCATCGAATCGATGCGCGGCGATGTCAGCGTCACCCGCAACCGCGAAGCCGCGCTGCAGGAGCAGATCAAGGAGGTCTCGGACCGGGCCGAGATGATCTCCACCGCCTCGGTCCGCCTCAACCAGCTCGAGCGCACCGCCCAGGCCACCCGGCTGGTCTATGAAAACTTCCTCTCGCGCTTCAAGGAAACCAGCGCGCAGAGCGACTACCAGCGGCCCGAGGCCCGCGTCATCGGGCGCGCGGCGGTTCCGCTGGTGCCGTCCTTCCCGCGGCGCACCCTCTCGATGGCGATGGCCGCCGTGTTCGGGCTGTCCATCGGCGTCGCCTTTGTCTTCCTGCGGAGCCTTTTCACGGTGCCGATCCGCACCTCGGACGAGTTGCGCGAGGCGACGAACCTGCCCTTGCTGGCGATGCTGCCCTATGTGCGCTCGCTGGGGCCGCGCCATGCCTGGCTGCGCCGCGAACTGAGGAACGAGAAACCGTCGGCCTTCATGGAAGGGATACAGCTGATACGGACGAAGCTGTTCGAGATGTCGCACGGCAAGCCGCCCAACGTGGTCATGGTCACCTCGTCCCTGGCGAGCGAGGGCAAGTCGTCGCTGTGTTTCGCGCTGGCCCATTCCCTGTCCAAATCCGGGGCGTCGGTGGCGCTGCTGGACGCCGACCTGCGCCGCTCGGATTCGGTGCGCGCGCTGGGGCTGCCGCGCAAGGGGACGTGCCTCGTCGATTACCTGGAAGGCAAGGGCAACTTCAGGGACCTGATCGAACGCTCGGAACTTCTGGATGCCGACGTGATCACCCCGCGCCGCTCCAGCAACAATGCCGCCGGCCTGATCTCCTCCAAGAAAATGTCTGGCCTCATCACCCGCCTGTCGGCGCGCCACGACATGGTGATCATCAACGCCCCGCCGGTGCTTCAGCTCTCCGACGCGCTCGTGCTGTCGAACCACGTCGATACCACCCTGATGGCGGTGCAGAGCGGCCGCCCCTCGGCGCGGATCGTCAAGCAGACGCTGGAGCGGCTGAACGAGGCCGGCGCCGATGTCTGCGGCACCGTGATGACCCAGGTCCGGCGCAAGGATGTCGCCGGGCGCGAGGTCTATGGCTACGCCTATGAGTATTGAGACCGGCCTCCGCCCCCCGGCCGCCTGGCCGGAAGGATTGGCCGCGCAGGGAGGTCCGGCCCGGCAACCTGAACACAAGCCTTTCGCGTTGCGGTCTTCCCGATCTGGCCGTGACAAGCGCTGCCGATCCGGGGGATAGTGCACCCCACCCGCGCTTTCGGCAGAAAGGGCAAGCCGGCGGAGCCGGCGCGCTCGAGAACGCGACCGCTGCACAAGGCGAGGTATGAGACGCACCGGAACCGGCGGTTCCGGTCATGGATCTTTCGAAGGGCCGAATCCGGCGATTTTTCATGCGTGAAGAAGGCACAGCAAGGCGTATCGGGATCGTGATCCCGCCGGGCGCGCGGCTCAGCGGCCGGCAGGCGCTGCTGATCGACCGCATCGCCGCCGACCCGCGACTCCGCATCGTGGCCAGGATCGAAGGGACGGAAACGCGCCGCGCCCCCCGGCTGCCGCCCCTGGCGAAGGGCCTTCTTGCCGCCGAAGGCGCGCTGAGCCGGCTGCGGTGGCCCGACCATCCCGCGCAGGACGCGCAGGCGTTGCTCGATGCGCTGCCGGTTCTGGAAGGGCGCGGGGCGGACGGCCCGGTCGACGTCTTCCTGGCCCTCGGGGACAATCACCTGTCCGCGCGGCAGCTCGCGATGGCACGGCTGGGCGAGTGGTCGCTCAGCGTGTCCGGCGTGCCCGCCGCGCGGTCGGACTGGGCCATGGTCGATCCCGCGCTGCGCGCCGCGGGGCTGGTGACGGTGGACATCCTCCAGCGGACCGCCGGGCGGCCCGAGGGGCAGGTGCGGGCGCGCACGGCCTACAACCCCAAGCCCACGGCGATCCTGACCGCCGCGTTCATCGCCGAGAAATCCTCGCTGTTCCTGCGCAAGGAACTCGGCGGGACGGAGGCGCGCGGCCGCGCTCCGGACGCGCCCCCCCCGCGGCCCGCGCCACCCGCGCCGGGCACCGCGGCGCTGCTGGGGTATGCCGCCCATGTCGCGCGCATGGCCGCGCAGCGGGCCGCGGACCGGCTCCGCGTGAAACTCGGACGGGGGCGCGCCTTCTGGCAGCTGGCGGCGGGGCACGGCGACGTGCTGGATTTCGAGCCGTCGCAGGCGCTGGACGTGCCGCGGCGGAGCTTTCTCATGGCCGACCCCTTCTTGTTCGAAAAGGACGGCGAGCTTTTCGTGTTCTACGAGGCGCAGGACGCCGACGAACGTCCGGCCTGGATCGAAGTCGGCCGCCTGGAGGGCGATCGGCTGATCCCGCTGGGTGCAGCGCTCAGGCGCGACTACCATCTCTCCTATCCGTTCGTGTTCAGCGACGGCGACCAGATCTACATGATGCCCGAGACCCAGACCGCCCGACGACTGGAGGTCTGGCGGGCCACCGATTTCCCGCTGGAATGGGAGCTGCACGCCTGCGGTTTCGAAGGCTCCCACATCGCGGATTCCAACCTTTTCCAGCATGACGGGCAGTGGTGGCTGATGACCAACCTGTCCGACCATGTGGTCTTTCAGGAGCATTCCAGCGAACTCTATCTCTTCTCCGTCGATGGCCCGTCCCTGACGGGATTGCGGCCGCATCCGCAGAACCCGGTGGTGATCGGCAGCGACGTCGCGCGCAACGCCGGCGCCGTTGTCCAGCACGGCGGGCGGCTGTTCCGGGCGTCGCAGAACAACAGCCACGGCATTTACGGCTACGGGCTCAACATCATGGAGATCGAGGAACTCGGCCCCGACACCTACCGCGAACGGCGCGTGCGCGCCTTCACCCCGAAGGACCGGCCGGGATCGCGGGGGCTGCACCACGTCAGTTTCGCCGCCGGGCGGTTCGTCCTCGACTGGAGCGGCAAATGAAGTGGTGGGCCCTGCTGCTGCCGATGCTTGCCGGATCGCCCGCTTGGGCGCAGGAGCCATTCCGCCTCGGCGTGCAGACGCATTTCGAACAGGGCTGGGGGCTGGACTGGGCCGGCATTGCCGCGGGGCTGGGCGCGCCGCTTGTCCGCGATGAAATCGGCTGGGCCGAGGCCGAGCGGGCCCGCGGGCGATACGATTTCTCGAAATCGGACCCCTACATGCGCGAGATCCGCGCGCAGGGCATGGCGCCGCTGATCGTCTGGACCGACACCAACCCTCTTTACGACAGGAAACAAACGCCGCACAGCGAAGACGGTCGCGCGGGCCTCGTGGCCTACCTGGATGCGATGCTGACCCATTACGCGGGCACGCTGACGCGGATCGAGATCGGCAACGAGGTGAATTCCGAAGAGTTCCTTTCCGGCCCGTTTCGGGACGACCCGCCGCGCCACCTCGCGGCGACGGTGCGGGCCGTGGCGCAGGGGCTGAAGCCCCGGCATCCGGACGTCGAGATCATCTGTGCCGGAACCAACATGATCCCCCTGCAATTCCTGCGCGACTTCTTCCGCCACGGCGGGCTGCTGGATTGCGACGCGATCTCGATCCACCCCTACCGGCGCCATCCCGAGAATGCCGACCTGGAGATCGCGGCCCTGCGCGCGCTGATGCGCGACATGGGCGGCGAGAAACCGATCCACGTCACCGAATTCGGCAAATGGGTCGAGGACCCGGCCGAGTCTGCCGTCTACATGGTGAAAATGGTTTCGATCCTCGCGGCCGAAGGCGTGGGCGAGGCCTATTGGTATGCCCTCATGGATGAGCCGTGGTGGCCGAACATGGGGCTGATGACGCCGCAGCGCGCCGAGAAACCCGCAGCCGAGGCATTTCGCTTCCTTCAGGAAAAGCTCCTGCCGCTGGGGCGCCCGGTGCCGCGCGCGGCGACACGCGCGGCGCGCGTGTTCGAATACGGCGACGGCGAGGGCCTGGTGTTCTGGGGCGTCGATGGCGCAATCGCGCTGACGGGCGAGGCCGCGTTCTTCGATGTCACGGGCCGGCCGGTGCCGCGCCCGGAGCGCCTGACCGAGACGCCCGTCATCGCGCTGGGCCGGCGGCTGGACCTCCGGATCGTCACCGACGCGCCGATTGCCGATTCGCTCTACCAGTACGACACCCCGCCGTGGAGCTACTTCGCGCGCCGCCCGGGGATCGGGCTGACGCCGCTGGAGACGATGGAATGGCGGTGGTCGTCCTATCGCGGCGCGCCGGACCTGTGGCCCCTGAAGATCACCGACGCGGGGATGACCACGGCACGGTTTTCCGACGGGCCCTACCATGCCGTCGAACGCTTCACCGCCGCCGCGGCGGGGCGCTACCGCGTGGTGGGCTGGTGGCAGGCCTCGAAGGACAGCGAGCCGTCCGTCATCCTGGTCACGCACAACGGGGCCGGGATCGCCGAGGGACGGACCGGGCCGGGCCGGTTTCGGCTCGGGCCGCTGGATGTGACGCTGGCGGCGGGCGACACGGTGGATTTCGAAGTCGCCCCCGGAGGGCCGGGCGGGGACGGTTCGCTCCGCCGCCGCATCCGCATAGACGGGCCCCTTCCCTGAAGGGCCGGGCCAACATTCCATGAAGCGTTAATAAGAATTTGGAGAATCGCGGACCTTCAGTCTACGATTTTCCCAGCGGATGCCGATTGAAACCTTCTCCTGTTCCCTCCGAATTTCATTGACCGCGCTTAGATCACCCGCGGCGGAAACGCCAAGAAACACATGTGAAAGGGTAGATAGTATGATTTTCAAATATGATCCCGCGACGCTTCGGGAAGAGCTGCACCAAAAGGGCTACGCGCACCTGAAGGACGTCCTGTCCGACGATTTCGTAGGCTATCTGAAGGATTTTTACGAGACCTCCATGAAAGACGCTGAAAACGAGTCCGAGGACTGGAAGATCGCCGGCAAGAAACGGCAGTTCGTCTTCAACTTCCCCTCGACCGAAGCCGCCCGGGAATTCAAGACCGGGCTCGCACGGCTGACCGGCATCGACGAGAACACCTTCACGATCTCCGAACGCCATCTCAAGGTCTATGACGAAAAGGCCAATCCCTATCCGGCCCCGCACAAGGACCGCTCGGCGTCGTCCTATTCGATCGGCCTTCCCGTCTTCCTGCCCAAGGGGTCGACCGTCTGCCTGTTTCCCGATCTCGATGCGGCGCCGAACACGGAGGATCACGCTGTTTTCCTGACCGAGCGCGACCGACCGGATATCGAGAAGATCTACGAAAAGGAAAATGCCCTGATGCTGAACGAGAGTGTCGGGGACATCGTGATCTTCCTCGGCTCGGCGCTCTGGCATGAGCGGGTGCGCGGCGCAGGCACGGCGGTGCTCTACGTCAAGGTCAACGGCGAAGGCGTCGATCCGCTGGGCGAAAACATCTACGCCGCCGCAATGTAGGCCAGCCCATGCGCGCCATCGGCTGAACGCGCCGACCCGCGCGCGCAGCGCCCGGCGCGGACGGATGGGGCAGCGCGGAAAACCGGCCCGCGCGGGGCTCTGTGCGGCACCCTGCGGGCCAAGTCGCATGTCAGGGGAAAGGCATCTGAAATACCGCCCGGACATTGATGGCCTTCGCGCAGTCGCGGTTCTGGCAGTGGTTTTCTACCATGCCGGTCTGACGCCGTTCAGCGGCGGCTTTGTCGGCGTCGACGTCTTTTTCGTCATTTCCGGTTTCCTCATCACCTCAATCCTGCGCGACGAGATCGCCCGGGGACGCTTCCGTCTGGCGAATTTCTACGACCGCCGGGTCCGGCGCCTGTTCCCGGCGCTGTTCGTCGTCCTGGCCGCCAGTTCGATCGCGGCCTGGGCGATGCTCCTGCCCGAGGACATGCGGAATTTCGGGCAGAGCCTGGTCGCGGCGAACCTGTTCGTCTCCAACCTGCTGTTCTGGAAGGAGGCGGGCTATTTTGACACGGCGGCCGAATTGAAGCCGCTTCTGCACACCTGGTCGCTTGCCGTCGAGGAACAATACTACCTCCTCTTTCCGCTGCTGATCGTGGGTGGCGCGCGCGCGTTCCGGGCGGCGCTGGGGGCCGTTCTGGCCGCGATCGGCGCGGCCTCTCTGGCGCTGGCGGCCTGGCAGGTGAGCCACGCCCCCGATGCGGCCTTCTTCCTGCTGCCCGCGCGTTTCTGGGAGCTGCTGACCGGCGCGGCGCTCGCCTTCCTTCCCGGCCCGGCCACCGGCCGCCGCGGCGTGACGGAGGCCATCGCGACATGCGGGCTGGGCCTGATCGCCCTGCCGATATTCGCCTATTCCGATCTCACCCCCTTCCCCGGTCTGGCTGCGATCCTGCCGTGCCTGGGCGCGGCGCTGCTGATCTACGCCGGCGCGGACGGGCGAAGCCGGGTTCATGGCGTCCTGCGCTGGGCGCCCGCTGTGTTTTTCGGACGGATCTCCTATTCGCTCTACCTGTGGCACTGGCCGGTGCTGGTCTTCGCGAAATACTATGCCGTCCGGCCGCTGACCGCCGTGGAGACCGGATCGGCCATCTGCCTGTCCGTCGCCCTCGCCGCCCTGTCCTGGCGCTTCGTCGAACAGCCGTTCCGCGGGCGCAGGTCCGCCTTCGGGAGGCGGACGGTCCTTGCCGGCGCGGCCCTCGCCACGACACTCGCGGTCGCGTTCGGCCTGGCCGCCGACCGCAGCGAGGGCCTGCCTGGGCGCCTGCCCGCCGATGTGCTGGCGCTCACCTCCGAGGCCCCGCATATCCACGCCCGGCGCGATTGCCACTTCGCCTCGGAAAAGGCATCCGTGTCCGATTTCTGCCTCCGCGGCGCCGGCGGGCAGGCGCCCCGGTTCCTCCTCTTGGGGGACAGCCACGCGGACATGCACGGCCCCGGCCTTTTTGCCGCCGCGGCCGCGCTGGGGCTGACGGGGGTGCAGTTCACCGACTACGGCTATGTGCCCGCCCCCGGATACGCCCGCGCCGGCGACCAGGGGCGCTACGCCGGCAACCACGCGATGCTCGACGAGCTGCTCGCGGCCTACCCCGAGATCGACCTCGTCATCTACGCGCTGTTCTGGAACCAGGCGCTCGGCTATCCGGTGGCTGCGGGCCCCGACGGCACCACGCACCCCCTGCCCGACGCCCTGCGGAATCTCCTGAAAAAGTATCCGCATAAGCGCTTCGTTTTCCTGGAGGATGTCCCGAATTCGGCCGTCCTGGGCCCCAATGGCCTGGCGCGCGCCGCCTATCTCAACCCGGCCCCCGCCGTCGTGCCCCGCGCCGAATACGAGGCGCAACTCGACCGCCACCGCCCGCTTTTGGCGGCGCTGGCACGGGCGCCCAATGCCGTTGCGATCAGCGTCGCGCCGCAGCTCTGCGACGCCGGGGGCTGCAGCGGCAGGGATGGTGACGTGCTGCTCTACCGCGACACGGACCACCTGTCCGAGAAAGGATCGCTGCGCCTGAAAGGCGTCTTCGGCGATCTGCTTCGGGAATATCTGGTGGCCCCGCGCGGCCGCTCGTGAGGATCGGGATGCGGGGGGCGGCCGGGCCGCGTGGCCGGGCGCTACCAGGGAACGGCGGTGCCGAGCGCCCCGGCCAGTTCCCGCAGCGCGGTCGCGGTCTTGTCCTCCAGCGCGATGCCCTGTTCCCGGTTCTCGGCCATGGCGTCCCAGCGCGCGTCGCCGGGCAGCCGCACGCAACCCTCGCCCCCGGAAGAGGCAACCATCCCGGCGAGCAGTTCGAGCCGGTCGTAGAAGGTCTCGATCGGCATCCAGCGCGCGATATCCAGCGCCAGGATGAAATGCCCGCTGTTCCCGTGCCGCTCGAAATCCTTGTACATCGACGCTACCTGGGACGAGACCCCTGCCCCGGTCAGAACGCCGCTCAGGATCTCGACCATCAGCGCCAGGCCGAACCCCTTCGGCCCGCTGGCCGGCAGCAGGGTCCCGCGCATCGCCGCGTCGGGATCGGTCACGGGGCGGCCGTCCTCGTCCACCACCAGCCCCTCTGGCAGGTCGCGGCCATCTTGCTGGTGGGCCCGCACGGTCGAGCCGGCGAGGCCGGCCGTGGACATGTCGACGATCAGCGCCCGCCCGTCACGCCGCGGGGCGCCGAAGGCAAAGGGGTTGGTGCCGAGAACCGGCCTGTAGCCCCCCTCCGCGGCCACCTTCGGGAAGGAGTTGCTCAGCGCGATGCTGATCATCCCCGCCCCGGCGGCGCGGTTGATGTAATACGCCCCCGTGCCGTAGAAATTGCTGCGCTGCACGCCAACCACGCCGAGGCCGGTCGCGCGCGCCAGGTCCACGGCGCGGTCGGTCGCGAGCGCCCCGGCCACCTGGCCGAAGCCGTCATCGGCATCCAGCAGCGCCGCCGCCTCTGACAGCGACCGGAACGTCATCCGCGCCGGCGTGCGGATCAGGCCCGCCTGAACCCGGCGCAGCAGGATCGGCAGCCGTTCGACGCCGTGATTGGTCCGCCCGGCGAGATCGTTCCAAAGCAGGTTGTCCGCGATCGCCTCGACCTCGCCGCCGTCAACGCCGGACGCCCTCAAAAGGGCCTGCGCCACCGCGCGCAGATCGGGAGCCGGGACCCGCAGCATGGCTCAGCCCCCCAGACGCCGGAGCGCGCGCCCGAACTCCTCGCGCAACCGGATCGCCGAGGGCATCGGGTCGGTCAGGCTCAGGATCGGCATGACCTTGCGTCCCACCATCAGGCTTCGGATCCAGCCCGTGAAGCTCAGCTCGCCGCGCCTGTTCAACTCGCGGAACGCGAGGAAGTCACGCAGCGGGTTCCACATGCGGACGTTCTCTTCGTAATCGGGAAAAGTGGGAACGCGCTGCCCGGTTTGCCGGCGATAGATCATCTCGTCGATCGGCAGGCCGCCCGCGACCACCATCCGGTGCGCGTCGGTGAAACGCGGGTTGACCTCGATCACCTTCAATTGCCCGTCGCGCAGGTCCTTCTTGAATTCGATGTTCCCCATGCCGCGCCAGGGCATCGAGGCAAAGAACCTTCGCCCCGCCTCGGCGGTGTCGGGAAGCCATTTCGAATCGTGATAGCAGGCCCCGCCCCGGTTCACCGGATAACGGCGGATGACGCGCTTGGTGTAATGGAACAGCCATCGGCCATCCTCGTCGATATAGGTGTAATAGCTGGACAGCAGGCTGTCCGGGCCGGGCACCATTTCCATCACCATCACCTCGCAATTCGCGGCCTGGGCCAGCTGCACCTTCTCGACCAGTTCGTCCCAGTCGTTTTCGACGATGAACAGCTTCCGGCCGAAGACCGGGATGAAGAGATGCGAATGGATCGGCTTCACCATCACCGGGAACGTCACCTCGTCCCGGATCGCCTGGAGTTTCTCGGCGCTGTCCACATCCCAGAAATTCGGCGTCGCCACCCCGGCCGCCCGCGCGCGCAGCAGCGTGGCCCTCTTGTCCAGCATCTCTCGGCGCAGGGCGGGGTCGAACCCTTCCAGCAGATATTTTTGCGACAGCGCGGCGTGGTGCGTGGTGACAAATTCGATGGAATCGTCGCACAGGGCGAAGATCAGGCTGCCTTCCAGTTCCGGCTTCGGCGCGTCGAGCAGCAGGTCCCGCCAGAAATCCTGGATCGCGCCGCCGTCGGGCGCCCGATACTTCCGGCGGCAGTGGCGCGAATAGAGCGCCAGGCACCCTGCCTTGCCGGCGGCACTCACCGGGATGCCGACGCGGCCGAAGTTGCGTGCCAGGGCGGCACTGTTGGCCGCGCCGCCCAGAATGAGCACCGGGGTCGACGTCTCCAGCGCATCGGAAATCTCGTTTGCCGCGAACTGTCTCAAAGTCTCATGACCCCTTGCCGGTTTTCGAACAGGTACTGCAGAATGCGGGTCGCGACGGGCGTCGCCCCGGAACGGTCCGCCACAAGGTAATGATGGTGAATGCCCGGCCCGACATTCACCTCGTGGAACTGGGCGCCGCTCGCGCCCAGCGGCGCCGAGATGTCGTCAGCGATGACGTCCAGCCCCGCGAAACGCACGCCCAGATCCGTGACCAGCCCGGCGCCGGCCGATACGATCCCGGGGTGCACCTCGGCGGTGACCGTATGGTTTTCGCGGTCGGCGTTTTCATTGACCGCGCGTTTCACGACGATCCTCTCTCCGTCCGCGGGGGTCTGCCCGGGATCGAGGCCCTGCGCCGCGAGATGATGCAGCGCGTCCTGGTCGATCACCAGCGGGCTGAGCGCGCTGATCGGCCGCTCGGACAGCCGCTTGCGATTCTGCGCTGCGACCAGCGCGCGTATCGAGGAGCGCCCGTCTCCGCAGACCGTGGGGGGATCGCGGCGCACCGCGTCCAGCAGCCGCCCGTCGAGATAGAGCAAGCGATAGCAGTTGCCGGCGAGCATCGGCTCCGCCAGCAGTTCGGCATTGAAACTCGCGGCGTGCAGGGCCGCGCGCAGCAACGAGCGCTCGGTGCGGATACCCGTGGTCACCCCATGCCCGCCGCCGGTTCCGGTGGCCGGCTTGACCACGATCGGCCCCGGCGTTCGGGCCAGGAAATCCCGCGCGCGGCCGAGCTGGTCGAGCGAGAACACGCAGTGCTCGGGCACCGGCAGGCCCTTTTCGGAAAGCAACTGGTAGGTGACCGCCTTGTGGGCCATGACCCGTGTGGTGACGAGATCGTCCAGCATGAGGTCCGAATGCGAGACGAAGGTCGCAAGGCCGTCGAGGGAAATCCGCTTGAGACCGGCCAGGTCATGGCACTCGGCGCCCAGCTCCCGCGCCGCGTCCCGCCAGAGCCGGTCGTAGAATTCGTCGCGCAGGCCGCCGAAGCGGCGCCGTTTCAGGACGCTGCGAATATCCGCGAATTTGAGCGCGCGGCGCGTGATCCAGGTCACCCGCTGACGCATTCGCCCTGCGAACGGAGAATCTCCGCCGCGCAGGGCCTTGCTGTCAGTCATCGAAAAGGCACCCGTCCGCCGCCAGCTGCCTGTCGACCCAATCGTTCGAGAACTCGCCCCGCTTCACGCTGTCCACATAGGCGGCGAGCTGTTCGCGGTTCACCTCCAGCCGTTGCAGCACGTCCTCGGCCGCCCATTGCGGAACGACCACGACGCCGCTCGGATCCGCGGCCAGGATGTCGCCGGGCCGGACGACGACGCCCCCGGCGCTGATCGGATAGTTGATCTCGCCCGGGCCGCGATGCAGCGGACCGAACGGGGTGACGCCCTTGGCATAGACCGGCAGGCCGCATTCGATGACACCCGGCAGGTCGCGGATCAGCCCGTCGATGATGAACCCGGCGATGCCCCGGTGCCGCGCCTTGTTGGCCACGAGATCGCCGATCACCGCGGCGGTGACGCTCTGGCTGGCGTCGATGACCATGATGTCCCCGGGCTGCGCCAGATCCAGCGCCTTGTGCACCATGAGATTATCGCCTGGGAAACATTTCACGGTAAGGGCCGGGCCGACCAGCGGCTTGTCGTTGACGAGATTGTGGATCTCGCCGCCCATCGTGTACATTCGGTTCAGCATGTCCGAAATGTCGGTGGACTCGAACTGCCGAAAGCGGCTCATCAGGGACGGGTCCGGCCGGTCGAAGGTCCGGCGGACCATAAAACCGGGCCCCGGTCGCATCTCGGCGGATTTGGGCTTCTGCGTGCCGCTGCCGGCCCCAGTCGTTACCGATTTTTCCATCCCTACACCCCGATTTTCCAAAAAAACGATTCGTCATACACTATGGCGAAAGGTTACCGGACCCCTTCGGAGGCGGACAGAGTTTTTGCCGGCGCCGCTGAGGGCGGTGAACAATGCCAAGGGCATCGCCCCGATCGTCGCCCCACCGCGAACGATCAACGGAAGACCCCGCGGAAAAGCCGCCCGCCGAAGGGAAGGTTGCGGCAATTCTGAGGCACACGAGACCGCATTCAAGCGACGGAAACCAGCCGCCGCCACCCGCCCGTCGAGGCCGCTGAATCGCCGTGGCAGGCGCCCCGGAGGGGCGCTTGAGCGCATGATCCCGGGCACCATCCGGGCCTATTCTCTGGATCGCGCAAATCCGCTGCGCTAGGCTCTCCGCAGAAGCCAAACGAGGACAAGGATGACGGTCTTCCCCGCTTCGACCGCCTTGCTGGCGATCTGGCTGATCCAGAGCCTGCGAAACCCCGACAACGGCATTGTCGTGGCCATCGCGTTGCTGCCCTTCGGCATGTTTGCGGCGGTATCGCTGGGCGGCCTGTCGATCATAGCCGCGCATCTCGTCGCCCTGCTGACCGTCGCGGTGTTCATTCTGCGCTGGGTCAGCCGGCGCCCGGCGGTCCGGCTGGGACAGATCCCGGTCCCGGGGGTGTTCCTGCTGCTCTACGCCGGCTATGCCGCCGTTTCGGCCACGGTTCTGGTGCGGCTTTTCGCCGGCGAATTCCTGGTCTTTCCGATGACTGTCAATCTTACCGGGACGGCGGTCAGTATCTACTTCCACTCGACCATGACCCTGCTCGCGCCGGGAAACTCCAACATCGCCCAGACCCTGTATATCGTCCTGTCCTGCGGCTTCTTCATCGCCGCGGCCGAGACCTTCCGCCAGCGCTCGCCGCGGTTTGGCGAGATCGGGCTGACCTGGGCGGCCGTCCTGAATGTCGTCCTGGGGCTGCTGGACCTGGCCCGGCTCGATCCGCTGCTGTCGATGATCCGGACCGCCGACTACACCTTGGCCAACGAGCACCTGCTCAGCGGGTTTTCCCGCGTGATCGGCGGGTTTTCCGAAGCATCCGGCTTCGGCGCGACATCGGCCGCATTCTTCGCCTATTTCGCGATGTCCTTCCTGATCCGCCAGCGCCCGCTGCACGGCGTGTTGGCGGCCGCGAGCCTGGCCTGCGCGGTGCTGTCGCTGTCCTCCTCCGGGCTTCTGGCGATGGCCGGCGCGGTGCTGCTCATCGGGCTGCACGCGCGCGTCTACCTCGGCCGGGGGATGAGCCGGAGTTTCGGTCACTGGTTCGTCATCATCGCGACGGTGACGACGGCGCTGGGCAGTTTCGCGTTGCTGGTGGCGCCGGTGTCCGATCTAGTCGGCGACGTGCTCGACCGGCTCGTATTCTCCAAGAGCTCGACCCTCTCCGGGATCGAGCGCAGCGCCTGGGCGAAGGCCGGCCTCGATGCGTTTGTCCAGACCTGGGGGCTGGGCGCGGGGGCCGGATCGCTCAGGGCAAACGGCCTGATCTCGGTGCTGCTGGGCAGCGTCGGCCTGCCCGGAACCCTCGCCTTTCTCGGCTTTCTGTGGTGCGCGATCGGCGGCGGCGCGCGTTTCGCGGGCAGCGAGGACCGCCGCATGTTCTACGCCGCGCGGATTTCGGCCATGACGCTGCTGGTGGCCATGCTCCTCTCGGGCACGACGCCGGATCCGACGCTGTTCCTGATGACAACGACGGCCGTGGCCACGGCCACGCGGCGACGCGGCGCCGCCGAGCGTCGCGCCGCGCCGCGCCAGGCGCAGCCGGTGCGAGGGCCCTTTCCGGGCGCAGGCGACCTCGTCTGAGCTCGACGGGCGGCCCGGCCCGGGTTTCCCGAAGTGGACCCTGCCGGATGCGCCGCGCGCGATTTCGGGCCTTCGCATTCGGCCCGCGATCATGCAAGCTTGGCGGGATACAGCGATTTACAGGCATCCGGATTTCAGAACGTTCATGAGCACCCCGCCCACTGCCCACAGCCCTTCGCGCGGCCGACCGCGGCTCTCGGCCCTCCCGAACCGGAGCCGCGGCGAATGAGCCGCGCTGTCCGGGGAGGCATCTGGACGGCGGTTTCCCGGATCCTGTCGCAAGTGGTGCAATTCGCCATCTTCATGGTGGCGGTGCAGGTGATGAGCCCGGCCGAATTCGGCATCTTCGCGCTGGTCTGGACATGGTCGCTGATCCTGTCCCAATTCGCCATTGCCGGCTGGCCGGAATACATCATGCAATGGTCCGGCGACAGCACCCAACCGCGCCGTGTTCTGGCGTTGGCGATGGCCGGAGGGGCCTTTCTGGCCGGCATCGGGATCGCCCTCAGCTATCTCGCGCCACTCATGATCGATGATCCGCGGGCAACGCCGCTGATGCAGATCTTCGCCATATGGATCTTCTTCGCGAGCGTCGGCGGAACCTTCGCCGGCGCGATGAACTGGGAGGACCGTCTGACCGCCGCCGCCGTGGCGACGATCATCGGGGACCTGGCCAATTTCGCCGTCGCGGTCTGGGCGCTGCTGCAGGGCCACGGCGTGTTTGCCCTGGCCGCGGGGCGGCTCGTGGGCGCGCTGTTCTGGGCGGGCGCGGGGTTGGCGGTCGTGCGTATGGCGCCGGATTTCGGGATCACCCGGCAGCAGGCGGGGGAAATCCTGAGGTTCACCTCCCGGATTGTCGCGGTGCGCCTTCTGGTGAACATCCGGCTCTATGCCGCCACGCTGGTGATCGGCACCTTCCTCGGCGCCGCCCATGCGGGCTATTTCCGGGCCGGCCAGCGACTGGTCAGTGCGCTGGGCGAAGTTCTGGGAGAACCGACGCGCGTTCTGGCCTGGAGCCTGTTCCGCAACACCCGCAGGAGCCAGGGCCCGCGGGTGGATTTCCGCGAGCGCGCCAACAGCTTTTTCCCGGTTCTTCTGACCTTCGCCATTCCGCTGTTTGCGGCCACGGCCTTCCTGGCCGAGGACATCACCCTTGGATTGCTGGGAGAGGAGTGGCTTCCGGCGGCGCCGGTGGTCCGCGTCCTGGCCATCGCCTACGCCGTGCTGGCAACAAGCGCGGCGAACGAGGCGGTCCTGTCGCTGGCCGGGATGGTGCGCATCCTGCCCTACATGGTTCTGGGCAACGCGACCCTCGGCGTCGGGATCACGATCATCGCGGCCCCCCACGGGATCCTGGCCACGGCCTGGGCGCAGGTCGCGTCGGCGCTGGTCATCTTTTCGATCAACGCCTGGATGATGCAGCGTCATGCCGCCATCCGCTGGGGACAGGTTTTGCTGAGGCTGCGGGCGGTGCCGGTGGCCCTTGCCCTGTCCGCAGCCGTTCCGCTCATCGGCGGGCAGTCGGCCGCGCTGGACGCCGTTGCGCCGTTGTTGCGCGCCGTCCTTCTGGCGGCGGGGTTCGTGGTGGTTTTCTACGCGACCCTGCTCGGGCTGGACGGCCGACTGCGCCGGCTGGTTCTTCAACTCGCGCGGCGCAGACTCTGACCGGCGGGCGGACGGCGATCCCGCACATGCCGCGCCTGGGACGGTGGCGCCCGGACGAACCGTCAGTATCTGTTAATAATCCGTGAATCTTTGGGCCGCCCGCCCGGATTCCCGTATACTCGTTAACGTCTACGATTCGACGGCGTCCCGCCCGCGGGATCCGCCAAGTTAGTGCACGGTTAATTTTCAATCGGTTTTTTCCATGAATTTCGACATCCATTCAGGTGCCTATTCCCCCTCCGGGCATGACGCGCCACCCGAGACCCGCGGCGACGAGCGCGCGGCATCGGGAGGGGACGCGGCAAAAGCGGTCTTTGACCGGTGCTTTTCCGTCCTCGCGCTCCTCTTCTTCGCGCCATTCCTGATCGTCATTTCGCTGGTGATCCTGCTCGGAGACGGCGGCCCGATCCTGTTTCGCCACAAGCGCATCGGCCGGGATGGCCGGATCTTCAACTGCCTCAAGTTCCGCACCATGGCCAATGATGCCGAAGAGCGGCTGAAGGCGATCCTGGACACGGACCCCAAGGCCCGCGCGGAATGGGACGCCAACCAGAAGCTGGAGGACGACCCGCGCATCACCTGCATCGGAGAGTTCTTTCGCAAGACCAGCCTCGACGAGCTTCCGCAGTTCTGGAACGTGCTCCGCGGCGAGATGTCCGTGGTCGGCCCGCGCCCGATCGTGGCGGAGGAGGCGCATCATTACGGCGAGCATTTCAAGGACTACCTGTCGGTGCGCCCCGGCGTCACCGGGCTCTGGCAGGTGATGGGACGCAGCCGCACGACCTATGACGAGCGGGTGGCGATGGACATCGACTATGTGCGCAACCGCAGTTTCCGGATGGATATCTGGATCATCCTGAAGACGATCAAGGTCATGCTCGTCCGCGACGGCGCGTGCTAGGACCGTCCGGCCGCAGGTTCAGAGAACAGCAATCCCGACAACTGATGCCCAGGTGATGGAACACCCGATGACGACAAGAGCGTTGAGTGTCCCGCCGGACAGCCGCTGCACCCAGGAGGGGCAGTTCTCTGGTGTGAAATCGCGCTTTTTCATGGTGCCTGCTCGTGGAGAGGGTTTTTTTGTCCAACCGTTATTTTTCAGCGTAAACTGGGGCTGTTTCCCGATCAACACCAATCCCGGAAAGGGGCCCATTTTGTCATGATTTCGCCGATGCCGGAGCAGAGCTGAGCATGCGCCTCGTCGTTTCCATCCCGACGACCGGCCGCCGCCGCATCGTCGGCCCCACCATCCGCGACATCGCAGGGCAGACGCGGCTGCCGGACCTTCTGGTCGTCGTCTGCGCGCGCGACGGCGATATCGACCTCTCCGATCTGGAGGGACTGCCCTTCCCGATGCAGGTGGTGCAGTCCGAGATCGGGCTGACCCGGCAACGCAACCGCACGCTGGAGATGTTGGACGCTGAGGACATCCTCCTGTTCCTCGACGACGATTTCGTGATGGCGCGGGACTACCTGGCCTGCCTGGAGCGGCTGTTCGAGGGACATCGGGACGTGGTCCTCGCAACCGGCCGGGTCTTGGCCGACGGCATCCACGGCCCCGGCCTCGCCCATGACGAGGCCGCGAAATACCTCGGGGCGGTGGCGTCGGGCGCATGTTCGGGACATCTGGCGACGGTCTACAACGGCTATGGCTGCAACATGGCGATCCGGGCACGGCCCGTGGTCGAGCACAATCTGCGCTTCGACCCCAACCTGCCCTTCTACGGCTGGCTCGAAGATGTCGATTTCTCGCGCCAGCTCTCCGCCTACGGCCGGATCGTGCGCGCCAACACGCTGCGCGGGGTGCATCTGGGCACCAAGACGGGGCGCAGCGGCGGGCTGCGGCTGGGATACTCGCAAATCGCCAATCCGCTCTACCTGCGTTCGAAACGGACGATGCGCGGCACCCGCGCCTTCGCGATCATGCTGCGCAACGTGGTCAGCAACCTTGTCCGTTCGCTTTACCCCGAGCCGGAGATCGACCGGCGCGGGCGGCTGCGCGGCAACCTGCGCGCCATGCGTGACATCGCGACCGGCGAGCTGCGTCCCGAGCGCGTGAAGGACTTCGAATGACAGGGACCCGTCCAAGCCGGGTGGTCGTGATCACCGATTTCGCATCCGTCCGCGGCGGCGCCTCGAAACTGGCGATGCTCCAGACCGGACTGCTGAGCGCGCGCGGCGTGCCGGTCACCGTCTTTGCCGGCGACGCGGGCGGCGCGATGCCCGAGGGTGTGCAGCTGGTGGCGCTGGGCGGCGCGCGGCTGCTGGAGCAGGGCAGGCTGGCGGCGGCGCTGGGCGGTCTTTGGAACCGCGCCGCGCACGCCGCCCTGCGCGACTGGATCGCCACGCAGGACGACCCGCGCATCATCTACCATGTGCATGGCATCCAGCAGACCTTGTCGCCCTCGGTGCTGCGGGCCCTGCAGCCGGTGCGCGCGCGGGTGGTGCTGCATGCCCACGACTATTTCCTGAGCTGCCCGAACGGCGCCTTCTTCGACTTCCGCGCCGGGGAAAGCTGCGCCCGCACGGGGCTGTCCGCCGCCTGCATCGCGCGGAACTGCGACAAGCGGAGCTACGCGCAGAAGCTGTGGCGCGTGACGCGTCAGGGCCTTCAGGACCGCGAGACGCGGCGGCTGTTCGGCACAGCCGTGACCGTCCTCATTCACGCGGGGATGCGCGCGCGCCTGGCCGCGGGCCGGCCGCAGCTCAGGACCGAGGTCCTGCCCAACCCGGCAGAGCCGCTGCTCCCCGCACCGGCGGACCCGGCAGCAAACGCAGAGTTCCTCTATGTCGGCGACGTGCACGCCTACAAGGGCGTCTTCCTGCTGGCCGAGGCGGCGCGGCGCGCCGGCGTGAAACTGCGGATCCTCGGCGATGGCCTGGACCGCGCGCGCCTGGCCGCGGCCTATCCCGAGCATTGCCTCGACGGCTGGGCCGACAGGGACAAACTGGCCGAAAGCATGCGCCAGGCCCGCGCGCTGGTCGCGCCCACCCTCGGCCCCGAGCCTTACGGCCTCGCCCCGGTCGAGGCGCTGCTGGCGGGGGTCCCGGTGGTGATCTCGGACAGCATGCTGCTCAGTTCGGACATCGACCGTTTCGGCGCCGGCGTCAGCTTCGCCGCCGGGAATGCGGCGTCGCTCTCCCAAGCGCTGCGGCGGATCGCCGATGACGACGGCGCGGTGCGGCGGATGTCCGCCCGGACCGCGGCCGCCGCGGCAGAGATCACCACGACGCCCGAGGCCTGGTGCGACGGGCTTCTCGACATCTATTCGGGATTGCTCGACGCGGCATCGCGGAGCCCCGCGGGCTGAGCCGCGGCAGCCTTCGGGCGCTACAGATCCACCCCCAGCGCGCCGAGGCTGCGCGTGATGCCCTCGCGGAAGGCGTCGGGGTCGAACCGCCGGGCATGGGCGATCAGCGCGGCGGGGTCCGTCCGGTCCAGCCCCAGCGCCTCGAACCGCTCCACCGCGTCGATCAGCGCCTCGACGCTCTGCTCCCGGAACAGCAGCCCGGTCTCGCCCTCCAGCACCGTGTCCAGCGCGCCCCCGCGGCCATAGGCGATGACCGGCCGGCCCGAGGCCATGACCTCGACCGGGACGATGCCGAAATCCTCCTCGCCCGGAAAGATCAGCGCCTTGCAGCGCGCCATATGCGCGCGAAGCACGTCGAAGGGCACCTGCCCCAGGAAAGTGACATTGGCCCCGGCCTTGGCCGCCAGCGCCGCGCGGGTCTTGTCCGGTCCGCCGATCACGACCAGGGGCCTGTTGAGCCGGGTGAGGGCCTCGACCGCGATATCGGGGCGTTTGTAGGGCGCGAGTTCCCCGGCCCAGAGGTAGAAATCGCCCAGCTCGGCGCGCGGCACGGGGGCGAAATCTGCCACCGCCACCGGCGGATGCACCACGTCCGCCTCGCGCCCCCAGTATTTGCGGATGCGCGCGGCGACATGGTTGGAATTCGCCGCGAAGCCGTCGACCCGCGCGGCCGAGGTCACGTCCCAGCCGCGCAGCCGGTGCGCCAGCGGCGGCATCAGCTGCCGCGTCAGCCAGCCCGCGCCGCTGCGATAGGTGTGATACTGGTCCCACAGATAGCGCATGGGCGAATGGCAGTAGCACAGATGCGGCGCGTCGGGCGGGGCGATGACGCCCTTGGCCGGCCCCGCCTCGGACGAGATCACGAGGTCGTAGCCGGTGAGGTCGATCTCCTCCAGCGCGCGCGGCATGAAGGGCAGGTATTTCTGGTAGAGCTTCGGCGCGAAGGGCAGGCGCGCGACCGAGGTGGTGAAGATCCGGTGCCGCTGCAGGGCGGGGCTCAGCCGCCCGGGCACGACCACATGGGTGAAGATATCGGCCTGCGGGAACATCTCGCACAGCGCCTCGAGCACCTTCTCGCCGCCGCGCATGCCGACCAGCCAGTAATGGATCAGCGCCACGCGCCGATCGTCGCCGCGCTCAGCCATGGCGGCAGCCTCCGTATGCCGGCCCTGGCTCAGGCATAGGAATAGTCGCTGGCGTAGGTGTCGGGGCTCTTGCTGCTGTCCACCATGGTCATCACCGTGCCATCCAGCACCACCCCCATCTCGGCAAAGGCGGCCAGCCCCTTCTGGACCGCGTGGCGCGGGGTATCGTTCCAGCGCACCAGGTAGACGCGGCTGTCCACCGCCTGCGCCAGCACCAGCGCGTCCGACACAGCCAGCAGCGCCGGGGCATCGACGATGACGACGTCGTAGACCCGCTTCAGCTCGTTGATCAGCGGCTTAAGCCAATTCGCCGACAGCTGGTCGGCGGTGCCGGGATGCGACCCTGAGGCGGCCAGCACGTCGAACCCCAGGTCGGGGTCGGAATGGATCGCCTCGTCGATGTCGCAGCGGTTCTCGATGAAATCGACGAAATCATGCGCCATCCGCCACTTGAAGGCCGCCTGCAGCGACGATCGGCGCAGGTCGCAATCGACCACGATCACCGATTTGCCGGCCAGCGCCGACATATGCGCCAGCGCCAGCGCCGTCGTCGTCTTGCCCTCGCCCGGCACCGAGGAGGCCAGCATGATCGAACGCGAGACATCGCGCCCGTCGCGCATCAGCAGCGCGGTTCGCAGGTGCCGGATGCGTTCGCCGTAGATGCCGTAGGGCTCGGCGCGCAACGCCTCGAAGGCGGCGCGCGGGGTCTTCCACCGGCCATCGGGGATCGCGTCCAGCACCGGCAGGCCGGTCTCCGCCTCCAGCTCGCGCACGGAGCGGAAGGCGACGCCGGTCAGTTCCAGAAAGAACACCAGCCCCACCGCCAGCGCCGCGCCGGTCATCCCGCCCAGCGCCACCATCAGCTTGGGCCGCGGCGCCGAGGGGGCACCGGGCACCGTGGCGCGTTCGATCAGCACCGCATCGGGTTCCTGAAGCTGTTCCTGGGTGCGGGTCTCGTTCAGGCGCTCCAGCAGGCCCTCATAGGTCTGGCGCTTGGCCGAGGACTCGCGCTCCAGCTGGCGCAGCCCGATCGTGGCGCGCGAGATCGCCAGGAGGCGCTCCTCGACCTCCGACAGGCTTTTCTGCATGGCCTCTTCGCGGGACATGGCCACCTCCAGCTCGCTTTTCTGGATCTCGACCATCTTGGCGACCTCGCGGGTCAGGTCCGCCTCGATCCCGGCGATCTCGGCCGCCAGCCGCACGCGCTCGGGGTGACTGGCATCGTAGCGCTCGGCCCAGACGGCATCCTTGCGAGTCGCGGCCAGCAGTTCCTCGTGCAGCACCTCGATCATCGGCGAGGTGACGATATTGGCCACCGCGCCCATGCCCTGCTGCTCGATCACGCGGGCGATCTGGGTGTAGCGCGCCTCGACCGCGATCCGGTCCGAGCGCGCCACGATCAGCTGGTTGTTCAACTCCTCGAGCTGCCCCGCGGCCGCGCCCAGGCTGCCGCCTTCGAGGATCAGGATCTCGGCCCGATACTGCTCCACCGCGGCCTCCGCCTCCTCGACCTGGGCGCGCAGCTCGGCCACGCGATCCTCCAGCGACGTGCTGGCGCGCTGCGCGGTCTCGCGCCGGCCGGTCAGCTGCGCGGCGATATACTGGTCGGCAATGGTATTGGCCAGCAGGGTGGAAAGCACCGGATCCTCGGTCTCGATCAAGATCGAGATGACAAAGGATTCGCCCTCGCGGCGCACGGTCTGACCGTCGCGGATGGCGCGGACCAGCCGCTCCATCCGGGCGGCCTCCGCGACTTCGGGCGACGGCGGCGGCACGGGTTCGGGGCCGATCAGCCCGATGACCGCCGCCTTCGCGCGATCCGCCAGCGATAGCGGCCGGTTGGCGGGGTCCATCATGGCGAGCCGGTCCATGCCGATCTCGCGGATCACCTTTTCGATCAGCACGTTCGAGCGCAGCACCGCCGCCTCGCCGTTGACCACCTGCTCGCTGAGATCGAGGTCCGACACGACCTCCGCGTCGGTGATGACCTGGCTGCGGCGCGCGTCCAGCATCACCTTCGAGACCGAGGTGTAGCGCGGCGTGATCTGGCTGACGGCGATTCCCGCCAGCACGGCGCAAAGAACCGTGATGCCCGCGATCAGCCATTTGCGGCGCGCCACCATGCGAAACAGTTCACGCACGTCCACCTGATCCCCCTCCTCGGTTTCGGGAAGCGGCCTGCGCAACGGGAAGGGGCCCGGTCCGAACGGAGTTACCCTGCTGTTCATCCTCGTACTCCACATGCGAGCCCCACCCACCCTGCGGGTCTCACAGTTCTCCTCGCGTCCGTGGCCGGGGAACACGCCGGTCGAGCCATGCAACCGGTTCAGACAAGAAATAGCGACAAAATAATGGCATTAGAACCTTCAAGCGCAAGGAAAACCGGGAAAACCCTCGGCGCTGTCGCCACCTGCATCACAATGACAGACATTCGCTCGGATTGCACTTCATCAACGATCAATGGAAGCGCCGGGCGACCTCAGCCCCGTGCCGCGCGCGCAGCAAGCCACCGCGCGCCAGCCCCGCCGCGAGCCCCGCCAGCATGAAGAAGAAGATCCCCAGATCGGGTGTCGGCAGAATCAACATCGCCACGCAGAACAGCGCCAGACAGGCCGCCTTCAGCGCCCGGATCACCACCGCGCGCTCCTGATCGCCGCCCTGTTCGCGCAACGTCGCCGTTGCGCCCAGAAATCCCAGAAACAGCCCCGTGCCGATCAGCCCGATGCTGCCGAGGCAGGCCAGCAGCCAGTTCGACGCCCGGATCGAGCCCAGCCCCGCCCCCATCATCCAGGTCTCGAGGAAATTGCTGAAGGCCTGCGCGTTCCAGCTCATCCGCTCGACCCCCGAAGAGCCCTCCAGTTTCTGGAACAGCGCCCGGTCCAGGTAGGCCGCGACGGGATCGACCAGCTGATAGGCCGCGAACAGGCCGATGGCCCCCAGCCAGGCCAGCACCGCCGCCACGGCCCAGACCGCCGCGGTGCGCCGGTGCACGCGGTGGCGCAGCCGGCGCAGATAGGCCAGACCCGCGAAGCTGACGCAGAACAGTGCCGCCGCCACATAGGCCGAGGAGGAGGTGCCGCGCAAAAGCACCACGACCGTGGCCAGCAGCATCCAGAACCCAAGCCGCGATCGCCCCCCGGCGACCCAGTATTGCAGCCAGAACCCGAATAGCGCCAAGGTGAGATAGCCATAGGACGACGCCTCGGGAAAGCCTCCGACCATGCGCTTCAGCCCGCCCATCATGCTTTCGGTCAGCATCGCGTAATTGGCGGTGCGGATCGGCTCCAGCAGCTCCGGCAGGCCGACGGCGTGGCTGATCACGTCCAGCCAGCCCAGCGCGACATGCACGCATGTGACGACGATCATCGCGCGCCGCACCCGGCCGGCATCGGGGCGGCGGCGGAACGCCGTGGCCAGGGCAAGGAAGGCCAGAACGCCCAGCCCGATACGGAACAGCTGTGTCAGATTGCCGACATTCGGGCGCAGCGGCACCGAGATGATGGCAGTCCGCCCCTCGCTCCGCGCGATCGAGAACACCTCGGTCTGCCCCTGGAACACGCGGGGCAGGAAAAGCGCCGCCATGATGCAGAACAGCCCCAGCAGCAGCAGCCAGAACCCCGGCTGACCCATCCGCATCGTGCCGACGACCTGGCGCATCCCGTCGCGGCTGAGAATGACCAGACCGAACAGCGTCACCGCCATCAGGTCGAGCGCCAGGATCGACGCCCCGCCCAGCGCCGGCAGATTGAACGCGGCCGCCGCGCCGAACGGCGCCATGGCCATCGCCAGCCACAGCCCGCGATGCGGACCCATGACCATCAACGCCGCGATCGCGGCCAGCGACAGGAATGTGCTCGCGACGATCTCCATGGCGCGGCGGCGGCTCCTTTTGGGCGGTTCCGGGCCACCTTAGCGCCCCGCGCGCAAAAGCCCAGCCGCTTTGCCCCGCGATGTGCGAGGCGCGCCGGCAGGCGCGGTCAGCCGCGCGGGCGGGCCAGCGCCAGCGCCTCCTCCAGCACCTCCATATCGCCGACATGGTTGCTGAGGATCAGCACCAGACGCGCGTTCAACGCGTCGCTTTCGGCCTTGCTCAGTCCCTCGTGCGCCGCCAGCAGCGCGGCGTAGAAATCGTCGGGGCGGGCGATGTTGGGGGCGGTGTTGAGCGTGCTCATGGCGTTCCTCCTCAGGCCCGGCCGGTGGCCGTGTTCAGCGCGGCGCGCACCGCCGCCTCGTCATAGCGTTCCCAGCGCGCCGCGACATGCTGGTCGGGGCGGATCAGGTAGACCGCCGAGAGCGCGTCGCCCAGATAGCGGTCGGCCAGTTCCGGCGTGTCGCCGGCAGACAGCGCGAGGCGCGTCGCGGCGATGCCGCCCTCCTCCAGCACCTCGGGCGCGTCCGCGTCGATGGTCAGCAGGCGGAAGCCGCCGCCCAGCTGCGACAGCAGCCAGCCGCCCTGAACCGGCGCGTCGATCGCCGGAGAGCCGGGCCGCGTGCGCGCGGGCATCGCGTTGCAATCGGGCCCGTTAAGCGGCGAGCCGTCATAGGTGCAAGGCACGCTCAGCCGCCCCGAATTGACCAGCGGCCGGGCGAAAGCCACCTGTTCCGACAGGTCCAGCACCGCGTCGCGGAAGATGCGGCTGATCTCGGACTTGGGCGTGATGAAATCGGTGGAGCGTGATGAATTCAGGATGTTCTCGTCGGCGCCGTGGATGCGCTCGGCATCGTAGCTGTCGAGCAGCGTTTCCGGCGCCTGCCCCTCGATCACCAGCTTCAGCTTCCAGCACAGGTTGTCGGTGTCCTGAAGCCCCGAGTTCGCGCCGCGCGCGCCGAAGGGGCTGACCTGATGCGCCGCATCGCCGGCGAAGATCACCCGCCCGTGGCGGAATTTCTCCATCCGACGGCACTGGAAGGTGTAGATGGAGACCCATTCGAGGTCGAACTTCACCTCGTCGCCCAGCATCGCCTTGAGGCGGGGAATGACGTTCTCGGGCTTCTTTTCCTCGTCCTTGTCGATGTCCCAGCCCAGTTGCAGGTCGATCCGCCACACCCCGTCGGGCTGCTTGTGCAGCAGCGCCGACTGGCCGCGGTTGAAGGGCGGGTCGAACCAGAACCAGCGCTCGGTGGGGAAGTCGGCCTCCATGATCACGTCCGCGATCAGGAAGTTGTCCTCGAACACCCGGCCCACGAAATCGAGCCCCATCATCTGCCGGATGGGCGAGCCCGCCCCGTCGCAGGCGATCAGCCAGTCGGCCTCAAGCGCATATTCGCCCTCGGGCGTGTCCACGCTCAGGGCGACGTGGTCGCCCTTGTCCTCGGCACTGAGCACCTTGTTGCCGCCGCGCAGCTCGATCGGCGCGCCCACGGCCTGCAACTCGCGGACGCGGTTCACGAGGTATTCCTCGAAATAATATTGCTGCAGGTTGATGAAGGCCGGGCGGCGGTGGCCGTCCTCGGGCAGGAGGTTGAACTCATAGACCTGACGGTCGTCGAAGAACACCTTGCCCACGTTCCACTGAACGCCCTTCTGCACCATCGGCTCGCCGCAGCCAAGCCGGTCAAGGATCTCCAGCGGGCGCTTGGCGAAGCAGATTGCGCGGGAGCCGAAGCTGACCTTGTCGTTGTCGTCGAGCACCACCACCTCGACCCCCTGCTGCGCGAGGTCGATGGCGGCGGCCAGCCCCACCGGGCCCGCGCCGACCACGACCACCTTGCGCCGCACCGGCGCCGCGGCGTCCTGATCGGGCGAGCGGGTGTAGGGGTAAAGCGGGATCTCGAAGATCTTGTTCATGTCAGTTCCTCGCACATGGTCTTAGTGGGCCGATCCGGGGCTCCGCCCGTTCGGCCCTGAAACGCTCCACCGGAGCGTTTCCTGGACGGGCCTCACCCCTGCAGTTGTTCCCACATCTCGAGATCGCGCTGCGCGGTCCAGATCCGGGGGGTATCGATGCCGCGGGCCTCGTCATAGGCGCGCGCGACGTTGAAAGGCAGGCAATGCTCGTAGATCGCGTAATCGGCGAACTTGGGGTCGCATTCGGCGCGCACGGCGTCCCAGGCTTCCTTCAGGCCGCCGCCGCGGGCGGCGACGCGGGCGGCCGGGCGATAGGTGCTTTCCACAAAATCGCGGGTGTTCTCGATGGCCTCGTTCACCATCTCCTGACCCACCAGCGCGTCGCCGCGGCCCGGTGCGATGGCGTCGACCTCGAACCACTTGATCGCATCGAGCGTGTCGCCCCAGTCGTTGAAATGCCCGTCGCCGCAATAGCAGGCCGAGTGGTATTCGACGATGTCGCCGGTGAACATAACGTTCTGGTCGGGCACATGGATCACGATGTCGCCCGCCGTATGCGCCCGGCCCAGGTGCATCAGGTCAACCCGGCGGCTGCCGAGATAGACGGTCATGTTGTCCGAGAAGGTGGTGGTCGGCCAGGTCAGGCCGGGGATGCTCTCATGCCCTTCGAAAAGGCGCGGGAAGCGCTGGAATTCGCTGTCCCAGTCCTCCTGACCGCGCTCGACCACCATGGCGCGGGCGGCATCGCCCATGATGATCTGCTGCGCGCCGAAGGCGGATGCGCCCAGCACGCGCACGGCGTGGTAATGGGTCAGGGCCAGATGGGTGATCGGCTTGTCGGTGACGGAGCGGACGCATTCGATCACCTTGTTCGCCAGGCGGGGCGTGGCCTGCGCCTCGACGATCATCACCGAGTCGTCGCCGATGATCACGCCCGAGTTCGGGTCGCCCTCGGCGGTGAAGGCGTAGATGCCCTCGCCCACCTCGGTGAAGCTGATTTTCTTTTCGGTCATGTCGCCTTGCGACGCGAATGCTTTTGCCATGGTCTTTATCCTTTGAGCGCTGCGCCGGCGGCGGGGTCGGCCGCCTCTGGCGGGAGTATTTGGGCCAAGAAGAAGGGGGGGTTACCGCTTGTAGGGGTCGTCGAGGGCGGGCAGGACCTTGCCCACGCAATCGCCGAAGCCGATGGTGTATCCGTCGCCGCGGGCCGCGCCCTTCAGCGTGAGGGTGTCGTCGTCCTCGATGAAGCTGCGGGTGCCTCCGCCGGTCAGCTCGACCGGCTCCTTGCCGCCCCAGCTGAGCTCCAGCAGCGAGCCGCGGCTTCCCTTTGTGGGGCCGGAGATGGTGCCCGAGCCCAGGAGGTCGCCCACGTTCATCGGGCAGCCGCTGGTGGTGTGATGCGCCAGCTGCTGCGCGGCGGAGTAATACATCTCCTTGTAGTTGGTGCGGGTGATTGTGGTTTCCTCGCCCCCCTCGGGGCGCAGGGTCACCTCCAGCTCGATGTCGTAGAGCATCGGGCCCGGCTCATCCAGGTAGGGCAGCAGTTCCTTCTCGCGCGCGGGCGTGGCGGTGCGGAAGGGCTCCAGCGCAGCCTTGGTCACGATCCAGGGCGAGATCGTGGTCGCCGTCGCCTTGGACTGGAAGGGGCCCAGCGGCTGGTATTCCCAGGCCTGGATATCGCGCGCCGACCAGTCGTTGAGCAGCACATAGCCGAAGATCGCCGCATCGGCCTCGGCCACGGTGATCGGGCCGCGGCTGGGCTGGCCGACGATGGCGCCCATTTCAAGCTCGATGTCGAAGCGCTTGCAGGGCGCGAAGCGCGGTGCGCCCTCGTCGGGGGCCTTGATCTGCCCCCAGGGGCGGTGGAACGCGGTGCCCGAGACCACCACCGAGGAGGCGCGGCCGTTGTAGCCGATGGGGATATGCAGCCAGTTCGGCGGCAGCGCGTTCTCGGGGCCGCGGAACATGGTGCCGACATTGAAGGCGTGGTTCCGGCCGGCGTAGAAGTCGGTGTATTCGCTGACCACGAAGGGCATGTGCATCTCGGCCGCCGCCGCCGGCACCAGCGCCTTTTCGGCCGCGGCACGGGCTGCGGGCGCGGCGTCCGCGCCCAGCATGGCGATCAGGGTATCGCGGAACTCGGCCCAGGCCTCAGGGCCGAGTTCCATGAAATCGTTCCAGAAGGGCACGTCGAAGACCGGACTTTCGCCGGGAGCGATGACGCCGTCCTCTTCCAGCAGGGTAACGTCGAGGATCATCTCCCCGATCGCCACGCCGCAGCGCGGCTCGGAGCCTTCGGCGGAGAACACGCCATAGGGCAGGTTGTTCAGCGGAAAGGGGCAGTCGGGCGCGTTGGCGCTCTCGACCCAGGATTTCATCAGGGGCATGTCAGTCCTCTCAGGCTTGGGCCGCGTCGGGCTGTTTCTCGGGCGCGGCCTCGGCGAAGGCCGGCAGGGCCGCGCATCGGGTCTCGATCTCGCAGAGGCGGGCATAGGGCGCAAGGTCCAGCCCCCAGCGATGGGCGTTATACATCTGGGCGACAAGGCAGATATCGGCCAGGCCGGGCGCCTCGCCGAAGGCAAAGGGCGTGTCGGGGCGAACCATCGCCTGCAGCGCGTCGAAGCCCCGGGCCATCCAGTGCCGCATCCATGCGGCCTTGTCCTCGGGCGTGGCGTCGTAGGTTTCGCCCAGGTGCTGCACCACGCGCAGGTTGTTCACCGGATGGATGTCCATCGCCACCAGATGCGCGGCGGCCAGCACCTGCGCGCGGGCGACCGGATCGGCGGGCAGCAACGCCGGCGCGGGCCACAGCGCCTCCAGATAGTCGATGATGGCCAGCGACTGGGTCAGCGCGGTGCCGTCGTCGAGCACCAGCGTCGGCACCAGATGCGCGGGATTCAGCGCCAGGTAATCGGGGCTGTGCTGCTGCCCGCCGTCCTTGACCAGATCGACCGGCACCATCTCGGCCTCGATCCCCTTGAGGTTCAGCGCGATCCGCACGCGGTAGGCGGCGGTCGAGCGCCAGTAGGTATAGAGCTTCATCCGCGGTCCCTCAGAATTCGATGACCATGCCGTCCCGCCCGAGATGGAGCGGGCCGGACCAATGCGGCGCGACCTCGGCCCGCCAGTGGGCTTCGGTGAAATCCGGGTCGTCATTGGGGATCAGGTGGTTGAGCGCCAGCGCCCCCACGCCGGCGTGCATGGCGATCCGCCCGGCCTCGCCCGCGGGGGTGTGGCTGCGCAGCAGGTGGGCCTTGAGCCGGTCGTCGCCATTGCCCACCCGGGCGCAGAGCGCATCGACCCCTTCCAGCAGCATCGCCTCATGCACCAGCAGATCGGCGCCTTTCGCGAAATCGGCCATCGCGGCCATCGGCGCGGTGTCGCCGGAGAAGACGACGGCCTTGCCCTCGCCCTCGAAGCGCAGGGCGAAGCTGTCCTCGATCGGCGGATGCACATTGCGCATGGCGCGCAGGCGCAGCCCGTCCCCGTCCAGCACCTCGCCTTCGCGCAGTTCCTGCAGCGCCACCATCCGGCGGATATCGGGCCGGCCCTCGTCGGCGATACGCAACTCGATGTCGAAGGACATCGCCGCCCAGAACGCCTCGAAATAGGCGGCCAGCCCGGCCGGGCCGATCACTCGCACCGGGCGCTTAAGCCCCGCCGTCCAGGCGGTGTGCACCAGCGGCCCGAGTTCGAGGTAATGGTCGGAATGCAGATGGGTGATGACGATCAGGTCGAGCGCGTGCAGCCCGCCCCCCTGCCCGATCACGCCGCGCGACGCGCCCAGCCCGGCATCGACCAGCACGGTCCTGCCTGCCAGCCGCAGCAGGTGCGACGTGGGCATGGACGAGCCCGGCCGGATGGCCGGGCCGCCCTTGACGCCGAGAAGCGCGACCGAAGGCATTACGACCAGTCGCCTTCGGGCGTGCCGTTGAAGCGCTTCTTCAGCCCCTTCCAGCAGTCCATGTAGGTGTCCTGCAGCGGCGCCTCTTTCGCGGCGAAGACGGTCAGGTGCTGCGGGAATCGGGTCTCGAACATGAAGGACATGGTGTTGGCGAGGAAGTTCGGCACCATCGGCTCGTTCGAGGCGCCCTCGAAGGCGTCCACGTCGGGCCCGTGCGGCAGCATCATGTTGTGCAGCGACAGGCCGCCGGGGACGAAGCCCTCGGGCTTGGCGTCGTAGATGCCGTAGATGTTGCCCATCATCTCGGACATGATGTTCTTGTGATACCATGGCGGGCGGAAGGTGTTCTCGGCCACCATCCAGCGCTCGCGGAACAGCACGAAGTCGATATTCGCGGTGCCCGGCACGCCGGAGGGCGCGGTCAGCACGGTGAAGATCGACGGGTCGGGATGGTCGAACAGGATCGCGCCCACCGGGCTGAAGCTGCGCAGGTCGTATTTGCAGGGCGCGTAGTTGCCGTGCCAGGCCACGATGTCCAGCGGCGAGTGGTCGATGAAGGTCTCGTGGAACTGGCCGCACCATTTCATCACCACGCGGCTGTCGGCGTCGCGGTCCTCGTAGGCGGCGACCGGCGTCTTGAAGTCGCGCGGGTTGGCCAGGCAGTTGGCGCCGATCGGCCCGCGCGAGGGCAGGTCGAATTTCTGGCCGTAATTCTCGCAGACGAAGCCGCGGGCGGGGCCTTCCAGCACCTCGACGCGGTAGACCATGCCGCGCGGCAGGATGGCGATCTCCTTCGGCTCCAGGTCGATGACGCCGAGTTCGGTGGCGAAGCGCAGCCGCCCTTCCTGCGGGACGACCAGCAATTCGCTGTCGGCCGAGTAGAAATACTCGTCCTCCATCGAGGTGTTGACCAGGTAGATATGCGCGGCCATGCCGACCTGGGTGTTCACGTCGCCGGCGGTGGTCATGGTGCGCATGCCGGTGACCCAGGTGAGCCGCTCCTCGGTATGCGGCACCGGGTCCCAGCGATACTGCCCGAGGCTGATCACGTCGGGGTCGATATCGGGGGCCGATTTCCAGTAGGGCACGTCGATCTTGGTGAAACGGCCCGTATGCTTGACCGAGGGGCGGATGCGGTAGCACCAGGTCCGCTCGTTCTGGCCCCGCGGCGCGGTAAAGGCGGTGCCCGAAAGCTGCTCGGCATAAAGGCCGTAGGCGCATTTCTGCGGGCTGTTCATGCCCTGCGGCAGCGCGCCGGGCAGCGCCTCGGTCTCGAAGTCGTTGCCGAAGCCGGGCATGTAGCCCGCCGCCAGCTTGACGTCCTTCATGGTGGTGTTGGCCTGGATATGTCCGTCCATCGCGCGCCTCCCTCGGATTCGACAGCAAATTGTGGGCGTGATAATAGTTTCAAATGCAACAATCAAGAGACAGTTGCATTTGAAACAGTTGCCATTCGCCCCGCCGCCAACTAGGACGCAGACATGCAAAGCCGCGATTTCGACCTCGAAACCTTCCTACCCTTCGTGCTGAACCAGGCGGCGGAGACGACCAGCCACGCCTTCGCCGAAATCTACCAGAAACGCTACGGCATGACACGCGGGCAATGGCGGGTAATGGCCAATCTTGGCCGGTTCGGCGCCATGACCGCGACCGAAATCTGCCGCCGCGGCCAGCTGGAAAAGACCAAGGTCTCGCGCGCCGTGCACGCGCTGGAGCAAAAGGGCTGGCTCAGCCGCAAGAGCCTGGAGAGCGACCGGCGCAGCGAATGCCTGTCGCTGACCGAGGCGGGCCGCGCGGTGTTCGACGATCTGGGCCTGGCCGGACTGGATTACGACCGCGCGTTGCGCGACCGGCTGGGCGATGCGGCCGTGGACGAGGCCATCGCGCTGCTGCGCCGCCTGTGCCCCGACAACCAGGGCGACGGCCCCGCGTCGAACCCCTGCCAGGACGCCGGATCCTGACCGCGCCGCGGCAGGGCCGCCTGCGCCCGCCCATGCGCCGCGATAACGTCACAGAACTGTTTCGCCACGCTTGATCTGCATCAACGGAAGGGCTGCGGTACCCGGCTATTTTGCAGTCGCAGAAACCACCGCCTTGCGACAGCCGGGAGAGGACCCCATGACGCAGTCTCCGCAGACCGGGCCTATCGGCCACGGCGCCTTCCGCGCGATGGACCGGATGCGCGACGCCATGATGTCGAAAGCGACCGGCGGGCTGTCGCCCATCGCGCTGACACTGGCCTATGCCGATTGGGCGATGCACCTGGCGACCTCGCCCGGCCGCTCGCTGGAGCTGGCGCAGACCGCCGCGCAGCGCGGTGGCGAACTGACCCTGAGCCTGTTCAATGCCCGGTTCACCGACAAGGACACGCCGCCGGCGGTCACCCCCGCCCCCCACGACCGCCGCTTCCGCGGCGAAGGCTGGGACGAGCAGCCCTTCCGCAGCTACGCCCAGACTTTCCTGCTGTTCGAGGAACTGATGCAGGAGGCCACCTGCGGCGTGCCCGGCGTCTCGCCGCATCACCGGGACGTGGTGTCCTTCGCCACGCGGCAGGCTCTCGATGTCTTTTCGCCCTCCAACCTGCCCTTCGCCAACCCCGAGGTCCTCCGCAAGACGGCCGAGACCGGCGGGCGGAATTTCATCAGCGGCCTGATGAACTGGTGGGACGACGCCAGCCGCGCCGCGACCGGCCGCCCGCCGGCCGGCGCCGAGGCGTATGTGGTCGGCCGCGACGTCGCCGCCACGCCCGGCCGCGTCGTCTATCGCAACCACCTGATGGAGCTGATCCAATACGCCCCCGCCACCGAAACGGTGAAGGAAGAGCCGATCCTGATCGTGCCGGCCTGGATCATGAAATACTACATCCTCGACCTGGAACCGCAGAACTCTATGGTGCGCTATCTGGTTGGGAAGGGTCACACCGTCTTCGCCATTTCCTGGCGCAACCCCACCGCCGAGGACCGCCATCTGGAACTCGACGACTACCGCCGGCTCGGCGTGATGAAGGCCCTCGACGCGATCGGGCGCATCCTGCCCGGCCGCGGGATCCACGCCACCGGCTATTGCCTGGGCGGCACGCTGCTGTCGATCGCCGCCGCCGCGATGGCGCGCCAGCAGGACCACCGGCTGGCCTCGGTCACGTTGCTGGCCGCGCAGACCGATTTCACCGAGCCGGGGGAGCTGGCGCTGTTCATCGATCACAGCCAGATGGATTTCCTCGACAGCGTGATGTGGAGCCACGGCTACCTTTCGGACGGGCAGATGGCGGGGGCCTTCCAGATGCTGCGCTCGAACGATCTGGTATGGTCGCGGCTGGTGCACGACTACCTGATGGGTGAGCGCGCGCCGATGAACGCGCTGATGGCGTGGAACGCGGACAGCACGCGCATGCCCTACCGGATGCATTCGCAATACCTGCGGCAGCTCTACCTGAACAACGATCTCGCCGCCGCACGGCTGATGGTCGACAATCACCCCGTCGCGTTGCAGAACATCCGCGTACCGCTGTTCGTGGTGGGCACTGAAAGCGACCATGTCGCGCCCTGGACCTCGGTGTTCAAGATCCACCAGCTGGTGGATACCAACGTGACCTTCGCGCTGACCAGCGGCGGGCACAATGCCGGCATCGTGTCCGAGCCGGGCCACCCGCACCGCCATTACCGCATCACCCACAAGCGCGCCGATTCCCCCTGCATCGGGCACGAGGAATGGCTGCGCCACACCGAGCCGGTGGAAGGGTCGTGGTGGGAGGCGTGGAACGACTGGCTCGACACCCTCTCGGGCGACGAGGTGGCGCCGCCGCCGATGGGCGCGCCCGACAAGGGCTATCCGCCGCTGGAGGAGGCGCCGGGCACCTATGTGCACCAACGCTAGACGCGCCTGAGGGGCTGCCCCGCCGATCCGGGCGGGGCCATTGTCCGTGGCAAGCGTCAGAAACCGGGGCGACCCCGTTGCGAACCTTGGCCGGTGCCTCCGCACCGAGGGCCGCGGCCGCCCCGGCGACGGGCGGGACAGATGGTCAATGCCCAGGTCAGACAAGGGGCCGTTTCGCGCGCTGCGCTGCTCTTCGGCCCCGCCCGGCGATCCGCCCCTCGCTCAGACCTGCAGCGTCGCCCGCACCGCGCGCTGCCAGCCGCCATAGCGGGCCGCGCGGGTGGCCGCGTCCATCCGCGGAGCGAAGCGCCGCTCCAGCGCCCAGCTCTCGGCAAAGCGGGCAGCGTCTGGATAGAGCCCCGCCTGCATCCCCGCCAGCCAGGCCGCGCCCAGCGCCGTGGTCTCGTGCAGCACGGGCCGGTCCACCGGCGCGCCCAGGATGTCGGCCAGGAACTGCATCGCCCAGTCCGAGGCCACCATGCCGCCATCGACGCGCAGCACCGTGTTCCCCGCGCCGCCCCAATCGGCGCGCATCGCTTCCCACAGGTCGCGGGTCTGGAAGCCCACGCTTTCCAGCGCCGCGCGGGCCAGTTCCCTCGGGCCGGTATTGCGCGTCAGGCCGTAGATCGCGCCGCGGCACTCGGCGTTCCAATAGGGGGCGCCCAGCCCGGTGAAGGCGGGCACCAGGATCACCTGCTGCGCCGGATCGGCCGCTTCGGCCATCCCCTGCGTCTCGCCCGCCGCCCCGATCAGCCCCAGCCCGTCGCGCAGCCATTGCACCACCGCGCCCGCAACGAAGATCGAACCCTCAAGCGCATAGGTGATCTCGCCTCCCAGCCGGTAGGCGATGGTGCCGAGCAGACGGTTCCGCGACCCCACCAGCGTGGACCCGGTATTGAGCAGCGCGAAACAGCCGGTGCCATAGGTCGATTTCATCATGCCGGGCCGGAAGCAGGCCTGCCCCATGGTCGCCGCCTGCTGGTCGCCCGCCACCCCCCGGATCGGCACCGCCGCGCCGAAATGCGCGGGGTCGGTCAGGCCGAAGTCATCGGCGCAGTCGCGCACCTCGGGCAGCATGGCCGCGGGGATGTCGAGAAGCGCGCAGATCTCCGGGTCCCAGCGCCCGTCGCGGATGTCGTAAAGCATCGTGCGCGCCGCGTTGGTGGCGTCGGTCACATGCGCCCGCCCCCCGCTCAGCCGCCAGATCAGGAAGCTGTCCACCGTGCCGAACAGCAGCGCGCCCGCCGCGGCCCTCTCGCGCGCGCCGGGCACGGTGTTCAGCAGCCAGGCCAACTTGCTGCCCGAGAAATAAGGATCGCACAGCAGCCCCGTCCTGCGCGTGATCTCGGCCTCGCTGCCCGCCGCGCGCAGATCGGCGCAGAGTCCGGCGGTGCGCCGGTCCTGCCAGACGATCGCGTTGTGGATCGGACGACCGGTCTCGCGGTCCCAGACCAGCGTGGTTTCGCGCTGGTTGGTGATGCCGATCCCGGCCAGATCGCCCGCCGCGACGCCGCCCCGCGCGAGCGCCGCGCGGCAGGTGGAAAGCGTGCTCCGCCACAGATCCTCCGGGTCGTGCTCGACCCAGCCCGAGGCGGGGTAGTGCTGCGGGAATTCCTGCTGCGCGGAGGCGACCGGACGCAGGGCCGCGTCGAACAGGATCGCGCGGGTCGACGTGGTGCCCTGGTCGATGGCCAGCACATGGGACATGGGCGAACTCAGCCGCGCGCGGGGACGTTCTCCGCCATCCACGCTGCCAGCGCGGCAACCTCCTCGGGCGTCATCCTAAGCCCCAGCCTGGAGCGGCGCCAGAGAACATCCTCGGCGTCCCGCGCGTATTCCCGCCCGATCATCCAGCGCAGTTCGCGCTCGCTCAGCGTGGCGCCGAAGTCGCGGCCGAGATCGGCGCGCGCCGTCGCGCCTTGCAGCATTTCGGCCGCCTCGGTCCCGTAGGCGCGCACCAGCCGCAGGGCCCATTTCGCGTCGAGAAAGGGATGCGCCGCGCGCAGATCGGCCACCAGCCCCCCCACCCCATCCACCGCGAAATCGCCGCCCGGCAGCGCTGCGCCCGCGGTCCATGCGCCGCCCGCGCCGGGGAAATGCGCGGCGAGCCGCGCCAGCGCCACCTCGGCCAGCCGGCGATAGGTGGTGATCTTGCCGCCGAAGACATGCAGTGCCGGCGCGCCGCCCGCCGCGTCCAGCGACAGAACGTAATCGCGCGTCGCCGCCGTCGCCGAACCGGCCCCGTCGTCATAGAGCGGCCGCACCCCGGAATAGCTCCAGACCACATCGCGGCGCGTCACCGGCCGCGCGAAATAATCCGAGGCGAAGGCGCAGAGATAGTCCTGCTCCGCCTCGGTGCAGACGGGGCGGGCCGGGTCGCCGTGATGGTCGTGATCGGTGGTGCCGATCAGGGTGAACTCCTGCTCATAGGGAATGGCGAAGATGATACGCCCGTCCCGACCCTGAAAGAAATACGCCCGGTCATGGTCGAACAGCCGCCGCGTCACGATATGGCTGCCGCGCACCAGGCGCAGGTTTTCGCGGCTGTCCAGATGCAGCGCGTCGCGGATCACCTCGCCCACCCAGGGCCCGGCGGCATTGACCAGCGCGCGGGCGTGATGGATCTCGACGCCGCCGCCGCGCGCCACCGAGATGCGCCACAGGCCATCCGCGCGCTTGGCCGAAATCACCTTTGCCCGGGTCAGGATGCGCGCGCCGCGCGCCGCGGCGTCGCGGGCGTTCAGCACCACAAGCCGGCTGTCATCGACCCAGCAGTCGGAATATTCGAACGCCTTGCGGTATTTCGGGTGCAGAACCGCCCCTGCCGGATCCCGCGTCAGGTCCAGCGTGCGGGTGCCGGGCAGGATGCCGCGCCCGCCGAGGTGGTCGTACAGGAACAGTCCGAGGCGGATCACCCAGGCCGGGCGGCGCCCCCTCGTCCACGGCATGAGCCCGCCCAGCAGCCGCGCCGCCGGCGTGCCACCCTCAAAGCGCAGGTCGGGGTGCAGGGGCAGCACGAAGCGCAGCGGCCGGCTGATATGCGGCATCGCGCGCAACAGCACCTCGCGCTCCTTCAGGGCGGCGCGCACCAGGGCGAACTCGAAATATTCCAGATAGCGCAACCCGCCGTGAAACAGCTTGGTCGAGGCCGAGGAGGTCGCCTGCGCCAGGTCCCCCCTCTCGGCCAGGGTCACGCTCAGCCCCCGCCCCGCGGCGTCGCGGGCGATGCCGCAGCCGTTGATGCCGCCACCGATCACGAACAGATCCACCGGATCGAGATGCCCCGCCGCCATGCCTGCCACCCTCCTGTTGCGACAACGGTCTAGAGAGTGCGTCCGGACAGGAACAGGAAAAGTTTTGTGACGCCGGGCCGCGAAACGGGTGCATTGCGCGCGCCTATGCGGCTAGGGTGACCGCAGACCCCGAGCGGAGGTTTGGCCATGCCCCATCCCGAGCTGATCGTGTTCACCGATCTCGACGGCACCTTGCTGGACCACGACAGCTACAGCCCCGCCGCCGCAGCGCCGGCGCTGGCGCGGCTGCGCGCGGCGGGCGTGCCGCTGGTGCTGGCCTCGTCGAAAACCGCCGCCGAGATCGCGCCGCTGCGCGACGCGCTGGGTTTTGCCGACGTGCCCGCCATCGTCGAGAACGGCGCGGGCCTGCTGGAACCGGGCGAGAGCGCCACGGCCGGCGGACGATACGAGGCGCTGCGCGCCGCGCTCGACACCCTTCCGGCCGATCTGCGCGCCGGTTTCGCGGGGTTCGGCGACTGGGGCCCCGACGGCATCGCCGAGCACACCGGCCTGTCGCCCGAAGAGGCCGCCCGCGCCGCGCGGCGGCAATTCTCGGAGCCGGGACTCTGGACGGGCGGCGCGGCCGAAAAGGCGCGCTTTCTCGACGCGCTCGCCGCCCGGGGCATCACCGCGCGCGAGGGCGGGCGTTTCCTGACCCTCAGCTTCGGGGGCACCAAGGCCGCCCGGATGGAGGAGATCCTGGCACGCTACGGCCATCCCTTCTCGGTCGCGCTGGGCGACGCCCCGAATGACGTGGAGATGCTGGAGCGCGCCGATCTCGGCATCGTCGTCGCCAATCCGCGCCGCGCCCCGCTGCCCCCGCTCGGCGGCGAGGAGGAGGGGCGCATCCGCCGGACCACCCTCGCCGGCCCCGCGGGTTGGAATGAGGCCATCTTGCAGGTTATGGTGGAACGGTCCCGATAGGGAACACGGAGGACGACGCGTGGCAGACTTTCACCAGAACGGCAACGTCGCGACGCTGCACAACCTGCGGACGACCCTGCCCGAGGCCCTGTCCCGCGAGCTGGAAACCTACGCCCAGACCCGCCGGATCAGCCTGATCCTGCCCTCGCTGTTCTCCGAACTCGAAGGCCAGGCGCTGCCGCATATCCTCGACGAGCTGAGCAAGGTCCCCTACCTGCACCGGATCGTCATCGGCCTCGACCGCGCCGACGAGGCGCAATACCGCCACGCGATCGAATTCTTCTCGCGCCTGCCGCAGGATCATGTGGTGATCTGGAACGACAGCCCGCGGATGAAGACCATCCACCAGCGGCTGGAGGCGCTGGGCCTCAACCCCGGCGAGCCCGGAAAGGGCCGCAACGTCTGGTTCTGCCTGGGCTACACGCTGGCGTGCAAGGACAGCGCGGTGGTGGCGCTGCACGATTGCGATATCGTGACCTACAGCCGCGACATGCTGACCCGGCTGGTCTATCCGGTGACCAATCCGAATTTCCCCTACCAGCTGGCCAAGGGCTATTACCCGCGCATCGGCAAGGGCAAGCTGAACGGCCGCGTCACCCGCCTGCTGGTCAGCCCGATCCTGATCGCGCTGAAAAAGGTGATCGGCGACCGCGACTACCTCGATTACCTGCGCGCCTTCCGCTACCCGCTGTCGGGCGAATTCGCGATGCGGACCGCGCCGCTGCCCGACCTGCGCATCCCCTCGGACTGGGGGCTGGAGATCGGGGTGCTGTCAGAGGCCTGGCGCAACCTCGCCCCGGGCTCGGTCTGCCAGGTGGATATCGCCGACAATTACGACCACAAGCACCAGCCGGTCTCCGAAGAGGACGCCTCGACCGGGCTGTCGCGGATGTCGGTGGACATCTGCAAGTCGATCTTCCGCAAGCTGGCCGCGGACGGGACGATCTTCAGCGACGAGATATTCCGCACGCTCAAGGCCACCTATTACCGCTGCGCGCTGGACCTGCTGGAGGGCTATTACGCCGATGCGCGCATGAACGGGCTGCATATCGACCGGCACAGGGAGGAGAAGATGATCGAGCTGTTCGCGGCCAACATCATGACCGCCGGGCAGACCTATCTGGAGAATCCCTCGGAAACGCCCTTCATCCCCACCTGGAACCGCGTCCACGCCGCCGACCCCGCGCTGATGATCGACATGCTGCGCGCGGTCGCGGACGATTACGACGATTACACCTGACGGGGCCCGGCGGGACCTGCCCGGCATCATCGCCGGGTGGGAGATGCCGGACGGCGTTGCCCGAAACGCCCCATCTTCGTCGCCCGCCTTCGGCTGCGGCGACTGACGGGTCAGCCGCCCGCGGGCCTATTTCCGCACGAACCGGTTGGCGATCCAGCGGCACTGGTAGGGCGCGAAGCTGATGTCGCCGCCTGACGGCCCGACATGCTCGCCGGTCAGCAGGTCCACCCAGTCCTCGCCGCCGATCAGGTTGATCGACAGCGGCGAGACCGCGACCGTGTCGCCGCTGACATTGTGCAGCGCAAAGATCGATTGGTCGCGGTCGATGCTCTGGCGCCAGATGCCGAAGATGCGGTGGTCGAGATGCAGCGTGAACTGCGTCGCGTTGGGGTGGAAGGCGGGTTGGCGCGCGCGGATGCCGATCCGGTCCTTCATGCTGTTGAGCACGCGGGCCTGCGCACTGTCGGGCGCGCTCAGCAGGGCGCAGAGCCGCTGATAGTCCCAGCGGTGGCGGTTGATCGCCCGGTTCAGCCCGGTGCGCTCCACCCCCTCATGGTCGTTCGGCGTGGCCAGCAGCGAATGGATGTAAAAGGCGGGGATACCCTCCAGCGCCATCACGATGGTCTGGCTGCACAGGAAGCGCTCGATCTGCCAGTTGTCCTCGCCGGCGAAGGTGCCCTTCATCGCGTCGAAAAAGGTGATGTTCAGCTCATAGGGCGCCTCGCCGCCGCCGTTCAGGCTGCGCATCGAGACGCGCCCGCCGAACGCCTGCACCGCAGCCACCAGCCGGTCGATATCCTCCTGCGGCAGGATGCCCTCGGCGGGGCGCATCCCGATCCCGTCATGGCTGGCGGAGAAGTTGAGATAGGTGCAGCCCAGTTGCGCCGGCGGCATCGACACCTGCCAGCGGTGCAGATGCTCGGCCGTGCCGCTGTGCAGCGCGTGCAGGATCAGCGGCGGCAGCGAGAAATTGTAGACCGCATGCGCCTCGTTGCGGTTGCCGAAATAGGTCAGGTTCTCGACATTGGGCACGTTGGTCTCGGTCAGCAGCAGCACCGGCTCGACCGCGAAATCGCACAGCACCCGGAACAGCTGCACGATGGCATGGGTCTGCGGCAGGTGGATGCAGGAGGTGCCGATTTGCTTCCACAGATAGGCCACTGCATCGAGCCGCAGGATGCGCACGCCCTCGTCGATGTGCAGCCGCATGATGCGGATGAACTCCAGCAGCACCTCGGGATTGCGGAAATCCAGGTCCACCTGGTCGTGGCTGAAGGTGCACCAGACATGGCGGGTGCCGTTGGCGGTCTCCACCTCGCGCAGCAGCGGGTGGGTGCGCGGGCGCACGACGCTGGAAAGGTCGTCCCCGGGCGAGGCCTCGAAGAAGAACCGGTCGAAGGGCGGCTCGCCCTCCAGATAGGCGTTGAACCACTTGCCCTGGCTGGAGACGTGGTTGAGCACCAGGTCGGACATCAGGGTGAAATCGCCCGCGAGGCGCCGGATGTCGGACCAGTCGCCCAGCGCCGGGTTCACCTCGCGGTAATCCGTCACCGCGAAGCCGTCATCCGAGGTGAAGGGAAAATAGGGCAGCAGGTGCACCGTGCTGACCGTCCCCTGGAGATAGCCCATCAGGAAATGATGCAGCACGTCCAGCGGCTCGTGCCCGTCATCGGTGACCGAATTGCCGTAAGTGATCACGATCGCGTCCCGCTGCGACCACAGCCGCTTGCCCGGCGTGCGGGCGCGCTTGCGCCGGTGCGCGCCCTCCGGCCAGAAGGCGGCGATCACCCTCGAGGCCAGGATATCGGGATCCTCCTCGGGGTAGATGCGGCCGATCAGATCGGTCAGCTTCATGCTGAGGGTCGGGGGCGTATGGGTCATGCGTGTCCGTTCCGGCAACCTCGCCGCAACTTAGGGCATGGGCCGCGAAGCTCAACCCGGCGCGGGGTCCGGGGCGGTCAAATCAGCGGCAGATGCCGCCGGGAGGGCGTTGCGCCCGCCCGGAATGCCCGCCAGACGGGCAGCGGAAGGCCCGCGCCCTACCGGCGCGGGAAGATCAGGATCGCGCGGAAATCGTTGACATTGGTCAGGGTGGGGCCGGGCACCACCTGGTCGCCCAACCCGGCGAAGAAGCTGTGCGCGTCGTTGCGCCCCAGCGCGCCGCCGGCGTCGAGCCCGCCCTCCCGCGCGCGGGCCAGCGTGTCGGGGCCGATCACCGCGCCCGCGACCTCGGCCGCGCCGTCCACGCCGTCGGTGTCGCAGGCCAGCGCGTGGATCGCCGGCGCGCCGCGCAGCGCCAGCGCCAGCGCCAGCGCGTATTCCGCGTTCGGCCCGCCGATGCCGTCGCCGCGCCGGGTGACGGTGCATTCGCCGCCCGACAGCAGCAGCAGCGGCGCATCGCCCGGACGCAGCCGCGCCTGCCGCCCCAGCGCCAGACGCGCATGGGCCATGGCCAGCTCGCGCGCCTCGCCTTCCAGCGCGTCGCCCAGGATCTCGACCGCGCAGCCCCGCGCGCGGGCCAGGTCGCCCGCGGCCTCCAACGATTGCACCGGGGCGGCGATGACCCGGTTCTCCACCCGCGCCAGCTGCGGCGCGTCGGGCGGCAGGACGCCGGTCTCGCCCGCCAGCACCGCGGCGACCGAGGACGGCGGAACGATACCCCATCTCTCCAGCACCGCGCGGGCGTCGGCGGGCGTCGTGGCGTCGCCCACCGTCGGCCCCGAGGCAATGAAGGCCGGGTCGTCGCCCGGCACGTCGGAGATCATCAGCGCCAGCATCCGCGCCGGATGGGCCGCGGCGGCCAGCTGCCCGCCCTTCACCAGGCTCAGATGTTTGCGCAGGGTGTTCATCGCCCCGATCGGCGCGCCGGAGGCCAGCAGGTCGGCATTGACCTGTTGCTTCTCCGCCAGCGTGATCGCGCCCGCCGGCTGCACCAGCAGGGCCGAACCGCCGCCCGAGATCAGCGCCAGCACGAAATCGTCCTCGCCCAGCCCGCGCAACAGGTCGAGCATCCGCGCCGTCGCCGCCTCGCCGGCCGCGTCCGGCACCGGGTGTGCGGCCTCGACGATCTCGATGCCCTGCGTCGGGCGGGCATAGCCGTAGCGCGTGATGACCAGTCCCTCGCAGGGGCCCCAGGCCGCCTCCACCGCCTCGGCCATCCGGGCCGAGGCCTTGCCGGCGCCGACCACGACCACCCGGCCCGCGGGCCGCGGCGGCAGGGCGGCGGGCACGCAGCGCATCGGGTCGGCCACCTCGACCGCGCGCGCGAAAAGCGCCCGCAGGATTTCGCCGGCCTGTGTGCTGTCAGGAATGTTGTCTGTCATGTTCTGCCCCGGTTGTGCTGCCCGGCCTTTCTAGACCGGGCGCAGGCAGATGAGAAGCTGGTGCCTCAGCGTAGGAGAAGCGCGTCCTCCAACTCCGCGTTGTCGCGGACGAGATCGGCCAGCGTGACCTTGTCGAGCGCCTTGTAGAACTCGGCCAGCGCCCCGCCCAGCGCGCCGCGCAACCGGCAGAAGCCAATGATCGGGCAGGTATTGGCCTCCTGCGCGAAACACTCGGCGAAGGGCACATGCGATTCGAGCTTGCGGAACACCAGGCCGACGTTGATTTCCTCGGGGGGGCGTTCCAGCGTCACGCCGCCATGGCGGCCGCGGGTGGTCTTGACCAGCCCGAAATGGCTGAGCGTGTTGATCACCTGCGCCATGTGGTTTTCCGAGGTATTGCAGGCGGTGGCGATATCCGATTTGCGCACCACGCGCCCCGCGTTGACGGCGCAATACATCAGCGCGCGCATGGCAATGTTGGTCCGTGTCGTCAGTCGCATCTGTTCTGTCTCGCTCCCCGGCGCTGCGGGCTGTGATCGGTCATTGCTACATCACAGAGGCAACAATTGACTTGATCGAGATCAGACCGCCCAGCTGGGCTATGCCATAAAAGCCGCATTTCAACCATAGCTTTTCGGAGGGCCCGTGGAAAATCAGCGCGAAGGCGCCGCCGATCGCGGCCGGGACCGTCTGCGGGCGATGCAGGCGCCGGTGCGAGGTATGCCTGCCGGAATGGGCGCGGGCCGCGGGGGGCACGGACGGCCTAGCGCCGCCGCGCGCCCGGCACCATTTGCAGCGCCGCAAAGATCAGCGCCGCCACCGCCACGATGCTCGGCCCCGCCGGGGTGTCGAACATCAACGATCCCGACAGCCCGCCCAGCGCGGCCAGCGCCCCTACCGCGACCGAGCCCGCGGCCATGCCCTCGGGCGTGCGCGACAGCCCGCGCGCGGCGGCGGCAGGGATGATCAGCATGGCAACGATCAGCAGGGCGCCCACGACCTTGATCGCCACCGCCACCACCAGCGCCAGCGCCACCGTCAGCACAAGCCGCTCGCGCGCCGGGTCGATGCCCGAGGCATGCGCCAGCTCCTCGTTCAGGGTGGAGGTGAGCAGCGCCGACCAGCGCCACCCCAGCAGCCCCAGCACCACCGCCACGCCCCCCCAGATGAAGCCAAGGTCGGATGTCCCCACCGCCAGGATGTCGCCGAAGAGATAGGCCGTCAGGTCCACCCGCACCCCGTGCAGGAAGGACACGCCCACCAGGCCGAAGGCGAGCGCCGCATGGGCCAGCACGCCCAGCGCGGTGTCCATCGCCATGCCCCGGCCTGCCAGCGCCGAAACGCTCAGCGCCATCAGCAGGGCCACCGCCAGCGTGCCGACGAAGATGTCCGCCGACAGCGCCAGCGATAGCGCCACGCCAAGGATCGCGGCATGGGCCGTCGCCTCGCCGAAATAGGCCATCCGGCGCCAGACCACGAAACAGCCCAAGGGGCCCGCGGCCAGCGCCACGCCGAGGCCCGCCAGCGCCGCTCGCAGCAGGAAATCATCCAGCATGGGCGTGTTCCCCCTCGCCCGCGCCATGATTATGGCCGTGGCCGTCATGGTCGTGCTCATCGTGGTCGTGATCGTGATCGTGATCGTGACGATAGAGCGCCAGCGCGCCGCCGGTGCCCAGGCCGAACAGCGCGCGGTATTCCGGCGCGTTCGACACCACCATGGGCGTGCCCTCGCAGCAGACATGCCGGTTCAGGCACAGAACCCTGTCCGAGGCGCTCATCACCACATGCAGGTCGTGGCTGACCAGAAGAATGGCGCAGCCCGTCTCGGCGCGCAGCTCCTCGATCAGCTTGTAGAAGGCCGCCTCGCCGGGTTGGTCCAGCCCCTGCGTCGGCTCGTCCATCACCAGGATCTGCGGCCTGGCCAGCAGCGCGCGGGCCAGCAGCACCCGCTGGAACTGCCCGCCGGACAGCGTGTCCATCTGCTGGCGCTCGACGCCGGGCACGCCGACGCGGGCCAGCGCGGCGCGGGCCTCGGCATCGCTGCGGCGTTCGGGCATCGACAGGAAGCGGCGCACCGTCATCGGCATCCGCCCGTCGAAGGCCAGCCGCTGCGGCATGTATCCGACGCGCAGCCCCTTCTGCCGGCTGACCCGCCCCTCGGAGGGCCGGATCACCCCCAGCAACGCGCGCAGCAGCGTGGATTTGCCCGAGCCGTTGGGCCCGACCACGGTGACGATCTCGCCCGGATGGATGGTGAAATCCACCCCCTCAAGCGCCACGCGCCCGCCATAGCGGACGCCCATCTTCTCTGCCGTGATCAGGCTCATGCCGCCCCCTGCGCCCGGCAGGCGGAGCACAGCCCCACCGCCTCGATGCTCATCCGCTCGATGCGGAAACCGGCCGTCCCCGCGGCCGCCTGCATCGCCTCCTGCACCGCCCGGCCCGGCGCCTCGGCCACCTGATCGCAGCCGTTGCAGATCAGGAAGGCGGGGCTGTGCGGCTCTCCGGGATGCATGCAGGCGGTGAAGGCGTTCAGACGCCGGATACGGTGCGCCAGCCCGTTTTCCACCAGGAATTCCAGCGCGCGATAGGCGACTGGCGGCTGCTTGCCGTAGCCGTCCTCGGCCAGGCGCGCCAGCACGTCATAGGCGCCCATCGCCTGATGGGTCTCCAGCAGGATCTCCAGCGTGCGCCGGCGCACCGGCGTCAGGCGCAGCCCCTTCTCGGCAGCCAGCGCCTCGGCCCGCGCCAGAATCTCGTCGGCGCAGGCGTCATGGTCATGGGCGGCAAAGGCCAGCCCGGCCGTCTGTTCGGTCTCCATCCGCTCTGCCCCCTTGACACGTTACGATATAACATATCAATACTCGCTCCCCGGATGCAACCGACAAAGGACACACCATGCGCCTGTTCCTGTGCCTGTCTGCCGCCCTTCTGGCCACGCCCGCCCTTGGCGAAGTGCCCAGGGTGATGACCGATCTTCCCGCCGTCCATTCGCTGGCCGCGCAGGTGATGGGCGATCTCGGCACGCCGGGCATCCTGCTCGACAAGGGCTCGGACGCGCATCATTTCCAGCTCAAGCCGTCGCAGGCGCGCGCCCTGTCGCGGGCCGGGCTGGTGATCTGGGTCGGCCCCGAGATGACGCCCTGGCTGGACCGCGCGATCGCGGGCGTCGGGCTGTCGGGCGCGGTGCTGGAACTGATCGAACTGGAGGGCACGCACCGGCAGGGATTCGGCGGCGGGCAAGCCGGCGTGGCGGGCGACGCGGATCACGCCGACGCGGACGGTCACGATCACGAGGGGCTCGATCCGCATGCCTGGCTGACGCCGGAAAACGGCCGGGCGTGGCTGACGGCCATCGCCGAGGAACTGTCGCGCCTCGATCCCGACAATGCCGCGACCTACGCCGCCAACGCCGCCGCCGCCATCGCCGCGCTGGACGAGACCGAGGCGCGGATCCGCACCACGCTGGCGCCGGTGGGCGATGCCCCGGTGGTGGTCTTCCACGACGCCTACGGCTATTTCGCCGGCCATTTCGGCGTGAACATCGCCGGCACCATCGCCTTTGGCGACGCCGCCGCCCCCGGCGCGCGCCACCTCGCCGAGATCCGCGCCGTGCTGGAGCGGACCGGGGCGGTCTGCGTCTTCCCCGAGGCGCAGCACGACCCCGCCTATGTGGAAACCCTGGTCGAGGGGACCGGCGTGCGCGTGGGCGCCCCGCTCGACCCTTCGGGCAGCGCGCTGGACTACGGCCCCGGCCTCTATTCGGCGCTGCTGAGCGGGCTGGCGGCCAGCATCGCGAAGTGCGTCGCCCCCGAATAGGGTTTCGGCCCCGCGCCTCGCCCCCTATTTTGGGCCGAGGCACAACCGGAACAGGGAGGCGGCCATGAGCGAATGGATCGCGGCAGCGCAAGACGGGGCCATTCTTTGGCTCTGGCAGATGGAGGGCGGCGCGCACCCGCTCGAACAGCACAGCGCCAGCGCCGACAGCCCCGAAAGCCTGGCCGAGACGGCGGCGGCGCTGATGCCCGGCGTCGGCGGGCCGATCGTCGCCTGCGGCCTGCCCCAGGCCGGGTTCCGCAAGGTGCCCTGCGAACCGCTGGACGCCGCGCCGCTGGATCTGGCGTCAAGCCCGCGCCGGGTCGCCGCCATCCCCGGCCTCGCGCAGGAAAACCCCGCCCATGTCACGCAGGGGGCCGAGACGAAAATGGCCGGCTTCCTGGCGCTGAACCCGAAATTCGACGGCGTGCTCTGCCTGCCCGGCACCGAGACCGCCTGGGCCCATGTCAGCGCGGGCGAGGTGGTCAGCTTCCAGACCTTCGCCACCGCGGATCTCGCCCGCGACAGTGCCGCGCGCCTTGGCCTCAGGGCCGAGGCCTGGGACGAGCCCGCCTTCCTGGAAACCCTGTCCGAGGTGCAGGCGCGGCCCGAGAGGCTGGCCGGGCGCATCGCCAGCCTGCGCGCCGAGGGGCTGCTGGCGGGCCTGTCGGAGAACGTCGCGCGGGCGCGGCTCTGGGGCGCGCTGGTCGGGGCCGAGATGGCCGCGACCCGCCCCTATTGGCTGGGCCAGCCGGTCGCCGTGATCGGCGAGGGCGCGCTGGCCGCGATCTATGTCAGCGCGGTGACCGCGCAGGGCGCGGCCCCGGTGCAGGCCAAGGGGCAGGCGATGCTGCTGAAGGGGCTGGCCGAGGCCCGCGCGCGGCTCGGCTGATCCCGCGACACGGGCCGCCGCACCTTGACCCGCATCAAGGTGCGGGGCGGGGCCGGCATGGTCTACTCCTCCTCGGAGCCGGAACCTTGACGGAGGATGAGGCGTGCCGCAGGTCACGCATCTGAACGGGCGCATTTGGCTGGGCGCCGGGCTGCTCGCCCTGGCCCTGGCGGCCGCGCCCGCGCGCGCAGCGGAGCGTCCCCCGCCCCGAGGGGCAGGGGACGGGGCCGCCGGCGCGGCCGGCCAGACCGTCCCCCCTGCACCGCGGGCCGAGGCCGACGGGGGGTGGACGATCTACACCAACGCCCGCTTCGGCACCTCGATCCGCCCCCCGCAGAGCCGTTTGCGCCCCGCCGGAGACCCGCCCGCCAACGAGGAAGGCCGCCGCTTCGCCCCCCCTGACGGGCAGGCCGAAATGCGGGTCTGGACCGGACAGAGCGCGCTGCGGTGGACGGTCACGCAGACTCGGACCGAAATCCTGAACACCCACCCCGCGGCCCGCCCGCCGGCGCAGCGCGGCGGCGCGCATCGGTTGACGTTCAGGCTCGATCTGCGCGCCACGGTCCTGCTCAGCCACGGAATCGCGGATGGCGCGGGCGGCGCTGCCGCGGCCGCACCGCTCGCGCCGGCGCCGGTGTCCCGGGCGCGCGCACTCGGCCGGCGGGGGATATTTCCCGTCCGCGAACTGCCGACCGACGGCACCTGGTGCTATCCCGAGGCGGCGCCGCTGCAACCCGACGGAAGCAGCCTGGACTGGCCCACGACGTCCTGTGCCCGGGACCGGGCGCGGGGCATGATGAGCGATCTCGTCATGGTCCCGATGCGGCGGCAGGGCGGCGGCTGGCGGGTGGTCGATAACGTCATCGGTCCGACCGATGTCATCTGGTACAACTGGGTTGATGGCTACGGCCTGCCCGAACGGCTGTTCACGCCGGGAGATTGACCCGGGCTAGGGAGGGATGCAGATGCGACATTCGTCAGTTGTGCAAGGGGCGGCGCTGGCCGTGCTGCTCGCCGCCAGCGCCGCGCCGGGGGCCTCCGCGGCCTCCCGCGCGGCCATGACGCGCGGGCCCAGCCCCTGCCCGGGGGCCGCGTGCGCCCTGCCCCGCCCCGCCGGCGCCACCACCGACAGCCTCACCCTGAGCGCCCCGCGCAGCGGCTGGCAGATCAGCGTGCCGCACGATTGGACCCAGCAGATGATCGACGACCCCGAAGGCGGCACCGCCCGCTTCACCAGCCCCGACGGCGAGCTGGCGATGGGCGTCTCGACCATCCAGCTGCCCGAGGGGATGGACCTGCCCGAGGTGATCCCGATGCTCGAGGAGAGCATGGACTGGGGCGCCAACCCCTACGAGGTCCGACCCGCGACCATCCACGGCGTCACCGGCGAGATGCGCAGCTACGTCTGGCAGTCCGAGGGGGCATGGATGGTGGCCTACGCCTTCTACGCCCGCAGCGGGCCGCATCTGCATGTGGTCTGGGCGGTGCTTCCCGAACCCGCGGCGCCGGGCCGCTCGCAGCAGGTCTTCGCCATCATGCAGACCTATCAGAGCACCTTTCGCATGGCCGCCCCCGCGCCGCTGCCCGACACCGCCGCCCCCGCCGCCGCCCAGTCGGAAACCTCCGTCGCGCGGCCGCGGTCCGCCGGCCCCGCGCTGGCGCTGGCGTTGCTCAGCGCCGGCGCGGCACCGGGAGAGAACGCGGCCCTGCTGCGCCCCGACACCGCCGAGGTCAACGCCGTGGGTCAGGTGGTCGGCACCGGCCGCGAGGGGGTGATCGAGATCGCGCTGATCTACGCCGAGACCGGCTATCAGGTGGGCGCGCACCGGGCCGCGCTGTCGGGGATAGGCGCGGGGCCGGTGATCGAGGTCTCGCTGGCCGTCACCCGGCCCGACAACGGCTGGCCCGAGGGTGTCTACCGCGTCGTGGTGCGCCACGACCAGGCCGAACTGGGCAGCCGCATGTTCTCCGTCGAAAGGGCCGCCCAATGACCCGTCCCGCCCGGCCGAACGGCCCCGCCCTGCTGACCCTCGCCGCCGCGCTGCTGCTGCCGACGGCGGCCGCGGCCGAAACCGACTGCTACGCCGGCAAGGACCGGGCCGGCCAATGGGCCTGCGCCTGCGACACACCCGCGGCGCGCGCCCTGACCACGATGATCATGGGCGGCTATTCCGATCTTCAGCGCAAACCGGACCTCGCGGAATGCGCGGCCTGGGCCGACGCGATGAACGCCGCCGCCCCGCCGCCCGCCGCCGCATCGGAACCGGAGCAGGCCGCCACCCCGGCGGCCTGCCTGGCGGGGTTCGACGCCTGCCGCGCCGCGGGAACCGCCGACGCCGGCTGCGTCGCCGAGTTCAACGCCTGCGAGGAGAGCCGCGCCGAGACGGTGCGCCAGCGGGCGGTGGCCGAGGGGCTGATCAGCCCCGCCCAGGCCGATGCCTGGCGCGACATCGCCCGCGCCGCGCCCGAACCGGCGCCCCTGCCGGCCCCGGAGCCCGCGCCCCTGCCGGCCGAGCCCGGGGCCCAGCCGCCATCCGCCGCGCCCGGCTTGGCGCCCGAGGCCGAGACCGCCCCCCCCTCAGTCAGCCGCCGCAGCGGGCGCAGCGGCCAGAGCCGCTGAGCCGGCGCCTGTCGCTTTGTTCATTGACGCTTGGCCGGGATTCGGACTAAGCGGAAGGGGCTTCGGTCCGGGCGGTGCGCCGTCCGGTTAAAAGGGAACATGGTGCGGGCCTTCGGCCCAATTCCGTGACTGCCCCCGCAACTGTAAGCGGCGAGCGATGCCGGCACATGCCACTGCCGCGCCCATATGGCGCTGTGGGAAGGCCCGGCAAAGCCACGACCCGCAAGTCAGGAGACCTGCCGAAGAGTTCACCCTGTCCTGACGCGGGGCGCGTTCGGGGCAACGGATCTTCCGTAGTGGTGGCACATCTCACCGTCTGCGGAAGGAGTGCGTCCTTCCAATGACCAATTCGAAGCACATCGGCCAACTCCGGCCGACAGAGGGACACAACATGAACCGTGCCAAACTCATGGCAACCGCGGCCGTCGCCGCGCTGACCGCCACATCGGCAACCGCGCAGGAAACCCACGACCTGGGCGAGATCATCGTTTCGGGCGGCCTGACCCCGATCAGCGCCGAGGCCTATGGCCGCGCGGCCAGCGTGCTGACCGCCGAGGAAATCGAGGAGCGCGGCATCACCACCGTGCAGGACGCCCTGCGCGCCGTCCCGGGCCTCAGCGTCAGCGGCATCGGCGCGAACTACACCCAGGTCCGCATCCGCGGCGCCGAAAGCAACCACACCCTGATCCTGATCGACGGGATCGAGGCCGCGGGCGGCGATGGCGAATACATCCTCAGCGGGCTCGAGGCCGTGAACATCAACCGCATCGAGGTGCTGCGCGGGCCGCAATCGGTCTACTACGGCTCGAACGCCTCGGCGGGCGTGGTCAACATCATCACCCGCAAGGGCGGGATCGGCACCGAATACGGCGGCTCGGTCGAAATCGGCGGCGGCACCACCGCCACCGCCTTCGTCTCGACCCGGACCGCGCGCGGCGGCCTGTCGCTGAACCTCTCCGACCGCGACGACGCGGGCTATGATTTCTCGGGCGACGGCGGCGAAAAGGACGGCACCGACCGCCAGACCCTGATCCTTTCGGGCGATTTCGCCGTGACCGAGGCGCTGACGCTGGGCTTCACCCTGCGCCGCGCCGACGAGCGCTACGAGTTCGACAGCACCTCCTGGATGGCCGTGGATTCCGACGGCTACGTCGTGGACGATCCCACCCAGTCCAGCACCCGCGACGAGGCCACGGGCAGCGTCTATGCCGATTTCTCGATGCTGGAGGGGCGGCTGACCCATCACCTCGCCTACGAAAAGACCGACAACGAGGAAACCTATGGCGGCTTCGCCACCAAGACCGAATCCGAGGCGCTGAAATACCGGCTCAGCTTCGGTCTCGACGGGCAGCCGGCGGCGCGCGCCGACCAGATGCTGAACCTGCTGGTCGAGAACGAGCAGGACAGCAGCAGCCTGAATCCCGCCTACAAGCGCGAAACGACCTCCGTCGCGCTCGAATACCGCGGCCATTACGACAGCGGGCTGGACATCCAGGCCGGTCTGCGCCGCGACGACAACAAGGTGTTCAAGGACATCACCACCTGGACCGTCGGCGCTGCCTACACCTTCGCCAACGGCGTGCGGCTGCACGGCTCGGCTGGGACCGGCTCGGTCAACCCGACCTATTTCGAACTGTTCACCAACGTCACCTACGGCACGCCGCCCTTCGCCACCACCTATCTGGGTAACCCCAACCTGACGCCCGAGACCAACCGCAGCTTCGACCTCGGCGTCGAACTGCCGGTGTTCGGCGGGCGCGGTCTGGTGGACGTGACCTATTTCAATGAGACCCTGACCGATGAGATCGTCTCGGTCATGTCGGGGCCGGGCAGCTACAGCTTCGCCAACCAGACCGGCGACAGCGACCGGCAGGGGGTCGAGGTCTCGGCAGAACTGGCCGCGACCGAGGCGCTGGACCTGCGCCTGTCCTACACCTATCTCGACGCGACCGATCCGGCGGGCACGGTCGAAATCCGCCGTCCCAAGCATGAACTGGGCCTCGGCGCGACGTTGGAGACCTTTGGCGGGCGCGGCACGGTCACGGCCGACCTGCGGCATGTGGCGGGCAATTACGACACCCAGTTCTGGGGCGCCTACCAGACCGTCAAGCTGCCCGACTACACCACCGTGGACGTCGCCGCGCGTTATTCGCTGAGCGATCACGTCACCCTGACCGGCCGCGTGCAGAACCTGTTCGACGCCGATGTGATGGATGTCTGGGGCTATGCCGGCCGCGGGCAGACGGCCTATGTCGGGCTCGATGCGCGCTGGTAAGGCCATAACGACCATGATCCTGGCCGGGGCGGCGCTGCTCGCCCCGGCCCTTCCCGCCACGGCCGGGCGGCCGGAACGGGTGGTCTCGGTGAACCTGTGCACCGACCAGCTGGCGATGCTGCTGGCCGGCGAGGGGCAGTTGATCTCCGTCTCCTTCCTGGCGGCCGATCCGCGCAGCTCGGCCATGGCCGAGGCGGCGCGGGCCTATCCGCTGAACCGCGGCCGGGCCGAAGAGATCTACCTGATGCGTCCCGACCTGGTGATCGCCAGCCGCTTCACCGGCGGCGCCACGCTGGACATGCTGCGCCGGCTGGGCATCCCGGTGGCGGTGTTCGACCCGGCCGTCACGCTGGCCGATGTCGGCGACCGGCTGCGCCAGATGGGCGCGGTGCTGGGCCGGACCGAGCGCGCCGCGCAGGCGGTCGCGGAATACGAGGCGCGGCTGGGCGCCCTGCAGGCCGAGGTCGCGCAACGCCCCCGCGCCGCGCTCTATTTCGCCAATGGCTACACCCTGGGCGACCGGACGCTCGCCGGGCAGATCCTGCTGGCCGCGGGCTTCGACAATCTGGCGACGGAGGCGGGCTACAGCCACGGCGGCACCCTGCCGCTGGAGGTGCTGGCGCTGGCCGCCCCCGACGCGCTGATCACCGGCCGCCCCTATCCCGGCGGCTCGCGCGCCGAGGAAATCCTCGAACACCCGGTGGTGCGGGCGCTGCGCGCGGGGCGGTTGCGGGGCAGCGTCGCCGACAGTGACTGGATCTGCGGCACGCCCTTCGTGCTGGGCGCGGTGGAGCGGCTGATCCGCGCCCGCGAGGCCGGGCCGGAGGCGCGGCCATGATCCGCCTGATGCTGATCCTCGCGGGCCTCGTCGCCGCGCTGTTCCTGGCCTCGCTGACGCTGGGCCCGGCCGATATCGGCCCGGGCGAAAGCCTGCGCGCGCTGCTGTCGGGCGACGGCGGGCCGCTGACGCTGGTGATGCGCGAGATCCGCCTGCCCCGCGCCCTGCTGGCGGCGATGATCGGCGCGAGCCTCGGGCTGTCGGGCGCGGCCCTGCAGGGCTACCTGCGCAACCCGCTGGCCGAGCCGGGGCTGATCGGCGTCTCGGGCACCGCCGCGCTGGGCGCGGTGCTGGCGATCCAGACCGGGCTTTCGGCCACGTTTGCGCTGGGCCTGCCGCTGATGGCGCTGGCCGGCGCGCTGGGCGGCGTTCTGCTGATCCTGCTGCTGGCCGGGCCGCGGGGCAGTTCGCTGACGCTGATCCTGGCCGGTATCGCGATCTCGGCGCTGGCCGGGGCGTTGACCTCGCTGGTGCTGAACCTCTCGCCCAACCCCTTCGCCGCGACCGAGATGATGTTCTGGATGATGGGCTCGCTGGCCGACCGCTCGATGGCCCATGTCGCGCTGGCGCTGCCGCTGATGGCGCTGGGCTGGGTGCTGCTGGTCACGCTCGGCCGCGGGCTCGATGCGCTGACGCTGGGCGAGGACGCGGCGCAGGCGATGGGCATCCGCCTGTCCCGGCTGCGGCTGGCGCTGATCCTCGGCACGGCCTGCGTGGTCGGCGCGGGGACGGCGGTGGCGGGCGCGATCGGCTTCGTCGGGCTGGTGGTGCCGCATCTTCTGCGCCCGCTGGTGGGCGCGCGGCCCTCGCGGCTGCTCTGGGCCTCGGGGTTGGGCGGGGCCGCGATGGTGTTGGCCGCCGATATCGCGGTGCGGCTGGTTATGCCCGAGCGCGACCTGAAGCTCGGTGTCCTGACCGCGCTGGTGGGGGCGCCGCTGTTCCTGCACCTGATCTACAAGACGCGGAGAGACATGCCATGAGCCTCCTTTCCGTCCAGAACCTCTCCGTCACCCTGCGCGGGCGGCCGGTGTTCCGCGATGTCAGCTTCGCCATCGAACCGGGCGAGGTGGTGGGTCTGATCGGCCCCAACGGCGCGGGCAAGACCACGCTCATGCGGGCCGCCCTCGGCCTGATCCCGGCGGAGGGGCGCAGCTCCCTCGCCGCGCTGGAGCCGCGCGTCCGCGCCAAGGCCGCCGCCTGGATGCCGCAATCGCGCGAGATCGCCTGGCCGGTCTCGGTTGAGACGCTGGTGATGCTGGGCCGCACGCCGCATCTGGCCGCCGGCCAGTCGCCCAGCGATGCCGACCGCGCCGTGGTCGAAACCGTTCTGGCGCGGATGGGCCTGACCGGGCTGCGCGCCCGCGCCGCGACCCGCCTGTCGGGGGGCGAGCAGGCCCGCGCCCTGATTGCCCGGGCGCTGGCGCAGGACACGCCTCTTGTGCTCGCCGACGAGCCGATCGCCAGCCTCGACCCCGCGCACCAGATCTCGACCATGCGGACCTTCGCCGCGCTGGCCGAGGAGGGGCGCGCGGCGCTGGTGTCGATGCATGACCTCGGCCTCGCCGCGCGCCATTGCACCCGGCTGATCCTGCTGGGCGAAGGACGGCTGGTCGCCGACGGCCCGCCCGGCGCGGTGCTGACCGCCGAGCGGCTGGCCCGCGTCTTCGGCATCACAGCCTGGTTCAGCCAGACTGACGACGGCCCGGTCTTCCAGCCGCTGGAGGTGCTCCGGTGAGCGCGCACCGCGGGGGCTGGACAGCCCCGGGTCGCGGCGGGCATGCCTGTAACATCGCCCCGGGCGGGCGATCCTGAGGAGGGAACAGCAGATGGACCTGAACGCGCTTATCGCATTCCTGCACAAGGGCGGCCCGGCGCTGTGGGTGATCGCCGGCCTCTCCGTCCTGACGCTGGCGCTGGTCCTGTGGAAGCTCTGGCGCCTTGCGCGACTGGGCGCCTGGGCGCGCGGGCGGGTCCGCACCGCGGTGGCGCTGTGGTGCGAGGGCGGGCAGGCCGCCGCGCTGGAGGCGCTGGCCCGTGGCGGCGACCTGCGCGCACGGCTCGCGGCCAGTGCCATGGGGGCGCTGCGCAACCCGCGGATGGATCGCGACGCCGCCCGCGAGGAGACCACCCGCGTCGCCAAGGCCGAACTGGCCGAGCTGCGCGCCGGCCTGCGCGCGCTGGAGCTGATCGCCACCATCGCGCCGCTGATCGGCCTGCTGGGCACCGTTCTGGGCATGATCGAGGCGTTCCAGGCCCTGCAGGACAGCGGCGCGCAGGCCGATGCGGCAGCGTTGGCCGGTGGCATCTGGGAGGCGCTGCTGACCACGGCCGCGGGCATGGCCGTGGCGATCCCAGCCGCCGCCGCGCTGACCTGGTTCGAAAGCGTGGCCGAGACCGCGCAGACCGATCTGGAGGATATCGCGACGCGGATCTTCACCCATGCCGGAGACCGGGGGGCGGGCTGATGTTCGATTTCGCCGACCCGCTCCCGGCCCGGCGGCCGAGCCTCACGCCGATGATCGACGTGGTGTTCCTGCTGCTGGTGTTCTTCATGCTGGTCTCGCAAGTCGGGCGCGAGGGCGGGCTGCCGCTGTCGGCGGCGGGCGCGGGCGCGCCCTACCAGGGCCCGCCGCGGCTGGTCGGGATCGCCCCCGGGGCCATCACGCTGAACGGGAGGCCGGTGGCGCTGGATCGGCTGGCAGAGGCGCTCAGCCCGCTCACCGAAGGCCCGGCCGACGCCATCCTTCTGCGCACCACCGACGGCGCGACGCTGCAACATCTCACGGATGTCACCGACGCGCTGACGGCGGCGGGCTTCGCCCGGCTGGTGCTGGTGGAGTAGGCGCATGGACTTCCGCCCTGCCCGCCCCCGCCGCCGCCCCGCCGAGGCCATCGTGCCGATGATCAACGTCGTCTTCCTGCTGTTGATCTTTTTCCTGATGACGGCGCGGATCGCGCCTCCCGCGCCCTTCGAGATCACCCCCCCGCTGGCCAGCGGGGGCGAACCGGCCACTGAAAAGGTCAGTCTGTTTCTGTCTGCCGACGCCTCGCCCAGCTATGGCGGGGCCAGCGGCGCGGCGGCGTGGCAGGCGCTGGCCGAACGGCCGGATGACGCGGCGCCGCTGCTGATCCGCGCCGATGCCGAGCTGCCCGCCGCCACGCTGGCGCAGGTTCTGAAACGGCTGGCCGGTCTCGGCATCGCCTCGGTCATGCTGACGACGAGGCCACGATGAAACCGGCGCTGGAATTCGCGGGCTTCGTGACGCTGGCGGCGGCGCTGCACCTCGGCCTGTGGGCCGGCCTGCCCGCGGGCGGGGCGCAATCGGCGGGCGAGGGCGGCACGGCGCTGGTCTCGCTGGAGGCGGCGCCGGGCGCGTTGCAGGCGCTGGCCGACGCCTGGCGCCGCCCTCCCGAGGCGCAGCAGGCGGTCGCGCC
>NZ_JAGSOU010000006.1 GCF_018139985.1 Actibacterium sp. MT2.3-13A | reverse complement strand
TACATGCCCGTCGATGCGGCCGGGGAATGATCGCCTTGACCAGCGGAGGACCGGGCGCCGGCCGGGCGCCGGCCATGATCGCCCGCAGGGCGGCGACGGTTCCCGGTTCCTCTGAGCCGACCGCATGAGATTTCTCCCGCGGTGATTGCCCGCGTAGGCGGGGCCGCCGGCGATCCGGGGCGGTGAGACCAGAATGGCGGAGTCAGCAATCCCGGCAGAGCCGCTGCCGGGGAATTCGCCCCCTGTTCGGGTTTTCCATTCAACAGGTGCGACGGTCTTTCACCGGCTCTGCGCCGGGTCAGGACATACCCGCATGACCAGCGTCTGGCGCCCCGACGCGCGGCAGAAAGGCCGGGGCCCGGTTCGGGTCTGAATTCCCCGCACGGCGTTTCCCGCGATCACGAACCGGACAGGAGCCGATCCGAACGGCCGTGTTCCGGGTTCCGCAGAGATTGGCTGGCACGCTCAGCCTCCCCCGAGCAGCAGCAGCGCCGCCAGCCAGCCGGCGCCGTCCGAGACCTGCTGCACCGCGCCCAGCACGTCGCCGGTCTGCCCGCCGATCTGCCGTTTCGCCAGCACGGCCACCGCCACGGCCGCCAACGCCAGCGCCGCCAGCAGCCCCAGCGCCGCGCCGCCCAACGGCAGCATGACGGCCAGCGCCACCGCCAGCCCGGCCCAGGGCCGCCAGCCGCCCGTTTCCCCCGCCGCGTGGCCCAGCCCGTCGGCGCGGGCGGGCGGCAGCGCCTCCAGCACCGCCAGCATGGCGAAGCGGCTGCCCGCCGCCAGCGCCACGAAGGGTCCGAGCGGCGGCGCGGAGCCCGCCACGCCCGCCATCGCCTGCACCTTCAGCCCCAGGACGATCGCCAGCGCAAGCACGCCGTAGCTGCCGATGCGGCTGTCGCGCATGATCTCCAGCTTCCTTGCCCGGTCGCGCCCGCCGCCGAAGCCATCGGCGAGGTCGGCCAGCCCGTCCTCGTGCAGGCCTCCGGTCGCCAGCACCCCCGCCGCCACCGCCAGAAGCGCCGAAATCCCCGGCGGCAGGCCCAGCTCAGCCGCCCCCGCGCAGACCGCCCACATCACCACACCGACACCTGCGCCCACCAGAGGATAGGCCCAGCGCGCCGCGGCCAGCGTCGGAACGTGGCCCGCCAGCCTTCCCACGGGCAGCCGCGTCAGCAGCATCGCCGCGACACGCAGCTCGGCCAGGCGGCGGGCCGGCGCGCTCATGCGCCCGAGACCCCGGCCTCGGCGAAGGTGGCCATGCCGTTGTGGCATGCCAGCGCGCTGCGCAGGATGCCCAGCGCCAGTGCCGCGCCCGAGCCCTCGCCCAGCCGCATGTCGAACTCCAGGACCGCGCGCTTGCCCATGGCGTCGAGCAGCCGCCGGTGGCCGGGCTCGGCGCTCTGGTGGCCGACGAGGCAGTGATCCAGCAGCCCGGGGGCAACGGCATAAAGCGGCGCGGTGGCGGCGGAGCAGATGAAACCGTCCAGCAGCACCGGGATGCGCGCGGCCCGCGCGGCCAGGACCGCGCCGCAGATCGCCGCCTGCTCGCGCCCGCCATGGGCGGCGAGGATCTCCATCCCCCGCGCGCCGCCATGCCGCGCCAGCCCCGCGGCCACCGCCTCGCGCTTGCGCGCCAGCCCGGCGTCGTCCGAGCCGGTGCCGCGGCCGACCCAGTCGGCGGGCTCGCCTCCGATCACGGCGCAGGCCAGCGCCGCGGCGACGGTGGAATTGCCGATCCCCATTTCGCCCAGCACCAGCACGTCGGCGGCAGGATCCACCGCCGCGGCACCGCGGTTCAGCGCATCCAGGCATTCCGCCTCGCTCATGGCCGGGCCTCCGGTGAAATCCGCCGTGGGCCGGTCGAGGTCGAGCGCGATCACCGACAGTTCAGCGCCATTGGCGCGGCAAAGCTGGTTGACCGCGGCGCCGCCGGCCTCGAAATTGGCGACCATCTGCGCGGTCACCTCCTGCGGAAACGGGTTCACCCCTTGCGCGCAGATGCCGTGATTGCCGGCAAACACCAGCGCCTGAGCCCGGTCTATTTTCGGCCGCGCGGTACCCTGCCAGCCGGCCATGAAGACCGCCAGTTCCTCCAGCCGCCCGAGCGCGCCCGGCGGCTTGGTCAGACTGTCCTGGCGGGCGCGGGCGGCCTCGGCGGCGGCACCATCGAATTGCGGCAGGCGCGCGGCCAGACCGGCCAGATCGGCCAGGGCGGCCAGTTCAAAGGATGGTGTCATTCGGTTTCACTTTCAGGGGATAGCCCGCGACGGAGAGATAGACCTCGTCGCAGGCAGCGGCGACGGTCTGGTTAAGATGCCCCGCCGCATCACGGAAGCGGCGCGCCAGCGCGTTTTCGGGCACGATGCCCGCGCCGACCTCGTTGGAGACGAAGACGACGGGTGCCGCCTGCACGGCGATGGCCCGGGCTAGCGCCTGCGCCTCGGCCTGCCAGTCGCGTCCGGCATGGAGCAGGTTACTCAGCCACAGGGTCAGGCAATCGACCAGCCGGGGCTGGGTGCCGTCGGTCTCGTGCAGGACCCGCACCAGCTCCAGCGGCTCGGCATGGGTGATCCAGTCCGGGCCGCGCCGGGCCTGGTGCGCGGCGATCCGCGCCGCCATCTCCTCGTCCAACGCCTGCGCGGTGGCGATGTAGACGGGCCGCGGCCCCATCGCCTGCACCAATCCCTCGGCCAGGGCGCTCTTGCCCGACCGGGCGCCGCCGGTCACCAGTATCGTCTTGCTCATGGCGCGATGACAAAGCAGAAACGGGGCGGGGGCGAAAGAGGGATTTCGACGGTGAGCGTGGAGCTTGGGACGGAGCTGATGTTGATCCGGCATGCGCCGGTGCAGGGCGATGGCCGTGTCTACGGCCGCCGCGACATCCCTGCCGATTGCAGCGATACGGCGGCGATCGCGGCCTTGCGCGCCGCCCTGCCCGCGCCCGATGGAATCATCCACAGCCCCGCGCTGCGTTGTCTGCAGACCGTGGAGGCGCTTTGGCTCGGACAGGCCGCAATGCCCGAGCCCGCCCTGTGGGAGCAGGATTTCGGCGCATGGGAGGGAATGCCCCTTGCCGATCTGCCTGATCTGGGGCCGCTGGCGGGCGACGCCCTGGCCGCGCATCGCCCGCCCGGGGGCGAGAGCTTCTCCGATCTCTGCGACCGGGTGACCCCGGCGCTGAGCGCGCTCGCCGCACGTGGGGGCCGGGTGGCCGTCGTGGCCCATGCCGGAACGATCCGCGCCGCGCTGGCGCTGGCGCTGGGGACGGTGCCTGCGGCGCTGCGTTTCGAGATCGCCCCGCTGTCACTGACATCCATCGCCGCCCTGCCCGGCGGGGCCTATGCGGTGCGCGGGGTAAACCGGTGCCCGTCGTGAGCGCCACGCGGACCACCGTGACCGGGCATTTCGGCGAACTGCTGCAAGGCCGGATGGGGGCCAGCGGGCCGCTGGCCCTGGTCACGTTGCCCTGCGCGGCGTTGCGGGTGACGGCCACCGGACACCCCGCCCGCGGGCTGCATGTGCACAGCCCAGACCGGCTGCTTTCCCCGGCCCTCGGGCGGCTGTTCCTGACACGGATAGGCGTGGCTGCCCGCGGCCGCTTCGCCCTGCGCGCCGATATGCCGGCTGGTGGCGGTGCCGGGGCCTCGACCGCGGCGCTCTTGGCGCTGGCGCGACTGGCGGCCCCGCAGACGCGCACCGCCGATCTGGCCCGGGCCTGCCTCGCCATCGAAGGCGCGACCGACCCGCTGATGTTTGCCCGGCCCGAGCGCCTGCTCTGGGCCTCGCGCCGCGCCGAGACATTGCAGGTCCTGCCCGCCCTGCCCCGCTTCGAGGTTCTGGGCGGTTTTTTCGGCGCCCATCGCCGCACCGATCCGACTGACCACGCCTTCCCCGACATCGGCGACCTCGTGCCCCTCTGGCGCGACGCGGCGGCGGCGGGCGACCTGGCCGCCCTCGCGCGGCTTGCCAGCCGGTCGGCCCGGCGCACGCTGGCCTTGCGCGGCCCGCAGGACGACCCGACCGAGGCGCTGGCCCGGGATCTCGGCGCGCTGGGCTTCGTCATCGCCCATACCGGCTCGGCGCGCGGGCTGATCTTCGCGCCGGGGCATGTGCCCGCCGATGGCGCCGAGAGGCTGCGCGCGGCGAGGTTCACGCAGGTTCTGCATTTTCGCGCCGGAGGGCGGGCATGAACTGGCCGCTGGCGATGCTGGTCGCGCTGGTGCTCGACGCGCTGATCGGCTGGCCCGACGCGCTGTTCGCGCGGATCGGCCACCCGGTGAGTTGGCTGGGACGGCTGATCGCCGCGCTGGAAGCACGGCTGAACCGCGCAGCCACCCCTCCCGCGGCGCGCCTTGCGACCGGCCTGGCCACCGCCCTACTCACCATCGCCGCCGCCACCGGGGCCGCGCTGGGGCTGGCCCTGCTGCTGCCGGGCGGCTGGACCGGCACGGTGCTGACCGGCGTGCTGGCCTGGCCGCTGGTCGCGGCGCGCTCGATGCATGCCCATGTGGCGGCAGTGGCCCGCCCGCTGGCCTCGGGCGACCTGCCCGAGGCGCGCGCGGCGGTGGCGATGATCGTGGGCCGGAACCCGGACCGGCTGGACAGCGCCGGGGTCGCCCGCGCCGCGCTGGAAAGCCTGGCCGAGAACAGCTCGGACGGGATCGTCGCCCCGCTCTTCTGGGGCGCGGTTCTGGGGCTGCCCGGGATTGCCGCCTACAAGGCCATCAACACTCTGGATTCCTTGATCGGTCACCGCACCTCCCGTTATCTCCGTTTCGGCCGGGCCGCGGCCCGGATCGACGATGCGGCCAACCTGATCCCGGCGCGGCTGACCGGGCTGCTCTTCGCCCTGGTCGCGCCGCGCCCGCGCGCCGCGTTCCGCTGCATGGCACGCGATGCGCGGCGCCACCGCTCGCCCAATGCCGGTTGGCCCGAGGCGGCGCTGGCCGGCGCGCTGAACCTGCGCCTCTCCGGTCCCCGCCTCTACGGTGACCGGGTGGCGGACGAGCCCTGGGTCAATGGCACCGCCCCCGACCCAGACGCCTCCGATCTCGACCGGGGGCTGGCGCTCTATGTGCGTGCCTTGCTTGCGCTGGCGGCGGGGCTTGCGCTATGGGCGCTGGTCTGAGGCGGAGGACGGATGCGCGATCACGGCGGCAATATCGACGGGGCAATGGCAGAATTCGGCGGCCGGGCCGACGACTGGATCGATCTGTCCACCGGCATCAATCGGGCGCCCTATCCGCTGCCCCCCCTGCCCGACGCCGCCTGGAACGCCCTGCCTACCCGTGCCGCGATCGAGGCGCTGACCCGCGCCGCCGCCCGCGCCTATGGCACAAGCGCCGCGATCCTGCCGGTGGCCGGGGCACAGGCCGCGATCCAAATGATCCCGCGCCTGGGGCCTCCGGGCCAGGCCCGCGTCCTCGCCCCCACCTACAACGAACACGCCGCCAGCCTGCGCGCCGCAGGGTGGAAGGTGCAGGAGGTCGCCTCGCCCTACGCTCTGTCTGGGGCCGGGATGGCGGTGGTCGTGAACCCCAACAACCCCGACGGGCGCGAAACCGCGCCCGCGCGGCTGCGGGATCTGGCCGGGACGGTGGACCGGCTGGTGGTCGACGAAAGCTTTGCCGACGGGCGGCCCGAGTTGTCGCTGGCGCCCCATGTGGGGGCGCGGCGCGGGCTGTTCGTGCTGCGCTCCTTCGGCAAGTTCTATGGGCTGGCAGGGCTGCGGCTGGGCTTTGTTCTGGGCCATACCGAGGATATCGCGGAACTGTCTGAGATGGCCGGGCCCTGGCCGGTTTCCGGCGCCGCGATAGAGATCGGTCAAAAGGCGCTAAAGGATATGGATTGGGTGCGGGCCACCGTCACCCGGCTGCGGGCAGAGGCCGCCCGAATGGACGGGCTTGCTGAAAGGGCGGGCTGGGGCTTGGTCGGCGGGACCGACCTGTTCCGCCTCTACCGCACCCCGGACGCCGCCGCGGCCCGTGCGCATCTGGCCCGCGCCCGTATCTGGAGCCGCATCTTCCCCTGGTCGCCGCATCTGCTGCGGCTGGGCCTGCCCGGCGATGAGCGGGAATGGGAGCGCCTGGGCGCGGCACTCGGAACCATGGCAGAGGGGCAAGCATGAAACTTACGGCGGACCATGCCAGGGCCTTGGAAGACATCCTGCGCTGGCGGCGCGACATGCGGCATTTCCGGCCCGATCCGCTGAGCGAGGACCACATGGAACGGCTGCGCGCCGCCATGGACATGGCGCCTTCGGTGGGCAATGCGCGGCCTTGGCGGGTGATCCGCGTGCGCGACACCGGGCTGCGGGCGCGGGTCCGGGCCGAGTTCGAGCGCTGCAATGCCGCCGCCGCCGCGGAGTATGATAACGAAACCCGTGCAAACTACGCGCGCCTGAAACTCGCCGGGCTGGATGTCGCGCCCGAGCATCTGGCCATTTTCACCGAGACGGAACCGCCCGAGGGGCGCGGTCTGGGACGGCGCACCATGCCCCAGACCCTGCAGCAATCCACCGCCATGGCGATCTACACCCTGTGGCTAACCGCGCGGGTCGACAATCTGGGAGTGGGCATGGTCTCGATCCTCGACCCGCAGCGGATCGAGCGGATCTTCGACGCCCCAGCAAGCTGGAGCTTCACCGCCTACCTGTGCATCGGCTTGCCCGCCTTCGAGGACGACACGCCGCTTCTCCACCGGGCGGGATGGCAGGAAAACACTCCCACCCGCTGGGAGGAGCGATAACCCTAACGCGCCAGGGCCAGCAGGCCGGGCAGATCGAGATGCGCCTCCATATGATCGGCCAAGGCGTCCAGCGTGGCCTCGACCGCCGCGCCATAGCCCTGCCCTCCCGGCTGCACACCGAAGCCGCGCAGGAACGCTGCGCGGAAGGCGTCCTGCCCGAACATCCCGTGCAGGTAGCTGCCCATGATCCGCCCGTCGGGCGACACCGCGCCCTCGGGCACGTCCCCCACATGGGCGAAGGGCCGGGCGCGGTCGGGGCCCTCGCTCCGGCCGATATGGATCTCATAACCCTCCATCGCCGCGCCGGTGGCGGCATGGATCGCCCGCACCAGGGACAGGCGCTTGTCGGGGGTCATCTCGGTGACCACGTCCAGCAGCCCCAGCCCCGGCGTTTCGCCCGGCGGGCCCTCGATCCCCTCCGGGTCACGGATCGCCTGTCCCAGCATCTGGTAGCCGCCGCAGATGCCCAGCACGTGGCCGCCGCGCCGGACATGGGCGGCGAGGTCGATATCCCATCCCTGCGCACGCAGGAACGCGAGATCGCCGCGAGTGGATTTGCTGCCGGGCAGGATCACCAGATCGGCGTCGCCCGGAATGGGTTGGCCGGGCGCGACCAGCGTCAGATCGACGCCAGGCTCCTGCGCCAGCGGGTCGAGATCATCGAAATTGGCTATGCGCGACAGCGCCAGACAGGCCACGCGCAGCCCCTCGCCCCTGGCCCGGCGCGGCAGGTCCAGCGCATCCTCGGCAGGCAGCTTCACCGCGTCGGGGAAGAACGGCAGCACACCGAAGGCGCGCCATCCGGTGCGCTGCTCGATCAAAGCATATCCATCGTCGAAGAGCGAAACGTCCCCCCGGAACTTGTTGATCAGAAAGCCGGCGATCATCGCATTGTCGCCGGGATCCAGCACCGCTTGGGTACCGATGATCTGGGCAATCACGCCGCCCCGGTCGATATCGCCGGCCAACACCACGGGCACATCCGCCGCACAGGCAAAGCCCATATTGGCGATATCGCCCGCGCGCAGATTGACCTCCGCCGGGCTGCCCGCGCCTTCGACGATCACCAGATCATGGGCGGATTTGAGACGGTGAAAGCTCTCCAGAACCTTGCCCAGAAGCTGCGGCTTCAGCGTGCCATAGTCGCGCGCCCGCAGGGTCGCCAGGCGTCGGCCCTGCACCACCACCTGCGCGCCCACATCCGTTTCGGGCTTCAGCAGAACCGGGTTCATATCGGTATGAGGCTCCTGCCCGCAGGCCAGCGCCTGAAGCGCCTGCGCGCGCCCGATCTCACCGTCATCGGCGGTGACTGCGGCGTTGTTGGACATGTTCTGGGGCTTGAACGGGACCACGCTGAGCCCCCGCCGCCGCGCGGCGCGGCACAGCCCCGCCACCAGCAGCGATTTGCCCACGTTTGAGCCCGCCCCCTGGATCATCAGCGCCTTGCCCAAGGCTCAGAACTCCACGCCTTTTTGCCCCTTGATGCCCGAGCGGAACGGGTGTTTGACCAGCGTCATCTCGGTCACCAGATCGGCGATCTCGATCAGCTCTTCCTTGGCATTTCGGCCGGTGAGCACGACATGGGTCATGGGGGGTTTTTCGGCCTTCAGGAAATCCACCACCTCGGCCAGGTCGAGATAATCGTAGCGCAGCGCGATGTTGATCTCGTCCAGCAGCACCATCTGGATCTCGGGATCGCGTATCAACTCCTTGGCCTTCTCCCAACCCTTGCGCGCCGCGGCGATGTCGCGGGCCCGGTCCTGTGTTTCCCAGGTGAAGCCCTCACCCATAGCGTAGAACCGGCACAGATCGGGGAAATGCTCCTCGATCAGGCTGCGCTCGCCGGTCTGCCAGGTCCCCTTGATGAACTGTACCACGGCGCAGGGCATCTTATGCGCGATGCAGCGCAGAATCATCCCGAACCCGGCCGAGGATTTGCCCTTGCCCGGCCCGGTATGGACGATGATCAGCCCCTTCTCACCCTCCTTGCGGGCCATGATCTTGTCGCGGGCGGCCTTCTTTTTCGCCATCTTCGCAGCATGGCGCGCGTCGTCGGTCAGGGGGGCATCGGTCATGCTGCGATCCTTCGCTTGACAAGGGGGCGGGCATTGCCTCAGGTGAGGCGCGCTGGTTCCTGTCTATGACAGGCGAAGAGGGAATGCGATACGCCATACACGGCCCGTCGGGGCCAAAGGCCAAACGCAGCCGCCCCCGCGACCGTGACCGGAGAGGTCCCCATGCCACTGGCCAACAGGCTGGGAAGGCAGGCGGATCGCCGGGGCCACAGGCCCCGAACTCCGCAAGCCGGGAGACCTGCCAGCACGTGTTGACGCAACGGGCGAACGGGGTGTTTCGCGACCGGCTTCGGGATGTTCCCAAGGCGGACTCCCTGCTGGCCAATCCCCTTATGCCATTTTCGAGAGGGGACCATGGCCATGGTTACGATCACCGTTTGCACCACCTGCCGCCGGGGTGTTCCCGAGAAGGCCGACGCGCCGCGGCCCGGCGCCCGGATGCTGGAGGCCTTGAAGGCCGCCGATCTGCCCGAGGGGGTGGCGCTGCGCCCCGTGGAATGCCTGTCGGCCTGCTCGCGCGGCTGCACCATTGCACTGAGCGGCGGACCGGAGCGCTGGACCTATGTCTATGGCGATCTCGACCCGGCCGAACACGTCTCCGAGATCGTGCAGGGCGCCGCGGCCTATGCCGGGACTTGCGACGGGCTCGTCCCTTGGCGCGAACGCCCCGTCATTTTCCGCAAGCAATCCATCGCCCGCATCCCCCCGCAGGAGTAGCCCTTGTCCGACCTCTCGAAAATCCCCGTCACCGTCATCACCGGCTTTCTGGGCGCCGGGAAGACCACGCTGATCCGCCACCTGATGGCCAACCCTCAGGGCAAGCGCCTGGCAGTGCTGGTCAACGAGTTCGGCACCGCAGGGGTGGATGGCGACATCCTGCAATCCTGCGCCGACGAGAACTGCCCGGCGGAGAATATTGTCGAGTTGGCCAATGGCTGCATCTGCTGCACCGTGGCCGATGATTTCATCCCCACGATCGAGGCGCTGATGGCCCTGCCCCAGCGCCCCGACCACATCCTGATCGAAACCTCGGGGCTGGCGCTGCCCAAGCCCCTGCTCAAGGCCTTCGACTGGCCGGCGATCCGCTCGCGCATCACGGTCGACGGGGTGATCGCGCTGGCCGATGCCGAGGCCGTGGCCGCGGGCCGGTTCGCGCCCAATGTGGATGCGGTCGAGGCCCAGCGCGCCGCCGATGACAGCCTGGATCACGACACGCCACTCTCCGAGGTGTTCGAGGACCAGATCGCCTGCGCGGATATCGTGCTCCTTTCCAAGGCTGACCTGGCAGGCGAGGCCGGGCTTGCGGCCGCTCGTGCCGCGGTCGAGGCGGAGGCACCGCGCAGGCTGCCGATCCTGACCATGACCGAAGGCGTAATCGACCCGCGCGTGGTGCTGGGGCTGAACGCGGCCGCCGAGGACGACCTTCACGCCCGGCCCTCGCATCACGACGGGCATGACGACCACGAGCATGACGATTTCGAAAGCCTGGTGATCGAGTTGGGCGAGGTGGAGAATGCCGAGGCCCTGCAGGAGGCCATCCTGCATCTTGCGCGCGAGTTGAATATCCTGCGCGTCAAGGGCTATGTCGCCGTGGCGGGAAAGCCGATGCGGATGCTGGTGCAGGCCGTGGGCGAGCGGCTGCGGGCGCAATATGACCGGCCCTGGGGCGATGCCCCTCGGCGCTCGCAGCTGGTCGTGATCGCCGAGCATGACGACATCGACGAGCCCGCCATCCGCGCCGTTCTGGGGGCCTGACGCGCGATGCATGTGATCTTTCGCGAAAGCCACGGTCTGGAGGAAGCCGACACTCCGCAGGATCTGGGCCAGAGCCCGGCCGATCTTGTGGTGCTGTCCTTTTCCGACAGCGACCTGGGGGCTTTCGCGGCGGGGTGGCACCGGGCGGGCGGGACGCTGCCCTCGCTGCGGCTGGCCAATCTGGTGGCGCTAAAGCATCCGCTCTCGGTCGACACCTATGCCGAGCAGACACTAAGCGGCGCCAAGGGCGTGCTGGTGCGGCTGATCGGTGGGGAAAGCTATTGGCCCTACGGGCTAGCCACGCTTCAGGACATGGCGCGCCGGCAGGGAATTGCGCTGGCCATTCTGCCCGCGGACGGGCGGCCGGATACGCGGCTGGACGAATTGTCCACCCTGCCGGTAAGCACGCTGCGGCGACTGCACGCGCTTTGCGATGCAGGCGGCGCGGTGGCGGCGCAGGCGGCTCTGGCGCAGCTGGCGCTGGCCGCCGGGCTCTACGCCGGGCCGGTGGCGGGGGCCAAGACGGTGCCCGCTTTGGGGTTCTACCGGCCTGGGGTCGGCGTCATCCCGGCGCCGGAGCCTGGGGACAAACCGCTGGCGCTGGTGAGCTTCTACCGCTCGTACCTCACCGCCGCCGACACCGATCCGGTCGACGCGCTGATCAGCGCGCTTGAGGCGCGCGGTTTCGAGGCCCACGGCGTCTTCGCCCTCAGCCTCAAGGCACCCGCCGCCGCCGACTGGCTGCGCCGCCAGATCGCGCGGCTGCGGCCTGCCGCCATCGTCAACGCCACCGCCTTCTCGGCGCAGGGAGCCGACGGCGCGCCCTCGCCGCTGAACGCCGCGGGCTGCCCGGTGTTCCAGGTAGCGCTCTCCACCGCGCGCAGGCGCGACTGGGCCGAGGCCGAGCGCGGGTTGTCGCCCGCCGATCTGGCAATGCATGTGGTCCTGCCCGAGGTCGATGGCCGCCTCTTCGCCGGTGTCGCCAGTTTCAAATCGCCGGGCAGGCGCGACCCCGAGCTGGAATACAGCCGTTTCGCCCATCGTGCGGACGCGACGCGCGTCGCCGCCATCTCCGACCGCGTGGCGGGCTGGCACCGGCTGGCCGCGCTGGAGAATGCCCAGAAACGCATTGCGCTGGTGCTCTCGACCTATCCGCGCAAGGCGCATCAGCTGGCCCATGCGGTGGGGCTGGATGCGCTGGACTCCTGCAATGCCATTCTCGGGGCGCTTGCCGGCGAAGGTTACGAAACCGACGGAACGCCCGATCTCGGCCAGACGCTTTTGTCGGAGACCCTGTCCTGGCCGTTGCAGGACTATCTCGATGCGCTGGAGACCCTGCCGCAGGCATTGCGCGACGACCTGCGCGTCGCCTGGGGTACGCCCGAAGACGACCCCGCCTTCGGCGACGGGGCCTTCCGCTTCGCCGCGCTGCGATCGGGCAAGGCCCTCATCGCCCTGCAGCCCGAACGTGGCGAGGTGCAAACCCGCGCCGACGACTATCACGACCTCGCCCGCACCCCGCGCCACGGTTATGTGGCGTTTTACCTGTGGCTTCGCGCTCAGACCGACGCGCTGATCCATATCGGCGCCCATGGCACGCTGGAATGGCTGCCGGGCAAGGCGGTGGCCCTGTCCTCCGACTGCTGGCCCGAGGCGCTGACCGGGGCGCTGCCGGTGATCTACCCCTTCATCGTCAACGACCCCGGCGAGGCGGCCCAGGCCAAGCGGCGCATCGGCGCTGTGACCATCGGCCACCTGCCACCGCCGCTGTCGAAGACCAAGCTGCCCGAGGGGATGGGCCGGCTGGAACACCTGCTGGACGAATATTCCACCGCAGACGGGCTCGACCCCGCGCGGCGCGACCGGCTGATTGCCGACATAAGGGCCGAGGCGCAGGGCACCGGGGTGGAGGCCGACCTGGGCTTGGCGCCCGAGACCAGCCCGGCCGAGGCGATCACCCGCATCGACCGCTTCGTCTGCGACATCAAGGAAAGCCAGTTCGGCGAGGGCCTCCACGTGTTCGGCGCGGGCGAGTGCGGCGCGCAGGAGCGCGCCGGGCTGCTGGCGGCGCTGTCGGGCCGGTTCGTGGCGCCCGGCCCCTCGGGCTCGCCCTTCCGCGGGCGGGCGGATGTCCTGCCCACGGGGCGCAACCTCTTCACCACCGATCCCCGCGCCGTGCCCTCGCGCGCGGCCCATGCGCAGGGGGTGAAACTGGCCGAGGAACTGCTGCGCCGGCATTTGCAGGATCACGGCGACTGGCCGCGCGGGCTGGTCGTCGATCTCTGGGGCTCGGCCACCATGCGTACAGCGGGCGAGGAATTTGCCATGGCGCTGCACTTGGCGGGGCTGGCGCCGAAATGGGATAACGGCTCGGAACGGGTCAGCGGTTTCGAGGTGATCCCGCTTGCCCTGCTGAACCGCCCGCGCATCGACGTGACGCTCCGCGTCTCGGGCCTGTTCCGCGACGTGTTCCCGGGGCTGGCACAGATGTTCGGGGCGGCGACCGGCGCGCTGGCCCAGCGCGACGAGGCCGCGGCCGACAATCCCTATCTCGTCAGTGCCCCCCGCGTCTTCGGCCCCAAGCCCGGGCAATACGGGCTGAACATGGGCACCGCGCTGGAGGACTATTCCGACGAGGCCCGCGCGGCGGCGGGCGAGGCGTGGCTCAACGCCTCTTCCCACGCTATCGACGCCAGCGGCACCGCCACCCCGGCGCGGGAGGCTCTGGAGGCGCGGGTCAGATCGGCCGAGGCCTTCGTGCATCTTCAGGACCTGCCCGAGACCGATCTTCTGATGGCCTCAGACTATGCCGCGCATGAGGCAGGATTCGCCGCCGCCATGGCGCGGCTGGGGGCCAAGGCCCCGGCACTCTATCACCTCGACGCCACCCGCCCCGACGCACCCGCGGCCCGCAACCTGGGCGAAGAGATCGCCCGCGTCACCCGCGCCCGCGCCGCCAATCCGGATTGGGCCAGCGCCATGATGCGGCATGGCTTTCGCGGCGCGGCGGAGATCGCGGCGACGCTCGATCACATGGCCGCCTTCGCGCATCTGGCAGGCGTGGTGCCCGCGCATCTCTTCGACCTCTATTTCGAGGCCACGCTGGGGCGCGCGGATCTGGTGGCCTTCATGAGGCGGGAAAACCTGCAGGCCCTGCAGGCCATGCGCGACCGTTTCCACTCGCTGCAGAAGGCCGGGCTGTGGGCCACACGGCGCAATTCCATCGCCGCTGCGCTGGAGGGCGGCGTATGAGCCGCCCCGCGATCCGCGGCTGGTGCCCGGGTGCGCTGCATCCGATGGCGTCGGGCGACGGGCTGGTGGTGCGGGTGCGGCCGCGGCTGGCACGGCTGAGCCCCGAACAGGCGGCCGGCATCGCCGCGCTTTCCCTGCGCCATGGCAACGGGCTGATCGATCTTTCCTCGCGCGCCAATCTCCAGCTGCGGGGCGTCACCGCCGACAGCCACCCCGAGCTGATCGAGGGCCTGCGCGACCTGGGCCTGATCGACGCCAGCGCCGAGGCCGAGGCCCGGCGCAATGTCGCTCTGACACCGTTCTGGACGCCTGGCGATGACAGCCACTGCATTGCCACCGCCCTGGCCAAGAGGCTGGCTGCGCCAGACGCGCCCGACCTCCCCGGCAAGTTCGGCTTTGCCGTCGATTGCGGCGCCGCCTCGCTGCTGGGCGCAACTTCCGCCGATATCCGGCTGGAGCGCGGCGCGGACGGCGGGCTGATATGCCGGGCCGATGGCGCTGAAACCGGCGCCCGGGTCACGCGCGACTCGGCGGCCGATTTGGCCCTGATCCTGGCCCGCTGGTTCGTTGATACCGGCGGTGCGCCTCAGGGCCGGGGCCGCATGGCCGCGCATCTGGACAAGGGCACGCCACTGCCCTCTGCTTTCACCGCAGGCACCAGTGCCAGCGGTTCGGCACCGCCCGCTCCGGGGCGCTGCGTGCAGGGGATGCTCGTGGCTCTGGAATTCGGGCAGATGCGCGCCGAAACGCTGGCAACATTGGCCAAGAAGGGCGCTTTGCGCCTCACGCCCTGGCGAATGCTGCTGATCGAGGGGGCCGCCCGCGCCCCGGCCATGCCCGGCCTGATCACCACGCCCGATGACCCGCGCCTGCGCATCGTGGCCTGTCCCGGCGCGCCGGCCTGCCGGCAGGCCCTGTCTGCCACCCGGCCGCTGGGACGCGCGCTGGCCCCGCATCTGCCGCAAGGAGCGCTGCTGCATGTCTCGGGCTGCGCCAAGGGCTGCGCCCATCCCGGCCCCGCCCCGCTAACCCTGGCGGCCACCGGCCCCGACCGTTTCGACCTGATCCGCAATGGCCGCGCCGGCGACCCGCCAGACAAGACCGGCCTGAGCCCCGATGACCTGACCTCTCACCCCGATGTCCTGACCAAAGGCCCCTGAATGCCCCATCTTTATGAAACCGACGGCGCGGCGATCTACACCCAAAGCTTCGCCACCATAAGGGCCGAGGCTGATCTGGCCCGTTTCACCCCCGAGGAAGAACCCGTCGTGGTGCGCATGATCCATGCCGCGGGGCTGGTCGGGCTGGAACGCGACGTGCGCTTCTCGCCCGGAATGGCCAAGGCTGCGCGCAAAGCCCTGCAGGAGGGCGCACCGATCCTGTGCGACGCGCGCATGGTCTCCGAGGGCATCACCCGTTCGCGCCTGCCCGCCGACAACAAGGTGATCTGCACCCTGCACGACCCTGCCGTGCCTGAAATGGCGAAAGCGATGACCAACACCCGCTCCGCCGCAGCGCTGGAGCTGTGGCGCCCTCATCTCGACGGCGCCGTGGTGGCCATCGGCAACGCGCCCACCGCGCTCTTTCACCTGCTGAACATACTGCAGGACCCGGCCTGCCCCCGCCCCGCCGCGATCATCGGTTGCCCGGTGGGCTTCGTCGGCGCGGCCGAGTCGAAGGAGGCGCTGATGGAAGACCTGCCCGCGCCGTCGCTGATCGTGAAAGGGCGGCTGGGCGGCTCGGCCATTACCGTGGCCGCCGTCAACGCGCTGGCCAGCTGGAAGGAATGAGCATGGGCAAGGTGATTGGCGTGGGGCTTGGCCCCGGCGACCCCGATCTGATGAGCCTTCGCGCCGACAGGCTGATCCGCAACGCGCGGCAGGTGGCCTATTTCCGCAAGGACGGGCGGGCCGGTCAGGCGCGCCGGATCGTCGAGGATCTGATTGCGCCACAGGCGGCCGAACACGCCATGGAATACCCGGTAACCACCGAAATACCCTTCACCGACCCCGAGTATAACCGACTGCTCGGGGCCTTCTACGACGGTTGGGCCAGGCGGCTGGCCGATCTGGCCGCGCGCGAGGAGGTGGTGGTGCTGTGCGAGGGCGACCCGTTCTTCTACGGCTCGTTCATGCATCTGCACAGCCGCCTTCAGGGGCGCGTGCCGGTCGAGGTGGTGCCGGGAATCACCGGCATGTCGGGATGCTGGACCGCGACCGGCCAGCCGATCACCTGGGGTGACGATGTGCTGACCGTGGCGACGGCCACTCTTCCCGAGATCGAGCTGGCCCGCCGCGCCGCCGATACCGACGCGCTGGTGGTGATGAAAATCGGCCGCAACCTGCCCAAGCTGCGCCGCGCGCTGGAGCGTGCCGGGCGGCTGAACGACGCCTGGCTGGTGGAGCGTGGCACTATGCCCGGGCAATCCGTCCAGCCTCTGGCCAAGGTGGAGGGTCCCGTACCCTATTTCAGCATCGCCATCGTGCATGGACAGGGGCGGCGACCATGAGCGGCTGGGTGGCGGTTGCCGGGCTGGGTCCCGGCGACGAGGCGCTGGTCACGCCCGAGGTCACGGCCGCGCTGGCGCAGGCCAGCGACGTGGTGGGCTATTTCCCCTATGTCGCCCGCGTGGCCCCGCGCCCGGGGCTGACCCTGCACGGCTCGGACAACCGGGTCGAGGTCGACCGCGCCACCCATGCCCTGCGAATGGCGGCCGAAGGGCGGCGGGTCGTCGTGGTCTCGTCAGGCGATCCGGGGGTGTTCGCCATGGCCTCGGCGCTGTTCGAGGCGCTGGAGGCCAGGCCGGCGGAGTGGCAGGAGCTGGAGATCCGCATCCTGCCCGGCATCACGGCCATGCTGGCTGCCGCTGCCCGGCTGGGCGCACCCTTGGGCCATGATTTCTGCGCGATCAATCTCAGCGACAACCTCAAGCCCTGGGCGCTGATCGAGCGCCGCCTGAAGCTGGCCGCGCAGGCGGGCTTCGCCATGGCCTTCTACAACCCGCGTTCGAAAAGCCGCCCGCATCAATTCGCCCGCGCTCTGCAGATCCTGCGCCAGGAATGCGGCGACGCGAGGCTGATTTCCTTCGCCCGCGACGTGTCGAAACCGACCGAGGAACTGACCACCGTCACGCTGGGCGAAGCCACGCCCGAGATGGCCGACATGCGCACCGTGGTGATCCTGGGCAATCCCGACACCCGCCGCGCCGGGCGCCATGTCTACACCCCGAGGCGCGCGGAATGACGCAGCCAAGCCATCACCTCGTCCACGCGGCCCAGCACCCTGCGCGCCGGAATCGCGGGCCGGTCGATCAGGATCACCGGCAGGCCCAGATCACGCGCCGCGTCCAACTTGGCCCACGCCCCCGCGCCGCCCGCGTTCTTGGCCACCACCAGATCGATGGCATGCTCTTCCAGCAAGGCGCGGTCCCCCTCCCGCGTGAAGGGGCCGCGCGCGATCACCGCCTCGGCGCGCGGCAGGGGCAGCGCCCCCTCCGGCCTGTCCACCAGCCGCAGCAGGTAGAAATGCTGCTGCCTTCCGGCGAACTCGGGCAGGTTTTGCCGCCCGATGGCCAGAAACACCCGTATAGGCCGGTCCGGAAGGGCGGCCACCGCCCCGGCCATGTCCGGTACATGCTGCCAGTCATCCCCCGGCCCGGCCTGCCACGATGCGCGCTCCAGCGCGCAGAGGGCGACGCCGGCCTCTCGGCAGGCGGCCACAGCATTGGCGCTCATCTTTGCTGCGAAGGGGTGGGTGGCGTCCACAACATGAGTGATCCTCGCGCGCCACAGATAGTCGATCAGCCCCTCGACCCCGCCAAAGCCGCCCACGCGGGTAGGCAAGGGCTGCGCTGCCGGGGCAGTCGTGCGCCCGGCATAGGAAAACACGGCATCGGCCCGCGCCTCGGCCAGGCTGCGGGCCAGCCTCGTGGCCTCACTCGTGCCGCCGAGAACAAGGATACGCGTCATGTCTGACCCCTGGCTGAGCATCATCGGTATCGGCGAAGATGGCCTGAACGGGCTGCCGGGCGCAAGCCGCGCCGCGCTGGACCGGGCCGAGGTGATCTTTGGCGGCCCGCGGCATCTCGAACTGGCCCAGGCGGGCATGCGCGGACGCTCTTGGCCGGTGCCCTTCTCGGTTTCGCAGGTTCTGGCCTGCCGGGGGCAAAAGGTGGCCGTTCTCGCCTCGGGCGATCCGTTCTGGCATGGCGCTGGCGGCACGCTGGCCGCGCATCTGGCACCCGGCGAATGGAAGGCTTTCCCCGCGCCCTCAACCTTTTCCCTGGCCGCGGCCCGGCTGGGCTGGCGGCTGGAGGAAACTCTCTGTATCGGCCTGCACGCCGCGCCCTTCGAGCGGCTGGTTCCCCTGCTGGCGCCCGGGGAACGCGCGATCTGCCTGCTGCGCGACGGCGCGGCGGCGGGGGCGCTGGCCGGATGGCTGACCGCGCAGGGCTTCGGCCCCTCCGCCCTGACCGTTCTGGAGGCCCTGGGCGGCCCGCGCGAGCGCCTGCACCACGGCCGCGCCGAAAGCTTCGATCTGGCCGAGGTCTCCGCCCCCGTGGCCGTCGCCATCGAGGCGCAAGGCGCGCCCGGCCTGCCCCGCGCCAGTGGCCTGCCTGACGACCTGTTCGCCCATGACGGCCAGATCACCAAGCGCCCCGTCCGCGCGCTGACGCTTTCTGCCTTAACCCCCCGGCCGAGACAGCTTCTGTGGGATATCGGCGCGGGATCGGGGGCGGTCTCGGTCGAATGGTCCCTCTCGGCGCCCGGCACCCGCGCGCTGGCCATCGAGCCTCGCCCCGACCGCGCCGCCAATATCCGGGCCAATGCGGCCCGCTTCGGCCTGAGCCACCGCATCGAGGTGATCGAAGGCACCGCCCCCGGCGCGTTGAACGGCCTGCCCGCGCCGGATGCCGTCTTCCTCGGCGGCGGCGCCTCCGACGCGGTTCTGACCAGCCTCTGGGAAAGGCTCCCCCAAGGCACCCGGCTGGTCACCAACGCGGTGACGCTGGAGACCGAGGCGCTGCTGATCCAGTGGCACGCCACCCGAGGCGGCAGCCTGTTGCGCGTCGAGCTGGCCGAGGCCGCCCCCCTGGGCCGGATGCGCGGCTGGGACCGCGCCCGGCCCATCACGCAATGGAGCGTGACGCGATGAGGGTGGCAGGCATCGGTTTCCGCAAACACGCGCCCGTCGAGGCGCTGCGCGAGGCGCTGAGGCTCGCGGGTCCGCCCGTGCAGGCGCTCGCCACCGCCGCGCACAAGGCCGCCGCGCCGCAGATCGCCCGGCTGGCGGCAGAGTTGGGCGTGCCGCTGCACGCGGTGCCCGCGGCGCAGCTCGCCGCCCAGAAAACCCTCACTCAATCCCCCCGCCAGCAGGCGCAATTCGGCACCGGCTCGCTGGCCGAGGCCGCCGCGCTGGCCGCCGCCGGACCCGGCGCGCGGCTGCTGGCGCCGCGCATGGCCTCGGCCGACGGAATGGCCACCGCGGCAATCGCAGAAGGACCCGACACATGACCGTGCATTTCATCGGCGCAGGCCCCGGCGCCGCCGACCTGATCACCCTGCGCGGGCGCGACCTGATAGCCGCCTGCCCGGTCTGCCTCTATGCCGGCTCGCTGGTGCCCGAGGCGCTGCTCGAACATTGCCCGCCGGGCGCGCGGATCGTGAACACCGCGCCGCTGTCGCTGGACGAGATCATGGCCGAGATCGAGGCCGCCCACGTGGCAGGCCATGACGTGGCGCGGCTGCATTCGGGGGACCTCTCGGTCTGGTCGGCCATGGGCGAACAGCTGCGCCGGCTGCGCGCGATGGCCATCCCTTATGACGTGACCCCTGGCGTGCCCTCTTTTGCCGCCGCGGCCGCCGCGCTTGGGGCCGAACTGACCCTGCCGGGCATCGCACAATCGCTGGTGCTGACCCGCACCTCGGGCCGCGCCAGCGCCATGCCCGAGGGCGAGACCCTGGCTAATTTCGCCGCCACCGGCGCCACGCTGGCCATTCACCTCTCGGTGCATGTGCTGGAGCGGGTGGTGGCCGAACTGACCCCGCATTACAGCCCCGACTGCCCTGTCGCCGTGGTCTGGCGCGCCACATGGCCCGACCAGCGGGTTGTCAAGGCCACGCTGGCCACTCTGATAGAGGCTACCGGCGGGGAGCGCGGGCGCACCGCGCTGATATTGGTGGGCCCCACCCTTCGCACCGAGGATTTCGACGAAAGCTGCCTCTACGCGGGCGATTACGACCGCCGCTTCCGCCCCGTGGGCACCGATCCGCGCTTCCCCGAGGGGTCCGAATGATGCTGCCCCCCGGCCTTCTCATCTCGGCCCCCGCCTCGGGGGCGGGGAAGACCACGCTGACGCTGGGGCTTTTGCGGGCGCTCGGCGATCAGGGATTGAAGGTGCAGCCGTTCAAGAGCGGCCCCGACTATATCGACCCCGGCTTTCACCACGCCGCCTCTGGCCGGGCCTCGGTCAACCTCGACAGCTGGGCCATGGGGCCGGGGCTGATCGGCCAGCTGATCGGGGCCGCCGAAGGGGCCGACCTGGTGCTGGCCGAGGGCTCGATGGGGCTCTTCGACGGCGTGGCCTGCCCGGGCGAGACCGGTAGCGGGGCCAGCGCCGACATCGCGGCGCTGACCGGCTGGCCTGTGGTGCTGGTGCTGGATGTCTCGGGTCAGGCGCAGTCGGCGGCGGCGGTGGCGGCGGGCTTTGCCGCGCTGCGCGAGGATGTGCACCTGGCGGGCGTGGTTCTGAACCGGGTGGCCAGCCCGCGGCACGAGGCGCTGGTGCGCGCTGGCATGCAGGCCGCGGGCATCCCCGTTCTCGGCGCCCTGCCCCGGCTGAAATCGGTCGAGATGCCCGAGCGTCATCTAGGCCTCGTGCAGGCCGAGGAACATGCCGCGCTGGAGCGCATCCTGTCCGAGGCCGGGCGCTTCGTCGCCGACCATATCGACCTGCGCCGCCTGCGTGCCTCCGCCCGGCCCACGGCCCGGCCTGGAAACGCCGCGCGCAGGACACCGCCCCCGGGCCAACGCATCGCGCTGGCCCGCGATGCGGCCTTTTCCTTCGTCTACCCGCATCTGCTGGAGGGCTGGCGCGCGGCGGGGGCCGAGATTCTGCCCTTCTCGCCGCTCGCCGATCAGGCCCCCGACCCGAGCGCTGATGTCTGCTGGCTTCCCGGCGGCTATCCTGAACTTCACGCAGGCCGGCTGGCCGAGGCCGAAAATTTCCGCGCTGCGCTCCGGGCTTTTGCCGAAACCCGCCCCGTCCATGGCGAATGCGGGGGCTACATGGCCATGGGCGCGGGGCTGATCGACAAGGACGGCCAGCGCCACCGGATGGCGGGGCTGCTGGGCCTCGTGACCTCCTACGAGAAACGCAAGATGCATCTGGGCTACCGCCTGGCCGAGCTTTCCGCCCCCCTGCCCGGCCACACCCCCGGCGCACGGCTGAGGGGGCATGAGTTCCACTACTCCACCATCCTCGACCAGCCCGACCCGCCGCTGGCGCGCGTCACCGATGCCAATGGCGCCGAGGTGGCCGAGACGGGCTCCTGCCGGGGACGGGCCAGCGGCACCTTCTTCCACCTGATCGCGGAGGCCACATGAGCGGTTTCGTCAGTTTCGTCTCTTCCGGGCCGGGCGATCCCGAGCTTTTGACGCTGAAGGCGGTCAAGCGGCTGCAGGAGGCCGACGCGGTGCTGTTCGACGACCTGTCCTCCGGGCCGATCCTGAGCCACGCGCGCGAGGGCGCCGATCTGGTGGGCGTGGGCAAGCGCGCCGGGCGGCCCTCGCCCAGGCAGGACCATGTCAGCCGGTTGCTGGTCGATTACGCCGCCAGCGGCGCGCGGGTGGTGCGGCTGAAGTCGGGCGACGCGGGCATTTTCGGGCGGCTGGAGGAGGAGCTGACCGCCCTGCGCGCCGCCGGGATCGCATACGAAATCATCCCCGGCATCACCGCCGCCTCGGCCGCGGCCGCCGCGGCGGGGCTTCCGCTGACCCGGCGCCTGACCGCGCGGAGGCTGCAATTCATCACTGGCCATGACGTGACCGGCGCGCTGCCCGAAGAAATGAACATGGCCGCGCTGGCCGATCCCGACGCCACCACCGTGATCTATATGGGCCGGCGCACCTTCGCCGGGCTGGCCGCGCAGCTGATCGAGGCAGGCCTGCCCGCGGATACACCGGCCCTGCTGGCCGAGGGGGTATCGACGCCTGAACAGGCGCTCAGCCACCACACCGTCGGCAGCCTTGCCGCATACTTGATCGAGCATTCCGGCGCGGCCCCCGCGCTGATCCTCTATGGCGCTCTGGCGGTGCCCGATGCTTGACAGCGCATCGGCCCGCATGGGATGCCAGACCATGACGGTTCCCAGCGGCCAGAAGCGCCAAGGGATGAATAGGGAACACGGTGCGGTGTAGCCATCAGGCGCCAATTCCGTGACTGCCCCCGCAACTGTAAGCGGCGAGCGTGCCCGGAACATGCCACTGACCTGCGACCAGGTCGGGAAGGCCCGGGAGAGCGACGACCCGCAAGTCAGGAGACCTGCCGTCAGGGACCGCAACGCGCGGCTCATCCCAACGCCGGCGCCCGCGCCGGTGCAACCTTCAACACGCCGTCGGGTGAGACGGCAGGGAGACACGACCATGCATATCGAACCCGGCCTCGTCGCCGGCGCCAAGATCGCGCTGAGCTATGCCACCGCCGCAGGGGCGGCCACTTACGCAGTGAAACGCACCTGGGAAACCCTGCGCCAGAGCGGACTGGCCTCTCTGGCGCTGCGCAGCGCCGCCACGACCGCGCTGGTCTTCACCTTCTTCGAGATCTTGCCGCATTACCCGGTGGGCGTTTCCGAGGTGCATTTCATCCTCGGCTCCACCCTGTTCCTGATCTTCGGCGCAGCACCCGCCGCCATCGGCCTGGCGCTGGGCGTGTTGATCCAGGGGCTGTTCTTCGCGCCCTTCGACCTGCCGCAATACGGCATGAACGTCACCACCCTGCTGGTGCCCCTCTACGTCCTGCAGGCGCTGGCGAAGAAGATCATCGCGCCCGATACCCCTTACGTCGATCTGCGCTACGGCCAGGCACTGGCGCTGTCCACCGCCTATCAGGGCGGCGTGGTGGCCTGGGTGGCGTTCTGGGCTCTCTATGGTCAGGGCTTTACGGCCGACAACCTGGCCTCGGTCGTGACCTTCGGCGGGGCCTACATGCTGGTTGTGATCGTCGAGCCGCTGGCCGACCTGGGCATGCTGGCCCTGGCCAAGGCGCTGCGTGGCCTGCGCGGCAGCGGTCTGCTGGAGCCGCGCCTCTACGACGCGGGCTGAGCGCCCCTTGTCCCCGCATCGCACGGCCTCTCACGGGGCCGTGCTGCATTTGAGGGCCACCACATGATCAAACTTGACCTTGTCGGTATCGGCACCGGCAATCCCCGGCACCTGACGCTTGAGGCAATCGACGCGCTGAACGCCGCCGATCTGATCCTCATTCCGCGCAAGGGGGCCGGCAAGGACGATCTGGCCGCGCTGCGCCACCGCATCTGCCGCGAGGTGCTGGACACCCCCGCCCCCCGCCTTCATGAATTCGACCTGCCCCTGCGCGATGCCGCCAACCCCGACTACCGCGCTGGCGTCGAGGACTGGCACGATGCCATCGCACAGGTCTGGGCGCGGGAAATCCGCGGCCAGCTGGGCGTTTCCGGCCGGGTGGCCTTTCTGGTCTGGGGCGACCCCTCGCTCTACGACAGCACCCTGCGCATCGCACAAAGGGTGACGCGCGAGCTACCGCTGATCATCAACGTCGTCCCCGGCATCACCTCCATCCAGGCGCTGACCGCGGGCCACGCGATCCCGGTGAACGAGATCGGCGAGCCCTTCACCGTCACCACCGGCCGCCGCCTGCGCGACAAGGGATGGCCCGCCGGGGCGCAGACGGTGGTGGTGATGCTCGACCACGGCGGCGCTTTCAAAGCGCTGCCGCCGGAGGGTATAACGATTTGGTGGTCGGCTTACGCCGGAATGCCAGAAGAGATCCGGATATCCGGGCCACTGAAAAAGGTCAGCCCGCAGATCATGGATACCCGCGAAAAGCTCCGTGCCCGGCACGGCTGGATCATGGATATCTACCTGTTGCGCCGTAGCAGCCCGAAGTGATGCGGCGCGCTGGCATTTTTTCGCCTCCGCGAACCGCGCGAGGACGGCCCGAACCAACTCAAAAAAGACCAAACGACATCACGACCGGCGGAAGACACGACCTTCGGCTCGGTGCCTGCCAAAGATGCCATGGCAAGAAGCGCGAAGGGCCGGACCGTGCAAATCATGGACACGTCCCTTGAGTGAGAGCAGCTCAGCGACAACTGAAATTGAAAAAGCAAAATGAGAACTTCCAGGATGAAAGCATCTGTCTGCTCGACACTGATCGCCCCGCCTCCCGCCACAACACCTCCCCGCATGACATAAGGTATAACGTCCATGGATCGCGACCTGCCACGGCATCGCTCTTCTTATTGAAAAAGATCGGCTCAGGTCAGTTTTCAGGCCTTCGCCACAAACTGAGCATCGGAATTCTCACTTAGCGAGCTGGCAGCCAGGCTATCTGGGGTAGAATGGCCACATTCGTTCTAGCGCCCGGTTGGCCCAGCTCCCATCGGCGATGCTGTTGACGTTTCGCGCGGCAATACCACCTTTCTGTTCAGAGAAAAGAGCCTCTTTCTTGCCGAAATATCGTCCTCGACAAGTGTAACATAGGGGATCGTGACAATTGGTCTTGTGATTAGGAGAATTTGCGGTGGCGGAGGAACGCAGGGAAACTCTTGGTAACAAATCGGATCGGCACGTCGAAGCCAAACAGTCAGAATGGGAGCAGGCGACTCCTTTGGCCTCGAAGGGCGCGGCATCGCATCCCGACGCCTCGTTAGAGCTTGCCCTCCTGAGCATAGCCTCGATCTCGGGAGCCGACCGTGTGACCCTCTATCGCCTCACCAGCGACACCATCGCTGAAAGGGCCGGCCAGTGGACGCACAAGGTCCGCCCGAGGGGAAAGGACGCCTGGCTGCGCCTTTCCGAGGATGACCGGCTGGTCTGGCTCCGTGCTCTGCGGAAAAACAAACCCGCCCAGGCACCACCGGCGAGCGGCGAGCAGCCGTCGGGAGAAGGCACAGACACCACCGCGCGGAACTTCGCCCTTCCAATCGGAACTCAGACCGATTTGCGCGGCTTCGTTCTTCTTGAATCCTTCTCGGGTGTCGCTACGCTCAGCAAGGGCCTTGTGGAGGAGTTGGCGCCAATCCTCACGCGCCTGCTTCCGGTCATGGAGAGACAGAAGCCGACCGCCGCAGCACCTGAACTTTCCTTACTGACGCAAGAGCACGCGCAGGCGGATAGCAGCCCCAATGCCATTCCCGACATCGTTTTCGAGATCTCGGAAGACGGCCGCTTGCTCTTCGCCAGTATGGGCGGAGCTGGAGAGTGGCTCTGCCTGGGCGAAGAGGACTGGCTTGGCCAGCGGCTGGAAAATGCCCTTCCGGCCGATATTGCGGCGCTCGCGCGGGAGATTATGGAAGCGGTTCGTCAGAATGGACAGGCCGTTTCGAAAATCTTTCCTCGGACCATCGAGGACGATCCGAGATGGTTCAGGGTAACAGCGGTCTGCCGGGAACAGGGAAAAGACAAGCGCAAGCCAACCTTTATCTTCACATTCCAGGACGTGACGGCCGAGTACTGGAACAAACGCCTGCTGGAACGGCTGAGAAACACGGCATTGCGTACGGGAATTCTCCTCATCATAACGGACCGCCAGCGCCACATCACTTGGTGCAACGAGGCCTTTGAGGCGCGCAGCGGTTACACGCTGGAGGAGGCGCGAGGCAAGACCCCGGCGCAATTGCTGCATGACGAGCAGACCGATCCTGAAACCACGGCCCGCATCCGCGCCGCGCTGGATGCCGGAGCGCCAGTCGAGGCGGAAATCCAGAACCGCGCCAAGGACGGCAGACATTACTGGGTGTCAACACCGTCTGCGGATGCGCCACAAGGACGGACACTGGGTCTGGATTCTGTCGCGAGGCCGCGTTTCCGAGCGCGACAAGGCCGGCAAACCGCAAAGTCTGTCCGGCATCCATCTCGACGTCAGCAAGCAGATGAAGCGAGAGGCAGATCTCGAGCACGCGCTGGCGGAGCGGGACGCGGCGGAGCGCCGGTTCTTCGACATCGCGGAAGTCAGCAGTGACTGGTTTTGGGAGCAGGACAGCGAGTTGCGTTTCACCTACGTCTCCGAGAGCTACTCAACGCATACGGGCCTGCCGACATCGGAGATCATTGGAAAGACACGCAACGAAATGAGGGCCGGCAAGCCCGCGGTAGAGCGCAGCGCCGACTGGGCCTGGCTGCATGAGAAGATCGCAGCGCGCGAGCCCTTCGAGGATTTCATCTTCCTGTCCTACGGCTGTCAGGATGAAGACGACCCCGTGTGGGTGCGGATCGCCTTAACCGCCAACGCCATGTCCCATCAGGTCAGCGAATACATCATGAACGGCTTTGACACCTATGTGTCCAAGCCGTTCCGCATGGACGAACTGATCCGAGCCATCGGAGCGCTTGCGGGTAGGTAGCGTTGTTGGGCCTTCGTCACGGACGCCAGCGGCTCGAGCAGTGGACACAAAGCCTGCGCTGGCTCGCCTGGAGGGGTACTTGCGTGTTCGGATCGGCGTATCTTGGCGACCCCATTTTTCCGAAGTCACGGATGGGCCGGGGCGCTTAATCGAAACACAAGCCAAGCCCGCGCTCCCGCGTGTGAAATCCTGCGAAAAAATTCATTGTTCTTATTGCGTTGTCGGTGCCACGTTATTGATGGGAATAATGCATGGAGATGGTCTGATGTCCGCAATTCCGTCCTCAGCACGCGTTGTGATTATCGGCGGCGGCGTGATCGGTGCTTCGGCTCTTTACCATCTGGCAAAGGCAGGCTGGCGCGATTGCGTGCTGCTGGACAAGAATGAATTGACCGCGGGATCGACCTGGCATGCGGCGGGCAATGTCCCAACCTTTTCCTCCAGTTGGTCGATCATGAACATGCAGCGCTATTCGACTGAACTCTACCGGCAGTTGGGCGACGCGGTAGACTACCCGATGAATTACCATGTCACCGGCTCCGTGCGCATCGGTCACAGCGCCGAGCGGTTGCAGGAATTCCAACGGGTCAAGGCGATGGGGCGTCACCAGGGCATGGATCTGGAGGTAATGACGCCGGAAGAGTTGCGCGAAGTCTATCCCTTCCTGGAAACCCACGGTCTCAGCGGCGGGCTTTACGATCCCTACGACGGTGATATCGACCCGGCACAGTTGACCCAGGCGCTGGCCAAGGGGGCGCGTATGGAAGGGGCGCATATCGAACGGTTCTGCCCTGTTACCGGCGTGCGCCGCGAGGGTGGCGAATGGATTCTCGAAACGCCAAAGGGCGAAATCCGCTGCGAATGTGTCGTGAACGCGGCGGGGTATTACGCGCAACAGGTCGGGCGATTGTTTGGCCGCGAGGTGCCGATGGTGGTGATGAGCCATCAATATCTGCTTTTCGATACGATCCCCGAGTTGGAAACGTGGTCGCGAGATGCCGGGCACAAGCTGCCGCTGCTGCGCGACGTGGACAGCTCCTATTACCTGCGGCAGGAAAAATACGGGCTCAACCTCGGTCCGTACGAGGGAAATTGCAGAGCGCACTGGGCGACGCCCGACGATCCGTTCCCCGAGGATTTCAGCTTCCAGCTCTACCCGGACGATCTGGACCGTCTGGAATGGCATATCGGCGACGCCATGGCCCGCGTGCCGCTTCTGGAAAAGGCCAATCTGGCCCGGGTGATCAATGGCCCGATTCCCTACACGCCCGACGGCAATCCCCTGATTGGTCCAATGCCGGGGGTTCCGAATGCGTTCGAAGCCTGCGTCTTCACCTTCGGAATCTGCCAGGGCGGTGGCGCCGGCAAGGTGCTGGCCGAATGGATCACCGAAGGGGCGACCGAATGGGACATGTGGTCCTGCGACCCGCGCCGTTTTACCGGCTTCGAGGACCACGAGTATTGTATCGCCAAGGGCATGGAGGTCTATGGCCACGAATACGCCATGCATTTCCCGCATCATTTCTGGCCGGAAGGGCGCGATAAGAAACACGGTCCCCTGCATGACCGGATGGCGGCCGCTGGCGCGGTCTTCGGCGCGTGGAACGGCTGGGAAAGAGCGGCCTGGTTCGCCCGCCCCGGCGACGACACCAGCGAAGAAGGCACCCAGACCTGGCGGCGCGACGGTCCATGGGAAGGGGCCGTTGCCGAAGAATGCGCGGCGGTGCGCGACGCGGCGGGCGTTCTCGACCTGCCGGGATTTTCACGTTTCCGGCTGCGCGGCGCGGGGACGGCGGCCTGGCTTGAGCGGCAGATTACCGGGCGGGCACCCAAGATCGGGCGCGTCGGCCTTGGCTATTTCGCAGACGTAAAGGGGCGGATCGTAACCGAGATGTCGCTGGCTCGGCTGGACGAGGATGAGTTCTGGCTGATCACCGCCGCAACGGCACAGCTGCATGACAAGGAATGGCTGCTGGCACAGCTGGATGCTGGGCTGGAGCTGAGCGACGAAACCGATGATTGGTCGTGCCTGATCGTCACCGGCCCCAAGAGCCGTGAGATCCTCGCCCCACTGACGGATGCCGATCTCACCCGCCCCTGGCTGAGCGTGCAGAATGCCCGGATCGCAGGCGCCGAGGCGAAGTTGATGCGGGTGAGCTACGCCGGTGAACTGGGCTGGGAAATCCACGCGCGGCTTGACGACATGCCAGCCATCCACGACGCGTTGACGCAGGCTGGCGCGCCGCTGGGACTGCGGCCCTTCGGCATGTTCGCGCTCGATTCCCTGCGGATCGAAAAGGGCTACCGTGCCTGGAAGCAGGACCTTTCGACCGATTACACGGTGCTCGAAGCGGGGCTGGACCGCTTCGTGGACTTCGGCAAGCCCGATTTCCGAGGCAAAGGGGCGCTGGAAGCGCAGGCCGCCAGCGGAGTGAGCAAACGCTTCGTCACGCTGAAAATCGAAGCGGGGGAGTTCGATCCGCCCTACATGGCTTCCCTGTTTCACAATGGCGAGGTCGTGGGAGAGCTGACATCGTCTGGCTGGGGGCACAGGGTCCAGGCCTGTCTCGGCCTGGGTATGCTTCGTGCCGATCTGGCCGAACCGGGCACCGAACTTGAGGTCTCCGGCTACGGACGAACGAGCCCTGCGATGGTCCTTCCCGAAGAACCTGCATGGGACCCGGACAACAGCCGCCTCCGGTCATGAGCCGGCGGCCTTGTGCCTTTACAACTCGGCTGCGCATTAACGCAAAGGAGCAAGTGTCGCTGAGGGCAAGTAGCATCAGCCCTTCGCATGCCAGCCATTGCCAATATAGGTCGCCGTGCCGTTGACGAAGCTCGCGTCGTCGGAAGCGAGGAAGGCGACGGTATTGGCGACTTCTGCGGGGTGGCAGACGCAGAACGGCCTCGTCGAGTGCTTCAACGGCAGCTACCGCGAAGAGCCCTTGAACAAGACGCTGTTCCCGTCGCTCGACGAGGCACGCGCCAAGATCACCGCATGGAAGGAGGATCACAGCCGGATCGAACCCACTCTTCCCCGGGCAATCTCACGCCCGAGGAATTCACCAGGAAAACGAGACTGGAAATGAAGGCCGCACGAGGCCAGAAACACACTGACGGATTCTCCCCATGGCTGGAGGAACGTCGGGTCTCAGATCATGACCTGTGCCATCTCACAGTGAAATGCCACAGGAGGAATTGGATCACTTCCAAGGCAGGGCTAAAGGTCAGTCAACGTGCCCATCGCCCGCTCTGCCGCAAACGCGACCGTTTCGGATACCGTCGGGTGCGCATGAACCGAGAAGGCGATGTCCTCAAGGGTCGCCCCCATTTCCATCGCGACCACGCATTCGGCCAACAACTCCCCGGCGTTATTGCCGATCAATGTCGCGCCGAGCAGCCGGTGAGTGTCGGGACAATAGACCAGTTTGGTCAGCCCGTCGCCGCCGCCGGAGCTGAGATTGCGCCCGCTGGCGGCCCAGGGGAAGCTCGTCACCTTATGCTTTATGCCGCGCGCCTCGGCCTGTGCCTGGGTCATGCCGGCCCAGGCGAGTTCGGGCGAGGTGTAGGCGACCGAAGGGATCAGATCGGTATCCAGCGCGGCGGCATGGCCCGTGGCCACCTCGGCCGCGACATGCCCCTGATGCGTGGCCCGGTGGGCGAGCATCGGGTTGCCGGTCACATCGCCGATGGCGAAGATATGCGGCCGGTTGGTTCGGCACGAGGGATCGACCGGTATGATGCCGCGCTCATCGGCCTCGACGCCGGCGGCCTCGGGCTTGACACGCGGTCCGTTCGAACGCCGCCCGACAGCCTGGATCGCGGCATCGGCCTTGATCTCTCCCTCGAAGGCGCCCTCGCAGGTCAGGGTCAGCGCCGCTTTCATTGCCTTGACCGAGACGACCCTGGTGGCGGTGTGCAGGGTGATGCCCTGCTGTTCCAGCGCCGCATGCAGGATGCGCACCGCCTCTGCATCCGCGCCCGGGGCGATCTGGTCGGCCAGTTCGATCACCGTTACCTGGGCGCCCAGCGCCGAGTAGACCGTGGCCATTTCCAACCCGATGATGCCGCCGCCGACGATGGTCAGCCGCTTGGGGATCTCGCGCAATTCCAGCGCGGCGGTGGAATCCCAGATGCGGTCATCCTCGGGCCAGCCGGGCAGTTGGATCGGGGCCGAGCCGACGGCGATCACCGCCTGGTCGAAGCTCCAGGCCGCGCCGTCGATGTCGAGACTGTTCTCTCCGGTGAACACGGCGGTGCCGCGCACCACCTCGACCTTGCGGCGCCGGGCCAGCCCGCTGAGCCCGCCGGTCAGCTGCGCAACGATGCCGTCTTTCTTGGCGCGCAGCGCATCAAGGTCGACCTTGGGCTTGCTCAGCGCAATCCCCCACGCGCCGATCTCCTGAGATTCACGGATCACTTCGGCGGCATGCAGCAGGGCCTTGGACGGGATGCAGCCCTCGTTCAGGCAGACGCCGCCCAAGGTGGTGCGGGGATCGACCAACACCACCTTGCGCCCCAGATCGGCGGCGCGGAAAGCGGAGGCGTAGCCACCGGGGCCTGCGCCGAGCACGATGAAATCAGCATGATTTTCGGCCATCTTCGCCTCCTCAGACCATCATCCGGCGCGGATCGGCCAGCAGGCCGCAGAGATAGGTCATGAACCGCGCTGCGTCGGCGCCGTTGATCACCCGGTGATCGTAGGACAGGTCAAGCGGCAGCATCGGCACCGGGCGCGGGGCGTCGCCGTCCCACACCGTGACGGTCTCAGTGCGGGTGATGCCGAGGATCGCCACTTCGGGCGGGTTGACGATCGGGGTAAAGGCCGTCCCCCCGATCCCGCCGAGCGACGAAATGGTCATCGAGGCGCCTCCCATTTCGTCAGGCCCGACCTTGCGGTCCTGCGCCCGCGAGGCGAGGTCCGCGATCTCGGCGGCGACCTGCCACAGACCCTTTTTGTCGACGTCGCGGATGACCGGAACCATCAGGCCATGGGCGGTGTCCACGGCGATGCCGACATGGACATAATTCTTGAGGATCAGGGTTTTGCCATCCGGCGACAGCGAGGCGTTCAAGCGCGGAAACTCGCGCAAGGCCCGCGCCAGCGCCTTCACATGGAAGGCCAGCGCGGTCAGCTTGACGCCTCGCGCCCGCGCCTCGGACTTGAGCTCTTGGCGCAGCGCCTCGATGGCCGTGACATCGGCGCGGTCGTGGTGCGTCACCTGCGGGATCAGCGCGTTGGCGGCCGCGAGGTTCGCGGCGGCGACCTGCGCGAAACGGCTCATCGGCTCTTCGCTGACCGGGCCGTAGACCGAATGATCCACATCCCAGTATGAAGTGTTGCCCGCGCGTCCTGCGGCGGGCTTGCTGCCCTCCAGATCCTCGCGCGCGATCGAGCTGCGGCCCAGGTCGCGGGCCAGTTTCTCAAGGTCGATGCCCTTTTGCAGGGCCAGCGCCCGGACCGAGGGCGGTGCGATGACGTCGCTCATGTCCGCCCCCTTACCAACTAGCCGAGATATATTGGGTTTCCATGAACTCGAGCATGCCCTCATGCCCGCCCTCACGGCCCAGACCCGACTGTTTCACCCCGCCGAATGGGGCCGCCGGGTCGCTGACAAGCCCACGGTTCAGGCCCACCATGCCGTACTCCAGCCGTTCGCAGACCTGCAGCGCGCGCTTCATGTCCTCGGAGAAGACATAGGCCACCAGGCCGTATTCGGTGTCATTGGCGCGGCGGATGACGTCCTCCTGATCGGTGAAGGTCTGGATCGCTGCGACCGGGCCGAATATCTCGTCATGCACGCAGTCGGCGGTCTCGGGCACATTCGACAGCACCGTGGGCGGGTAGAAGAAACCCTTGCCGTTCGGGGTCTGACCGCCGATCTCCACATTGGCGCCCTTGGCCACGGCATCGGCCACGAAGGCCGCCACCTTGTCGCGGGTGTCGGCATTGACCAGCGGGCCAACGTCGACGCTCGGATCGACGCCATCGCCGACCTTGAGCGCGCCCATGGCATCGGCGAGGCGGCGGGTGAACTCCTCGGCAACGTCCATGTGCACATAGATGCGGTTGGCCGCGGTGCAGGCCTCACCCAGGTTGCGCATCTTGGCCAGCATGGCGCCTTCGACCGCGACATCGAGATCAGCGTCTTCGAAGACGATCAGCGGCGCGTTGCCCCCCAGTTCCATCGCCGGTTTGAGCACCTGATCGGCGGCCGAATGCAGCAGTTTGCGGCCCACGCCGGTCGAGCCGGTGAAGGACACCACCCGCACGCGCGGATCATGCAGCATGTGATCGACCAGCGCGCCGGTGCGTTTCGACGGCAGCACGTTGACCAGACCCGGCGGAACACCGGCCTCTTCCAGCAGCGGCATCAGCGCCAACATGGTCAGGGGCGTTTCGGAGGCGGGCTTGATGATCACCGCGCAGCCGGCGGCCAGAGCCGGGGCGATCTTGCGGGTGCCCATGGCGGCGGGGTAGTTCCACGGCGTGACCAGCACGGCGAGACCTGCGGGTTTGTGCTGCACCATGATCCGCGCCCCCGAGCTGGGCGCATGGGTGATCAGCCCGTCGGCGCGCACCGCTTCTTCGGCGAACCAGCGGAAGAACTCGGCGGCATAGGTAGCCTCGCCCATCGCATCGGCGCGCGCCTTGCCGTTTTCCAATGTAATGAGGCGTGCGAAGTCCTCCAGCCGCGCGGTCATCAGCTCCCACGCCTTGCGCAGCACCTCGGAACGTTCGCGCGGGGTGCGCGCGGCCCAGTTGGCCATCGCGGCCTCGGCGGCGTCCAGCGCGGCATCGGCGTCGGCGATCTCGGCCGAGGCGACCGAGGCCAGAACCTCTTCGGTGGCGGGGTTCAGAACGTCGAAGCGCACGCCTGCCGCGCCCTTGCGCCATTCGCCGTTGATGTAGAGATCGGTGTATTCCATGTTGTGCTCCATGGCTCAAAGCAGGTGGCGGAGCGGCTGCTCCATCCGGCCTGCGAAATTGGAAAGAAGGCTGACGGCCTCGCCGGCGGACAACTGGTGGGCGGCGCATTCCAGCGTCAGCCGCAGCCCCGCGCCCGACGCGGCGACCGAGAGGACCGGGCTGTCCTCGGCCCCCAGCCGCACGGCCGTGATGCGGCTGAAGCGCAGGTCGCGCAGGCGCAGGTCAGGGGGCGTGCCGGGTTCGGCCTCGGCGATCGCGCCGAAGGGGCCGGCGGGCACGGTGTAGATCCGCGTCTCGCCGAAGCCTTCCACGGCCACCGCGGCGCGCTGGCGGCCAAGACTGGCCGCGGCCAGCCCGGCGAGCAGCGCATCGGCGTCCTTCAGCCCTGCGGTCTCGGCCGCCCACGCGGCGAAGGCGGTGAATCCTTCGCCCGGCAGGTCGGCCACGAGGTGACGCGCCGCCGCGGCCTGCGCGGTGCCGGCCCCCTCGTCAGGCAGGGATTTCAGAACCTCGATGTCGCTCACATGGTAGGGCTGCGGATGACCGGCCACGACCAGCCGGGCCAGGTCCAACCCCTGTTCAAGCGCCAGCCGTCGGGCCTTGGGCGAGGCCAGAATGCGCCCGGTTTCGGACTTTGCCGCAGGCTTGGCGGCCCCGGCCGGTTTTTCCGGGACAGGATCCGCTGCCGGTTGCGGCGGCGCCTCGGCGGCCGGTGCCGGCGCTGCTGCGGCGGGCTGGCCCTTGCGGCTCAGCTGCACCGGCGCGTCGGGTTTTGCGGCCGAGATGATCGCGATCAGATCGCCGACCGGGGCGTCTTCGCCGGCTTCGGCCAGAAGCGCGGCGACATAGCCGTCGTGCCCCGCCTCGACCTCCATGGTGGCTTTGTCGGTTTCGACCTCGAACAGGATATCGTCCGCGGCCACCGCGTCGCCGGGCGCCTTGTGCCAGGCCACGATCAGGCCGGTGTCCTGCGCCATGCCGAGGGCCGGCATGATGACCTCATTGCCGTCCGGCAGCGCCGCCGTGGCCGCGGCGCTGCCTGCGGGCGATTCCGCGGTGTGCACCGCCTCGGTCGTGTCGCCGATCAGGGCTATGACGTCCCCCACCGGGACCTCGTCGCCGGCGTGGGCGCGCACCTGGGTGAGGAAGCCGTCGGCCTGGGCCTCGACCTCCATCGTCGCCTTGTCGGTTTCCACTTCGAACAGCACGTCGCCGGTTGCGACCTCGTCGCCGGGGCTCTTGTGCCAGGCGACGATCAGGCCGGTATCCTGCGCCATGCCCAAGGCGGGCATGATCACCTCATGCGGCATGGATCATCTCCCCGCTCATCAATTTGCGTGCGTTCTCGGCCACGCCTTCGGGCGTGGGCACGGTGATGTCCTCAAGCGCCGGGCTGAAGGGCACGGGCACGTCCATCGCGCCCATGCGCAGCACCGGCGCGTCGAGGTGATAGAACGCCTTCTCGTTGATCCGGCTGGCGATCTCGCCGGTGATGCCGTAGCTCTGGTGGCCTTCGTCCACCACGATCACGCGCGAGGTTTTCCTGGCGGATTTCAGCAGCGTTTCCTCGTCCAGCGGCACGATCGTGCGCGGGTCGATGACCTCGGCGCTGATCCCCTCGGCGGCCAGGATGTCCGCGGCTTTCTCGCAGACCTGCACCATGGACGAGGTGCCGATGAGCGTGACGTCGTGGCCTTCGCGCTTGATGTTCGCCTCGCCGAAGGGGATCAGGAATTCCTCTTCCGGCACCGGCGCCTTGTCGTTGTACATTAGCTTGTCTTCGAAGATCACCACCGGGTTGTTATCGCGGATCGCGGTCTTCATCAGGCCCTTGGCCTCGTAGGCCGACGAGGGCAAGGCGACCTTGAGCCCCGGGATATGGGCCACCAGCGCGTGCAGGGATTGCGAATGTTGCGCGGCCGAGCGCCGGGTGGCGCCGAGATTGGTGCGCAGCACCAGCGGCACGTTCAGCTTGCCGCCCGACATGTAATGGGTCTTGGCCGCCTGGTTGCACAGCTGATCCATCACCAGAAAGATGAAGTCGCCGAACATCAGGTCGACCACGGGCCGCGTGCCGGTCATGGCCGCGCCGACGGCAAGCCCCATGAAGCCGGGCTCGGCGATCGGGGTGTCGACCACACGATCGGTTCCGAATTCCTCGACCAGCCCGCTGAGCACCTTGAAGGGGGTGCCGGCCTCGGCGACATCCTCGCCGATGATGAACACGGTCTCGTCGCGGCGCATTTCCTCGGCGAGGGCCTCGTTGACGGCCTGGGACAGGGTAATCTCTCTCATCTCTCTTCTCCTCAGGCCAGCGCGTGCTCGACGTCAGTGAACACATGCATGTCGACCTCGTTCGCGCCGGGGTATTTGGCATGCAGGGCGTATTCGACGGCGGCGGCGGCATCCTCCTTGATCTCGGCGTTCATCGCCTCGATCTCCTCCTCGCTGGCGATGCCCTGCTCGACCAGCCACGACCGGAACCGGATGATGGGGTCGCGGTTCACCTTCCAGTCCTGCTCTTCTTCCTTGGAGCGGTAGTACTCGCGGTTGATGTCGCCCACGTGGTGGCCGTGATAGCGATAGGTCATCAGCTCGATGAAGAAGGGGCCCTCGCCCTTGCGGGCGCGCTCGACCAGTTTCTGGGTCAGGGCGTTGACGGCCAGCACGTCCTGCCCGTCGACCTGGTGGCTTTCGATGCCGAAGGCCTCGGCCCGGGCGACGATCGAGCCGGCGGCGATCTCATCGGTCTTGGTGTATTCGGAATAGCCGTTGTTCTCGCAGGCGTAGATCACCGGCAGCTTCCACAGGGCGGCCATGTTCATGACCTCGTACCACAGGCCCTGGGCCGTGGCCCCGTCGCCAAAGAAACAGACGGTCACGTCATCGCGGCCCAGAAGCCTGGCGGTGAAGGCCGAGCCGGTCGCGATGCCCATCGACCCGCCGACAATGGCATTGGCGCCGAGGTTGCCGTTCGACTGGTCCGCGATATGCATCGAGCCACCCTTGCCGCGGCAATAGCCCTCTTCCTTGCCCAGAAGTTCGCAGAACATCTCTTTGAAATCGGCGCCCTTGGCGACGCAATGGCCGTGGCCGCGATGGGTCGACGTGATCTTGTCGGTGACACGGAGCGCCTCGCAGATGCCCACGGCGACAGCCTCCTCGCCGGAATACATGTGGGTCAGCCCCGGCATCTTGGCCGAGAGGTAGAGCTGGTTGGCGTTGTCCTCAAAGGTCCGGATGCGGACCATCTGGCGGTACATGCGCAGATAGTCCTCAGTGTTGGTTTTGGTCTTGGCGGGGCTCATTGGCGTCATCTCTACGAAAAGAGCCCGGCCCCGGGAGGCCGGGCAGTTTCAGGGAGGTTAGTAGCGGTTCGCGATCGGCAGTTCCTGCGCCGGGAAGAGCGAGATGACCTCGCAGCCGGTGTCGGTCACGACCACCTCTTCCTCGATCCGGGCGGCCGAATAGCCGTCGGCGGCAGGGCAGTAGGTTTCCAGCGCGAAAACCATGCCGGTCTGGATTTCCATCGGGTTTTCCAGCGATACCGCGCGGCTGATGATCGGGCGCTCATGCAGCGCGAGGCCGAGGCCGTGGCCGAATTGCAAGCCAAAGGCGCTGAGTTCGTCGGGGAAACCGAATTCCTCGGCTTTCGGCCAGGCCTGCGCCACGACATCGGTGGTCACGCCGGGACGGATCAGGTCGATCGAGGCGTCGATCCACTCGCGCGCCTTGGTGTAGGCATCCACCTGCGCCGAGGTCGAAGTGCCGATGTTGAAGGTCCGGTAGTAGCAGGTCCGGTAGCCCTGGTAGGACTGCAGGATGTCGAAGAACGCCTGGTCGCCCGGTCGGAACAGCCGGTCGGTGAAGTTGTGCGGGTGCGGGTTGCATCGCTCGCCCGAGATGGCGTTGATCGCCTCGACATCGTCCGAGCCCATTTCGTAGAGCATCTTGTTCGACAGCGCGACGATCTCGTTCTCGCGCACGCCCGGCTTCAGCTCTTCGTAGATCATGTGGTAGACGCCATCGACCATGCTGGCGGCCTGGGTCAGCAACTGGATCTCGTCCCAGTTCTTGATCTCGCGGGCCGACAACATGATCTGCTGCCCGTCGACGATGTTCAGGCCCGCTTCCTTCAGTGCCTCGAACATCGCGGTCTCGGCATAGTCAACGCCGACGGGCATGTCGGCCATGCCGGCGTCGCGGATCAGGCCCGCGATTTCTTCGGCATATTTCTTCATCAGGCCAAAGGACGGCGGGATGGTGCCGCGCATGCCGACGACCCCTGCGTGGCAGTTCTCCGGCAGCAGCCAATCGGAATACTTGCGATGGTGCACGGCGGCCGATCCGAAGTCCCAGACATGCGGCGCGTCATCGCCGGTCAGCAGGCAGAAACGGCACATCTTGTCCCGTTCCCATTCGCCGATCTTCGTGGCCGAGACATAGCGGATGTTGTTCACGTCGAAGAGCAGCAACGAACCGGCGCTGCTCTTCTTCAGCGCTTCGCGGGCACGGCTGAGGCGATAGCGGCGCAGGCGATCGTGATCGACCCGGCGCTCGAAATCGACCGAGGTGTGGCCCCAGGCAGGCAGGCGGCCCTCCCATTTCCAGTTGGGGTCGAGGTCCTGAGGGGTTAGGACGTTGGGGGTCAGTGCGCGAGACATGGCTTTCTCCTTCGGGCGCGAAGGGGTGCGCCCGTTTATTGATGAAATTCAATTTGTTAGGTCGTTACTGCATGATCATGCCGCCATCGATCATGATGAGCTGGCCGGTCATGTAGTCGCTTTCGTTCGAACACAGGAAGGCGGCTGTGCCCTTCACGTCGTCCGGGGTGGAAAGCTTTTTCATCAGGATCATGGTCTGGGCTAGGTGATCCATCGACTGGCCCTCTTCCTCGAACATTCCGATCTCGACCAGATCCTTGTCGAGTTGTTCCCAAAGCTCGGTCTTGACCACGCCGGGTCCATAACCGTTCACCGTGATCTTGTGTTCCCACAGCGCCTTGGCGCCGCCGATGATCATGGCCAGCGTCGCGTATTTCGAGCAGCTGTAGGGCACGACGTCGAGGAAGGCGGTGCGCGACACGATCGAGCCCACGTTGATGATCTTGTAGGGGTGATCCTCCATCGGCCCCTGCTTGATCATCTGCTTGGCCGCCTCCTGCATGCCAAAGAGCTGGCCCTTGGCGTTCACGTTCATGATCATGTCCCAGTTTTCCTCGTCGATATCGAGGAACATCTTGGGCTTGTTGATGCCGGCATTCAGCAGGGCGACGTTGATCGAGCCGAATTCTTCGGCGGTGGCGGCCACGGCGGCGGCGTTGTCTGCCCGCTTGGTCACGTCCAGTTTGACGGCGATTGCCTTGCCGTTGCCGGCGGCGTTGATCCGCGCGGCCACCTCCTTGACCCCATCGACATTGATGTCGCCAAGGCAGACATTCGCGCCCTGAGCGGCGAAATACTCTGCGTTGGCCGCACCCATGCCCTGAGCGGCACCGGTGATAAGGATGTTCTTACCTTTCAGGCGATTGGGGTCCATCGTGTTCTCCTCCTGATGTCATGTAAACCCGTTTGCTCGCATCACTGCGTCCGCCCGTTCCTGGGCCTTGCGCAGTGCCTCGCGCGGGGATGCGATCCCGCGCAGCATGTCGTGGAATTCCTCGCCGCAGATCTGGATGATGTCGCAGATCTCGGGCACCGGCGGGCGCGGCCAGAATTGCAGCTCGTCGCGCCAGGACATCCCGTCGACCGCTTCGAAGATGGGCGACGTGCGCCGAACCTCCGGATCGGCGCCGACGGAATAGCGCGGATTGGTGCGGCTGCCGTTCTGGACGTAGAGCTTCTGCGCCTGCGGCGACGTGAAGACGATCAGCGCCTCTACCGCGGCTCTTACCCGTTCGGGCGGCAGATTGGCCGGAATACCCATCACATAGCCGCCCACGGGCGCGACCGGGCTCGCCCCGGGGCCGGCAGGATGCGGCAGATATCCGGTCTGTCCGGCGGCGGGCGAGGAGGGGTCCAACTCGAAATACGGCGCCAGCAGGGTATAGCCATAGGCCATGGCGATGTTGCCCGCCGCATAGGGGCGCACGCGCTCGTACCACGACATCGACAGGATGTCGGGCGGCGAGTATTTCAGCAACTCCATCAGGAATTCAGCCGCGCGCAGGCCGGCCTCGGTGTCGATCGTCGGGCGATAGTCGCGCTCGGCGAGGTGATCGGTATCGAAGCCGCCGGCGATCTCGGGCAGGTTCAGTATCGGCTGGCCAAAATCGGCCAGGGTCATGAGAACGGTGTGGCCCAGGGCCGTGCCGCGCGCGGCGTTCCACGCGATTCCATGACGGCCGCGCTGCGGGTCGTGCAACACGCGTGCCGCGTCCAGCAGGGCGTCGGTCGTTGCCGGCGGCTCCAGTCCCGCCTCGGCGAAGAGATCGCGGCGATAGAACAGCAACTCGGGCGTGGTCTGCGCCGGCACGCCGTAGGGGCGACCGGCCCAATGCGCAGCCTTCCAGCCTGCGGTGTGAAAATCGGCGGGATCGAGCCGGGCGATGTCCATCGCCTCATCCAGTGGCATCAGGACGCCACGTTCGGCAAAGCCGCCCACCCAGGGCAGGTCCACCGCGACGATGTCATAGCGGCTGACCTTGCGCTCGGCATTGCGGATTGCCTCTTCGCGCAAACGGTCGATGGAGAAGGCCCGCTGGTGGATCTGAGTGCCGATGACCTGCTCGAACTGGCGCTTGAGGTTCTCCATCACCATGAAGGTCGGATCACCATGCACAAGCACGCGGATGCCGCCGGACACCTTGAGCGGTTCAGCTAAGATCTGCAGCGGCGGGATCGACTGAGCCGCCAGATACGAGCCGCCATAGTAATAGTCGGCCGTGTCCGGCGCCTGCTCGCGGCCACCGAAACTCGCTTCACCCTGGCGGCGGACCCGGCCCGAGAGCTGCATCCACTGCTCCAGGAGTTTTTCGCTGGGATGCATCGAGACGCTCTTGCCGGACTTCGTGCGCGGGCGCTGTTCGATTAGCCCCGCCTCGATCATTTCCTTCATGCGGCGGTTCGCGGTGGCATAGGGAACCCGCGATGCGCCAATCAGCGAGGTCGGCGTGATGATCTTGCCTTCCAGATGCCCACGGATCAGGTGAAGTGCCATGCGATAGAACGGGTTGGGCGCAAAAAGCTCGAAGGTGTCCTCAAGCTCACCGCCGAAATCCTCCAGAAAGGATACAATCCGGAGCATTTCGGTCTTCGCCTGGGGCGACACCGTCTGGCTGGCCTTATATGCACCCATCACGTTCATGAGCTCCGTCTGTGCCTTTCTCTCGCTTGGGCGCGATCGTGTCGCTGATTTGTTCGATCTGGACGAATCTGAATCGGGCATTGCGCCAGTCCTCCGCAAAATGTTCAAAGTGGCATCCGGTTCGTACTGCCAAGTAATCCGATTTGGATATTCAAATGTCCAATATGGATTTTTTATGTGCGTTTCGGATGATTGAAAACCAGCATGGTCTTGGCATTCGTCCGAAGTAGCGGATGATGATTCCCCGCCGGGAGGACAGCGGGAATTGGACATGAAACAGGGAAATTTCGGGAGGAGACCCAAATGAAACTGCGCAACGCTCTGGCTGCGACGACTGCCGCCACCCTGGTTTTCGCCGGCGCTGCCTCGGCAGAGACCTTCAAGATCGGCATCACCCAGAACAACGTGGGTGTGGACAGCTATCAGACCACCTATGAAAAGGCCTTCATCGCGGCCGCCGAGGCCAACGCAAACGTCGAAACCGTGGTTCTGGATGCCGGCGGCGACGTGGCGCGCCAGATCGCCCAGATGGAGGACCTGATCCAGCAGGAAGTCGACGCCATCATCATCTGGCCGACCAACGGCGAGGCCGTGATCCCTGCCGTGCGCAAGGCCCACAAGGCCGGCATTCCCGTTATCGTCACCAATTCGAACATCGCCGAGCAGGGCTTCGACTTCGTCGCCTCGTTCTCGGGTCCCGACAACATCACGCAAGGCGCGCGTTCGGCCGAGATCATGTGCGACAAGTTCAAGGAGATGGGCATCGAGAACGAGGCCAAGATCGTGCAGATCTCGGGCCAGCCGGGCTACACCACCGCGATCGAGCGCCAGAAGGGCTTCGATGACCGTCTGCCCGAGGTCTGCCCGAATGTCACCCTGATGGAGACCCAGCCGGGCGACTGGAACCGCGAGAAATCGCAGAAGGTCATGGAGGCCTTCCTGGTCAAATACGACGACATCGACGGTGTCTATGCCGGCGACGACAACATGGGCGTGGGCGCCCTGAACGCCGCCAAGGCCGCCGGCCGCGATGGCATCATCTTCGTCGGCGCCACCAACTTCGCCGTGGGCTACGAGGCGATGGAGCGCGGAGAGTACTGGGGCTCGATCTACCAGTCGCCGGTGGATGATGCCGAGGCCGCCCTGCAGACCGCCATCGACGTTCTGGAAGGCAAGGACGTGCCGTTCCTGAACTACTTCGACACTCCGAAGATCACCCAGGACAACATGGGCGACTTCACCAAGCCGGTGTTCTGAGACACGGGCTGCGCGCGGGGCGGCCACGGGGCTGGCCCGCGCATCTTCAATCACAACACGATTTCAATAAACGGGGGGAAGGTCATGGGCCGTGTCTCTGGACGCTCCTGCATTGTGACCGGTGCAGCACAGGGAATCGGGCGCGCCATCGGCGAGGCCCTGCTCGACGAGGGCGCGGATGTCTGCTTTGCCGATATCAATGCGGACAAGGTGAAACAGGTGGCCGAGGCCAATGCCGGGCGGGCCGCGCAAGCGGGCGGCAAGGTGACCTGGGCCGAGGTGGACGTGACCGACCGCGCGCAGGTGCGCGCCATGATCGCCAAGGCCGTGGCCGCGTTCGGCAAGCTGGACGTCAAGTTCAACAACGCCGGCGTCAACAAGCCGATGAACTTTCTCGACGCGACCGAGGAGAACTGGAATTTCATCATGGGCGTCAACGGCCTGGGCTGCATGATCGGCATGCAGGAAGCGGCCAGGCAGTTCATCCGCCAGGGCAGCTTCGGCAAGATCATCAACACCGCCTCGATCGCCAGCCGCCAGGGCTTTGACAATGTCGCCCCCTATTGCGCGAGCAAATGGGCGGTGGTGTCGCTGACCCAATCCGGGGCGCGCGATCTCGCCAAGCATGATATTACCGTGACAGGTTTCGCGCCGGGCGTCGTGGCCACCGAGATGTGGGAGCAGGTCGACCAGGATCTGATGGCGATCGGCGCAGCGGAACGGCCCGGCCAGGCCATGGAGGAGTTCTCGGCCGAGATCCTGAAAGGGCGCGTGGCGCGGCCCGAGGATATAACCGGGACGACGACGTTCCTAGCGTCCAGGGACAGCGATTACATGACCGGCCAGATCGTCATGATCGATGGAGGCATGACGCTGGTCTGAATAGCGCCATCGGATTGGGGAGGATCAGATGTCGGATATCACGCGCAACCAGGCTGGCCGAAAAAGCGGCGGGCGGGAGGAAGGCATGGCAGGATTGTCGAAATCAAGTATCGGGGGCTTTCTGGCCCGGCAGGGCATTCTGGTGGCCTTTGCGGTGTTCATCATCGGCTTCACGATCGCCAACGAACGCTTTCTCGACCCAGACAACATCATGGGCGTGATCCGCTCGTCGGCCATTCTCGGTGTCATGGCACTGGGAGTCACCTTCGTGGTGATCAGTGGCAATCTCGACCTGTCCGTAGGCTCGATGATGTCGTTCTCGACCATCGTGGTGCTGGACCTGCACGACACGATTGGCCCGACCCTGGCCATCCCGGCCATGTTCGCCATGACGCTCGCCCTTGGCGCCGTAATCGGCTTTCTGGTGGGGTATCTCAAGCTCAATTCGCTGATTGTGACCTTGGGCATGCTGTCGGCCATTCACGGGCTGACGCTGACCTATTCGGGCGGCAAGAACATGGACATTGCCGACAAGGAAGGCACCTGGTTCGGCGTCTTCGGCCAAGGTGACGCTCTGGGGATTCCCGTGCCGATCCTGGTGTTCGTGCTGCTCGCCGCGCTCCTCGGCGCCGTGCTGACCAAGACACCTTTCGGACGCAAGGTCTATGCCGTGGGCGGCAATGGTGTCGCGGCCACCTTTTCCGGCATCCGCCGGCCTCGGGTGGTTTTCACATGTTACCTGATCTCGGCCTTCTGCGTGGCCACCGCCGGCCTGATTCAGGCCAGCCGCAGCCTCGGCAGCCAGAACACGGTCGGCCAGGGGTTGGAGTTGGAGGTTCTGGCCGCGGTCATCCTGGGCGGGGCCTCTCTGCTGGGCGGGTCCGGCACGATCTTCAAGACGGTGATCGGCGTGCTGATCCTGGGCTTCATCCAGAATGGCCTGCTGCTCGTCGGGCTGCAGTTCTACGTCCAATACGTCGTGACCTGGATCATCATCATCCTTGCTGTCTGGCTGGATATCGCGGCCAAGCGCGGCAGGCTCTGGTCCCCCATCGCGTGACATAGGAGGCGCAAATGGCACCCGGCACTCTCAGCACATTCCTGAAACGCGGCGCGATCTGGGGCTTCATCGTCCTCGAGCTGGTCTTCTTTTCGGTCGCGGGCGAGTTCCTGTCCCTCAGTGACAAGGCGTTCATGGATCTCGACAACATGCTGCTGCTTTTCAAGCAGTCCGCGCCGATCGGGATCATCGCGATGGGCATGACCATCATCATGATCAACGGCAACATCGACCTTTCCGTAGGCGCCACCTTCGCGCTCAGCGCGATCGTGTTGCTGGATTGCATGACTTGGCCGGTCTTTGCGGGGCTGGGCGACGGGGTGATCCCGGTCGCCTGGGGGTTGGCGCTGCTGACGGGCGTCGTTCTGGGCGCGATCAACGGGCTTATCGTGTGGAAAACCGGGGTCGATGCCTTCATCGTCACGCTGGGCGCGATGCTGGGCTATCGCGGTCTTGTCTTCATGTATAACGGCGAGCAGCCCACCTCGCATTTGAACTGGACGCTGGTGGATTTCGCCGAGGCGCAGTTCCTCGGGCTGCACACGGCCACATGGTTCCTGCTGGCGGTCACCGCGGCGATCTGGTTCCTGATGAACCGCACCGTGCACGGCCGCAACGCCTATGCCATCGGCGACAACCGCGATGCGGCGGTGAATGCGGGGATCCGTGTGGGGCCGCACATCGTGGTCAACTTCATGATCATCGGTTTCCTCGCCTCGCTGTCGGCGGTGGTCTTCTACTCGGAAAGCGGCTCGGTGAACCCCAATGACGGCGAGTTGTACGAGCTTTGGACGATCACCGCGGTCGTGCTGGGCGGCACCAAGCTGACCGGCGGTTCGGGTTCGGTGATCTCGACCTTTGGCGGGGTTCTGGCGATCCAGCTTCTGCGCAAGGGGCTGGGCCATATCGGCGCCGATACCGAAACGGTCAATCTGGTGATCGGCCTGATCCTGATCGCGGTTCTGTTCCTCGATCGGCAGCTCAACATCAAGGGCAAAGAGGAGTTGAGAGTATGACGACACAAACACCAGCCCTGCGCCTGGAGGGGATCGTCAAGACCTTCCCCGGCGTCCGCGCCCTCGACGATGTTTCCTTCACCGTCATGCCCGGCGAAGTGCACGCGCTGATGGGCGAGAACGGCGCCGGGAAATCGACCCTGATGAAGGTTCTGGGCGGAATCTATCAGCCCGATGAAGGCCGGATCGTGGTCAGCGAAGCCCCCGCGGTGATGGCCTCGCCGCTGGAGGCCAAGGCCAAGGGCATCGTTTTCATCCACCAGGAACTGAGCCTGGCCGAGGAGCTGTCGGTCGCCGAAAACATCTATCTGGGCGAGTTGCCGCGCAAGCGCTTTGGCCTGGTGGACTGGGAAACGCTCTATGCCCAGACCAACGCGATCCTCGAAAAGCTCAAGGTCGGGTTCGACGCCCGGACGCGGGTGGGCGACCTGTCCATCGCCAACCAGCAGATGGTCGAGATTGCCCGCGCCCTGACTGTCGACGCAAAGGCGGTGATCTTCGATGAGCCGACGGCCTCGCTGACCGACGCGGAAAAGGTGGTGCTGTTCGACGTGATCGCCGACCTCAAGGCGCATGGCGTGGGGATCATCTACATCTCGCACCGTATGGAAGAGATCTTCAAGATCACTGACCGCATCAGCGTGCTGCGCGACGGCCAGTACACGGGCACCCTGACCACGGCCGAGACCACCGAGGACGAGGTCACCCAGATGATGATCGGGCGCAAGCTGGATCTGTCGCGCAACGTCAGCCACCACGAACTGGGCGATGTGGCGCTGGAGGTCCGGGGCTTGTCCTGCGGCCACCTGTTCGAGGATGTCAGCTTCGAGGTGCGCCGCGGCGAGGTGGTGGGCTTTTATGGCCTCGTCGGCGCCGGCCGCACCGAGATCGCCGAAACTCTTTTCGGTTTGCGCGAGCCCAGCGCGGGGAAAATCCTGCTCGACGGCGTGGAAACCCGCATTCATTCGCCGGCAGACGCGATCGCCAAGGGAATCTCGCTGGTTCCCGAAGACCGCAAGGGGCAGGGGCTGGTGCTGGGCATGAACTGCCGGGACAACATGACCCTGCCGCAGATCGACGCTCTGACCGCCGGCCCCTTCGTGGCCGATGGCGCCGAGATCGCGATCTTCGACCAATACCGCGACAAGCTCGATATCCGCACCCCGGGCTGGAAGCAGCTGGTCGGCAACCTGTCCGGCGGCAACCAGCAGAAGATCGTGATCGGCAAATGGCTGTCGATGCGTCCCAACGTGCTGATCGTGGACGAGCCGACGCGCGGCATCGACGTCGGCTCGAAATCCGAGATCCACAACCTGATCCGGGAACTGGCCGCGCAAGGCTACGCGGTGATCGTCATCAGCTCGGAAATGCCCGAGGTGCTTCATGTCAGCGACCGGATCGTCGCCATGTATCACGGGCGGATCATGCGCACCTTTACCTCGGACGAGGTGACCGAGGACAACCTGATTCAGGCGATCTCGGGCATTAATGGCGAAAAGGTCGCCTGACGCGGGTGGGGTTTTCCAGTCTTGGCCGGATGCCTTGCGCAACCCGCTGAGCGCAGCTCATGTCGTGTGGCGTTGCCAGCCCAGCCTTTTGTTAACCACCGCGACGTCCGCTCCGGCCCTGGCGCTCAGCATGCTGATGAACTGCGTCTTTTGATGACCCGGGCCGTTTTCAGCTTTGACCTGAAGGCTCACTTCGCTTTCCCGGATTTGGCTGTCGTCATCGTCGTCTCCTTGGCCTTGAGGCAGGAGCACCTACCCCTGCTACGGGGCAGAGTCCGGCCTTCCGGGCGCGAGACGCCGAAAGGCGTGTTTCGCTGCAGAAACAAACGCACTCAAGAGCCGAGAAGCCCAGCCGGAAGAGACAGCAGCACGGGCAACTGCGCGCGCGAAAACTGTCCGAACCGGGCGGGAACCGAACATTCGCTGCGCCCCGCACAGAAGCGGATCCAGCGGGCCGAGCGGACCTCCGAAGTGAAAAGCTCCAATACCCTTTTTTCCGTCTCCCCGGTCTTCCCACCTTGAACTGCTGTCGATGGGTGACTACCTGAGTTGTGCAAAGCATCTTCTTTCGACCTTCTGTTTCCTAACGGCCTCAGTTGATCTTATGACGACACTGAGCCGGGCCATCGCGTTTTGTGGATGGCAACTAGACCAGGAGACAACACGATGGCCAATGGCACCGTGAAATGGTTCAACACTCAAAAAGGCTTCGGCTTCATCGCCCCGGAACATGGATCGAAGGACATCTTCGTCCATATTTCCACGCTTGAGCGCGCCGGGATCCAACAGCTGGACGACGGCCAAGCCGTGACTTTCGACATCGAAAGTGGCCGGGACGGCCGCGAATCCGCGATCAATCTCGTACTGGCGTAAGCCTGTGAAGATCTGACCAGTGAGGCGGGGGCGGCATTCGGCTTGTCCCCGTCTTTTCATTTAATATGGCTCTCCTGCACTTCAGGCATGGCCATCCCGAAAATTAACGGAACAAGACTTGATAGAAATTAACTGGGGAAATCCCATGACTCTCGTCGTCTCACCGCAGGGCGAGACGCAAAAGATCGGCACGATTGAACAGGCCTTTTACTGGCTTCGCAAAAAGTGGCCGGTCACGGATCATGACCGGGATCTCGCGCTCGATTACGTTGATGCCGCGATGCATTGCCTGGTGACGGTTGGCACGGCCCGCAACGCGTTCCTCTCGGCCGCGAAGACCGCCGGCTTCATGCCGGGCCATACGAGCGCCGAAACGCCTGCCACTTTCTGATCCCGAAGGCCCGACATCCATTTTTAAGCCAGTCGATGCGCGCGATCCGGGCGCTACAAGATCCCCCTTCCCCTGGCACCATAGCCTTCAAGCGATTGGCAAGGTCGTGCCCATCCAAACCTTCAAGGAGATCTAGAGATGGCGAAACTCACGAAAAACACGTTGTTCAAGACCGACAGGCCCCGCGCGGAAACACTTATCGACCGGACCACGCGCGCCGCGAGGGAGATCCTCGAAGACCAAGCGGAACAGCGCGAACTCAAGACCGCGCGCCTTCGCAAGGCGCGGCTCGAGAGAGAGGCCTGCACGCCAGGCAACGCGCCCGGGGCAACCTCCAAAGGGGCGCGCAAGAAATCTCGATCCAGCTTGGCCAAGAAAGCTGAAGGGCCGGGCGGAACAACCACGGCAGGCACCTCGACAGCAGGCGGTGCCTCAGTCAACCCAAAGGAAAAATCGCCCTTTGCAGCCCTATGAATGGACCCGTATCCTCGCCCAATACCGCGAGCCGATCCTCTCGCGTAGCATTTTCGAACTGACCGTGACACTGGTGCCCTTTGTGGCCATCTGGGGCTTGGCCTGGTGGGCGCTGTCGATTAGCCCCTTTCTGGCGATGGCCCTGGCATTGGTGAATGCGTCCTTTCTGGTGCGCCTGTTCATGATCCAGCACGATTGCGGCCATGGCGCGTTCTTCAAGAACCGCCGCCTTGGGGACTGGATCGGCCGCGTGCTGGGTGTCCTGACGCTGACGCCCTATGACGTCTGGCGCAAAAATCACTCGATTCACCATGCCACGACCGGCAACCTCGACCGGCGCGGCACCGGCGACCTGCCGACACTGACGGTCCGGGAATACCGGGAAAGGAGCTGGACCGGCCGGGCCTTGTATCGCCTGGTCCGCAACCCGTTCTTCCTGTTCGGCATTGTCCCATTTTACATGTTTTTTCTGCAGAACCGGCTTCCGGTCGGCCAAATGCGGGCGGGCTCGCGCTATTGGTTCAGCGCACTGGCGACCAACGCCGCGATCGCGGCCGCGCTTGGCGCGATCGGCTGGCTGGGCGGTCTGGATGTGCTGCTGTTCGTGTTCCTGCCGACGGCGCTCCTGGGAGCGGTCACCGGGGTATGGTTTTTCTACGTCCAGCATCAGTTCGAAGACACTGTCTGGGATCATGAGGAACACTGGAACGTGCAGGAGGCTGCCCTCAAGGGGAGTTCGTATTACGATCTGCCAGGCATTCTGCGATGGATCACCGCGAATATCGGCATACACCATGTGCATCACCTGGCCTGCCGCATCCCCTTTTATCGCCTGAGCGAGGTGGTCCGGGACCATGACATCCTCGCGCGATCCACACGCCTCACGATACGGGAAAGTTTCCGCTGTGCGCGGCTTCACCTTTGGGACGAGAACAGCCGCAAACTGTTGTCGTTTTCGGATGCACGGGCTCTTCCCAAGTAAGACTTGGCGAAATCCGCGTCTCAAGGCGGAGCGCGGTCATTTGCAGCTGGGGACCGCGTAAGAATGGCGCAATCACTGGCACCCGGTGACCTGCTCCCCCTGGGAGTCGTCGTTTATCGGTTAGCCCTGTTCAGGGTGTTCTCCTTTCTCGACCGTTGGTGACACTCTCCCGGGGGTGAGCCAGTCGCACCCCGCACGCAGCGACACTGGCGCCATGTCCAGAACACCCGGCAAGGGCGCCCGGCACGTTCTGGTTGCGCTGTTCCACCAGCGCGTCCCCAAGAAACAGGGGGCACGCGGCGGCGTGATCCGCCTCCGCCTGTCCCCCGCCGGCCAGCTGCGCCTCAGCGCAGCCCCGGGCTCGGCGCGGGCCAGCGGCGGTGCAGGTCGTCGATCACGATCGCATGCGAATGATCCCGCCCGCCATGTTCCTTCAGATGCGGGTGATCGGGCGGCAGGTCGGGATGCGCGTGCGGCAGTTCCGCGGGCGCGTTCGCCGGCCAGAGCCGGCTGGCGGCAACGATGCCCAACGCCGCGAGCGCCGCCATGACGAGGAAGGTGGTGTCGAGCCCGAAAGCGGCGCCGAACCGTCCGGCTAGCGGATAGGTCAGCAGCCAGCAGGCATGGCTCAGCGCGAATTGCGCGGCGAAGATCGCCGGGCGGTCCTCGGGCTGGGCCGAGCGCCGCAGCAGTCGGCCGGTGGGCGTCTGCGTCAGGCTGTAGCCGAAACCAAGCACGAGCCAGAGGGCCATCAGCGCCGGCAGAGAATCCGGCAGCGGACCGATCAGCGTGCCGGCGGCCAGCAGCACGGCGCCTGTCATCATGGCGGCGCGGTCGGGGATGCGGGCCAGCAGCCGCGGCAGGATCAGCGCGGCGGCCATCGACCCGCCGCCGAAAGCCGCGAGCGCCAGCGCCACCTGCGGCGCGCCCAGCCCGAGGCGCGCCTGCACGATCACCACCGTGTTGACGACGACCATCGCGCCGGCCGCCGCGACAGCAAGATTGAGGGCGAGCAGCCCCCTCAGCCGCGGGGTGGCGAGGTAGATGCGGAGGCCACGCGTCGTGCGGTCCCCGATAGCGCGCGGCGCGGCGGGCTTCGGCGAGGGCAGCGCCACCGTCAGCACCAGGGCCGCCGAGGCCAGGAACCCGATGACGGTGCCGCCGAAGAGGACCGGAAAACTCACCACCGTCAGCAGCGCCGCCGCAAGCATCGGCGACAGCAGGTTCTCCAGGTCGTAGGCAAGCCGCGAGAGCGACAGCGCGCGGGTGTAGTCCCCCTCGTCGGGCAGGACGTCGGGGATCGTGGCCTGAAAGGCCGGGGTGAAGCCCGCCGAGGCGGCCTGAAGCAGGAAGATCAGCACATAGACCTGCCAGACCTCGGCCACGAAGGGCAGCGCAAGCGCGACCGTCGCCCGGATCAGGTCGAGCGCGACCAGCATCGCGCGGCGCGGCACCCGGTCGGACACCGCCGAGGCAACGGGCGCGAGCGTGACATAGGCCACCATCTTGATGGCGAGCGCGGTGCCCAGCACCAGCCCCGCATCCTCCTCCGCGATCTGCCAGGCCAGCAGGCCGAGCGCCACAGTGGCCAGCCCGGTGCCGATCAATGCGATCACCTGCGCGGCGAAGAGGTGGCGATAGGTGCGGTTGGCGAGAACGCCCAGCATGGGTCCCCTCAGAGAAGCTTCGCCATCGCACGCGGCGCGGCGCGATCGTCCTCGCCGCCGCGCCCGAGGCAATGGTCGATATGATCGTGGATCAGCGTCCGCTTGGCGGCCGCGGCCGCCCGCTCGACCGCCTGAGGATGCACCGCGATAGAGGCGCAGGGCTTGCCGCCTTCGATCATCTCGATGACATGGCGCAGGTGCCCGTCGGCGCGTTTCAGGCGCCGGACGAGCTCGGGCCGGGCTGCGTGCAGATGCGGTTCCGTCATGGACGCCATGTATCTCCCCACCGGGGGGATCTGGCAAGGCCGCGCAGGCGCGGCGGGCCACCCTGCCCCAGCGCGCCGGGGTGTCAGGGTGGCCAGACAGGCGGCGGCGCGAGCCGAAAGACCCGGCATCCATCCGTCACGGGGACGGGAAATACGATGTTCGGCCGGATAGGGGCTTGCCTCCATCCGCCGATGCCGGATCATGCGCGACCAAGGAAATCTGACTGAAAATCCGGTAACAAGGGGCATACAGGTGTCAATCTTCGAGCGTTTTCTTTCGATTTGGGTCGGGCTTGCCATTCTTGCCGGCCTGACCCTTGGGGCGGCCCTGCCCGGCCTCTTTCACGGCCTCGCCGCGCTGGAATACGCCAGCGTCAATCTCGTCGTCGCCGTTCTGATCTGGGCGATGGTCTATCCGATGATGGTCGCGGTCGATTTTTCCAGTCTCGGTGACGTCGGCCAGCGCCCCAGGGGGCTGATCATCACATTGGTGGTGAACTGGCTGATCAAGCCTTTCACGATGGCCGCGCTCGGCATCCTTTTCTTCCATCATGTGTTCGCCGGATTCATCGCGCCGGACCGGGGCACCGAATATGTCGCGGGGCTGATCCTGCTGGGGGCCGCGCCCTGCACCGCGATGGTCTTCGTCTGGTCGCATCTGACCAGGGGCGACCCGAACTACACGCTGGTTCAGGTGTCGTTGAACGACCTGATCATGGTTTTCGCCTTCGCCCCGATCGTGGCCTTCCTGCTCGGGGTGACCGAGGTTGCGGTGCCCTGGGATACGCTGCTGCTGTCGGTGGGGCTTTACGTCGCGATCCCGCTTCTGGCCGGGGCGCTAACGCGGCGGCGGCTGGCGGCGCGCGGCGGCGAAGCCGCGGTGGCGGGGTTCACGGCGCGCCTCAAGCCGGCGTCGGTGGTGGGGCTGCTGCTGACCGTCGTGCTGCTGTTCGGCTTTCAGGGGCCGGTCATCCTTGCCCAGCCCTTTCTGATCGTGCTTCTGGCGACGCCAATCGTGATCCAGTCCTACAGCATTTTCGCAATCGCCTACGGCTGGGCCTGGGTCTGGCGCGTGCCGCATCCGGTTGCCGCCCCTTGCGCCCTGATCGGCACCTCGAACTTCTTCGAACTGGCGGTGGCGGTTGCCATCGGCCTGTTCGGGCTCGACTCCGGCGCGGCGCTCGTCACTGTCGTCGGCGTTCTGGTCGAGGTGCCCGTCATGTTGTCGCTTGTCGCCTTAGCAAACCGGACCAGGGGGCGTTTCCCGCAGTGAACGCGCGCCGGAGCTGCGGCGTGCCGGGTGTCGTCAGAAAGCAAACAGAGATCTGCAGCGCCCCTTCCCGGCGCGGTTGAAGCGACAGGGGCTTCAGAAAGCCAGGCCATATTTCGACTATTGTCGAAATATGTGTTGACTCGGCTGGCCTGCGCGCCCATCCTACTTCCATGAATATCGAAATAGCATCCCGTCAACTTGAAGCCATCGGCAACGCCACCCGTTTGACCATCTACCGCACCCTTGTCCGCGCCGGGCGAAACGGGCTGGCCGTCGGTCAGTTGCAGGAGCGGCTGGGCATGCCGGCCTCGACCCTGTCGCATCACCTGAAGCGGCTGGTGGACACCGGACTTGTCCGGCAGGAACGGGCCGGGACCAGCCTGATCTGCCATGCCGAATACCCGGCGATGCAGGCCCTGCTGGGGTTCCTGGCTGACGAATGCTGCGCCGACGAAAGCGCATGCAGCGCCGGCGACGCGGCAGAGGCGGGGTCTCCGGACGGTGCCGCCTAAGAATTGCGGCCTTTATTTCGAAATTACCGGAAAGATGGAAGGAAAAGACATGACCCTGAAATCCCCCCTCCCTGTCGCCGTCATCGGGGCAGGCCCCGTGGGCCTTGCCGCCGCGGCCCGGCTGCTTGAGCGCGATGTGACGCCGCTGATCTTCGAGCGCGGCGCCCGGGCCGGCGCGACAATCGCCGAATGGGCACATGTGCGTGTGTTCTCACCCTGGGAATTCAATGTCGATGGCGCCGCGCGCAGGCTGCTCGAAGCGGGCGGCTGGCAGATGCCCGACCCCGAACACCTGCCCACCGGTGGCGACCTGATCCGGGATTACCTCGCCCCCCTGGCAGCCCATCCCGCGATCGCGCCGCATCTGCGTCTGAATTCCGAAGTAACCGCGATCACCCGGCAGGACCGCTCCAAGCTGACCTCGGAGGGCCGCGATGACGCGCCCTTCGTGATCGTCTGGCGCGATGGCGAGGGCGCGCGGCACCGGACGCTTGCCCGCGCCGTGATCGACGCCTCGGGGACCTGGGTGCGTCCCAACCCGATCGGGCGCGACGGCCTCCCGGTCGAGGGCGAGGTGGAGAACGCAGAGCGCATCGCCTACGGCATCCCCGACGTGCTCGGCTCCGAGCGGGCGAAGTATGAAGGGCAGCATACGCTGGTGATCGGCGCCGGTCATTCGGCCATCAATGCCGCGCTCGACCTGATCGAGTTGCAGGATCAGGCACCCGACACGCGGATCACATGGGCGACCCGCTCGGGCGGCATCGACCGTCTGGTGGGGGGCGGGCTCAACGATGCGCTACCGGGCCGGGGCCTGCTGGGCCTGCGCGCGGCCGAGGCGCTGCGCGACGGGCGCGCGACCCTGCTGTCGCCCTTGGCCGTTCGCCGTCTGTCGGCGCATGGCGCCGCGCTGCGGGTCGAGGGTAAGGCGGCCGGCGCGGACAGGCGCTTCGACGTCGACCGGATCATCGTGGCCACGGGGTTCCGGCCCGACCTGACGATGCTGTCGGAACTGCGGCTGCGGCTCGACCCGGTCGTCGAAACCACCCCCAAGCTTGCCCCGCTGATCGACCCCAACCTGCATTCCTGCGGCACGGTCCGCCCGCATGGCGTGACGGAACTCGCCCACCCGGAAAAGGAATTCTTCATCGTCGGGATGAAAAGCTATGGCCGGGCGCCCACCTTCCTGATGGCGACCGGATATGAGCAGGTCCGCTCGGTCGTGGCCGAACTGGCCGGCGATCCGGCCGCGGCGCGCGAGGTGCGGCTGGAATTGCCCGAGACCGGCGTTTGCCGGACCGGGGCGTCACAGCCGGCGGCGGCGGGAAGCACCTGCTGTGGCGAACCGCGCCAGGGCCAGATCGAGCGCGCCGCCTGCTGCGCATGACGCGGACAGGCGCAGGCCGTGGCCAAAGCAAGCGGCAGATGCGACACTGAATTGGCTATCGAAGGCACGACACGCTGATGATCCTTTCCGAACGCATGCGGGTGATCTCCGCCCTTGGCATCGTCATGATCCTGACCTGGGGCAGCACCTTTTACCTGCTCGCCGTGCTGTCCGGCCCAATCCTGGCCGAGACCGGCTGGACCGCGGGAGAGGTCACCGCGGGCGTGTCGCTGGGCCTGCTGGTGTCGGGGCTCGCGGCCGGCCGGATCGGCCGCCTGATCCAGCGCGAGGGCGGGCGGCGCGTGCTGGTCGCGGGCATGTTGCTGATCGCCGCCGGATTGATTCTGTTGGGGCTTTCCCGGTCATTGCCGGTGTATATGGCGGCCTGGGGCCTGCTCGGCCTCGGAATGGCGGCCGGGCTGTACGATGCCGCGTTCTCGACGCTGGGGCGGATCTACGGGCGGCACGCCCGGTCGGCGATCACGGCCCTGACGCTCTGGGGTGGGTTCGCCAGCACCGTCTGCTGGCCGATCTCGGCCTTTCTGGTCGAGGCTGCCGGATGGCGCGCCACATGTTTCGCCTATGCGGCGCTGCATCTGACGGTCACCCTGCCGCTGTGCTGGTTCGCCCTGCCGCGGGTTCCGCCGGTGCCGGCCGGGGCGCAACCGGACGGGGACGCGCCGTCCCGGCCGCCGCGCGCCTTCGACATCCGGTTCTGGTGCATCGCGGTCGCCGGGGCGACGCTGGCGATGATCGCCTCGATCTGGTCGGTCCATCTGATCACCATCCTGACGGCGCGGGGTTACGCGCTGGCCGCGGCGGTGGCCCTTGGCACGCTGATCGGCCCCGCCCAGGTGGCGGCCCGGGTGATCGAGATGCTGGGCCGCGGCCGGCACCATCCGATCTGGACCATGATGGCGGCGGCATCGCTGGTTCTGCTCGGGTTCCTGGGGTTGACGCTCGGCAGCCCGGCCGGCGCGGCGCTGGTGGCCTATGGCGCGGGGAACGGGCTGTGGTCGATCGCACGCGGCGCGTTGCCGCTCGCCGTCTTCGACCCGGAGGATTACGCCTGGATCATGGGCCACCTCGCCAGACCGATGCTGATGGCCTCGGCCGCGGCGCCCATGCTGGGGGCGATGCTGATACAGGGCTACGGCCCGCGCGCGACCCTCACGGCGCTGACGCTCGGCGCGCTGGTGCCCCTGGCGGCGGCAATCGTTCTCGCCATTGACCTCGCCCGGCGGAACCGCGACCCGGCGCTTCGCTGAACCTGAGGCCCAAGGGCCCCAGGTCGAGCACCGGCGAAAGGCTCAGTGCACGCTTACCGGCGCGAGGTCGTTCTGGCGGGCCAGCACGAAGGCCAGCTTGCGGTCGCGCACCAGCGCCAGCCGCTCGCCGCTGGAATCATGCACGGCGTAAAGCCGCTCGATCCCCGCTGTCTGACGCCGCAGTTCCTCCGGCAGATCCTCGGGCTTTACCGGGCGGACATAGACGATCTTGTCCTCGCCGCCGGGCAGGAAATCGTATTTCGTGTTCATCGCGTCTCCCTCTCGTTCAGGCCCGCCGGATCTCGATGCGCTGGACCACGGCATCGGGCAGCGCGCGTTCCAGGTCGATATGCAGCAGTCCGTTCTCCATCTCGGCGCCGGCCACCTCCACGCCGTCGGCCAGCACGAAGCTGCGCTGGAACTGCCGCGCGGCAATGCCGCGGTGCAGGAACACGCGTTCGTCGCTGTCGTCGCGCTGGCGGCCGCGGATCACCAGCTGGCGGTCCTCGACGGTGATCGAGAGGTCCTCCTCGCGGAAGCCCGCCACGGCAAGCGTGATCCGATAGCCCCGTTCGCTGGTCTGTTCGATATTGAAGGGCGGATAGCCCTCGTTGCCGGACTTGGCCGTCCGTTCCACGAGGCGCTCAAGCTGCTCGAATCCAAGTAGAAAGGGATGCGAGCCGAGGGTCAGTTTCGTCATGTCTCAAGTCCTTGCGTCAAGCGACCTGTCAGCGTCCGGCCCCTTGGAACAGGCGGCCTGCCGAAAATATGGGGCGCGGGGATGCGACCCGCAAGGGCGCCGCTTCCCGCAAGCCCCCAAGAAGGCTATGTTAACGGTCTGCCCAGTTGGTGCCGACTCACTCAGGGAATGCCGATGAACATCCCAAGCGAAATGAACAGCGAAGAGGTCCTGCGCGTGAAGCTCGAGGTGCTGCGCCGCGAGCACCGCGACCTCGACGATGCCATCCGCGCGCTGGAGGCCCAGGGCGGCGTCGCCTGCCAGTTCACCGTGAAACGGTTGAAAAAGCAGAAACTGTCTCTGAAGGACCAGATCGCCCTGATCGAAGACCTCCTGACCCCCGATATCATTGCGTAAGCGGGCCATCCGGCTATAGTGCCGCCTCCGAAAGCGAGAGGCGGGAGCAGCGATGAGCGACGTGAAAGTGGGCATCATCATGGGCAGCCAGTCCGACTGGCCGACCATGAAGGGGGCAGCCGAAATCCTGGATGAGTTGGGCGTGGCCTACGAGGCGAAGATCGTCTCGGCCCACCGCACCCCCGACCGCCTGTGGACCTACGGCAAGACCGCCGTCGAACGCGGGCTGCAGGTGATCATCGCCGGCGCCGGCGGGGCGGCCCACCTGCCCGGCATGATGGCCAGCAAGACCCGCGTGCCGGTGATCGGTGTGCCGGTGCAGACGCGCGCGCTGTCGGGGGTCGATTCGCTCTATTCCATCGTGCAGATGCCCAAGGGGTTCCCGGTCGCCACCATGGCCATCGGGGCTGCGGGCGCGGCCAATGCCGGGCTGATGGCCGCCGGCATCCTGGCGCTGAACGACGCCGTGCTGGCCGGCCGGCTGGACGCCTGGCGCGCGGCGTTGTCGGCCTCGATCCCGGAGGAGCCCTGCGATGAGTGACGTTCTGCAAGCCGGCGCGGTGATCGGCATCCTGGGCGGCGGCCAGCTGGGCCGGATGCTGTCGATGGCCGCGGCGCGGCTGGGCTTCCGCTGCCATATCTTCGAGCCCGGCGCCAACCCGCCCGCCGGCCATGTCGCCGACAGCGTGACCACCGCTTCCTACGAGGACGCCGAGGCGCTGCGCGCCTTCGCCGCCGGGGTGGACGTGATCACCTACGAGTTCGAGAACATCCCCACCTCGGCGCTGGACCTGCTGGAGCAGCATTGCCCGATCCGCCCCAACCGCCGCGCGCTGGCCGTCAGCCAGGACCGGCTGGTGGAAAAGGCGTTCCTGTCCGATCTGGGGCTCGCCACCGCGCCCTTCGCCGCCGTGGACGACGCCGAGGATCTGGCCGAGGCGATCGAGGAGATCGGCACGCCCGCCATCCTCAAGACCCGCCGCTTCGGCTATGACGGCAAGGGCCAGGCGCGGATCATGGTGCCCGCCGACGCCGCGCAGGCCCTGGCCGAGATGGCCGGCGCCCCGGCGATCCTGGAGGGTTTCATCGAGTTCAGCCACGAGATCTCTGTCATCGCCGCGCGTGGGCTGAGCGGCGAGATCGCCTGTTTCGACCCCGGCGAGAACGTCCACAAGGACGGCATCCTGCACACCACCACCGTCCCCGCCCGGCTGACCGCCGCGCAGCGCACCGACGCCGTGCTTCTGGCCGGCAAGATCCTGAACGCGCTCGATTATGTCGGCGTGATGGGGGTGGAGCTGTTCGTCACCGCGCAGGGCCTGCTGGTCAACGAGATCGCGCCTCGGGTGCACAACTCCGGCCACTGGACGCAGGACGGCTGCATGATCGACCAGTTCGAGCAGCATATCCGCGCCGTGGCGGGCTGGCCGCTGGGCGACGGGCAACGGCACTCGGACATGGAGATGCTGAACCTGATCGGTGATGACGTGGCGCAGGTGCCGGAGCTGGCCAGGGACAGCGCCAACGCCATCCACCTCTATGGCAAGGCCGAGGTGAAGGCCGGGCGCAAGATGGGCCATGTGAACCGCCGCCTCGGCCCGGCGGCGGGCTGACGGCGATGCCGCGCCGCAGCCCGCGCCTGGCCGCGCGCGCGGTGATCCTGCACCAGGCGCGGCTGCTGCTGGTCAACGCCTATCCCGACGGGATGAGCGACCTGTGGTGCGTGCCCGGCGGCGGGGTCGAGCGCGGCATGTCCCTGCCCGAGAACCTGGCGCGCGAGGTGCACGAGGAAACCGGACTGGAGATCGCCGTGGGCGATCCCTGCCTGGTGAACGAGTTCCACGATCCCGCCTCGGGCTTTCACCAGGTGGACATCTATTTCCGCTGCACGGTGCGGCACGGCGCGCTGGACCCGGCCTGGCGCGACCCCGAGGGCATCGTCAGCCGCCGCCGCTGGTTCTCCCGCGAAGAGATGGCCGGCATCCGCTACAAGCCCGACAGCCTGCCCCAGGCCGCCTGGGACGAGGGCCGCATCCTCTACGACCCGCTGGAGCCGATCGTGCGCTGACGCGGGCGCACCACCCCCAGCGCGACGCCCCCCAGCACCAGCCCCGCGGCCAGCAGCGCGCGCAGACGCAGCGGCTCTCCCAGCAGCAGCACGCCGGCCGCCACCGCCAGCACCGGCGCCGACAGCTGCGCCACCGCCGCGACCGAGACCCCCAGCCGCGGCAGCAGGCTGTACCACATCGCATAGCCCAGCCCCGAGGTGACCGCGCCCGAGATCACCGCCAGCAGGATGCCGGGTGCGCTCGCCTGCGTGGCGTCGGGCAGCGCCAGCGCCAGCGCCACCGCCGCCGGCAGCGCGTAGAGGAAATTCGCGCCCGTGGCGTGCAGCGGGTCGGCCACGGCACGCCCGACCAGCGAATAGACGCCCCAACTCGCCGCCGCGAAGGCCATCAAGGCCGCGCCAAGCGCCGGCGGCGCGCCCGCGCCCGCCGGCCAGAGCAGCAGCACCAGCCCGCCGAAGGCCAGCCCCGCCCCCGCCCAGCGGCGCGGCGGCAGGGCCTCCCCCGCCGCCAGGACACCAAGGAACATGGTCATCTGCACGCCGCCGAACAGGATCAGCGCACCCAGTCCGGCATCAAGCGCGACATAGGCGTAGGAAAAGCCCAGCATATAGCCCGCAAGCCCGGCCACGGCGCCCAGATTGGGCGCACCGGGGCGCGGCAGGCGGCGGTCGCGCAGTGCCAGCAGCAGCCCCAGCATCACCGCCCCCGAGGCCAGCCGCAGAGCGGCAAAGCTGCCCGGCCCGATCGCCCCCTCGGCCAACGCGGCGCGGTTGAGGATCGAGTTCGCGGCAAAGGCCACCATGGTCAGGGCTGTCATCAGGAACAGGCGCATGCGCCACGCTACACGCGCCTGCATCCGGGCGCCAGACAGGGCGGCGCGCAATCAGTGCAAAAAACGCTCGGCCACCGTGCCGGCAAGATAGGCGATGCGCCCGCCGCTGATGGTGGCGCCGACCCGGCCGCTGTCGCGCTCCAGCACCACCAGGTCCGCGCGTTTGCCCGGCTCCAGCGTGCCCCGATCCGTCAGCCCCAGCAGCCGCGCCGGGCGACTGGAGACCAGCGCCCAGGCATCGGCCAGCCCGGCCGCGCCGGCCAGCGCCAGCGCCGCCTGGCGTGGCGCGGGATAGTGGTAATCGGAGACCAGCGCATCGCAGCAGCCCTGCGTCACCAGATCCGCCGCGCTGACCTTGCCCGAATGCGAGCCGCCGCGCACCACGTTGGGCGCGCCCAGGATCACCGGATCGCCCGCCGCCCGCGCCGCCTGCGCGGCCTCGCGGGTCTCGGGGAATTCGGAGATGGTCGCCCCGATCGCCCGGTAGAAGGCGCGGGTCTCGGGCGTTGCATCGTCATGGCTACCCATCGCCACGCCGCGCGCGGCCAGCCGCCCGGCGAGGTCCGACAGCGCCTGCGGAACCTCGGCGCCGCGGGCGTGGAGGCGTTCCAGAACCGCCAGATGGGCCTCGGGGCTGCGGCCGCTTTTCAGGGCCTGGCCGGTCAGGCGCGGCGGGCGCTTGCCCTCGGCCAGCGCCTTGTGCGGCAGATGATCGTTGAACACGACATAGCCGATGCCGGCGCCCTCGATCAGCGCCTCGGCGCGGGGATAGTCATCGAGCAGGTGGGTCTCCAGCCGCAACTGAAGCCGCATGTCACACAGCAGCCGCGACCCCGCGGCGGCCAGCGCCCCGGCCAGCCCTTCGGCGAAATCCGGGCCGCGCATGCCCGCTTCCCAGCTGAAGAATTGCGCCAAGACGGCGGTTGTGATGCCATTGGCGGCCAGTTCCGCATCCAGCGCCGCCAGCCCCTCGCCCAGATCGCGCATCGCGCCGCGCCGCGGGGCGAGATGGCGCTCGAACCCGTCGCCATGCATATCGACGATTCCGGGCAGCACCAGACAACCCGACAGGTCCACCGCGCGGCCCGCGGGCGTCGGTGCGATGCGTCCACCCTCGATGGCCAGCTTCGCGCCGATCAGTCCGCCCGGCATCAGGATATCGGCGTTGGTCAGGGTCAGGCTCAGCATCGCGCGGTTCTGCCACGGCGCCCGGAGGAAGGAAAGCCCAAGGAGGATCAGTTGCTGAAGAAGGCCGGGCGGAGCCAGCGCAGGATCAGCCCGCCCGCCCCGGCCAGCGCCAGCGCGAAGACGAACAGCCAGCCCAGCAACGGCACCAGCCCGATCAGCCCGGCGGCAAGCGCGCCCAGCGCGCCCGCCAGCGCGCGGTCGGCCAGGCTGTCCGGCTCGGCCCGGCCGGCGGCCATCATCAGCCCGACGCCGAAGGCGTAGACGGCGATGAAATAGCCCGCCACGCCAAGCAGAACCGCCAGCAGCAGCACAGCCGAACTCAGCACCATGCCGATCAGGGTCATGGCCAGCAGCACGGCCGCACCGGTCATGGTCGACAGGCCGAGAAAGCCGAACCACAGCGCGCGCCAGGGCGCCGCCAGCAGCCGCCGCCGCATGCCGGCCAGGGGGCCGGGCAGCACCGCCGCGATCAGCGCCACCAGCGCCGCCGTGACCACCACGCCCACCAGGGCGCGCCAGATCACCTGCCCCCAGCTGATCGCGCCCATCGGCGGCATCTCGCGCTGCCAGCCCGCCATCTCGCGCCGCGTGATGCGATCCTCGGGGAGGACATGCGCCGGCACCTCGATCTTTTCCGGCGCGTCGCTCACCAGCGTCAGGGCCCCTCCGATCCGCGCCTCCGGCCCGAACTCGACCTGCCGCCCGGACAGGTAAACATCGCCGCTGATGACGCTTTCCAACCGAACGATGTCGCCCGCCAGAAGGGCCGTCCCCGCGACCGGGCCGGCGATCGTCAGGTTCGCGCCCGAGGCCCGCAGGTCTTCGCCGACCGCATCGCGGATTTCCACCGAATAGCCCGACACGGTGGCATCTCCGCCCAGCGCGCCGCGCATAACGACATCCATGCCGGCGGCGTAGAGGTCGCCGCCGATGCTCTGGCCGATCTCCACCCGTCGGCCCGCGAGATGGGCCGAGCCGGAAATCGGGGCCGCGACGCGGACGGTTTCGCCGGCCATGAACAGATCGTCGGCCCCGTCGCCGCTGTGGACGACCGTCGATCCGGCGATGAAGGCGTCATTGCCAATGCGGAAGGTTTCGGCCTCTTCGGCCTGGGCGATGGCGGGCAGGATGGAAAGGAAGAAAGCAAGAAATATGCGGGTCATGGAAACGATCCCCCGTCGCTGAGACGGAGCCATGATAGCGCCAATTCCCGCCGCCGCCCATAGGGCGAAAAAAAGGGCCCGCCGAAGCGGGCCCTTTCCCAAGATCGTCGCGGGGGCGATTACATCATGCCGCCCATGCCGCCCATGCCGCCCATGTCGGGCATGCCGCCGCCGGCGCCCTTCGGCTCGGGCTTGTCGGCGACCATCGCCTCGGTGGTGATCAGCAGGCCGGCCACCGATGCGGCGTCTTCCAGCGCGGTGCGGGTCACCTTGGCCGGATCGATCACGCCGAACTTGAACATGTCGCCATATTCCTCAGTCTGAGCGTTGAAGCCGAAGTTGACGTCGTTGCTTTCGCGGACCTTGCCGGCCACGACGGCGCCGTCGACACCGGCGTTCTCGGCGATCTGGCGCAGCGGAGCCTCCAGCGCGCGGCGCACGATGGCGATACCAGCGTCCTGATCGGGGTTGGCGCCTTTCAGGCCTTCCAGCGACTTGCCGGCCTGAACCAGAGCGACACCGCCGCCCACGATCACGCCTTCCTGCACGGCTGCGCGGGTGGCGTTCAGGGCGTCATCGACGCGGTCCTTGCGCTCTTTCACCTCGACCTCGGTCATGCCGCCGACGCGGATGACGGCCACACCGCCGGCGAGCTTCGCCACGCGTTCCTGCAGCTTCTCGCGGTCGTAGTCCGAGGTGGTTTCCTCGATCTGGGTGCGGATCTGGGAGACGCGCGCCTCGATCTCGGCCTTCTCGCCGGCTCCGTCGACGATGGTGGTCTCGTCCTTGGAGATCTGGACCTTCTTGGCGGTGCCCAGCATGTCCATGGTGACATTCTCGAGCTTCATGCCCAGGTCTTCCGAGATCACCTGGCCGCCGGTCAGGATGGCGAGATCCTGCAGCATGGCCTTGCGGCGATCACCGAAGCCCGGCGCCTTGACGGCGGCGATCTTCAGACCGCCACGCAGCTTGTTGACCACCAGGGTGGCCAGCGCCTCGCCTTCCACGTCCTCGGCGATGATCAGCAGCGGCTTCTGCGACTGGATCACGGCCTCGAGCAGCGGCACCATCGGCTGCAGCGACGAGAGTTTCTTCTCGTGCAGCAGGATCAGGCAGTCGTCGAGTTCGGCGATCATCTTGTCGGGGTTGGTCACGAAGTAAGGCGACAGGTAGCCGCGGTCGAACTGCATGCCTTCGACGACCTCGACCTCGGTGTCCATGCCCTTGTTCTCTTCGACGGTGATGACACCCTCGTTGCCGACCTTCTGCATCGCGTCAGCGATGAAGCGGCCGATCTGGGCTTCGCCGTTGGCCGAGATGGTGCCGACCTGCGCGACCTCGTCGCTGTCGGTCACGTCGCGGGCGGCGGCCTTGATGGCCTCGACGACCTTGTCGGTGGCCAGGTCGATGCCGCGCTTGAGGTCCATCGGGTTCAGGCCGGCAGCAACCTGCTTGAGGCCTTCCTTGACGATGGCCTGGGCCAGAACGGTGGCGGTGGTGGTGCCGTCGCCGGCCTCGTCATTGGTGCGCGAGGCGACTTCTTTCACCATCTGCGCGCCCATGTTCTCGAACTTGTCCTCGAGTTCGATTTCCTTGGCGACCGACACACCGTCCTTGGTGATGCGGGGCGCGCCGAAGGATTTCTCGATCACGACGTTACGGCCTTTCGGGCCCAGGGTGACCTTCACCGCGTCGGCGAGGATGTTCACGCCTCTCAGCATGCGATTGCGGGCATCGGTGTCGAACTTGACGTCCTTAGCAGCCATTTTGCTTGCTCCTGAATCTTCTGTGTCTGGAAAGGGATTGCGACCGGCTTAGGCGATGATGCCCAGGATGTCGCTTTCCTTCATGATCAACAGCTCTTTGCCGTCGACGGTGACCTCGGTGCCCGACCATTTGCCGAACAGGATCTTGTCGCCTTCCTTGACGTCCATCGCGATGCGCGCACCGCTTTCGTCCTTGGCGCCGGCACCCACGGCAACAACGATGCCTTCGGCGGGCTTTTCTTTGGCGCTGTCGGGGATGATCAGACCACCGGCGGTTTTCTCGTCGCTTTCAACGCGTTCGACCAGAACCCGGTCGTGCAGCGGAGTAAATGCCATTTCGGAACGCTCCTTCGTTCGAGGTTTTGCGTGACTGTTAGCACTCACCTACATCGAGTGCTAATGTGCCGTAGCTAGGCAAGCCTGCCCGGGCTGTCAACTGCCCGTCCGGCAAAATTTTCACGATCCTCAGAGCCCGCGCAGGACCTCGGCATACTGGCCCAGCGCCGCGCGCCCGGCCGGGGTCAGGTCGTAGATGCCGGTGGCGACGCGCGCGAACCAGCCATAGTGATCGTCGGCCATGATCCGGGTCGCGCGCGGCACACCGGCGGCGGCGGCGACCGCCGCCCCTTTCGTTGGCCCCGCCTGCCCCAGATGCGCCGCGCAGCGCAGGGCGTCCTGCCGGTAGGCGGTGACCAGCCGCGCCCGCGAGGCGCCGCCCGTGTTGGGGTCGCCCGCCCGGCGCGCGAATTCGCGCAAAAGCCGCGCGCGTTTCGGAGTCGAAATGCGCGGGCGATAGGGGCCGGGGTCGAGATGCGGCTCGACGAAGCCGTCGCGCAGCCGCACCGTCAGCAGGCCCAACCCCAGCCGCCGGCACAGCGCCAGGTTCGCCGCCAGCGCCTTGTCGAAGCGCCGCCCCGCCCCGCGCGGCACCGCCAGGTAGACGCAATCGCTCAGCGCCTGCCGCTCGACCCCCTGGTGCACCAAGGCCAGCGAGAAGGCGGTCTTGAGCTCGACGATCACCGGCTCCTCCCCGTCCCGGCAGGCCACCAGGTCGGCGGCGCCGATCTCGGCTTTCACCTCGTAGCCCTGCCCCTCGAGGAAGGTCTTGATCGGCGGATAAAGGTCGGTCTCTTTCAGCGTGGCCATGCCCCACTTTTCCCTGCCCGGCGGCCGGACGCAAGCCGGGTGATGCTGCATTGCAGCAACGCCTTGCCGGCAAGGCCAGTGCCCGCGTGACAAGCGCCCCCCGCGCGCCTATAAGGGCCGCGATTTACGCAGCTTGAGACGGAATATCCCCATGACCATCAAAGTATTCGGCCACAAATCCCCCGACACCGATTCCACCGGCTCGCCGCTGATCTGGGCCTGGTACCTGTCCGAGATCAAGGGCACCCCCGCCGAGGCCAAGCTGCTGGGCGAGCCCAACACCGAAGCCAAGTTCGTGCTGGAGCGCTGGGGCTTCGAGCAGCCCGCGATCATCGCCGATGTCAGCGCCGGGGATGACGTGGTGATCGTGGACACCAACAACGTCGCCGAACTGCCCGCCTCGATCAACGAGGCCAATGTCCAGGCGGTGATCGACCACCACCTGCTGCAGGGCGGCCTGAAGACCAAATCCCCGATCGAGATCACCATCCGCCCGGTCGCCTGCACCGCCACCATCATGTATGACCTGATGGGCGACGATGCCGCGAAAATGCCGGAAGCCATCAAGGGCGCGATGCTGAGCTGCATCCTGTCCGACACGCTGGAATTCCGCTCGCCCACCACCACCGACGTTGACCGCGCCGTGTCCGAGAAGCTGGCCGGCGAGCTGGGCGTCAGCATCCCCGACTACGCCGCCGAGATGTTCGCGGCGAAATCCGACGTCTCGGCCTTCTCGGACGCCGAACTGCTGCGGATGGATTCGAAGGAATACGAGGTCGACGGCACCAAGTTCCGCGTCAGCGTTCTGGAGACTACCTCGCCCGCGACGGTGCTGTCGCGCAAGGACAGCCTGATGGACAGCATGATCACCGTCGCCGAGGAAGACGGCGTCGATCAGGTGCTGCTTTTCGTCGTCGACATCCTGAACGAGGAATCGACCCTGCTGGTGCCGAACGAGCTGGTCAAGGACGTGGCCACCAAGTCCTTCGGCGCCGATGTGACTGGCGACACGGTGGTCCTGCCCGGCGTCGTCAGCCGGAAAAAGCAGATCATCCCGAACCTCAAGGTCTGATCCCCCACGCCGGAAATGTTGAGAAAGGCGCCCGCCGGGGCGCCTTTTTTGTTGGCCATCCCCATCCGGTATCCGAGCGGGGAAACGAGCGCGGCGCCCGACCCTGGCTGGGCGCGAATGGCGCCCTCTCGGGGAGAGGGTCAGGCGCTGCCGGGGCTGGCGCCCGGGCGGCAGGCGCCGGGCCGCCGCCCCCCGCTTGGCCTCACCCCAGTCGCGCCCCGGCGCCGTTGCACGCCTTCCGAAGGAAGTGTTATGTGCCGGTGACAGCCGCCCGGAGGACCCTTTCCCATGACCCGCATCATCGACTCCCTCGCCGAGGTCTCCTCGCAATACGATGCGCTGTTCGTCGATCTGTGGGGCTGCGTGCACAACGGCCACACCGCCTACGCCGAGGCGGTGGCCGCGCTGCAGGACTACCGCCGCGCCGGCGGCATCGTGGTGCTGCTGACCAACGCGCCACGCCACCGCGCCAGCGTGGCGCGGCAGCTCGAAAAGCTGGGCGTGCCGCAGGACAGCTACGACACCATCACCACCTCCGGCGACAGCGCGCGCGCCGCGATGTATCAGGGCGCGGTCGGGCGGAAGGTCTATTTCATCGGCCAGCCCCACGACCTGAGCTTCTTCGACCCGCTGCATATCATCAAGAACCCGGTGGAGATCACCCGCGTGCCGCTGGACGAGGCCGAGGGCATCGTCTGCACCGGCCCCTTCGACCCGAACGCCGACCCGGCGGTGATGCGGCCCGAATTCCTGCTGGCCAAGCAAAAGGGGCTGAAGCTGCTCTGCGCCAACCCCGATATCGTCGTGGACCGCGGCGAGACGCGGGAATGGTGCGCCGGCGCGCTGGCCAAGCTCTACGCCGACATGGGCGGCGAATCGCTCTATTTCGGCAAGCCGCACCCGCCGATCTACGATCTCGCCCGCCGCCGGCTGGCCGAGATCGCCAAGGTCTCGGACGACAACATCCTGTGCATCGGCGACGGGCTGCACACCGATGTGGCAGGCGCCCTCGGCGAGGAGCTGGACGTGCTGTTCATCACCGGCGGGCTGTCGGCCGCCGAGACCCGCACCACCCGCCAGCCCGACCCGGAGGCGCTTGCCGAGCTTCTGGCGGAGGAGAAGCTCTCTCCGACCTACGCGATCGGCTTCCTGCGTTGAGCCCTCTCGAAAATTCTCATCGCAACAAAATTGCGCCACATTGACCTCATTGGGTCCCAAAATTGCTTTCACAATTGAACCGCCCCGCCCGTTCCCCTATGCTGCACCGCAACATCACGCCGAGGGGACGCCATGACGAAGGGGGAGCCCATGCTGGACAACATGCCTCGCGGAACGATCTGCATCGAGGATATCGAGATCGGAATGCGCCGCCATATCCGCAAGCGGATCACCGACCGCGACATCGAACTTTTCGCCGAGGTCTCCACCGACCGCAACCCGGTGCACCTGGACGAGTCCTACGCGCAGGACACGATCTTCGAGGGGCGCATCGCGCATGGCATGCTGACCGCGGGGCTGATCTCGGCGGTGATCGGCGAACAACTTCCGGGCCACGGCACGATCTACATGAAGCAGTCGCTGACCTTCCTCGCCCCCGTGCGTCCCGGCGACGTGGTCTTCGCCGAGGTGGTGGTCAAGGATATCGAACACGCCAAACGCCGGGTCGCCCTTGATTGTCACTGTCTGGTGGGCGATACGGTCGTCCTGAAGGGCGAGGCGCTGGTTCTGGCGCCCAGCCGCAAGTTTGACTGACGGTGCCGGGCCCCGGCACGCCGGGAGCCGATGAAGACCTACACCAAATGGACGGACCTGCCCCCCGAGGATCGCGGCGCCAGCGCCGCGATCGGCAATTTCGACGGGGTGCACCGCGGCCACCAGGCGGTGATCGACATCGCCCGCGAACAGGCCGGAAAAGCCGGCGCGCCGCTGGGCATCGTCACCTTCGAGCCGCACCCGCGCGAATTCTTCGCCCCCGACGCGCCGCCCTTTCGGCTGATGAATGCCGAGGCCAAATCGAACCGGCTGGCCAAGCTCGGCGTCGACCACCTCTACCAGTTGCCCTTCGACGCCGAACTCGCCGGGCTCAGCGCCGAGGAGTTCGCCCGCGAGGTCATCGCCGGGGGGCTGGGCCTGAGCCATGTGGTGGTGGGCGCCGACTTCTGCTTCGGCAAGGGGCGCAAGGGCACCGCGCAGGACCTGGCGCGTTTCGGCCGCGAGATGGGCTTCGGCGTGACGCTGGCCAAGCTGCTGGAGCATAACAGCGGCGCGGTGTCCTCCACCGCGATCCGCACTGCGCTGAGCGAGGGCCGCCCGCGCGACGCGGCGGCCATGCTGGGCCACTGGCACCGGATCGAAGGCGCGGTTATCGACGGCGACAAGCGCGGCCGAGACCTGGGCTTTCCCACCGCCAACATGTCCATCACCGGGCTGCACCCGCCGCGCTTCGGCATCTATGCGGTGCTGGTCGACGTGCTGTCCGGCCCGCACAAGGGCAGCTATCGCGGCGCCGCCTCGGTGGGGGTGCGCCCGATGTTCGGGCACACCGTGGCCAATTGCGAGACCTACCTGTTCGATTTCGATGGCGATCTCTACGGCACCCACCTGTCCGTCGCCCTGGTCGAGTTCCTGCGCCCGGAGGAAAAGTTCGACAGTCTCGATGCCCTGATCGCCCAGATGGAGGCCGATTGCGCCCGCGCCCGCGCGATCCTCGCCAGGCTCTGATCCCCCTTTCCTTTCCACCGCAAACCGCTAGGCTCCGCCCCATGAAAGACCCCATCCAACGCGACGGGCTGCGCCCCGATTTCTGGGAGCGCGTGCCGCTGAAGAACCTCACCCCAAAGGAGTGGGAGGCGCTGTGCGACGGCTGCGGCAAATGCTGCCTGAACAAGCTCGAGGACGAGGAGACCGGCGAGGTCGTCTTTACCCGCGTCGCCTGCCGCCTGCTGGATGACGAGACCTGCCGCTGCGCCCATTACGAGGTGCGCAAGCAGATCGTGCCCGAATGCGTGGTGCTGACGCCCCGCAACATCGGCGAGATCGCCTATTTCATGCCCGCCACCTGCGCCTATCGGCTGCTGCACGAGGGCAAGCCGCTCTACGACTGGCACCCGCTGATCTCGGGCGATTCGGAAAGCGTGCACAGGGCCGGCCAGTCGGTGCGCGGCTGGACCGTGCCCGAGATGGACGTGCCGGTCGAAGACTGGGAAGACTACCTGATCGAAGAGGAGCTTTGATTCATGTTTTTCGCCTCGGACAATTCCTCGCCCGTGCCGCCGCAGGTGCTGGCGGCACTGACCCGCGCCAACGAGGGCTACGCCATGCCCTATGGCAACGACCCCATCATGGAAGGCGTGCGCGCCCGAATCCGCGAGGTGTTCGAGGCGCCCGAGGCGGCAGTCTATCTGGTGGCGACCGGCACCTCGGCCAACGCGCTGGCGCTGGCCTGCCTCTGCCCGCCCTGGGCCACGGTCTTCTGCCACCGCCACGCCCATATCGAAGAGGATGAATGCGCCGCGCCCGAGTTCTACACCGGCGGCGCCAAGCTGACCCTGCTGGAGGGCGACGACGCCAAGATCGCCCCCGCGCATCTGGAGAAAGCGCTGGCCACGGCCGCCGCCGCCGGGGTGCACAACGTTCAGAAAGGCGCGCTGTCGCTGACCAACGCGACCGAGGCCGGCGCCGTCTACACCGCCGCCGAGGTGGCCGAACTCTGCGCCATCGCCAGGGCCGCCGGTATCCCCTGCCACATGGACGGGGCGCGCTTTGCAAATGCGCTGGTCTCGACCGGCAGCACCCCGGCCGAAATGACCTGGAAGGCAGGCATCGACGTGCTTTCCTTCGGCGGCACCAAGAACGGGCTGTTGGGCGTCGAGGCGGTGGTGATCTTCGATCCCAAGCGGGCTTGGGAGTTCGAACTGCGGCGCAAGCGCGGCGGGCACCTGTTCTCGAAGCACCGCTACCTGTCGGCGCAGATGGCCGCCTATCTGGAAGACGATCTGTGGCTGACGCTGGCCGGTCAGGCCAATGCCGCCGCGCAGCGTCTGTCGCAGGGGCTGCAGGCCGCGGGGGCCAGCCTGATGCACCCGACCCAGGCCAACGCGGTCTTCGCAAGCTGGCCGCGCGCCGGCCACGTCCGGGCGCATGAGGCCGGGGCCGCCTATTACTTCTGGCCATTCAACCAGTCGCTGGAGGGGCCGGGCGAGGAAAACCTGTCCGCCCGGCTGGTCTGCTCCTGGTCCACGACCGAGGCCGACGTGGACCGCTTCCTCGATCTGATCCGAGGCTAGAGCTTGCCCTGGAGGTGCAGGTCCAGATCATCGAGCCGGTCCTGCCCCCAGAATTTCTCCTCGCCCACGATGTAGAAGGGCGCGCCGAACACGCCGCGGCCCACCGCCTCCTCGAGGTTGGCGGCATAGGTCTCCGCGCCCAGCAGCAGCCCGCTGCCGGCAAGCGCCGGATCGAAACCGGCGGCGGCCAGGCAGTCGCGGATCACGGCATCCTCGGCCACGTCCCGTTCCTCGGCCCAGCAGGCGCGCAGGATGCCGTGCACCAGCCCGCCCAGATCGCCCCCGCCGGTCGCCTGCGCCGCGATCACCGCATAGGAGGAGGGCGCCGCGTTGGTCGGGAAATGCGCCGGGCGCAGGTTGATCGGCAGCCCGGTCCGGGCCGATTGGCGGCGCAGTTCCTGCAGCCGGTAACTCTGCCGGCTTTCGTGCCGCTGCGCGGGCGGGGTGCCGCCGGTGCGGGAAAACAGCGCGACAATGTCCAGCGGCTTGTAGGCGATCGTGGCCCCGTTGCGGCGCGCGATTTCCTCCAGCCGCTGCCCCGCGAGGTAGGTATAGGGGGAAATCGTGGAAAAATAGTAGTCGATCTGCGTCATCTCAGGCCCTCCCGCCGCCATGCATGTTTGCAAAACTTGGGCCGGGTGGTAAGCGGTGTCAACGTCACGATTCTGTCATCCAGACCACACTTTGGGGACTTGCTGCCATGCCTTCCGTCACCGAGCCGAAACTGATTTCGGGCAATGCCAACCGCCCGCTGGCCACCGCAATCGCCCGCCGCATGTCCCTGCATCGCGGCGTGAACGTGGGGCTGGTCGATGCCCGGGTCGAACGCTTCAACGACGGGGAGATCTTCGTCGAGGTTTTCGAGAACGTGCGCGGCGAGGATATGTTCATCATCCAGCCGACCTCGAACCCGGCCAACGACAACCTGATGGAGCTGCTGGTCATCGCCGACGCGCTGCGCCGGTCTTCGGCGGCGCGGATCACCGCCGTGATGCCCTATTTCGGCTATGCCCGGCAGGACCGGCGCTCCAAGGCGCGCACGCCGATCACCGCCAAGCTGGTCGCCAACATGCTGACCGAGGCCGGGATCGAGCGGGTCCTGACCCTTGACCTGCACGCCGCCCAGATCCAGGGCTTCTTCGACATCCCCGTGGACAACCTCTATGCCGCGCCGATCTTCGCGCTGGACATCGAGCATCACTTCAAGCGGAACCTCGACAAGATCACGGTGGTCTCGCCCGACGTCGGCGGCGTGGCCCGCGCCCGCGAACTGGCGCAGCGCATCGGCTCGGGACTTGCCATCGTCGACAAGCGCCGCGTGCGCCCCGGCGAGGTGGCCGAGATGACGGTGATCGGCGACGTGAAGGGCCAGACCTGCATCATCGTCGACGACATCTGCGACACCGCCGGCACGCTGTGCAAGGCCGCCGAGGTGCTGATCGAGAACGGCGCCAAGGAGGTGCACTCCTACATCACCCACGGCGTGCTTTCGGGCCCGGCGGTGGAGCGCATCACCAATTCCAAGATGAAATCGCTGGTGATCACCGATTCCATCCGCCCCACCGATGCCGTGAAGGCCGCCAAGAACATCCGCATCGTGCCCACCGCGCCGATGTTCGGGCAGGCGATCATGAATATCTGGCACGGGACCTCGGTCTCGTCGCTGTTCGACCGCGAGACCCTGGCGCCGATCTACGAGGGGCTCTATTCCCCGGGCGCCTGAGGCGCCTCAACTTACCTCCCAGTCATCCGGGTTCGGCAGGGCGCCGATGGCCATCCAGTCGGCCCGGATGCGCGCCACGCGCGTGTCGCCCCAGGTGTTGAACACGATGTGGAACCCTTCGCGTGTGATCGCCTCGGCCCGGATGTCGGCGCGCGCGTTGGTGCCGTGGTCGATATCCCACAGCGACATGCCCACCGTCACCGCCGGCACCGCCCGGAACGGCCGGGAAAACCGCACCTCGTAGCGGATCGCGCGCGGCCCCTCCCCCGTCCACATCACCCCGTCATGCTTGAAATCCTGGAACAGCATGGCCGAGCCCTGGTCGATTCCGATTTCACTGGCGTTCAGATGCAGCATGGTTCCGTCCCGTTGCCCAGACGCATAACAGCGCATTTCGGGCGGCCGGCGCAATGCCAAAGCAAAGGCCCCGGAGAGCATCCGGGGCCTTCGCCTGTTCTTCTGTAACCGGTCCTTCGGTTCAGCCGTTGGGCAGGTTCGGCTCCAGTCCGATATGGCCGCCCATGGCCACCATGTCGGCCAGCAGCTTGGCCGCGGCGTCCACGACGTCCGGGTGGGCCGCCTTGTGCGCCTCGTGCGCCTCGGCCACCATCTCGTCGATCATCGCCTGGGTGACCTCCTCGACGGCGTGGGCGCGTTCGGCCAGGACGGTGGTGCCTTCGCCGGTGATCTCGGCGAAGCCGCCGGTCACCAGATACTTGGTCTCACCTTCCGGGCCGTGCACGGTCAGCACGCCGGGGCGCAGCGTCGTGATGGTCGGCGCATGCGCCGGCATCGCGGTCAGGTCGCCCTCGGCCCCCGGGATCTGGACCGAGGTGGCCTGAACGGAGGCAAGCCGCCGCTCAGGGGACACCAGGTCGAATTGCATGGTCTCAGCCATTTGGCCTCCTTAGGCCGCTTCCGCGGCCATTTTCTCGGCTTTTGCGATCACTTCGTCGATGTCGCCAACCATGTAGAAGGCGGCCTCGGGCAGGTGGTCGTATTCGCCGGCCACGACAGCCTTGAACGAGGCGATGGTCTTCTCCAGCGGAACCTGCACGCCGTCCGAGCCGGTGAACACCTTGGCCACGTCGAAGGGCTGGCTGAGGAAACGCTGGATCTTCCGGGCGCGGGCCACGGTCAGCTTGTCCTCTTCCGACAGTTCGTCCATGCCGAGGATGGCGATGATGTCCTGCAGCGACTTGTAGCGCTGGAGGATCCCCTGCACGTCACGGGCGACCTGGTAGTGCTCGTCGCCGACGATCGCCGGATCGAGGATCCGCGAGGTCGAGTCGAGCGGGTCCACGGCCGGGTAGATGCCCAGCTCCGAGATCGCGCGCGACAGAACGGTGGTGGCGTCGAGGTGCGCGAACGAGGTCGCCGGCGCCGGGTCGGTCAGGTCGTCCGCAGGCACATAGATGGCCTGCACCGAGGTGATCGAGCCGGACTTGGTCGAGGTGATCCGCTCCTGCAGGGCGCCCATGTCGGTGGCCAGCGTCGGCTGATAGCCCACCGCCGAGGGGATACGGCCCAGCAGCGCCGACACTTCCGAACCCGCCTGGGTGAAGCGGAAGATGTTGTCGACGAAGAACAGAACGTCGGTGCCGGACTGGTCGCGGAACTGCTCGGCCAGGGTCAGGCCGGTCAGCGCCACACGGGCACGCGCCCCCGGAGGCTCGTTCATCTGGCCGTAGACCAGAGCCACCTGCGATTCCGACAGGTTGTCGGGCTTGATAACGCCCGATTCGATCATCTCGTGATAGAGGTCGTTGCCCTCGCGGGTCCGTTCCCCGACGCCCGCGAACACCGAGAAGCCCGAGTGCACCTTGGCGATGTTGTTGATCAGTTCCATGATCAGAACGGTCTTGCCCACGCCGGCGCCGCCGAACAGGCCGATCTTGCCGCCCTTCGAGTAGGGCGCCAGCAGGTCGATGACCTTGATGCCGGTGACGAGGATCTCCGACTCGGTCGACTGCTCGGCGAATTCCGGCGCTTCCTGGTGGATGGCGCGGGTCTCGTCGGCGTTGACCGGGCCCTTTTCGTCGACGGGCTCGCCCACGACGTTCAGGATGCGGCCCAGGGTGGCGTTGCCCACGGGAATGGTGATCGGGCCGCCGGTGTCCGCCACCGCCTGGCCGCGGACCAGACCTTCGGTCGCGTCCATCGCGATGGTGCGGACGGTGTTCTCGCCCAGGTGCTGCGCAACTTCCAGAACCAGCTTCTTGCCGTTGTTGTCGGTGGTCAGCGCGTTCAGGATCGCCGGCAGCTGATCCTCGAACTGCACGTCCACAACGGCGCCAATCACCTGAGTGATCTTGCCTTTTGCGTTTGCCATATCGTTTCTCCGGTTCCTTTAGAGCGCCTCGGCGCCCGAAATGATTTCGATAAGCTCGTTGGTGATGACAGCCTGACGCGAGCGGTTGAACTCGATGGTCAGCTTGTCGATCATGTCGCCGGCGTTGCGCGTGGCGTTGTCCATCGCGCTCATCCGGGCACCTTGTTCCGAGGCTCCGTTTTCCAGCAGGGCGGTGAAGATCTGCGTGGCCAGGCCGCGCGGCAGCAGGTCTTCCAGGATGCCTTCCTCCGACGGTTCGTAGTCGTAGAGGGTGCTCTCCGTCTCGGTCTCCTCGAAGGTGGCCGGGATGATCTGCCGTGCGGTCGGGACCTGGCTGATCACCGACTGGAACGTGTTGTAGAAGATCGTCGCCACGTCGAACTCGCCGGCGTCGAACCGGGTGAGAACGTCCTTGGCGATGTCCTGCGCGTTGGCGTAGCCGACGCGCTTGACGTCGCTGAGGTCGACGTGACCCACGAACAGGTCGGCGTGATCGCGCTTCAGCTGCTCGCGCCCCTTCTTGCCGACGGTCAGGATCTTGACCGTCTTGCCGGCCGCCTGCAGCTCGGCAATCCTGACCCGCGCGAGCTTGGCGATCGACGAGTTGAAGCCGCCGCAGAGGCCACGCTCGGCGGTCATGACGACCAGCAGGTGGGTCTGGTCGGCACCAGTGCCGGCCAGCAGTTTCGGTGCGCTGTCGGACCCTTTGACCGAGGCAGCAAGACCGCTCATCACGGCGTTCATGCGCTCGGCATAGGGGCGACCCGCCTCGGCAGCGTCCTGGGCGCGGCGGAGCTTAGCCGCCGCGACCATCTGCATGGCTTTCGTGATCTTGCGAGTGCTCTTGACACTCTCGATCCGATTTTTGAGGTCCTTAAGGCTTGGCATCTATCCAGTCCTTACCCGCCCTCAGGCGAAGTCTTTCGCGTAATCGTCGAGCGCCGCTTTGATCTTGTCTTCCAGCTCGCCCTTCACCTTACGGTCGTTGTTGGTGATGTCGTCCAGCAGGTCCGCGTTCTTCTGGCGAAGATGCGCGATCAGGCCCTGCTCGAAGCGGCCGACTTCCCTGACCGGAACGTTGTCGAGGTAGCCGTGGGTGCCGGCGTAGATCACGCAGACGATCTCGGCGTTGGTCAGCGGCGAGTATTGCGGCTGCTTCATCAGCTCGGTCAGGCGCGCGCCGCGGTTCAGCAGCTTCTGGGTCGCGGCATCGAGGTCCGAACCGAACTGGGCGAAGGCCGCCATCTCGCGGTACTGCGCCAGTTCCAGTTTCACCGGGCCGGCGACCGACTTCATCGCGTTGGTCTGGGCCGACGAACCCACGCGCGACACCGACAGACCGGTGTTCACGGCCGGGCGGATGCCCTGGTAGAACAGCTCGGTTTCCAGGAAGATCTGGCCGTCGGTGATCGAGATCACGTTGGTCGGGATGAAGGCCGACACGTCGCCGCCCTGGGTTTCGATGATCGGCAGAGCGGTCAGCGAGCCTGCGCCGTGCTCCTCGTTCAGCTTCGCCGAACGCTCCAGCAGGCGGGAGTGCAGGTAGAAAACGTCGCCCGGATAGGCTTCACGCCCCGGCGGGCGGCGCAGCAGCAGCGACATCTGGCGATAGGCCACGGCCTGCTTGGACAGGTCATCGTAGATGATCAGCGCGTGGCGGCCGTTGTCGCGGAAATATTCGGCCATCGCGGTCGCGGCGTAGGGCGCCAGGAACTGCATCGGCGCGGGGTCCGAAGCGGTGGCAGCCACGATGATCGAGTAGTCGATCGCGCCCGACTCTTCCAGCTTCTTCACCAGCTGCGCCACGGTCGAGCGCTTCTGGCCGACGGCGACGTAGATGCAGTAGAGCTTCTTGCTCTCGTCATCGCCGGCAGCGTCGTTGTAGGATTTCTGGTTCAGGATGGCGTCCAGCGCCACGGCGGTCTTGCCGGTCTGGCGGTCGCCGATGATCAGCTCGCGCTGGCCGCGGCCGATCGGGATCATGGCATCGACCGATTTCAGGCCGGTGGCCATCGGCTCGTGCACCGATTTGCGCGGGATGATGCCCGGCGCCTTGACGTCGGCGATGCGGCGCTCGGTGGTTTCGATCGGGCCCTTGCCGTCGATCGGGTTGCCCAGACCGTCGACCACGCGACCCAGCAGGGCGTCGCCGGCGGGCACGTCCACGATCGCTTTGGTGCGCTTGACGGTGTCGCCTTCCTTGATGTCCCGGTCCGAACCGAAGATCACGACACCCACGTTGTCGGTTTCCAGGTTCAGCGCCATCCCGCGGATGCCGCCGGGGAATTCGACCATTTCGCCGGCCTGGATGTTGTCGAGGCCGTGCACACGGGCGATACCGTCACCGACGGACAGCACGCGGCCCACCTCTGCAACTTCGGCCTCCTGACCGAAATTCTTGATCTGCTCCTTGAGGATCGCAGAGATCTCAGCTGCTTGGATACCCATTTATCCGACCTCTTTCATGGTGTTCTGGAGTGCGGCGAGCTTGGAGCGGATCGAACTGTCGATCATCTTCGAGCCCACTTTGACGATAAGACCGCCGATGAGGGATTCATCGACGGCCGCATTGATCTTGACGTCTTTGCCGATCGACGCCTTGAGGGCGACGGCCAGTTTGGTCTGCTGCGCCTGGGTCAGGGCCTTGGCGGCGGTCACCTCGGCGGTCACCTCGCCCTTCTCCTCGGCGATCAGGGCGCGCAGGGTCGCCACCAGCTGCGGCAGCACGAACAGGCGGCGCTTGCCGGCCATCAGGCCCAGCGCGCTGGCCACGATGCCCGACAGGCCCATCTTGGGCGCCAGCGCGGCAATCGCCTGCGCCTGGTCCTCGCGGCGGTAGACCGGCGACGAGATCAGGTCGCGGAACGCATCGCTATCGGCCAGCGCAGCCGCAAGCGTGTCGAGGTCGGCCTCGAGCGCGGGGAGTTGTTTACCTTCCTTGGCCAGTTCGAAGACGGCCGTGGCATAGCGCGCAGCAATGCCTGTTGAGATCGAAGCTGGTTCGGACACGTCCACCCTTCCGATGTCTGTAGCCCCCCAATGCCGCGGCTGCGGCGGGGGCAGTTCAAGCCACGCGCCCGAAACGGGCACGCCTCTGAAATCGGCGTGGGTGTAGCAGAGCAATCCCCACCTCGCAACAGCCAACGACACGAATGCGTGACCCTGCCGGCGCAAAGGTGGCACCGGCACGGCGCGGATGGCGCTAACAGCCGCGCCTGCGGCCTTTTGAAGCGCCCGCCGCGCCCGCCTCTTCGTCCGGGCGCGGCGGCGCGGGCGGGATTCGCCGCCCCTTCGGGGCGCTCAGACCGGCTCGACGGTGGATCCGGGCACGCCCTCCAGAACCCGCAGCGGACGGCGCACCACCTCTTCCAGCCCGGGGCCGGCCGGGCGGTAGACCCGCTTGGACGCCTCCACCATGATCACGCCCCCCGCGTAATAGGAGCTGACCCGGCGCCCGGCCCTCTCCAGCACGGTCGCGGTCTTCAGCCAGAACCGCTTGTGGCTGGGCGGCGCGAACAGCGCGGCGCGGTGATGTTCGGGCTGGAATCCGTGGCGCTTGAGCTGCGCCTCGAGCTGGCCCAGCGAATAGGGTCGGCCGAATCCGAAGGGCGTCGCATCGCGCCGCGCCCACAGCCCCGCGCGGTTGGGCACGATGAACAGGGCCCGCCCGCCCGGCCCCAGCACCCGCGACGCCTCCTCCAGAACGGCGGAGGGGTGTTCGCTGGTCTCCAGCCCGTGCATCAGCACCAGCTTGTCGATCAGCCCGGTGGGCAGCGGCCAGCGGGTCTCTTCGCTCAGCACCGAGACGTTATCCATGCCGGCGGGCCAGGGCATCACCCCCTGCTGGCCCGGCATCAGGGCGATCACCCGGCGCGCATCGGCCAGGAAGGGCCGCAGCAACGGCACCGCGAATCCGAATCCCGCCACGCTCTGCCCCTTGGCCTCGGGCCAGAATTCCAGCACCTGGTCGCGGATCGCGCGCTGCGCCACCCGGCCCAGATTGGTCCGGTAGTAGAAGTTTCTCAGGTCCAGCACGTCCAGGTGCATTGCGGCGCGCTCCGCGATCAGCAAGAGTCGCGGCTCAGGATAGCCGCTCGGAGACAAAACACCATGCCCCTCGAAATCGTCACCCTGCCCTGCCTCAGTGACAATTACGCCTATCTGCTGCACGACGCCGTCAGCGGCGCGACCGCCGTGGTCGATGTGCCCGAGGCCGCCCCGATCCAGGCCGCGCTGAGCGGCCGCGGCTGGCGGCTGACCGACATCCTGATCACGCACCATCACTGGGACCATGTGGACGGAGTGGAGGATCTGCGCGCGGCCACCGGCGCCCGCGTCGTGGGGGCCGCCGCCGACGCCCACCGCCTGCCGCCCCTGGACCTTGCGGTCGCGGACGGGGACGCGGTGCGGGTGGGCGGCGAATCCGGGACCGTGATCGACGTCTCGGGCCATTCGGTCGGCCATGTTGCCTATCACTTCCCCGACAGCCGCGCCGTCTTCACCGCGGACAGCCTGATGGCGCTGGGCTGCGGCCGGCTGTTCGAGGGCACGCCCGAGATGATGTGGCGAAGCCTGTCGAGGCTCGCCGCCCTGCCCGCCGATACGCTGGTCTATTCGGGCCATGAATACACCGCCTCCAACGCGAAATTCGCGCGCACCATTGAACCGGACAACGCGGCGCTTATCTCTCGTTGCGACGCGATCGCCGCGGCCCGGGAAAAAGGGGCCCCGACCGTTCCGGCGCTGCTGTCCGAGGAACTGGCCACCAACCCCTTCCTGCGCGCCAACCTGCCCGAGGTGAAAGCCGCATTGGGCATGGCCCACGCATCCGATGCCGAGGTCTTTGCCGAAATCCGCAAGCGCAAGGACCATTTCTGACCCGGGGCTGCGCCCGGGAGATCCGCCCGGCCCAGGCCGCGAAGACGGGTTTGAACAAAAAAAACTTGAAGCCGGGCGCAGAACACCGAACTCTTGTATTATGAGGCCACGGTTGAGGACGGGCCCGCGAACACCCCCCTCGGCCCCTGAAGGAAAGGAGCACGCAACGTGCCTTCGTTTTCGAACACTCTCGAGCAAGCCATCCACGCCGCCCTCGCGCTGGCCAATGCCCGCCGCCATGAACTGGCGACGCTGGAGCATCTGCTGCTGGCGCTGATCGACGAGCCCGACGCCGCCAAGGTGATGCAGGCCTGCTCCGTCGATCTCGAGGATCTGCGCCGGACGCTGGTCGAGTTCATCGATGACGAACTCTCCACCCTCGTCACCGATGTCGAGGGCTCCGAGGCGGTGCCGACCGCGGCCTTCCAGCGCGTGATCCAGCGCGCCGCGATCCATGTCCAGAGCTCGGGCCGGACCGAGGTGACCGGGGCCAACGTGCTGGTCGCCATCTTCGCCGAGCGGGAATCGAACGCGGCCTATTTCCTGCAGGAGCAGGACATGACCCGCTACGACGCGGTGAATTTCATCGCCCATGGCGTGGCCAAGAACCCCTCCTTCGGCGAATCGCGCCCGATCACCGGCGCCTCCGACTACGAGGAGGAGCACCAGTCGACCGAGGCCGCCCCCGAAGAGGGCGGGAACAAGGAATCGGCGCTGGCGAAATATTGCGTCGACCTCAACGCCAAGGCCCGCAGCGGCGATGTCGACCCGCTGATCGGCCGCGAGCACGAGGTCGAGCGCTGCATCCAGGTGCTGTGCCGCCGGCGCAAGAACAACCCGCTTCTGGTGGGCGATCCCGGCGTCGGCAAGACCGCCATCGCCGAGGGGCTGGCGCGCAAGATCGTGCAGGGCGAGACGCCCGAGGTCTTGGCGCATTCTACCATCTATTCGCTGGACATGGGGGCGCTGCTGGCCGGCACCCGCTACCGCGGCGATTTCGAGGAGCGGCTGAAGGCCGTGGTCTCGGAACTGGAGGAGCATCCCGACGCCATCCTCTTCATCGACGAGATCCACACCGTGATCGGCGCCGGTGCGACGAGCGGAGGGGCGATGGATGCCTCCAACCTGCTCAAGCCCGCGCTGCAGGGCGGCAAGCTGCGCTGCATGGGCTCCACCACCTACAAGGAGTTCCGCCAGCATTTCGAGAAGGACCGCGCGCTCAGCCGCCGGTTCCAGAAGATCGATGTGAGCGAGCCGTCGGTGGATGACTCGGTGAAGATCCTCAAGGGCCTGAAGCCCTATTTCGAGAAGCATCACGACGTCAAATACACCTCCGACGCCATCAGGACTGCGGTGGAACTGTCGGCGCGCTACATCCACGACCGCAAGCTGCCCGACAAGGCGATCGACGTGATCGACGAGGCCGGGGCCGCGCAGCATCTCGTGGCCGAATCCAAGCGCCGCAAGACCATCGGCGCCAAGGAGATCGAGGCCGTGGTGGCCAAGATCGCCCGCATCCCGCCGAAAAGCGTCTCCAAGGACGACGCCGCGGTGCTGAAGGATCTGGAGGCGTCGCTGAAGCGCGTGGTCTTCGGCCAGGACAAGGCGATCGAGGCGCTGGCCTCGGCGATCAAGCTGGCGCGCGCCGGCCTGCGCGAGCCGGAAAAGCCGATCGGCAACTACCTCTTCGCCGGCCCCACCGGCGTCGGCAAGACCGAGGTGGCCAAACAGCTGGCCTCGACGCTGGGGGTGGAACTGCTGCGCTTCGACATGTCGGAATACATGGAGAAGCACGCGGTCAGCCGCCTGATCGGCGCCCCCCCGGGCTATGTCGGCTTCGACCAGGGCGGGCTGCTGACCGATGGCGTGGATCAGCATCCGCATTGCGTGCTGCTGCTCGACGAGATCGAAAAGGCGCACCCGGACGTGTTCAACATCCTGTTGCAGGTGATGGACCATGGCAAGCTGACCGACCACAACGGCCGGCAGGTCGATTTCCGCAACGTGGTGGTGATCATGACCTCGAATGCGGGCGCGGCCGAACAGGCCAAGGCCGCCATCGGCTTCGGCCGCGACCGGCGCGAGGGCGAGGACACGGCGGCGATCGAGCGCACCTTCACGCCCGAGTTCCGCAACCGCCTGGATGCCGTCATCAGCTTCCAGCCGCTGCCCAAGGAGGTGATCCTGCAGGTGGTCGAGAAATTCGTCCTGCAGCTCGAGGCGCAGCTGATGGACCGCGGCGTGACCATCGAACTGACGAAGCCCGCCGCCGAATGGCTGGCCGACAAGGGCTACGACGACAAGATGGGCGCGCGCCCGCTGGGCCGCGTGATCCAGGAGCACATCAAGAAGCCCTTGGCCGAGGAACTGCTGTTCGGCAAGCTCGCCAAGGGCGGCGTGGTGAAGGTCGGCGTCAAGGATGGCGAGATCGACCTGCGCATCGAGGAACCGGGCAAGCGGCAGATCGCGTCGAAGAAGCCGCCGCTGCTGACCGCGGATTGATCCGGGCGCTGACAGCGCTCCTGCTCCTCGCGGCCCCGGCGGCCGCGGGGAGTTTCGTTTTGAATCCGCCCGCCGACTGCACGCTGGGCGAGAGCTGCTTCATCCAGAACCATGTCGACCGCGACCCCGGACCTGGGGCGGCGGATTTCACCTGCGGCGCGCTGACCTATGACGGGCACAAGGGCACCGATTTCGCCCTGCCCTCGCTGGCGGCGATGCGCGACGGCGTGAACGTTCTGGCCGCCGCGCCCGGCACGGTAAGCACCCTGCGCGACGGCATGCCCGACACCGGCCTGCAGACGCCCGGCCTCGACGGCCGCGAGTGCGGCAACGGCGTGGTGATCGACCACGGCGGCGGCTGGCAGACCCAGTATTGCCACATGAAACAGGGCTCGATCCGGGTCGAGACCGGGCAGCGCGTGGCCAAGGGCGCGGTGCTGGGCCAGATCGGGCTGAGCGGACAAACGGAATTTCCCCATGTCCATCTCGCGGTGCGCCGCGACGGCGCGGTGGTGGACCCCTTCGCGCCCGAACCCGGCCCCGTCACCTGCACCGAATCGACCCGGCCCGGCCTGTGGCAGCAGCCGGTTCCCTACCGGCCCGGCGCCATCCTGTCGCTGGGCTTCGCCGCCCGGCCGCCGGCCTTCGAGCTGGCCAAGGCCGGCCTGTCCTCGCCCGAGCGCCTTCCCGGCACCGCCCCCGCGCTGATCCTCTGGGCCCATGCCTTCGGCGGGCGAGCGGGCGATGTGCTGGCGCTGGAGATCGACGGGCCCGACGGTCGCACCGTCCTGGCCCATGACGCGGTGCTGGAGCGCGACCAGGCGCGCGTCTTCCGCTTCGCGGGCAGGCCGCTGCGCGCATCGGCCTGGCCCGAAGGCACCTATCGCGGCAAGGTCAGCCTGCGGCGCGGCGGCGAGACGCTCAGCCGCCGCGCCGTCACGCTGCGCGTGACGCGCTGATCAGCGCTCCGTCAGTTTCAGCTCGATCCGCCGGTTCAGGGCGCGGGCCTCGGGCGTGTCGGCGCTGTTCACGGGCCGGAATTCGCCGAAACCCGTGGCCGCCAGACGCCAGGGCGGGAAGCCAAGCTGATCGACCATGTAGCGCACCACCGACAGCGCCCGCGCCTGGCTCAGCTCCCAGTTGTCGGCATATTGCGCGCCCTCGATCAGCGGCACGTTGTCGGTATGGCCGTCCACCCGGATGATCCAGTCGATCCCGGCCGGGATCTCGCCGGCCACCTCCTGCAGGATGCCGGCGACCCGCGCGATCTGGGCGCGCCCACCCGGCGACAGGTCGGCCGAGCCCGGCTCGAACAGCACCTCCGAGGAGAACACGAAGCGGTCGCCGACCACCCGCACCCCCTCGCGTCCGGCCAGAACCTCGCGCATCCGGCCGAAGAATTCCGAGCGGTAGCTTTCCAGCCGCTTCGCCTCCGCGGTCAAACGCCTGGCCTCCTCCTCCAGCCGCTTGCGCTCGGCCTCCTCCAGATCGGCGCGGGCGCGCTGTTCGGCGGCGACCTGTGCCAGCGCCGCGTTCAGCCGGCCGCCCAGCGCCTCGATCTGAACCTGCGCGGCGGCGTCGCGCTCGGCCGCATCGTCGAGCAGCGCCTGCAGGCTGCCCAGCTGTGCGCGCAATGCCGCGATCTGCTGGTTGAGCAGCGTCACCTTGCGCGCGCTCTCGTTGGATTTCGCCTGTTCCTGCGCCAGTTTCTCCCGAGCCGTGGCCAGCAGCGCGGCGCGCTGCTCGGCCTCGGTCAGGCGCGCGGCGGCGGTGTCCTCGGCGGCCAGCTTCGCGGCCAGCGCCGCGGCGAGCCGGCGCTCGACCTCGGCCTTGTCGCCGGCCGCCGCGCGCAGCGCCTGCAGCTCGGCCTCGGCGCGGGCCAACGCCGCGCGGGCCTCCTCCAGCGTGTTCAGATCGGCGCGGGCGGCCGCGAGATCGGCCGACAGATCGGCACGCTCCGCCTGCGCCTGCGCGACGGTCTGTTCGAAATCGGCGCGCATCTTCTCCTGCGCCAACAGGGCGGCGGCAAGCTTGACGTCAAGATCCTCGCGCGCGGTCTCGGCCGCGGCCAGCAGGGTCAGGGTCTCCTCGGCGCGCTTGCGCTGTTCCTCCAGCGCCAGCGTCATCGCCGTCAGTTCGTCCTCGGCACCCTTGAGTTTCTCGCGCAACGCCTGCGCAGCCGCGGCCTCGGCCAGCCGTGCGGCCTCTTCCTCGGACAGCGCGGCCTCCAGCCCGGCGACCTGTTCGCCCAGTGCGGCGCGGGCCTCTCCGGCCGCGGCGTTGCGGGCGCGCAGATCGGCGATCAGCGCCTGCAGCGCCTCGCGCCGGGCGGCGGCCAGCCGCGCGGCCTCGGCCTGCGCGTCGACCTCGTCGCGAGTGGCGGCCAGCGCCAGTTCCAGCCGCTCCTGTTCCGACAGGAGCCGGGTGCGCTCGCCCTGCAACGCCTCCAGATCGGCAGCCAGCGCCGCGCGCTGTTCCCGCGCCGCGTCCCGCTGGGACAGCAGCGCGGCGACCTGCGCCTCGAAATCGGTGATTCGGGCGCGGGCGGAGGCCAGCTCATCCTCGCGCGCGGCCACCTGGCCGGTCAGCGTCGCGATCAGCGCGGCCTGCGCCTCGCTCTCCGCCGCCACGCGGGCCAGTTCGGAATCCAGCGCTCCCAGCTCGCCTTCGAGCCGCGCGCTCTTGCGCTGCGCCATGCCCAGCGCATCGGCCAGCGCCGACAGCTCGGCGTTCAGCTCATTGAGTTCGGTCTCCTGCCCGCTGATCGTCTCGCGCAGCATGAACTGCACGATCATGAAGATCGACAGAACGAACATCAGCACCAGCAGAAGCGCGGTCATCGCGTCGACGAAGCCAGGCCAGATCGAGGCCTGGAAGCGTTGCCCCGTGCGCCGCGTCAGGGCCATGGGCTCAGCTCCCCTGCCCGGTGTTGCGCTGGCGGATGGCGCGCGTCAGCGCCGCGAGGTCGCCGCGCAGGTCGGTCAGCGTCTCCTGCCGCCCGGCCGAGAGTTCTTCGAGGATGCGCAGAAGCTGCACGTCGATCGAGCGCAGGCGCATCCGGCTTTCGGCGTCCATATGCGCCCCGCCCTCCTCGGCGCGGCCTTCGAGTGCGGCGATCATACGCTCCTGCCCGTCGGCGATCTGGGCCAGCGCGCGGGCGGTGCCGCCGGCGGTCCGCGCGTCCTCCTCCAGCCGCTGCGACAGCCGGTCCATCGCCTGCGCCAGCCCCGCCAGCTGCGCGTCGGCCTCGGCGCGCCCGGTCTCGGAGCGGGCGACCATGCCCTGCAACGTGTCCATCTGTTGCGCCATCTGCTCCAGCACGCCGGCAAGCGCGCCGGTCTCGCCGCCCTCGCCCGCCTCCGCCGTGGCGAAGCCAAGCCGGGTGATGGTGGACAGCCATTCCTCCAACTCGCGGTAGAAACGGTTCTGCCCGTGGCCCGCGAACAGCTCCAGCAGCCCCACCACCAGCGAGCCGGCGAGCCCCAGCAGCGACGAGGAAAACGCCGTGCCCATCCCGCCGAGCTGCGCCTCGAGCCCGGTCATCAGGCGCGAGAACACCTCGACCCCGCCCTCGCCATCCTGCGGGGCGAGCGAGCGGATGGTCTCCACCACCGCGGGCACCGTGGTGGCAAGCCCGTAGAAGGTTCCCAGCAGGCCGAGGAAGATCAGCAGGTTGACGATGTAGCGCGTGATGTCGCGCGCCTCTTCGATCCGGGTCGCCACCGACTCGAGGATCGAGCGCGCCGAGGAGGTGGAAATCTTCATCCGTTTGCCGCGCGCGCGCAGCAGGGCGGCAAGCGGCGCCAGCAGGCGCGGGGCGCGGGTGATCTCGTGGCCGGGGCGGCCCTCGATGAACCCCTCGATCCAGCCGACCGAGGTCACAAGTTGGATCACCTGCAGGAAACAGGCCAGCACCCCGATCAGGAACACCAGCGCGATCACGCCGTTGAGATAGGGATTGGCCAGAAAGACCGGCGCCACGCGCGGAAAGGCCACATAGGCGCCGAAGGAAAACAGCCCCACCGCCACCAGCATCGTGAAGATCTGGCGCACCGGCTGGGAGAAATGCGGCTCGGCCTCGCGCTCGCTCATGTCCATGTGACGCGTCCTGCCCCTTTGGTTCTTGCCGGCAATCTAGGCCAAGGGCGGCACCCCCACAACACGCAATGCGGTGTCGCGGGCACGGCCATGCCGCTATGTGTTGATTTCCCGCACCCGCGTGGTGAGCCAGTTGAGCTCTGCATCCGCGATCCCCAGTTCGGCCAGATGTTGGGCGGTGTTGAAGAGATACTCTGTGTTCGGGCCGCGCCCGCCCACGGCGCGGGCGATGATCGCGGCCTGATCCTCAAGCGGCAGGCCGCCGCAATACTGGTCGTGCTCGGTGTCGATGACGAAGGTCAGCGCCCGCACCTCGGCCCCGCCCTGCAGCACGATCGCCTGCTCGGTCTCCAGATAGGCCGAGGAGATCAGCTCGCGTTCGCGCAGATAGGCGATGGTCGCCTGCTCCGCGCCGCTTTCGACGCGGAAGGCCAGCCCGTGACAGCAGGCCCCCTCGGCCGCGTCCAGCGCCAGCACCAGGCCCGGGTCCTCCGCCGTGCCGCGATGGTGGATCGAGCGCATGCAGAACGAGCGGTGCCAGCCGTCAAGCCGCGCGACGCGACGCTCGGCCACCGGGAAACCCGGGTTCCACATCAGCGATCCGTATCCGAAGACCCACAGCGGCTGGTCCGGCATGGTCTGGCCCTCCTGTCCGAGGCTCTATAAACACCGATCAGGGCCAAGGAAAAGGGGCGGAGCGATGCGCAGGCTTTTGGTGCTGGTTTTGACGGCGGCGGCGCTGTGGGCGGGGTGGTGGGTGATCGCCTCGCGCGGGTTGGAAACCACGCTGAGCGGCTGGTTCGAGGCGCGCCGCGCCGAGGGCTGGCAGGCCGATTACAGCGCGCTCGACGTGCGCGGCTTTCCCAACCGGCTGGACACCACCATCACCGATCTGGCGCTGGCCGACCCGGAGACCGGGCTGGCCTGGCACGCGCCGTTCTTCCAGATCCTGTCGCTCAGCTACAAGCCGAACCATGTGATCGCAGTCTGGCCCGACGAACAGCTCATTTCCACGCCGAAGGAAAAAATCACCGTCACCGCCGACAAGATGCAGGCCAGCGTGGTGTTCAAACCCGATACCGCGCTGGAGCTTGACCGCACCTCCTTCGTGCTGGAGGGATTCCGGCTGGCCTCGGACCGCGGCTGGTGGGCCGAGTTTCCCTCCGCGCGGCTGGCCAGCCGCGCCGTGCCCGCCCGGACGGACGTGCAGGAGATCGCCTTCGACGCCACCGAGATGCGCCCTTCGGCCGACCTGATCGCGCTTCTGGGCGATACCGGCCTGCCGGAGGTGTTCGAGGCACTGCGCATGGACGCGGAGTTCGGCTTCGACGCGCCCTGGGACCGGCGCGCGATCGAGCAGCGCCGGCCGCAGGTCACCACCGTCAAGCTGCGCATGTTCGAGGCCCATTGGGGCGAGCTGGAGTTGCAGGCCGCCGGCGATCTGACGGTCGATGCGCAGGGCCTCCCAGAGGGCAAGATCGGGCTGCGCGCCACCAACTGGCGCGAGATGCTGGAGATCGGCGTCGCCACCGGCGCCCTGCCGCGCGGCATGGCCGACACGCTGGCCAGCGCCTTCGAGGTGCTGGCCGGGCTGAAGGGGAACCGCAACACGCTGGATGTGGAACTGCGCTTTCACCGTGGCCGGGTCAGCCTCGGCCCGGTGCCGCTGGGCCCGGCGCCGCGCCTGAAGATCCGCTAGCGGCAATAGGGCCCGTTGCCGTAGCGGGCCGTGTCCAGGTGCAGGTGATCCTTGTGATACTGGTCCGAGTTGGGCCCCAGCACCGTGCCGAAGGGACCGCAGGCCGCGCGATGCATCTTTTTCAGCAACTGCTTCTGCACCGGGTCGCGCCAGCCCTTGAGCACCGTGACCGACACGCCGTTCTTCAGGTTCACCGCGGCGACATCCACCGCGCGCCCGCGCCCGTGTTCCGAAATCTTGGCGCCGGGCTGGCTGTTGCGGGTGCGGCACGAATAGCTGGCCACGACGCGCAGCGAGCCGACCCCGCCACCGAGCCGCCCGATGGCAGGCTTCACGCCGTCCCGCACCCAGGTCTTGAGCGCCTTCGCGGTCTCGCAATCCATCGTCGCGGGGCGGGTCAGCACCACGCCATCGACCGAGGACACGCGCACCGGCCGGTCGAGGCCGCAGCCCGCGACCTTGGCCGGGATCGGCGGCAGAACCTCGCCGCGGATCGCACCGTCACCGCAGATCTGCCCGGCCTTGCCCGTGCCGGTGATGGCCGAGGGCTGTGTGCGCACCCCCGCCGCGATGCGGATGAGACGCGCCTCCCCCCACTCCTCGGGGCGGGATTCGGGCCGGATCGAGCGGCCGACGGCGCTGGCCGAGGAAACCTCGATCACCTGTCCGGGCCGCACCGCGCGCAGCGGGCGCGGTCGCGGGCGGATCTGGGCGGCGTAATAGACAGGCACGGCGGCCGGACGCAGCGCGGGGGCCGGAACCGGCTCCGGCGCCGCGGGCGCGAGGGCGACGGGCGCCGCGACGGCGACGCCGCCGGGACGCGGCCGCGGCCGGACCGCGGCGCGGTAGAAGACCGGCACCGCGACCGGGCGCGGCACGAAGGCCGTCCCCGTCTCGGGGCGCGGCGAAGGGCGGGGCGAGCTGTCGGGCGCGGCCATGGCGACGCCCCCGGCCAGCGCCAGGGTCAGGACATATGCCAGGCCGCGGGCCCTCACCTGCGCTCCTTCACGCGGCCGAAATCGGGGGCCTCGGTGTCCTGCCCCGCCTCGATGATGCCGCGGCGGATGGCGCGGGTGCGGGTGAAATAGTCGTGCAGCATCTCGCCGTCGCCGGTGCGGATGGCGCGTTGCAGCGCGAAGAGCTCCTCGGTGAAGCGGCCCAGGATCTCCAGCGTGGCCTCCTTGTTGTTCAGGAATACATCGCGCCACATGGTCGGATCGCTCGCCGCGATCCGGGTGAAGTCGCGGAAACCGGCGGCGGAATACTTGATCACCTCGCTGTCGGTCACCCGGCCCAGGTCGTCGGCCACGCCCACCATCGTATAGGCGATCAGGTGCGGCGCGTGGCTGGTCACGGCCAGCACCAGGTCGTGGTGATCGGCGTCCATCTCCTCGACATTGGCGCCCATGCCCTCCCACAGCGCGCGCAGCCGGGCGGTGGCGGCGGGGTCCGTCCCCTCGACCGGGACCAGAAGGCACCAGCGGTTGTCGAACAGCTCGGCGAAACCGGCGCGGGGGCCGGAATGCTCGGTGCCGGCCAGCGGGTGCGCTGGAATGAAGTGCACGCCCTCGGGGATATGCGGCGCAACGGCGTCGATCACCGCGCGCTTGACCGAGCCCACGTCGGTCAGGGTCGCGCCCGGCTTGAGATGCGGGCTGATCTCCTCGGCCACGGCGCCCATCGCGCCCACCGGCACGGCCAGCACGACCAGATCGGCGCCCGCGACCGCCTCGGCGGCGGTCTCCACCACCCGGTCGCACAGCCCGATCTCGGCGGCGATCTTGCGGGTCTCGGCGCTGCGCGCGGTGCCCACGATCTCGCCGGCCAGCCCGGCACGGCGCATGGCATGGGCCATCGAGCCCGCGATCAGCCCCAGCCCGATCAGCGCCACCCGGTGGTAGATCACGCTCATGTCCGCTGCCCCTTGAACTCGCGCACCGCATGGGCGACGCGCCGGCAGGACGCCTCGTCGCCCACGGTGATCCGCAGGCAGTTGGGAAGCCCGTAGCCCGCCACCCGGCGCACGATGATGCCCTTGGATTTCAGCCAGTCGTCGCAGGACTCGGCCTCGGCCTGGCTGGCGAAGCGGGCGAGGATGAAATTCGCGCAGGACACGTCCGAGGGCACGCCGGCCTCGGCCAGCGCCTCGGACAGCCAGGCGCGCAGGCGGGTGTTTTCGGCGCGGCATTTCTCGGCATAGGCGGTATCGCGCACCGCGGCTTCGGCGGTTTCGAGCTGGGTCTGGCTGAGGTTGAACGGCCCGCGCACGCGGTTCAGCACGTCGATGACCTGCTGCGGGCCGTAGCCCCAGCCGATCCGCAACCCGCCCAGCCCGTAGAGCTTGGAAAAGGTCCGGGTCATCACGACATTCTCGCGCGCCTCGACCAGCGCGGCGCCGCCGTCGTAGCCCTCGACAAACTCGGCATAGGCGCCGTCGAGCACCAGGATCGCCTGCGGCGGAAGACCGTCGGCCAGCCGCGCCACTTCGTTGCCGCCGATCATGGTGCCGGTGGGGTTGGCAGGGTTGGCGATGAACACCAGCCTCGTGCGCTCGGTGCAGGCGGCGAGGATGGCGTCGACATCGACCACGCGCTCGCGCTCGGGCACCTCGACGGGCGTGGCGCCGGCGGCCAGCGCCGAGATGCGATACATGGAAAACCCGTGCTCGGTGTGGATCACCTCGTCGCCCGTGCCGGCGTAGGCCTGGCACAGGAAGGTGATGATCTCGTCCGAGCCGACGCCGCAGATTACCCGCGCCGGGTCCACACCGTGCACCTCACCGATCGCCGCGCGCAGGGCGGCGTGGTCGGTGGGCGGGTAGCGGTGCAGGCTGTGCACGGAGCGCGCGAAGGCTTCCTTCGCCTTGTCGGAGGGTCCGAAGGGGTTCTCGTTCGACGACAGCTTGACCACGTCGGACACGCCTTCGACATGGCTCTGCCCGCCCTGGTAGAGCTTGATCTCCATGATACCGGGCTGGGGCTGAATCTGAGACATGGGAAACCTCCTACTTGCCCGGATTTCTAGCGCCGGCGCGCGCGCAAGACCAGCGTGAAACCGCCGATGCCGGATCGAGCCGCCGCAGTGTTGCCGGGCCGCCCGGCCGGGGCGGTTCAGGGTGCGGCGGGCCCGCCGCCCGGACTCAGGACTTGCCCTTCTTGGCGCTCGCCACCAGCCAGTCCATGGCCGCCATCAGCACGCCCGAGCCGACGAAGGTCAGGTGGATCACCACCAGCCAGAACAGCGCGTCGCGGTTCACGGCGGCCTCGGACTTTCCGATCTCCATGAACTGCTTGAGCAGGTGGATGGCCGAGATCGCCACGATCGAGGCGATCAGCTTCATCTTCAGCCCCGAGAAATCCACCGTGCCCATCCACGAGGGTCGGTCGCCGCCATCGTCGATGTCCAGCTTGGAGACGAAATTCTCGTAGCCCGAGAACAGCACGATCAACAGCAGGTTGGCCGCCAGCGTCAGGTCGATCAGCGTCAGGATCACCAGGATCGCCTTGTCGCTGGTCATGGTCAGGACCTGGGGCACATAATAGGCCAGCTCGCGGCAGAACACGACGGTGAGCATGCCCAGCGACACCACCAGTCCAAGATACATCGGCGCCATAAGCCAGCGCGCGGCAAACAGCCCCTGTTCGAATTTCGTCTCGATCGCCGGTTTCCGGGCCATGGCTCAACTCTCCTTGCCTGTCGCCGGGGTGACATAGAAAACGCGGCGGCCCCGCGCAAGGCGGCAAAAGGTCAGGCGCGCCGCAGGCGAACCGCCGCCGCCAGGACCAGCGCCGCGATCAGGCCGAAATCCTGCGGCACCCCCAGCAGCACCGCCGCGGAGCCGCCGATGACGGCCCAGAGCATCGGGACCGCCGACAGCCAGGCCGCGCGCCGCCCCCGCGCCAGCATCAGCGCGCCCAGGGTGAAGATCACCGTCGGGCAGGGCGCCACGCCGAAAGCAGGCACCGCCGGATAGCGATGCCCCGCCAGGTAGCCCCAGAGTGGATAGACGACCATCGCAAAGACGATCAGGCCAAGGGCAACGCCGGTGCGCAGATCCCGCCCGACCCGCAGCGTCAGGTCCGGGAACAGCGCGGGCGCGGCGGCCAGCAGCGCCGCCTCGACCAGAAAGAGCACGGCGAAGCCATAGGCCACCGGGTTGATCTGCGAGAAGAAAAGCGCGTGATAGCCGATCCCGTTCACCGCCCAGAGCGCCGCGAGCAGCGCGAAGACAGGCCAGATCCGCCCGCGGCCGAAGAACAGCAGCCCCACGACCGCCACCCCGGCGGCGAAGGCCGCGATCTGAAGCGGCCAGATGGCGAGGTTGTAGCGGGCGAACAGGTCGAAGAATTCAGTCTCGGAAAATGGCATGGACGGCCCCTCCGAGACGGATCGGAACACGAAAAAACCCGCCGCGCAAGAGGCGGCGGGTTTCGGAATTCCGTGGTTCGGCGCAGATCAGTTCTGCGCGTAGAATTCGATGACCAGGTGCGGCTCCATGATCACCGGGTAGGGAACGTCGGCCAGGCTCGGGGTGCGCACGAAGGTGGCGGTCATCTTCGAGTGGTCGGCCTCGATGTAGTCCGGCACGTCGCGCTCGGCCAGTTGAACGGCCTCCAGCAGGACGGCCATCTGCTTGGACTTCTCGCGGACCTCGATCACGTCGCCCTCTTTCACGCGGTAGGAGGGGATGTTCACGCGCTGGCCGTTGACCAGCACATGGCCGTGGTTCACGAACTGGCGCGCGGCGAAAACGGTCGGCACGAACTTGGCGCGGTAGACAACGGCGTCCAGGCGGCGCTCCAGCAGGCCGATCAGGTTCTCACCGGTGTCGCCCTTCACACGCTCGGCTTCGGCGTAGATGCGGCGGAACTGCTTTTCGGTCAGGTCGCCGTAGTAGCCCTTCAGCTTCTGCTTGGCGCGCAGCTGGGTGCCGAAGTCCGACAGCTTGCCCTTGCGGCGCTGGCCGTGCTGGCCGGGGCCGTATTCGCGGCGGTTGACGGGGGATTTCGGACGGCCCCAGATGTTCTCGCCCATCCGGCGGTCGATTTTGTACTTGGCAGACGTGCGTTTGGTCACGGCTGATCTCCTTCAAAAAGTGCGACGCCCCGTCGGGCGCCAATGAAGGGCGTTGTCCTTTCCCTTGCGGGAGACAGGCATCCCCTTGCGGGGGCCACCAACACCAATGAAAACCCGGCCCTCTCGGACCGGGATTGCGGGCTTATACAGCCGGGGCGGGCAGAGTCAATGCCGCAGCCCCAATTCGTGCTGCAAAATCTCGGCCTCGGGCGCCGACAGGTTGCGGCGGGCGAAATCGCCATAGGCATGAGGGTCGTCCGCCAGCGCCGGCAGGCGGTTCAGCAGCCGCTCGCGCTGCGCCGGGCTGATGGTGTCCAGCGCGGTGTTGGCGGGGTGGAAGCTCTCGGCCTCCACGCCGTTGGCCCAGACCACCTGGTGACGCTCCAGCATGAGGTGGACATAGGTGACCTCGCGCAGGCCGTGATCGACCGCGATGGAGCGGCCGTTGACCAGGTCCTCGGCCGCGACCAGCACCTCGGGGGTCTGGAACAGCGCCTCGGCGGCGCGGCCGCGGATCAGCAGGCGGTGTTGCGGCGACACGATCAGGTCGCCGTCCGGAATGCCGAGCCCGAGCGCGTCGCCGCCCAGCGCGCCCGCGCGGATGCGGATCGGGCGCAGATGCGGCATCGCGTAAAGCCGCGCGCCGGTGATGCGCTTGCGGCCGGTCCACAGGATTTCCTGCACCCCGTCGTCCCTGGTCTGGATCAGGTCGCCCTCGCCCAGGTCCTCGACGGGGCGCGGCCCCTCGGGGGTGGCGATCCGCGTTCCGGCGGCGAAGCAGATCACCCCCGGCGCCAGGTCGGTGCTCAGGTTGACCGGCGGCGCCTCGGCGATCCGGCGCACCACCCACAGGTCGGTCCCGGCCGGGGGCACCGAATTGACGAACATCAGCAGCGGCGCATGGCCCGGACCCGTGCCGATCTCGGTGACGGTGTAGCTGTTCAGCCCGTCGGTGACGACGAAGCCGCGGTCGAGCAGCGGATCGTCCAGAGACGCCTCCGGCGTCTGCGCCGAATAGAGCGCGGCGCCCACCATCCGGCGCACCGATCTGGCCGCGCGCTTGCGCAGGTTTGCCACGCCCTCGGCACCGTCCAGAAGCAGCAGGTCCGGCGGGCCATCGACCCGCACCGCCTCGCCCGACCAGCGCCAGGTCGAACCGACGACCAGCGTCTCGACGGGTGCCCCGACGAGACCGTCCACTTCCGTATGTGCCCAAGGGATGACGAACGCGCCTCGAAAGCCCGTTTTCATGCCTCTAAGCCTGCCTCATTCGATTATGTTATTGGAAATACGTTACCACGCGCCCCGGAGCCGCGCAATTCGCCATCTCCGGCGGCCGGGATCGCGTCCTTGCGCGGATCAGAAGCTCAGGCGCAGCCGCAGCGTGCCGCTGACCTGGCCCTCGCGCTGTCCCCTGAACTCTTCGCCGTGCCAGGTCAGCCCGTAGAAGAGGCCGCCCCTCTCTCCCTCCCAATGAACGCCGGCGCGCAGCCGCGTGCGGCTGTCGCTCAGCGCATAGCCGTCCGAAGAGGGCAGGTAGAAACTGTCGGCCACCAGCGCCATGTCGCCGCCAAGCACCAGCGACGCCCCCGCCCCGTCCGAGCGCGTGGCGTGGTAGAGATGCCCGGTCGCGACATCGCGCAGCTTGAGGTTGGTCTGGCCGATCCGCCCGACGATCAGATCGCCCCCCACGCGCAGCAGGGTCTCGACCCCGGCCTGCGCCTCGACGAAGGGGCGTGCCTGCACCTGCGCGGACAGTTGCAGCGGATGCGCCGCCTGCGCCAGAAGCGTGGGGTAGACATGGTTGCCGATCTGCCCCTTCGCGGCGGCGGGCGCGGCGGCGTTCGCCCAATCGTGCACCGCGCGCTGAAAGGCGCTCAGGCCGGTCTGCGGGCCGGTGAGCACGATATCCCCGCCGAGCGAGAAATCGGTCCCGCCCCGGCGGAAATGGCTGTGCATCCCGAAGGACAGCGCGCCGACATAGCGCCGGTCGCCGGGCACCGGGGCGGTCAGGCTTTCGGGCGCGAGCAACTCGCTGCGCAGGCGGTATTCGCGGATCACGCCGGGGACGGCGGGCAGCGCCCCCTGCCAGCCCGGCCCCGTCACCACGCTGAGCGCGTAGGAGCCGCTGCGCCAGCGATCCTCGCCGTCGCCCAGGGCGTCGTTACTGAAGACCCGGCCATAGCCCAGTGTCCTGCGGTTTTCGGCCGCGGCCGGCGGCGCGATCATGAGCGCCGCCACGAGCGCCGCGCAGAGCGTCCTGATCATCCCTGCCCCCCCACTCAGTGCCACATGTGAAAACGACCTTTGGTCTGCAATCAAGCAGTTTCCGCCTGAGCAAGAGCCAACACTCAGGATGCATCACCGTCGCAGGCCGTTGCCCGTACTGCCATTTTGATCCGCGAAAGCCTGCAGCTCAAGCACCTGACAAACAGAGAAAAAGCCGCTCAGTGTGCGACTTTCGATCATGAGGGCACCCGCCCTGCTCATCGGGCGCCAGAACAGACGCAGAAGAAACGTAAACCTTCGCCGCGCCATCAGTTATCGCCACGACCCTTTGTGAAGCGGCCGATCCCACCTATCAAGAAAGCCCTTGAGAAGGGCTGTTTGGCAGGAAAATCACCGCAACAGCCAATGGATATTGCCGCCTCTCTGTGTCAAGGATTGTCGGGGAAAGGGGCTATTCGCCCAGCAACGCACCCCCCCCCCGGCGAGGTCGCCGTGACCCGGGGGCATCGGCAACAGGGACATCCATGGAAGATTCAAGTGTTTCGCCTCCTCCCGGGCTGGTTGCAATCAGGGCGGAAATGGCACGCCAGAATGCCGATGCGCTGGCGACAATGAGTGCGGGGTCGCAGGCGGCCGAACGGCTGGCCGCCTCCGTGCGGCGCAACGGCAAGGTCATTCTTCTCGGCATGGGAGCCTCGCACGCGGTGGGCCGCGCGGTGGAGCCGCTGTATCGCGACCTCGGCATCGAGGCGATTGCCATCCCCCTGTCTGAACAGCTTGGCCAGCCGCTGCCGCTCAAGGGGGCCACGGTCATTGTCACCTCGCAGTCGGGCGAAAGCGCAGAGGTGCTGCGCTGGGGACAGGAACACGCCCCCAAGCAGGACGTGTTCGGCCTGACGCTGGAGGCCGGCTCGCAGCTGGCGCAGATGATGCCCAGCCTGATCGGGGCCGGCGGCAGGGAACATGCCTTTGCCGCGACACGCAGCCTGACGATCACATTGGCGCAGCACACCTCCGTTCTTGCCCAGCTTGGCGCGGATATCGGGCCGGCGCGGGCGATGCTGGAAAGCCCGGCGCAGGTCGGGCTGAAGGCTGCCCTCGCCGCCATGGAACAGGTGCGCACCATCGTCACCTCCGGCCGGCGCCTTCAGGGCGTGGCAGAGGCCATCGCGCTGGGGCTGGTGGAGCTGTCTCGCCTGCCCTGTTTCTCGCTCGAAGGTGGGCAGTTGCGGCACGGCCCGATGGAAATGTTGGGCCCCGATGTCGGCGTGGCGATGTTCCGCGGCAATGACCCCACCGCGGAGCTGGTGGGCCGACTGGCGGCAGCCACCGCCGAGGCGGGCTCTCCGACCGTGGTCTTCGACGCCTCGGGCGCCGCGCCCGTTGCCGGGGCGGTCACCGTGGCGTTGCCGAAGGCGTCCGGGCTGGCCGCGCTGTTCGCCATGCTGCCCGTGGCACAGCGGTTCATGGTCGAATTCTCCGCCACGCGCGTCGAGAACGTCGGCACGCCGGTCCGCTCCCAGAAAGTCACCCGAATAGAATGAGCAGCCAGAAACCATTGGCCGTTGTGGGCAATGTCAACGTCGATCTGATCATGGGACCCGTCGCCCCCTGGCCCGATCCCGGGACCGAGGTGATCGTCGAACATGACGAGTTGCGCATCGGCGGATCCGCGGCCAATTCCGCCCTGGCCTGGCGGGCGATGAACGCGAATTTCCAGCTGGCGGCGAACACGGGGGCGGATCTTTACGGCAGCTGGATGCGCGAGGGCCTGATGCCGCATGCGGCCGGCTGGCCCGTGGCGCCGGTCAATTCAACGATCTCGGTCGGGATCACCCACCCCGACGGAGAGCGCAGCTTTTTCACGAACAGGGGGCATCTTGAGACTTTGAGCTGGCCGCAGGTGCGCGACATGCTGGACTGGCCGGGACTGGCGGGGGGCTGGCTGCTGCTGTGCGGCGCGTTTCTGACCGAATGCCTTGCGGCGGATTACGATGAGCTGTTCGCGCAGGCCCGCCGATATGACATCCGCGTGGCGCTTGACACCGGCTGGCCGCCTGCCGGCTGGAACGACGACAACATGACCCGGGCAAGACATTGGGCGGCGCAATCGGATTGCCTGCTAGCCAATGAACTGGAGGCCACGGAGTTGACCGGTCGCGCATGCTGCGACCAGGCGCTTGGCGCGCTGTTGAAACTGGTTCGGCCGGGCGGCATGGCGGTCGTCAAATGCGGCCCCGACGGCGCGCGGGCCATGCAGCAGGCGGGAAAAGCCCTGCATGTCGCGGCGCCACGGGTTGCGGTTGTCGATACGATCGGCGCCGGCGACATCTTCAACGCCGGGTTTCTTTTCGCATTGGCCTCCGGAAAGACCGTCGAGACAGCCTTGGCGATGGGCACGCAAAGCGCCTCCCGCGCGATTTCGAGCAGTCCCCGCACCTACGATTTCGGTTGAACCGGACCTGCGCTGTGCCGGCGCCGGATCACCCCTGCAGCGCCTCGATCAGGGTGGCGATCTCGGATTCGCGCAGACAGGTCGGGTTCACATACAACCGCTCCGGGGTCAGACCCTTGCGCGCCAGGTGGACCGGAACCGCGCGCGTCAGCAGGCGCTGGTTGAACCGCCGCGCGCTTTCGGGATCGGGAAAGCGGATTTCCACCATGGGCACCCGCCCGGTATCCTGCGCCCCTGTCACCGAAACCGCCCCGCCCTCGGGAGCGTCGATCGCTGCGCCGATCCTTTCGCAGACAGAAAGCCAGCGCGCGTGGCGCGCGGCATCCCCCTCGGCCAGGAAATGATCGAGAGCCACCAGCAGCCCGAGCACATCATGCTTGCCCACCTTGCAGCAGCGGCCAATGCCCTGCCGCGGCAACCCCCTGACCCGCGTGCGGTCGATGAAATCCGCAGGCGGCGCCCAGTCGGCAAAGTGCATGTCCATGTCCAGGCTTTGCAGGGCCGCCGACATGATCAGATCCGCGCGGCCAAACAGCAGGCCCGTGCCTGCCGGCCCCCCCAGCAGCTTGCCGCCGGAAAACACGACCAGATCCGCACCCGCCGCGGCAAACCGGCGGAGATTTTCCGCCGGCGGCAGTTCGGCCGCGGCATCGACAATCACCGGAATGCCGCGCGGGCGGGCGATGGCGACGACCTCCTGCAGGTGCGGCAGGGACTGCGGGCTGGCGACGTAGACGATTGCCGCGGTCTGCGGACCGATCGCCACCTCATATTCCCAAGGCTCGGCATCACGGATGCCCGACCCGGCCAGCGGCTCCGGCAGCCCGACCTCGACCAGCTTCGCCCCGGCTGCCCGCAGCGCGTGATCGTAGCCGTTGCGGTGGCCGCGCGACATGATGAACTCATCGGGACCGTCGGTTTGCGGCAGGCTGTTCATCCGGCCGACGTTCAGCCCCGCCATCACCGCCGCCGCCGACAGCAGCAGGCCCGCCGCTGCGCCCGAGGTGACCATCCCCGCCTCTGCCCCGGTGGCGGCGGCAATGGCCCGGCTGGCCACCGCCTGCACTCCGCACATGTCCAGCGACACCCGATCGGCCGCCGCCATCGCCTCCAGCACGCCCGGGGCCAGCGGGCCGGCGGACAGCCGGGTCAGCGTGCCGGCGGCATTGATCACTGTCGGAAGGTCAGAATACACGGGCGCGCTCCCACTTCGGTTCAGGTATTGCGGTGTGACGCTTCCCCCTGCCGGCGGCGCGGGTTGGCATCGACAATATCCGGATCTGCCGCGGGGATCGGCGTCTCCAGCCGGTCCTCGCCGACCGGCTTGATGCCGAAATATTCCGCAACGTCTTTCCGCGTCATTCGGGCATGATCCTGAAATCGCCACCCTCGGGCAAAAGCTGCCCCCCGTCCACGACAATCGTCGTGCCGGTGATATAGGCGGCCTCGTCGGACGCAAGGAAAAGGAAGGCGTTGGCCACATCCTCGGGCGTGCCGAGCCGGCCCAGCGGCACCGCCTCGGCCATGTCGCGGATGAAATCGGGGCTGCGGTGGGCCTTCATGCCTTCGGTCAGGATATTGCCCGGCTCGACGCCGTTCACCGTGATCCCGTAGCCGGCGAATTCCAGCGCCGCGGCGCGGATGAAACCGTTGATCCCGGCCTTGGACGCGGAATAGTGGCCATGGCCGGGGCTTGTGACATGCGGGCCGGTGATCGACGAGGTGAACAGCATGCGCCCCGAGCGCTGCTTCTTCATCTGCGGCAGGGCGGCGCGGGCGGCAAGGAAGCAGCCGCCGAGGTTGACCTTCATCACCCGGTCCCATTCTTCGGGCGAGGTCTGTTCGATCAGCGTCCAGGGATAAATGCCGGCGTTCTGAACCAGAATATCGAGCCGCCCGAAGCGTTCGATCGTCTCGGCGACGGCGCGTTCGGCATCCTCGGCGCGCGAAATGTCGGCGTGCAGATAAAGCCCGCCGATGTCCTCGGCCAGTTCCGCCCCGGCCGTCTCCTGCAGATCGGCGAGGGCAACGCTCGCCCCGGCCTGGGCGAAGCGCCGTGCAATGCCCCCGCCGATACCGCGGGCGCCCCCGATGATCAGGGCGACCTTATCCTTGAGGCGGTTCGTCATAGCAGTTTCTCTCTCAATCGAAGTTTCAATGTGTCCAGCAGAACGGCGGCCAGAACCAGACCGCCGAGGATCACCTGGGTGAAATGGGCAGGCAGGCCCATCAGGTTGATCGCCGTGTGGATGGAATAGAGCAGCAGCACCCCCGCGTAGACACCAGGCAGCTTGCCGATGCCACCCTTCAGGCTGACACCACCGATAACCACCGCCGCGAATGCATTGAACAGCATCCCGGTTCCGAGATTGGCTGTGGCGCCGGACGTGCGGATCGCCAGCAGCCACCCGGCGACACCCGCCAGCGCCCCGGCCAGAATGAAGCTCAGCCACAGGATGCGATCGCTGTTAATTCCGGCGCGGAACGTCGCCTCGCGGTTGCCGCCGACCAGCGTCACATAGCGGCCGAAGGGGGTCTTGGCCATCAGGACCGCGAAGATGATGAAACAGGCGACCGAGATCCATGCCAGCAACGGGACCCCGAGGATGCGCTCTATGCCGATCACCCGGATCGACGGCGCCAGGCTCTGCGCGGACCGGCCCCCGGAGATGGCGACCACCAGGCCGCGCGCCCAGATGAAGGTGGCCAGCGTGACGATAAAGGCGGTCATGCCGAGACGAACAACGAAAAAACCGTTGATGACCCCAATCACGGCCCCCACCAGGATCGCTAGCAGCAGGGATGCCGGCAGCATCAGCCATTCCGGGCTCATCGTCAGACCCATGCCGATACCGCTCTTGGCGAACAGCAGCCCGGTGACCATGGCGCTGAGGGCGGCGGTGGATTCGACCGACAGGTCCAGATGGCCGGCGATGATCACGATCGCCAGCCCGATCGCCATCACGCCGACGAATGTCGATTGTTCAAGAATATTGGCGAAGATCCCGAACTGGAAATACCCCGGGATTGTCACTGAGAAGACTGCCAGAACGACAATGAGCATCAACCAGACAAGGTTATCGAGAAGGAATTCGACGGTGCGCCTTGTGCCATCCGACATTTTCATCTTGTGTCCATTCCGTTTGGAACGCCGAACCGCAGAAGCGGTCCGGCGGGTTTTCATACTTGATTACTTGACGCTTTCGACGGTGGCGCTGGGGGCTTGAAGGTTGCCCCAGAAGGTCGTGTCGTCCACGTTATCGGCCGTGATCGCGGCACCGGGGATCTTGATGTTCGGCCCCCAATCCTCGATCGTCACTTCGGACTTGAGGCCCAGCACGTCATAGGTGGCCGGCTTGATTTCCTCGCCGTTCACGACCTTGTCGGCGAACATTGCCAGCGCGGCGGCCTGAGCATAGAGCGGCTGCTCGACCTCGACCTGCTCCCAGCCCTGGCGGATCAGATCCAGACCGACCGGCGCACCGTTCGAGGACACCAGCATGACGTCACCCGGCTTCTTGCCCGCGGCTTCCAGCGAGGCCACCGCGGCAACGGCAAGATGCGCCGCGTGCACGAAGATCAGGTCGATGTCGGGGTTGACCAGCATCTGGTCAGCCACGATGGAACCCGCGTTGGAGGCCTCCCACTGCATCGCCGGCTTGGTGATGATCTCGACATCGGGATAGGCGGCCATCAGCTCTTCGAAGCCCTTCTGGATGTCCAGCGTGTAGGGGTCGCCTGGGTCGCCGAGGACCTGCAACACCTTGCCGGAAACCGTGCCGTTCTTTTCCTTGAGCAAGCGCTGGATTTCGCCCGCGGCCACATGGCCGATCTCGACGGTTCCTGCGACCGAGGTGAAGTCGATCATCGTCGAGGTGATCTGACGGTCAAAGATCATGACCGGAACGCCGGCCTCGCGCGCCCGCTCGATCGAGGGGGTCAGGGCGTTGAAATCGACCGGCGCGATGACGATCGCATCGGGCTTGAGCAGGATCGTGTCGTTCATCTGGCCCTGCTGCACGTCGGTCTTGTTGTCGGCGTTCAGCGTCACGGTCTTGTAACCGACCTGGCCCATGAACATTTCGATCGCATTGACCGACTCCGTCTGGAATTCGTCCAGCAGGGTCGGCACCATGTAATAGATCGTGCCCTTTTCCTGGGCGAATGCCGCCGAGGCCAGCATCACGCTGGTCGCCGTGGCGGTCCGTATCAGCTTAAGCATTCTCTTCATCGGTTTTTCCTCTCCAGTTGGTGCCGGCTTCTAGTTGGATCCGCCCCTGTCTTTTCCGGCTCGTGACAAGGTTGCGCCGGTGATCAGGTCGATCACCTGGTCGGGATTTGTTTCGCTGGTCTTCAGGTCCCCCGCTACGGTGCCTTGCCGGATCACGACGATCCGGTCTGCGACCTGAAAGGCCTGCGCCATAATGTGCGTGATCACGACCACGCCGATGCCCCGGTCGGCCACCCTGCGGATCATCTCGAGGCCGCGGCGGGTCTGTTCGACGCCAAGGGCGGCGAAGGGTTCGTCCAGCAGCACCAGCTTGCCGCCCCAGTGGACAAAGCGGTTCAGCTCGATCGCCTGGCGCTGCCCGCCGGACAGATGTTCGACATTGGTCCTCAGCGAGGGGATCCGGGTTCCCGCGTCCGCCATCGCCTTGGCGACGACTTCCTCCATCTCGCGTTCCTGAAGGATCGGAACGCCGAGAACCCGGCGGGTGATCTCCCGGCCCATGAAGAAATTCGCGACCACATCGGCATTGGTGCAAAGCGACAGGTCCTGGTAGACCGTCTCGATCCCCGCGGCCTTGGCCTCGCTGGGGCTGGCAAAGTGGCGCTCCTGCCCCTCAAAGCTCATCTTGCCCGAGCTGGGCTGAAGGCCGCCGGAAATGATCTTTACCAGGGTAGATTTGCCCGCCCCGTTGTCCCCCAGAAGCGCCACCACCTCGCCACGCGAGATGTGCATGTCTATTCCGCGAAGCGCCTGAATGGCCCCGAAGTTTTTCGTCACGCCCTCCAGTTTCAACAGCGGCTGTTCTTCGCTCACGTCAGTGTCTCCCTGTTATTGTAGCCGGGCCAGAAGATCGGAGCCTTCGGCCCGCGCCTCTGCCTCGAGGCTGTTACCGCCGCCGGGCGAGAAAACCCGCGACACCGCGAGCGACGCGGCCCCGCGAAGCACAGCGTCCGGGGCGCACCGGGACAGAACGACCCTTGGCGTGCGCCTGTCGTTGCGCGTGGCCACCGAATTCGGCAGCTCCTTGCTGAGTTCCAGAATCTTTTCGCACAATTCCACCGGCGCCAGCCCGCCAAGCACGATCACTTCGGGGTCGAACAGGTTCTCGATCATCACGATGGCCGAGCGGAAGATCGGGGCCACCTCGCGCAGCCAGCCCTCCTCGCCGACCTCTTCGCGGCGCCGCTCATAGGCCTCGAGCGATAGGTATCTTTCCAGGCAGCCGCGGTTCCCGCAGGGGCACGGGTCGCCATCCGGCACCAGGGGAATATGGCCGATCTCGCCGGCATTGCCCCACGCCCCGCGCATGGGCTGGCCCTGGCAGACGGCGCATCCGCCAAGACCGACCCCCATGTAGAGGTAATAGAAGTTCTGGATCTCTTCGCCGATGCCGTAGAGGATCTCGCCCCGCGCGGCGGCGGCACTGTCCCATTCCACGAAGGCCGGATAATCCACCGCCGCGCTCAGGCTTTCGGAAACGTCGATACCCGACCAGCCCTCCAGGGTGGTCGGGCCGACAAAGCTCATCGAGTCGATGTCGAACGGTCCCGGCAATGCCAGACCGACGCCGATCATCCGGCTGGCGTCGATCTCGCTGGAAAGTTCGCCGACCATGCTGGCGATCCTGTCGAACGCGTCCTGCGGCGAGATCTGGTGCGCCGCGTAGGATTTCCGCGTCAGCACGTCACCGGACAGGTTCATGATACCAGCCTCGATGCCGCGCGGGGTGACATAGACGCCGCAGGCGAAGCCGCCATCGGGATTGATCTCCAGCAGGGGCGCCGGAAAGCCCCGCCCTTTCGGCACGCCGGGCAGGAGTTTGACAAACCCGCGGTCGCGCAGCTCGGAGGTGATCGTCGAAACGGTCTGGGCGGTCAGCCCCACACGACGCGCCACCTCGGCGCGGGAAATGGGGCCGTGGCGGCGGATCGTTTCAAGCACGATGCGCCGGTTGAATGGCCGAGCAAGCTCCTGGTTTGTCCCTTTGAGCATTGGCTTTTCCCTGTTGGAATCACGATAAGGTGCGGAATATTTTTTTGTCAAATGATTTGAATTATTAATCCGGGCGGCGCAAAACCCCCAGGAACCAACGCTTCGGGTTGATTTTCCTTGCGAAAAGGGTTGTTGCGCGGGTCAGATGCCACCCGCCTCGGAGCCTTCCCAGATCGGCCCCGGCGCGGATCTCCCGCTTCAAAAGCACCCGAAATCATCCGCCGCCCTGAACAGGGCATGGCCTGTCATCCCGCTTGCACGCGCCGGTTGCCGAAAGTCATCGGGAGGCGCGGTGCCGGTTTCGACGGCTAAAGGATCACGCGGTGTTCGGGCCTGCCGGTGGCAACGCCATGGAGGCAGAGTGTCTTGCCCGCGTCGGGATGCGCCTCCAGGGTGCCGGGCTTCATGTCCTCGGTCGCCGAAGTCAGATACAGGGTCGCCATGTCATCACCGCCGAAGGCGGGGCAGGTCAGGTTTGGCGCATTGGTCTGGAACTGCGCCCGCAGGCTGCCATCGGGCGCGTAGGCGCAGACCTTGCCGCTGCCCCAATGCGCGTTCCAGAACAGGCCGGCGCCGTCGATGACCGCACCGTCGGGGATCAATCCGCTGGCCAGCAGGTCCAGGTAAACCTCGGGGTCGCCCAGCGGCCAGCCATCACGTCCCAGCCGCTGGCGCATGACGCGGCGCGTGACGCTGTCGGCGAAAAAGGCGGTCTCTCCGTCGGGGGCGAAACAGATGGCGTTGGGAATGCTGATCCCGTCGAACAGCTTGCGCAGTTCGCCACGCCAATACCGATAGATCGCACCGGCCTTCCGCTCGGCCCGCTTGCTCATCGTGCCGATCCAGAACCCGCCCAGCGGATCGGCGCGCCCGTCGTTCGACCGGGTCAGGGGGTTGTCGGCCTCCAGCGCGACGAGCGGCTGGGACAGCCCCGTTCCGATATCGAATACCGACAAACTGCTTTCGGACGCGATCAATAGGCGGTCGTCATCCACCCAGCCGGCGGCGGACACATTTTCAGGAAAATCCCAATGCAGCTGCCGCTCTCCCTCGCGCGACAGCAGCCTTTTGCCCGTGATGTCGAACCAGAAGAGCTGCCCCCGCGCGGGGTGCCATAGCGGCCCCTCGCCCAAAGTGCAGCGACGATCGTCGAATACGGTTGCGTTCATTCGTTCCCACTCCGTTGGGCAGGCCCTGCGGCCTTCGGCGGAAAGTCCTCGGGCCGGGCCGTCCGCGGGCGACCGGCGCGCCACGTTCAATCTGAAAACGGCGCAGTCACCACCCGGCGCCCCAGCAGAAAGGCGTCAGCCACATGCATCAGCGGCCGGTCATCCATGTCCTGCCCGCCGGTGGCGAGCAACTCGGCAAACCGCGCGTAGACGCCGGCGTATTCGGCATCCGGCCCCTCGGAACGAACCGCGCCATCGATGGCCAGCCGCGCCCCGCCGTCCGACAGAACCAACGTGCCGGCATCGGTTTCGACCCGCACGTCCCAGACCGGGGTGCCCGCGTGACGCCAATCCAGTTCAACGCCGATCGCCGCCCCGCCGACCGATCGCATCTGCACCCGCGCCGCGATCGGGGTTTCGCAGCTTTCGGGGAAATGCAGCTCTGACGCGGCGACGAAAGCCGGCTCGGGCAGGATTTCCGTAAGCACCGACAAGGCGTTGATGCCCGGGTCAAAAACGCCAAGCCCCCCGGCCCGCCAAATCCATTTCTGGCCGGGGTGCCAATAGCGCACATCTTCCTTCCAGATGATCTCGGCCCCTGTGATCTTCCGATCCTTCAGCCAGTGCCGCGCCTCGGCGACCGCATGGGCAAAGCGCGAGTGCCACGTGGCGAAAATGACAAGCCCCCTATCCCGCGCCAGATCCGCGAGGGCCCGCACCTCTGCCACGCTCGCACCGGGGGATTTCTCCAGCAACACTTGCCGCCCCGCCTCCAGCGCCCTGCGCGCGAGGTCAAAGCGGCCCTGCGGCGGCGTGCAAAACGACAGGGCGCGGATGTCGGGCCGCGCGTCAAGCATCTCGTCCAGGGCCGCGAAATGTTCCACGCCGGCAATGCCCGCCGCGTTTGGATCCACCGTCGCCGCGAGTCGGAAATCGGCGCTGTCGGACAGCACCGGAACATGCTGATCCAAGGCAATCTTGCCAAGACCGACAATCGCGACCGGTCGTCTTTCCCCCGTCATGTCACACCGCCTTTCTGCCGCATCCGCTCGACGCCTTCCGCCCGGCCAATGCCGATGCATCCGCGCGCCGATGTTTCGGGCATTCCTGCACGCGGCGATCGCCTTTTCAACCGCAAGAGCGCAAAGCCGCCCTGGACTGCCCCCATCTTGACGCAGATCGCCACGGGGAACGATCCGCGCTTCTTGCGCGTGGTATTGCCGAAGCCGACGCAAGCGGAGGGCATGGCCGCGCATGTCCGCTCCACGTTCTTCGGGCGGCCCTCTGCCGGATCGCCGGGCAAGGACTGCATCGCGGCAATCCATTTGCCGTCGATGAGAGGGCACCCGTGCGGTTTGGCGATTGGCTCGTCGGGCACGATCCTGTCTCCGCTTTCAGATTTCGGAAAGTCGCTTCGCGCTCGACCAAGGATTGCCGCCCTTCGATCACAACGCCACGTTTTCCGCTTTGCGGCGCAAGGCGTTAGCGCGGATAGTGCTGAGCGTCGTTCGCGGAGAGATGCTTTCGGCCTCGATACGGCACTCGATGAGCGCCGGCCCCTCGGATCGCAGTGCGCGGTCAAGCGCGCCGGGAATGTCCTCGGTCCGTTCCAGAACCTCGGAGTGAAAGCCGTAGGCGCGCGCCAGCACCGCGAAATCGGGATTCACCAGATCGGTCGCATAGACATGTTCCGGATATTCGCGCTCCTGGTGCATGCGGATCGTGCCCAAGGTGCCATTGTTCACCACGATGATAAGGGGATCCAGCCGGTTCTGCATGATCGTGCCCAGCTCTTGCCCGTTCATCTGGAAACAGCCGTCCCCGGCAAAGCAAATGACCTGTCGCTCCGGTGCGGCGAGCTTGGCGGCGACGGCGGCGGGCACGCCATAGCCCATCGCCCCGCTGGTTGGGGCAAGCTGCGTGCGATAACGGCGGAACTGGCGATGCTTGTGAATCCACGCGGAATAGTTCCCGGCTCCGTTCGTGATGATCGCGTCTTCATCCAGCCGCTCTTGGAGCGCGGTCATCAGCACGCCCATGTCCAGCGCACCGGGCTGCTCTCGCGGTGGCAGAAGCGCCTCGTAGCTGGCGCGGGCCTGCGCGGTCCAGGCGGAGCGCGCGGCGCTATCGGGCAACCTGCGCTCCGCGAGAGCCTGCGCGAAAGCCGAGCTGTCGGCGACCACGGGAATATCGGGATAGTAGACGCGCCCAAGCTCCCCGCCGTCGGGATAGACATGCGCCAGCACTTGCGCGCTGCGGGGGGGCTTCGGTGCGGTGTAGCCCTGCGTGGTCATGTCGCCCAGCCGGGCGCCGATCACCAGCAGCATATCCGCCTCGCGCACCAGCGATACCACCTCGGGATTCGCCGCGATCCCAAGATCGCCCGCATAGGCGGGATTGGCATTGTCGAAATAATCCTGGCAACGCAGCGAAGTGACGACGGGCAGACCGGAGCGCTCAGCGAATTCTTCGAAGGCTTCCTTCGCCGCGTTGCTCCAGCCTGGCCCCCCGAGGATACAGAGCGGCCGTTCCGCGCGCGCCAGCGCCGCCTGCACGGCATCCACGTCCGCAGGCCCCGCCGCCGCCACGACCTTGCGCGCCGGCGGCAGATCCTCGACTTGGGCCAATTCCGTCAAGACGTCTTCCGGGAGCGCCAGCACCACGGGTCCGGGCCGGCCCGACTGCGCCAGGTGAAAGGCATGGCTCAGGTGCTCTGGGATGCGTTCGGCGCAATCCACTTCGGCCACCCATTTGGCGAAAGGCGCGAACATGTGCCGGAACTCGACCTCCTGGAAGGCCTCGCGTTCCCGGTGCCCCCGGGCGACCTGACCGATCAGCACGATCATCGGCGTTGAATCCTGAAAAGCGGTGTGAACGCCGATGCTGGCATTGCAGGCACCGGGGCCGCGTGTCACCACGCAGACACCCGGCCTGCCGGTCAGCTTGGCATATGCATCGGCCATGTAGGCGGCACCGCCCTCTTGCCTGCAGGAGATGAAGCGCAGCGCCTCCTTCCTGTTGTGAATGGCATCAAGCAGCGCGAGGAAGCTCTCGCCGGGCACGCCGAAGAGGGTCGTTGCGCCGTTGGCAATCAGCCCGTCAGCGAGAATTTCTCCACCCCGGCGAGGTTTTTTTGCGGCTGTCGTAACTTGTTGCGTCAAAGGACAATCCTCTCTTCATGGAAACGTTCGTAGGCGGCGGGCCGCGGGCGGCGGACCTCTCCGTCGTCCAGGAAGACGAAGGAGTCCTCCCCCAAGGCGTCTGCCGGCAAGACCAACAGGCGGACAAAGGCCGTGAGGCAGCCCTGGGCAGAGCGGCCGATCACCGCCTCTCCGGGCCCCTTCTCAAGCCAGGAATCCCCGGGGCGGAGTTCGCGAAGGTGATCGTCGATCTGTGCTTCCAGATGGCCCTCGATCAGCACCCGCAAACCGCTGCCGAGGTGCGTATGGCGCGGAGTCTCGACACCCGGTTTAAGGTCGACCCGTTCGAAGCGCAGCACGGCCTCATGCCCGGTTGCCGCACGCTCCCCGGGAAGAAGCGGCATGTCGTAGCGCATGAGTTCGGAAAGCCCGCTCGGCACGTCTGCACCGGCCGCGCCGGAAGCATCGACCTCCCACAGAAAATAGCGCCCGGCGGGATCGAGCGTGTCGATCCGGCAGGCGGCACGCCCCAGCGCCCGGCCCTCGCCCGCCTGTAACGTTTCAGCTGTGCCGTCGGCACAGGTCAATCTCACTGCGCCCCGCCAAGGATAGAGCGCCCGCCAAGAACCGGCGGTCAGGTCGACACGGCTCGAGTCTCCCTTGAAAAGTCGTGCGGTGCCTACCGGCATGGTCGTTCTCCCTTACAAGGACGCCGGGCGCGCCGAAGCGCGGGTCCGGCGGAAATGACTGCATCACGCTCCGCTATTGCAACCATTTGTAAACCAATGTAATTTTGGTCTTGATTGTATCTGAATATTGGAGCGACGTTGGTGCAACGCGATGCAGGGTTCCGAATGGTCGTTACGCTGTCTTGCTTGCGCAGGATGCAGCAGACGCTATGTTCCGCGGCATCCACGGTGCGGTCAGCGTCCCAACCTTCCGGAAGAGCGAATGCTTGCAGATAGTTCAAAACCATTAGGTCGCACCAATATTCGGCAGAAGGCGGCTGCGGACCGCGAGGCGATCTACACATCCATCGTGCAGGCAATTCGCAACGGCGATTTCGCGAAGGGCAGCAAGCTGCCAACCGAGCGCGAATTGTCCGAACAGTTTGGCGCGGCGCGCAATTCGGTGCGGCAGGCGCTTGACACGCTGGTGCGCGAGGGCACGGTGTCGCGGCAAGTGGGGCGCGGCACATTCGTGACCGGCGGCGCCGCGACCGACCGCCCCCCCACCTCGCTTGGCATGAACCTGTCGCTTCAGGAGATCCTCGAGGTGCGGGCGCTGCTGGAGCCGCAGATCGCGAATCTGGTGGTGGAACGCGCCGATGACAGCGATTTCGCAGCGATGGAACGTTGTCTCGATGGCATTCGCGACGCGCGCGACTGGTCCGAATACAAGGAATGGAAATACGAACTGCACCTGACCATGATGCGTGCAACGGGAAACCGCTTCCTGGTGCAGATTTTCGAGGCCATCATTCGTTCGCGGCGCGAAGACCAGTGGGGCCGCGCCGGCGACAACGGCATCATCCCCGATGATGTCCGTGCCGCCACCCTGCGCGCCAACGAACATATCGTCGAGGCGCTTCGCGCCGGGCGCACGGACGAAGCCAGCCAAGGCATCCGGCGGTATCTGAACGAGATCCTCGCCTCCGTTCACGGCATCTGAGGGCGGCGCGGGCGTCACCCTTGCCGCCGGCCAACCCATTTTCATCGGTTCATCCGTTTCTGAAGGCCGCGTCCGATCAGCGTGACGGACAGAGCCGACACCATGATGAACAGCCCCGGAAACAGCGATATCCATGGCGCGAAGAGGATGTAATCCTTGCCTTCCTCCAGGATCGCCCCCCAGTCGGGTGTGGGCGGCTGCACCCCGAGGCCGAGGAAACCCAATGCCGCCTGGATCTGAAGCACCAGCGGGAACAGGATCATGTATTGCAGCATGATCAGAGGCATCACGTTGCGCAGGATGTGCCGGAACAGAATGGCCCGCCCGGTCAAGCCCACGGACCGCGCCGCCTCCACATAGGTCCGCGACGTTTCGGTGATCGCGCCGGACCGCGCGATACGGAAGAACACGGGGATGTACACAATGGACAACGCCAGCACCAGGTTCGTGATGCTGGGGCCCAGCACCCCGCTGATGACGACGCCCAGAATGATCGGCGGGAAGGACAGCACCACATCGATGCCCCGCCCGCACACCATGTCAGTCAGCCGGCCCACAAAACCGGCGACCACACCCAGCAACCCGCCGAAAAAGGCGGAAATCAGCATCGCCCCCGCAACGATCGACAGCGTCACCCGCGTGCCATGGATCGAGCGCGAATAGATGTCGCGGCCCAGTTCGTCGGTGCCGAACCAATGTGCCGCGCTGGGAGGCTGCAGAGCGGCGGTGGTATCGATATCGGTCGGCGAAACGCTGGAATAAAGCCCCGGAAACAGTGCAATGGACAGAATTAGCACTGTCAGCGAGAGTCCCAGCGCAAAGGACGGCTCGCGCCGCATGAAGTTCAGGGTTCGCTTCAGGGCGCCGCGCGAGCGGCCCGCACCGGAGAGCTTCGGATCGGATTGCATCAGTTGAGGTGCCTCGGTGCTCATGCGTCCACCCTCACCCGGGGATCGATCACATGATAGAGCATGTCGACCAATAGATTCACGAGCAGCGCGCTGAACACGACCATCAGCAGCGCGCCTTGGACCACTGGGTAGTCGCGGGTCTCGATCGCGGTGATGAGCAGCCGTCCCAGCCCCGGCAGCGCGAAGAGCGACTCGATCACCACGACGCCGCCCAGGATCTGAATCAGGATCAGCCCCATAAAGGTGACCAGCGAAATCATGATGTTGCGAAGGATGTGCTTTGCGAAAACCACGCGCATCGGCAGGCCCTTCGCCAGCGCGGTGCGCACATAGTCCTCGGAGAAGGCGCCGACAACGCATTGTCGGGTAAACTGGCTGTAGGCCGCGGCCTGCAGCAGCCCCAGCGACAGCATCGGCAGAAGCAGCGTGGACAGGTTGTCCGACAAGTTCTGAAAGGGCGTGCGGTAGATGAGTGGCGGCGACCACGCGAAAAGGCTCGAGACCGCGATCAGAAGGATCAGGCCCAGCCAGAACACCGGCGCCGACAGCCCCAGGATGTTGAACGCCTGGATCGCGGTGTCGATGCGGCGCCCCTCGAAAAGCCCCGAAACAAGGCCCAGCGGCACCCCTATGATCGTGGCGAAGGCCAGCGTCATCAGCCCCAGTTGCAGGGTGACAGTGAATGCCTTGAACACGATCTCCATCACCGGCTGCCCGCGCACCCAGCTTTGGCCCAGATCGCCCCGCAGGACGCCGCCCAGCCAGTCCAGATACTGGACATACAGCGGTTCATTCAGGCCGAAGAACCGGCGCAACGCCTCCTCGGCCTGCGAGCCGCTGCCGCCCGACTGCCCCAGCATCTGCGCCACCACGTCGCCGGGCACGGCCCGCACGATCAGGAACACGGCGATGCTGGAAAGGATCGCGGTCAACAACGAGGCCGCAAGACGTTTTACGAGGTAGGATCCCATGCTTCACTTCCTGTTTCGGGTGCGTGGTCATGGTGCCGCGCCGCCCGGTGATCGGCCCCCACCGGCGCGGCGCGCCGGGAGGAGCCCTGTTCGTGCCGGGCCGCGGGTGCGGCCGGGCGGGGTCACTGTGCGAGTTGGGTCTTGGCCAGGCCGAAGTACCAGCCCGTCGGGTGCTGATACAGGTTCCGAACCCGCTCGTTTGCCACGGTCACGATGTCGGCGCTGAACAGCATGATCGTGGGCACCGTGCGGTCGAGGACCTTCTGGAACTCGGCATAGATCTTCTTGCGCTCCGCGGGGTCGCTGGTCTTGCGGCCCGCATCCAGCAGCGCCGAGGCCTCGTCGTTGTTCCAGTTCCGGAAGTCCGCGCCCTCGGGGCGCTTGTGGAAATGGCGGAAGAACAGCATGTTCGGATCCGGCAGAGTGGGCCAGTCGTTGAATGTCAGGCCCATGTTCTTGTTGCGGAAATTGTCGATCCAGACACCCAGGTCCACGCGCTTGATGTTCAACGTGATCCCGATTTCCGAAAGCTGCTCGCGCAGGGTCACGGCCGCCGGGTCCATCCAGTCGTACCCGGTGATCGTGGTGAGATCCATCTCGACGCCGTCGGCGTAGCCGGCCTCAGCCATCAGCGCCTTGGCGCGTTCGATATCACGGGTCTGGAATTCCAGCTCCTCCACCGGGACGCCCCAGCTTTCCTCCATGCCCGCCGGCACGGTGTGGATCACCTTGCCGTAGCCGCCCAAGGCCGCCTGCAAGATCTCTTCCTTGTCCACAGCCAGTGCGATAGCCTGGCGCACCCGGACGTCCTTGAGCGGCCCGTAGTTGGAATCCAGATCGAGCGGCTTCTGACCGAGCGAGGCCCAACGCTGAACGTTCAGGTGGTCGATGCCGGCGAGCTGCTCGGAGTCCTGCGGCCGGCCCAGCCTCGCGAAGTCGATCCGCTTGTTCTTGAGCGCGACCAGCAGCGCCGCGCTGTTGGGCATGTAGAGGAAGGTGATCCCGTCGAGATAGGGCAGGCCTTCCTGCCAGTAGTCTTCGAAAGCCGTCAGCTCTAGGAAACTGTTGGTTTCATAGGTCGCGATCTTGAACGGCCCGGTGCCGACGCTCTTCCGGTTCAGGGCCGCGCGCGCGCCTTCGTCGTCGAAGGTTCCAACCGGAACCACGGCGCCGTATTTGTTGCCCAGCGTCACCGGAAGCGAGGCGTTCGGCTGTTCCAGGTTGAAGACGACGGTATGGTCGTCGACGACATCGATGCTGGCCACGGTGTTCAGATCCCCGGCGCCGGGCGAACCGTTATCCGGGTTGCGCAGATAGTCATAGGAATACTTGACGTCCGCGGCGGTCATGTCCTGCCCGGTGTGGAACTTGACCCCTTCGCGCAGCGAGAAGGTGTAGCTCAGCCCGTCGTCCGAAACCTCGTAGCTTTTCGCCAGAAGCGGCACGGGGCCCGACAGCCCTTCGTAGAACAGGCCCTGGTAGATCAGGGTGGTGACCCGGATCCGGGCATCTGCGCCCTGGTGGAAGGGGTCCAGCGCGGGCGGTTCGACCAGCGAGCCAACGGTCAGCACGCCGCCGCGGATCTCCTGTTCGGGATCCGGCCCGTAGGGCTTTTCTTCCTGGGCAAAGGCGGCGGGTGTCATGGCCAGAGCAGTAACAGCTACCGCGGCGGCCCCCCCCAGCTTGCGCATGGTTGACAGTAGTCTATTGTTATACATGTTGAATTTCCCTGTTGCTCCCGAAATTTCTTGCGTTCACTCCACGATCGGGCCGAATGTTCGGGTGCTTTCGGCGCCTGCCGCTTTGGCTTGTCATCCCATGATCGCGAAGCGGTTCATTCCCTTTCCGATGTTTTCTCCTCAGCTTTCGATGAAGGTTTCGATGAATTCGATCGTGCGTTCGACGGCCGCCGCGACCAGGCGTTCGCCCATCTCCCTGCTGGCCAGCCGGGCATCGCCGAAGACGCCATTACCCGTCTGCTCATGAAACGGGACGGGGACGGTATGGAAGAACGGCTGGTTGTTGAACGCGTATTTCAGCGTGACCGGCTTCATGTCGCCCGGCTCGAGCGCGTGCTCCCGCACCATGTCGCCTTGAAGTGCCATCAGCACCGAGGTTTCCACCTCACAGGCATGGCCGAACCGTTCGGTCTGACCTGCCTCGCGCACCAGGTCGCTGGCCTGCTGGAACCAGAAGGCCACCGCCGCCTGCATGTCGAGATCGTAGCGGATCTTGGTCACCGCCACGTTGAGCACCGCGCTGTTGCCGTTGTGACCATTGACGAAGAGCACATGGTCAATGCCCTGGTGCTTGAGCGACTTGGCGATGTCGAAACACACCGCCGTGAAGGTCTCGGGCGAGAAGGACAGCGTGCCGGGAAAGCCCATGTGATGATAAGAGAGCCCCAGAGGCACCGGAGGCACGACCACCGCCTGCGGATGAATGCCGGCGGCGATCCGTTGGCAGAAGCGGTGCGCGATCACATAATCCGTGCCCATGGCCAGGTTGGGGCCGTGCTGTTCGGTTGCGCCGACGGGCACCAGCGCGATACGGATGTCCTCGCGCGCCTTTGCGAATTCCACCGAGGTCATCTCGGACAGTTCGTACCACTTGCTCATCTTTGCGTCCTTTCTGGGCAAAGGGTCAGGCCCGCACGGCCACGGTCATTTCGATTTCCACCGGGGCGTTGCGCGGCAGTTCGGCCACGCCGACCGCGGCGCGCGCGTGCCGGCCTGCGTCGCCCAGCGCCTCCACCAGCAGGTAGGAAGCCGCGTCCAGCACCTTCGGCTGCTGGTTGAAGCCGGGGGCGGAGGCCACATAGCCATTGACCTTGAGGATCTTCTCGATCCGGTCCGAGCCGCCGATCGCATCGACGAGGCAGGCCAGCCCCTGCAGGATGCAGACACGCGCGGCGTCCTGCGCTTCCTCCAGCGAGACCTCGGCGCCCACCTTGCCGAAGACGCGGACCTCGCCGTCCACCTTGGGCATCTGCCCGCTCACATAGGCGACGCCGTTGTGGACGGTCACCGGCACATACTGAAATGACGGCTTTGCCGGCTCCGGCAGTTCGAAGCCCATGGTCTTCAGCGTCTCTTCAAGCATCAGCTGCCCCTTCTCGTTCGATGAAATCCCGCACTGCGTCCTCAAGGCCGAAGCGCGGGTGAAAGCCGATCTCGGCCTCCAACAGGCCGGTGCTGATAAGCGGGTAGACGACGGGCGCAGGCCGGGCATGGAACGCCACCTCGAAACCCGGCACCGCCGCCTCTGCCGCGCGGGCGAGATCGGGATAACTGGTGGTGAAACCATTGATGTTCAGCCGTTCGGGCACCGCCCCGGGATGCGCGGCAATGACCACCAGCGCCTCGGCGCAATCAGGCACATACATCAGATCCACCGGGGTATCGGGCCCCGTCAGAACGTGCCGCCCACCGGACCGCGCGCCCCTAAGCATATCCATCAGCGCCACGGCCGCGCCGCGATACCAGAGCCCGGGTCCGAAAACGAGCGGCAGGCGAACCGCCACCGTCTCTAGCCCGTGCCGGTCGCGGTAATAGAGCGACAGCTGCTCGCCCATGGCCTTGGTGAGCCCGTAGACGCCCTGCGGGCGCGGCTCGGCGGTTTCCGTGATCGGCTGGTCCGGATAGTGCGCCGAGGGGCCATAAAGCGTGGTGGAAGAGGACCAAAGCACCCGCCCCACTCCGGCCTCAAGTGCCGCATCGAAGCTTCGGCGCAATCCATTGACGTTGATTTCAAAGGCTCGGTCCGCATCCAGTTCCCCGGACTTTGCAAGCCCGCCATCGCCGGCCGAGAAGGCCGCGAAATTGAGCGCCACCTCCGCGCCGCTGTCGGCCATGGCCGCCGCCATGGCCTCGACGTCCTCGACCGAACCGATGGTTTCCTCGATCTGGCCCCGGATGTCGGCCAGCATGTCATGCTCTGCCGCTGGCCCGAAGCAATGCACCTTCCACCCTGCCGCGAGGAAGGCGCGGACCGTATTCGAGCCGACGAAGCCCCGCGCGCCGATCACGATGGCCGTCTTGCCGCTCATGCCACGCGCCCCCGATCCAGGTCGTCGCGGATACAGGCGGAGAAATGGTCAGTTCCCACTTGGCGCAGTTCTGGCCGATCCTGTGCGCAATCTGGCAGCGCATGGGGGCAGCGCGTTCGGAAAACACACCCGGAAGGCGGGCAGGATGGGCTGGGGATTTCGCCCGTTAGAACTGTGCGCGCGGGTTTGGGCCTCCGACTGGGCACCGCCGAAAGCAGTGCGCGGGTGTAGGGATGGCTGGGGCGAGCGAAAAGTTCGGAGGCGGGCGCCGCCTCCATCACGCGGCCAAGATACATCACCAGCACCCGGTCGGCCACGACTTCGACGACCGAGAGATCGTGACTGATAAAAAGCGTGGCAAGCGACAATTCACGCCGCAATTCCTGCAGCAGCTGGATCACCTCGGCCTGGATTGAAACATCCAGCGCAGAGACCGGCTCGTCCGCCACAATGAATTTCGGTCCAGCCGCCAGCGCGCGGGCGATGGCGATCCGCTGGCGCTGCCCACCGGAGAAGGCCGCCGGGTAACGCTCGGCGTGATCGGGACTCATTCCAACGCGCGACAGAACGTAGGCGACACGGTCTTCGATCTCGGATTCCGGGCACACCTTGTGCAGGCGGATCACCTCGCGCAGACAGGCGCCGATCTTCATGCGTGGATTCAGGCTGGCATAAGGATCCTGGAAGATCATCTGCATCCGCGCGCGAAAGACACGCAGCTCCTCGGGGGACAGCGCGGCCACATCCGTGCCCTCGAACCGGATTTCACCTGCTGTAGGTTCAATCAAGCGCAGCAGAACCCGGCCCAGTGTCGATTTCCCCGAACCTGACTCCCCGACGACGCCCAGGCATTCGCCCGCGGCCAGAGACAGGTCGATCCCGTCGACTGCGCGCACATGCCCCGTGGTTCGCCCCAGAAGGCCGCGCCGGACGGGAAAATGCTTGACGATGCCGCGCGCCTCAAGCAGCGGGACGGGCGCGCCTTTCGGCGGTGTATTGGCTTCTGTTTCTGCGCTCATCCCAGTTGTTTCTGCGCTCATCCCAGTTCTCCCCAGCGGATGCAGCGCGTCATATGGCCCTGCCCGGTGTCTCGGAGCGAGATCTCCTGCGCGCGACAGGCCTCGGTCACATATCCGCAACGCGGATGGAACTTGCACCCGTCAGGCGGCGAAAGTGGATTGGCAATGCGGCCTGGAATGGGCTGGACGAAAACTTTCTGCGTGTCGGGATCGACCTGGGGCATGCAGGCCATCAGCGCGCGCGTATAAGGGTGGCGCGGGCGCTCCAGAACCTCGGCCACCTCGCCTTCCTCCACCACCTGGCCACAATACATCACGGCAACGCGGTCAGCGATCTCAGAAACGAGATTCAGGTCATGGGTGACGAAGATCATCGCCATATCCGTCTGGGCCTTGAGCGATTTCAACAGATCCATGATCTGTGCCTGAATCGTCACATCCAGAGCCGTGGTGGGCTCGTCCGCAATCAGCAGTCGCGGCGCGCAGGCCAGCGCCATGGCGATCATTACGCGCTGCCGCATCCCGCCGGAAAGCTGATGGGGAAACGCGGCCACCCGGGCCTCGGGCTCTGCGATTCCGACAAGTTCCAGCAATTCTATGGCACGACTTCGCGCGGCGCGGCGCGACAGGCGCTGATGCAGGCGCAGCCCCTCGGCAATCTGCTCGCCGACGGAAAACACGGGGTTGAGCGACGACATCGGATCCTGAAAGATCATCGAGATTTCGCTGCCGCGCAGGGCGCTCATTTCCTTCTCGGACAGGGTCAACAGATCCACCTGCCGGCCGTCCTTGCGGGTATAGAGTACCTTACCGCCCACGATACGCGCAGGCGCGCGCATCAGGATCCGCATGACGGTCAAACCCGTCACCGATTTTCCCGAGCCCGACTCCCCCACCACGGCCAGTGTCTCGCCGGGCGCGACACGCAGGCTGACACCGTTGACCGCCTTGGCGACCTGGTCCTCGCCCGCATCAAAATGCACTTTCAAGTCGCTGATCTCGAGAATGCTCTTTCCGAGACCGGCGGTCGCATCTTCGCGTTGATCCAGCAGCCCGACCTCCTTCATTGGGCGAAACGCGCGAGCGCGGCCTCATCCAGTTCGATCCCAAGACCCGGCCCTTCGGGCACCAGCACCTTGTTGCCCTTGCGAACGATCGGCGTTTTCAGCAGCTCGTCCCGCAACGGGTTCTCGCCCACGTCGTATTCCAGTAGCGAGGGTTTCGGGCAGTGGCCGGCATGGGGGTAGCCGCTGAGCGAGGCAACGAAATGGCACGCAGCCGCCAGCCCCACGGCCGAACCCCAGACATGCGGCGACAGACGCATATGCGACAGACGGGCGATATCGGCGATCCGCCGCCCCTGCCCCAGCCCGCCGCAGAGCGACAGGTCCGGCTGCAATATGTGCGCCCCGCGGATGTCGGCCAGCCGCTTGAAATCATGCGCCGTATAGAGAGCCTCTCCGGTGGCCACGGGGATCGGGGCGCGCCGGCACAGTTCGGCGTAGCCCTCGAAATCCAGCGGCGACAGCGGCTCCTCATACCAGCCGATGCGGTATTTCTCGATCCGGCGCATGCTCTCCAGCGCCACGTCGACGGTGTAGTTGGAATTGGTGTCCACCAGGAGCTCGACATCGTCGCCGAGCACCTCGCGCGCCTTCGTCACACGCCACTCGTCCGAGGCGGGCGACATACCGATCTTGATCTTGACCGAGGAAAAACCGCCCCCTGCGATCTGCGCCATTTGCGCTTCGAAATCCGCTTCGGGCGCCGCGGTAATGTAGCCGCCCGAGGCATAGATGGGCACCTCAAGTTCACGCGCGCCGCCGATCAGGTCGTATAACGGCACGCCCAACCGCTTCGCGGCCGCGTCCCGCGCGGCCACGTCGATCCCGGAGATCACCGACATCATCTGGTTCTGGATGCCGAAATGGTAGTGGCGCGAAAGCACCAGATCGACCGCGTGCTCAAAGGCGAAAACGCTGCAACCAATGAAATATGGGCGGATCAGATCAAGATACGCAGCACTGACGCCAGGCGGCCCCCACGCCTCGCCGAGCCCGACCGTCCCGTCGGCCAGTTCAACGAAGATGAGGCCTGTCTGCCGCGATGTCGCCAGACCCATGGACGCGCCGTAAGCGCGCCCCTCTGGCAGGTCGTGCTTCAAGCCGACGAGCCGGATTTCCCTTATTTCGCCCACTGTTCCTCCCAGCCCCAATGTCAGATCAAATCAGAACCATTACTAAACATTATATGGATAAATGTTTTGTATTTCCCATTCAAAGTCAACAATTAATAGCTGGCATTTCGCACTTTTCCCGTTCAGGCGCGGTCCTGTCCGCAAGCACTGAGCACTGCGGGAATCTCTGCTTCATCGTAGCCTAATTCGCGCAGAATTTCCTCCGAATGCTGACCGACCCGCGGCGGCACACGCTCCAGCCGTCCACCTCCATGAGCCAACTTGAACGCGTTCAGAGGCACCGTCAGCGAGCCGGTCTCAGGGTCATCGATCTCGGCAAAGACGTTGCGCGTTCGGAACTGCGGATCCTGAAAGGCCTCGGGCATCCGCCTCACCCGGGCGGCAGGCACATGATGGGACTGGAGATAGTCTTCCCACTCCTGCGCCGAGCGGGTCAGCATGATATCCGTCAGAAGCGCGACCTCATCATCGAAAGCCTCGTGGCGCGCCGCGTAGCTTTCGCGGATCATATCGGGCCGCTCCAGCGCCCGCCAAAGTCGCCGATATTGCTTCATGTTGCTCGCGCCCAGCATCACCAGCCCATCCTTTGTCTGGTAGGCATTGCAGGTCGCCTGGACAGTCAGGTTGCCCGAGGGCTCCGGCTCCACCCCGGCGCGGGTCAGTGCCGTCAGATCGAGGCTCATCAGAACCATCGCAACGTCCAGCATTGCGAGATCCACGCGCTGCCCTTTGCCGGTACGGTGACGCTGAAGAAGCGCCGCCGAGATCGCGAAAGCCCCCGTCGTGCCGGTGGCATAGTCGACAGCCGCGGGGCCGAACTTGATCGGGTGCACTTCCTTGGTGCCTGTCATCGCCATGAGCCCCGACGTCGCCTGGATCACATAATCATAGGCCGTCATTTCACCGCGCGGACCGTGCTGTCCAAAAGCCGACATGGAGACATGAATGAGCTGCGGGTTCGCCCGCGCCAGGGTCTCATCGTCAAGTCCCAGTGCGGCAAGAGCGCCGGGACGGTAGTTCTCAACCAGCACGTCGGCGCCTTCCACAAGCTTCAACAGAACCTCGCGCCCCTGGGCGGTGGCCAAGTCCAGCGCGATTGCGCGCTTATTGCCGCCTTGGGTCAGGAAGGCCGTGCCCATCCGCCTGCCATTGAGCGAAGGCTCCGGCCCCCATTCGCGGGCCATATCGGGATCGGATGGATTTTCGACCTTGATGACGTCCGCCCCCAGAACCGCAAGCTGATAGGTGGCAAAGGGGCCGGCGAGCACATGTGTCAGGTCAAGAACTCTGATACCGTCAAAAGGCTGAATGTTCTGCTGCAATACGGTCTCCTTCAGGATCTGGTGCCAGCCAGGGTCATTCCGAACCTCGACAGGACAACGTGAGACAATTTCCACACCAATTCGGAATTGGCGCGGAAATTGTCTTGCATGTCAACCCGAGCGCACCCTTGGACGCCGATCCTGGCCGCCGGTGGCCGGCAATGGAGCGCGCGCGCCGCTCTGTCTGTCTTTCCGGTCGCGCCAGCGCCCGGCGCAGCCGAGTGCGGACGATCATCACCGTCGTTGGCACCTCCGGAAATGTTCCTCCAACCGGGTGGCACGGTTTGATTGCTGGCCCATGAACGGCCTCGTTTCGATCGTGATAATGGTTTCTGGACATTGGACCGTGGAATGGGCGGGTGGGCGGTTGTTATTTCCTGGCTTCTCCGGACGTGATCGCGAGGGCCGAGGCAATAAGTGCTCCCAGCAGATGCACGCCCGGCGCAAGCGCGTCTTCGTCGAAATCGAAATGTGGGGTGTGGTGGCCGTCGGCAAGATCCGCTCCGAGCACGAAAATGGCGGCTCGCCCCCCGTCCGCCGTGACCGCATTGGCGAGAACGGTCGCGTCTTCGCTGGCGCCGAAGGGGTGGTCCTGCAGCGTATGCTCGTAGACCGAGGTGGCGCGGTTTATGCCCTCCGCCCAAGTCACCATCTCACCCGGGTTGCGCCAGGCTTCGGCGCTGCCCCGCAATTCCATCACGCTTCGCACCTCGTGCGCCTGCGCCGTGGCCTCGACCAGTCGCCTGCATCGGAGATCCAGATCCTCCAGCGCTTCGTTCGTCCCGGCGCGGATCTCGAATTCGAAACGCGCGAACTGCGGAACGATATTGAGTGCGGTCCCAGCCTCAAGCCGCCCGACATTGACCCGCACGCCGGCGATGCTGGACTGCGCCAGAGCGTGCAGCGCCGGAACCATCTGGCAGGCCGCGAGCAAGGCGTTGCGCCCAGCCTCGGGCTCTTTCCCGGCATGGGCAGGGCGGCCTTCCAGCGCGACTGCGTATTTCCTGGTCGCGAGGAACTCGTTGACGTCCAGCGCGACCGTGCCGGACGGAACGCCCAGCCCCAGGTGGACGGCAAGGAAAAGATCGACATCTTCCATCCACCCCGCATCGACAACAGCGCGCGCTCCCCTCCCGCCCTCTTCGGCAGGCTGGAAAAGCAGCTTCAACTTTCCTCGCCCGCTTTCGAGCAAAGGCCTGACAAGGCGGGCAGTGCCGAGGCCGAGCGCGATGTGCCCGTCATGGCCGCAGGCATGCATCACGCCTTCCGCCTCGGATGCCCAGCCTTCGGCTGCCGGTTTGTGATTTTCGTTCGCTTCCCTGATCGGCAATGCATCGATATCGACCCGCAGGCACACGGTCGGGCCCGGACGTCCGGTATCGAAGATCGCCAGGCAGCCGGTGTCGCCTTCGCCCGGGATCGCTGCGCTGCTCATGCCCAACCGCGCTGTGTCGCCCAGAAGGTCGCGCCCCGATATCGTCTCGTACCCCAGATCTGTCAGCTCGGCGACGATCCGGCGCGTGGTTTCCACTTCGCGCCAGCCAAGCTCCGGGTGGCGGTGGAAATGGCGGCGCAGATCGACCAGCCAGGGCCGCAGCGCTGCGGCCCCATCAGCGAGCTGCCGCCGAAGGCCGGCATCCATCTGTTCAAGGGGCGAGGGCGCGGTCATGCGGGGGCCGACGCCCAGGGACTCTGCCATGGTCCATCCTCGCTCCAGACGGTCTTGATGCGCATGTGCTGGCGGATCGCCTCCTCGCCCATTTCGAGGCCTAGGCCGCTCTGCTTGTACCCGCCATAGGGGGAACCGGGGTGAAGGCTGTGGGCGGTGTTCAGCCAGACGATACCGGTCTGCGCCCGGCGCGAAATCCTGCGGGCCCTGAAGATGTCGGAGGTCCAGGCCGTCGTCGCCAACCCGTATGGCGTGCCGTTGGCGATTGCGATCGCCTCATCCTCGTCCCGGAAGGTGCTGACGGTGACCAGCGGGCCGAAGATTTCCTCTTGTGCGACAGCGAGTTTCGGATCGACGTCGACATAGACGGTCGGCGCCAGGAAGAAACCGTGCCCCGGCAATTGCGGGCATGAGGTTGCCAGCGGCACCAGCCCGGCTTTTTCCGCTTCGGCCATGCGCGCCAGAACCTGCTCCCTGTGCCGCGACGAGATGGCGGGGCCCAGTTGCGTTTCCGGGTCGAGCGGGTCGCCAATCCGGATACGTTCGATCCGCGCGGAGACCAGTTTCAGGAAGTCGCCGGCGACACGTTCCTCGACCAGAAGCCGGGACCCCGCCGTGCAGGTCTGGCCCGCATTGTTGAACGCGGAAAAGACCAGCGCATCGGCGGCGCGTTCCAGGTCCGCATCGGCAAAGACCATGAAGCCGGTCTTGCCGCCAAGCTCCAGGGTCACGGATTTCAGCTCGGCGCCCGCCAATGCCCCGATGGTCCGGCCGACGGATGTCGAGCCGGTAAAGGTGATCTTGCCAATGTCGGGATGGCGGACCATGGCATCGCCCACCCGCGGGCCGGGCCCGTTCAGGACGTTCAGCAGACCCGCAGGCAACCCGGCCCGATGCGCGACCCAGGCCAGCATCAGAGCCGAGAGCGGGGAATCCTCCGCCGGTTTCAGGATCACCGCGTTGCCCGTGGCCAGAGCCGGCGCGATTTTTCCCGCGGCGTTGGTGAGCGGGTAGTTCCACGGCGTGATTGCCCCCACGATCCCGATCGGTTCGTACTCGATGGTGTTGCTGCGGCCCGGCTGCACCGGGATGAACGCACCGCGCAGCCGGTCCGTGGTCCCGGCAAAGAACTCGAACAGACGGGCGGCGCGCTCCGTGTCGCGCGCCACCGTATCCCTTATCGGCCGCCCCGCATCGAGCGTGTCGAGCGTGCCCAATGCCTTTGCATTCGCGCGGATGCCGTCTGCGATGCCCCGCAACACGCGCGCCCGGTCTTGCCCGTCGAGATCCCACCAGGCCCGCTGAGCGCGCTTTGCGGCCTCGACCGCGGCACCGATATCATCGGACGTGCTCGAGGCGACCGGAACGAGAGTTTCGCCGAGAGTCGGATCTACGCAGGCAAACTCTTCGCCCGGGGTGCCTTTTCTCCACTCTCCATTCACCCAGAGCGGAACCGTGCCGCTCACGTCCGCCGGAAAGGCGTCGCGCAGGAGGGCGAGGCGGTCAGTCAAGGGAAGAGGCATCTGTTGTCCTTCATCGTTATTGCGGTCCGCCGCGTTACCAAGCCGCGTCCAGCCAGCTGATGATCTCATCGGCTGTCGCCGGGCGCGGGTTCCAATAGGTCTGCGGGTCGCCCAGAACGTCTTCGGCGATCCTTGCGGACTGCCCGGGGGGCAGACCGATCTCCGACAGGCGCTTGGGGGTGCCGATCGCATCCGACACCGCCTCGACCGCAGCGACCAGGGCCTCGGCCGCAGCCTTGTCGTCCGGAGAGACCGATACGCCTGCGGCGCGGGCGGCTTCGGCCAGTTTGGGCCGGGCGGCCTCGAAGTTGAAACGGAGGCTTTGCAGGACCATCACCGAATTGGCCTCGCTGTGGGACAGGTTGTAGCGCCCGCCGAGGCTGTGACAGACCGAGTGGCCGATGCCGAGCCAGGAATTCGCATAGGTCAGGCCCGACATCGACGCCGCGTCGATGGCGGTCTGGACCCTGTCCAGCGCGGGCGGGCTGCCCGCGTCGGAAAATTCGGGCAGCACGGCCAGTAAGCTGCGTAGCGCTGCAAAGGCGAACGCATCGGTGATGGGCTGCGCGCCCTTCGAATAGCTGGCCTCAAGGCAATGGTGGATCGCGTTCATGCCGCTTGCCGCCAGGATGCGGGTCGGCGTGGAGGCGACCACCTCGGCGTCCAGGAACACGGCGGCCGGCGTGAGTTTGGGATGCACGAAGATCAGCTTTTCGCCGCGCTCGGTATCCGTGACCGCGCCGCCGGCAACGACGTCGGCGGCCGAAAACGTGCTGGGCATGGTCAGCACCGGCAGCGGCTCGATGTCGATCTCGATGCCGTGAAACGTGTCCGGCGGCTCGAACCGGCTGACAAATTCGACGATGTCGCGGCCGCTGGGCAGCATGACGGCAATCGCCTTGGCCATGTCGTGCACGATGCCGCCGCCGATGGCGATGATCGCCTCGGGCTTTTCGCGTTTCATGGTCTCGACCGCCATGCGAACCGATTGAACCGGCAGGTTGGATTCCACGCGGTCGATCACCGCCACGACGCGGCTTCCAAGCGTTTCCGTGAGTTCGCGCAGGAAGGGCGTCCTGGCGGCCAGGCTCGTGCTGCTGACGATCGCCACACGATTCACCTTCATCCTGTCGAGTTCGGCCGAAATCTCGGAACGGCAGCCCGGTCCGCTGACGATCGTCTTGGGAATGGCGGTGCCGTCGAAACGCCGCGTGGTCATCTTGCTCTCTCCTGCTGCGGAAGGGGCGGCGGCCGGCCCGGCCGCCGCCTGTATCGGTGTTATTTCCAGTCGGCCGGGACGCTCTGGCCGGACAGGTCGACAGCCTCGACCGTGGTCTTGGAAATCAGGCTGGCCTGGGTCAGGGTCTCCTTCGGAATCGACTGGCCCTCGCTGGCCTCAATGGCGCGCTGCACGGCAAGACGCGCCATCGTCACCGGCTGGCTGACGACGGTGGCCTCGATCCAGCCCTCCTCGATCAGGCGCTTGGTTTCCGGCTCCATATCCGTGGTCAGGACCATCACGTCGCCGGGTTTCTTGCCGGCCGCGCGCAGGGCCTGCACGGCGCCGATCGCGATCGGCCCGTTGAAGGCATAGACGACCTTGACGGTGGGCCGGGACTGCAGGAAGTCCTGCATCGTCGTCAGCGCCTCGGCAGACGAGGTCGAGGTGTATTTCTCGGCGACGACCTGCATCCCGGGGTATTTCGAGATGTAATCCTTGAAGCCGTCAACGCGGAACCGCGTCAGGTCCAGGCCGCTGGGGCCCGACAGCAGGACGACATCGCCCTTGCCGCCCAGCTTGTCCACGGCATAGGCGGCCAGCAGCTCGGTCATCACATAGGACGGCTCGCCGACAAAGCCCGTGATCTTGTCGGATTTGGTGGCGATGCCATCATTGATGACCGGAATCCCGGCGGCGATCGCCTTCTCCACCACCGGAACGGTGCCGTCCGAGCTGGAGGGGACCAGAACGATGCCAGACACCTTGCGCTGGATCACGTCCTCGATCTGGGACACCTGCTTTTGCAGGTTGCCGTAGCCGCCGGCGTCGTAGATCACCACGTCGTAGCCGCGCTTCTTGCCTTCGTCGATATAGCCGAAGGACTTCATCTTGAAATACGGGTCGCCGGCAGCGGGCAGCATGACAGCGATCTGCTTTTCCTGCGCGGCCGCGGTGGTCGCCGCTCCGGCTGTCGCAAGGGTTGCTGTCAGCGCCAGGCCAACCCCGCGCAATACGGTTCCAAGTCTCGCCATAGTTCTTCTCCTCTGTTGTATCCCGCCGTGGTTTTTCGTTGCGGGGCGGAATTCTTCTGTTCTGTCAGCTGCGGCGGCGGAACGAATTCACCCAAGCCGACAAGATAATGATTGCGCCGACGATCACCTGCTGGGTGAAGGTCGAAATGGTGAGCAGGTTGAGGCCGTTCACCATGAAGGCGATGACAAGGACGCCCAGCAGCGTGCGCAGCACGCCGCCGCGCCCCCCGAAGATGCTTGTGCCGCCGATGATGACGGCGCCGATCGACTGCAGCAGAAGTTCGCCCGATCCCAGCAGGGGCTGCCCGGAGATGACACGTCCACTGAGCATGAACCCCGCCACGGCCGCATAGGCGCCGCTGAACGCGAAAATGAAGATCTTGACCCGTCCCACGTCGATGCCGGACATGACGGCCACCTGCTCATTCCCGCCAATGGCGTAGATGTGGCGCCCGATCGGCGTGCGTGCGAGCACGAAATAGGCAAGACCCAGAAGAACGGCCGCGATCAGAATAGGCACGGGCACCGGGCCCACGAAACCGCCCCCGAACCAGAAGAAGATGTCCACATCCGGACGCGGCAGCCCGAAGATTGTCGAACCGTCGGACACCACCAATGCGAGGCCGGCGATGATGTAGAGCATCCCCAGGGTGACGATGAACGGCTGGATACGCGCCCGGCCGACCAGAAAGCCGTTCACCAGGCCCACCGCAATTCCGGAGCCGATCCCGAGCAGCGCCCCCGGCACGATGCCGTAATTCATCATGACCGTGGCCGTCACGACGCTCACCAGGCTGATGATCGACCCTTGAGACAGGTCAAGCCCGCCCATGAGCAGGGCAAAGGTCTGCCCGGCCGCCAGGATCAGCAGCGGTGCGCTCTGCACCAGGACGTTGGTGATATTCTGCGTTGTCAGGAAATACGGGCTCGCAATCGAATAGACGATGAACATCACGAGCAGCGCCAGACCCGGCCCCAGGACGGCGGCGTCTATGGTCGGGGTGCGCGGCGCCTTCCGCCCGGCTTCGGAGGGAGTCTTGGTGGAAACAGTGACGCTCATCGTTCTATCCGTGTGTTATCGCGTCCACGATCCGGCTTGCCGGAAGGTCCGCGTTTTCGAATTCAGCGACGATCCGGCCGGACCGCATGGCCAGGGTGCGATCCGCGACGGCAAGGACCTCTTCCAGATCGGAAGAAACCATCAGGACCCCCCGCCCCTCGGCGGCAAGCGCATCGATCAGTGCATAGATTTCGGCCTTGGCCCCGACATCGACGCCCTGCGTGGGCTCGTCGAAAAGGAACACGCGCGCATCGGTGGACAGCCATTTCGCCAATACGACCTTTTGCTGGTTACCCCCCGAAAGCGCGCCGGCATGGGTGCCGGCCGAAGGGGTCCGAATGGCGAGCCGGTCAATCAGCGCATCCGCATGGTCCGCAATCCGGCGCCGGTTCAGGCTGAGCCGTCCCATGAAGCGCCTCAGGATTGGAAGCGCGATGTTTTCGCCGATCGACATGATGACGGAGACGCCCTGGCCGCGCCGGTCCTCCGGGATCAGGGCGATGCCCGAGGAAATCGCGTCCTGCGGCTTCGAGATGGCGGCCGTCTTGCCGCCAATCCGGACCTCTCCGCGATGCGCCGGCCGCACTCCGAAAAGCGTTTCCAGAAGCTCCGTGCGCCCGGCGCCGACCAGCCCCGTCAACACCACCACTTCGCCGGGCCTCACGCAGAAGGAGAGTTCCTCGAATTCGCCGACGCGCGTGAGGCCCCGGACCTCGAGCAGAGGGGCGTCATCCCCGGCCTGCTGGCGGCCCTGGCGCTTCTGGTGGGTGGCCTGCCCGGCCTTGCCCGTGATGAGGGAGACGATCTTGCCGCGGTCGATGGCATCGGCCGGATAGGTTCCGGCAGAAACGCCGTCGCGCAGGACGGTTACGCGATCCACCAGCGGGGCGATCTCTTCAAGGCGATGGCTCACATAGACAATGCCCACGCCTTCGTCCGCCAGGCGCCGGACAACCTCGAACAGGCGCTCCGCCTCGGCATGGCTGAGCGAGGCAGTGGGTTCATCCAGGATCAGCACCTTGGCCTGGCCCCTCAACGCCTTGGCGATCTCGAGCTGTTGTCGCTTGCCGGTGCCCAGCTCAGAAACCAGCGCCGTCGGGGGGAAGGTTGCGCCGACCAACTCAAGCAGCCGTTCCGCCTCCCGGTGCTGGGCTGCCCGGTCTATGGTGTTGAATTTCCCAAGTTTCTCGTTTCCGAGAAAGATGTTCTCGGCGGCACTCAGGTCGGGGACGAGCGCGAAGTCCTGATAGATCACGCTGATCCCGGCCCGGATGGCCTCGGCCGTCGATGCAAAGGAAACTTTCTTCCCTTCGAGATAGATCTCCCCGCCATCCGGTTGATACAGGCTGGAAACGATCTTGATCAGCGTGGACTTGCCGGCCCCGTTCGCCCCAAGCAGGGCATGGACCTCGCCGCGCCGCACATCGAAATCGACGCCGTCGAGCGCAATCACGCCCGGGAATTCCTTTCGCAGCCCCCTGACGGACAGCACCGCGTCGCCGGGCCCGTCTCCGCAAGCGTGCGTCATCCCCCCGTCCGTCATCGCTTCAGGCTTCCCATCTGATCACCCGCCGTAGCGTTGAAGAACCGCTTTTCCACAACGGCTTCGAGATCGGTGAGGTGGCAGGAACACTGGCTCATGTGACGCGTCATCGCCTTGCGCACCCGCTCCGCGTCGCGCGCGCGGTAGGCGGCAAGAAGCTCGACATGAGCCTCCCGGTTTTCCCGGTCGATCTCCTGCTGGCGGACGAGATACATCTTCTTGACGGTGACCTGCTGCGCCAGGATCATGTTTATGAAGCGGCAGTTGAAGGAATAGAGCGAGTTCGACGACCGCCGCGCGATCACGTTGTGGAACTCAAGCTCGTTCAGACGCTGCATGCGCCTGGCCTCGGGGGTGTCCTCGACATTGTCACAGGCGTCGATCAGCTCCTGCATCCTGGCGAAATCTTCTTCCGTAAGATGCTCCACCGCGGTGACCGCCATTTCCGGCTCAACCTGCCGCCGCATGGCATAGATCTCGTCCGCCCCAAGGTCTTTGAAGTAGAAATAGTTGCCCAGCAGGTTGGCGGCGGTTTCATACGGGACCTCGACGACAACAGCCCCGCCCGCGCGGCCGGCCGAGACCCTGATGATCCCCTGCACTTCCAGCGCCTTCAGCGCCTCGCGGATGGTGCCCCGACTGACCCCGAAGAGGTCCACGAGGTCCTTCTCCTGCGGCAGCCGGTCGCCGGGACGCATCGATTCCGACATCAACCACCACTTCACGCGGTCAACGATTTGGTCCGAGAGTTTCTGGCGGGCGAGCCGCGGTGTGTTTGCCGGCATTAGAACCATCATTATTATTAATATTATCATGATAATTAACCGCTCGATTCCGTCAAGCATCTAAATTGCTGCGCCAACGGAAGGTGGCGCGACACGAAACGCGGCAATGTGACCTTCATGAATCCTCTTCCGCGGGGTCCCAGAATTGACGACGAGTTCAAGCCGAACGCCGGAATTGCAAGTACGCGCTGTTTTCGCCAACGCGACGGACGGCAGGTACGGCGAGCTACGCCGCATCCCTTCACCCCCGACGGCCCGAGAGGCGCTATAGTCCGGCAACTCGAGCCGCCGTGTCGCCATGCGCCTTCCTCTCAGTAAACAGAAGCGACGGGCCGCGGTAATTCGGCGCCCGTCATGAGACGCCGCTTCCAGGGCGCCGCACGGCAGCGGGCCGCGATCAGGAAAACGTCAGCCTGGGACCTGGGGTTACTGCTGTCACGCCCGGCGGAAGATCGTTTCACGAAACGCTCAAGGGCCGCGGGCGCCACGGTGTGGCAAGATGGCGAACCGGCCGCTGGCTGCGGCCCGGGTCCGGCCTGGAATATCTCTGTCCCGGCCGAAAGCAGTTGCGCCATCATCGCCAATGCAGCGTCTTCGCGCGCGGTCCGCCAGTGGCGGCGACACCGATCGACAGATCGGAGCAAGAAAAAAAATGCCACCGCGACCCGTGTCGCGATGGCACTCTTGTGCCGGTCACAGTTGCGGTCTGAACCGGTCAAACCGCAGGTTGATGCTGGCTTTCACGGCGTCGCGGGCCGCGCCGCGGTCAGCCGCATTTGGAATGGCCGCAGCTCATGCAGGTCATGCAGCCCTCGACCATCCGCATCTCATAGGCGCCGCAGGCCGGGCAGGCCGGGCCGCGCGGGCGCTCACCCACGGCCATCGCCTCGTATTGCGGGTCGGTCTTCAGGCCCATCCCCTCTCCGGGGATGAAGCCGATAGCGACCAGGTGGCGTTCGATCACGCCGCCGATCGCGGCCAGGATCGAGGGGATGTACTTGCCCTGCATCCACGCCCCGCCGCGCGGGTCGAACACGGCCTTCAGTTCCTCAACCACGAAGGACACGTCGCCGCCGCGCCGGAACACCGCGCTGATCATCCGGGTCAGCGCCACGGTCCAGGCGTAATGCTCCATGTTCTTGGAGTTGATGAACACCTCGAAGGGCCGGCGGTGGCCGTTCACCACCACATCGTTGATGGTGATGTAGATCGCGTGCTCGCTGTCGGGCCACCTGAGCTTGTAGGTGTTGCCCTCCAGCGCCTGCGGCCGGTCCAGCGGCTCCGAGATATAGACGACATCGGCGGGCGGCACCTGGCTGCCCTCGCCATGCGAGGTGGCGATATGCTGGGCCGAGGCATCGGCCTTCTTCTCCTCGCTGACGCTGAGCACCGAGCCCGTCACCTCGTTCGGGCGGTAGGTGGTGCAGCCCTTGCAGCCGGTCTCATAGGCCTGCAGGTAGACATCCTTGAAATCGTCGAAGCTGATGTCCTCGGGGCAGTTGATGGTCTTGGAGATCGAGGAATCCACCCATTTCTGCGCCGCCGCCTGCATGCGCACATGATCGAGCGGCGCCAGCGTCTGGGCATTGACGAAATAGTCCGGCAGCGGCGCGTCGCCGAATTTCTCGCGCCACAGGCGCACGGCGTAATCCACCACCTCCTCCTCGGTGCGCGAGCCGTCCTTCTGCAGCACCTTGCGGGTATAGCTGTAGGCGAAGACCGGCTCGATGCCGCTCGACACGTTGCCGGCGTAAAGCGAGATCGTGCCCGTCGGCGCGATCGAGGTCAGCAGCGCGTTGCGGATGCCGTGTTCGGCGATCGCCGCGCGCACGTCCTCGTCCATGGCCTGGAGCGCCCCGCTGGCCAGGTATTTCTCCTTGTCGAACAGCGGGAAGGCGCCCTTCTCCCGGGCCAGCTCCACCGAGGCCAGGTAAGCGGCGCGGGCGATCCGGTGCAGCCAGCGCTCGGTCTGGCGCGCCGCCTCGTCCGAGCCGTAGCGCAGCCCCACCATCAGCAGCGCGTCGGCCAGCCCGGTCACGCCCAGCCCGATCCGGCGCTTGTTCCGCGCCTCCTCCGCCTGCTGCGGCAGCGGGAATTTCGACGCGTCCACCACGTTGTCCATCATCCGCACTGCGGTGGCGACCAGATCGTCGAGCTCCGCCTCGTCGAGCTCGGCGATGCTCTCGAACGGGTTCTTCACCAGCCGCGCCATGTTGATCGAGCCCAGCAGGCAGGCGCCATAGGGCGGAAGCGGCTGCTCGCCGCAGGGGTTGGTGGCCGCGATGGTCTCGCAATAGGCGAGGTTGTTCATCTGGTTGATGCGGTCGATGAAGATCACGCCGGGCTCGGCGTAATCATAGGTGGCGCGCATGATCTTGTTCCACAGATCGCGGGCCTCGACCGTGTGGTAGACCTTGCCGTCAAAGACCAGATCCCAGCTCTTGCCGGCCTTGACCGCCTCCATGAAGGCGTCGGTCACCAGAACCGAGACGTTGAAATTGCGCAGCCGCGCCGGGTCGGACTTGGCCGAGATGAAGGATTCGATGTCGGGGTGATCGCAGCGCATGGTCGCCATCATCGCGCCCCGCCGGCTGCCCGCCGACATGATGGTGCGGCACATCGCGTCCCACACATCCATGAAGGAAAGCGGCCCCGAGGCATCCGCGGCCACGCCCTTCACATCCGCGCCCTTGGGGCGGATGGTGCTGAAATCATAGCCGATCCCGCCGCCCTTCTGCATGGTCAGCGCGGCCTCCTTCAGCATGTCGAAGATCCCGGCCAGGCTGTCAGGGATAGTGCCCATGACGAAACAGTTGAACAGCGTCACGTCGCGCTTGGTTCCCGCGCCGGCGGTGATGCGGCCCGCCGGCAGGAAGCGGAAATCCTCCAGCGCCGAGAAGAACTTGCCCTCCCAGGCCGCGGGGTCCTTCTCCACCGTGGCCAGTGCGCGGGCGATGCGCCGCCAGCTATCCTCGACCGTGACGTCCACAGGCGCGCCGTCAGCCTCCTTGAAGCGATACTTCATATCCCAGATTTGCTCGGCGATCGGGGCAGAGAAACGGCTCATGGCAGGGTCCTTGATGGTCTTGAGGAGGGTGGAGCAGGATAAGCGTTCGGCTTGAACTCGGCAAGAACTAGCATAGTCTTTCAAACCATCAACTATATAGGGTGGCTTCGGTGACAAAAGCGCAGATCAACCTGGTAAAGCTTTGTGTCGGCGCGGAAAAGGTCGAGGACCTGATCGAATGGCAGGACCACAGCCGCGCCACCTGGCCCGGCGGCCAGCCGCGCCATGTCACCCGGATGTGGCCCAAGCGCGGCGCGGAGCTGCTCAATGGCGGCTCGCTCTACTGGGTGTTCAAGGGCGCGATTCTGGCCCGCCAGAGGATCCTCGCGCTGGAGGAGGTCACCGGCGCCGACGGCATCGTCCGCTGCGGCATCGTGCTGGATCCCGAGGTCGTCCGCACCGAGGCGGTGCCGCGCCGCCCGTTCCAGGGCTGGCGCTATCTCAGACCCGAGGACAGCCCGCGCGACCTGCCCGCGACCCGGCAGTCCGAGGACGCGCTGCCCGCCGCGCTGTCCGCCGCGCTCGCAGAGATCGGCGTGCGCTAAGCGCCGGACAGGTCACCGCCATGAGTATTTTTCCCAAGAAGAAGCTGAGGGCGACACGGCCGCGAGACGCGCGTCTCGCTTTGCCGCAACCACTTGCGATAGGTCGCGGGCGGCCGCCCCTGCCGCTTTCTTCTCGGCAAAAATACTCAACGCGCGACGCCGGCGGTCAGTTGACCCCGTTGGGCAGGGGCGCGCCGCTCAGACAGGCCCGGATATTCTCCACCGCCATCAGCCCCATCGCCTCGCGCACCTCCAGCGCGGCGGTGCCCAGGTGCGGCAGGAGCGTGACGTTCTCCATCCCGCGCAGCGCCTGCGGCACCTGCGGCTCATGCTCGTAGACATCGAGCCCGGCGCCCGCGATCCGGCCCTCCCGCAGCGCAGCGATCAGAGCGGTCTCGTCGACCACGTCGCCGCGGGCGATGTTGACCAGATGCGCGTGTGGTCGCATCGCGGCGAGAACCTCGGCCCCGATCAGGTGGCGCGTGGCCGGCCCGCCGGGCACCGCCACGACCAGCACATCGGCCCAGGCCGCCAGATCGCCCAGCGCCGGAAGCTGGCGCGCGGGCACCCCGGCGTCGGCCACCGCCGAGCGGTTGCAGAACGCGACCTCCATGCCGAAGCCGAAATGCGCGCGCCGCGCGATAGCCTTGCCGATGCGCCCCATGCCCACCAGGCCCAGCCGCTTGCCGCTCATGTGCAGGCCCAGCATCTCGGTGGGGTACCAGCCCTGCCAGCGCCCCGCGCGCACCAGACGCTCGCCCTCGCCCGCGCGGCGGCAGGTCATCAGCATCAGCGTCAGCGCGATATCGGCGGTGGCATCGGTGACCGCGCCGGGGGTGTTGGTCACGGCGATTCCGGCGGCCCGGGCGGCCTCAGCATCGATATGGTTGTAGCCCGCCCCGAAATTGGCCAGCAGCCGGGCGCGCGGCTGCGGCACGGCGGCGAAGATCTCGGCGCGGAACATATCCCCCAGCGTGGGCAGGATCACATCGAAATCGCGCAGCGCCTGCACCATCTCCGCCTCGCTCATCGGGGCGGTGCTTTCGCGGGCGGTGACATCGGCCAGCGCGCGGGCTTCGGCCAGCACGCGCCCGGGCATGGGCCGGGTGATCAGCAGCCGCGCCATCAGAACATCCTCCCACCGACGGGCACGTCCTTGTCCGGGGTCAGCAGGACCACCTCGCCGTTCTCGTCCGGCAGGCCCAGCACCAGCACCTCGGATATGAACTTGCCGATCTGGCGGGGCGGGAAATTCACCACCGCCAGCACCTTCTTGCCCGGCAGCGCAGCCGGCGCGTAATGCGCGGTGATCTGGGCGGAGCTCTTCTTTTCCCCAATCTCCGGACCGAAATCGACCCAGAGCTTGATCGCGGGCTTGCGCGCCTCGGGATAGGGCTCGGCCTTCACGATCCGGCCCACGCGGATGTCCACCTTCAGGAACTCGTCAAAGCTGATCTCGCTCATGCGCCGAGCTCCCGGCTGCGCTCGGCGGCGGCCTTGACCGCGCGCCGCAGCAGCGCGGGGAAGCCGGTCTCCTCGTCCATCAGCACGTTCAGCGCGGCCGCCGTGGTGCCGCCCGGCGAGGTGACGTTGACGCGCAGTTGCGCGGGATCCTCGGCAGCGGTCTCGGCCAGCTGGCCCGCGCCGCCCACCGTGGCCTTGGCCAGTTTCATGGCCAGATCGGCGGGTAGCCCCTCGGCCTCACCCGCGGCGGCCAGCGTCTCGATCAGGTGGAAGACATAGGCCGGCCCGGAGCCGGAGACGGCGGTGACCGCGTCCATCTGGCCCTCGTCCTCCAGCCGCACGGTCTGGCCCACGGCCGACAGCAGGGCCTCGGCCAGCGCCATCTGGTCTTCGCCGACGCGGGAGTTGCCGATCAGCGCGGTGATGCCGCGGTTGACGGCCGCGGGCGTGTTGGGCATGGCGCGGATGATCGGGGTGGCGCCCCCCAGAACCTGCTCATAGGCACGGATCGGGGTGCCTGCGGCCACCGACAGGAAGAGGGTGGCGCCATTGCCCAGCGCGGCGAACTGCGGCAGCGCCTCGCCCATCATCTGCGGCTTGACCGCGACCAGGACGATCGCCGGCGCCTCGGGCAGCGTTTCGTTCAGGTGCACACCCTGCCCCTGCAGCCAGTCGGACGGCTTCGGATCCAGGACCCAGACCGAGGCAGGCGGCAGGCCCTGGCCCAGCCAGCCCGCCAGCATGGCCGACCCCATCTTGCCGCAGCCCAGCAGAACCAGCCCGCGGCGGGCGACATCGTTCATATCCATCGTGATCCCCCTGTTTGTCGGAGAGGGAGATTAGGCGCGCCCGTAAGCCTCTGCAATGGCGACCTGCATCGCCTGTTCGGGGCTCTGGTCGGCCCAGGTAACCAGCTGGAAGGCGGGGTAGAACCGCTCGGACGCGGCCACCGCCGAGGAGATCAGCCGGCTGACCTGCTCGGGCCCGGCCATCTGCCCGCCCGACAGCACCAGCCCGTAGCGCCAGACCATCAGCCGCTGCTCGTGCCAATAGGTGAAGGCCCCGGTCCAGCACATGTCGTTGGCGCGGTTCAGGGTCTCGTAGAGCTGCGGCAGCTTGTCCGCGGGCGGCTCCATCTCGAAGGTGCAGACCAGGCGCAGGGTCTCGTCATGGTCCGACCAGGCCAGGGTGATCGAATAGGTGCGCCACTGCCCCTCGACCGCCATCGCGATCTGGTCCTCGGCGACCCGGTCGAAATCCCATTCGTGATGCTCGGCGATATGCTCGACGAGATCGATGGGGTGCAGCTCTTCGCCCGGAAGAAAATCTTCGGAAAGTGACATGCCCGGCCTCTCTGGTTATAGCCCCAGCGGATTTGGCAGCAACTAGGGCTTGGTGCCTGCTCAAGGTCCGGCAGAGGTATCCGCCGCCCTCACGAAATATGGTGGGGGCAAAGGGACAGGCTGTAAAGCGGAATTTTGTGATAAAACGAGCGTCTGCCGCAATATCTTGTGGATAAACGCAAGCATTGGCGTGGGCGGCGCGGGGCGGCCCGCCCGGCCCGCGGACATGAAAAAACCGGCCCTGCCGGGCCGGTTCTTCGCGGCGCAGCGCCAGGCGCGGGGCCTATCTGCCGGCCGCTTCCTCCAGCGCCGCGATGCGCGCCTTCAGCGCCTCGTTCTCCTCGCGGGCCTTCTGCGCCATGGCGCGCACGGCGTCGAATTCCTCGCGGGTGACGAAGTCGCGATCGGCCAGCCAGCGGTCCATGAAGCCCTTCATCGCGGTCTCGGCCTCGTCCTTGGCGCCCTGCGCCACGCCCATGGCATTGGTCATGAGCTGCGACATGTCTTCGAAAAACTTGTTCCGGGTCTGCATTGGCCCCTCCGGCGTTTGCGTTTGCCCCTATATGGTCTGCAGGCGGGCGAAGCTCAATGGTTGACTTCGCCCGGGCGCAACCGGCAAGAGGCAGACATGCAGGCGGTCCTTCCCTTTCCCGACATCTCACCCGAGCTGTTCTCGGTCTCCCTCTTCGGCGCCGAGTTCGCGCTGCGCTGGTACGCGCTGGCCTATATCGCGGGGCTGCTGCTGGGCTGGCGGCTGGTGGTGCGGCTGGTGAAGACCGGGCGGCTGTGGCCCGAAGGCCGCGCTCCCATGCGCCCGGAGCAGGTCGAGGAGCTGCTGACCTGGGTGATCCTCGGCGTGATCCTGGGCGGGCGGCTTGGCTTCGTGCTGTTCTACAAGCCTCTCCATTACCTGCAGAACCCGCTGGAGATCCCGATGCTGTGGCAGGGCGGCATGTCGTTTCACGGCGGGCTGATCGGCGTGATGGTGGCGGCGATCCTGTTCTGCCGCAGGCACGGCATCGCGCTGTTGTCGGCCGCCGATGCGCTGGCGCTGGCCGCGCCGCCGGGGCTGTTCTTCGGCCGGATCGCGAATTTCATCAACGCCGAGCTCTGGGGTCGGCCGTCGGACGCGCCCTGGGCGGTGATCTTCCCCGGGGAGCTGGCGCAATACTGCCCGGGCTGGGATCAGGCGCCCTGCGCCCGCCACCCCTCTCAGCTCTACGAGGCGGGGCTTGAGGGGCTGGTTCTCGGCGCGGCGATCCTGTTCCTCGTCTACCGGCGCGGCTGGCTGACGCGGCCGGGGCGGACGGCGGGCGCGTTCTTCACCGGCTACGGGCTGGCGCGCTTCGCGGTGGAGTTCTTCCGCCAGCCCGACCTGCAGTTCGTCACCCTCGACAACCCGATGGGCTATGCCCTGCACTGGGGTGGCGCCGGCGTGAGCATGGGGCAAGTGCTGTCGCTGCCGATGATCGCGCTCGGGATCGCGTTCTTCCTGATCGCACGGCGGCGCGCATGACGCCGCTGGCCGAGATCCTCACCCAGCGCATCGCCAAGGCTGGCCCGATCTCGGTGGCCGAATACATGGCCGAATGCCTGCTGCACCCCGAGCACGGCTATTACGCCACGCGCGACCCGTTCGGGGCGGGCGGCGATTTCACCACCGCGCCCGAGATCAGCCAGATGTTCGGTGAGATCGCGGGCCTGTGGCTGGCGCAGGTGTGGCTGGATCAGGGGGCGCCGGCGCCCTTCACCCTGGCCGAGCCGGGGCCGGGGCGCGGCACGCTGATGGCCGACATCCTGCGCGCCACCCGCGCCGTGCCGGGATTTCGCGACGCCGCGCGGGTGCATCTGGTCGAGGCCAGCCCGACCCTGCGCGGCATCCAGCGCGAGACTCTGGCGGGCTGCGAGGCGACATGGTGCGGCTCCGTGGCCGAGCTGCCCGACCAGCCGCTGTTCCTGATCGCCAACGAATTCTTCGACGCCCTGCCCATCCGCCAGTTCCAGCGCGACGCCGGGGGCTGGCGCGAGCGGCAGGTGGCGGTGATCGGCGGCAGGCTCGCCTTCGGCCTGTCGGACCCCGCGCCGATCGCCGCGCTCGACGCCCGGCTGGCCGACACGAGGCCCGGCGATATCGTCGAGACCTGCCCGCAGGCCGCCCCGATCATCGCCGAGATCGCGGCGCGGATCGAGGCCCACGGCGGCGCCGCCCTGATCTTCGACTACGGCGGCTGGCATTCGCTGGGCGACACGTTTCAGGCGCTGCGCGGGCATGAGCCCGACGACCCGCTGGCCCATCCCGGCGCGGCCGACCTGACCGCGCATGTGGATTTCGAGGCGCTGGCCGCCGCCGCCCCCGGCCTGACCGCGCTGCCGCTGACCGGGCAGGGCATGTTCCTCGAACGGCTGGGAATCACCGCACGCGCGCAGGCGCTGGCCGCGAAACTGCGCGGGCCCGCGCTGGAGTCGCATATCGCCGCACATCGGCGCTTGACCCACCCCCAGGAAATGGGAACGCTCTTCAAGACCCTCGCACTGATGCCAATCAACGCCCCAACCCCGCCGGGATTCGCGCCATGACGCTTGAGATTCTGACCGCCGACATCCTGACCCCGTTGCGCCACGGGTTCTTCACCCGCAAGGGCGGTGCGTCCTCGGGGGTGTTCGCGGGGCTGAATTGCGGCCAGGGCTCGTCGGACCTGTCCGAGGTGGTGGCGATCAACCGCTCCCGCGTGGCGGGCGCCATGGGGGTGGAGCCGGAGGCGCTGGTCTCGGTCCGCCAGACCCATTCGGCGGATGTGGCGGTGGCGCCCTTCGACGACCGGCCCGAGGCCGACGCCATCGTCACCGCGACGCCGGGACTGGTGCTGACCATCCTGACCGCCGACTGCCAGCCGGTCCTCTTCGCCGACGTCGAGGCCGGCGTGATCGGCGCCGCCCATGCCGGCTGGCGCGGGGCGCTGGACGGGGTGCTGGAGGCCACGCTTGAGGCGATGGAGAGCCTCGGCGCGCAGCGCGAGAACACCGCCGCCGTGATCGGCCCCACCATCAGCCAGCGCGCCTATGAGGTCGGCCCGGAATTCCTCGACGCCTTCTTGGCCGAGGATCCCGCCTACAGCCGGTTCTTCGCCGGCGGCGAGGGCGACCGGATGCTGTTCGACCTGCCTGCCTTCGGCCTGCACCGGCTGCGCGAGGCCGGGATCGGGCAGGCGCAATGGACCCGCCACTGCACCTATTCCGACCCCGACAGGTTCTATTCCTACCGCCGCACCACCCATGCCGGCGAGGCGGATTACGGGCGGCTGATCTCGACCATCCGGCTGTGAGCGCCGCCACAATTTGACCCCGACAAGGCCGCAACAAGTCTCATTCACCGTCATTCCCCCGCCCTAATGCCGGGCCAGGCTGCGGGCAGCGGCCGGGCAAGGGCCGTGGGACCGGCAACATGCGATACGCCCCGCGCAGGCGCGCGCGCAGATCTGAGGAGCGACAAGAATGAAAACCAAACGCCGCTGGATGACCTGGATCGTGAAGGACAGCGCCGGGGCGACCGCGCGCCTGCCCTGGGCCCGCAAGACCCGCCGGCCCCGCAACGCCTGAGACGCCCTGCGGCGTCCGCCGCAGCGAACGAGACACCCCGCCCCCGGTGCCCTTCGGCGCCGGGGGTTTTGATTCGTGGCCCTGCCCCGAGGCCGCCCGCAATAGCGGGAGTGTCGGGAAACAATCCCGGGACACCTTCGGAATTGCGCCTTGTTTGAGGATCAATTGCGAAGTTTTTTTGACAAGCGGGCCGCGGTTGGGGCAATAGATGACCCTAGAAATGTCCCTCTGCACGTTTCGGTGGGGGCCGACGCAGATGTGACAGCCCCGAAAGGACTGTTTGCATGGTCATCCCCCATTCTTCCGCCGCTGGCCTCGCGGCGGATCCCCGGGCCAACTCGGCCCGCCATAAGACGACTGCTCGTTCAGAACGGCGGCCTCGGCAGGTGATGCCTCTCACCCGCAGATACGAGGTCGCCGGTTTGACACCCTCCGGCCAGATCGACAGCTTCACCCGCGTGGCGCCCGCCACGCCCGCCTTCGAGGATGCCTTCGCGGGCTTTGCCCGCGGCACCCTGATCCAGACCCCCCGGGGCCCGGTCGCGGTGGAGGATCTGGTGCCGGGGATACCGATCTCGGTCGATGGCGAGGACCTGCCGCTGCTGTGGGTCGGCTCGATGACGGTGTTTCCGAACCTGCCCGAGCAGCCGGAGGAAAACGGCCACCTGACCCGCATCACCGCCGATGCCTTCGGGCTGGGCCGCCCGATGCCCGACCTGCTGCTGGGCGCGCGGGCCCGGCTGATGTTCCGCCATTCCCGCTGCGAGGCCCTGCTGGGGCGGCGCTCGGCCTTTGCGCCGGCGCGCGCCTTCATCGACGGGATGAGCGCGATCCAGATCACGCCCGCCGCGCCCGTGGCCGTCTTTCACCTGGCGCTGGAACGCCAGGCGGTGCTGCGCGCCAACGGCGTCGAGGTGGAAAGCTTCCACCCCGGAACCTCGGCCGATCAGATGATGGGGCGCGAGGCGCTGGACCTGCTGCTCAGCCTGTTCCCGCACGCGCGCGGCCTGAGCGATTTCGGGCCCATGCCCTATCCGCGCCTGACCGCGTTCGAACTGGAAGGGATGCGCGCCGCCTGATCAGGCGCTGCGGCTGAGGCGCTCTTCCAGCACCTCGAAGGGCACGCCGGGCTGGTCCTTGGCGCAGCGGATCACCAGCGAGGTCTTGACGCTGGCCACGTTCTCGGCCGCGGTCAGTTGCTCGGTCAGAAATGACTGGAAGCTCGACAGGTCGGGGGCCACGCATTTCAGGATGAAATCGACCTCGCCGTTCAGCATGTGGCATTCGCGCACCAGCGGCCAGGCCCGGCAGCGCGCCTCGAAGGCCGACAGGTCGGCCTCGGCCTGGCTTTGCAGCCCGACCATGGCGAAGACCTGCACCTCGAAGCCCAGCGCGCGCGTATCGACATCGGCGTGATAGCCGCGGATATAGCCGGCCTCCTCCAGCGTCCGCACCCGGCGCAGGCAGGGCGGCGCGGAGATGCCCACGCGCTTGGCCAGTTCGACATTGGTCATGCGGCCGTCCGCCTGCAGTTCGGCCAGGATTTTGCGGTCGATGGGATCGAGTTTTGCCCCGGACATCACGGTTCTCCGATTTTTTTCGGATAATATGCAGCCCAGGCTCTGAGCGCAATTATATTTCACGCTTGCGCAATTTCGTTAAACGACATACGCGAAGCGCTTTGCCTGCCCGCCTGCGGCTCCGGGGCTCTTTCCCGGCGGCGGGGCTGCGGTTATATCAGGGACGACACAAATCTCCGAGGGACAGACATGGCTGAGACACGGCACACCAAACTGTTGATCATCGGCTCGGGCCCGGCGGGTTACACCGCCGCCGTCTACGGCGCGCGCGCGATGCTGGAGCCGGTGCTGATCCAGGGCATCCAGCCCGGCGGCCAGCTGACCATCACCACCGAGGTCGAGAACTGGCCAGGCGAGGTCGAGATCCAGGGGCCCGACCTGATGGTCAAGATGGAGGAACATGCCCGCGCCGTCGGCACCGAGATCATCGCCGACCAGATCACCTCGGTCGATCTGTCCAGGCGGCCCTTCGTGGCCCGGGGCGACAGCGGAACCACCTACACGGCGGATGCGCTGATCCTGGCCACCGGCGCGCAGGCGAAATGGCTGGGCCTGCCCTCGGAGGAGAAATTCAAGGGCTTCGGCGTATCGGCCTGCGCCACCTGCGACGGCTTCTTCTACCGCGGCCAGGAGGTCGTGGTGATCGGTGGCGGCAACACCGCCGTGGAAGAGGCGCTGTTCCTGACCAACTTCGCCTCCAAGGTCACGCTGATCCACCGCCGCGACTCGCTGCGCTCGGAGAAGATCCTGCAGGACCGGCTGTTCAAGAACCCCAAGGTCGAGGTGCTGTGGAACCACACCGTCGAGGAGGTCGTCGGCGACGAGGAGCCGCTGGGCGTGACCGGCGTGCGCGCGCGTCATGTGGAGACCGGCGAGATCACCGAGGTGCCCTGCACCGGCTTCTTCGTGGCGATCGGCCACGCGCCGGCGTCGGAACTGGTCAAGGACCAGCTGGAGACTCACATGGGCGGCTACGTCGTGACCCAGCCCGACAGCACGGCGACCTCGATCCCCGGCGTCTTCGCCGCGGGCGACCTTACCGACCACAAGTACCGCCAGGCGGTGACCTCGGCCGGAATGGGCTGCATGGCCGCGCTGGAAGCTGAACGCTTTTTGGCCGAAGAAGACGGATGATTTCCCATCGGGGGCCAAATCTGCGTCCTTTTCGCCGCATTTTCCCAAAGAAACTCAGGGGCGCTTGCCATTCTCCCCCTTTCGGCGTTAGGCCGCGCGCGAAACCGGGTTTGCCCGGCGACCTTGAACCAGAAAGCAGAGATTAAGCCGATGTCGATGCCGAACCACGCTCCGATCCCGGAGCTTTATGTTTCCCATGAAAGCGCTCTTAAGCTGAAAGTCGAGGCCGGCGACCTGCCGAGCTGGGACCTGACTCCGCGCCAGATTTGCGACCTTGAATTGCTGATGAACGGCGGTTTCAACCCGCTCAAGGGCTTCCTGACCGAAGAGGATTACAACGGCGTCGTCGAGAACATGCGCCTGGCCGACGGCTCGCTCTGGCCGATGCCGATCACGCTGGACGTGTCCGAGGACTTCGCCGAAAGCCTGACTCTGGGTCAGGACATCGCCCTGCGCGACCAGGAAGGCGTGATCCTCGCCATCCTCAGCGTGTCCGACCGCTGGACCCCGGACAAGTCGCGCGAGGCCGAAAGGGTGTTCGGCGCCGACGACATCGCGCATCCGGCGGTGAACTACCTGCACCACACCGCGGGCAAGGTCTATCTGGGCGGCCCGGTGACCGGCATCCAGCAGCCCGTGCATTACGATTTCCGCGGCCGCCGCGACACCCCGAACGAGCTGCGCGCGCTGTTCCGCAAGCTGGGCTGGCGCCGCGTCGTGGCCTTCCAGACGCGCAACCCGCTGCACCGTGCCCACCAGGAGCTGACCTTCCGCGCCGCCAAGGAGGCGCAGGCCAACCTGCTGATCCATCCGGTCGTGGGCATGACCAAGCCGGGCGATGTCGATCACTTCACCCGCGTGCGCTGCTACGAGGCGGTGCTGGACAAATACCCGGCCGCGACCACCTCGCTGAGCCTGCTCAACCTGGCCATGCGCATGGCTGGCCCGCGCGAGGCGGTCTGGCACGGCCTGATCCGCCGCAACCACGGCTGCACCCATTTCATCGTCGGCCGCGACCATGCCGGCCCCGGCAAGAACAGTGCGGGCGAGGATTTCTACGGCCCCTATGACGCGCAGGATCTGTTCCGCCAGCACCAGGACGAGATCGGCATCGAAATGGTCGACTTCAAGCACATGGTCTATGTGCAGGAGCGCGCCCAATACGAGCCCGCCGACGAGATCGAGGAAGGCGTGACCGTCCTGAACATCTCGGGCACCGAACTGCGCCGACGCCTGTCTGAGGGGCTGGAGATCCCCGAGTGGTTCTCCTTCCCCGAGGTGGTGAAGGAACTGCGCCGGACCAAGCCGCCGCGCGCCCAGCAGGGCTTCACCGTGTTCTTCACGGGCCTCTCCGGCTCGGGCAAATCGACCATCGCCAACGCGCTGATGGTCAAGCTGATGGAGATGGGCGGGCGCCCGGTGACGCTGCTCGACGGCGACGTGGTGCGCAAGCACCTGTCCAGCGAGCTTGGCTTCTCCAAGGAGCACCGCGACATCAACATCCGCCGCATCGGCTATGTCGCCTCCGAGATCACCAAGAACGGCGGCATCGCCATCTGCGCCCCGATCGCGCCCTACACCTCGACCCGGCGCGCCGTGCGCGAGATGGTCGAAGCCTACGGCGCCTTCTGCGAAGTGCATGTCGCCACCTCGCTGGAGGAATGCGAGCGCCGCGACCGCAAGGGGCTCTACAAGCTGGCCCGCGAAGGCAAGATCAAGGAATTCACCGGCATCTCCGACCCCTACGAGGCGCCGACCAATGCCGAGCTGGTCGTCGATACCGAGAACGTGGACGTGGACAACTGCGCCCACCAGGTGATCCTGAAGCTGGAGCAGATGGGCCTGATCGCAGGCTGATCGACCGTCCCGCGAAATCTCGACGCCCCGCCACACACGGCGGGGCGTTTCCTTTTCGGAAAGCATCCGGGGCGCCCGCGCGCCGAAGCCCGGCGTTCCGTCCCGCATTCCCGCGGCGCGGGGCAGGCGCGGCGCCTGAAACTGCGTCCGCCGGGGCACCGCGATCCGCCTGTGCTCAGGCCTGCCGCTCCGGCTCCGCGGCGCGCCCGGCCTGCGCCAGGCCGAGGTCGCCGAGGATCGCGTAGAAGGCAGGCAGGACCAGCAGGACCAGCACCGTCGCCGAGAACAGGCCGAACACCACCGAAATCACCAGCGGCTTCAGAGTTTGCGCCTGCGTGCTGGTTTCCAGCAGCAGGGGGACGAGGCCCATCATCGTCGTCGCGACCGAAACGAAGATCGGCCGGAAACGCTCGCGGCTGGCGCGGCCGGCCGCGCGCGCCAGATCCACGCCGTCTTCGGCGTGCTGCTTGATCACTCCGATCAGCAGGATCGCGTTGTTGACGACGATCCCGGCCAGCGAGGCCGCGCCCACCAGCGACGGCATCGAGATGTTGTAGCCCATGATCATGTGGCCCGACACCACGCCGATGAAGGCCAGAGGGATCGTGAGCATGACGATCACCGGCTCGACATAGCTGCGGAACTGGAAGGACAACACGACGTAGATCCCCACCAGGCCGATGAGAAAACCGCGCAGGATCGAGCCGACGGTCTCGGCCGAGTTGGCGTTCTGCCCGCCGATCTCGTAGCTCAGCCCGGGAATTTCGCGGGCGAGTTGCGGCAGGAACCCGGCCGCGATCTCCGAGACGATGGCGTCGGCGTTGCCAACGCGCCCATCGACATCGGCCTGCACCGTGAGGGTGCGCCGCCCGTCGACATGGGTGATGCGGCTCCAGCCCCGGGTCTCCTCGATTCGGGCCACCGTGGACAGCGGCACCCGGGCGCCATCGGGAAGGACGACGGTGAAATCCCGAAGATCGTCACGGGCGTCGCGGTCGGCTACGGGGTGTTCCAGTTCGATTTCGTGGGCGATGTCCCCTGTCTGAACCGTGGCCATCACGCTTCCCAGGAAGGCGGCGCCGAGTTGATCCGCGACATCCTGCGCCGTCAGCCCCAGACCTACAGCCCCTTCGGCGAGGCTGAGCCGCAATTCGGGGCCGCCAGGGCGCAGATCATGCGTGGTGTTGAAAATGCCGGCATAGGTTTCCAGTTCGGCGAGCAGCCGGTCGCCGGCCTGCCGCAACCTGTCCAGATCGGGCGCCGCCAGCCTGATTTCCACCGCAAGACCCTGCGGCCCGATCCCCGGTTCCGTCAGGGTGACGGCAATGGCCCCCGGCACGGCGCCGATCCCCTCGCGCCAGCGCGAAACGATCTCGTCCAGCGTGACCGTCCGCGTTTCGGCGCTCAACAGATCGGCGCTGACCGTGGCCACATGCGGCCCGGATTCGCCGGCCGTGGCGTTTGTGTTGAAACGGGTCTGCACGGTTCGGACCAACGCGCTGCCCGCTGGCTGCGCGGGCGTCAGATCCGCATTCACCCTCTGCAATGCGGCGGTCACGCGCTCGACCACATCGGCGGTCCGTTCAAGCGGCGTGCCCTGCGGCATCAGGATGCGCGCCTCCAGCACATCGCCGTCGATCTCGGGCATGGCCTCTCGCTTCAGATGGCCGGCGCGCACCAGGCCCACGGTCACAACAAGCGCCGCGAGCGTCAGTCCGGTCACGAGATAGCGCCAGCCAATCGCGAAATCTACCAGACTGCCCAGCCCCCTTTCCCGCAGCCAGTCGAAGCCCCGCTCGAACGCCGCGCGCATCCGCGACGGGGGCCGGGCAGCGGATTTCAGACCGTGGCCAAGGTGATGGGGCAACACCCAGAACGCCTCCATCAGGCTCGCGGCCAGCGCGGCGATCAACACCAGCGGGAGCACTTCGAGAACCGCGCCGAGCTCACCCGACAGGAACGACAGCGGACCGAAGACCGCGACCGTGGTGGCAAAGGAGGAGAGCACCCCGGGCAGGACGCGTTTGGTGCCTTCGATGGCCGCTTCCGTCCGCGAGGCGCCCTCATCGGCCGCCTGCGCGATCGCGTCGGAGATCACGATGGAGTCGTCCATCACGATCCCGATCGCCATCAGCAGCGCGACCAGTGTGATCATGTTGACCGACAGCCCCAGAACGGCCATGGCGACGAACGCGCCGAGAAAGGCTACGGGCAGCCCCATCGCCGCCCATATGGCGTAGCCCGGGCGAAAGAACAGGCTCATCACGGCGATCACGAGGACGAGGCCCATCAGCCCGTTCCGCACCAGCATCGCCAGCCGGTCGCGCACGATGCTGGTCATGTCCTGGACGATGTCCAGCCTCAGCGTGTCCGGCACCGCGGCGCGCTCCTGCTCAACGATCTCCGAAACCCTGTCGAAGACGGTCAGCGCGTCGGCGTCCAGCTGCTTGTCCACCCGCAGGAACACCGCCCGCTGACCGTCGAGAGAGGCGCGCTCCTCTTCGGGCGCATAGTGCTCCTCGATCTGCGCGATTTGTCCCAGGGTCAACTCCGCGCCATTGGGCTTCGACAGGATCGTGATCCCGGCGAGCCCGGCGATGGTGCGGCGTTCGTCGGCGAAGCGCAGGCTCAGGTCCTGGCCGCCGGTTTCCAGGCTACCCAGCGGACGGTCCACGCTCTGCGCGCGGATCAACCTGGAGAGCCCGGACGCGCTGAGCCCGTGCTGGGCAAGGGCCGCACGCGGCACGGTGATGCGGAACTGCCGTTCACCGAAGCCCGACAGCGTGACCCGCGCAACGCCGGGCAGGGCCGACAGGCGGTCCTGAAGTCCGGCGGCGTAGCGTTCCAGATGCGCGGGCGGCAGATCTCCGGCCACCGCGACCGAAGCCACCATATCCGTGCGGTGAAGCTCACGCACGATCGCCGGCTCGGCCGCGTCCGGGAAATCGTCGACCGCGGCGATCTCGGTTCGCAGGTCGTTGACGAACCGTTGGGGTGACCCCGCCGGCGCCATCGTCGCCACGGCACGCGCCACGTTGGCCTGGGCCGTGCAGGTCAGTTCCTCCAGCCCCTCGACCGCTTCCACCGCGTCCCAGATCCGCCGGCAGATGGCGTCCTCGACATCCTCCGCCGTGGCGCCGCGATACACCACCGCGATCTCGGCCTCGACCGGGCGGAAATCCGGAAAGGTCTCGCGCTTGAGCGTGGGCGCGGCCATCACGCCCGCAGCCAGCATCAGCACCAGCAGAAGATTCGCCGCCGTGGGATGCCGCGCGAACCAGGCGATCATCGACCCGTCTCCGCGGCGACGACGGGCATGCCCGGGATCGCCGGGACCAGGTCGTCCAGGATCACCTCCTCGCCCGGCGCGATGCCGTCCGACAGGATGGCGCGCCCGCCCTGGCGCCACGCGACCGAGACCTTGCGCAGTTCCAGCCGTCCGTCGCCGCCGCGCAGATAGACGGTGTCGCCCTGGTGCACGGCGCTGTCGGGCAGGCTGACCCGGGGGACGCCGCCAAGCGATCCCGTCAGGACAACCTCCACATACATGTTGGGCACCAGAGGCAGGCGGTCCGGCGGGGCGATCCCGGCATAGGGGGCGTCCACCGCCACGACCACCGGCACCGATCGCGCCTGCGGGTCAAGCGCGTTCTCCACCCTCAGCACCCGGCCCTGCCATCGTTGCGAGGGGTCCGAGACAAGGCGCAGTTCGGCGGAAATCCGGTCCAGCGCCTGGTGCAGCTCCGCCATGCCGGCAAGCCCCCCGGGCTTGGCCGCGCCGATCAGGAGCGGAAAGGAATCGATCGGCATTTGCGCGGTGATCTCGGCGCGGTCGATGCCATCGGCCGACACCAGCGGCTGACCGGTCGCGGCGAATTGATGGCGTTCGACATGCACCGTGCCGACCCGCAGGTCGAAAGGCGTCACGATCCGGGTCTTCTCGAGATCCCGGCGCGCGCGCGCAAGCGTGGCTTCCGTGCGGGCGATCTGGGCCTCGATGCGCTTTTCCCGGCTGGGCATCAGGGACAGCGTGTTCGACAATTCCTGAACCCCGCGGCGGACCTGCAGCGCGGCGCGTTCCTGTTCGTCCAGACGGGCTTGCGGGGCGGCGCCCTGTCCGACCAGGTCGCGGGTCCTCTCCAGATCACGCTCGGCCAGGGCAAGGCGATGGCCTTCGAGTTCGAGAATCCGGCCGGTGTTCGCCGCTTCCACCTCGATCTGTTCGGCCTCGGCGCGGAGGGCGGCGAGGTCGGCCTCGCCCTGTGCGATCGCCAGCGCGTAGGCCGTGGGGTCGAGCCTCAGGACCTCGGTGCCCTTGGCAAGCACGTTGCCGGTTTCGAGATCGGGGTGACGCCAGACGATCTCGCCGGCGACCTCCGCCACGGCCTCCCAGCGGTTCGCCGCGCGAACATCGCCATAGCCGCGCACCTCGGGCCGCACGGGCGCGAGGGCGGCGACGACGGTGCGGGCGACAAGCTGGCGTTCGTTCCGCTCCAGCCGGCCGGGCGGTTTCGCCGTCGAGATCAACCAGGCCGCCACGCCGATACCGACGGCAAGAGGCGGCAGGAGCCGCAGAACGCGCCAGCCACTCATGTGTCTTCTCCGTGATCGCGCCAGCCCAGAAGATGCAGTTGCAGCCGCACCAGGCGGTTGCCCTCTTCGACGAGGTCGAAGCCGCGGCCCGACAATGCCCAGCGCAGGACCGTTCCCTGCAGGAGCGGCATCAGGAGAAACACGCAATCCGCCGCGGCGGGGGCATTCGGAAGCTCTCCGCACCGCCGCGCGGCCTCGGTTTCCTCCAGCAGCCGCCCCCTGATCTCCGCCATGATGCGCATGTGAATCGGACGTATCGCGTCCTCGGCGGCAAACTTCCCGGTGGAGAAGATCAGAACCGGGATTGCCGGCGTTTCGGCGATCAGTTGCAGTTGCGCTTCGAGTATGCGTCGAATCCGGTCCGAGGGCGTGCTGCCGGTTTCCTGCGCCCTATCCCATACCTCGCGCGCGCGGCGCTCAATCTCCGACAGGACGGCTTCCCAGAGCTCGTTTTTCGTGGGGAAATATCTGAACAAGGCCGCTTGCGTGACACCCACGCGCTCGGCGACGAGGGCCGTGGACAGCCGCTCCACACCGACCTGGGACAAAAGATCGAGGGTCACCTCGATGATCTGAGCGCGGCGTTCCTCGGCTGACTTTCGGATGCGGGCCATGTGTTCGATTCTCTTGTTAGTAACTACTTACTAACATAATAATCCATTTTCACAATAGGACCCGCCCCGGGCCGCGCACAGGTGTTTCGAGGATGTCGTGAATGTGATTTCTTGCGGAGGCCTGCGACGGCGGGCAGCCTTGCGGGCATCGGACGCCGACCGCCTTCTGCCCGCCCATGACAACGAACAGCGCCGCGAACCGCAGGACGGCGTCGGCCCCAATCGCCGGCCGCGCCCCCTCACGGACCAAATATCCCCTTGGCCGCCGGGCAGGATCCTAGGCCCGGCCGCCACTCCAGTCCGCGCCGCAAGGACCGTTGAGAAAACCGTCGCTCAGGGCGCCGCCGGCGACCTCGGGCAGCAGCGCCGCAGAGAGGGCCTCCCCGTCCATCCCGCCCGCCACCCTGTCGCGGTAGAGCCTGCAAAGCCGCACGAAATCGCCGCTCTGCGGCGACAGGCGCAGGGCCGAGACCCCCGCCTCTGCCAGGGCTTCGACATGATGGGCCATGCTGGCGGTGCTGGCCGACAGGGTCTGCACGCCGTTGACGGCCAGGAAGGGCTGGCCGTCAAGGGTATCGACCGCCCGGCCGTCCGGGTCATCGCCGCAGGCGAACTGGCAATTGTCCTTGGTCCGGCCGTGCAGCCGCGCGTGATAGCACCGCCCCGAGATCGCCAGCGGCAACCGCCCATGCCCCCAGACCTCGATCGAGACGCCCAGATCGGCCGCCGCGCGGGCGAGAACGCGCACCGAGTCGAGCGGCAGTTCGGGCGGCAGGCAGATGCGCCGCGCGCCGCGCGCCGCCAGCCAGGCCAGCGTGCCCTCGTTGTAGACATTGACCAGCGGACCCACGGAGAATTCCACCCCCTCGGGCAGATGGGCCAGCGCGGTCAGGTCGTTGACCTCGACCTCCAGGCCCATCGCCAGAAGATCGGCGGTCATCCTGCGCTCGCGCTTCAGCGTAACCAGCGCGAGGCTGGTCAGCACGACCTCCTTGCCGGCGTCCGCCAGCACCTCGATCGCCTCGGGGAGGCGATCCTGGTAGAAAGGTAGCCGTTTCGAGCAGACCAGCTCGCCCAGCACCACCCTATCGACCGGCGCGCGCGCGAGACCGGCATAGAATTTGGCCCAGCGCGGGGCCTCCCAGAAGAATTGGTTGGGGCCGACGGTCAGTTCCATGCGCTCATCTCCAGGTCTTGCGATAGGCGCCGGTGGTGCCGGCCTGCCCCTCGGACAGGCGCGCCAGCATCCCTTCCGGCATCGGGCGGCCGGCGGCCAGCGCATCGACCGCGGCGCGGAAATTGCGCACCACCTGCGCCACATAGGCGCGCGAGCGTTGCCGCCCCTCGATCTTCAGCGCGGTCACGCCGGCCTTGGCCAGCTGCGGGATCAGCTGCTCGGCGTTCAGGCTCACCGGGTCCTCGAACACATGGCCGGTCGCGCCCTGCGAGGTGAAGCAGCCCTTGCACAGCGTCGGGTATGGGGCTGGCTCCCCCTTGCCCACCCGGTGGATGGTGTAGCCGCCCAGACGGGCGGCCAGTTCGCCGCCCTCCTCGGCGTAGTCCACATGGCTTGCCGGCGAACAGACCCCGTGCATGTTCGGCGAGAGCCCGGTGGCATAGGAGGACAGCGAACAGCGCCCCTCGGCCATGACGCAGAGCCCGCCGAAGACGAAGACCTCAGTCTCGACGTCAGTCTCGGCGTTGATCGCGGCGATCTCGGGAACACTCAGCACCCGCGGCAGGACCACGCGCTTCACGCCAAAGCTGTCGGCGTAGAAATTGATGACATCCGCGTTGGCGGCGGCGGCCTGCACCGACAGGTGGCGGCGCAGGCCCGGGTGATGCTCTGCGGCATGGGCCAGAAGGCCGGGATCGGCCAGGATCACCGCGTCGGCGCCGCTGGCTTCGGCATCGGCCACGGCGCGGTGCCACAGCGGCGCCGCGCCGGCGCGCGGATAGGTATTGATCGCGACCAGCACCTTCGCCCCCCGGGCATGGGCAAAGGCCACGCCCGCGGCCATCTCCTCGCGGCTGAAATTCAGCCCCGGAAAGTTGCGGGCGTTGGTTTCGTCGGCGAAGCCGCAATAGATGCTGTGCGCCCCGGCCTCGACCGCGGCGCGCAGGGCGGCGGGGGTGCCGGCCGGGCAGACGGTCTCCATCACCATGCCGGACCCTCCGCCACGCGGGTCAGGGCCACGCCGGTCCGCCGCTCAGCCAGCGCGATGGCCCGCCGCAGCGCCCCGGCCAGAACGGGGGGAAGCGCGGTCAGTTCCTCGGCCAGGTCCAGTTCGGCGTCGTCGATCGCGTTGCGCAGGGCCAGGGCGGCGGCGGTGTCGCCCTCGATGACCAGGTCGCGGGAAAAGAACAGCGCGTCGCCGTCATAGGCGCCATGAACGAGGCCCAGCAAGGCCGCCAGCGGGCCGGCGATGCGCACGTCGGCCCGCGGCGCCTGGCGGTGGGCGGTGACGCGCACCTGCCCGCCCCGCGGCTCCAGGCACAGAACCAGCGGCAGATCGGTCGGGTCGATCAGGAACCGCGCCCGGTCATGCGCGCCCAGACGGCGAAGCAGGCCCGGGTGCCGCGTCACCACCCGCCGCGCCAGCATCGAAAGCGCGGCGGAAAGCGGGGCCAGCGGCAACGGCCTGAGCATCATGCCGGCGGGCCTTGGAAAGATTGGGATGGTCTGCGACGCGGATGGCATGGCCTCTCCTGGGCGGCTGGGATCGACGCAGCTATAGCCCGGATGATTTTCGGGATACTTGACAATTGTCAATTTTCATCCGCGACAGCCTGCTATTCTTCGCGCCATGATCGCCGCGCAGACCACCACTCCCACCCAGCCCCGGTTTCCCGACCTGCGCGCATTCCTGACCTGGGCCGAGACATGCGGCGATCTGCGCGCCATCGCGGAACCTGTGGACATCCGCCACAGGATGACCGCGGTGCATGAAAGGGTCTTGCAGGCGGCGGGGCCGGTACTGCGCTTCGACCACCCCTTGGGGGCGGATGGCAAGCGCACCTCCATGCCGGTGCTGTGCAACCTCTTTGGCACGACCCGACGGGTGGCGGCCGGTCTTGGCCGCCACCCCGACCAATTGGACGAACTGGGCGCCTTTCTGGCTGCGCTGCGCAGCCCGCCGCCCCCCGAAGGGCTGCGCGATGCCTTGAGCCGCTGGCCGATGCTCAGGGCGGCGCTCATGACGCGCCCCAGGATCGGCGGCGCGGCGCCGGCGCAGCAGGAGGTGCTCGAGGGCGACGCGGTGGACCTGGGCATGCTGCCCGTGCAGACCCACTGGCCGGGCGATGCCGGACCGCTGATCACCTGGCCGGTGGTCCTGACCCGCCCGCATGGCAGCGCGCCGGAGGCGCTGGCGCTCTATAATGCCGGCATCTACCGCGCGCAGGTTCTGGACCGGACCCGGCTGATCCTGCGCTGGCTGGCGCATCGCGGCGGCGCCGCCCATCACCGCGGCTGGCAGAGGCACGGCGAGGCGATGCCTGTGGCCATCGCCCTGGGCGCCGACCCGGCCACGCTGCTCTCCGCCGCCCTGCCGTTGCCCGAAACCGTGTCGGAGTTGAGCTTCTCTGGCGTGTTGCGGGGCAGCCGGCCGCATCTGGTGCCCGCCCGCAGCGTGCCCATGCTGGTGCCCGCAAATGCCGAGATCGTGCTGGAGGGCTGGGTGTCTGCGCGCGAGACCGCCCCCGAGGGGCCGTTCGGCGATCACACCGGCTATTACAACGCCGCCGAGCCCTTTCCGGTGATGCAGGTCACCGCGATCACCCACCGGCGCGAGCCGCTCTACCTGTCCACCTACACCGGCCGCCCGCCGGACGAGCCGGCGATCATAGGCGAGGTGTTCAACCGCCTCGCCCTGCCGGTGATCCGCGCCCAGATCCCCGAGATCCGCGACCTGTGGCTGCCGCCGGCGGCCTGCTCCTACCGCATGGCGGTGGTCAGCATCGACAAGCGCTATCCCGGCCAGGCGCGACGGGTGATGATGGCGCTTTGGGGGATGCTGCCGCAGTTCAGCTACACCAAGCTGATCGTGGTCGTGGACGATGACATCGACCCGCACAGCTGGGACGATATCGCCTGGGCGCTGGCGACGCGCATGGACCCGGGCCGAGACGTCATGCTGCTGGAGCGCACGCCGATGGACTACCTCGACTTCGCCTCGCCCGAGCCCGGCCTCGCCGGCAAGATGGGGATCGACGCCACCACCAAGATCGGCGCCGAAACCAGCCGCGACTGGGGCGCGGTCATGCGCACCGATCCCAAGGACGCCGCCTTTGCCGCCGACCTCGTGGCGCGGCACCTGCCCGGGCTGTCGCGATGAGTGCGCCACGGGTGGTCCTGGGCGTCTCCGGCGCCTCGGGCGCGGCGCTGGCGCTGGCCGTGGCCGGGCAACTCGCCGCCATCGGCGCCGAGACCGATCTCGTCGTCAGCCCCGCCGCCGAGCGCACCCTGCCCGAGGAATGCGGCGCCGGCGCGCTGGCCCGGCTGACCGAGGCGGTTTCCCGCAGCCATCCCATCCGCGACATGGGCGCGCCCATTGCCTCGGGCTCCACCCCGGTGGCGGGCATGATCGTCGCGCCCTGCTCGATGCGCAGCCTCGCGGCGATCGCCCTCGGCCTCGACGACAACCTGCTGATCCGCGCGGCCGGGGTGCAGTTGAAGGAACGCCGCCCGCTGGTGCTGCTGACGCGCGAGGCGCCGCTGACGCTGGCGCATCTGCGCAACATGACGGCGGCGACCGAGATGGGCGCGATCGTGCTGCCGCCGGTGCCGGCCTTCTATCTTCGCCCCGACAGCCTGGATGCCGCGGTGGCGCAGATCGCGGCCCGCGCGGTGGACCTGCTGCGCCTTGCGCCCCCGGTCGCCCGGAGCTGGCAGCCGCGGGGGAACTGACCCCGGCCTTCGCGCCGGCTGAGGCGGCACGAGGCCGCCGCCGGACCAGTCCTTCCCCCTTGCACCCGCCACATATCTGCAACTACATGCAGGCTGAAAAGGCTGACCCCACGCCGCGGAAACAGCGAGGCGCTTCGGCGAGACGGCATGAAGAAGCATGAGCAACGGGAGGTCGCCAGAACCTCCCTCCTGCTGCGGAGCCTGCCGGACGATATTTCCGACGGCATGCTGGACGCGGCGCATCGGATGGAGGCCGGCCGCGGCGATACCCTGTTTCTTCAGGGCGAGCCCGCAAGCGCGATCCACATCGTTCTGGAGGGATGGGTCAAGCTGTACCGCATTTCGCCGAACGGCAGCGAGGCGGTGGTGAGCGTGTTCACCCGGGGCGAAAGTTTCGGCGAGGCCGCGGCCCTGCGCGCCCTTCCCTATCCGGTGTCGGCCGAGGCGGTGACGGATTGCCAACTGCTCCGGATCCCCGCCGGCGCGCTGGTTTCGGTCATGAAGGAACGCCCCGAGATCTGCCTGTCGATCCTCGGCTCGACCTTTCAGCACCTGCATTCGCTGGTCAATCAGCTCGAACAGATCAAGGGCCAGACCGGCGCGCAGCGGGTGGCGGAGTTCCTACTGGAGCTTTCCGATCGCAAGGCCGGCGGCTGCACCGTGACGCTGCCCTATGACAAGATGCTGATCGCGGGCCGCCTCGGCATGAAACCGGAAAGCCTGTCGCGCACCTTTTCCAAGCTCCGCGCCCTGGGCGTGAGGATCGCCGGGAACTGCGCCGTGATCGAGGATGTGGCGCGCCTGCGGGACTATACCGAAGAAGACCCCGCCGCGGCGTGGAACAAGGGGCCCTGACGCCCGCCGCGGCGCGGAAAGCGGACACCGGGCTTTTCTCAGGCGGTCTGTGGCCCGGCCGCCCGATGGCTCCGGGCGGACCGGGCGCGTTTCCGCGCCACTCCGCGCGACGCGCGGTCGACCCTGCGCCTCGCGCGTCTACCCCGCAAGATCCCGCCGCGCATTCCGCGTCATTGACACAAGTGCGACCGCGGCCACGCCGACGCCGATGCCCAGCAGATCCACCAGGAACGCGCTGGGGAACAGCAGCATCACGGCGGACACGCCGAACAGCGCGCGCACGAGTGCCGTCACGCGCCCACCCACCGGCGCGCTGCCCTGCAGGGCAATGGCCAGCAGGACGCTGCCGCAAGCGTAGAGGGTGCTCGCGTAGAGGATCTCGGTCCAGTGCCCCTGCAACAGGATCTCCGGAACATAGACGAAGGTGAACGGCATCAGGACGAGCGTGGCGCCGAATTTCAGCGCGGCGAACCCGGTCTTCATCGGTGGCGCGCCGGCGATCGCGGCGCCGGCGAAGGCCGACACGCAGACCGGCGGCGTGATGTTCGACAGGCAGGCGGCGTAGAACACCGCCAGGTGGGCGGCGACCGTCGGCACGCCCAGCTGGATCAGCGCCGGCGCCGCCACCACCGAAAGGATGATGTAGGAGCCGGTGGTCGACGAGCCCATGCCGATGACGATCGAGACCAGCGTGACCAGCACCAGCGCCAGGAAGAGATTTCCGCCGGAGAAGTCGATCAGCACCGCCGAGAACTTCAGGCCCAGTCCGGCCAGCACGATGCCGCCGATGATCACCCCGAGCGTGCCGATTGCGGCGCCGGCCGAGGTGTTGCTTTGGGCCCCTCCCACCAGGGCCTGGGCCACGTCGGACGGGCGCATGCGGGTGGCCTTTTGCCGCCAGGACAGCACAGCGGCGCTGACAGTGCCCCAGAAGGCGCAGAACTCGGCGGAATAGCCCCAGAACAGCAGGCCGATGACCACCACCAGCGGCATGAAGAAATGCCACCCCTGCGCGAGAACCTTGCGGAGGCTTGGAATCTCCTTCTCCGGCAGGCCCTTCAGGCCCAGACCGACCGCTTCGAGATCGACCATCGTCAGAAGGAACAGGAAGAAGATGAGCGCCGGGATCACGTTGATCAGGGCAATCGTGAGGTAGCTGGTCTCGGTCAGGGTGGCCAGGATGAACACGCCGGCGCCCATGACGGGGGGCATGAACTGGCCGCCGGTCGACGCGATCGCCTCGATCGCGCCGGCGTGGTGCGGGCGGAAGCCCGTGCGTTTCATCAGCGGGATGGTGAAAGATCCGGTGGTCACGACATTCGCCACCGACGAGCCGGAGATCGAGCCGAACAGCGCGGAGGTCAGCACCGCCACTTTCGCCGGGCCGCCCCGCCACTTGCCCGCGACCGCGGTACCCAGATCCATGAAGAAGGCGCCAGCGCCCGAGCGTTCGAGGAAGGCGCCGAAGATCATAAAGGGGAAGACGAAGGTCGCGAAGGTCGCGGTCACGACGCCGAACAGCGCCTCCTGCGTCGAATAGGTGAACTCGATGATGCGCTCGACGCTCATGCCGGGATGCGCCAGCTTCCCCGGAAGATGCTGGCCGAAATAGAGCTGGCACAGGAAGACGACGGCAAGGATCGAGATGATCGGCCCGAGCACGCGCCGGCTGGTCTCAAGCATCATGGCGATCGCGATGGCGCCCATCACCAGGTCGGCCTGGTTCGGCGAAGACACCCTGAAAATTGCATAGCTGACGTATTGATCGATCCAGTAGCCCATCGAAACCACGGTGAGGGCCACGAGCCCGAGGTCCACGATGCTGGGCCGGTCCTTGGGCGAGGCGCGGTGGGCCGGATAGAGCAGAAAGACCAGCACAGAGGTGAGCATCAGGTAGACGCCCCGGTTGCTCTGCGTGGAGACCAGTCCGAAGCCGGAGGTGTAGAGGTAGAACAGCGAAAACCCCATTGCGGTGAGGTTGAACGCAAGCGCCCAGATCCCCGAGAGGCTGCGCTTGGAGCTCTCAACGCGGAACAGCCACGCAAAATCGGCCATGCAATCTTCCTGTTGGTATGAGAGAGGGTGCCCCGGCCAGGCGGCCGGGGCGGAGGTCCGTCAGCGCGCCGGGTTTATTGCGGCCACTGCCCTTTTTCGCGGTAGTAGGCTTCCGCCCCCGGGTGCATGGGTGCGCCGAGCTTGAGGAAGTTCTCGATGTCGGGCTTCATCTGCGCCCAGGCCTTGTGCCCGGCCGCCAGCGCGTCCTGCTTGTCATAGGCGGCGGCGACCATCTTCTTCACGACGTCCTCGGCCACGCGCTCATGCGCGACCCAGTAGACGGTGGTGTAGGGCATATCCGTCGCCGGCACGCCCTTGTAGGTCGTCTCGGGCATCGTGCCGGTATGGTAGAACGGATAGGTCTCGGAGATCGCGCCGAGCTGCTCCGCCGAATAGGGCAGAACGCGGATGTCGCGCGTCTCCGCCAGTTCCGTGACCGCCGCGGCGGGCGAGGAGGACTGGCAGAAGGCGTCGATCTGCCCGTTGGCAAGCGCACGGCCCGCATCGGCGAAGGTCATCATCTGCGGCTCGATCTTGTCGATCAGGCCGACCGCCTTGAGGATGTTGGAGCAGTTGAACACGGTGCCCGATCCCGGCGGGCCCAGTGCCACCTTCTTGTCGGCGAGGTCGGACAGTTCCTCGATGCCGCTGTCGCCGAGGGTGACGAAATAGGTCGGCCCCTCATAGGCCATCGCCACGCCGCGCAGCATGGTGCCCTTGTCGCCGCCCGCGAACGGCCCCTCCGGCGTCTGCGACATGTAGACATGGCTGCCATAGACGATGCCCATGTCCAGCTCGCCCTTGATCAGGCGCTTGGCGTTCTCAGTGGAGCCGCCGGTGGTCACCTGCGTGATGTTGATGTCGGGCAGGTCCTTGCCCAGTTCGGTGCCGGCGACGCCGACCATGTAATACATCACGCCGCCGGGGTTCGAACCGCCCCAGGCGACCTCCGTCGTTCCTTCGGAAATGGCCGGCCCGGCGATCGCGGACGCAACCGCCGCCGACATGGCGAATATCGCGTGTTTCATGTTTCTCTCCTCCACTGTTTTGGGCGTTTTGCCCGGCCGGCAGCAAGCCGGCCTTCGTTGATCGACCCCATTCTTCCGGGGGGCGTGACACGGGTTTCCCGTTCAGGAATTCCGGCGCTTGCAGCTGTTTTTCAGAACGCCGATGCCGCCGATCTCCACCTCGACCGCATCCCCAGGCCGCAGGTATTTCGGCGGCTCGAAGCCGATGCCGACGCCCGCAGGCGTGCCGGTGGCGATCACGTCGCCCGGCTTCAGCGTCACCCCAGCCGAGATCGTGGCGATGATCGTGGGGATGTCGAAGATCAGCAGGCCGGTGTTCGAATCCTGGCGCAGATCGCCGTTGACCCAGCACCGAATGGGCGTGTCGGAAATGTCGATTTCATCCCGCGTCACCACATAGGGCCCCATTGGGCAGAACGTGTCCTGCGACTTGCCCACGAGCCACTGGCTGTAGCGGCCCTGCAGATCCCGGGCGGTGACGTCGTTGATGATCGTGTAGCCCCAGACATGATCCATCGCCGCCTCGGGCGAGATCCCGCGGCCGCCCTTGCCGATGATCACGGCAAGCTCGGCCTCGTAGTCGATCGCCTCGGACACGTCCGGGTCGATCACGATGTCGGCGCCGGGGCCGACCACGCAGTCGGGCACCTTCGAGAAGATGATCGGATCCTGCGGCACGGCGCCTTTCGCGGCGCTCGAATCGAAACCGCTCTTGGAGAATTCATGCGCGTGCTCGAAGTAGTTCTTGCCGACGCAGAAGATGTTGCGGGCAGGGCGCGGCAGCGGCGCCTCGAGGCTCACCTCCGACAGCGGAACGGGCAGGCCGGTGGCCGGCAGGGCATCCAGCCCGACAAGGCTGGCCACCCCAAGCTGCGCCTGATCCTCGCGCAGGTCGAAGGGCGCGACGGTGCCACCCGCCTCATCCACCACGCCCACGTTTCTTTTTCCCTTGTGCTGGTATGTCGCGAGCTTCAACTGCCCCTCCAATCTTGCCCTTTGGATCACTTTGGTCTCACAAAGGTACACAGGTATCGCGCACCTCGCAAGTGATTCAGGCGACTTCGGATGCAAACTTGCAGTTTGCGCGCCTCTCGCTATACTTGGATCATAATTGGCTCAAGGATGTGAGAATGCGCGGGAACGCGGACGGAATTGCTGAGGATCTCCGGCAACGCGTGGAGGCGGGAGAATGGTCGGGGGGCGCAAGGCTGCCGACGGAGCGAGACCTCGCCGCCGAATACGGCGTGGCGCGAAACACGGTGCGGCGGGCGTTTGACCGGCTTGAGCAGGACGGGATGCTGTCCCGCAAGGTGGGCCGGGGCACCTATCTCGTGCAACAGCCGACGGAGGGCATTGCCGCGATCATCCGGAGGATGGAGGGCACCTCGCCCGCCGACATGATGGAGGTCCGGCTGCTGCTGGAACCTGCGGCCGCCGCCTTCGCCGCAACGAACGCCAGCGCTTCGGCCCTTGGCGCCATCGCGCAGGCGCATCAGCGCGCCATCGCCGCCACCGACATGCCTGACTTCGAGGCATGGGACGCGGAGTTTCACCACCAGATCTTCTCATGCACGCGCAACGATCTGCTGCGCGAGTTCCATGAGGTCCTGCGCTTCCTTCGCGACCAGCCGAGGTGGTTCGAAATGAAGCAGAGGACCTTCTCCGAAGAACGGCGCAGGCTCTATTGCGTGGAACACGGCAAGATCCTCGAGGCGCTGAATGCCCGCCACCCGGAACAGGCGGCCGCGGCGATGCGCGCCCATCTGGTCAGCGTCCAGCGGAACCTGTTGGGGCGACCGGAGTGACGCGGCCATTGGGGCGCCGGATTTTCGGTCATGGCGCACACCCCGCCATTGCTGGCGAACACGGGCTCATCCGTTCCCCGGACCGGCCCGCAGCCCGCCGGGATCACGCCGGGCGCGCGGGGTGAACCCGCCGCCGGGCCATCCCGTCGGTCAGGGGGCCCTTTTGCAGACTTCTAAGCACGATCCGTTTCCTTGATACTGGATGACCGGGCGGGGCAGACCGAGGGAAACACGCCATGAACAGAATCAACGCGCCGTCGCAGGACTGGCAGCCTGAACTGCGGGCGCTGCGATATTTCCTGTGCGTCGCCGAAGAAAAGAACATGACCCGCGCGTCCAAGCGCCTGCGCATCGCGCAGCCCGCGTTGAGCCGCCAGATCGCCCGGCTTGAGGCGGAACTCGGCGTGCCGGTCTTTCATCGGACCGCGCGCGGAATGGAAGTGACCGAGGCCGGGGAGATTCTGCAACGCCGCGCCTATGCCATCATGGCGCAGGTCGCCCAGGCCCATCACGACGTCACCGCCCATGCCGACAGGCCGCGTGGCGTGGTCGTCGTCGGCATGCCGCCCACCCCGGGCGAGTTCATCGCGCCGCCGCTGCTGGCGAGGATGAAGTCGCAATACCCCGAGATCGAGCTGCGCTTCATCGAGGGCTTCAGCCGGGAGCTGGAAACCCGGCTGGCGCGCGGCGAGATCGGCCTGGCCGTCATGCACGACGCGCCGGTGCAGGATGACATCGTGATTTCCGAACTTCTGGTCGAGCACCTGTATGTCATCGGACCCTGCGGGTCGCTGGACAGGCCGGAATACTCGCTGCGCGAGGCGGTGGCGCTGCCGCTGGTGATGCCCAGCCGGCCCAACTACCTGCGGATTCTCGTGGACAAACACGCCGACGCCATTGGCGCCGAGCTGAACATCGTCCAACGCGTCGACGGCGTGTGGCACCTGAAATCGCTCGTCCGACACGGTCACGGCTTCACCATCCTGACCTACGGGGGCGTATTGTCCGAGGTGCAGAGCGGCACGCTGGAAGCCCGGCCCATCACCGACCCGCGCATCGACTGGACGCTCTGCGTGGCCACCAAGGCCGACCAGCGCCGCAAGAAGGCGATCCAGGTGGTCGAGGCCGTCACCAAGGACATCGTGAACGACCTCGTGCGGCGCAAGATCTGGCGCTGACCAATGCCGAAAAGGCATCGAAGGAATGACATTATAGTATTTGAAATATAGCGGGGCAGGCGCGATGGTTTGCCGCATGGGCGCGGGAGGAACGGCCCGAAACAGATGGGAGGAACCATGAATTACGCGAACATTCTGCGGTCGACGGGCCTGGCATTCGCCGCGGCCGCCGGCCTTGCGTGCGCAGCGAATGCCGAGACCTACAAGTGGATCACGTTCAAGCCTCAGGGCGCCGGCGACGCGCAGGCGATTACCACCCAGTGGCTGGTGGACGAATTCGAGGCGCGCACCGGCGGCAAGCACAAGATCGAGGTCTTCTGGGGCGGTTCGGTCGCCAAGACCCGCGAAATCCCCGAAGCCCTCGGCGCGGGCGTGGGCGATTTCGGCGACATCATCACGCCCTATTTCCCCGACATGCTGCCGCTCAACAACGCGGTGGGCTTCTTCATTCCGCAACCCATGAACACGCTCCAGGTCGGCCAGTTCATGGAAGAGCTGCACGCCACCTACCCCGAGTTCAAGCAGGAACTGGCGAACAACAACCTTCATGCGTTCGGCTTCCGCCCGCTGGAGGATTACGGCATGCTCTGCACCAAGCCGGTGCGCACCGTGGCCGACATGAAGGGGCTTCGCATCCGCTCCTACGGCTTCGCCTATCCCAAGCTGATCGAGGCGCTGGGCGCGACGCCGGTGTCGATCGCCACCTCGGAAGCCTACGAGGCGCTTCAGCGCTCGATCATCGACTGCACGCCGATCGGCCCGGCGCTGGCGCGGGGCTGGAAATACGACGAGGTCGCGAAATACTACATCGAGATCCCGCTTGGGGCCTCCTTTGGCCATCTTCTGGCGATGAACCTCGACAGCTACAACGGCATGGATGACGAAACGAAGGCGGTCGTCGACCAGCTGGGCAAGGACTACCTCGTCGAATACGCCCGCGTACTCGACGAAGACGCCGCCCGCGTCCGCGAGCTGTGGAAGGGCGATCTGAACGTCGAAGTCATCGACTTCCCCGAAGATCAGCTGCTGGGCGTGATCGGGGACGCGGGGATCCAGTCGGTCCGTCAGGAATGGATCGACCGGGCCAATGCCGCCGGTGTTCCCGCGGACGAGATCGTTCAGCGCCTGACGTTCGGCAACCCGTCCTGATCCGCTGCAAGACCCAGGGGTCCGGCGCCAGCCGCCCGGACCCCTGAACGCACCCGCGAATGGAATTTCCATGCAAAGCCTCGAATCCCTGCGCCGTGGCTATGGCGCCCTTCTGACCCTGTGCGGCCTGATCGCCGGCGCGCTGACCTTTGCCGTCATGTGCCTGGTCGTCGCGAATGCGCTGCTGCGCTACGGCTTCAACACGCCCGTGGCGGGCACGCTGGAGCTGACCGAAAGCGCGCTGCCGCTGATGATCTTCCTGTCGCTGGCGCTGACCCAGTTCCGCGGCGGGCATATCAAGGTGGTGCTGGCGACCCAGCACATGCCGCCCGCCCTCGCCCGCGCGGCCGAGGTGCTGGCCATGACGCTGGGGGCGGCGCTGTTTGCCTGGGCCGCCTATGCGGGCTGGCTGATGGCGATGAAGAGCCTCGCCATGGGAGAGCTTGAGCGCGGTTCGATCCGCTTCCCGCTGTGGCCGGTGAAATTCGCGGTGTTCCTCGGACTTGCCCTGCTGGCGTTCCAGTTCCTGCTCGACGCAGTCTATTGCGCGCTCGGCGGCGCGCTGTCCGACCCCGAGGAGGTGCTGGAATGACCTCGCTCGTCATCGGCGGCATCGGGGTCGCGGCGCTGTTCGGCGCGATCCTTCTGGGCGTGAACGTGATGGTCGCGCTGGGGCTCGTCGGCGCGCTAGGGCTCGCCTCCATCGTCGGCTTCACCGCGGCGACGGCGATCCTGGGCACCGTGTTCTTCGACACCACCCACAGCTTCCATTTCTCGGTGATCCCGCTGTTCCTGCTGATGGGCTTCTTCGCAATGCGCGCGGGCCTGGGCGAGGACCTCTTCGAGGCGACCACCAAATGGCTGGGCAACCTGCGAGGCGGGCTGGCCATCTCCACCACGCTGGGGGCGGCGGCCTTCGGCGCCGCTTCGGGCTCGTCGGTCGGCACCGCCACCGTCTTCACCAAGCTGGCGCTGCCGCAGATGCTGGATCGCGGCTACGACAAGAGCCTCGCCTCGGCCTCGATCGCCATCGCCGGCACGCTGGCGGTGATGATCCCGCCCTCGGCACTGGTCGTGGTTTACGGCATCCTCACCGACAGCTCGATCGGCTCGCTGCTGATCGCGGGCTTCATTCCCGGCATCGTCTTCGCGATCGTCCTGTGCGTGGCGATCTGGCTGACGGTGCTGCGCCGGCCCGAGCTTGCGCCGATGGAGGCGCAGCACTTCACCCTGCGCGAGAAGCTGGCCTCGCTCCGGCTCGCCGGGCCCCTGGTGCTGATCATCATCCTGATCGTGGCGGGGCTTTACCTGGGCGTCTTCACCCCGACCGAGGCCGGGGGCATCGGCGCCTTCGCCACCTTCCTCCTGGCGATCCTCCGGCACCGCGGGATCCGGGGCGTCGAGCTGCGCAAGACCCTGCTGGAGACGATTCAAACCTCGGCCATGATTTTCGCCATCCTGATCTGCGCGCTGGTGTTCTCCAAGTTCCTGGCGCTGTCGGGCGTGGCCAATGCCGTCGGCGGATACCTGACGGGACTCGAGGTGAACCGCTGGGTCATCGTGATGCTCGTCTCGCTGATCTACCTCGCGCTCGGCATGATGATGGATGCGCCGGCGCTGCTGGCCATCACCCTGCCGATCACCCACCCGGTGATGATGCGCCTCGGCTTCGATCCGATCTGGTTCGGCATCTTCGTCGTGCTTCTGGTCGAGATCGGCGCGGTCACACCGCCGGTCGGGATCAACTGTTTCGTGGTGCAGGCGGCCTCGGAGGGGCGGGTGAGGCTGGAGCAGGTGTTCAGGGGGCTTGTCCCCTTCGTTCTGGCCGGCTTCGCGATGCTGGTGCTGCTGTGCCTGTTCCCGCAGATCGCCCTGTTCCTGCCGGAGACGATGAAATGACCGCGCGCGATGTCACCAACGCCGGGCCGACGCTTGAGTTGCGCGGCGCCGGCAGGGGCGGGCGGGCGATACTGCGCTCGACGCTGACCTCGCCCTATGGCCGCAAGGTGCGCATGGCGGCGCAAGTGCTGGGGCTGGCCGACCGGATCGAGGTGATCCCGGGCGACACCCGCGACCCCGAGGACGACCTGCGCGCGCAGAACCCGCTGGGCAAGATCCCCTGCCTTCTGACCGACGGCGAGACGCTGTTCGACAGCCGCGTGATCCTTGAGTATTTCGACACGCTCGCCGGCGGCGGGCGCATCATCCCGGCCTCGGGAAAGGCCCGGTTTCGATGCCTGACGGCCGCGTGCCTGGCCGATGGCGTAACCGATGCCGCGCTGCTGATGGTCTACGAGGGCCGTTTCCGCGCGCCCGAGCAGGTCTCCGAGGTCTGGCTGGAGCACCAGCGGGGCAAGGTGCTGCGCGGGCTCTCCGCGCTCAGCGACGCGCCGCCCGATCCAACCCATACCGACGCGGCCTCCATCTCGCTGGCCTGTGCGCTCGGCTATCTCGACTGGCGCCGGCCGGTGGACTGGCGCCCGCGCTGGCCGGCTCTGGCCGGTTGGCTCGATGCCTTCGCCGCCGCCGAACCTGCCTTTGACCTGACGGAGCGACCGCATGACTGACTGGCCCGCGCAGCGCCTTGCCGCGCCCGACCCCGCAACCTATGACGCGCGCCAGCGCAAGATCCACGAGGCCATCGCCAGCGGCCCCCGCGGCGGCGTGCGCGGCCCGCTCGCGGTCTGGCTGCACCGCCCCGAACTGGCCGCGCGGGCGCAGGAGCTGGGGCGTTATTGCCGCTACGACTCCGCGCTGGAGCCGCGCCTGTCCGAGCTTGCGATCCTCACCATGGCGCGCCACTGGGGCGCGGAATACGAGTGGTTCGCCCACAAGCCGCCGGCGCTGAAGGCGGGGCTGTCGCCCGCGGTGATCGAGGCCCTCCGCGCCGGCTCCGCCCCTCCCTTCTCCGATGACGAAGAGCGCATCGTCCACCAGTTCGCGCGCGCCGTGCTGGAGACCCGGCAGGTTCCGGACGCCCTGTTCGCCGAGGCCGAGGCGGCTCTGGGCACCGCGCGGCTCGTCGATCTGGTCGGCGTGCTGGGCTACTACACGCTGATTTCGATGACGCTCAACGTCTTCCGCATCTCCCCCCCTGACGACGCCGAACGGGAACTCTCATGAACGACGCTGCAATCACCTGGAACCCCAACCCGTCGAAACCGCGGCTGAAGCTGCCCGAGGGCGCGACCGACACCCATGTGCATGTCTTTGGGCCGGTCTCGCGCTTTCCCTACGACCCCAAGAGCGGTTTCAAGCCGGGAGACGCCCCCAAGGAGCAGCTGTTCGCCCTGCACGACATGCTCGGGATCGACCGTTGCGTGATCGTGCAGTCGGGGTGCCACGGCTATGACAACTCGGCCGTGGCCGATGCCATCGCCGCCCGCCCCGGCACCTATCTGGGCATTGCGCTGGCGCCGCCCGATGTTGCCGACGAAGATATCCAACGGCTCAAGCGCCAGGGCTTCCGCGGCATCCGGTTCAACTACATGGCGCATCTCGCGCCGGGCGCCACGGCCGAGCAGCTGCGCGCCCTCGCGCCGCGCCTGGCCGACGCGGATTGGCAGCTGCTGGTCCACATGGAGGCCGGCCTGATCGCGGACATGGCCCCGGTGCTGGCCGATCTGCCCTGCCCGGTGGTGATCGACCACATGGGGCGCGTGGACGCCTCGCTGGGCATGGACCAGGCCCCCTTCCAGCATCTCATGCGTCTGGGCGAGAAGGCGCATGTCTGGATCAAGGTCTCCGGATCGGAGCGATGCTCGACGCAGGAGCCGCCCTATGCCGACGCGACGCCCTTCGCGCGCAAGCTGGTCGAAACCTTCCCGGACCGGACGATCTGGGGCACGGACTGGCCACACCCGAACTATCGCGCCGCGCCACCGGATGACGGCATCCTCGTGGATTTGCTGCAGGACATCTGCCCGGACGAGACGGCGCTGCGGCGGCTGCTGGTGGACAACCCGGCGCGGCTCTATCGTTTCGGGGAGGAAATGTGATGGCAGGGCGGTTGCAGGGCAAGGTCGCCATCGTCACCGGCGCAGGCTGCGTCGGGCCGGGCTGGGGCAACGGCCGCGCGACCTGCGTGCGCTTCGCCGAGGAAGGCGCCCGAATCTTCGCGGTGGACCTGCGCGAGGAGACGATGACCGAGACGATCGCGCGCACCCGCGAGGTCGGCGGCGAGATCGAGCCGCATCTGTGCGACGTGACCGACGGCGCCTCGGTCGAGGCGATGGTCGCCGCCTGCATCACGCGGTTCGGGCGGGTGGATATCCTCGTCAACAACGTAGGCGGCTCGGCCAAGGGCGGGCCGGTTGAACTGGACGAGGAGACCTGGAACCGGCAGGTGGATTTCAACCTCAAATCCGTCTACCTAACCTGCCGCAATGTGCTGCCGCACATGGCCGAACAGGGGGCGGGCAGCATCGTCAACACGTCGTCCACCTCCGGGCTGCGCTGGACCGGCGCCGCGCAATGCGCCTATGCCGCGACCAAGGCGGGCGTGATCCAGTTCAGCCGCGTCGTCGCGGTGGAATACGCGCCCAGGGGCGTTCGGGTGAACACCGTCGTGCCCGGACAGTTGCACACGCCGATGGTCGAGGCGCGGCTGGCGGGCCAGCGGGCCGGCGGCGACGTGGACGCGCTGCTCGCCTCGCGGCTCGGGCGCATCCCGCTGGGCTGGATGGGCGACGGGCGCGACACGGCCAACGCGGCACTGTTCCTCGCCTCGGACGAGGCCCGCTTCATCACCGGCACCGAGATCGTCGTCGATGGCGGCATGAGCGTGCGCTGCGACTGAGGGGGAGAACATGGCGCGGGCATTCGACGGGCTGCGGGTGATCGACACGACCCATGTCCTCGCGGGCCCCTTCGCGGCCTACCAGATGGCGGTCCTGGGCGCCGAGGTCATCAAGATCGAAGACCCCAACGACCCCGATCAGGCGCGGATGCAGGGCACGGACCGGGTGCTGACCGACGCCAAGATGGGCACCGCCTTCCTCGCGCAGGGGTCGAACAAGAAGGCGGTCGCGCTCGATCTCAAGACAGAGGCGGGCCGCGCTGCCCTGCTGCGGCTCGTCGATGAGGCGGATGTCTTCGTCGAGAACTATCGCCCCGGCGCTTTCGAAGCGCTCGGCCTCGGCCACGAGGTGCTCAGGGCGCGCAACCCCGGCCTTGTCTATTGCTCGATCTCCGCGTTCGGCGCCACCGGGCCGCGCCGCGCGCAGACCGGCTACGACAACGTGATCCAGGCGTTCTGCGGCATGATGGCGATGACCGGCACGCCGGGCGGCCCCGCGCTCAGGTGCGGGGCGCCGGTGATCGACTATGCCACCGGCACCACGGCGGCCTTCGCCATCACGGCGGCGCTGTTTCACCGGACCCGGACCGGGCAGGGCCAGCATGTGGACGTCTCGATGCTCGATGTCGCGCTGATGCTGATGAGCGCGCCCGCGGCCGGATTTCTGTGGAACGGTGTCCACCCCGAGGCCGCCGGCAACGATTTCTTCTTCGCCACGCTCGGCTGCTACGACACGCTCGACGAGCCGATCATGATCGCCGCCTCCAACCTGGCCCAGCAGGAGCGTCTGTGGCGCGCGCTCGGGCGGGACGATCTGATACGGCAGGACAACAACGCCCGCCTCGATGCCCATGCCGAGGAGAAATCCGCGCTGAGCACGATCCTTGCCACGCGCGGGGCCGCCGACTGGGAGGAATTCTTCATCGCGCGACGGATTCCCGCCGCCCGGGTGCGCCGCCTGGAGGAAGCGCTGGCCGATCCCCAACTGCGCGCGCGCGGCGTCTTCCAGCGGCACCGGGTGCCAGGCCATTCGCTGGACGGGCTCACCGTGCCGGTGGCCGGTTTCACGATGTCGGCCTGCCCGCCGCGACTGGAGTTCCCGCCACAGCCAGTTGGGGCGCAGACCGCCGATATCCTTTCGGCCGACGGACAGACCGAGGCTGACGGCGACTAAGCCCTTAACCACCCTCAGAAAAAACGGACTTGGACCGCGGGGCACTGACGCCTCGACATTCCGCGCGGCGGAATTCGCCCACTTCGTTGTGCCAGCGCAAACTCCGCCGCCCACGCGCGGGTTATCCATCCATCGTCAAGCTCTTCCGGAGCCTTGCCAATGGAATGGAATATGGCCCACGCGTTCAAGACCCTCGTCCGGAGCATTCTTCTTGTCTGGCTCTTCGTCCTGCCCGCCCATGCAGGCAACCTGATCGTCGATTACCTCCGGGACGTCACGCCGTCCGAGATCGTCCCGGGGGCCACGCGCTTCGGCGCGGCCGACGAGAACGGGCTGGTGCCGGCACTGGACGGGGAAAAGACGCTGGGCTGGGCCTTCCTCACCTCGGATTTCGTTCCCACCACGGGCTATTCCGGCAAGCCCATCCACATCGTCGCGGGGATCTCGCCCGAGGCCGTGCTGACCGGCGCCAAGCTGGTCAAGCATTCCGAGCCGATCGTGCTGGTCGGCATCCCCGAAGACGACATCCGCCGGGTCATCGCGCATTACTCGGGCTTTGACCTGCGCAAGGACGCCGCCCGGCGCGACCCCGAGGATCTGGAGATCGTCTCCGGCGCCACGGTCACGATCATGGTGATCGACGACTCCATCCTGCGCGCCGGGATCAAGGCGGCGCAGGCGCTGGGCCTCGACGGTTTCTCAGCGCCCAAGGAAACTGGACCGCGGCGCGAAATCGACCGCGCGGCCGGCGCCATCGGCGACTGGCCGACGCTGGCCGGGGACGGAACGCTGCGCCGTCTCACCCTTGATGTGGCCACGGTCAACGCCGATTTCGCGGCGCTGGGCGATGCGCGCACCGCGAAACATGCCGAGCCCGCCCCCGACGACGACGCCTTCGCCGACATCTGGACCGCGCTGGTCAGCCAGCCGGCGATCGGCCGCAGCCTGCTGGGCGAGGCTGCCTATGGCAATCTCACCAAACGCCTCAAGCCCGGCGACGAGGCGATCGCCGTATTCAACGCGGGGCGCTGGTCCTTCAAGGGATCGGGCTATGTGCGCGGCGGCATCTTCGACCGTTTCCAGCTGATCCAGGGCGAGATTTCGCACCGTTTCCGCGACCGCCAGCATGCCCGCATCGTCCACATCGCAGCCGGGGACGCGCCGGAATTCCCGGAGATGGACCTGTTCATCGTGCCCGCCGAGGCCGGGTTCGACCCCGCCGCTCCCTTCCGCCTGCAATTCCTCGTCAGCCGCGCGGTGGGGCCGATCGAAAAGGTCTTTCTGACCTACGACCTGGGCTACGAACTGCCCGAGCCCTACACCCGGACCGTCGCGGCCGCCCCCGTCGCCGAGCCCGCCGCCACGCGGGCCGAACCGGGCGCGCGCGACGCGCTCTGGATACGGATCTGGGAGGCGAAGCGGGGCCAGGTCCTGATCCTCAGCGCGGCGCTGGCCCTGCTGAGCGGCATCTTCTTCTTCCAGAACTTCGCCACGCTCAACGCGCGCCGCTTTGCCCTGCTGCGCAACGGCTATCTGATCTTCACGTTGGTTTTCGTCGGCTGGATCGCCAACGCCCAGCTTTCCGTCGTCAACGTGCTGGCGGTGGCGAACGCGCTGTTCAGCGAATTCAAGTGGGACACCTTCCTGATGGACCCGCTGATCTTCATCCTGTGGTTCGCTGTGGCCGCGGCGCTGCTGTTCTGGGCGCGCGGGGCCTATTGCGGGTGGCTGTGCCCCTTCGGCGCGCTTCAGGAACTGTCGAACAAGCTGGCCCGGCGCCTTGGCGTGCCGCAGATCACCCTGCCCTGGGGGCTGCACGAGCGGCTCTGGGCGGTGAAATACATCCTCTTTCTGGGGCTGTTCGGCCTCTCGCTCTACTCGTTCGAATTGGCGGAGAAATTCGCCGAGGTGGAGCCCTTCAAGACCGCCATCATCCTGAAATTCGCGCGCCCCCTGCCCTTCGTGCTGATCGCGCTCGGCTTCCTGCTGCCCGGACTTTTCATCGAGCGCTTCTATTGTCGCTATGTCTGCCCCTTGGGCGGCGGGCTCGCCATTCCAGCGCGGCTGCACATGTTCCGCTGGCTCAGACGCTACAAGGAGTGCGGCAACCCCTGCCAGCTCTGCGCCACCGATTGCCCGGTCAAGGCGATCCATCCGACAGGCGAGATCAACCCGAACGAATGCATCTCCTGCCTGAACTGCCAGGTCCTCTACCAGGATCACGCGCGCTGCCCCGTCGTCATCAAGCGCGACAAGCGCCGCGCCAAGGATGCGGTCTCGGCGGCGGCGCTCGCCGCCGCGCCCGAGCGGCCGGACTTCGGCCATCCCAACCAGGTTTCCAAACGCAACAAAGGAGAATAGTCCCATGAGTGAAGAAAACAAAGGCGTCAGCCGACGCGGCCTTCTTGGCGGAACAGCGGGGGCCGCGGCCCTGGCCGGCGTGGCCGGCGGCAGCGGCGGGCTCGGGCTTCTGGCCTCGACCCGCGCGGCCCACGCGGCAACCGCAAAGACCGAAGTCGCCCCGGGCGAACTGGACAGCTACTATGGCTTCTGGTCCTCGGGTCAGTCCGGCGAGGTGCGGATCATCGGCGTGCCCTCGATGCGTGAGCTGATGCGGATCCCGGTCTTCAACCGCTGCTCCGCCACCGGCTGGGGCCTCACCAACGAAAGCCTGAAGATCCTGACCGAGGGCCTGCTGCCCGAGACCAGGGAGTTCCTGGCCAAACGCGGGATGAAGACCTACGACAACGGCGATTTGCACCACCCTCACATGTCCTTCACCGAAGGCACCTATGACGGGCGCTACCTGTTCGCCAACGACAAGGCCAACACCCGTGTCGCGCGCATCCGCTGCGACATCATGAAGACCGACAAGGTCATCGAGATCCCCAACACCTCGGACATCCACGGTCTGCGCCCGCAGAAATACCCGCGCACGGGCTATGTCTTTGCCAATGGCGAACACCGCATCCCGCTGCCCAACGACGGCGCGGTGCTGGACGAGCCGGGAAAATACGTCTCGATCTTCACCGCCATCGACGGCGACACGATGGAGATCGCCTGGCAGGTGATCGTGGACGGCAACCTCGACAACTGCGACGCCGACTATGAGGGCAAGTGGGCCTTTTCCACCTGCTACAACTCCGAAAATGGCGTGACGCTGGCCGAAATGACGGCCAACGAGCAGGACTGGGTCGTGGTCTTCAACATCGAGGCGATCGAGGCGGGCGTCGCTGCCGGGGACTTCAAGGAATACAACGGCGTGAAGGTGCTCGACGGCCGCCACGGGGCGAAATACACCGCCTATATCCCCGTCTCCAACTCGCCGCATGGCTGCAACATGGCGCCGGACAAGCGGCACCTGTGCATCAACGGCAAGCTGTCGCCCACCGTCACCGTGATCGACGTGACCAAGCTGCCCGAGGTCTTCGGCGGGGCCGAGCCGCGCTCGGCCGTGGTGGCGGAGCCGCAGCTCGGCCTCGGCCCGCTCCACACCGCCTTCGACGGCAAGGGCAACGCATTCACCACGCTGTTCCTCGACAGCCAGATGTGCAAGTGGAACATCGAGAAGGCGGTCGAGGCCTATGCCGGCAAGGACGTGGACCCGATCATCGAAAAGATCGACGTGCACTACCAGCCCGGGCACAACCACACCACCATGGGCGAGACGCTGGAGGCGGACGGGCAGTTCCTGATCTCGCTCAACAAGTTCTCGAAGGACCGCTTCCTCAACGTCGGTCCGCTCAAACCCGAGAACGACCAGGTGATCGACATCTCGGGCGCCAAGATGGAACTGATCCACGACGGTCCGACCTTCGCCGAACCGCATGACTGCATCCTGGTGCGCGCCGACAAGGTGAACCCGATCTCGGTCTACGACCGCGGCGATCCGCTGTGGGAAGAGGCGCGCGTCCAGGCCGAGAAGGACGGCGTCGATCTCGACTGGGGGGCCGACGTGATCCGCGACGGCAACAAGGTGCGGGTCTACATGCACTCGGTCGCGCCGGCGTTCAGCCTCGACAAGATCGAGGTCAACCAGGGCGACGAGGTGACGATCTACGTCTCGAACATGGACGAGGTCGACGACCTGACCCACGGCTTCACCCTGGGCAACCACGGCATCGCCTTCGAGGTCGGACCGCAGGCCACTGCCTCGGTCACCTTCACCGCCGACCGTCCGGGCGTGCACTGGTACTACTGCCAGTGGTTCTGCCACGCGCTCCATATGGAGATGCGCGGCCGCCTGCTGGTCAAGCCGGTCGCGTAAGGCGGAGGACCCGAAGATGCGTTTCCCGGTTCTTGCCACGCTCATCGCCCTCCTGCCGCTGGCCGCGCAGGCGGAGCGGATCGACGTGCGGCCCGGACCGGGGGCGCTGGCCGGGGCCATCGCGGCGGCCCGGCCCGGCGACACGCTGATGCTGTCGCAGGGCCGCTATGCCGGGCCTGTCGTCATCGACAAGCCGCTGGAACTCAAAGGCGCCTCCGCCCGGATCGAAGGTCCGGGCGAAGGCAGCGTCGTCACGGTGACGGCCCCCGATGTGGCGATCCGCGACATCACGATCACCGGCGCCGGCGCCCGGCTGAGCGAACTCGACAGCGGCATCCGGCTGATGCAGGGCGCCGACCGCGCGCGGATCGAGGGGGTGACGCTGACGGGCAATCTGATCGGCATCGACGTGCACGGCGCGCGCGACGCAACCATCCGCGGCACCGTGATCGAGGGCCGCAACGACCTGCGCGTGGCCGAGCGCGGCCCCGGCATCTATGTCTGGAACGCGCCCGGGCTGACGGTCGAGGACAACCGCATCTCCAAGGGGCGCGACGGCGTCTTCGTCACCACCTCGAACGATGCCGCCTACCGGCGCAACAGCTTCTCCGAGCTGCGCTTCGCCTTCCACTCCATGTATGCCAACCGGATCGTGGTGGCGGACAATGTCAGCCGCGGCAACGACATGGGCTTTGCCTTCATGTATTCGACCCAGCTGACGGTGGAGCGGAACCTGTCCGAGGGCGACGCCAACCACGGCTTCTTCATGAACTTCGCCAACAAGGCCAGCCTGCGCCACAACGAGGTGCGCGCGGGCGGCGAGAAATGCCTGTTCATCTACAATTCCAACCACAACAGCTTTACCGCGAACCGTCTCGAGGGCTGCGGGATCGGCGTGCACTTCACCGCCGGCAGCCAGGACAATGTGCTGACCGGAAACGCCTTTCTCGGCAACCGGACGCAGGTCAAATATGTCGGCACGCGCTGGCTCGAATGGTCCGACGGCGGGCGCGGCAACTATTGGTCCGATCACGTCGCCTTCGACGTGAACGGCGACGGGCGCGCCGACAGCCCCTACCGGCCCAACGACACGATCGACCGGCTGGTCTGGTCGCAACCGGCGGCCAAGCTGCTGATGGGCGCCCCCGCGATGCAGCTCATCCGCTGGTCGCAATCGCGCTTTCCCGGCCTGCTGCCGGGCGGCGTGATCGACAGCCATCCGCTCGTCTCGGCCGAGGGCGCCGGGCTGCCCGCAACGGAGGACCACCCATGACCGATACCGTGCTCGACATCAGCGCGCTGACCCTGTCCTTCGGCAGCCTGCGCGCGCTCGACGATGTCACCCTGAGGATCGCGGCGGGCGAACGCCTGGCGCTGCTGGGCCATAACGGCGCCGGAAAATCGACGCTGTTCAAGGCGGTTCTGGGCTTTCTGCACCCCGACGCTGGCCGGATTTCGGTCGCGGGTCACGCCCCGGGATCGGACGCGGCGCGCGTGGCGATCAATTACCTGCCCGAGACCGTCTCCTTCCCGCGCAGCCTGACCGGACGCGAGGTGCTGGGCTATTTCTCGGGGCTGCGCGGGGCGCCGCGCGCCGCAATCGCGGATCTGCTGGAGCGGGTCGGGCTGGCCCAGGCCGCCGACCGCGCCGTCGGCACCTACTCCAAGGGGATGCGCCAGCGGCTGGGCCTCGCCCAGGCGCTGATCGGGGCGCCGCGGCTGCTGCTGCTGGACGAGCCGACCAGCGGGCTCGACCCGATCTCGCGGCACGATCTCTATTCCGTCATCGCCGAGGCCGCCGGACGCGGCTCGGCGGTGCTGCTCTCGGCGCACGGGCTGGAAGAGGTGGAGAACCGCACCGACCGGGTGGCGATCATGTTCCGCGGCCGCCTGCGCGCCGAAGGCACGCTGGAGGAGCTCGCCCGCCGCGCCGCGCTTCCCGCCACGATCCGCGTGACCGCGGCCGAGGGCGCCGCCGACCGGCTGCACGCGGAACTGGGTGGCCAGAGGATCAACGGCGCTCGGCTGGAGATCGACTGCACGCCCGAGACCAAGCTTGCCCTGCTGGCCCGGCTGACCGCACATGCCGATCTGCTGCGCGACATCGACCTGGCCAACCCCGGCCTGGCCGAGATCTACCGCCATTTCTCGAAGCACATGGATCAGGAGGACCGGACGTGATGACGCGCATGATCACCATCTTCGTGCAGGAATTCCGCCTCGCGCGGCGCAACCTCTGGGTGCTTCTCGCGACCGGGGTGCTGACCCTTTTCGCACTGGCCCTAGCCTTTCTCGGGGCCGGACAGGGCGCGGCGCTGAAGGCCGATGTGCTCAGCCTTACCGCGGCCAGCCTCGCCACGCTGTCGGTTTACCTCATCCCGCTGATCGCGCTGCTGATGTCCTATGACGCGTTCTCCGGCGAGGTGGAGCGCGGCACCCTGGCGCTGACGCTGGCCACCCCGGTGCGCCGCTGGGAGCTGTTCGGGGCCAAGTTCCTGGCCCAGACCGTGGCCGCGGGCACTGCGATCGCGATCTCCTTCCTGCTGGCCGGGGCGGCCGTGGTCCTGGTCTACGGGGCCGCACCCGCCGGCCTTGCCGCCTGGGCGAGTCTCACCGCGTCCTCCATCGCGCTCGGCGCGGTCTTTGTCGCGGTCGGCCTCACGCTGTCGGCGGCTGCGGGGCGCACCGCGCTGGCCGCCGCGATGGCGATCGGCATCTGGCTGGTGCTGGTCGTCCTCTACGATCTTGCGCTGCTGGGCGGGATCATGGCCGCGGGCGAGGGTGTCTTCGCCAGCCATGTCTTCCCCTGGCTAGTGCTCGCCAATCCGGCGGATGCCTTCCGCCTCTACAACCTTGCCGCGCTCGACGCCGCACCGGTGGCGGGCATCGACGGGCTGGCGCGGACGCTGCCCTTCCCGCCCTATGCCGCCCTCGGCGCGCTCGCGTTGTGGCTCGCGGGGGCGCTGGCGCTCGGCATTCATCGCACGAAAAGGATTGTCCTATGAAAAAGCTGGTTCTGGCCCTGACGCTGGGCCTGTCTCTCGCCGCCTGCAAGGAAGACACCGCCGGCATCCCGGCGCCGGTCGCGATGACCTCCGAGGCGCTCGGCCATTACTGCCAGATGTTCGTCGCCGACCATCCCGGCCCGAAGGCGCAGATCCACCTGAAGGGCTACGCGGCGCCGCTGTGGTTCAGCCAGGTGACGGACGCCGTGGCCTATGTCAGCGACCCCGAGCGCCCGGCCGAGATCACCGCGATCTATGTGTCGGACATGGGCGCGGCGGAAAGCTGGACCATACCGGGCGAGAACAACTGGCTGGCCGCCGGCGACGCCCATTTCGTGATCGAAAGCGGCCAGCCCGGCGGCATGGGCCTGCCCGAGGCCATTCCCTTCGCCGAGGCCGCCGCCGCGCAGGCCTTCACCGACCGGAACGGCGGGCGCGTCGTCCGCTTCGACGAGGTGCCCGAGGCCTACGCCCGGCCCGACATGGAGGTGATGGCCGGTCAACCCACGCATGGGGGGACGCATTGATGAAAACGGGTTTCACACGACGCCGGTTCCTGACCATTTCGGCCGCGGCCTGCGCGGCGCCCAGGCTGTCGGCCGCGGCGCCAATCACCCGCTGGCGCGGACAGGCATTGGGGGCGCGGGCAGAGCTGCGCCTGGCCGGCCTGGATGCCGATGAGGCCGCGCCGATCCTGCGCGCGGTCACGGCCGAGCTTGCGCGGATCGACGCGCTGTTCAGCCTGATGCGCGCGGATAGCGCGCTGATGCGCCTCAACCGCGCGGGTCATCTTGAAAACCCGCCGCCCGAGCTTCTGTCGCTGCTGTCGCTGTCGCGGGCCGCTCATGAGCTCACCGGGGGACTGTTCGACCCGACGGTGCAGCCGCTTTTCGCGCTGCACGCCACGCATGCCGCCGCGGGCACCGCGCCGACCCCCGACGAGGTGGCGGAAACGCGGACCTCGGTCGGGTTGCGGCATGTCGCTTTCGACACGGGGCGCGTGCGTTTCGAACGCCCCGGCATGGGGCTGACGCTGAACGGCATCGCGCAAGGCTACGCCACCGACAGGATCGCGGCGCTGCTGGCCGGCGCCGGCCTGCGCGACGTGCTGGTCGACGCCGGCGAGATCCGCGCCCTGGGCGATGCCCCGGGGCAGACCGGCTGGCCCGTGCGTCTGGCCGGGGGCGAGCGGCACGCGCTGCGTGCGGCCGCCGTGGCGACCTCGCGCGTCACCGGGACGATGGTGAACCCGGCGCATGGCATCGGGCATATCTTCGACCCGACCGGCCGGGCGGGGGCGCCCCGCGCCGGCGCGATCAGCGTCCTGCACGAAAGCGCCGCCTTTGCGGATGCCATCTCCACGGCGGCGGTTTTCCTTGATCGAAGGCGGCTTGGAGAACTCGCGCGCCACGGCGTCGCATTTTCGACCGAGGGATAGCCGTGGGCCTTAGGCCCTCATCGGTCGGCGAGGACGGAGAGAGGCGAGAGGCGATACCGGCCCCGCGCACCGACGTGTCGTCGAACCGCAGGGAGCAGAACAACAGACGCAAACAGAATTCAGGAGAAAGGAGAGACCGATGCGCCGTCCCGATATCGACGATTCCGATCTGCCGCTCTCCGAGCTGTTTGCATGCTGGCCGGAGGCCGCCACCGTGTTCCTGGAGCGCAGGATGATCTGCCCGGGCTGCCCGATCGCACCGTTCCACACCGTGACCGACGCCTGCGCGGAATACGATCTGGACGAGGGGGCGTTTCGCGCCGAGTTGCGGCAGATCGCCCGTCGCGGGCGCCGGCCCGCCTAACCCTGGGCGCCGCTCAGCAGCACCAGACGGTGCGGCGCCGTCACCACGATATGCTTGCGGGTGGAGTGCACGATGCCGTCCCTCTCCCAGGCCGAAAGCAGACGGCTGACCGTATGCAGCGTGGAGCCGGTCATGTCCGAGAGGTTCTGCCGGGTGATGGGAAAGGCGATCTCGATGCCGGTCTCGACCCTGCGCCCGGACTGGTTGACCAGCCGCAGAAGCGCGGCTGCCACGCGCTGCTCGACGGCCTGGGTCGCCAGTTCCACGATCCGGGTCTGCATCTCGCCCAGCCGCTCCCCAACGGTCCGGTAGCATTCGGTGGCGAAGCCCTCGTATTTCGCGGAGAACCCGTCCCAGAGCCGCACCGGCCAGGACAGCGCAAGCGACTCCGATGCCGTCATCGCCGTGGCGGGGTAGGTATCCCGGCGCAGCGCCGGCGCGATACCGAAGAGCTGCCCGGGCGCGATGTGCAGCGCGATGATCTGCTCCCCTTCCGGCGTGGTCTTGATGACCCGGATAAACCCGTCGAGCAGCAGGTAGAACCGCTCGGCGTCGTGGCCCTCGCGGAAGATGGCCGTTCCCGCGTCGTAGCGCTGCGACACCGAAAGATCCAGGATCTCGCGGATCTGCGGACGATCCAGAAGGCTGAAAGGAGGAAGCCCGGTCAGCAGGCTCTCGTCGAGCTTCGGCATGAAACCACCGGAAGTTTGTCTCAGAGCAAAGTTGGCAAGCCGCTCTTAACGCATATCGGGGCCGGACGAAACATTCGGAATGCACGAAAAGGACGATAGCCAATGACTCTGAAATCCATGATCCTGACCGCAGCCCTGGCCCTGGCCGCAGGCACAGCCGGTGCCGAGACCTTCGAAATCCAGCTGCGCAACAAGGGCGAAGCCGGCATGATGGTCTTCCAGCCGTCCTTTGTGACGGCGCAGCCCGGCGATGTGATCCACTTCGTGCCCGTCGACAAGGGCCACAATGTGGAAAGCATCGAAGGGATGCTCCCCGAGGGCGTCGAAGCCTTCAAGACGAATTTCGACGAGGAATTCACCCTGACCGTCGAGGCGGAGGGTCTCTACGGCGTGAAATGCACCCCGCACTACGCACTGGGGATGGTCGCGCTGATCCAGGTCGGTGCGGCGACCAACCTCGAGGCCGCACAGGCGGTCAAACAGAAGGGCAAGGCCCGCGGCCGCTTCCAGGAGCTTCTTGCACAGGTCCAGTAAGGCATCCGCGTCCCGCCTCGCGAGACCTGCGGGGGCGGCGCCGCAGGGTGCCGCCCCCGCCCGTTGTTCCCCGGGATAGGAGCTCCAGATGATACCCCGCCAAGAATATTCCGGCCCGACCATCCTTTCTTTCGGCTTTCGGCCCTTCTTCCTCGGCGCCATCCTGTTCGCGCTGGCGGTCGTGCCGGTCTGGCTGCTGGTCTGGCACGGCACGCTTGAGGCCCCCGGCCCCTTTCTGCCCGCGGATTGGCATGTCCACGAGATGATCTTCGGCTACGCGGCGGCGGTGGTGGCGGGGTTCCTGTTCACGGCGGTGCCCAACTGGACCGGCCGGATGCCCGCGCGCGGGATACCTCTGGCCGCCTTGTTCGCGCTGTGGATTCTCGGGCGGCTGGCGGTATGGGGCGCGTTGGGGCTGCCGCCGCTCGCGGTGCTGGCGATCGACTGCGCGTTCCTGTTCGCGGTGATCGCCATGATCGCGCGCGAGATCATCGCGGGCAGGAACTGGCGCAACCTCAAGGTGCTGGTCCCGCTGACGCTGCTCTGCCTCGCCAACGCCATGTTCCATGCGGAGACAATGATCTCCGGCAGTTCCGCCATCGGGCGGCGGCTGGGGCTCGCGGTTCTGATCTTTCTGATCATGCTGATCGGCGGGCGCATCATTCCCAGTTTCACGCGCAACTGGCTGGCCAAGACCGGCGCCCAGCGCATGCCCGCGCCCTTCAGCCGTTTCGACACGGCAAGCCTGTTTGCCGCCGTGCCCGGCCTGGCGTTGTGGGTTCTGTTGCCCGAGACGCCGGCGGCGGGCGTGCTGCTGGTTCTGGCGGGGGGGATCCACCTCGCGCGCCTGTCGCGCTGGCGTGGGGGGGCGGTCTGTCCGTCGCCGCTTCTGCTCATGCTGCACGTCGCCTATCTTTTCGTGCCGCTGGGCCTGATTTCGGCGGGGCTTGCACCCTTCGGCCTGCTGTCGCCTGCGGCGGGCGCTCACCTGCTGGGCATCGGGGCGGTGGGCGGCATGACGCTGGCAGTGATGGCGCGGGCCACTTTGGGCCATACCGGGCGGGACCTCGTGGCGGGGCCGGTCCTGACCGCCGCCTTTGTTCTGCTGATGGCCGCCGCGGCCGCGCGCGTGGCGGGTTTTCAGGACATCGCCCCCGGCATTGACGGCGTCCTGCTGGCCGGCCTTCTGTGGACCGCCGCCTTTGCGCTGCTGGCATGGCGCGTCATCCCCTGGCTGGCCGCCCCGCGGCTTGCCCGCAAGGCCGCGAGCCGCGCCGCGCCGCGGACCTGAGTGCCGCCGCCCGCGGATCTCCCGAACCGGCCGGAACCTGTGATTTCCCAAGGGGGGACAAGGGCCGCCGGCGCACGGCCGGGACAACGACTGGCGTTACGCCACGGAGGGCTTCAGGCTTGCCAGCAGGTGGTGGAATTTCTCGCCCTGGACAGCCACATGCGACCGGAGCGACGCAGCCGCGCGCTCCGCGTCGCCGGCAGAAAGCGCATCCATGATTTCCTCATGCTCGGTCATGGACTGGTCCATCCGACCACGCAGCCGCAGTTGCGCCCGGCGGAACGGCTTCAGCCGGTTGTGCAGGCTCAGCGTCTCCTGCTCCAGGAAACTGTTCCCTGATTCGCGGTAGATGATCTGGTGGAACCGCTCGTTTTCCCAATAGTAGGCATCCGCGTCATGCGCGGCCACGGTCGCTAGGCATCGGGCATTCGCCTCCCTGAGTTCGGCAAGCGCGGCGTCGGAGATCCTGACCGCGGCCAGCCGGCCGCACACGGCCTCAAGCTCGGCCATTACCTCAAACATCTCGATGAGCTCAACCGGGCCGGGCTGGCGCACGAAGACGCCTCGGCGCGGGATCTGTTCGACCAGACCGGACAGCGCGAGCTTCTGGAATGCCTCTCTCAGGGGTGTCCGCGACACCCCGAAACGTTCCGCCAGACGCACTTCGTCGAGCCTCTCTCCATTGGCGAAAGTGCCGTTAAAGATCTGCTCTTCCAAGGTCTTGGCAATATGATCGGCGCGCCGGATCTCCATGAAATAGCCCTACCAACTTATCGGTATAAATGCAATACGTCACACCTTGTATACAACATACTTGACTAAGAAAACAAAGCCCTCATACTCGGGCCGCGATCTGGACAAATCCAGTGAAGCATTTGGGAGGAGAACATGAACCTGAGAATTTCGACGGCCATCGGCGCGATGGCCCTCTTTGCAGGCGTGGCCGCTGCCGATGCAGCCGAGCTGCGCCTTTCGCACCAGTGGTCGGACAAGGATGTCCGGCACCAGGTAGCCCAGATCGTCGCCGACGAGGTCGCGGCCGCCGGTGTCGACCTCGACATCAAGATCTTTCCCAGCCAGTCGCTGTTCAAGGCGCGCGAGCAGTACAAGCCGCTCAGCCGCGGCCAGCTGGACATGACCGTTCTGCCGCTGTCCTACGCCGGCGGCCAGCAGCCGGCCTATAACCTGACGCTGATGCCCGGCCTGGTGAAGAACCACGACCACGCCGCGCGTCTGGTCGAGAGCCCCTTCATGGACGCCCTCGAAGAGAAAATGGCCGAAGACGACGTGATGGTCCTGGTGCACGGCTATCTCGCGGGCGGTTTCGCCGGCAAGGAGAAGTGCATCACCGCCCCCGAGGACGTGCAGGGTCTGCAGACGCGCGCCGCAGGCAAGGCATTCGAGCAGATGCTGGCCGGCGCCGGCGCGTCGATCGCCTCGATGGCCTCGTCGGAGATCTACAACGCGATGCAGACCGGCGTTCTGGACGCCGCGAACACCTCGTCCTCGTCCTTCGTGAGCTACCGCATCTACGAGCAGGTCGCCTGCTACACGCCCCCGGGCGAATATGCGCTGTGGTTCATGTACCAGCCGCTGCTGATGAACAAGTCCACCTTCGAGGGCCTGTCGAAAGAGCAGCAGGACGCGCTCCTGCGCGGGGCCGAGAAGGCCCAGGCCTACTATCTCGAAGAGGCCAAGAAGGAAGACTCCGAGTCGCGTCGCATCTTCGCGGAGCAGGGCGTCGAGATCGACGACATGACGGCCGAGGAATTCGAAGCCTGGCGCAAGATCGCGGCCGAGACCTCCTACAAGGCCTTCGTCGACGAAGTGGCTGACGGCCAGAAGCTCCTAGACATGGCGCTCGCCGTCGAGTGAGCGCAACGCCCCGGGGCGGCCGACCGGCGCCGCCCCGGGGCCCACGCATACCCAAATTAGCAGGAGAAGCAGCATGGCGGGCCATAACAGCTCGGCAGCGATGGCGCGGACCGGGGAAAACACATTTCTTCGCGCCGTCGCCCTGATTTCGATGGTCGCCGGATGGTGTTCGGCCGCCATGATCATGACGGCCGTCGCCATAACGTGCCAGATGATCTTCATCCGGTTCGTTCTGAACGGCTCGACCGTCTGGCAGACCGAGGCCGTGATCTACCTTGTCATCGCCGCGACACTGATCGGGCTGCCCTATGTCCAGCGGCTGCGCGGCCATGTGAACGTCGATCTCCTGCCGCTCGCCCTGCCCACGCGCTGGCGTTATGTGCTGAGCCTCGTCGTGCTCTGCCTGTCCATCGCGATCGTCTCGGTGATGGCCTTCTACGGGTTCGAATTCTGGCACCTCGCCTGGGAGCGCGGCTGGCGGTCGGACACCGTTTGGGGCGTGAAACTCTGGATCCCCTATCTGGCGATCCCGGTCGGTTTCGGGCTTCTTCTTCTGCAACTCATCGCCGATCTCGTCGCCCTGGCGATCGGTGTCGACAAACCATTCGGACTGGAGGTCAGCTAGTGGATCCGCTTCTTCTGGGGGCCATCGTGGCCGTCTCCACGATCATCGTCCTGTTTTCCGGGGTCTCGGTCGCCGTCGGTCTGCTGATCGTCTCGGCCGGCTTCCTGATCGCCTTCGACGGCATGCGCTCGCTTGAACTGATGCCCGAGATCTTCTTCGGCAAGCTCGACAATTTCGCGCTGCTGTCGATCCCGATGTTCATCATCATGGGCTCGGCCATCGCCTCGACGCGGGCGGGGGGCGACCTCTACGAGGCGCTCGAACGCTGGCTGACCCGCATTCCCGGCGGGCTGGTCATCTCCAACCTCGGGGCCTGCGCGCTGTTCGCGGCGATGTCGGGCTCGTCGCCAGCGACCTGCGCCGCCATCGGCAAGATGGGCATCCCCGAGATGCGCAAGCGCGGCTATCCCGAAGGCGTCGCAGCGGGCTCCATCGCCGCGGGCGGCACGCTGGGCATCCTCATCCCGCCCTCGGTTACGATGATCGTCTACGGCATCGCCACCGAGACCTCGATCGGCCGGCTGTTCCTGGCCGGCGTGGTCCCGGGCCTGATGCTGGTCGGGCTGTTCATGGGCTGGTCGATCTATTCGACCTGGCGCTCGGGCGAGGCCTCGGTGCTGTCGGCGGGCACCTACAGCTGGCGTGAGAAGTTCGAGATCCTGCCCCGCGTCCTGCCGTTTCTGGCCATCATCTTCGGGGTGCTCTACGCCATGTATGGCGGCATCGCGACGCCGTCGGAGACCGCGGCGGTCGGGGCGCTGCTGTGCCTGCTGATCGCCATGATCATCTACAAACTGTGGAGCCCGAAGGCTCTGTGGGTCGTGCTCAGGGACAGCACGCGCGAGTCGGTGATGATCCTCTTCATCATCGCAGCGGCCGGGGTATTCTCCTACATGCTGTCCTCGCTCTTCATCACCCAGTCGATCGCCGAATGGATCGGGACGCTGGAGGTGAACCGCTGGGTGCTGATGGCGACCATCAACGTCTTCCTTCTGATCGCGGGCTTCTTCCTGCCGCCGGTCGCGGTGATCCTGATGGCCGCGCCGATCCTGCTGCCGATCATCACCACCGCCGGATTCGATCCGATCTGGTTCGCCGTGGTGCTGACCATCAACATGGAAATCGGCCTGATCTCGCCGCCGGTCGGCCTGAACCTCTATGTCATCAACGGTATCGCGCCTGACATCTCGCTGAAGACGATCCTGCTGGGGTCGCTGCCCTATGTGGCCTGCATGGTGTTCGCGATCGTGCTGCTGTGCGCCTTTCCGGAGCTGGCGACCTGGCTCCCGGACATGGTGATGGGAGAGGCGAGATGACCCTTCTCGCCGATCTTCTCTCGACGGTATTCGAGCGGCGCAACCGGCTCTCGCCGCTGCTCGGACGGGATGACCGGCCGATCGGGGAACTGACCGGCGAATTGCTGGGCGCCAGCGCCGAGACATCGGGGCTGGTGCTCGCCCGGCAGATCCTGGAACGCTACGAGGGCAAGGACGACGAGGCGAAACTCGCCTTCTTCCGGCATCTCGCCTCGGAGATGAACATCGACCCCGCGCAGTTGCGCGGGGCGCTCGAAGCCTACGAGGCCGACCCCTCGGGCAAGACCTACCGCAGCTTCATGGCGGCGGCCGAGCCGCCCCGGCAAGAGCTGATCCGCCGTCTCAACCAATTGCCGGGCGCGACCGGCGCACTTGTCCGGATGCGCGCCGATCTGCTGCGGCTGGGCCGGGACGAGCCCGCGCTGCAGGCGCTCGACCTCGACTTCAAGCATCTCTTCGCCTCGTGGTTCAACCGCGGCTTTCTCGTGTTGCGGCCGATCAACTGGGGCAGCCCCGCGCATATCCTGGAAAAGGTCATCGCCTACGAGGCGGTGCACGCCATCCACAGCTGGGAGGACCTGCGCCGCCGCCTCGCGCCGCCGGACCGGAGATGTTTCGCCTTCTTCCACCCCGCGATGCCGGACGAGCCGCTGATCTTCGTCGAGGTCGCCCTCACCCAGGGCGTGCCCGGCTCGATCCAGTCGCTGCTGAGCGAGGGGCGCAAGCCCCTCCGCTCGGACGAGGCGGATACCGCGGTCTTCTACTCGATCTCGAACTGCCAGGCGGGGCTGGCGGGCATCTCCTTCGGCAACTCCCTGATCAAGCAGGTCGCCTCCGACCTGGCGACGGAGCTTCCGGGGCTCAAGACCTTCGTCACCCTCTCGCCGATCCCGGGCCTGGTGAAATGGCTCGACGCGCAGGGGATCGAGTACGACCCCGAAGACCAGGAAAAGATGCGCGAAGTCGCCGCCTATTACCTGCTCTCGGCCAAGCGCCCCGACGGGCTGCCCGTCGATCCGGTCGCCCGCTTCCATCTGGGCAATGGCGCGATGATCCATGCGGTCCACGCCGACGCCGATGTCTCGGCCAACGGGCTGCGCCAGTCGGCGGGAACCATGGTCAACTATCTCTACAAGCTGGACCGCGTCGCGCAGCATCACGAACGCTACGCCAGCAAGCACGAAGTCGTCGCCTCGCAATCTGTTCGGTCGCAGGCGAATTCGTGGGAAAAATCATCCGCGTAAGGAACGAACCGATGGCCAATCCACTTTACGACACCCTTTTCGGTCGCCACCTCGGCAGCGCGAAGCCGTTTCTCCGCCTAGCGGACGGCGCGACGCTCAGCTATTCCGATTTCCTCGCCATGGCGTCGCGCATTGCCCATGTGCTGGTTGAATGCGGTCTCGAGCCCGGCGACCGGGTGGCCGTTCAGGTCGAGAAATCCCCCGAGGCGCTGGCGCTTTACGCGGCGGCGGCGCAGGCGGGCATCGTGTTCCTGCCCCTCAACACCGCCTACACAACCGACGAGCTGAGCTATTTCGTCGAGGACAGCGGCGCGAAACTGCTGATCTGCGACAGCGCCAAACAGGGCGCGCTGACGCCGATGATGGACCGCCTGGGCGGCCGGATCGAGACACTCAACGCCGACGGCTCGGGCAGCCTGAGCGATCTTGCGCAGGCCAAGCCGTCTGAGTTCGCCCCGGTCGCGCGCGACGAGGGGGACCTGGCGGCGTTCCTCTACACGTCCGGGACGACCGGCCGTTCGAAAGGCGCGATGCTGACGCAGAAGAACCTGCTGTCGAACGCGCTGACCCTGGCCGAGCACTGGCGCTTCACCGCCGATGACGTGCTGCTGCATGCCCTGCCGATCTTCCACACCCACGGCCTGTTCGTGGCGACCAATGTCACGCTGGCGGCGGGCGGCAGCATGATCTTCCTGCCGAAATTCGACCTCGATCGGATCATCGAACTGCTGCCGCAGGCGACGGCGATGATGGGGGTTCCGACCTTTTACACGCGGCTGCTGGACGATCCGCGCTTCACCAGGGACCTCGCGCAGCACATGCGCCTGTTCATCTCGGGCAGCGCGCCGCTTCTGGCCGATACCCATATCGCCTTCGAGGAACGGACCGGCCATCGCATCCTCGAACGCTACGGCATGACCGAGACCAACATGAACACCTCCAACCCCTACGAGGGCGAGCGACGCGCAGGCACCGTCGGCTTCCCGCTGCCGGGCGTGGAGCTGAAGATCACCGATCCCGGCTCCGGCGAGACGCTGCCGGTGGGCGAGGTCGGCCAGATCGAGGTGCGCGGCCCGAACGTGTTCAAGGGATACTGGCAGATGCCGGAAAAGACCGCCGCAGAGCTGCGCGAGGACGGCTTCTTCATCACCGGCGACCTCGGCCAGATCGACGCGGACGGCTATGTCACCATCGTCGGCCGGAACAAGGACCTGATCATCTCCGGCGGCTACAACATCTATCCCAAGGAGATCGAGCTGGTGCTGGACGAACAGCCCGGCGTGCTGGAAAGCGCCGTGATCGGCGTGCCGCATCCCGATTTCGGCGAGACCGTCCTGGGCGTTCTGGTGGCCGAGAAGGGGCAAACCCCTGACCTCGACGCCATCGACAAGGCGGTGAAGCAGTCGCTCGCGCGATTCAAGCATCCGCGCCAGTTGATCGTCGTTGACGAGTTGCCGCGCAACACCATGGGCAAGGTGCAGAAGAACATCCTGCGCGAGCGCTACAAGGACGCGTTCCAGCCGGCCGAAGGCTGATCCCGTCCCGGCGCGGTCGGGGCGTGACGACCCGGGGCCCATCCGCGAGCCCCCTGAGAGGGGTTCGCCAAGAAAGAACAACGGTGGCGCCCAGCCTGTGCCGGGCGCCACATTGCGTTTTGCGCGGCATCATTCGCCCCGCGCGATCACCCTGTCATAAGTCGCCCGCGCCGCGATCTGATCCCAATCCCAATCGATGCCCAGGCCGGGTTCGCCGGACGGAAAGGCGCGGCCGTCCTCGATACGCATCTTCGCACCGGTGATCAGGTCCAGCTGCGGAATATATTCCAGCCATTTCGCGTTGGGGATGGCGCAGACAAGCGGCAGATGCAGTTCCATCAGGAAATGCGGGCAGACGGTGACGTTATGCGCCTCGGCCAGATGCGCCGTTTTCAGCCAGGGGGTGATGCCGCCGATACGGGCCACGTCCACCTGGACGATGCTCGCGGCGCCGGCCACGAGGTAGTCCTTGAACTGGCTCAGCGAATACATGCTTTCTCCGACCGCGATGGGGACCGAGGTGCTGGCGGCCAGCGCCGCGTGGCCGGCCAGGTCATCGGCCGGCAGCGGCTCTTCGAACCAGGCGATCCCGTTGCTTTCGAGCACGCGGGCACGGCGGATCGCCTCGGAGAGCGAGAACCCCTGGTTGGCGTCGGTCATGATCTCGAACCCGTCCCCGACCGCGGCCCGCACCGCCGAAAGGCGCGCGGCGTCCTCGCTGATGTGTTCGCGCCCGATCTTGATCTTGGCGCCCCTGAAACCGCGCGCCTGCATCTCGACCGCATCCGCCACCAGCTGTTCGGTCTCCAGATGCAGCCAGCCGCCCTCGGTGGTGTAGAGCGGGACGCTTTCGCGACTGCCGCCCGCGGCCTTCCACAGCGGCAGCCCGATCTTGCGGCATCTGAGGTCCCAAAGCGCGGTGTCGATCGCCGCCAAAGCCAGCGAGGTGATGGCGCCGACCGCCGTTGCATGGGTGGTGAACAGAAGGTCGCGCCAGATCCCGTCGATCCGGTCCGCGTCGCGCCCGATCAGGGCCGGGGCCAGGGTGTGTTCCAGCAGCGCCATGATCGACGGCCCGCCGGTGCCGATGGTGTAGGAATAGCCCGTGCCCTGCGCCCCGTCGCTGTCATGCACCGTGACGATCGGGGTCTCCTGGCTGATGAAGGACTGGATCGCGTCGACGCGGCGCACCTTGGGCGCCAGGTCCACCATTTTCAGGTCTACGCGGGTGATGGTTGCCATGGCTTTCTCCCTCGGGTCGCGGCGCCGGATTCGCTGTGCAAGAGATAGCACTTGTTTTCGGCATGTTGGAAACGCGGACTGCGGGCCGGAAAGGGTCAGGCCTCTTCCGGGCCCGGGGGCGCTTTGGCGTGCCACGCCCCATGCGCGGTCGCCGGACAGGGCCTCCGCCCGTATCGCATCCCGCGCGGTCGCCTCGGGCACCGCGCGAACGAGAGCGCCGATTGCGCCGGTGAAATTCCTTGCGTTTTTGGCGGATTTATGTTAGCGCTAACGTATTGACGTATTGAAGACCCCTGGGAGAGGACCCCGGCCATGACGCCGACAAAACTCGCCATCAATGGCTTTGGCCGCATCGGCCGCGGCGTTCTGCGGGCCTGGATCGAGTCCGGCCGCAGCGACGTGGAGATCGTCGCCATCAACGATCTCGGCCCTATTGAGACCAACGCCCACCTTCTGAAATACGACTCGGTGCACGGAAGGTTTGGCGCCGATGTTTCGGTCGAGGGCGACATGCTGATCGTCAACGGTCACCGCATCCGCGTCACCGCGGAGCGCGACCCGCGCAACCTGCCCTGGGGCGACGTGGACATCGCGCTGGAATGCACGGGCATCTTCACCACACGCGACAAGGCGGCCGCCCATCTTGAGAACGGCGCGCGCAAGGTCCTTATCTCGGCCCCGGCCGAGGGCGCGGACAGGACGGTGGTTTTCGGCGTCAACGACCAGGATCTCACGGATTGCGACGTGATCGTCTCCAACGCGTCCTGCACCACGAACTGCCTGGCGCCGGTGGCCAAGGTGCTGGACGACGCCTTTGGGATCGTGACCGGCTACATGACCACCGTGCATTCCTACACAGGCGACCAGCCCACGCTGGATGCGTTGCACAAGGACCTTTACCGCGCGCGCGGGGCGGCGATCTCGATGATCCCGACCTCGACCGGCGCGGCGCGGGCCGTGGGGCTGGTGCTGCCGCATCTGAAGGGCAGGCTGGACGGATCGGCGATCCGGGTGCCGACCCCGAATGTCTCGGTCGTGGACCTGTGCTTCATGCCGTCGCGCCCGGTCACCGCCGAAGAGGTCAACGACGCGATCAGGGCGGCGGCCAACGGCCCCCTCCGGGGGATCCTGGAGATCTCCGACCTGCCGCTGGTGTCGTCGGATTTCAACCACAACCCCAGTTCGTCGATCTTCGCCAGCGCCCAGACCAAGGTCACCGAAGGCGGCATGGTCCGGATTCTGGCCTGGTATGACAACGAATGGGGCTTTTCCAACCGGATGCTGGACACCGCCCAGCGCATGGCGCAGACGAGCGCCCGCGCGCGTTGCGAACAGGCCGCCTGAGGACCGGGGCAAGCGCCCGGACACCCGCGAGGCCCTCCAACGGCGCATCGCGCCGGAACGCAACGTCGGCCGCGCCGCGCCGCGACTGGATGATCGGGGCGGCCCCGACCCTGTCCGGGTCACGGGCCGCCCACGCTCATTCCTGATCCTCCGCGAGCCGTTTTGCGGCCTTTTCAAAGAAGTCCTCGGCGCCGAAGTTGCCCGATTTCAGGGCCAGGACCAAGCCGTCATGC
>NZ_JAGSOU010000005.1 GCF_018139985.1 Actibacterium sp. MT2.3-13A | reverse complement strand
CTCCGCTCCCGGCGCGCTTGCCCAAACCGACCAACCCAACTACCAATCCCAAACCCGCAGACTCTCGTTATGAACGAGGGACCACCGGGGGGCAGGTCAGTGCGCGTTCCGCGCTATAAAATTTGTAGAGCCGTTTTCCTCGGTTCTTCAAATATCCAGCTCCTCCACGAACCGCGCATTCGCCTGGATATATTCGAACCGCTTCTCCGGCTTCTTGCCCATCAGCCGCTCCACCAGGTCCCCGGTCTCGCCCGGCTGGTCCTCGTCGATGGTCACGCGGATCAGCTTGCGCGACTTCGGGTCCATCGTGGTTTCCTTCAGGTCCTTGGCGTCCATCTCGCCCAGACCCTTGAAGCGGCTGACCTCGATCTTGCCCTTGCCGCCCAGGCCCTTCTCCATCCACATCTCCTTTTCCGCATCGTCCAGCGCGTAGATGCGCTTGGCCCCCTGCGTCAGGCGGAACAGCGGCGGGCAGGCCAGATACAGGTGCCCGTGGTCGATCATCGGGCGCATCTGGGTGAAGAAGAAGGTCATCAAGAGCGAGGCGATATGCGCGCCGTCCACGTCGGCGTCGGTCATGATGATGATCTTGTCATAGCGCAGATCGTCGATGTTGAAGCGGCTGCCGAGGCCGACGCCCAGCGCCTGCGTCAGGTCGCTGATCTCCTGATTGGAGCCGAGCTTGGAACTGGCCGCGCCCAGAACGTTCAGGATCTTGCCGCGCAGGGGCAGCAGCGCCTGGGTCTTGCGGTCGCGCGCCATCTTGGCCGAGCCGCCCGCGCTGTCGCCCTCGACGATGAACAGCTCGGTTCCCTCGCGGTTGGTGGCCGAACAATCCACCAGCTTGCCCGGCAGGCGCAGCTTCTTGGTCGCGGTCTTGCGCGCGGTTTCCTTTTCCTGCCGCCGGCGCAGCCGCTCCTCGGCGCGCAGCACGAGGAAATCGAGGATGGCGCCCGCCGATTTCGTATCCGCCGCCAGCCAGTTGTCGAAATGGTCGCGGACTGAGTTTTCCACCATCCGCTGCGCGGATTCGGTGGACAGCCGGTCCTTGGTCTGGCCCACGAATTGCGGTTCGCGGATGAAGCACGAGACCAGCGCGCAGCCGCCCGTGATCAGGTCGTCGCGGGTGATCTGGCCGGCCTTGCGGTTGTTCACCAGCTCGCCATAGGCGCGGATGCCCTTCAGGATCGCGGCCCAGAAGCCCGCCTCATGCGTGCCGCCCTCAGGCGTGGGCACGGTGTTGCAGTAGGACTGGATGAAGCCGTCGCGCGAGGGCGTCCAGTTGATCGCCCATTCGACCGAGCCCGGTTCGCCGAATTTCTCGGCGAACGACACCTTCCCGGCGAAGGGTTTGTCGGCATAGGTGCTGGCCGTGCCCAGCGTCTCGGTCAGGTAATCCGACAGGCCGCCGGGGAAGTGGAACACGGCCTCCATCGGCGTCTCGCCGTCGTCGATCGCGGATTTCCAGCGGATCTCCACGCCCGAGAACAGATAGGCCTTGGAGCGGACCATCTTCATCATCCGGGCGGGCTTGAATTTCAGCGTGCCGAAGATCTCCGCGTCGGGGTGGAATGTGACCGAGGTGCCGCGCCGGTTGGGCGCCGCGCCCACCGCTTGAACCGGCCCCTGCGGGATGCCGCGCGAGAATTCCTGCGCGAAAAGCTCGCGGTTGCGCGCGACCTCGACCCGGACGTGATCGGACAGCGCGTTGACCACCGACACGCCCACGCCATGCAGGCCGCCCGAGGTCTCGTATGCCTTTCCCGAGAACTTGCCGCCCGCGTGCAGGGTGCACAGGATCACCTCCAGCGCCGATTTGCCGGGGAACTTGGGGTGCGGGTCGATGGGGATGCCGCGGCCGTTGTCGCGGATGGTGACGGAATAGTCGGCGTGCAGCTCCACCTCGATGCGGGTGGCGTGGCCGGCCACGGCCTCGTCCATCGAGTTGTCCAGCACCTCGGCCACGAGGTGATGCAGCGCGCGCTCATCCGTGCCGCCGATATACATGCCAGGTCGCTTGCGCACGGGCTCCAGCCCTTCCAGGACCTCGATCGAGGAGGCGTCGTAGGACGGGTCGGGCGTGGCGCCGGTCAGCAGGTCGTTGGGCATGGATGCTCGATTCTTCTTCGCTGTGATTGGACGCATATTAGACCATTGCCGGGCAGGAGGGGCAACATCTTGCGTGGGCGCTTGCAGGTGCCACAGATCATGGTGATCGAGGGGCAAGTCCTGCTCTGCCATTCGCGGCAACCGCTCCTGCGGAGCGGAAGCGGCAGGCCGCGCCTGCAGCCTGGTCTTGTCGGTCTTTCCTTAGCGGTTCTTGCCCCCGTCAAGGCGCACCGGGCGCTTTTGCGGCAAGGAAACAAGGCTTTGTCGAGAGGAGAGACGCATGGACGCCAAGACCGGGATCCTGACTGATAAGCCCGCCCCTGCCGCCGCCGAGACGCCCGTGACCGCGACGGCGGCGGATGCTCGGTTCCTCAAGGTGACATCGGCCTCGATCGCGCATCTCTTCGAGAGCGGCGAGTATCCCTACGACCGCAAGATGTCGCGCCGCAGCTGCGAGGCGCAGGAGACGGGCCAGAAATTCGTGATCCTGTTCGAGGGCCGCGACGCGGCGGGCAAGGGCGGCACGATCAAGCGGTTCACGGAGCATCCCAACCCCCGCTCGGCCCGGGCGGTGGCGCTGAACAAGCCCACCTGGGAGGAAAGGGGCCGGTGGTTCTGCCAGCGCTATGTGCGCGAACTGCCCACGGTGGGCGAAATGGCGTTCCACGACCGCTCCTGATACAACCGCGCCGGCGCGGAGCGGGTGATGGGCTTTTGCGAGCCCCGGGAGTATCTCGAATTCATGCGCCAGACGCCCGAACTGGAGCGGATGCTGGTGCGCTCCGGCATAAGGCTCTGCAAATACTGGTTCTCGGTGACGCAGGCGGAGCAGCGCCGCCGGTTGAGGTGCGCGAGACCGACCCTCTGAAACGCTGGAAGCTCAGCCCGATCGACATGGCCAGCCTCGATAAAGGGCCAGCCTCGATAAAGGGGGCGACGACACCGAGGCCAAGGAGGCGATGTTCTTCTACGCCGACGCCGCCGATGCGCCCTGGACGATCATCAAATCGGACGACGAGAAAGGCGCGCGCCTCAACTGCATGAGGCATTTCCTGAGCACGCTGGACCATCCTGGCAAGGACAAGAAGATCGCCCATGCGCCCGATCCGCTGATCGTGGGCCATGCCGCCCATGTGGTCCACAGGTCCGAGAATATCCTCGGCACCTCGCTGCATCCCGACCCGCGCCGTGGCACCGACGCTTGAGCGGCGCGGTGCGGGGCTCTATCTGTCGGACAACGGGCAGCAGGGAGGGCGCGCGATGTGGAACGAACGCTACGCAACCGAGGATTATCTTTTCGGGACCGAACCGGCGGCCTTCGTGACGCGCCATGCGCATTACCTTGCGCCCGGCGCGAGGGTGCTGTCGGTCGCCGACGGCGAGGGGCGCAACGCGGTCTGGCTGGCGGGGCAGGGCATGGACGTCACCGCGATGGACGGCGCGCCCAATGCCGTGGAGAAGGCCCGCAGGCTGGCGGCGACGCGCGGGGTGCGCGTCGATTTCCATGTCGCCGACATAGTGGACTGGGACTGGGACGACGCGCCGTATGACGCCGTTCTGGCGGTCTTCATCCAGTTTGCCCCGCCGGCGATGCGCGACGCGATCTTCGCCGGCATGGCGCGCGCGCTGAGGCCGGGCGGGCTGTTGATGCTGCACGGCTACGGGCCGCGGCAGCTGGGCTACGGCACCGGCGGGCCGGGCAAGCTGGACCACCTCTATACGACCGATCTGCTGCGCGAGCGCTTCGCCGGGTTCGAGTTCCTCGAACTTTCCGATTACGATGCCGAGATCCACGAGGGGCTGCGCCACAGCGGCCGCTCGGCGCTGGTCGACTGCGTGGCGCGCAAGCCGCGCTGAGTGCCGCCGCGTCCGCGCTGGACGGGCCGCCGCCGCTGGCCTAAGCCGGGGGAATGGACGCGCCCCGGACGACATATGCCCAGCACCTGAGGGCCACGCTGAGCCTTGGCCTGCCGCTGGTCGGCAGCCACCTCGCACAATTCGCCATCACCCTGACCGACGCCGTGATGCTGGGCTGGTACGACGTCGAGACCCTGGCCGCGCAGGTGCTGGCGGGCACGCTGTTCTTCGTGCTGTTCATCATGGGCTCGGGCTTTGCCTGGGCGGTGATGCCAATGGTGGCCACCGCTGCCGGCGCCGGCGAGGAGGCGCAGGTGCGCCGGGTCACCCGGATGGGGCTGTGGATCTCGGCGCTTTTCGCGCTGCTGACGCTGCCGTTCTTCGTCTTTGCCGCGCCGCTGTTGCGCGCGGCGGGGCAGGCGCCGGCGATGGCGGTTCTGGCGCAGGACTACCTGCATATCGCGGGTCCAGCGATCCTGCCCGGGCTGATGGTGATGGTGCTGAAAAGCTACCTCTCGGCGCTGGAGCGCACGCAGGTCGTGCTGTGGATCACGCTGGGCGCGGTGGGGGTGAACGCGCTGGTGAACTACGCGCTGATCTTCGGCAACTGGGGGGCGCCCGAGATGGGGATCCGGGGGGCGGCGTTGGCCTCGCTGTCGGTGCATATGGCCTCGATGCTGGGGCTGGGCGCCTACGCGGCGCTCGCCACGCCCGAGCACGCGCTGTTTCGGCGGTTCTGGCGCGCCGACCGGGAGGCCTTCGGCATGGTGCTGCGAATGGGCGTGCCGATCGGGCTGACGAGCCTGGCCGAGGTCGGCCTGTTCGCCGCCAGTTCGGTGATGATGGGCTGGCTGGGCACGGTGGCGCTGGCCGCCCACGGCATCGCGATCCAGGTCACCTCGGCGGTGTTCATGGTGCATCTGGGCCTGTCCAACACCGCCACCATCCGCGCCGGCCGGGCGCTGGGGCGCCGCGACGCGCCGGGGCTGCGGCAGGGGGCGCTGGTGGCGCTGGCGCTGTCGGCGGCCGTGGCCGTGCTGACCATCGTGGCCTTCCTCGGCCTGCCGGGGCCGCTGATCGGGCTGTTCGTCGATCCCTCAGACCCGCTGCGCCCCGAGATCCTGGCCATGGGCGTGGGGCTGCTGGCCGCGGCGGCGCTGTTCCAGGTGGTCGATGCGGCGCAGGTGATGGCGCTGGGGCTGCTGCGCGGGCTGCAGGACACCCGCGTGCCGCTGGCGATGGCGGCGGTCAGCTACTGGGGCGTGGGGGTTCCCGCGAGCTACGTCATGGGCTTCACGCTGGGCTGGGGCGGGGTCGGCGTGTGGCTGGGGCTGGCCTGCGGGCTGGCGGTGGCGGGCGTGCTGATGACGGCGCGGTTCTGGCGGCAGGCGGGGCGGGCTTTTCGGACTTGATCCTCGGATATGACAGAGGGCCGCGCCCGCCCGGGCGGGGGCGGTCGGGCGGGACCCGGCGCGCTGCGCGCTCAGGGCGGGAGGGACCACGACGGCTCAACGCCGTGATGCCGGTCCCTTGCCCTCAGTCCCTGTCGGATTGCATCAGCCGGTCGGCCTTCTTGCGCACCAACACGCCGCGCAGGTCGTGCATCGCCAGGAGCAGCGCGTCGGTCACCATCTCAAGCTGTTCGTCGCTGGCGCGCGACTGCGCCCATTGCGTCGTCAGGTTGAGGTGATCGACCGCGCGCAGGATGTCGTCCATCTCGCGCTCTGCCAGCAGTTCGCGCCGATCCGCGATCCAGTCGCGGATGACCTCTAGATCCTCCTCGGTGAGCGCCCGGTCGCCATGCGGCTTGATCTCGCCGTTGCGGATATTGACCACCGCGATCTGGTCCAGCTCGACCCGGCGCTGCCGGTTTTCCGGTTCGATCCGGAAAACCAGCGCGCCGTTCTCGCGCACGCGGAAGTAATAATCCGGCAGGTCGCTCATGCCGTCCCCGCTCAGCTCAGCTGCGCGCAGAAGTTCTGGATGCGCGTGCAGGCCTCTTTCAGCGCCGCGTCCGAGGTGGCGTAGGACACGCGGAAGCAGGGCGACAGACCGAAGGCCGCGCCGAAGACGACGGCGACGCCGGTTTCCTCCAGCAGCGCCTTGGCGAAGGCCTCGTCGTCGACGATCTCAGTCCCGCCTGCCGAGGTCTTGCCGATGCAGCCCTCGATCGAGGGGTAGACGTAGAAGGCGCCCTCGGGCGTCGGGCAGGTGACGCCCTCGGCCGCGTTCAGCATCTCCACCACCATGTCGCGGCGGCGCTTGAAGATGGCGTTGTTCGACGCGATGAAATCCTGCGGCCCGTTCAGCGCCTCGATCGCCGCCCACTGGCTGATCGTGCAGGGGTTCGAGGTCGATTGCGACTGGATCTTGCGCATCGCCGCGATCAGCTTCTCGGGGCCGGCGGCATAGCCGATGCGCCAGCCGGTCATGGCATAGGCCTTGGACACGCCGTTACAGGTCAGCGTGCGGTCATAGAGGCCGGGCTCCACCTGCGCGGGGGTGCAGAATTCGAAATCGCCGTAGACCAGATGCTCATACATGTCGTCCGACATCACCCAGACATGCGGGTGGCGCATCAGCACATCGGTCAGCGCCTTCAGCTCGTCCCAGGTATAGCCCGCCCCGGTGGGGTTGGAGGGGGAGTTGAAGATGAACCACTTGGTCTTCGGCGTGATGGCGGCTTCCAGTTGCTCGGCCGTCAGCTTGTAGGCATTGGCGGCGGTGGCGGCCACGGCCACCGGCTCGCCACCCGCCAGCAGCACCATGTCGGGGTAGCTGACCCAGTAGGGCGCGGGGATGATCACCTCGTCGCCGGGGTTCAGCGTCGCCATGAGCGCGTTGTAGAGGATCTGCTTGCCGCCGCTGCCGACGCTGACCTGCGCGGGGGTGTAGTCCAGCCCGTTGTCGCGCTTGAACTTGGCGCAGATCGCCTTTTTCAGCTCGGGCAGGCCGTCGGGGGCGGTGTATTTCGTCTTGCCCGCGTCGATCGCGGCCTTGCCGGCGTTCTTGATGTTCTCGGGCGTGTCGAAATCGGGCTCGCCCGCGCCAAGGCCGATCACGTCCTTGCCCGCGGCCTTCAATTCGCTCGCCATGGTGGTGACGGCGATGGTGGGCGAGGGTTTCACACGGTCAAGTGTCGCGGAAAGAAAGGACATGGTCGTCTCCGGTTTGAAACTCGATCGCCACTCTCATAGGCTGCACAGGACACCCGTTCAAGCGGGATTGGCGCAGCGGAGGGGACGATGAGCGACGCAAACGAAGGCAACACCGACTGGTATTCGAACGAAATCGCCACCTTCGGCGACCGGCTGGCCGGCGCCCGCGAGGCGGTCGGCCTGAGCCAGGCGGAACTGGCCAGGCGGCTGGGCGTCAAGCTCAAGACCGTGCGCGCCTGGGAGGACGACATGGCCGAGCCGCGCGCCAACCGGCTGCAGATGCTGGCGGGGCTGCTGAACGTCTCGATCATGTGGCTGCTGAACGGCGAGGGCGACGGGCTGGACGCGCCCGCCGAAGAGGCTATTCTGCCCGCCGACGTGCGGGCCATGCTGACCGAGATCCGCCAGGTCAAGACCGAGATGAACGCCATGGCCGACCGGCTGGGCCTGCTGGAAAAGCGCCTGCGCGCGACACTGAAAGAGGGGGCCTGATGGCCGAAACACCGGAAAACCGCCTGAAACGCATGAAAATGCGCGCCTGGCACCGCGGCACCAAGGAGATGGATATCATCCTGGGCCGCTTCGCCGACGCGAAGCTGGCCGCGATGACCGCGCCGCAACTCGATCTGCTGGACGCGCTGATGGAGGAGAACGACCAGGATCTCTACCAGTGGGTCACGGGCCAGGCCCCGGCGCCGGAGCGGTTCGCCGCGCTGATCGACGAGATCGCAACCCATGCCGGCGCCCGCTGAGCGAAAGATCCGGCGAAGTTTTTTCGTGTTTTAACCGAATCTTTGGTTCTCCCTCCGTATCCCTGATCTCATCCCGAGAGACGGAGGGAGAGACAGATGAGTATCCAGCCCCCCCTGATGGCGCCGGCGCGGCACGGCTTCATGACAAGCTATCTGGAGGCCCTGGCCTTGGTCGAGCGGCTGCACCGGCTGCTGCTGGATGTGATCAAGGACGAGTTCGAGCGCGTGGGCGTGCTGGAGCTGAACGCGGTGCAGGCGCTGCTGCTGTTCAACGTGGGCGACCACGAGGTCACCGCCGGAGAGCTGAAAAGCCGCGGCTATTACCAGGGCTCTAACGTCTCCTACAACCTCAAGAAACTGGTGGAAAAGGGCTACATGCACCACCAGCGCTGCGAGAGCGACCGGCGCTCGGTGCGGGTGCGGTTGACCCCAAAGGGGCGCGAGGTGCGCGACGTCGTGACCGAGCTTTTCCAGCGCCATGCCGAGGGGATGGAGCAGAAGGGTGTGCTAGGCCTCGACCGGCTGGACGAGATCACCGCGACCCTGCGCCGGATGGAGCGCTACTGGAGCGACCAGATCCGCTACATCTACTGACCCGGCCGCGGGCAGACGGCCCCGCCCGCCCGGCGCGATGCCCTCGCGCGGGGCGGACGCTGACCTTGGCTGACCCTACCAGTGCCCGATATTTTCCATGCTGACCCAGGGCTCGGCCGGGGCCTTGGCCCCGCCCATCTGCAGCAGCTCGACCGAGATGTTGTCGGGGCTGCGCACGAAGGCCATGCGCCCGTCGCGCGGGGGGCGGTTGATGGTCACGCCGTTGTCCATCAGGTGCTGGCACATGGCGTAGATGTCCTCGACCTCGTAGGCGAGATGGCCGAAATGGCGGCTGTCCGAGGGCAGCCCCTCGTCGCCGTCCCAGTTGTAGGTCAGCTCGACCGGGCAATCCTCCTGGCCCGGCGGGGCCATGAAGATCAGCGAAAAACGGCCCTCTTCGCTGTCGTAGCGTCGGGTTTCCTTCAGCCCCAGCAGGCGGAAGAAGGCCATGGTCTTCTCCAGGTCCTTCACGCGGACCATGGTGTGCAGGTAACGGATTTCCATCGCAAAACTCTCCCTTGTTTGCGGTCAAAGTAACATATCGCGCGCGGGGTTCGAGGGGCAATGCGGCCGCGGCTCAGAAAGCCGAGCGGAAGCCCAGCGTCAGCCCGATATCCTCGGTCTCGTAGATCGCCTCGTTGGAGCGGTTGGTGACCACGCTGAGGCCGATCTCGGGGGCGAAGCCGTAATAGTCGTATTCGGGCAGGAAGACGCTCGCGCCCAGCATCAGCTTGTCGTCGCGGCGCGGCCGGGCGCCGAAAAGCGACTGGTCGTAATCGCGCGACTCGTAAGCCGCGGATAGGCCCAGATAGGCGCCGAAGACCGGCTTTAGAAAGCGGTAGTCCAGCCCCGCGATCTGCGCCGAGTGGGCGATGATCGCGCTGTCGGATTCGGTGTCGCGCAGGCCCAGCGACAGTTGCAGCAACCCCGAATTGCCGATGCGGGTGCGCCAGTCCACCCGGCCGGTCAGCGCCGTGGACGAGCGGACGGCGCGATCCTTGCGCCACTGCTCCTCCGCGGCCAGGGAGAAGCGCAGCTGATCGTGCCGGCCAAGGGTCACGGTCTTGGCCAGTTCGGCCGCCGCGTAATCGGCCAGATGCGCCCCGCCGTAGAAATTCCGGCCCAGCCGCAGCGTCGCGTCCAGCGGGCTGGCGGGGCGCGTGCCACGGATCGTGGCGCCGAAGCTCAGTTCCACCGCCTGATAGGCGAGGTCCGAGGCGCCCAGCCCCGGCGCCTTGCGCCGCGCCGCGTCAGACAGGCGATAGGCCTTGCCCTCGAACGCGCCGCCGACGTGCAGGGTCAGCCCCTCGGACAGGTCGCGGCTGTAGCGCGTGCTGGCGCCATAGCTGATCTCCAGCCCCGACAGCGCCTGCGCGCCGCCGCTCAGCGCGAAGGGCAGCCCGCCGATCACCATCGTGTCGGATTTCGAGCCGTTGTTGATGTTGGACGAGGGGGTGACGCCGAAACGCAGCTGCGTGGACCAGGGGTTGCGGCCGCGCAGATAGCGGAAATCGCGCGCGATCAGCGCCGCGCTGCGGTCGTCGGGGGCGAATTGCGCGGCGCGGCGCAGCCACAGCTGCGCCCGGGTGCGGTGGCCGTCCGACGACAGCGCCTGTGCCATGACCAGCGCCGCGGCGTAGCGGTCGCCGTCGCTCTGTGCCAGGTCCCAGGCCGCGCGCGCGGCGCGCCGGGCGGTGGCATTGTCGCCGAGGTTGCGGGCGGCGCGCGACCGGATGATCAGGGCGAAGCCGTCCCGCGGGTCGCGCAGCAGCAGCGCCTCCGCCAGGGTCAGGGCGAGCCGGTCGTCATGGACTTCCAGCGCCTGCGCGGCCGCTGCGCGCATCTCCTCCGGGGTCAGGGTGACAGGGGCGGCCAGCGCGCCGCCGGCCGCGCCCAGCATGAGGCCGGCGCAGAGCGCCAGCCTTCGGATCAGGCGCAGCGGAGACACCGCCTTAGGGGCGATACAGGATGAAGCCGCCGGTCTCGCGCACGGTCACGCCGTTGTAGCGGGGATCGTCGGCCTCGACGACCAGCACGCCCACGATCTCGTCGGCATTGGCGCCCGAGAGCAGCGCGTAGTAGTTGCCGCTTTCGAAATCGACCAGATCGCCGTTGCCGTCGGCCACCTGGCTGGTCAGGCCGCCCAGCATCTCGCCGTTGGCGTCCAGCACGCCGGGGCCCACGGTGAACAGCAGCGTCGGAAGGGCGGTATAGCTGCCACCGTATTCCGCCGCCAGCGCGGTGAGCATGTCGTTGGTGATGTCGGTGCCGCCGGTGTCGAAGATGCGGCGGTTGGTGACCCTGCCCTGCACCGCGTCGCCGGCGTCGAAATCCTCGAAGTCGATCGCCACCTGCATGTCGCCGGTGACATATTCCAGCCCGCCGCGCCCGTCGAAATCGCGCAGACCGGCGTAGTCGCCGTTATACCGCGCCTGGCCGGAGGTGGGCAGCGTCACGCCGCCGTTGCGCTGGTAGATGAAGCCGCCGAAGCCATAGCCGAGATAGGCGCCGGTCCGCACGATGGCGAATTCTGCGGTGGCATCGCCATTGCCATCGGTGTTGGTGCTGACGCCGTAGAGCACCTTGTGCGAAAACTGTGTGATCGGCGCGCCGGTCGTGGAGTCGTTGAACAGGTTGGCGTTCTCGTAGACCGCATAGGGGCCGAGGCTGCCCACCACGGCGTCGCGCGTGTAGGAGTTGTCCCCGTCGAAGGCCAGGTTGTCCACCGTGAAGGTGTCATTCGTGGAATCGTAGGCAAAGCCGGTGGCGTAGCCGCTGCCCTCGCCGTCGCTGGGTTCGTAACGGTAGAGGCTGTTGCGCGGGCTGGGGCTGGCCGTGCCGGGGGGCATGGTGCGGTCGCTGGTGATGCCGCCGCCGCCCGTGCCGCCGGTGCCCCCGCCCGTTCCGCCGCCGGTGACGGGGTTCGTGCCGACGCCCGACGAACATGCTGCCAAGGGCAGCAGCAGCGCTGCCAAGATCAATTTCTGTCCCATGAACCCGCTCGCTCTTTTGCTCTATGAAATGGCGCTTTTCGTGAAATCGTCCTCTTAAGTCCTCGAAAAGTCAATCCATTCGCAAAACGCCGCCGACATCCGTTGCCAAAAGGATGCGCCCGGAGAGGGACCGTGGAGGCCACAGCATGTGGCTGTTCCGCCAGTCGCCGCACATAGATATAGTGGGGGGCGACTCACGAATTCCAGATGAAGGACCCGCCCGATGCCGCTGACACCCGACCAGATCGCCGAAATCGAAGAGCTGCGCTCCACCCCGCGGCAGACCCTGCGCGCGGTGTCGGAGGGGATGGAGAAGCATCTCTACCTCGCCCACGAGGTGCTCGACCACGGCTTCGTCCGCGTGATCGACTACATGGGCGACGACGCCGCGATCTGCCAGGCGGCGCGGGTCTCCTACGGCAAGGGCACCAAATCGGTCAGCAATGACGAGGGGCTGATCCGCTACCTGATGCGGCACTGGCACTCCACCCCGTTCGAGATGTGCGAGATCAAGCTGCACGTCAAACTGCCGGTCTTCGTGGCGCGGCAGTGGATCCGCCACCGCACCGCCAACGTCAACGAATATTCGGCCCGCTACTCGATCCTCGACCGCGAGTTCTACATCCCCGAGCCCGACGCGCTGGCCGCGCAGTCCACGGTGAACAACCAGGGCCGCGGCGAGGTGCTGGGGGGGGCCGAGGCCGCGCGGGTGCTGGAGATCCTGAAATCCGACAGCGCCCGGAGCTACGACCACTACGAAGAGATGCTCAGCCAGGAGGGCAAGGCCGGCCTCGCGCGGGAGCTGGCGCGGATGAACCTGCCCGCCAATATCTACACCCAGTGGTACTGGAAGGTGGACCTGCACAACCTCTTCCATTTCCTGCGCCTGCGCGCGGACGCCCACGCGCAATTCGAGATCCGCGTCTATGCCGAGGCCATCGCGCGGGTCGTGGCCGACTGGGTGCCTTTCGCCTATGCCGCATTCGAGGATTACCGGATGGGCGGCGAGACGCTCTCGGCCAAGGCTCTGGACTGCATCCGGCGCATGCTGAAGGGCGAAGAGGTGACGCAGGAGACCTCCGGCATGTCGAAAGGCGAATGGCGGGAGTTCCAGGGGGTTTTGAGTGAGTGAGATGTTCTTCAACTCCCTCTGGCTGTTTTTGGGCGTAGTATCTGGAGCCGCGATACAATTCACGTTGAATTGGATCGTCCAGCGACAACAAAGATCGACTGCGAAACGCTTGTTTCGAGTGGAAACCGCCATAAATCGAGAGGAGTTGAGAAAACTCAGTGAAGCTTTGAAACGAAAAAAAGAGCGATTTGTGGCGCGACAGGTATCGGACGTTGACTTTTTCGTCGATATGTCGGGATTCAATTACCGCATTATAGATCCCCTTGTTAACACAGGGCATTTCCACGCGCTTCTTGGCCCGGATGGTGTTACGCAATACTTCAGATTTGCCAATGAGCTAAACATAGAGCGAGCTTCATGGATGATGAATGCTCTTCGTGCGCAGCACGAAGAGGGGCAGTCATTGGGTTTTCTTGACTGGGTCATCGATACGAAGTTACCCGAGTGGGACGCTAGCCTCAGTCTCGTTGAGGAAAAGCTTGGAGCGCGAGTGTCTTCGGCTCAAACCGCGTGAAGTTGTTGAGGCACCTGTAGGGTGGTGCCAACCCAACGCTGCGCCGAGAAATGATCCTGTAACCGGGCGTGTGGTGCCCTCTGTTCCGGGAGGCACGTTTGGGCTAAGCTCATCCGATGCCCGACCTCGCCCGCTTCCGTGATGCCCAGGCCGACACCTACGCCACCGCGCTGGCCGAATTGCGCGCGGGGCGCAAGGCGACGCACTGGATGTGGTTCATCTTTCCCCAGCTTGCCGTGCTGGGCCGCTCGGCCACGGCGAAATATTACGGCATCGAAAACCTGGCCGAGGCCCGCGCCTACCTGGCCGACCCGGTGCTCGGCCCCCGGCTCGAAGAGGCGGCCGAGGCGGTCCTGACGCATCCCGAGCGCGACGCCGAGCAGATCATGGGCCCGATCGACGGGCTCAAGCTGCGCTCCTCGGCCACGCTGTTCCGCGCGGCGGGCGGCGGGGCGGTGTTCCAGCGCCTGCTCGACACCTTCTACGGCGGCGCGCCCTGTGCGCGGACGATTCAGGAACTGCGCGCGGAATAGGAAATGCTCTGCTTCCGTCCGCGATGACCGCGCGCGCGACCGATCCGTGCTATGCTGCGCCGGAAGTCACGATTTTCGAGGGGGGTATTCAGCATGTTCCGCCTACTTTGCGTCGCCCTCGGCCTCGGACTGGCGGCCGCGCCCGTGCGGGCCGGCATGACCCAGGAGCCGCAACATGACGTCGCGATCTGGGCCTATCCGCAGGCCGAGAATTCCTGCCCGGAGGGGCTTCGGCCGGTTTTCGTCAACGGGATGGTCAGCTGCGGCGTGCCGAACCGCAACGGTGAGGCCGTGCGGCGCGCGGACGCCCGCGATGATGTGAGCTATTCGAAAAGCCCGCGCAACTAGGGCCCGCGGCCCCGGATGTTCTGCGGAATGGGCGGACGGGACGTCCCGGCCCAAGGTGCCGCGCGGTGGGCCCGCGCGGCAGGGAATGCATGGTTCAGAGCGCCTGCAGGTCGCCGGCCGACTGGCGGCCATCGCGGCCCTCGATCATCTCGAAGCTGACCTTCTGGTTGTCGGCGAGGCCCGTCATGCCTGCGCGTTCCACGGCCGAGATGTGCACGAACACGTCCTTGCCGCCGTCATCGGGCGCAATAAAACCATAGCCTTTGGTGGTGTTGAACCATTTCACGGTGCCAGTGGGCATTTCCGTTCTCTCCTTGTAGTCAACCGTCCGCATTATGCGACGGGTAGGTCACAGCCAGGTCTTCCAAGCCTTCCGGCTGCCCCTGAAGGAGGAGCGGTCGTCATAGAAAGTCTGTCGTCACGGGCCAAGCATGTGGGGCGAATCAGACGAAAATCAAGGGCGAAGTCTCGCCTTCCGCTGGTGCCCCGCTATAGTGGCGCAAAAAGGGGGCACCATGCGGCTATACGGTTTGAAAACATGTGATACTTGCCGGGCGGCGCGCAGGGCGCTGGCCGCGGCGGGGCGGGAGCCCGACGAAGTCGATGTGCGCGGCGACGGGGTGCCGGAGGCGGATTTGCGGCGCTTTCTCGACGCATTCGGCGAGGCGCTGATCAACAGGCGCTCCACCACCTGGCGCGGCCTCTCCGAGGCCGAGCGCGCCGGCGATCCGCTGACCCTGCTGACCGCCCACCCGACCCTGATGAAGCGCCCGGTGATCGAGGCAGACGGGCGGCTTTACCTCGGCTGGGGCAAGGATGTGCAGGACAAGCTCCTTGGATAACCGCCGCCGATTGTCTAGATCGCGGGGAAAGCGACAAAGGAGAGCACCATGCGCAACGCGGCGCTGACCCTGGGCGTGATCGCCGGCATCATCGGGCTGATCGTGGGATTTTTCGGCTATGGCTACACGGTCTTCATCGACTGGTTCGGCGAGGTCGAGGACGTGGCCGAACAGGTCGACAATCCCGGGCTGATCCGCGCGGTGTCGCTGCTTTCGCCGATCCTGGCGATCGCGGGCGGCGCGATGGCGCGTTCGCAAAACGTGGCGGCGGGGGGGCTGATGCTGCTGTCGGCGGCGGGGATGTATTGGGCGTTCAGCTTCAACGTCTTCACCATGTTCCCGATCGCCATGTGCGGCCTCGGCGGCCTCCTGGCGCTGCTGGCCCGTCAGCCCGACGCGACCTGAACGCGCAACGCCCGGTCGAGAGACAGCGGCCCCGCGCCTTTCGCCACCAGCACCGTCAGGACAAAGATCCAGAACAGCCGCTGGTCGAGGATCGCGCCATCGGGAAACCGGTCGAACCAGGCGCCAAGGGTTTCGGGCTGCGCGATGCCGCCGTGGCCGTAGAGGTCGGTCAGGCTCTGCACGGTGACGAAGCCGATCATGCCCAGCGCTGCGAGGCGCGTGGCGAGCCCCAGAACGATCAGCGCGGGCAGCAGGAATTCGGCGTAGGTGCCGGCCAGCACCACCAGCCAGTGAAACGTGCCGAGCTGCCCGACATCATAGCCCACGGCCTCCATCTGGCGGGGAAAGATCTGGGCATAGGCGCCCAGCGAGGGCCGGATCAGCCCGGGGATTCCCTCGCCCAGTTTGGTCAGGGCGGAGGCCCAGAAATAGACCGGCAGCGTTGCAGCAAAAGTGAAACGCGCGAGCGTCGGCAGAAGCCAGCCGTCGGTGGCGTGGCTGCGTGACAGGAAAGCCATGTCGTGAAGCGATATCAGCGATTTCATCGGTTATCCTCATGGTCTATCGCAATGATGGCCTCACCTTTCAGCAAGAGCCCCAGAACCGCGCCAAGGTCGAAATTGTGACTCTCTGCCTCGGCGTGCCCCAGCGCGGCGCCGAAGGTCTCGCCGCGCTGAAGCGCCAGGAGAAAGGCCGCGCCGCCCGGCGGCAGCGGGGAAATCGCAGGGTCGAAGCCGGGCCGCGTCAGCAGCGCGTCCTCGGCGCGCATCTCGGGAGGCGCGCCGCCGCCCGGCTGGTGCATCTGCCAGAGGGTGACGACCGGCCAGTCCGAGCGCACCAGCCGCAGCGCCGGCGCCAGCCGCAGCCGGGCGCGCATCAACCGCTCCGGGGCGATGGCCTCCAGCGCCGCCGGATCGACCGGCGCCGCATCCGCGGCATGGTAGCTGTGGCGCAGAGCCAGTTCCAGCCGGGCAACGTCGGGCAGGTAACCCAGGTCTTGCACAGGCGGGAAATGCGCCAGAAAGGCCGGCATTTCCGCCCCGTAGAACATCAGCAGCGGCAAGGTCGGCGGGTGCTGGCGCAGATAGATTCCGGCCATGCGGCGGAAGAATTCCGCGCCCAGCAGCGCCCGGAGCACCGGGAAGGCGGTCTCCAGCGCCGCGGTCAGGCTGGCGGCGACATTGTTGCGGTAGACGTCGAAGCGTTTGCCGGCCGGGCGACCCTGCGGGTCGGTCAAACCGGCCGGCACCGCGCGGGCGGGGTCGAGCAGCGCTTCGGTGAAACCCGGCTGTCTCATGCCGGCACCTCGGCCAGCAGGGCGGCGGCGCGGGCGGCCTCGGCCTCCAGCACCGGCCAGCCGGGCACGTCGTTGTCCCATTCGATCAGCGTCGGGCGGCGGCCAGCGCGGGCGAGGGTCTCGGCATAGAGCGCCCAGACCGGGTCGACCACCTCGCGCCCGTGGCTGTCGATGAGCAGCGGCGCGCCATGCGCGTCGGTTTGCATGTCATGGCCGCCGAGATGGATCTCGCCGACCCGCGCCATCGGGAAGGCCGCGATATAGGCGTGCGGATCGGTCTGCTGGTTGGTGGTCGAGACGAAGACGTTGTTGACGTCCAGCAGCAGCCCGCAGCCGGTGCGCCGGGCGATCTCGGCGAGGAATTCGGTCTCCTCCATCTCGGTTTCGGCGAAGGCGAGATAGGTGGAGGGGTTTTCCAGCAACATCTCGCGGCCCAGCACCTGCTGCACCTGGTCGATATGGGCGCAGACGCGGGCCAGCGTCGCCTGCGTGTAAGGCAGGGGCAGCAGGTCGTTCAGGAAATGGCTGTCATGGGTCGACCAGGCGAGGTGCTCGGAGAAACTGGCCGGGTTCAGCCAGCCGATCAGATGCTTCAGCCGGGACAGGTGGTCCTGGTCCAGCGGCGCCTCGCCGCCGATGGACAGGCCCACGCCATGCACCGAGATAGGGAAACGCTCGGCCAGGTGGCGGAGCTGGGCGAGAGGCCGGCCACCGGAACCCATGTAGTTTTCCGCATGGATTTCCAACCAGCTCACGGCGGCCGGCGCCTCAAGAATGTTCGAAAAGTGCTGTGGCTTGTAGCCGACGCCGGCGCCGTCGGGCAACGGTTCGGGGCGGTTTGTGCGGGAGTCCAGCATGGGAACCTCCAGTGTTGAGGGCCCCCGGCGGCGTCCGCCGGGGGTGTGGGCGTTACGAGGCCGGCAGGTCGCGGTCGAGCGGCTCGAGCGAGCCCATGCGGCCGCCCGGAAGCTCGATCGTGGTGCAGGTGCCCTTCTCGACCAGCTTGAACGAGTTGCCCTGGTAATCGACCTTGGCGGTGCCGGCGCAGGTGGTGCCGGGGCCGGCGGCGCAGTCGTTCTGGCCGGCCATCGCGACGCCGTAGCATTTCTCCTGAGCGGCGCTGTCCTGGGCCTGGGCGCCATGGGCGCTGAGTGCGGCGGCGACGGCGCCGGCCACGGCGAGGGTCTTCATTGCATGTGACATATCGGTATTCTCCCTAAATCGGTTCGTGAAACGTCGCGTCGGGCGACAGGGGAGAGGTAGCGACAGGCCCCGATCAACTGCCAGTCACATGGGCGTGCCACACGCGCGCGTGTCCCATTGTTACATTTTGTCGCAGGGAGCCGTGCCGCTCAAGCGTTGGATAAGAAACGGGAAAAACAGTTCGTGGGCCGGTTGTTGGGCTGTGGCGCCAAAAGGTGCCAGCGTGGGAATGTTGCAGCCCCGGTGGCATGAAAAAAGGCCGCGGCGCCTGTGCGTCGCGGCCCTTGACCCTCGGAGCAGGCGCCTCAGCGCGCCAGGTCGGGCGCCAGCGCCTCGGCGCGCAGCTGGGCCACGATCTCGTCGAGCGTGGCGCTGCGGGTCTCTTTCTCGCCCAGGCGGCGGACGGAGACGGTGCGCTCGTCCACCTCTTTCATGCCCACGGCCAGGATCACCGGCACCTTGCCCACCGCCGAATGCTCGCGGACCTTGTAGTTGATCTTCTCATTGCGGATGTCGGCCTCGGCGCGCACGCCCGCAGCCTTCAGCGCCGCGACCACCTCGTGCACGAAACCATCGGCCCCCGACACGATCGAGGCCACCACCACCTGCCGCGGGGCCAGCCAGAACGGCAGCTTGCCGGCGAAGCTTTCGATCAGGATGCCGATGAAGCGCTCAAACGAGCCGAGGATCGCGCGGTGCAGCATCACGGGGCGGTGCTTGGCGCCGTCCTCGGCGATGAAATTGGCGTCCAGGCGCTCGGGCAGGACGAAATCCACCTGCAGCGTGCCGCATTGCCAGTCGCGCCCGATGGCGTCGGTCAGCACGAACTCAAGCTTGGGGCCGTAGAAGGCGCCCTCTCCGGGGTTCAGCTCGAAATCATAGCCTGCGGCCTCGGTCGCGGCCTTCAGCGCGCCCTCTGCCTTGTCCCAGACCTCGTCGGAGCCGGCGCGTTTCTCTGGCCGGTCGGAGAATTTCACCCGGAAGCTCTCGAAGCCGAGATCCCTGTAGATCGAGCTGAGCAGAGCGATGAAACGCTCGGTCTCGCTCTCGATCTGGTCCTCGCGGCAGAAGATATGCGCGTCGTCCTGGGTGAAGCCGCGCACCCGCATGATGCCGTGCAGCGCGCCCGAGGGCTCATAGCGGTTGCACGATCCGAATTCGGCCATTCGCAGCGGCAGGTCGCGGTAGGATTTGAGCCCCTGGTTGAAGATCTGCACATGGCAGGGGCAGTTCATCGGCTTGAGCGCGTTGATGGTCTTTTCGCGGGCGTGCTCCTCGTCGACCTCGACGATGAACATGTGCTCCTGGTATTTCTCCCAGTGGCCCGAGGCCTCCCACAGCCGGCGGTCGACGACCTGCGGCGTGTTGACCTCGACATAGCCGGCCTCGAACTGGCGGCGGCGCATGTAGTCCTGCAGCGTGGTGTAGATGCGCCAGCCATTGGGGTGCCAGAACACCTGGCCCGGCGCCTCTTCCTGCATATGGAAGAGTTCCATCTCGCGGCCCAGCTTGCGGTGGTCGCGCTTGGCGGCCTCTTCCAGCATCAGCAGGTGCTTCTTCAGGTCGTCCTTGGTCTTGAAGGCGACGCCGTAGATCCGCTGCAGCATCGGCCGGTTGCTGTCGCCGCGCCAATAGGCGCCGGCGACCGACATCAGCTTGAAGCCGTCGGCAGGCACCTGGCCGGTATTCTGGAAATGAGGGCCGCGGCAAAGGTCCTGCCAGTGTCCGTGCCAATACATGCGGATCGGCTGACCCTCGGGAATCATGCCCACCAGCTCCACCTTGTAGGGCTCGTTGTTGGCCTCGTAATAGGCCACGGCGCGGTCGCGCTCCCAGATCTCGGTGGTGACGGGGTCGCGGCGGTTGATGATCTCCTTCATCTTCTTCTCGATCGCGCCGAGGTCTTCGGGGGTGAAGGGCTCTTCGCGGTCGAAATCGTAGTAGAAGCCGTTTTCGATCACCGGGCCGATGGTGACCTTCACCTCGGGCCAGATCTCCTGCACGGCGCGGGCCATGATATGGGCGCAGTCGTGCCGGATCAGCTCCAGCGCCTGCGCGTCGTCCTTCATGGTGTGGATGGCGATCGAGGCATCCTCGGCGATCGGCCATTGGAGATCCCAGTGCGCGCCGTTGACGGTGGCGGAGATCGCCTTTTTCGCCAGCGAGCTGGAGATGCCTGCGGCGACTTCGGCGGGGGTGATCCCGGCCTCGAAGCTGCGCGAATTGCCATCTGGGAAGGTGAGGGTGATCTGGGCCATGATCTGGCTCTCCTCGTCGGTTTGGCGCCCACGGAACGCCCGGTTGCGGGTTATGGTGTCGGCGCGTATTTGACCGCTCGGCCGGGCGATGTCAACGCCGCAGCCGCCGCCGGTAGTCCGACGGCGTCAGCCCGGTGAGCCGCCGGAACACCTTGCGAAACGCGGTGGCGTCCTCGTAGCCCACCTCATGGGCGATGGTCTCCACCGGGTCGGGGCCGCCCTCCAGCCGTTGCTGCGCCGCCTGGATGCGCGTGTGCTGCAGATAGGCCAGCGGGGTCAGGCCGGTGGCGGCCCGGAACCGGCGCAGAAGGCTGCGCTCCGACAGCCCCGCCTCGGCGGCGAGGCCGCGTATGGTCAGCGCCTGGGCAAAGCCCGTCTCGATCCGCCGCTGCACGCGCAGGATGGCGGTGTCACCATGATCGGCGGGCGGGCGGAAGCCGCGGTAATGCCGCTGCTCGCGCCGTCCGGTGTCGGTGACGAAATGGCGCCCCAGCTCGCGCATCAGCCGGGGCGAGGACATCTGCGCCGTCAGCTCAAGCGCCAGGTCGATCCAGGACAACAGCCCGCCCGCCGTCACGATGCGGCCGTCGCGGGTCAGGATCGGGTCGGTGTTCACCTTCGCCCTGGGGAAACGCTGCTGCAGCCGCGCCTCCAGCCCCCAGTGGGTGGTCACGCGGCGCCCGTCCAGCACCCCCGCCGCGCCCAGATAGAACGCCCCCGCGCAGGCCGAGGCCATCAGCGCGCCGCCCGCGTGCTGTCCGCGCAGCCAGCGCACGAGCGCCGGGTCGGGGGAAAGGAAGTCGTCGTTGCCGAAGGCCGGAGGCAGGATCACCGCGTCAAGGCGCGCCGCGGGCAGGGTGTCGGCGGTGACGGTGGCCAGCGTCAGCGCCTCCATCCCCTCGCGCCGCTGCATCCGGGCGCAATGGCTGAACATTTCGGTCATGCCGGCAAGCGCGGCCTGCGAGGCGCCGGGATAGTGGACGAGGGCGAGATCAGCGGGCATTTGGCGGAAACGGCATGTTATTTGTCATTTCTGACGCTAGGGCGCGCGGGCGATCCCCGTCAATATGGCCGCAACGATGGTTTGCGGAGGATGACATGGAACGCACGGCCCTGCTTTTGGTGGATTGGCAGAACGACTATTTCGACGGCGGCAAGATGCCGCTGAGCGGCTCCGATCAGGCCGCGCGGCAGGCAAGCAGGCTGCTGGCCGCGTTCCGCGCGGCAGGGCTGCCGGTGATCCACGTCCGGCACGAGACCCTGCGCGAGCCCGCGCCCTTCTTCGCCCCCGGCACCGAGGGGGCCGAGATCCACCCCCTGCTGGCCCCGGCCGAAGGCGAGACGGTGATCACCAAGAACTTCCCCAACAGCTTCCGCGGAACCGACCTGCTGGAGCGGCTGCAGGCGCTGGAGGTGAAGACGCTGGTGATCGCCGGGGCGATGACCCACATGTGCATCGACGCCACCACCCGGGCGGCGGCTGATCTGGGTTTCCGCTGCCGTCTGGCGCAGGATGCCTGCGCCACGCGCGATCTGGAATTCGGCGGTGTTGCGGTGCCCGCCGTGCAGGTGCATGCGGCGTTTCTGGCCGGTCTTTCCGGGATTTACGCCCAGATCCTGCCCGCCGGGGATCTGCTGCCCGCGGCCTGAGCCCTGCGGGGCGTCAGCCGCGCAGGAACTTGCGCCTTGCCTCGGCCTCCATCTCGTGGCGCATCTGCACCTCGGCGAGTTCGGCCATGATCGCGCGGCGCTTTTCCGGGTCGGTCTCGGCGGCATAGGCCTCTTGCAGGGCCAGCATGCGTTTCTTCAGTTCCACCTCGCGGGGCAGGACGCCGGCCTCGGCCATGATGCGCGCGCCCAGCGCCTCGCCCGCGTCGATGAAGGCGTCGCCGGGGCGCTGGGGCAGGGGTTTGCCCTCGCCTTCGAGGCCGGAGAGCTGGCCCTCCCTCTCGGCCTTGCGCATGCGTTTTTCGGCGATCCGGTCCCAGCGGGGCATGAGGGGCGTCCTTTCCGCCCCTCATATACACCCTTTGCGACGAAAGCGTTAGCGTCTAGCCCAGCTCGGCCAGACGGGTGAGCGCGGCCTGCAGCTTCTCGGCCTCCTCCTCGCGCGCGGCGAGGTTTTCGCGGGCTTCCTCGACCACATCCTCGGGGGCGGAGGCCACGAATTTGGGGTTGTTGAGGCGCCCTTTCAGCCCGCCGATTTCCTTGGCCAGCTTGCCCATCGTCTTTTCCAGACGTGCCTTTTCCTCAGCCACATCAATGACATCGGCCAGCGGCAGGGCAAAGGTGCCGCCCTCGGCCGCGATGGTGATGCAGCCCTTGGGCAGGCTGTCGACCGCCGTCAGGCTGTCGATCCGCGCCAGCCGCTTGATCAGCGTCTCGTTGCGCGCCCAGGCCTGCTGTCCGGCCTCGTCCAGCTCCAGCTGCAACATGGGCAGATGCAGGCCCGCGGGCACATGCATCTGGGCCCGGGCGGAGCGGATATCCTCGATCAGGGAGATCACCCAGTTCATCTCGCGGTCGGCGGCCACGTCCACCAGATCGGCTGCGGCATAGGTCGGCCAGTCGGCGTGCACCAGCATCTTGTCGCGGCCGCCCGGCACCGCCCACAGTTCCTCGGTGACGAAGGGCATGATCGGGTGCAGCAGGATCAGGCACTGGTCGAGAACCCAGCGCATGGTGGCGCGGGTCTCGGTCTGCGCCTCGGCGTCCTCCCCCTGCAGCAGCGGCTTGGCGAATTCGACATACCAGTCGCAGACCTTGCCCCAGACGAAGGCGTAAAGGGCGTTGGCGGCATCGTTGAAGCGGTAGGCCGACAGCGCCGCGTCCACCTCTTCGCGCACCTTGGCGGTCTCGCCGATGATCCACTTGTTGACCGTGTGGCTGGCCCGCAGTTCGGCGGCGGAGGCGACCGGCCTGACATCGGGCTCATAGACCCCGTTCATCTCGGCGAAGCGCGCGGCGTTCCAGATCTTGGTGCCGAAATTGCGGTAGCCGGCGATGCGGGCGGTCGAAAGCTTCAGGTCGCGGCCCATGGCGGCCATGGCGCTGAGGGTGAAGCGCACCGCGTCGGCGCCGTATTCGTCGATCAGCTCCAGCGGGTCGAGGACGTTGCCCAAGGACTTCGACATCTTCTTGCCCTTCTCGTCGCGGACGAGGGCGTGGACATAGACGGTGTGGAAGGGGATGTGATCGACCACGGCGAGCTGCATCATCATCATCCGGGCGACCCAGAAGAAGATGATGTCGAAGCCGGTGATCAGCACGTCGGTGGGGAAGTATTTCTGCAGTTCCGGGGTCTGCTCGGGCCAGCCCAGCGTGCCGATGGGCCACAGGCCGGAGGAGAACCAGGTGTCGAGCACGTCGGGGTCGCGCGTCAGATTGACCGAAGCTGTCTTTGGGCTTCCGTCATGGTTCAAAGAGACAACAAGTGGTTCGAACAAACGATCCTCGGGTGTGGCGGCAGGATCGACCCGGACTGTGAAATCACAATCCAGAATATGCTCGTAAAAGTCGGTTGCTTGCTGCACAGCCTCGGCCTGAGAAGCCGCACAGAAGGCGACCTTCTCAACACCGTCAGCGAGCGGAATGCCGTCTTTGGTGTGCGAAATTTTTGGCCCGTACCACACCGGGATCTGGTGGCCCCACCACAGCTGGCGCGAGATGCACCAGGGCTCGATATTCTCCAGCCAGTGGAAATAGGTCTTGGCGTCGCGCTCGGGCAGGATGCGGGTGTAGCCTGCGGTTTCGTCGAAGGTGCCCGCCTCCTGCGCCGCCATGCCCTTGCGCACGGCGTCGAGGGCGGGCTCGACGATTTTCGAGGTGTCCACGAACCACTGGTCGGTCAGGTAGGGCTCGATCGCGACCTTGGAGCGGTCGCCGTGCGGCACCATGTGGCGGTCGGCGTCGATGCCATCGAGCCAGCCGTTGTCGCGCGCCTCGGTGATGATGGCGTCGCGCGCCTCGTAGCGGTCGGCGCCCTCGAACATCTCGATGCATTTGGCGACGTCATCGGCGGGGCAACCCTCGGCGAAATCGGCGTTGTCCTTCAGGAACATTCCGGCGCGGGTGTTCATCACGTTGATGACGCGCAGGCCGGCGCGTTGGCCCACCTCCCAGTCGTTGAAGTCATGCGCCGGGGTGATCTTCACGGCCCCCGTGCCCTTTTCGGGGTCGGCGTAGTCGTCGGCCACGATCGGGATCGAGCGGCCCGACAGCGGCAGGCGCACGGTCTTGCCGATCAGGTGCTTGTAGCGCGGATCCTCGGGGTGCACGGCGACGCCGGTGTCGCCCAGCATGGTCTCGGGGCGGGTGGTGGCCACGACCAGGTAGTCGCGGGTTTCATAGGCCGTCGGCTTGCCGTCCTCGTCGAACTCGACGGGGTGCTCGTAGGTCTCGCCGCCTTCAAGCTGGTAGCGCAGGCGCCACATGTTGCCGTCTTTCTCGACCTGCTCGACCTCGAGGTCGGAGATGGCGGTCTCGAAATGCGGGTCCCAGTTCACCAGCCGCTTGCCGCGGTAGATGTAGCCCTTGTTATAGAGGTCCACGAAGACCTTGATCACGGCATCGTGGAAATTGCCCTCTTCGCCCTCGGGCGCGCCGGGGGCGCCGGACATGGTGAAGGCGTTGCGCGACCAGTCGCAGGAGGCGCCGAGGCGCTTGAGCTGGTTGACGATGGTGCCGCCGGACTGCGCCTTCCATTCCCAGACCTTTTCAAGGAATTTCTCGCGCCCCATCTCGCGGCGCGAAGGCTGCTGGCTTTTCGCCAGCTCGCGCTCCACCACCATCTGGGTGGCGATGCCGGCATGGTCCTGCCCGGGCTGCCACAGCGTGTCGAAGCCGCGCATGCGGTGCCAGCGCACCAGGATGTCCTGCAGCGTGTTGTTGAAGGCATGCCCCATGTGCAGCGAGCCCGTCACGTTCGGCGGCGGGATCATGATGCAGAAGGTTTCGTCGCGCGACGCGTTGGCGCCGGCCTTGAAGGCGCCGGATTTCTCCCAGGCGTCATAGAGGCGCGCTTCGGCCTCGGCGGCGTTGAAGGTCTTTTCCATCGGCATCTTGGGGCCCCATCTCGGCAAGTGTTGCAGCGTGATCTAGCGAATGGGGGCGGGGAGGCCAACCCCTCAGAGCGCCCGGTCGATCCGCGTGGACAGGTGGATCAGGCTTTCCGAGGATTTCACGCCCGGGATTTCGCCGATCCGGTCGAGCACGTCGTCGAGCGCCGCGGTGGTCTCGGCCGCGACCTGGAGCAGCATGTCGAACCGGCCCGAGGTGGTATGTGCCGCCTCGACCGCCGGCAGCGCCCTGAGGCGGCTGAGCACGGCGGGCTGCGCGCGCGGCTCGACCGTCAGCAGCACCGTGGCGCGGATGCGCGCGCCGCTGATCGCGGCGCCGAGCCTGACGGTATAACCGGCGATGGTGCCGCTGCCCTCCAGCCGCTCCAGCCGCGCCTGCACGGTGGAGCGCGCCAGCCCCAGCCGGCGCGCAAGCTGCGCCACCGAGATGCGCGCGTCCTGCGCGAGAAGGGCGAGAATCTGCTGGTCGATCGGGTCCATGGTCAAAATGCCAGTTTTTACCGTCATAATAACGATAAAAGACGTCATTTCAACCGATGTGCCGGATGAATCCGGCTGTGCCAGGCGACATCCTGTCCAGAAAACGCAAGGGACAGGGAGCAACAGCACATGGAACTGAAACAGCGCATCTGGGCCGATCCGGGCCAGTATCTGCGCGCCGAGCAGCCGGACGCGCCGGTGCTGTTCTGCGCGCCCTCGGTGCTGCGCGAGACGGCGCGGGGGTTCATCGACGGCTTCGGCGGGCTGGTCACCTACGCGGTCAAGGCCAACCCCGAGGCGCAGGTGCTGGAAAGCCTGGCGGCGGCGGGGATCGGCACCTTCGATGTTGCCTCGCCCTCCGAGATGGCGCAGGTGCGCGCGGTGCTGCCCGGCGCGGTGCTGCATTACCACAACCCGGTGCGCTCGGAGGCGGAGGTGGCGGCGGCGCTGGACCACGGCGTTGCCTCCTGGTCGGTCGATTCGCTGAGCGAGCTGGGCAAGCTGGCGGGCCGCGTGCCCCGGGGCAGCGAGATCGCGGTGCGGTTCAAGCTGCCCGCGCCGGGCGGCGCCTATGATTTCGGCACCAAGTTCGGGGCGGGCGAGGACGCGGCGCCGGCGCTGCTGAGGGCGGTGACGGCGCGCGGGCTGCGCCCGGCGCTGACCTTCCATCCCGGCACGCAGTGCACCGAGCCGCGCGCTTGGGCGCGCCATATCGAGGCCGCCGCCCGGATCGCCGGGGCGGCCGGGGTGCGGCTGGTGCGGCTGAACGTCGGCGGCGGGTTTCCGGCGCATCGCGGCGGCGCGGCGCCGGCGCTCGGCGCGATCTTCGAGGCGATCCACGCCGCGACGCGGCGCGCCTTCGGCGCCCGCGGCCCCGCGCTGGTCTGCGAGCCGGGCCGGGCGCTGGTGGCCGAGGGGCTGGTGCTGGCGGCGCGGGTCAAGGCGATCCGCGACGGCGCGGACGTGTTCCTCAACGACGGCATCTACGGCGCGCTGGCCGAACTGCCGCTGATGGGTGTGCCCGGTCGCGTCGCGGTGATTGCCCCCGACGGCACCCCGCGCCGGGGCGCGGCGCTGCCGCGCGCGGTGTTCGGTCCGACCTGCGACAGCCTCGACACCCTGCCGGGCCGCCCCGCCCTGCCGGCGGACATGGTGGAGGGCGATTACCTGCTCTTTTCCGGTTTCGGCGCCTACTCGGCGGCCACCGCGACCCGCTTCAACGGCTATGGCGAGTTGCGCCGGGTGACGGTCTTGTCTGCGGGGCTGGACAGCGGAAACTGAACGGCTACTGTCACCTGCGGGAAAAGCCAGCCGCGGGGAGAGCATGATGGATAAATTCGGGCAGAGCCAGACCGTAAAGAGAACCGAGGATGTGCGCCTGCTGACCGGGCACGGCCGCTATGTCGACGATATCGCGCCCGAGGGGGCGCTCTACGCCCATTTCTTCCGTTCGCCGGTGGCCCATGCCGAGATCGCGGCGCTGGACCTCGAGGCGGCGCGCGCCGCGCCGGGCGTGCATCTGGTGCTGACGGCCGGGGATCTGGAGGCCGCGGGCGTGCGGCTGGACATGGAGGCGACCGTGGTCGAGAACCGCGACGGCACGCGGGGCGCCGCGCCGGTCCGGCCGCTGCTGGCCAAGGGGCGGGTGCGCTTCGTCGGCGAGGCGGTGGCGCTGATCGTGGCCGAGAGCCGCGCGCAGGCGCTCGACGCGGCCGAGTTGATCGGCTTCGACTATGACGAGCTGGAGCCGCATCTGGCGCTGGCCCCCGGCGGCACGGCGATCCACGCCGAGGCGCCCGGCAACCTGGCCTATGATTTCGGCCTCGGCGACGAGGCCGCGGCGGCGGCCGGCTTTGCCAAGGCCGCCCATGTGGTGAAGCTGCGCATCCCCGACAACCGCATCATCGTGAACTCGCTTGAGCCGCGCGGCGCCTATGCCGAGTGGCAGGACGGCCGCCTGCACCTGTGCTTCGGCGGGCAGGGGGTCTGGGGCATGAAGGGCGAGCTTTGCCGCGCCTTCGGCTTCGCGCCAGAGCAGGTGCGCGTGACCAACCCCGATGTCGGCGGCGGCTTCGGTATGAAGGGCATGGCCTACCCGGAATATTTCGTCATCGCCGAGGCCGCGCGCCGGCTCGGCCGGCCGGTGCACTGGATGTCCGAGCGCACCGAGGCGATGCTGTCGGACAATGCCGGGCGCGACCTGGTGAGCGAGGCTGAGTTGGCCTTCGACGCCGATTACAGGATCGTCGGCTACCGGGTGGACACGATCTCCAACCTCGGCGCCTACAACTCGGGCTATGCCCAGCCGATCCAGTCGGAGCTGTTCGCCAAGGTGCTGACCGGCCCCTATGCCATCCAGGCCGCCTACATGCGGACGCGCGGCATCTTCACCAACACCACGCAGGTGGACGCCTATCGCGGCGCAGGCCGGCCCGAGGCGATCTATGTGCTGGAACGCCTCATGGACCGCGCCGCGCGCGAACTGGGCGTCGACCCGCTGGAGCTGCGGCGGCGCAATTTCATCCCCGGCGACGCGTTTCCCTACCGGACGGTGTCCGACCAGCTTTACGACGTGGGGGATTTCCACCGGGTGCTGGGCCGCGCCGAGGAACTGGCCGACATGGCCGGTTTCCCCGCGCGCCGCGCGGCGAGCGAGGCGCAGGGCAGGCTGCGCGGGCTGGGGCTGTGCTATTACATCGAATCGATCCTCGGCGACCCGACCGAGGGCGCCAAGGTGGAGTTCCGCGAAGACGGCGGCGTGAACCTCTATGTCGGCACGCAGTCGAACGGGCAGGGGCACGAAACCGTCTATGCCAAGTTCCTGTCGGACCAGAGCGGCATCCCCTTTGACGCCATCACCGTGATCCAGGGCGACAGCGACCTGATCGCCACGGGCGGCGGCACCGGCGGCTCGCGCTCGGTCACCGTGCAGAGCAGCGCGACGCTGGCCACGGTCGAGAAGATGATCGCCACCTTCACCCCCTTCGTCGCCGGCGAGCTGGGCGTGGACGAGGCCGATCTGCGCTTCGAGGACGGCACCTTCCGCGCCGAGGGCACCAACCAGCGCCCGACCGTGATGGAGGCCGCCGGGATGGCCCGCGCCGCGGGCCGCGACGATCTGCTGGTGCACCAGGAACGCTATACCCTGCCGGGCCGCTCCTACCCCAATGGGGCGCATCTGGCCGAGGTCGAGATCGACCCGGAGACCGGCAAGGTCAGCGTGGCGAAATACACCGTGGTCGATGATTTCGGCAACCTGATGCACCCGACGCTGGTCGAGGGCCAGGTGCAGGGCGGCGTGGCCCAGGCCATCGGCCAGGCGCTGTGCGAACAGGTGGGCTACGACGACGAGGGCCAGCTGCTCACGGCAACGTTCATGGACTACGCCATGCCGCGCGCCGATATCTGGCCGATGATGACCTTCGCCACCGAACCCACCCCCTCCACCGCCAACCCGCTGGGCATGAAGGGCTGCGGCGAGGCCGGCACCGTGGGCGGCATGGCCGCCATCGCCAACGCGGTGCAGGACGCGCTCTGGGCGCGCGGGGTGCGCGCAGCCGACATGCCGTTCACGCCGCTGAGGGTCTGGCAGATGCTGCAGGAGGCCGAAGACGCGGCTGCTTGACCGCATAACCCGCTGGTTCCGCGGCCCGCGCCGCGGAACCGAGGCGCACACGCCCCTGCGCGGGCGCCAGCCGCTGAGTCATGTGATCATCCTCGACGGCACCCTGTCCTCGCTCGCGCCGGGGCGCGAGACCCATGCCGGCACCACCTACAAGCTGCTGAGCGAACTGCCGGCCGGCGCCGCGGTCTCGCTCTATTACGAGGCGGGAATCCAGTGGCCGGGCTGGCGCCGCGGCCATGACGTGGCGCTGGGCCGCGGCATCAACCGCCAGATCCGCCGCGCCTACGGCTACCTCGCCTCGCGCTACCATCCCGGCGACCGGATCTTCCTGATCGGTTATTCCCGCGGCGCCTACGCCGCGCGCTCTCTGGCGGGCGTGATCGAAAGCGTGGGGCTGCTCAAGGCGGAACACGCCACGGTGCGTAATGTCCGCCAGGCCTACCGCCACTACCAGGCGCAGGGCGACGGCCCGGCCGCGCGCGCCTTTTCCCGCGCCTATTGCCACGCCGACGCCGAGATCGAGATGATCGGGGTCTGGGACACGGTCAAGGCGCTGGGCCTGCGGCTGCCGCTGGTCTGGATCCTGGCCGAGCGGCGGCACGCCTTCCACAACCACGCGCTGGGGCAGACGGTGCGCCACGGCTACCACGCGCTGGCGCTCGACGAGACGCGCGCGGTCTTCGCGCCGGTGCTCTGGCGCTGCCCGCCGGGCCGGGAGGACGCGGTCGAGCAGATGTGGTTCCGCGGCTGCCACGGCGATATCGGCGGCCAGCTCGACGGGTTCGAGCCGGCCCGGCCGCTGGCCAATATCCCGCTGGTCTGGATGCTGGAAAAGGCCGAAGGTTGCGGCCTGCCCCTGCCCGAGGACTGGCGCGGGCGCTTTCCCTGCGACGCGGGCGCGCCCTCGGTCGGGTCGTGGCGCGGCTGGGGCAGGCTGTTCCTGCTGCGTCGCCGCCGCCGCCCCGGGCAGGATCCCTCCGAGGCGCTGCACCCCAGCGCCCGGGGCGCCCCGCGCGCCGCGCATCTGCGGCTGGGCCTGTCCGAACTGTCCTGACTTCTTCTTGGCGCAAATACTCAAATCCCACGGCCTCGGCGCGTCCCGGCGGCCGCACCTCTGGTCGGCCGGTCGCGATGAGTATTTTTCCCAAGAAGAAGGGATCAGCGCATTTGCAGGATCAGGCAGGTGGTCGTGCCGGTGGCGTAGAGCCGGCCATCCGCGACACCGCGGATCTCGCCGCTGGCCACGCCGGTGGAGCGGCCGGCATGGGCGACGCGGCCGTCGGCCTCGATCTCCGTTCCGGGCGGGATCGGGCGCAGGATGTTGATCTTGTATTCCAGCGTCGTGTAGGCGGCGCCTTTCGGCACGCGGGTCATCACCGCGCAGGCCATGCAGCTGTCCAGAAGCGTTCCGTACCAGCCGCCATGCACCGTGCCCATCGGGTTGGTGTGGCGGAACTCCGGCGTGCCGCGGAACACCACGCGCCCCTCCTCGACCAGGTGGGGGTGGTAGTTCAGCCCCTCCGAGATCGGCGGGCGGGCGATCTCGCCGCGCAGCATCATCTGCATGAATTCGAGCCCCGAGATCGACAGCATCTCGTCGCGCGAGGGCAGGTCAGCGGGGCTGAGGGCGGTCTTGAAGCGGGTCATGGGGCCTCCCGGGTGTCGCGCGGGCAGATAGCCCGCGGGGGCAAGGCTCAGGCGACCTTTTCCAGCGACCCGGCGGGCTGCACGCCGAGCGCGTGGCAGATGTCGCGGGTCAGGTGCGGCTTGTTCAGCGTGTAGAAATGCAGATCCTCGACCCCGCCCTCGATCAGATCGGTGCACAGCTCGGTGGCCAGCGCCGTGGCCAGCAGCTCCTCGCGCCCGTCGCGGCTGGCGGCGTCAAAGGCCTCGTCCAGCCAGGCGGGCACATGCGCGCCGCAGCGTTCGGCGAACTTGCGCACGCCTTTCCAGTTCTCGATCGGCAGGATGCCGGGGATGATGGGCGCGTCGATGCCGGCCTTCTCGCAGGCGTCGCGGAAGCGGAAATAGGTCTCCGCCTCGAAGAAGAACTGGGTGATGGCCGAGGAGGCTCCGGCGTCGATCTTGCGCTTCAGCCAGTCCACGTCGGCCTGGGCGCTGGCGGCCTCGGGATGCGGGTCGGGGTAGGCGCCGACGCGGATCTTGAACTTGCCGGTCCCGGCCAGCGCCTCGATCAGCTCGACCGAATTGGCGAAGCCCTGCGGGTGGGGCGTGAACCGGCCCGCGCCTTTCGGCGGGTCGCCGCGCAGCGCGACGATCTCGGTCACGCCGGCCTCGGCATAGGCGTTCACGATTTCCATCGTCTCGTCGCGGGTGGCGTCCACGCAGGTCAGGTGCGCGGCCACGTTCAGCCCGTAATTCTTGTGGATGGTGGCCACCGCCTCATGGGTGAGCTTGCGGGTGGTGCCGCCCGCGCCATAGGTGACCGAGACGAAACCGGGGTTGAGCGGCGCCAGCACCTGAACGGTCTCCCACAGCCGGAAGCTGGCCTCCAGCGACTGGGGCGGGAAGAATTCGAACGAAACGCGCGGGGCGGTCATGGCAGATTCCATCTGGGTTATGTGTTGAGGCTCTTGTCGCACGGGAGCATTTGTGAAACAAATTCATAATTCTCAAGATCAATATGAAATTCGCGACGATATGCACCTGGAACTGCGCCACCTGCGCACGATCAAGGCGATCCATGAGGCCGGCGGGCTGGCCCGCGCGGCAGAGCAGCTGCACATGACCCAGTCCGCGCTGAGCCACCAGGTCAAGGGCCTGGAGGAGCAGGTGGGCATGGAGCTGTTCGTGCGACGCTCCAAGCCGCTGAAACTCTCCTCGGCGGGGATGCGCCTGCTGCGGCTCGCCGAAAAGGTGCTGCCAGAGATCGCCGCCACCGAGGAGGAGTTCCGCGCGCTGCATTCCGGCAAGTCGGGGCGGCTGCACATCGCGCTGGAATGCCACGCCTGTTACGACTGGCTGCTGCCGGTGCTGGAGGAGTTCCGCCACGCCTGGCCCGAGGTTGATGTCGATATCCGCCCCGGCCTGTCGTTCGACGCGCTACCCGCGCTGGCGCGCGAGGCGGTGGACCTGGTGATCTCCTCCGACCCGGAGGACATCCCCGGCGTGCAGTTCGCGCCTCTGTTCGACTACGCGCCGGTGCTGGTGGCCTCGTCGCAGAACCCGCTGGCGCGGAAAGCCTATGTCGAGGCCGAGGATTTCCGTGAACAGATGCTCTTCACCTACCCGGTGGAGCGCAGCAAGCTCGACATTTTCACCGAGTTGCTGACCCCCGCGCGGGTTGAGCCGCGGGCGATAAGGCAGGTGGAGCTGACGGCGGTGATCCTGATGCTGGTGGCCTCCAACCGGGGCGTGGCGGTGCTGCCCGACTGGGTGCTGCGCGACGTGGCCGACAACCCCGATTACGCCATCCGCCCGATCACCGAGGCGGGGCTGACGCGGCGGATGTATGCCGCGACGCGCAGTGAGGATGCAGCGAAACCCTACATGGCGCATTTCATCCGCCTCGCCCGCACGGTGCCGGTGAAGCTGCAGCGGGAATAGGCGCCAAGGGCGGAGTGCGCAGAGATGCCCCGGCAGGCCGCGACCACCCGAAATGCGGTATGCTATAGTCCCCTCGTGCGGAACGGAGGCGGCGATGGAAACTCTGCGGATCGGCAAGGCGTTCACCCTGATAGAGCCGGGGCCGGTTGTTCTGGTCACGACGCATGACGGGCGAAAAGACAACGTGATGACCATCACCTGGACCATGGTGCTGGACTTTTCCCCGAGATTCGCCATCGCGACCGGGCCCTGGAACCATTCCTACGCCGCGCTTCGGGCCTCGCGGGAATGCGTGCTCTCGATCCCCGCGGCGGACCTGATCGACACCGCCGTCGGCGTGGGAACCTGTTCTGGAGAGGACACGGACAAGTTCGCTCGGTTCGGCCTCACCCCCGTGAAGGCCCGGCATGTTCGCGCGCCGCTCATAAAGGAGTGCCTGGCGAATATCGAATGCCGGGTCGTCGATATCCTGGAGCCCTACAACATCGTCGTGCTCGATGGCCTTGCCGCCTATTTCGACGGCTCCCGCGCGGAGACAAGAATGATCCATGCCGTCGGCGACGGCACCTTCATCGTGGACGGGCGCAGGATCGACCGAAAAGAGATGATGCGCGCCAAGCTCCCGGACGGGATATAGACCCGGGCCGGGTCCCACAGCTCGCACCCGTCGCGCCGCGCCGCTTTCGCCGCTCGGGGCGCGCGCTTCGCCCGCGATTCGGCCATCCCCCTTGGCAACAGTCCCTCGGCGGCGTATACGCGCGGCCTGACAAAGGAGTCCCCCGATGATCGGCAGCGCAAATCTCAACATCATGATCAAGGCCGCCCGCAAGGCCGGCCGCAGCCTCGTGAAGGATTTCCGCGAGGTGGAGAACCTGCAGGTCTCGATGAAGGGGGCGGGGGATTTCGTCTCCAAGGCCGATATCGCGGCGGAGAAGATCCTGCGCGACGAACTGATGGGCGCGCGCCCCACCTATGGCTGGCTGGGCGAGGAAACCGGCGGCGCTGACGGCAAGGATCCCACCCGCCGCTGGATCGTCGATCCGCTGGACGGCACGACCAACTTCCTGCACGGCCTGCCGCACTGGGCGATCTCGATCGCGCTGGAGCACAAGGGCGAGATCGTGGCCGGCGTCGTCTTCGATGCGGCCAAGGACGAGATGTTCTTCGCCGAGAAGGGCGCGGGCGCCTGGATGAACGAAAGCCGCATCCGCGTCTCGGGCCGTAACCGCATGACCGAGGCGGTCTTCGCCACCGGCGTGCCCTACGGCACCAAGAAGACCCTGCCGGCCACGCTGCACGACCTCAGCCGGCTGATGCCGCAATGCGCCGGCGTGCGGCGCTGGGGCGCGGCCTCGCTCGATCTCGCCTATGTCGCCGCGGGCCGCTACGACGGCTACTGGGAACGCGAGCTGCACGCCTGGGATCTCGCCGCCGGCCTGATCATCGTCAAGGAGGCGGGCGGCCTCGTCGGCCCCGTCCGCGAGGGCCACGATCCGCTCGAACATGGCGACGTTCTGGTCGCCAACGAATCCATCTACGACGCCTTCGCCAAGGTCATCCGGGGGGCGTGACCCCCTTCTTCTTGGCAAAAATACTCATCTGAGCCGCCCTCGCCGCGCTCGCGCGGCCGGGGCGTTTGCGTCCCCTGCAAGGCCCTTCCTCGCCCCTCAGCGCCGCCGCCGGACCACCGGGATCGGGCTGCGCCGGTAGCGCGCATCGGGATGCGGCGGGTGGCCGTGGGTGCGCTGCCAGAAGGCCGGCCCGCCGCGCGCCAGCCACAGCGGCAGGATCAGCACCAGTCCCGCGACAAAGCCCCCCGCATGCGCCCAGTAGGCCACGCCGCCAACGTCCGAGGCCGCCGAGGCCCCGCCGAACAGCTGGAAGGCGAACCACACCCCGAGCATGATCCAGGCCGGCAGGGGAAAGATGCGGAAAAAGATGACGAAGACGAACAGCACGTCCACCCGCGCGCGGGGGAACATCAGCAGATAGCCCCCCATCACCCCCGCGATGGCGCCCGAGGCGCCCACCGTCGGCACCAGCGAGCCGGGATCGGCAAGGAACTGCGCCAGCCCCGCCGCGATGCCGCTGGCGAGGTAGAAGCCGAGAAACCGCAGGTGCCCCAGCTCGTCCTCCAGGTTGTCGCCGAAGATGAACAGGAACAGCATGTTGCCGCCCAGGTGCATCAGCCCGCCATGCAGGAACATCGAGGTCACCAGGCCGTGCAGCAGCACCCCCTGCGAGATCGCCGCCGGGATCAGCGCCCAGTCGAAGAAGAAGCGCTGCAGCGAGCGCGGGTCGGACATGAGCGACCAGTAGCTGAGAAACACCAGCACGTTCACCGCGATCAGCCCGTAGGTGACGTATGGCGTGCGACTCGACGGGTTGTGATCGCGGATCGGAAACATGGGGCGCAGGCTAGCCCGCCCGCGCCGGGGGTCAAGCCTCCGCCACCTCTGCCAGCAGCGCCGCGTTGCCGCCCGAGGCGGTGGTGTCGATGCAGACATGGCGCTCCAGCAGCACATGGCCGGCGTCGGGCCGCGCGGCGATCAGCGGCAGGATCGGCCCGGGGCGGCGGGCGAGTGCCTGTTCATGGCGCCGCGCCGTCCCGGCATCGCCCCAGAAAAGCACGCCGCCGAAGCCTGTCAGCCCCTCCAGCGCCTGCGGCGTCAGGCTGCCCGGCACCTCGACCGCGGCGCCGCCCAGCGCGCGGACGGCCCCGGCTTGCGCCCGGGCCGCCGCCGAACCGGGGCCGAGGCACAGCAGCGGCGGGCGCGGGAAATGCGACAGCCGGTTCGATTCGCCGGTGGGGCCGGGCAGGTCCCGTGTCTCCAGCGGGCCCGTGACGCGGGCGGCGGCATCGAGCGCGGCCTGCACCGCGGCCGGATCGGCGGGCGGCTCGGTGTCGCTGCCGGCCCTTCCCGGCGCGGGCCGGGTGAAGCGCGGCAGGTAATGCGGCCCCCCCGCCTTGGGTCCGGTGCCCGACAGCCCCTCGCCGCCGAAAGGCTGGCTGCCCACGACCGCGCCGATCTGGTTGCGGTTGACATAGAGGTTGCCCACGCGCAGCCGCGCGGTCACCTCCTCCACCCGGTCGTCGATGCGGCTGTGCAGGCCGAAGGTCAGGCCGTAGCCGGTGGCGTTGATGTCGTCGATCACCCGCTCCACCTCGCCCGCGCGGAAGGTGGCGAGATGCAGGACCGGGCCGAAGACCTCGCGCCGCAGATCCGCGATGCCGTTGACCGCGATCACCGCGGGGGCGTGGAAATGCCCCTGCTGCGGCGCCGCGCCCTGCCAGATCAGGCGTCCCTCGGCGCGGGCCCTTTCGACATGGGCGGCGATCTCGGCATGGGCCTCGGCATCGATCAGAGGGCCGGTGTCGGTGGCCAGATCCCACGGGTTCCCCAAGGCAAGATCCTGCATGGCGCCGATCAGCATAGTCTTGAAATTGGACGAGATTTCCTCCTGAACATAGAGGCAGCGCAGGGCCGAGCAGCGCTGACCGGCGGATTGGAAGCTTGACGCCAGCACATCGCGCACAGCCTGTTCGGGCAGCGCGGTGCTGTCCACGATCATGGCGTTCAGCCCGCCGGTCTCGGCGATCAACGGGGTGCCGGGGTCCATGTGGTCGGCCATGGCGCGGCGGATCACTTGCGCGGTCTCTGTGGAGCCGGTGAAGGCCACGCCGGCGATGCGCGGGTCCGAGCTCAGCGCCCCGCCCACGGTCGCCCCGTCGCCGGGCAGCAGTTGCAGCGCCGCGCGCGGCACGCCGGCCTGATGCAGCAACTCCACCGCCGCGTGGGCGACCAACGGCGTTTGCTCGGCCGGTTTGGCCAGCACGCCGTTGCCCGCGGCCAGCGCCGCCGCGATCTGCCCGGTGAAGATCGCCAGCGGGAAGTTCCACGGCGAGATGCAGGCGAAGATCCCCCGCGGGTGCGCGCCGGGGTCGATCCGGGTGGCGTAGTAGCGCAGGAAATCCACCGCCTCGCGCAGTTCGCCCACCGCATCGGGGATGGTCTTGCCCGCCTCGCGGGCGAGGAGGGCGAAGATTTTCCCGTGCTGTTCCTCGTAAAGGTCCGCGGCGCGATCGAGGATCGCGGCGCGCTCCCCGGCGGGGGCGTCCCAGGGGCGGGCGGCATCGAGCGCAGCGGCGACCTGTTCGGGCGTCGCCGGATGCACCTGGCCGAGTTTGTCGGTCAGGTCGGCGGGATTCCGAACCGGCTGGGGCGCGCCGTTCGGCAGGTCGGCGGCGAGGATCGGTGCGGCGGTGAACCGTGCCGCGCGGAAGGGGGCGCGGGCGGCCTCGATCGCGGCCAGCGCGGGGCGGTGGGCGATATCCCAGCCGCGGGAATTGCGCCGCCCGGGGAACAGATCGGGGCCGCGTTTCAGCGCCGGGTGGGCCGGCGCATCGAGATGCGCCAGCACCTCCTCGAACGGGTCGGCGGCGACGACCTCGGGCGGGACGGTTACGTCGACGATCTGGTTGACGAAGGAGCTGTTGGCGCCGTTTTCCAGCAGCCGGCGCACCAGATAGGCCAGCAGGTCGCGATGCGCGCCGACCGGCGCGTAGATGCGGCAGCGGGTGTTTTCGGCTGCCTGAACAATGTCATGCAGCCGCTCGCCCATGCCATGCAGGCGCTGGAACTCGAAGCTGTCGCGGTCGACCGCCATGTCGAGGATCGCGGCGACTGTATGCGCGTTGTGGGTGGCGAACTGGGGATAGATCCGGTCGGTCATCGCCAGCAGCTTGCGCGCATTGGCGATATAGCTGACGTCCGTGGCGGCCTTGCGGGTGAAAACCGGGAAGCCCTCGACGCCCAGAACCTGCGCGTGCTTGATCTCGCTGTCCCAATAGGCGCCCTTGACCAGCCGCAACATGAAGCGACGGTCGAGGGTTTCGGCCAGCGCGTGGAGCCAGTCGATCACATGAGCCGCGCGGGGGCCGTAGGCCTGCACCACCACGCCGAACCCGTCCCAGCCGGCCAGCGCGGGGTCGGCGGCCACCGCCTCGATCACGTCGAGCGACAGCGACAGCCGGTCGGCCTCCTCGGCATCGACGTTGAAGCCCATGTTGGCCTCTCTTGCCTGCAACGCCAGCGCGCGCACGCGCGGCACGAGTTCATCCATCACCCGGGCGCGCTGGGCCTCTTCGTAGCGGGGATGCAGCGCCGAGAACTTGACCGAGATCCCGGGATTGCGGCGCGAATCCGTGTCGCGGGCGGCGCGTCCGATGGCGGCGATCGCCTCGGAGTAGGATTTTTGATAGCGCCGCGCGTCGGCCTCGGTGCGGGCCGCCTCGCCCAGCATGTCGTAGGAATAGCTGTAACCCCTGGCCTCCATCCCGGCGGCGCGTTTCATCGCGTTTTCAATGGTTTCACCCAGGACGAACTGCCGCCCCATCTCGCGCATGGCGCGGTGCACGGCGTTGCGGATCACCGGCTCGCCCAGCCGTTTCACCGCGCCCCGCAGGGCGCCGATCACGCCTGGCGCCTTTTCTTCGAGCACCTTTCCGGTCAGCATGAGGGCCCAGGTCGAGGCATTGACCAGCGGCGAGGCGGAGTGGCCAAGATGCCGCCCCCAGTCCGACGGCGCGATCTTGTCCTCGATCAGCGCGTCCATGGTCTCGGCGTCCGGGACCCGCAGCAGCGCCTCGGCCAGGCACATCAGCGCGATCCCCTCGTCGGTGGAGAGCCCGTATTCGGCAAGAAACACCTCCATCAGGCCGGGGCGCGCGGTGGCGCGGATGTCGCGCACCAGCCCGGCGGCGCGGGCGCCGATGCGGGCGCGGTCGGCGGGCGACAGCGCGGCCAGCGCCAGCAGCGCGCGCAGGGCCGCGCCTTCGTCGGCATAGGTCGCGGCGTCGATGCGGGCGCGCAGCGGGGCAAGGGGCTGTGTCATCATGGACCTCCGGTATTTGTCCCAGTATACCGTGGCTGTGGCGGCCAAGTGGACCGCAATAAGGGAGAAAGGAAGTCGATATGACCGAAAACAACCGAAATCTCCCGCAATCAGACCTTTCCGACCTGGACGCGTTCGATCATGCGATTCTGCGGGCGCTGTCCACCGACGGCCGGATGCCGGTGACGGAGCTCGCCCGCCGGATCGGGCTGTCGAAATCGCCCACCCAGGCGCGGCTGAAGCGGCTGGAGCAGGAGGGCTACATCACCGGCTACGCGGCGCTTTTGAACCCGATCCGCCTGGGCCTGGCGCATGTGGCCTTCGTCGAGGTGCGGCTGACCGATACGCGCGAGGCGGCGCTGGCGGCCTTCAACGCGGCGGTGCGGGCGATCCCGGAGGTGGAGCAGTGCCACATGGTTGCCGGCGGCTTCGACTATCTGCTGAAGGTGCGGACCCACGACATGCCCAGCTACCGCGCGGTGATGGCCGAGCGGATCTCGGCGCTGCCCTATCTGGCCAACACCTCGACCTATGTGGCGATGGAGGCGGTCAAGGAAGAGACGTTCTGAAACGTGATTTGACTTCGCGCCGGTGCGGCCCAGACTCTTGCCCATGCGCGCGCTGCTGAGCCTGATCCTGCTTTCCGGCCCCGCCTGGGCCGGGGACTGCCCGCCCGCCCCCGATCACGGGGCGCGGCTGGCGGCGCTGATCGCGGCCGCGCAGGCCGCCGCGACCGAGCCCGAGGCGCGGCGGATCACCGATGACATGTGGGCGCTGTGGACCGACGCGCCCGATGCCCGCGCGCAGGAGCTGCTGAATGCGGGGATGGAGCGGCGCGCCGCCTATGATTTCGCGGGTGCGGCCAGGGCCTTCGACGCGCTGGTGGCCTATTGCCCGGACTATGCCGAGGGCTATAACCAGCGAGCCTTCGTCGCATTTCTGCGGCAGGACTACGCGGCGGCGCTGGAGGATCTGGAGCGCGCCCTAGCGCTCACGCCGGATCACATCCCGGCGCTGGCCGGCAAGGCGCTGACGCTGATGGGGCTGGGGCGCATGGACGAGGGGCAGGCGGTGCTGCGCGCGGCGCTGGCGCTGAACCCCTGGCTGCCGGAACGCGGCCTGCTGATCGCGGCGCCGGGCAAGGATATCTGAACCGCTTTACACCGCGCGCGCGTTGCCTATTGTCGCCCCACAGTGCGGCCCGCGTGGTGGAATGGTAGACACAGGGGACTTAAAATCCCTAGGCATAGCGCCGTGCCGGTTCGAGTCCGGCCGCGGGCACCACTGGGAATTTCCAGCGCCTTTTCAGGGGGATCGGCCCCACGGCCGCGTGGCGTGGGGCCGGATGTCACGCGCTCAGCCGCGGGTGCCGGCGAATTTCGCCTCCCATTCCGCGCGCTCCTCGTCCGCAATTTTGCGGAAGGTCACGTCGGGCACGGTGAAGGCGTGGCCGGCGGGCAGCGCAGCAAGGGCGGCGGGCACGTCGTCGGGCCAGCTGTCGTCGCCGGTCTGCATCGCCGTCATCAGCGCGGCCGAGGCATCGGGGATGAAGGGGCGCGAGAGCACCGCGTAGAGCCGGATCAGGTTCAGCGCCAGGCGCACCTGCGCCGCCGCCGCTTCGGTGTCGGTCTTGAAGGTCGACCAGGGCGCGGCGGATTGCAGGTATTCGTTGCCCGCCACCCAGATCGCGCGCAGCTCGCCCGCAGCCTTGCGGATCTCCATCGCCTCCATGTGACCCTCGTAGGCGCGGATGCGGGTGGTCAGCTCCTCGATCAGGGCCCGTTCCGCAGGGCCGTTCTCGCCGCCCGCGGGGACCTCCTCGCCGAATTTCGAGCGGCAGAACTTGGTCACGCGGGAGACGAAATTGCCCAGCACGTCGGCCAGGTCCTTGTTCACGCTGACCTGGAAATTCTCCCAGGTGAATTCACTGTCGGAATTCTCCGGCGCATGAGACAAAAGCCACCAACGCCAGTAATCGGCCGGCAGGATCTCCAGCGCCTGGTCCATGAACACGCCTCGGCCCTGGCTGGTCGAGAACTGGCCGCCCGCATAATTCAGGTAATTGAAGGACTTGATGTAATCCACCAGCTTCCACGGCTCGCCCGATCCCATGATCGTCGCGGGGAATGAGAGGGTGTGGAAGGGCACGTTGTCCTTGCCCATGAATTGCACATATCGAACATCCCCGGCGCCTTCGTCCTCGCGCCACCAGCGCCGCCAGGCGGCCTCGTCCAGGCCGTGCGCGTCGGCCCATTCGGCGGTGGCGGCGATATATTCGATCGGCGCGTCGAACCAGACGTAGAAGACCTTGCCCTCCATGCCGGGCCAGTCCTCCTCGCCCTTCCTGACCGGCACGCCCCAGTGCAGGTCGCGGGTGATGCCGCGGTCCTGAAGCCCGTCGCCGTCATGCAGCCATTTCTTGGCGATCGAGGTGGTCAGCACCGGCCAGTCGGTCTTGGAATCGATCCAGGCGTCGAGCCGGTCCTTCAGCGCCGACTGGCGCAGGTAGAGATGCTTGGTCTCGCGCACCTCCAGGTCGGTCGAGCCCGAGATCGCGCTGCGCGGGTCGATCAGGTCGGTCGGGTCGAGCTGCTTGGTGCAGTTCTCGCACTGGTCACCGCGGGCCTTGTCGTAGCCACAGTTGGGGCAGGTGCCTTCGATGTAGCGGTCGGGCAGGAAGCGGCCGTCGGCCTTGGAATAGACCTGTTTCTCGGTCACTTCCTCGATATAGCCGTTCTCGGCCAGCTTGCCGGCGAAATGCTGCGTCAGCTTGTGGTTGCGCTGCGACGATGAGCGGCCGAAATGGTCGAAGGACAGGCGGAAGCCGCGGGCCAGTTCCGCCTGCACGTCATGCATGCGCGCGCAGTAATCGGCGACCTCCTCGCCGGTCTTGGCGGCGGCGAGCTCGGCGGGGGTGCCGTGCTCGTCGGTGGCGCAGATGAACATCACCTCGTGGCCCCTCTGGCGCATGTAGCGCGCGAAAAGGTCGGCGGGCAGTTGCGAGCCCACCAGGTTGCCCAGATGCTTGATCCCGTTGATGTAGGGAATTGCCGAGGTGATCAGGATACGTGCCATGCGATTGCCTTGGTGCTGTACTTTGCGGCCCCGTTTAACGCAGGGGCGGGGCGAAGGCTAGCGCCTCTCGCGGCTGCCCTTGGTCAGCCGCCCGATCAGGAACGAGGTGCGCGGGGTGTAGACATAGGGCGTGCGGGGTCCGGTCGAGGGGCGGGCGCGCATCCGCAGCAGCCCCACCACCAGCAGCACCAGGTGACCGGCGGCGATCAGCGCGAACAGCGCGGCCGGGCCGAACCAGTCGATCAGCCGCGCCGCCAGCAGCGGCGAGGCGATGGCCCCCAGCGCAAAGAGGAACATCAGCGCCGCCGACAGCTCCACCCGCTGGTGGCTTTCGGCGAAGTCGTGGGCATGGGCGGCGGCGACCGAATAGATCGGAAAGGTGGTCAGCCCGAACAGCCCTGCAGCCAGCAGCACGCCCCATGTGCCGGTGCCCGCGGTGCCCACGGTCACCGCGCAGGACACCATCGCCGCGCCCGACAGCCAGATCAGCACCCAGCGCCGGTCGTATTTGTCGGCGGCCCAGCCGACGGGATACTGCGCCAGCGCGCCGCCCAGCACATAGGTGGCCAGGAACAGGCCGATCTGGTCGGCGCGCAGCCCTACCTCCTGGCCGTAGATCGGGCCGACCATGCGGAAGGCGGCCGAGGAGAGGCCCGCCACGATCACCGCCGCCGCCCCCAGCGGCGATTTCTCGAAGGCGAGCCGCGGCCGCAGCCGCGGCGCCGAGGGGATCTCGGGCTGGGGGATGCGGGTCAGCGTCAGCGGCAGCAGCGCGGCGCAGCAGATCAGCGCCAGCAGGTTGTAGGAAACATAGGCCGCCGGCTCCAGCACGCCGATCATCAGCTGCGCGACCAGCGCCGCGCCCATGTCCACCAGGCGGTAGATGCTCATCGCGCGGCCGCGGGTCTCGTTGGTCAGCTTGGCCTGAAGCCAGGCCTCGATGATCGTATAGCAGCCCGCCACGCTCATCCCCGAGGCCACGCGCATCCCGGCCCAGGCATAGGGATCGACCAGCATCATATGCGCCAGCAGGCCGATGGCGCCGGCGGCGGTGAAGGCGGCGAAGGCGCGCGAATGGCCGACCGTGCCCATCAGCCGCGGCGCCCACCAGCAGCCGATGAAGAAGCCCACATAATGCGCCGAGCCCAGCGCGCCGACCTCGGCCCGGGTGAAGTCCTGGACCAGTCCCGACAGCGCGTCGAGCGGGCCCACGGCGCCGGTGCTGAGCTGCATCAGGGCGGTGGACATGAAGAGGGCGGCGAAGGAGAGAATCAGTCGCATGGACGCGGGCTTAGCCGAGTTGCGCGGCGGCTGTCAGGTCCGAATGCGACGGATCGGTCGTTTCGGGCGCCGGGTGCAGGGAAAAGGCCGCGCCGTCGTCGTCGCGCACGTGCCAGGCGCGGGGCGGGTCGCTGCGGGCGCGGCGGCGTTCCAGCCGCCATTCGCTCGTCCCGGCGCGGTGGCGGGGCGCGACGTGCCAGCGGCTTTCCACCCCCGCAGCGCCGCCCGCGCCGGGGCTCAGCAGCAGGCCCAGCGGGGCCGTGCCGCCCAGCGCCGCGCCCGCCTCGGCGGCGAGGTGCAGCCGGCGCACCGGGGTCAGGCCGGGCGGCGCGGGCAGATCGGCCACCACCAGCGGCACGGCGGCGCTGCGCAGCACCTCCTCGACGGTCCACAGCAGGTCCTCGGCGCGCTTCGGATGCACGAAATGCAGCCGCCCCGGCGCGATGAAGCGCGTCACCGCGTCGGGGTAAAGCCGGTCGGGGGCCCAGGCGGGCTGCACCCAGAATACCGGCCCCGCGGTCTCGCGCGCCAGCAGCAGCGCCAGCACCCGCCGCGCCGCGCCGCAGATCTCATGCGCGCGGGCGAGCGTGAAGGTCAGCTCGCCCAGCGCGGTCAGGGCCGGGCGGGGGCGGTGCGGGGCGCGACTCAGGATCGGGGCGGTCATGGGGTAAAAATACAAGGTTCGCTTTTTGTTCTCAACGATCAGGGGCAGACAAGACGAAAAAAGAGATGTTAGGCTAACCCTCCGCAGGAGAGGGAACCCTGCGCTAGGGAGGATCTAATGAAGAACGTCATCGCAGCCGCCGCTCTGGCGGCGCTTTCCGCCGTGGGCGCCCATGCCGAGGGCGCCACGCATCACATCGCGATCCATGTCGACCAGAACGATCCGGCCGTCATGAACATGGCGCTGAACAACGTCGCCAATGTCGCCGCCTTCTACAAAAGCCAGGGCGACAGCGCCGTGATCGAGGTGGTTGCCTATGGCCCCGGCCTGAACATGTATGTCGCCGGCAAGAGCCCGGTGGCCGACCGCATCGCCGCCATGTCGCTGGAGGTGGAGGGCCTGTCCTTCGCGGCCTGCGGCAACACGCTGCGCAAGATGAGCGAGAAGGCGGGCCAGGACGTCCAGCTGCTGGAAGAGGCCAAGGTCGTGCCCTCGGGCGTGGTGCGCCTGGTGGAGTTGCAGCAGCAGGGATATTCCTACATCCGGCCGTAACCGGGTCTTGCCCTCGGTCCTGACGTGATTACTGTCTCCCCCCGAACCGTCAGGGGGACAGACATGAAGCACGTTACACTCGGCCGCAGCGAAATCAGCGTTTCCGAGATCTGCCTGGGCTCGATGACCTGGGGCACGCAGAACACGATGGAAGAGGGCCATGCGCAGATCGACATGGCCCTCGACCGCGGGGTCAATTTCATCGACACAGCCGAGATGTATCCGGTCAACCCGGTCTCGGCCGAGACCGCCGGCCGCACCGAGGAGGTCATCGGCGAATGGCTGGCCCGGACCGGCCGGCGCGACGAGGTGGTGATCGCCACCAAGATCACCGGCGAGGGCTCGAACGCGGTGCCCGGCGGTCCCGAGATCAGCCGTGCGCGCATCCTGTCGGCGGTCGAGGGCTCGCTGAGGCGGCTGAAGACCGACGTGATCGACCTTTACCAGTTCCACTGGCCGAACCGCGGCTCCTACCATTTCCGCAAATGCTGGGGCTACGACCCCTCGGGGCAGAACCGCGCCCGGACGATCGAGCACATGAACGAGGCGCTGGAGACGCTGCAGGACCTGGTCGAGGCCGGCAAGATCCGCCATTTCGGCCTGTCCAACGAAACCGCCTGGGGCACCGCGCAATGGCTGCGCATCGCCGAACAGCGCGGCCTGCCGCGGGTGCAGTCGGTGCAGAACGAATATTCGCTGCTCTGCCGGCTCTACGATCTCGACATGGCCGAGTTGGGGGTGAACGAAGACGTCACCCTTCTGGCCTACACGCCGCTGGCGGCGGGCCTTCTGTCGGGCAAATACGCGGGCGACGTGACGCCCGAGGGCACGCGCCGGGCGCTGAACGCCAACCTTGGCGGGCGCATCACCCCGCGGGTGTGGGAGGCGGTCTCGGCCTATCTCGGCATCGCCAACGATCACGGGCTGGACCCGGTGCAGATGGCGATCGCCTTCGTGATGTCGCGGCCCTTCCCGGTGATCCCGATCATCGGCGCGACCTCTCTGGCGCAGCTCGACACCGTGCTGGGCGCGGCCGATCTGACCCTGTCGCAGGAGGTGCTCGACGATATCGAGGCCGCCTACAAGGCGCACCCGATGCCGTTCTGAGGCCGGGTGGCCACGCGGCGCTTGCCCACGCGCCCCATTCCCGCCCAAGCTGGAGCCGGAACGGGCCCGGGCCTTCGGAGCGCGGGGCCAGAGGGGGAAGGCACATGACACGGGCAGCGGCCATCATCGGCGCGGGCGTGATCGGCGCCGGCTGGGCGGCGCGGTTTCTGCTGTCGGGCTGGGATGTGCGGGTTTTCGATACCGATCCCGAGGCGGAGCGCAGGGTGGGCGCGGTGCTGGAAGACGCCCGCCGCGCACTGCCCGGTCTGTCCGACCGGCCCCTGCCGCCCGAGGGCGGGCTGAGCTTTCCCGCCGTCCTGTCCGAGGCCGTCGCGGGCGCCGCCTGGATCCAGGAAAGCCTGCCCGAGCGTCTGGCGCTGAAGCGCAAGGTCTACCAGAAGATCCAGGCGCATTGCCGCGACGGCGCGGTGATCGCCTCCTCCAGCGCGCGGTTCACGCCCGCGGCCCTGCAAGGCTGCGCCACGACGCCGGCGCAGATCCTGGGCGCGCATCCTGTCGACCCGGTCTACCTGCTGCCGCTGGTGGAACTGTCGGTGAGCCCGGCGAACCCGCCCGAGATGGTCGCGCGCGCCGAAGAGGTCTTGCAGGGGCTGGGCATGTTCCCACTGCACGTCACGGCCGAGAGCGAAGACCGGATCGCCGAGCGCCTGGAGGAGGCGCTGTGGCGCGAGGCGCTGGGGCTGGTGCGCGACGGCATCGCCACCCCGCAGCAGATCGATGCGGCGATCCGCATGGGGCCGGGCCTGCGCTGGGCGCAGATGGGCCCGTTCGAGACCCGCGGGATCGCCGCGGACCTGACGTCCGAGCCGTTCGATGAAGTGTCGGAGCCCCTCGCCGCCCCGCCCGATGCGCCGCCCGGGCGCGGGCTGGCGCAGACCCGCGACGCCGCTCTGGTGGCGATGCTGCGGGCGCTGAAATGGGCCGACCGGGGCGCGGGGGCGCATCTGAACCGCGTCGATGGTGCCAGGCCGCTGCCGGAAATCGACATTGCGCGCCCGATCGTGACCTCGGAACATGCGGTGCCGCTCGACTGGACCGATTACAACGGCCACATGACCGAAAGCCGCTATCTGCAGGCCTTTGCGGACGCCACCGACCGTTTCATGGAGATCATCGGCGTCGACGCCGAATACCTCGCCTCGGGCGGCAGCTTCTTCACGGTCGAGACCCATATCCGCCACCTGATGGAGGTACATGCAGGCGCGGCCCTGCGGGTGGAGACGCTGTGCCTGGGCGCGGAGGGCAAGAGGATGCACCTCTTCCACCAGATACACTCCGGCGACACGCTGCTGGCTACGGGCGAGCACATGCTGCTGCATGTCAGCCTGAAGACCCGCCGCGCCGCGCCCCCCGCGCCGCATGTGGCCGGCAGGCTGGCCGAGATCGCGGCGGCCCACGCGGCGCTGCCGCGGCCCCGTGGCGTGGGCCGGGCGGTGGGGCAGGGGCACTGATTCCAGCCGGGCCGCGCGCGCAGGCCATTGTCCAGGCTCGACAATTGCCCCGCTCCGTGCAGAGTGGCGGCATGACATTGTGGATCCCCATAACCATCGCCGCGGCCTTCGTGCAAAACCTGCGCTTCATGCTGCAAAGGCATCTCAAGGCCACGCGGCTGTCGACCGCAGGGGCCACGTTTGCCCGCTTCGTCTATTCCGCGCCGCTGGTGGCGGCGATGGTGGCGGCCTATCTGGGCGCGACCGGGCAGGCGCTGCCGGTGCCGGGGGCGGCGTTCTGGGCCTTCGCGCTGAGCGGGGCGCTGACCCAGATCCTGGCCACGCTCTGCGTGGTGGCGCTGTTTTCCGAGCGCAACTTCGCGGTCGGCATCACCTTCAAGAAGACCGAGGTGCTGCAGACCGCGCTGGTCGGGCTGGTGGTGCTGGGCGAGGGGGTCTCGGGGCCGGGGCTGATGGCGATCCTGGTGGGCTTCGCCGGCGTGGTGCTGCTGTCGGACCCGCCGGGCGGCGGGGGCGCGTGGCACCGGCGCATCCTCAACCGCGCGGCGGGGCTGGGGCTGCTGTCGGGGGTGCTGTTCGCGGTCTCGGCCACCGGCTATCGCGGCGCGTCGCTGGCGCTGGGGCTCGACGACGTGTTCCTGCGCGCGGCCTTCACGCTGGCGGTGGTGACGGCGAGCCAGAGTGCCGCCATGGCGCTGTGGCTGGGCTGGCGCGAGCCGGGCGAGATCGGCCGGGTGCTGGCGAGCTGGCGCGTGGCGGGGCTGGTCGGGATCACCTCGATGCTGGGGTCGCTGGGCTGGTTCCTGGCCTTCACCCTGCAAAAGGCGGCCTATGTGAAGGCGCTGGGCCAGATCGAGTTGCTGTTCAGCTTTGCCGCCACGGTCTTCGTGTTCCGCGAGAAGACCTCGGGGCGCGAATTGCTGGCGATGGGGCTCTTGAGCGCCAGCATCGTTCTGCTGATCCTGACCCTCTGAGCGCGGCGTCCGGCTGCGCGGGAGGGATCTTGAGTATTTTCGCCAAGAAGAAGGCTCAGGTCAGGCGCAGGAATTCGGAGCGCGCGCCGGCGTTGTTGAAGAACGGCACCGAGCGCGGCGGCAGGCCGGTCTTCAGCAGGCCGGCGACCTCGGCCAGAACGACCTCGGTGATGAAGGGCAGGTTGAAGTGGCGCACCTCGTCGAGCGGAATCCATTGCAGGCAGGAAAGCTCGTCCTCGGCGCGCGAGAAATCGTCGAGATCGCCGGTCACCGCCTCGGCCTCGACCAAGAAGAAGCGCGCGTCGAAGCGGCGCGGGCGGCCCGGCGGGGTGATGGCGCGGAAGATGAAGTGGAAGCCCTCGGGCGAGGGCAGGTGGCCGGTGCGGGCGAAGCCGCGCCAGCCTTTCGGCGCCTCCATGGGCCAGTCGCCCGGGCGGCCGAGCAGGAGGCCGGTTTCCTCCCACACCTCACGGATGCCGGCGGCGATGATGGCAGGGGCAAGCGCCGGGTCGGCCATGGCGCGTAGGCGGGTGTCGCAATCGGAGTTGAGCGGGCAGGCCAGCGGCACCGTGGCGTCGACCGCGTCCACCGCGCCGCCGGGAAAGACGAACTTGTTGGGCATGAAGGCGGCGGAGGCGCCGCGCTGGCCCATCAGGACCCGCGGCGTGGTGGACGCGTCGCGCAGCATGATCACCGTCGCGGCATCGCGGAGCGCGGATTTGTCCGTCTCGGTCAGCTCTGGCCCCCGAAGCCGTGCATGCGTTTCGCCCATTGCAGTGCCACCAATGCCCCCTTCAGTCGGGGCAGAAGGTAGAGCGAAAGCGCGACGCAGCCAACCGTGAAGATCGCCGCGAGGACCAGCGGGTCGGGGCGGAAGGCGGTGAAGGTCCACAGGATGATGGGGGCCATCAGGTGGCCGACGATCAGGATCGTCAGATAGGCGGGGCCGTCGTCGGCGCGGTGGTGACAGAGCTCTTCGTGGCAGACGGGGCAGGTGTCGCGCACCTTCAGATAGCCGCTGAGCATCGGTCCCGCGCCGCAATTGGGGCAGCGTCGCCGCCAGCCGCGCATCAGCGCAGGCCGCATCGGCCGTTCCATCACCTCGTCCATGATCTTCCCTTGTACCTGTTTTCCGGTGGCGCACCCCTCCATGCGCCGTGGCCACTCTAACAGGTTATTGGCGGGCTCACAGGGGGCGGGATGTCCATGCGGCGGGATGTCGCGAAAGTGACACGGGTGGCGACCGAAATCGTGTCATGCTGCGTGATGCGTGCAGGGCGCAAGGCAAATGCCTTGCGCTGCAACAGACCAGACTCAGGAGGGAATGACATGACACGCAAGTTCTTTCTCGGTGGATTTCCGGCGTTGGCCCTTGGCGCGGCGCTGGTGGCGGGCGCGGTGCCGGCGGCGGCGCAGGGCATGCAGCAGGGCCGCATGGGCGGCTACGGCCCGGGGCCGATGGCGTTCGGGGGACTGGACGCAGACGGCGACGGCAAGGTGACGCTGGAGGAATACCGCGCCGCCGCCGAGGCCCGGTTTGCGGCGATGGACGCGGACGGCGACGGCGCGCTGGGCAGCGACGAACTGGGCATGGGGCGCGGCTGGGACCGCGACGACGATGACGACGATGATGACGATGACCGGCGCCGCCGCGCCGATGACCGGCGCGGTGGCTTCGGCGCCGGCTACGGCTATGGCTGTGGCTTTGGCCCCGGCGATGGTCACGAGTTCGGGCACTGGCACGGGCACGGCTATGGCTTTGGCCCGGGATTTGGTTGCGGCGACGATCATGGCTACGGCCATATGGGGCCGATGATGGGCCATATGGGACCGATGATGCACGGCTTCCCCTACGGCGGCTGGCAGGGCGGACCGTTCTGGGAGGAAGGCCGCGGCGAAGGCCCGCGCGGCGGGATGTCTGAAGACCGCGCGGAGGCCATGATCGAGATGCGCGATCAGAACGGCGACGGCCTGCTGAGCGCCGAGGAGCTGACGGCCGCGCCCGGCAGGGGCTGGCTGTTCGACCGGATGGATGCCGATGGCGACGGCGCGATCAGCAAGGAGGAGTTCGAGGCCGCCCGGGACGCCTTCGGGCCGATGCGTGGCCGGGCCGGCCGTCCGTAAGCGCGGTGACAGATCTCTCGTCCCCAGGGGCGGCCTGGGGGACGGGAGATTGCAGTTGCGCGGCGAAACCGCCAGGGCCGAGCAGGGGGGACACGGCCCTCGGCCCGAAAAGCGAGGGCTCGGACGAGGCGCTTTTGGTGCTCTACGCCAACGGGGACGCGCCGCCGCCCCTCACGCCGCCGGGCAGCTGACCGTCACCTTGTTGCGCCCCTCCGCCTTGGCGGCGTAGAGCGCGCGGTCGGCGCGGGCGAGCAGCGCGTCGACGCAGCCCGCCCCGTCCTCGGACAGCGCGAGCCCGATGCTGGCGCTGACCGACAGCGCCCCGGCGCCGCCGGGCAGCGGCACCGGCGTGGCGTTGATGCGCGCGCGCAGCCGCTCGGCGGTGGCGGCGGCCTCGTCCAGGGCGGTGTCGGGCAGCACCACGAGGAATTCCTCGCCGCCGATGCGCGCGGTCAGGTCGACGGCGCGCAGGTTGGCGGTCAGCCGCTGCGCCATCGCCGCCAGCACCGCGTCGCCTGCGGCGTGGCCGTGGAGGTCGTTGATCGCCTTGAACCGGTCGAGGTCGATCAGCAGCACCGCGAAAGGCCGCCCCGAGGCGCGTGCGCGTTCGGCGATGCGGGCCAGATGCGGCAGTGCGTAGCGGCGGTTGAACAGCCCCGTCAGCGGATCGGTCACCGCCAGCCGCAGCCCGTCCTTGACCGAGGCGCGCAGCCGGTCGGCCTGTTGCTTTCGGGCCAGCTGGGTGGACAGGCGCAGGGCCATCTCTTCGGGGTCGAAGGGCGCGGTGACCAGGTCGCTGGCGCCGAGGTCCAGCGCCATCGCCGCGGCTTCGCGCGCACCGTCGTCGACCACCATCACCACCGCCGCGTGCCGGGTGGCCGCGCGGGCGCGAAGGTCCGACAGCAGGCTGAGCCCGGCGCGCGGACGGTCCAGATCGGCGGCGATGGCATAGACGTCGGGGGCCTTGACGGCCTCGGGCCGGGCCAGCGCGGCGTTCCGGCTCAGCACCTCCAGACGGGCGCCGGGCAGGTGCGGCTGCAGGGCGGTCTTCCAGCCCAGCGCCAGTTCGCGGCGCTGCGCCACCAGCGCGATCCGCCCCGGTATGGCGAAGCCCTGCGGCGCCTCGTGAAACCCCAGCGCGCGGCGGGTGCCGTCGTGCAGCGCCAGTTCCTGCGCGGTCTCACGCGCCCGCAGCAGCGAGCGGACGCGGGCCAGCAGGATCACGTCGTCGAGCGGCTTGGACAGGAAATCGTCCGCCCCGGCCTTCAGCGCGCGCATCTTCGCGGCCGAGTCGCGCTGGGCGGTGATCATTATCACCGGGATCCCGGCGGTGGCGGGATCGGCGCGCAGCTGCCGGCACACCGCGATCCCGTCCATGTCGGGCATCACCAGGTCCATCAGGATCAGATCCGGTCGCTCGGCCCGCGCCAGGTCCAGCGCGCGGCGCCCGCCCTCGGCCTGCAGCACCTCGTAGCAGGCCTCGGAAAGCTTGACCTTCATGACGATGCGGTTGGTCGCGACGTCATCCGCGACGAGGATACGCCCGGGCATCGTGTCGCCTCCCTAGCCGGTGCCTTCGATTTCGTGTTTTCGCGTTGAGCTTTGCCGCAGAAGGGTTAACAAACCCTTTCAGAGGCCGCGCGGAGGGCTGCAAATGACACAGGATCAGGCGGAAACGCTGGCGTTGCAGGCGCTGGGCTGGCTGGCGGCCAATGATGAGTTGCTGCCGGTGTTCCTGGGCGCCAGCGGCGCGGCGCTGGAGGATCTCCGGGCGCGGGCGGACGAGCCGGGCTTCCTGCTGTCGGTGCTGGAGTTCCTGACCATGGACGACGCCTGGGTGATGGCCTTCTGCGACGCCCATGCGCTGCCCTATACCGCGCCGATGCAGGCGTGTCAGGCGCTGCCGGGCGGCGCGCAGACCCACTGGACCTGAGCCGCGGCCGGGCTTGCCGTTGCGGCGGGGCACGATCCGGCCCATATCGGGACCGGACCCACGCGGCGGAGAGACCATGCAGCAGATCACCGGCATCCTGTTCGACAAGGACGGCACGCTTTTCGATTTCCAGGCGACCTGGGGCGCCTGGGCGCAGAGCTTCCTGACGGAGATCGCAGGGGGCGAGACGGCGCGCGCCGCCGAGCTGGGCGCCGCGATCGGCTATGGCTTCGAGGCCGGGCTCTTCGCGCCCGACAGCCCGGTGATCGCCGGCACCCCCGACGAGGCGGCCGAGCTGCTGCTGCCGCTGTTGCCTGGCACCGACCCCGCCGCGCTGATCGCGCGGATGAATGACGCAGCCGCCCGCGCGCCGATGCGCGAGGCCGCGCCTCTGGCCGCGCTGATGACGCGCCTCGCCGGGATGGGGCTGAAGCTGGGCGTCGCCACCAACGACGCCGAGGCGCCGGCGCGCGCCCATCTGGCCGCCGCCGGGGTCGATGCGCACTTCGATTTCATCGCCGGCTGCGACTCGGGTTTCGGGGCCAAGCCCGCGCCGGGGCAGCTGCTGGCTTTCGCGGAGGTGACCGGGCTGGCGCCGGCCTCGGTGCTGATGGTGGGCGACAGTCGCCACGACCTCGCCGCCGGGCGCGCCGCGGGCATGGGCACGGTGGCGGTGCTGACCGGCCCGGCGCGGGCCGGGGACCTCGCCGATCTCGCCGACGCGGTGCTGCCCGACATCGGGCATCTGCCCGAATACCTCCGTCACCTGCGCGGGCGCGGAGGCTGAGCGGACGGAGGGCGGCGCGCTCAACTCCGCTCTGGAAGGCCCCCACGCCACCGGATAGGCTGTCGCTCTAAACGGGGAGGCAGCCATGAACAGGACAGAGCAGACCGAAGCCCTCGGGCGGCTTTCGATGGCGCTGGTGGGGGCGCTGGCGGGGCTGGCGATGTGGATGCTGTCCGACGTGCTGCCCGACCTTCTGACCGAGGCGCCGCGGCTCTACCTGTTCCTCTCGGCCCTGGCCTGGGTGCTGTTTTCGGCCTGGCTGGCCATGGCCGGCCCACTCAGCCTGGCGGTGGCCGGGGCGCTGGCGGCGGCGCTGGCCCTGCCGGCGGCGGGGCTGCTGGCCTGGGCCAGCCTGCGCTTCGACACCACCGCGGCCTTTTTCCAGACCGGGCATCCGCTGGTGTCCTTCGGGCTGCTGAGCGCCGTGCCGCTGCCCTTCGTCATCGCGTGGAAGCGCGCGGGGCAGTGGAACAGCTATCCGCAGCTGTTCCAGCAATCGTGGAATATCGTGGTGCGCTATGCCGCGGCCTGGCTGTTCGTGGGGACGGTCTGGGCGGTGCTGACCCTGTCGGATGCCCTGCTGAAGCTGGTGGGCATCGACGTGATCGAATGGCTGCTGGAGCAGGAGGTCGTGCCCTATCTTCTGACCGGCGTGACGCTCGGTCTGGCGCTGGCGGTGGTCAATGAGCTGAGCGACTACGTCTCGCCCTATCTGGTGTTGCGCCTGCTGCGGCTGCTGCTGCCGGTGGTTCTGGCGGTGGTGCTGGTCTTTCTCGCGGCGCTGCCGATGCGGGGGCTGTCCAATCTCTTTGGCGAATTCTCGGCCGCGGCGACACTGCTGGCCATGGCGATGGGCGCGCTGACGCTGGTGACGACCGCGCTCGATGCCGATGACGAGGCAGCGGTGCAGAGCGGCGCGATGAGGCTGGCCGCGCAGGTGCTGGCGCTGCTGGTGCCGGCGCTGGCGGTGCTGGCGGGCGAGGCGATCCGGATGCGCGTCGTGCAATACGGGTGGTCGCCCGACCGGCTGGCGGCGGCGACGCTGGCCGCGGTGGTGCTGGGCTATGGCCTAGCCTATGCGCTGGCCGTGCTGCGGCGGCGCAACTGGGCTGCGCGCATCCGGCAGGCCAATATCGTGATGGCGCTGGCGGTGATCGCGCTGGCGCTGGCCTGGCTGACGCCGCTGATCGACCCCCAGAAGCTGGCCACCGCCCATCAGGTGGCCCGGTTCCGGGCGGGCGCGGTCGGGGCCAGGCAACTCGACCTGTGGACCATCGGGCGCGAATGGGGCCGGGCCGGGCGCGCCGGGCTCGACCGGCTGGCCGCGCTGAGCGACCACCCCGAGGCCGCGCTGCTGGCCGAGCGTCTGGCCGCGCTGGACGAGGCCCCCACCCGCTACGCCTTCGAGCGGCAGACCGCCGAGGCCGACAGCGCCGCGCTGATCGCCGCGCTGCGCGCGAAGCTGCCGGTGCGGCCCGAGGGCGCCGCGCTGCCCGAGGGGCTGCTGGAGGGCCTGCGCAGCTGGGAGTTGGAGGAGCTTTCGCGCGCCTGCGGCCGCAGCACGCCGGGCGGCAATCCCGGCTGCGTTCTGCTGCGCGTCGAGTTGTCGGACGCGACCCCCGGCGACGAGGCGGTGCTGGTCACCGGCAGCGACCGCGGCGGCCCGGTCCTGCGCGGCTATTTCGCCGAGGAGGGCGGGGCGGGCCTGGTCATGCGCGTTCCCGAGGTCCTCGCCAGCGCCGGCGGGCTCCGCACCGGCGCGGCGGTGGTCGATGACCTGATCGCGGGCGAGTTCAGCCTGCGTCCGGTCGCGATCAATGCGCTGGTCTTCGAGGGCGGAGAGCTGTTCTTCGGCCGCTGAGCGGTTGGGGATTTGTTAATCGCCCCCCGATACCCTGCCGCGAACCCGCAGGCAGGAGCGCACGCCATGCACGGTCTCATCAACCGTTCGATACAGGCCTTCGTGCAGGAAACCTGCGGCCAGGAGGCCTGGCTGGCGGTGGCCGCGCAGGCGGGCATCGGCCCCGAGGGGTTCGAGCCGCTGCTGCCCTATGACGACGCGCTGACCGAGGCCATGCTGGCGGCGATCGCGCGGCTGCGGGACCGGCCCCGAGAGGCGGTCCTCGAAGAGATCGGCGGTTTCCTCGTGGTGCACCCGAGGTTTGGGATGCTGCGCCGGCTGCTGCGCTTCGGCGGCGAGACATTCGTCGATTTCCTGCGCTCTCTGGACGAGGTCGAGGGCCGGATGCGGATTGTGCTGCCCGAACTGGAAAGCCCGCGGCTGGAGCTGCGGCAGATCGGCGACAACGCCTTTCGGTTGACCTGCTGCTGGTGCCTTCCCGGCGGCTGCCACGTTGTTTCCGGCGCGCTGCGTGCGATGGCCGAGGATTACGGCGCGCGGGTCCTGGTCGAACCTCTGGGCGAGCAGGAGGACGGCGCCAGCGTGCTGGAAATCGAGGTGCTAAAGGGCCGCGCGGCCGGCGGCCGGAACTTCAAGCTGGCCGCGCCGTGACCGAGGTGCCGATGCCCGACACATACGCCCTGAACGCGGCCGCGCTCGACAAGCTGCTGCCGATGCATGTGATCGTCGATCCCGAGCGCCGGATCCGCCATGCCGGCCCGACGCTGATCCGGATGCGCACGGCCGGGGCGCTGCTGAACCGGCTTTTTTTCGACGTGTTCGCGATCGATTGCCCCGGCGGGGTGGCCATGCTCAAGGGGCGGCCCTGCCCGTGCAAGGGGCGCATGCGCCTCGCCTTCCGCGCGCCGCCCCACACCGCGTTGAGGGGGCAGGCCCTCGCCCTGGACGGGGGCGCGGGCGTCATCGTGAACCTGTCCTTCGGGATCGCCGTCGTCGATGCGGTGGCGGAGTATGGCCTGACCGTGGGCGATTTCGCGGTCACCGATCTGGCGGTGGATTTGCTCTACCTCTCCGAGGCGAAATCGGCGGTGACGGCTGAGTTGCGCAGGCTCAACCAGCGCCTGCAGGGCGCCCGGATCGCGGCCGAGGAACAGGCCTGCACCGACACGCTGACCGGGCTGAAGAACCGCCGTGCCCTGGATGACGTCCTGTCCCGGCTGATCTGCGCGCGGCAGCCCTTCGGGCTGATGCATCTGGACCTCGACCATTTCAAGACCGTCAACGACCGGCTGGGGCACGCGGCCGGCGATCGCGCCCTCATCCACGCCGCGCATGTGTTGCTGTCCGAAACCCGCGAGCGGGACGTGGTGGCGCGGGTCGGCGGCGACGAATTCGTGCTCGTCTTCGACGGGCTGACGGACCCCGGCACGCTGGAGCGGATCGCGGGGCGCATCATCGAGCGGCTGCAGGAGCCGATCGCCTGCGCCGACGGAACCTGCAGGATCTCTGCCAGCATCGGGGCCGCGCTGTCCGCGCAATATGCGCAGCCCGATCCGGACACCATTCTGCGCGATGCCGACCGGGCGCTCTACCGCTCCAAGCGCGCGGGGCGCGCGCGGGCCAGTTTCGCGCGTCCCGCACCCTAGCGCGGGGAACGGGGGCAAAATGAAAACGAAGGAGGTATATCCGCTGCCGCGGGTGTGCCGCGGCCGGGGCCGACTGTTCGGCGCGCGTTTCCGGAAATCCGGTTCGGTGGGTGAGCCGGCACTGCGGAGGCAGCTGGAACCGGCCAGGGCAATGGAAAAAGGGAGAGACGCCACTGGAGCGCAAATGACAGCCCTGCGGCTATCATCGCGGCGGCTGTAAGGTTGGGCGAGGTCGCTGCCAACCTTCTGATATTGCGTGCAAACTTTGGGAAAAGTGGCAGCCCGTAGGGGAATCGAACCCCTCTTTCCAGGTTGAAAACCTGGCGTCCTAACCGATAGACGAACGGGCCAGCGCCGTGGCGTGACGCGGTAATTAGGCAAAACGCGCGGAGGGTGCAAGAGGATTTTTGAAAAAAGTTCCGGGAAATTTTCGGCGCCCCGAGACCCGCGCGAAAATGGCCTTTTCAGGCCCGCGCGGCGTCCTCAAGACGCAGCTGGACGCGCTGTTTCCCGCCCCAGCTGTTGATCTCCAGCCGGCCGGCGAGGTGGAATCGCGCGCCGCCGTGGTTTTCCAGCATCGGACCCAGCGGGCCGTCGAAGGCGCCGAAGCAGATCGCCTCCAGCCGCGCCGCCAGACCGTCGCTGAGCGTCAGTTTCAGGTGGCTCTCGCCCACCCTCTTGGCGAAGCGGATCTCGGCCTCGGGGAAGGCGAATCGCGGGGCAGGGGCACCCGCGCCGAAGGGGCCGGCGGCCTCGATCCGCTCGATCAACTCGACCGTCGCCGCGCCTGGCATGAGCAGCCCGTCGAGGCGCAGATCGGCCGGGCCCGCCGCCCCCGCGCCCTGCTTTTCAAGCAGCTCGGCGAGGCGCTCCATCGCCTCGTCCAGCCGGTTGCGCGCCACGGTCAGGCCCGCGGCCATCTTGTGCCCGCCGCCCTTCAGCAGCAGCCCCTCGGTCGCCAACCGGTGGATCGACGCGCCGAGGTCGACGCCCGCGATGGAGCGGCCCGAACCCTTGCCCTCGTCGCCATCCAGCCCGATCACCACCGCGGGGCGGTTGCTGGCCTCCTTAAGGCGCGAGGCGACGATGCCCACGACGCCGGGGTGCCAGCCCTCGCCCGCGGCCCAGACCAGCGGGCCGTGGAGCCCGCGCGCCTCGGCCTGCTCCAGCGCTTGGTCGCGCACGGCGTTCTCGATCTCGCGCCGCTCGGTGTTCAGCTCGTCCAGCCGCGCGGCCAGGGCCGCGGCCTCGGCCGGGTCGTCGGTAGCCAGCAGCCGCGCGCCGAGATCGGCCTGCCCGATCCGCCCGCCCGCGTTCACCCGCGGCCCCAGCAAGAAGCCGAGGTGATAGGGCGTGGGAAAGCTGTCCATGCGCGAGACGTCGGACAGCGCCACCAGACCCGGGCGTTCGCGCCGGGCCATGATCTTGAGCCCCTGGCGCACAAGCGCCCGGTTCACGCCGATCAAGGGCGCGACGTCGGCCACGGTCGCCAGCGCCACGAGGTCGAGGTAATCCAGCAGGTTCGGGCCGTTATGGCCGGCCGCGCGCATCTGCCGCCCGGCCTCGACCAGCATTAGGAACACCACGCCGGCGGCGCACAGATGTCCCAGATCGCCCGATTCGTCCTGCCGGTTGGGGTTCACCACGGCCAGCGCGGGCGGCAGCGTCTCGCCGCCCAGGTGGTGGTCGAGCACGACCACATCGGCGCCCTCGGCCGCCGCGATCGGCTCATGGCTCAGCGTGCCGCAATCGACGCAGATGATCAGGTCGTGGTCGCGCGCCAGCGCCCGCATGGCCGGCACGTTGGGGCCATAGCCCTCGTCGATGCGGTCGGGGATGTAGAGCGTGGCAGCCCGTCCCAGCGCGCGCAGCCAGTCGATCAGCAGCGCGGCCGACGCGCCGCCATCGACGTCGTAATCCGCGAAGATGGCGATGCGCTCGCCCCTGCGCACCGCCTGCAGGACACGTTCCGCCGCCGCGCCCATGTCGCGCAGGCTCAGCGGATCGGGCAGCAGGTCGCGCAGCGCGGGCGAGAGGTAGCTTTCGGCCGTCTCCGGCGTCACGCCGCGCCGGGCCAGCACCTGCGCCACGGGGGCGGGCAGGCCGGTGGCCTGGGCCACGGCCTCGGCCAGCCGGTCCTCGACCCCCGAGGGCCCCACCCAGCGTCGGCCCGTAGCCGAGCTTTCGACGCCCAGAAAGGCCGCCCGCCCGGTCACTTCACCGGATTGCGGTAGATCATGCGCCGGACCGAGCCGGTCTTGGAGCGCATGAGGATGGTTTCGGCGGTCAGGAAGCCCGGCTCGCGCTTGATGCCGCGCAGGATCGAGCCGTCGGTGACGCCGGTCGCGGCGAAGATCACGTCGGCGGTCACCATCTCGTCGCGCGCATAGATGCGGTCGAGATCGGTGATCCCGGCCTTTTCGGCGCGGGCGCGTTCATATTCGTTGCGGAACAGCAGCTTGCCCCAGATCTGCCCGCCCATGCATTTCAGCGCCGAGGCCGCAAGCACGCCCTCGGGCGCGCCGCCCGAGCCCATATACATGTCGATGCCGGTGATCTCGGCCTCGGCGCAGTGGATGACGCCGGCCACGTCGCCGTCGGTGATCAGCCGGATCGCGGCGCCGGTCTCGCGCAGCTCGGCCACCATGTCCTCGTGGCGCGGGCGTTCCAGCACGCAGACGGTGATGTCGGACAGCGCGCAGCCCTTCGCCTCGGCCAGAGCCTGGACGCGCTCGCAAGGCGTCATCTCAAGGCTCACCACGTCCTTGGGGTAGCCCGGCCCGACGGCGAGCTTTTCCATGTAGACGTCGGGGGCGTGCAGCAGCGTGCCGCGCGGGGCCATGGCGATCACGGTCAGTGCGTTCGGCATGTCCTTGGCGGTCAGCGTGGTGCCCTCCAGCGGGTCGAGCGCGATATCCACGCCCGGGCCGTCGCCGGTGCCTACCTCCTCGCCGATATAGAGCATCGGCGCCTCGTCCCGCTCGCCTTCGCCGATGACGACCACGCCGGCGATGTCCAGCATGTTCAGCTGCTCGCGCATGGCGTTCACCGCGGCCTGGTCGGCGGCCTTTTCGTCGCCGCGGCCGATCAGCTTGGCCGAGGCCATGGCGGCAGCCTCGGAGACGCGGGCAAGGCCCAGCGACAGCATGCGGTCGTTGAAATCGGTCGGGTGAGACATCCGTAATATCCTGTAGTTATGTGGGCGCCGCCCCCTACACCTAGCCGGTGACAGGGAGGTGACACAAGTTCGGCTAAACCTTTTCGATGCGGATCGCGACCGGACTGCCCTCGACCACGCCGGTGCCGGCCAGGGCGCTGCGCGCCAGCTCCAGCGCGTCGCGCGTCGTCTTGTGGGTGACGATCAGGACGGGCGCGGTGGGCTCGGCGTGGCCGTATTGGCGCATCCGGTCGATGGAGATTCCGGCGTCGCCCAGCACCGCCGCCACCTTGGCCAGCGCGCCGGGTTTGTCCTGCAGCTGCATCCGCAGGTAATAGGGCGCGGCGGCGGCCACGCGGGCGCGGCGGGCCTGCTCCAGCCCGGCCGCGGGCTGGCCGAAGGTCGCCACGCGGATGCCGCGGGCGATGTCGATGACATCGGCCATCACCGCGCTGGCGGTCGGGCCTTCGCCCGCGCCCGCGCCGCGCAGCACGATCTGGCCCACGGAATCGCCTTCCAGCACCACCATGTTGGTGCCGCCCTCGAGCTGCCCCAGCGGGCTGGAGGCCGGCACCAGGCAGGGCGTCATGCGCTGCTCCAGCCCCCGGCCGGTCATCTGCGCCACGCCCAGCAGCTTGATGCGGAAGCCCATGTCGGCGGCGCGGTGGATGTCTTCGATGGTGATCTCGCCGATGCCCTCCAGCTCCACCCCGCCGAAATCGACCCGGGTGCCGAAGGCGATGGACGCCAGCAGCGCCAGCTTGTGCCCGGCGTCGATGCCGCCCACGTCAAGCTCCGGATCGGCCTCCAGATAGCCCAGCTTGCTGGCCTCCTCGAACACCTCGTCGTAGGGCAGCCCCGCGCTCTGCATCCGGGTGAGGATGTAGTTGCAGGTGCCGTTCATCACCCCCATGACGCGGGTGATCTCGTTGCCGGCCAGCCCCTCGGTCAGGGCCTTGACCACCGGGATGCCGCCCGCGACCGCCGCCTCGAAGCGGATCACGCGGCCGGCGGCCTCGGCGGCCTCGGCCAGTTCCTGTCCGTGGATGGCGAGCATCGCCTTGTTGGCGGTCACCACGTCCTTGCCGGCGGCGATGGCGGCCTCGGTCGCGGCCTTGGCCGGCCCGTCCGAGCCGCCCATCAGCTCCACGAACACGTCCACATCCTCGCGCGTGGCCAGGGCGACGGGGTCGTCCTCCCAGGCGTAAGCCTCGACATCGACGCCGCGGTCCTTGTGCCGGGTGCGGGCCGAGACAGCGGTGATCGCCACCGGGCGGCCGCTGCGCCGGGACAGCAGGTCGGCGTGTTGCTGGACGATCTTGACGACGCCGACACCGACGGTGCCGAGCCCGGCAATGCCGAGGCGCAGGGGGGTGGTCATGTTCGGGCTCTCCATCCGGATGGGTGCAGGACGCGCGACAGTTAGCGCGTTGCGCGCGCGCTTGCAACGCGCCCGGATCACCCCGGATGGCGGGCGATGGCGCGCATCAGCCGCGCCCGGTCGGCGGGCGGCAGGGCGGAGATGCGGCGCAACTGCGCGGCCCTGCGGCGCAGCGCCGCGGCCCGCGCGGCAAGCCGCGCGCCGGTCTCCGCGTCCAGCGCGGCCACCTCGGCCCCGGCGATCAGACCCTCCAGCGGCACCAGCCGCGGATAGGGTGCGGCGCGGGCCTCGGCGCTGGTGGCGGTGTCGAGCGCGGGGAAATCCGTGCAACCCGCCAGCAGGGCGAGCGTGATGATCAGTGCGGCGCGTGTCATGGGCCCTGGCCGTGGCGGGAATCTGGCCTGACCTTAGCCCCGCGGGGGGCGGGGCGGCAAGCTAAGGGTTGAACTGAACGGCTGTTCAGTTCAACCATGGGCCATGGCACGCAAGACAGGTTCCCATTCCGACATCACCGGACCGAAGGTCCGCGCCGCCGCGCAGAAACTTTTCGCGCGGTATGGCTACGCCGCCGTCTCCATGCGCCAGATCGCGGGCGAGGTGGGGGTGCAGGCCGGCGCCCTCTACAACTACACGCCGGACAAGCAGAGCCTGCTGTTCGACATGATGAAGGCGCATATGGAGGAGTTGCTCGCCGCCTGGGAGGCCGAGCCCAAGGGCGAGGGCCCCCTGACGCGGCTGGAGGCCTTCGCGCGGTTCCACGTCCGCTTTCACCTCGACCGGCCCGAGGCGGTGTTCATCGCCTATATGGAGCTGCGCAACCTGGAGCCCGGGAATTTCGAGGTGATCGAAGCGTTGCGCAAGCGCTATGAAAGCGAGTTGGAGGCAATCCTGCGCGACGGGCAGGAGGCGGGCGTGTTCTCTCTCGCCGACAGCAAGCTGACGACGCTGGCGGTGATCGCCATGCTGACCGGCGTGACCACATGGTACCGCGACGAGGGGCGGCTGAGCCGCGACCGGGTGGTGGGGATCTACTGGAACATGGTGCGCAAGGCGGTGGGGGCCTGACGCCGCCCTTCGGCCTGGCGGGACCGTGCGACCCTTCTCTTCTTTGCGCGGCGCGCGGCGGTTTGAGTATTTGGGCCAAGAAGAAGGGGGCTGTCTTCTTCTTGGCCATAAATACTCACTTCGGAACCGCGCGGCCGGCGGGGCGGCTCGCGGTGGGGCGCCCCCTCAATGGGCGGGCTTGATGAAGGTGCCGTTGCGCAGTTCGCGCATGGCCTGACGCAGTTCGTCCTGCGTGTTCATCACGATGGGGCCGTGCCAGGCCACCGGCTCTTCGAGCGGCGCGCCCGAGATCAGCAGGAAGCGCACGCCGTCCTCGCCCGCCTGCACCGTCACCTCGTCGCCGCTGCCGAAGCGCACCAGCGTGCGGTCGCCGGACATGTCGCGGATGTTCACCTCCTGGCCCATCACCTCCTTCTCCAGCAGGACGCCGCTGGGCGCAGATGCGGCGGCAAAGGCTCCTGAGCCTGCGAAGACATAGGCGAAGGCGCGGCGGTAGGTGTCGACCGGGAAGGTCTTCTTCACGCCCGGCGGCACCGAGATGTCCAGGTATTGCGGATCGGCGGCGATACCGTCCACGGGGCCGGTCCTGCCCCAGAAGCGGCCCACGACCACCCGCACCACTGTGCCGTCGTCGTCGATGATCTCGGGGATGTCGGCGGATTTCACGTCCTGGTAGCGCGGCGCGCACATCTTCATGCTTGACGGCAGGTTGGCCCAGAGCTGGAAGCCGTGCATCTGGCCCGTCGCGTTCCCCTTGGGCATCTCCTGGTGCAGGATGCCCGACCCGGCGGTCATCCACTGCACGTCGCCCGCGCCCAGCGTGCCGGCATTGCCCAGCGAATCGCCGTGCTCCACCGTACCGTTCAGCACATAGGTGATGGTCTCGATCCCGCGATGGGGATGCCACGGGAAGCCGCGCAGGTAATCCTCGGGGCGGTCGTTGCGGAAATCGTCGAACAGCAGGAACGGGTCCAGTTCGGTCGGGTCCTGGAAGCCGAAGGCGCGGTGCAGGTGGACGCCCGCGCCCTCCAGCGTCGGGATGGCCTTGCGTTGCGATGCGACAGGTCTGATGGACATGGCAGGTCTCCTTTCGTCAGAAGGTAGGGGCGGGGAAGCGCGGCGGCAATGTGCGCCTGTGCGCGATGGCCGCAGGGGATATGTGCATCCGCGCAAGGGTGACGCGGGCTCTCGATCTTTCGGCGCGCGGGCGTTAAAGGGGGCTGAGTTTTCAGTGAGGAACCCGAGATGTCTGATGTTCTGGCCACCCTGTCGGCCTCGAAACCCCGCCGCCTGTTCGGCCTGGGGGTGTTGCTGACCCTGGGCTTCGGGCTGATCTACCTGGCGCTGGCGCGCCCGCCTTCCTCTGTCGGATGGCAGATCTTCCTGATCGCGCTGGGCGCGTTGTCGCTGGTGCTGGGCGAGAAGATGCGCCGCGCCACGCTGGGCAAGGTCGTGCTGACCGCAGAGGGGCTGTTCGACGGCGAGGGCCGGGTGCTGGCGCCGATCGCGGAGATCACCGGCGTCGACCGGGGCCCCTTTGCGATGAAGCCCTCGCACGGTTTCACGGTGCGGCTGAGCACGGCGCGCGGCCGGGGCTGGGCGCCGGGGCTGTGGTGGCGCATGGGCTATCGGCTGGGCGTGGGCGGCGTCACGCCCGCGGCGCAGGCCAAGGTGATGTCCGAGGCGCTGACCGTCCTGCTGATGGAGCGCGACGGCTGAGCGCCGCTGCCGCTGCGCCCCGCGCGCGGGCCGCCTGGCCGGCTAGGGGCAGGCGGCGCCCACCAGGCAGGGCGCGGCCACGAAGCGCGGCCGCGTGACCACCACGTTGGAATAGCTGTTTTCCGTCAGGCCCACGTTGAAGGGCGGGTGGTAGCTGGTGAAGGTTTCGACCACGAACACGCGGTCGCCCGCCGCCATGATCGGAATGACCGCGTCGTAGTCGGGCAGATCGGCGGCGGAGAGTGCGCCCCGGGCATTGCTGCCGTAGGACCAGTCCAGCGCCAGCTTGCGGCCGGCCTCGGCGCATTTCTCGGCGCAGCGCACCAGGCTGACGCGGATCGCGCCGTCGGTGCCGCTGCCGGCGGTGAGATAGTCGAACAGGTCGCTCATCGCCTCGATCTCCCCGGTCTCGATCCGGCCGTCGAGATTGCGGCTGAACAGGTCCGAGATCGTGTAGGAGGCCTTGAGGTTGACGCTGCGCGCGTCATAGGCGTCGAAAAAGACCAGGCCGCCCAGATACCACCAGACCAGCAGCGGCAGGATGATCACCGCCTCGGCGGTCATCCAGCCGCGCTCGTCGCGGCGAAAGCGGGCGATGGCGGCGCGCAGGGCGTTCGGCATGGCTCAGTTCCCTCCGGCGCCGGGTTCGTTGACATAGGCCGAGGTGGCCACCAGCGCGAAGCCGTCGCGGGTGTTCTCCTGCATCTTCATCCCCAGGCCGCTGCCCGGGATGATCGGGTCGATCAGCACGCAGGCGCGCACGATCATCAGCTCGTTCTCGGGGCCGTCGCGGAAGGTGACCACGGGCTGGATATTGGCGCTGCGGTCGCGGCAGGTCGCGGCCGGGTCGGGCAGGGTGTAGTCGGGCGCGCGCACCGGCCGCAGCTCCAGCAACATCTCGTCCTCGCAGTTGGGAATGATGCCGGCGCGGGCGCAGATCCGCTGTTTCAGAAGGTCCTGCGTCATGTTGGGCCAGGCGCCCAGGCGCAACTCGCGCACGGCGATGTCCAGCGCGCGCTCCAGCATCACCTGGCGGATCATGACCACGCCCATCTCGATGCTGGACAGGAAGAGGCTCATGAAGATCGGGAACAGCAGCACGAACTCGATCGAGGCGGAGCCGCGCTCGTCGCGGCGCAGCCGGGCGAGGGGACGGCCGGAGCACCCGGGCCGCGCGCTCATTGCGTCAGCCTCAGCTGGTTGATCGAGCTGGCGATGGTGCCGAAGACCTCGGCCAGGTTGGTGCCGTCGGCGGGGAAGTAATGCCCCGGCGAGGTGGCGCATTTCGCCATCACCGTGTCGGCGTCGCCGCCGACCTCGAAGCCGATGGTGTAGACGATGATGCCCTGCCGCTTGGCGGCGGTGCAGATCGCGTCGAGCTGGCCGTTCTTGTCGGCGTTGCCGCGGCTGGCCACCGGGTTCGCCAGCCATGAGAACCCCGCGTACCAGTCGGTCGGGAATGTCTCCCAGACCTCGGGATAGCTCATCTGCACGGCCGAGCCGGGCTGATCCACCGTCTGGGTCAAGGTGGTGTCGGTGCAGCGCACGCCGCGCCACCATTTCTTGTCCCTGGTGCAGGTTCGCTGGGTCACGGTGATCTGGTCCACGCCCTGGCCGTAGGGGTCGTCGTGCCAGGTGCCGTCCTTGGTATAGAAATACTGGCCGCGGCCGGGGTCGTAGACCGAGAAGGCGTCGTCGTAATATGTGTTGCGCCACACCTCGGACAGGCCGTTGCGATAGGGCTCCTTCAGGTAATATTGCGTGGTGTTCACGCCGTCGGTCATCAGCACGATCACCTTGATCGAGTAGTCCTGGTCGTAATTGTAGGGCCGGCCGAGGAAATCCGGGTCCACGACCGGGGCGCCGCCCGCTCCGGCGGTCGAGGTCAGTTTGCCCACGATCTGGCGCATCTCGGGCGACAGCAGCGCCGTGCCCCATTTCATGCCGATGTCGATCGAGGTGTTGCCCCCGGCGCGCAGCCCGTCGATATACCCCTCCATTTCACTGTGATCGCCGACGAAAGGGCGGATCTCGCGCCAGCTGTCGGTGCGGCAGGTGCGGTTGTCCGGCGTGGTGTCATACCAGCGGCTGCGGGCGTCGAAGTGGCCGGTGCGCTTGAGCTCCCAATAGGGGATCTGGGCGTTGCGCGCCATGATGTCGGCGGTTGCGAAATCCTCCGGGTCGAAGGTCACGCAATGCGAGTTCGCGTGCTCGTCGGTGATGTCGACAAGGGTGAGCTGGGGGTCGTTGAACTGCGCCAGCAGGGTCGGGCCCACCGTCACCTGCTCGGCGTAGGGCACCATCGAGATCGACACCTTCCCCGCCTGCACCGTGCAGGGCTTGCCCGAGCCGCGCGCGGCGTTGGGGTTGCACTGCATGTAATAGGAGAAATCCTTGGCCGCCTCGCGCAGCTTCGCGATCTTGGTGCCGCCGTCGGTCCAGCTTCCCATCGAGCCGGACACGTCCAGCACCAGCGAGATTTCCAGGTCGGTGATGCCCTGCTCGGCGGTGGCGGCCGAGGCGGCGGTCAGGGTGTCGATGCCCGACAGCCTCATGAACATTGTCCTGACCTCGGCTTGCGCCGTGGCCGAGACCCGGCGATAGCTCACCTCGTCGGCGGCGGTGGTGCTGGTGACCTGGACATCGCCGAGATACTGGCCCAGACCGGCCTTGTCGAAATAATCCGTCACCACCGCCTTGGCGTCGAGATCGTTGTCGATGTCGGCGGCGGCCAGAACGGCGCGGTCCATGGTGTTCTGCAGCCGGGTGCGGGTGGTCTCAACCCGGATCACGTCGACCGCCATGCCGGTGATGCCCAGCATGATCAGCAGCAGGAACAGCCCGAAAATGACCAGCGACCCGTCCTCGCGGCGGGCGAAGCGCCGCAGCGTCGCGAGCCGGCGCAGCCGTCCGCGCCTGCGGGTGTCACCGCGTTGCGGGGACGCGTCGATACACATTCTCAATCACCTTTTTCTGGCCGCCCGCGAGGGGGGGCAACGGCCGCGCGGAAGCTGCGCCTGCGGGCGGGAGGCAAACCGATGGATATGGCCCAAATGGGGCGGGTCTGCGCCACAAAAGGGCTATTCACGGGCATTTCGAGCGATTTGACGGGTTGACCAGGCGTCAGTGTCCGGGATGTGCAGCAATTGGGTTGCCTTGGGAAACTATTTCCGCGCTGGCCGCGCCGCGGTTCGGGGTGGCAGATCGGCCCGGAACGCGTAAGGCTTGCCGGGGCGAGTCGCCGTCGCTGGCCGCCGCCGCGCAGGGAGGGAAGACATGACCGGCATCGTCGAGCCGAGCTTTCGCGAATCCGTTGACCTGATGTTCAGCCGCGCGGTGGCGCTGATGGACCTGCCGCCGGGGCTGGAGGAAAAGATCCGCGTCTGCAACGCGACCTACACGGTGCGCTTCGGGGTGCGGCTGCGCGGACAGATGCATACCTTCACCGGCTACCGCTCGGTGCATTCCGAGCACATGGAGCCGGTCAAGGGCGGGATCCGCTTTGCCACCACCGTCACCCAGGACGAGGTGGAGGCGCTGGCCGCGCTGATGACCTACAAATGCGCGCTGGTCGAGGCGCCGTTCGGCGGTTCCAAGGGCGGGTTGCGCATCGACCCGCGCGAATGGGAGGAACACGAGCTGGAGCGCATCACCCGCCGCTTCGCCTATGAGCTGGCCAAGCGCGACCTGATCCACCCCAGCCAGAACGTGCCCGCCCCCGACATGGGCACCGGCGAGCGCGAAATGGCCTGGATCGCCGACCAGTATCGCCGGATGAACACCACCGACATCAACGCCAATGCCTGCGTCACCGGCAAGCCGATCAACGCCGGCGGCATCCAGGGCCGGGTCGAGGCTACCGGCCGCGGCGTGCAATACGCGCTGCGCGAGTTCTTCCGCCATCCCGCCGACGTGGCGCGCACCGGGCTCACCGGCACGCTGGATGGCAAGCGGGTGATCGTGCAGGGGCTGGGCAATGTCGGCTATCACGCCGCCAAGTTCCTGTCCGAGGAGGACGGCGCCCGCATCATCGGCGTGATCGAGCGCGACGGCGGGCTCCACAACCCCGAGGGGCTGGACCTCGGGGCGGTGCATGAATGGATCACCCTGAACGGCGGGGTTCAGGGCTGTCCGGCGGGGACCTACCTGCCCGAGGGCGCCGTGCTGCTGGAGGAGGAATGCGACATCCTGATCCCGGCCGCCATCGAGGGCGTGATCAACCTCGGCAACGCCGCGCGGGTCAAGGCGCCGCTGATCATCGAGGCCGCCAACGGTCCGGTCACCGCCGGCGCCGACGAGGTGTTGCGCACCAAGGGCACGGTGATCATCCCCGACCTCTACGCCAACGCGGGCGGCGTGACCGTGTCCTATTTCGAATGGGTCAAGAACCTCAGCCATATCCGCTTCGGCCGGATGCAGCGCCGCCAGGAAGAGGCGCGCCACCAGCTGGTGGTCGACGAGCTGGAGCGCCTGGCCGCCGGGCTGGGTGTCGCGGACGGGCTGTCGCCGGGCTTCAAGCAGAAATACCTGCGCGGCGCCGACGAGCTGGAGCTGGTGCGCTCGGGCCTCGACGACACCATGCGCACCGCCTACCAGTCGATGAGCGAGCTGTGGCACGCGCGCGGCGATGTCGATGACCTGCGCACCGCCGCCTATCTGGTGGCGATCGGCCGGGTGGCTTCCGGCTATCGCGCCAAGGGCCTGTAGCGGCGCGGGCCCTGCCGGCATTTCCCCGAAAGGCCACAGCGGCGCCCAATTTATGCCCGGATTCTTGGCAACCGTGGCGATGTTGGCGGGGAAGTGTTGTTGAGGAACTGGCTGTGCGTACCGGCTACGATGAAAGATCTGCAGGCAAGGGGCTCATGGGGCGGATCCGCGAGATCGCCGCGGGCGAGGATGGGTCTTCGACGATCGAGGCTGTGCTCTGGCTGCCGGTGTTCATCGGGGCCTTCTGCCTGATGGCCGACGCGGCCTTCATCTTCAACGGCCAGACCATCGCGATGCGCACCGTGCAGGATGCCAACCGCAACATGTCCATCGGGCGGCTGCAGACCACCTCGCAGGTGGAGCAGGAGGTCGTCAGCCACCTTTCCGCGCTCAGCCCGAATGTGACCGCCCAGTCCTCGATCGTTGCGGGCTCTGTGGTGACGCGGGTCACCATCCCGTCCTCGGACCTGGTGGCGACGGGCTGGCTGAACCGGCTGATGGACATCAACCTCGTCATCCGCTCCGAGCATCTGATCGAGCACTAGGAGCCGCCATGAAGCTGCTGTCCGCCGCAGATCGTTTCCTCAAGGACACCAGTGGCTTTCTCTCCAGCTACGGACTGTTGCTGCTGGCCACGATGATCGCCATGGGCGGCCTCGCCATCGATGTCAGCAACGCCTACCGGATGCGGAGCTACCTGCAGGTCACGGCCGACGCTGCCGCCCATGCCGCGATCTACACCCGCGACACCGGCACGCGCGCCGCCGCCGTGCAGCGCGCGCTGGAGGTCGTCGAGACCTTCCTGCCGGCGCAGGTCTACGGCCAGGTCATCACCGCCGAGGACATCCAGTTCGGTGTCTGGGACAGCGCGAGCGAGACCTTCACGCCGGACCCGAATTCGAAATCTGCGGTGCTGGTCAACACCGTCCAGGTGGCCGAACGCCAGAACAGCGTCGGCACCTACATGCTGCGGCTGATCGGCTTCGACGCCTGGGACGTTCGCCGCGCCGCGGTCTTCGAGACCTACACGCCCACCTGTTTCCGCGAGGGTTTCGTCGCGCAGAACTTGGTCGATCTGCAGAGCGGCAACACCTATACCAACGGCTTCTGCATCCACTCAAACGGCCGTGTCGAGGTCAACAGCAACAACTTCTTCGCCGAAAATACCGTGGTGTCGATGCCCGACCGCAACGATATCGGGCTGCCCAGTTCGGGGTTCGACACCAATGACGGGTTGCAGGATGCGCTGCGCGACGGCGCCTACCAGATCCGCATCCTGAACCGGCTGGCCGGAATCATCGGCGTGCTCGATGATCCCACATCCGCCTACATGCCCGACTACATCACCTCCGACTTGCTCAAGATCCTGCCGTCGAGGATCCCCGACATGACCGATTTCATCTCCGGGCGGATCCACACCTACACCTGCGCCGGGGGCGCCGCCCTGCAGATCCCGAACGGCACCACTCTGAAAAACCTCGTGCTGGTCACCGATTGCCCGGTAAAGTTCGGTCAGGGCGTGGTGCTGGACAACGTGATCGTCGCCACCACCGACACCAGCGCCAAATCGATCTCGGCCGCCTCGGGCGTGCAGGTCGGGCGCGACGACCACTGCGCCGCCGATGGCGGCTCGCAACTGCTGACGATGGGCGGCATCGAGGTGCCTGCCGATCTCAAGGTCTATGGCGGACAGCTGATCGCGATGGGCGATATCACCTTCTCGGCCAATGCCAACGGCATCGAGGGGGCCTCGTTCATCTCCGGCGGCACGATCTCGGGCACCTCGAACATGACCATGGGCTTCTGCGACGGCGGCATGGAGCGGAATTTCGAGACCGAGTATTTCCGCCTCGCGATCTGAGCGTCCGGCGGTGCCGGGCCGTGCGGGCCGGCTGAAGGCCCGGAGGGTGCGGCATCGGGCCGCCCCGGATCGGCGGCGGGACGCCTTCGGCGAGAGTATTTGGACCAAGAAGAAGGCAGCGGACGGAAGCGGCCATCGGGCCGCGCTGCGCTTTCTGCGGTGATCGCGCGCGGTCATCGCGCCGGGGTTCTCGACTCTGCCCCTCATCGTGTGGATACTCGCGCCATGAGCCTGCCCCCCGGATTCCTGGATGAACTTCGCAACCGCCTCAGCCTGTCGCAGGTCGTGGGGCGCAAGGTCATGTGGGACAGCCGCAAGTCGAACCAGGCCAAGGGCGACATGTGGGCGCCATGCCCCTTCCACCAGGAAAAGACCGCCTCGTTCCACGTCGACGACCGCAAGGGCTACTACTATTGCTTCGGCTGCCACGCTAAGGGCGACGCCATCTCCTTCGTGCGCGAGACCGAGAATGTCAGTTTCGTCGAGGCGATCGAGATCCTCGCCGGCGAGGCGGGGATGCAGATGCCCGCGCGCGATCCGCAGGCCCGCGAAAAGGCTGACCGCCGCAGCCAGATGGCCGAGGTCATGGAACAGGCGGTGCAGCATTACCGGCTGATGCTGAACACCGCCCAGGCCGCCGAGGCCCGCGCCTATCTGGAGCGCCGCGGGCTGACGCCGGCGGCGCTGGCGCGCTGGGAGATCGGCTTCGCGGCGCCGGGCTGGCAGGGGCTGTGGGATCACCTGCGGGGCAAGGGCGTGGCCGAGGAGCTGATCATCGCCGCGGGGCTGGCCAAGCCCTCGCAGAAGGGCGGCAAGCCCTATGACACCTTCCGCGACCGCATCATGTTCCCCATCCGCGACGGGCGCGGGCGGGCGATCGCCTTCGGCGGGCGGGCGATGGACCCGACGGATGGCGCGAAATACCTCAACTCGCCACAGACCGAGCTGTTCGACAAGGGGCACAACCTCTACAATCAGGCCCGCGCGCGCGAGGCCGCGGGCAAGGGCCAGCCGTTGATCGTGGCCGAGGGCTACATGGATGTGATCGCGCTCAGCGAGGCGGGGTTCGGGGCGACCGTGGCGCCGCTGGGCACCGCGGTGACCGAGGATCAACTGCGCTTGCTGTGGCGCATCCACCCCGAGCCGATCGTGGCGCTGGACGGCGACACGGCGGGTATCCGCGCCGCGCTGCGGTTGGTCGACCTGGCGCTGCCGCTGCTGGAGGCGGGGCAGAGCCTGCGCTTTGCCCTGATGCCCGAGGGGCAGGACCCGGACGACGTGATCCGCGCCGGCGGCGCGCCGGCGATGCAGAAGTTGCTGGAGGCCGCGCGGCCCATGGTGCAACTGCTGTGGCAGCGCGAGACCGAGGGTCGCGTCTTTGACAGTCCCGAGCGCAAGGCGGCGCTCGACAAGGATCTGCGCGCCGCCATCTCGAAGATCAAGGATCCCTCGATCCGCGGCCATTACGGCGAGGAGATCAAGCGCCTGCGCTGGGATCTGTTCGGCCAGGCCCGCCGCCCCGCAAAGGGCAAATGGCGCGGCCGCGACGCGGGGCCCCGCGTGCAGCCCTCGACCAAGAACAGCCCGCTCGTCGCCGCCGGCCCCCGCTTCGAGGAGGAGCTGCGCGAGGCGGTGATCCTGGCCACGCTGATCACCCATCCGCGCCTGCTGCCCGAACACGAGGGCAAGCTCGAGCGGCTGGAGATGACGACTGACGATCACCGCCACCTGCTTGCGGCCATCCTGCGCCATCACCATATCGAGGATTCAGGCAGCCTGCGCGCGGCCTTGGCCGACAGCCTCGGCCCCGGCCCCCTTGAAAAGCTCTTCGCGCTGCGCCATGTGCAGATCGCGCCCCCCGTGTTGCGCCCCGAGGATGACGAGGCCGCCGCGATGTGCCTCGCCGAGGAGCTGGACAAGCTCATGGCCGCACGCGGGGCCGAAAGCGAGATTGCCGAGGCGATGCAGGACCTGGCGGGATTTGCCGACGAGGGGCTGACCTGGCGGCTGAGCCAGGCGGCGGAGGCCCGCAACCGGGCCGGGCGCAGCGACACGGAGGAAAAAGGGACCTACGATCTGGCCCCCAACGGTGCCCGCATGGCGCGCGAGGAGCGCGATGCCTTTGCCCGGCTTCTGGACCAGATCGGTTATGGCAAGGACAAGCTGCCGCCAGCGTGACGCTCGGGTTACAAAGCGGCAAAGAATTGAAGAGTAGACGGGTGTGCACCACCTTGATTCGGGGTATTGATTCGGATCAGCCTCGAGCGCGAATCACACGCCCCCGCATGGAGCATCGAATGGCCGCAAAAGACACTGACGACCGCAAGACCGACGAGCAGGAGCAGGAACTGACGCTCGACATGAGCCAGGCCGCCGTCAAGAAGATGATCGCCGAGGCCAGGGAACGCGGCTATCTCACCTATGACCAGCTCAACCAGGTCCTGCCGCCCGATCAGGTCAGCTCGGAGCAGATCGAGGACGTGATGTCGATGCTCTCGGAGATGGGCATCAACATCATCGAGGCCGAAGAGGCCGACGACGAGGACAAGGCCTCGACCGACGTGGTCGAAACCTCGTCGTCGCGCGAGGTCGCGCTGGCCCAGACCGAGACCGAGAAGCTCGACCGCACCGACGACCCGGTGCGCATGTATCTGCGCGAGATGGGCTCGGTCGAACTGCTGTCGCGCGAGGGCGAGATCGCCATCGCCAAGCGCATCGAGGCCGGCCGCAACACCATGATCCTGGGGCTGTGCGAAAGCCCGCTGACCTTTCAGGCCATCACGATCTGGCGCGACGAGTTGTTGAACGAGGACATCCTGCTGCGCGACGTGATCGACCTCGACGCCACGTTCGGCCGATCGCTGCTGGATGAGGAGGGCGACGACGGGGAGCCCGTCGTCGGCGACCTCGACGTGACCTCGGCCGCCTCCAAGAAGAAGGAGGAGCAGCAGCCCGAACTCGACGCCGACGGCAACCCGATCCGGAGCGAGGAGGACGAGGACGAGGACGAGCAGGCCAACATGTCGCTCGCCGCGATGGAGGCCGCGCTCAAGCCGCAGGTGCTGGAGACGCTGGACAAGATCGCGCGCGACTATTCCATGCTGTCCGAGATGCAGGACCTGCGGATGTCGGCCACGCTGAACGAGGCCGGCACCTTCTCGGCCCGCGAGGAAGAGGCCTATCAGAAGAAGCGCGCCGAGATCGTCGCGCTGGTCAACGAGCTGCATCTGCACAACAACCGCATCGAGGCGCTGATCGACCAGCTCTACGGCATCAACCGCAAGATCATGCAGATCGACAGCGCGATGGTGAAGCTTGCCGACCAGGCCCGCATCAACCGCCGCGAATTCATCGACGAATACCGCGGCTATGAGCTCGACCCCACCTGGATGGACCGCATGGCCGAGAAATCCGGCCGCGGCTGGACCGCGCTGGTCGAACGCTCCGGCCCGAAGGTCGAGGAGCTGCGCACCGAGATGGCGCAGGTGGGTCAGTATGTCGGCGTCGACATTTCCGAGTTCCGCCGCATCGTGAACCAGGTGCAGAAGGGCGAGAAAGAGGCCCGCCAGGCCAAGAAGGAAATGGTCGAGGCCAACCTGCGGCTGGTGATCTCGATCGCCAAGAAATACACCAACCGCGGGTTGCAGTTCCTGGACCTGATCCAGGAGGGCAACATCGGCCTGATGAAGGCGGTGGACAAGTTCGAGTATCGCCGCGGCTACAAGTTCTCGACCTACGCGACGTGGTGGATCCGCCAGGCGATCACCCGCTCGATCGCCGACCAGGCGCGCACCATCCGCATCCCGGTCCACATGATCGAGACCATCAACAAGCTGGTCCGGACCGGCCGCCAGATGCTGCACGAGATCGGCCGCGAGCCGACCCCGGAGGAGCTGGCCGAAAAGCTGCAGATGCCTCTGGAAAAGGTCCGCAAGGTGATGAAGATCGCCAAGGAGCCGATCTCCCTCGAAACCCCGATCGGGGACGAGGAGGACAGCCAGCTGGGCGATTTCATCGAGGACAAGAACGCGGTGCTGCCGCTGGATTCGGCCATTCAGGAAAACCTGAAGGAGACCACCACCCGCGTCCTGGCCTCGCTGACCCCGCGCGAGGAGCGGGTGCTGCGGATGCGCTTCGGCATCGGCATGAATACCGACCACACGCTCGAGGAGGTCGGCCAGCAGTTCAGCGTGACCCGCGAACGGATCCGCCAGATCGAGGCCAAGGCGCTGCGCAAGCTCAAGCACCCCAGCCGCAGCCGCAAGCTGCGGAGTTTCCTGGATCAGTAATTACGAGGCGTCCCCTTCGGGGGACGTTTCTTTTTTCTTTAGTAATTTCAGGGCGCCTAGAAGGATTTCAGACAGGAGCTGAGAAGTCTGCCAAGCCTCAAAGAGTGCTTGATGGATTTCTTCCAAGTCTTTCAGCATAATGTCGCGCCCATCGGGTGTTTGGATGCGAAAATTATGCTGCTCGTAGAAGCCGTGCATTAGCCTGTTGCGAGCCGCAAGAGCACCTCGCAAGTACAAAAGCTCACTTTCTTCAACATCTAGCTGCTTTTTGAGTTGGCCAATTAGCCGGCCCATTGTCTTGCTGCCAAGCTTTGCCAGGAAATGACCTCCTTCCAGCGGCGAGGGATCCAAGTGCCAGCCTTTGTCGAGTCCCTCTAACGCCAGCAGTATCGTAGTCAATTCAGTTTCTAGAAGCTGCGCGGCCTCCGCGGCTTGGCCGAATTTGCTGTATACTTCCGTTCGCGTAGCCATGTCGAATGATAGGCAAGTCGAACTCACGAAACCAAGCATGAATCGCCCGGGTCGCCTGCGATCCGGGCCGCGCCCGACCCGCCCCCCAGGGGCGGGCGCGATTTGCGCCCACCCCTCGGGTCCGGCGCGGCCCTCTGTTGCGCAGGCCGCTCCACGTCCGCCACTTCCCCGCTGGCACCCGGCGTGAAATCTCCTAGAATGTCCCCCAACCCTAAACCCGGAGCCCGCCATGATCCGCCTGACCGCCGCATTTCTGGCCGCCGCGCTGCTCGCCGGTTGTGGCGAGAAGCCCGCCCCCCGCGCCGTGCCCGACCGCATGCCCAGCTATCGCAGCGTCATCGGCAACGACGTGCTGCCCGTTCCCGGCAAGCCGGGCACCTTCGAGGTGATCGCCTATGCCGCCAACGATGCCGAGCATTTCCGCTGCTCGGGCGGCAGCTATGTCACCAAGGCGCTGGGCCTGCTGCCCAACCGCCGCGTCTATCTCGTCGCGCCGCTGGGGCCCAGCGCCACCCGGCCCGGGCGCAGGGCCATCACCTTCACCGTGCTGCCCGATGACGCCCTGCGGACGGCCGCCGCCGCCCTTCAGGAGGACCACACCCTCGCGATGATCCGCCCGGGCGAAAGCTTCCAGGCCGGGGCGGGGGCGTCGCTGTGCGAGAATATCATTCCCTTCTTCTGGGACCTGCCGGGCGCCTGAGGCGCGGCGCGCTGCCCCGGGCGGGTTCCCTCCGCCCGGCCGATACTTCTCCTGCCAAGGCCGGACAGACGCCATGCACACGACCTTCACCATCGCCACCGACGGCCCCGGCCTCTATGAGTTTACCCGCGACGTCGCGGGCTGGGTGCAGGGCGACGGGCTGCTCACGCTTTTCGTGCGCCACACCTCCTGTTCCCTGCTGATACAGGAGAACGCCGATCCGGAGGTCCGCACCGATCTGCGGAATTTCTTCCACCGCCTCGTGCCGCCCACGTCCGACCCGTCGATGTCCTATCTCACCCACACCTACGAGGGTCCCGACGACATGCCGGCCCATATCAAGGCCGCGCTGCTGCCCGTCAGCCTGTCCATCCCGGTGCAGAACGGCCGGATGCGGCTGGGCAACTGGCAGGGCATCTACCTGTTCGAGCACCGCACCGCGCCGCACCGGCGCGAGGTGGCCGCGCATCTCGGTTGAGTTCGCGCAACCCACCAGATCTAGCGCCCGATTTCCCCTCTACCCAAATCCTAGAGGCTCCCCTATAGTGCCTGTGGATAACTGTCACGATGGACCAAGGGAGAGGCCATGCGCTGCCCGTTTTGCGGAAATATCGACACTCAGGTGAAGGATTCGCGCCCAGCCGAGGATCACGTCGCCATCCGCCGGCGGCGTTTCTGCCCGGCCTGCGGCGGACGCTTCACCACCTATGAACGGGTCCAGCTGCGCGACCTCGTGGTCATCAAGTCGAACGGCCGGCGCGAGGAATTCGACCGCGACAAGCTGGAGCGTTCGATCCGCATCTCCATGCAGAAACGTCCCGTCGAGTCCGAGCGCATCGACCAGATGATCTCCGGCATCGTGCGGCGGCTGGAAAGCATGGGCGAAACCGATATCCCCTCCAAGACGATCGGAGAGATCGTGATGGAGGCCCTGGCCCGGATCGACACCGTGGCCTATGTGCGTTTCGCCAGCGTTTACAAGAACTTCCAGGCGGCCGACGATTTCGAGGATTTCGTCCACGAACTGCGCCCGCCGACCCCGCCCGAGACGTGAGCCAGACCGACACCGACCGCCGTTTCATGGCGCTTGCGCTGAGCCTCGGGGCGCGGGGGATGGGCCGCTGCTGGCCGAACCCGGCGGTGGGTTGCGTCATCGTCAGGGACGGCCGTATCCTCGGCCGCGGCTGGACCCAGCCCGGCGGCCGCCCCCATGCCGAGGTGGTGGCGCTGGCCCAGGCCGGCGCGGCGGCGCGCGGTGCCACGGCCTATGTCTCGCTCGAACCCTGCGCCCATCACGGCCAGACCCCGCCCTGCGCCGCGGCCCTGGCAGAGGCCGGGATCGCCCGCGTCGTCACTGCGCTGGAGGATCCCGATCCGCGCGTGGCGGGCGGCGGCCACGCCCTCCTGCGGGCCGCGGGCGTGACGGTGGAGACCGGCGTCCTAGCCGATCGCGCGGCCCGCGATCACCGCGGCTTCCTGCTGAACCGAACCGCCGGCCGGCCGATGGTCACGCTGAAGCTCGCCGCCTCCTTCGACGGGCGCATCGCCACGGCCAGCGGCGAAAGCCAATGGATCACCGGCCCCGAGGCGCGCCGCGCGGTGCACGCCATGCGCGCGCGCCACGACGCGGTGATGGTGGGAGCGGGCACGGCGCGGGCCGACGACCCGGCGCTGACCGTGCGCGGCCTGGGCGTCGGGCATCAGCCCGCGCGCGTGGTCTGCACCCGCCGGCTCGACCTGCCGCTCGACAGCCAGCTGGCGCGCAGCGCGCGCGAGGTGCCGCTGTGGCTGTGCCACGGCGCCGACGCCGCCCCCGAGATCCTCGCCGCGTGGGTGGGGCTGGGCGCGCGCCTGCTGCCCGTCGCCGTGGGCCGCGACCGCCAGCTCGACCCGGCGGCGCTCTTGCGGGCGCTGGGCGCGGCGGGGCTGACCCGTGTGTTCTGCGAGGGCGGCGGGGCGCTCGCCGCCGCGCTGCTCGGCGCGGGGCTGGTGGACGAACTCATCGGCTTCACCGCCGGCATGACGCTGGGCGCCGAGGGCTACCCGTCGATCGGCGCAATGGGCCTCGACCGCCTGGCCCAGGCGCCGCGCTTCCGCCTGTTGGACAGCCGCCCCGTCGGGCCCGACCTGCTGCACCGCTGGGAACGCGCCTGACCGCCCCTTCTTCTTGGGAAAAATACTCCCGCCGGAGGCGTCCCCAGTCCGCCACGGGCGCTACCGCCAGAGCGGCGCAAACCCGGCGAACACCCCCTGAAGCCTTGAAAGCCCGCGGTTGACCGGCCCGTGCCGCGGCACCTCGCCCGTGGCCAGCCGCTGGACGATCACCTCGACCGGGCAGGGCGTCCCGGTCACGGGATCCAGATAGCGCGGGTAGCCGATCAGCGCCGCATGGGCCAGGCCCGCGACGCTGGGCCGTGCCGTCCGGCGCGCGGGCACCGGGCCGAGATCGCGGGTCAGCCCCCAGCCCGCGTAGAAGGGCGCGCCGAGGCAGGTCACGGCGCGGCCCCGGATCAGCGCCTCGAACCCCGTCAGTGAGGTCAGCGTCCAGACCTCGTCCACGGCGCCGATCAGGGCGGCGGGGTCGGCGGTCTCCAGCACCCTGTCGGCATGTTCCAGCGCCTGATCGCGGCTCAGCCGGCCCGGCCGCAGCCCGGCCTCCACGTCCGGGTGGGGCTTGTAGAGGATCACCGCGCCGGGGTTCTCGGCGCGGGCGCGCGCCAGAAGCTCCAGGTTGGTCCGCTCCGCGCCGCAGCCCAGCCGGACCGACGCATCGTCCTCCACCTGTCCGGGCACCAGGATGCGGCGGCCTTGCGGCAGGTCGGGCAGGGGGCTGGCGGCGAGGTTGTATTTGCTGAGGCCCGCCTGCGCCAGCCTCTCGATCAGGTGGCCGGCGCGCTCCACCTCCTCGGGCGGCAGGGCGCAGCTTTCGGCGATCAGCCGCTCCAGCCGGCTTTCGCGGCCGGGATCGTAATAGATGCCGAGATCGTCGCGCACCAGCGACAGCGGCGGCACCAGTTCGGCCCCAAGCCCGCGCGAGCGCAGGAAGCCGTCCTCGACCCGGAACAGCGGCACGCCCGCCGCCTGCGCGGCGCGGCGCAGCGGTTCGGTCTCCCTGCCGGCCCAGACCAGCACGCCGCGCCCTTTCGCGGCGGCGCGGGCAACGGCGCGGACGGGGCGCTCGTCGAAGATCACCCGGCGTGTCCCCCCGAAGAAGCCTTGCAGCGCCCCGCGCTTCCACAGCCGCATGCCGTGGGCGACATAGCCCGCGCGGTCTTCGCGCGCGGCGCGGGCGCGCGCGGCCAGTGTCTCGATCACGTCCTCCAGCGCGCAGAGCCGGTCGTCATAGGGGTCGTACCAGGTGGGCGCGAGGATCATCGCCGCGGCGAAAAGCTGGGCGCGGGTCAGGCGGCGGCTGCGGCGGGGCAGGGGGTTTTCGTCCTGCGTCAGGCCCCAGCCGGCATAGAAGGGCTGGCCGAAGACGCGCGGCTTGTGGCCCGCGAGGATCGCTTCGAAGCCCAGCTGCGAGGACACGGTGTAGACCGCCACCGCCCCCTCCAGCAGCGCCCAGGGAGAGACCGGATCGGTCAGGAATTCCATCCCCTGCCGCAGGTCGGCGGGGGTGAAATGGCCCGCCCGGTGGCCGCTAAGCGTCTCGGGGTGAGTCTTGATCAGGATGCGCGCGCCGGGATTTTCGATCCGCGCCACGGCCAGCATCTCGCGGAAGGTCGCGGCCGTCGCGCCGCTGGCCGCGACCGAGGCATCGCCCGCGGTCTGGTCGATCACCAGCACATAGCCGGGCGCGGGCACCGGCAGGGCGGGGTCGAAGCCGCTGTATTTCGACAGCCCCGCCGCCTGGATCCGGGCGATGGCGTGGCGCGCGCGGTTCAGCAGCGCGGTGTCGTCCAGCGGATGCGTGGCCAGAAGTTCCTCCAGATCGGACGGGCGGGAGGGATCGAAATGCACCCCCTTGCGGTCGAGGAGCAGGCCCAGCGGCGGCTCGCCCCCGGCGCGCCCCGGACGCAGCGAGCGCAGGAAGGCATCCTCGACCCGCAGCAGGGGGACGCTCGCGCGCCGCGCCACGGCTTCGCCGCGGCGGGCTGTGGGGGAGTGGCCCCAGACCCCCACCATGTCGCCCGGTCCGGGCCGGCCCAGCCGGATCTCGTAGCCCGAAAGGGTAAGAATGCGGCGCAGGCGGCGCTGGGTCAGGAAGCCGCCGTTGTAAACGAAAAGCCGCCGGGAGGTGGTCCCGGCGGCTTCGGAGCTGTCGGATGATCCGGCCATGCGGGCCTCAGTTGCCGGCGAGGGAATTCACCGCGTTGGCCGTGTTGAGCGAGCCCGAGAGCACACCCAGCGTCTTGGACCACTGAACGAAGGGCGCCTCGGTCACATAGACGGTGTCGCCGTCGCGGATCACGAAGTCGCGGGCCATGAACATGCCGGTCGGTTCCGTCAGGTCGAGCACATAGGCAAAGCGCTGGTCGCCCACCAGGTCGGTGCGGCCCAGCACGGCATTGGCGATCTCGGCCGGTTCGTTGCGGAACACGAAGACGCCGGTCGGATCGGCGAGGTTGGAGCTCAGCCCGCCGACCTGCGCGATCGCCTCGATCGCCGACAGGGTCTGGGTGGTGAAGGGCACGCGGTTCTGGCTGCCGGTGGCGCCGACGGCGGTGAAGGCGCGGGTGTCCTCCTCGACGAGGATGCGGTCGCCGGGGCGCAGGGCGATGTCCAGTCCGGGATGCTCGTAGAGGTCCTGGAACCAGATCTTGCCGCGCTCCTTGCCGCGGAGCACGGTGATCTGTGCGATCTCGGGTTCGATGGTGATGCCGCCGGCCGCGGCCAGCATGGCCGAGAGCGTGCGGGTCGGCCGCTCGATCGGCAGCACGCCCTGGGTGGCGACGCCGCCCACCACCGAGACGGTGGCGCCGTTGCCCGACAGGCGGCGCACCACGACCTGCGGGTCGGGGGTCTGCGCGTCGAGCTTTTCGGTGATGATCTGGCGCAGCCGTTCGGGCGAGTTGCCGGCGGCGCGGATGCGCCCGGCGTAGGGGATGAAGATATATCCCGCGCCATCGACCTGCACCTCGTCCAGCACCGAGGCATTCACCCCTTCGCCGGCCAGCAGCCCGTCATCGACGTTCTCGTAGATGGTCAGGCCCAGCGTGTCGCCGGGGCTGATCGTGTCGGAGCCGAGGATGCCGGCGCGCTTGAACCCGTCGGAGAATCCGAGCGCGGGCATCACCGCGGTCGCTCGCGTCACCCGGTCGTTGACGGCGACGATGAAGGCGTCGCCCTGTTTCTGGACGGAGCCTGCGAAGATTTCGCGCTTGTTGGGGCCGGATCGCGGCAGGCCGCAGGCCGCCACGCTGCCCACGAGCGCGCACAGAACCAGCGCCCTGGCCCCGCGAGATGCCATGATTTTCACTGCTCGGGCTCCTCGTAAATCTTATCTGCCTCAAGATTTTGACGTAACCCTACAGAAAACCCGGTAAAAAAGCCAGCCAGTGATTGCTGGCGCGTCATTTGACGAGCTGCAACTGTTGCCGAGGCGCCGCGCTGCCGGATTGCAGCGCGTCATAGGGGTCTTCGTCGGCCAGCATCAGGTCGACCACCTGGCGCAGCAGCTGCCGCCGTCCGCGGGCCGAATAGAACCCGCCCGGGATCTGCGAGGTTTCCAGCAGGTAGCGGCGGTAGTCGCGGTAGGCGCGGCGGTCGGGGCGACCGGGATGGGTGAAGAACTCGGCCAGCGGCACGGTGGAGACGAACTCGGGCTTGGCATAGACCGCCTCGCCGAACACCTTCAGCGGCAGGCCGCGCCACAGCACCTGCTGGGCGGCGGTGGAATTGACGGTGATCGCGCTGCGGGCGTGGTCGAGCAGCCGCGCCAGCTTGCCGCCGCGCACATAATGCACCCGTTCGGAGACGCCGTGCTTGGCCGCCAGATGACGGATCTCGGTGCGCAGCGGCACGCGGCCATCCTCCAGCGGATGCGCCTTGAACACCAGGTGGTGGTGGCGCGGCGCGCCGCGGGCGAAGCCCTCGATGCAGAGCTTCAGGAATTCGGGCATGGTGGAGAACGGGCTGTGGCACTGGAAGCTGGAGTCGTGCTCCAGCTGCAGCAGCACCAGATGATAGGGAAAGCCGCCGTGCCGGATGCGCTGGGTCGCCACGAAGCGCTCGGCCGCCTGCAGCGGCATCAGCAGCAGCCGGCGCAGGTAGAGGCGGAACTCCTTGGTTACGTCCAGCGCCCGGTGCGGGCGGAAATTGGCGTAATCGGCGTTCCGGAACATCACGAAGTAATGGTAGAGCGCGCCGTAGAAGATGTGCTGGCGCATGTCGCCCCAATGGGCCGGCGCGTCGGGCTGGTCGGGGTCGGCATCTGCCAGCGCGGTGCGCATCTCCTCGACGCTCATCTGCATCAGGCGCGAATGGCCGTTGGCGCCGCCGCGCTCATAGGTCACCCAATAGGGGCGCAGATAGCCCTCCTCGAAGACATGCACGCGCAGGCCGGCGGCCCGGGCCGCCTCCACCGCGCGGGCGTGGATCGGTCGCGTGTCGCCGTAGAGCACGATATCGGTGACGGCGTGGTCGCGAAGCAGCGCCGCGAAGGTCTCGGGCCACTCCGCCCCGGTGCCGGTAAAGGGGATGTAGCTGTCGGCGCCGGTCCAGAAGGCGCGGTCGCCGGCGTTGAACCCCACGCGCCAGACCCGCGCGCCGGCGGCGCGCAGCATCCGCGCCAGCCGGTCGAAGAACGGCCCGTGCGGTCCCTGAAGGAACAGGAAATGCCTGTCTGTGCCCAATGTGCTGCCCATGGCGCCCGTCTCAATCTCTCCGTCAGGCGCTTCTCCGGCGCCGATCATGCCGCCCGCGGCGGCCGCTGTCATGCGATTTGGGTAAAAGGTCATGAAAAAGGGGCGGTTTTTTGGCGGATTTTGGTCCCTTGTCCTGAGGCCGGGCAGGGGCTAGGTGGGAAGGGAAAGGAAGGTGCCATGTTCACAGGGATTATCACCGATATCGGCCGGGTGCGCACGCTGGAGCAGAACGGCGACCTGACCGCCCGCATCACCACCAGTTACGACCCCGACAGCATCGTCGTCGGTGCCTCGATCGCCTGCGACGGCGTGTGCCTGACGGTCACCCGGCGGGGCGCGGACGAGGGCGAGGCGTGGTTCGATGTCGACATCTCGGCCGAGACGCTGGCCAAGAGCAATATCGGCGACTGGCGGGTGCACAGCGCGGTGAACCTGGAGCGCGCGCTGAAGGTCGGCGACGAACTGGGCGGGCATATCGTCTCGGGCCATGTCGATGGCGTGGCCGAACTGATCGCGCTGGCCGACGAGGGCGACAGCACCCGGATGAGCTTCCGCGTGCCGCACGAGCTGTCGAAATACATCGCGCCCAAGGGCTCGGTCGCGCTGAACGGCACCTCGCTGACCGTGAACGAGGTCGAAGGCGACACCTTCGGCGTCAACGTGATCCCGCATACCAAGGAGGTCACCACCTGGGGCGAAGCCAAGGTCGGCGACCGGGTCAACCTGGAGATCGACACGCTGGCCCGCTATGTCGCGCGGCTGCACGAATGGGGCTGAGCGGGGCGGAGTAGCCGCGCGTCCGGTCCTCCCGCGCGCGGACGATGTGCGCGGGTTCACTCTGGCCAAGGCCCGAGGCTTGGGCTATCTGGCAAGCCGCAAGCAAGGAAAGACGCCATGTCGGACAGCACTCCATACCAAGCCCCGGGGCCGGTCGAGGAAAACTGGCGCGACGCGATCTCGTCGATCGAGGAGATCATCGACGACGCCCGCAACGGCCGGATGTTCATCCTCGTCGATCACGAGGACCGCGAGAACGAGGGCGATCTGGTGATCCCCGCGCAGATGGCGACGCCCGAGGCCATTAACTTCATGGCCACCCACGGGCGCGGCCTGATCTGCCTCAGCCTGCCCGGAGAGCGGATCGACGCGCTGGGCCTGCCGCTGATGGCGTCGGACAATTCCTCGCGGCACGAGACAGCCTTCACGATCTCCATCGAGGCGCGCGAGGGCGTGACCACCGGCATCTCCGCCCATGACCGGGCGCGCACCGTGGCCGTGGCCATCGACCCTTCGAAAACCGCGTCCGACATCGCCACCCCCGGCCATGTCTTTCCGCTGCGCGCCAAGGAGGGCGGCGTGCTGGTGCGCGCCGGCCATACCGAGGCGGCGGTGGATGTGTCGCGGCTCGCCGGGCTCAATCCCTCGGGGGTGATCTGCGAGATCATGAACGAGGACGGCACCATGGCGCGGCTGCCGGATCTGGTGTCCTTCGCGCAGAAGCACAACCTCAAGATCGGCACGATCTCCGATCTGATCGCCTATCGCCGCCGCCATGACAACCTGGTCAACGAGACCGAGGTGCGCTCGGTCAGCTCCGAATTCGGCGGCGACTGGATGATGCGCATCTTCACCGACGAGACCCACGGCGCGGAGCATATCGTGCTGACCAAGGGGGATCTGACCACCGCGGCGCCGGTGCTGGTGCGGATGCACGCGCTGAACCCGCTGAAGGATGTGCTGGGCCTCGGCCCCGGCTCCTCGGACGAGCTGCATCAGGCGATGCGGATGATCGCCGACGAGGGGCGGGGCGTGGTCGTGCTGCTGCGCGACACCACGATGAAGCTGATCACCGACAGCGCCGCCTCGCCGCAGATCCTGCGGCAATACGGGCTGGGGGCGCAGATCCTGGCCACGCTCGGGCTGCACAAGCTGGTGCTGTTGACCAATTCGCCGATGCCCAAGGTCGTCGGCCTGGACGGCTACGGCCTGTCCATCGAGGGCACCCGCCGGATCGAGAAGGAGGGCTGAGCCATGGCCGGATCCGAGACCCATTACATCCTGCCGCGCCCCGCCTTCGACAAGCCGGTGAAGGTGCTGATCGTGGTCGCGCCCTATTACAAGGACATCGCCGACAACCTGCTCGCGGGTGCCCGCGCCGAACTGGAGGCCGCCGGCGCCGAACATGAGACCATCGAGGTGCCCGGCGCGCTGGAGATCCCTTCGGCCATCGCGCTGGCGCATGGCATGGCCAATTACGACGGCTATGTCGCGCTGGGCTGCGTGATCCGGGGCGAGACCACGCATTACGACACGGTCTGCAACGACAGCTCGCGCGGGCTGACCCTGCTGGGGCTTCAGGGCGCCTGCCTCGGCAACGGCATCCTGACCGTCGAGAACCGCGCCCAGGCCGAGGTCCGCGCCGACCCGGCCGACCAGAACAAGGGCGGCGGCGCCGCCGCCGCCGCGCTGCACCTGATCGCGCTCGCGCGCAGATGGGGCGGCGCCACGAGGGGGGTGGGCTTCCGCCCCGCATCCGAGGAAATCCGCCTTGCCGGCGGCAGTGAAGGACCGGCCTCCGCATGACCCGCGCACAGGACAAACGCCAGATGAAATCCGCCGCCCGGCTCTATGCCGTGCAGGCGCTGTTCCAGATGGAGCATTCCGGCCAGACGGTGGACGAGGTCCGCCGCGAGTTCGAAACCCACCGCTTCGGGGCCGTCTATGACGGCGAGGAGATGGCCGAGGGCGATGTCGCGCTGTTCCGCCAGACGCTGGACGACGCGGTGAACTGGCAGGCGAAGATCGACCAGATGACCGACCGCGCGCTGGTGGCGAAATGGCCGATCGACCGGATCGACCCGACCCTGCGCGCGCTGTTCCGCGCCGCGGGGGCGGAGCTGACGCAATCGGCCACGCCGCCGAGGGTGGTGATTACCGAATATGTCGATGTCGCCAAGGCGTTCTTCCCCGACGGGCGCGAGCCGAAATTCGTCAACGCCGTGCTCGATCACATGGCCCGCGAGGCCAGGCCCGAGGCGTTCTAGCCCCGCAGCGACAGATCGGCCCAGATCGGCAGGTGGTCCGAGGCCCGCGCGGCCTGGGGGCCCTCCTCCATGCCGGCGCCCCGCAGTTCAAAGGCCGGGCAGGTGGCGATCCGGTCGAGCGGCGCCAGCCGGCGCGCGGCGTGATAGCTGCGCCCCGGCGCATGGACGGTGAAAGCGGGCTGCAACGGCTCCAGCCCGGCCGTGTCGGACCATTCGTTGAAATCGCCCATGATCATGGTCGGGCGCGGGGCCAGACCCGCCAGCCGGTCCGCGATCGTGCCCAACTGCCGCTGGCGGTGCCGCCGCAGCAGGCCCAGATGGGCCGCGACCACGCGCAGCGGCTGCCCGCCGCGGCGCAGGTCGGCGATGACCGCCCCGCGCGGCTCCAGCCCCGGCAGGTCGAGCCGCGTCACCCGCTCCACCTCGATCCCGCGCCGCACCAGGATGGCGTTGCCGTGCCAGCCGAGGCTGACGTCGTTATCGGCCACAGCGACCGGCACCAGGCCGGTCTGCCGGGCGAGTGCCGCGCCGCACAGCGCGGCAGGCCGCGCGCCGAGACGCTTGTCCGCCTCCTGCAGGGCAACGATATCGGCGCGCAGCGCGGCGATGACCTCGATCACGCGGTCGGGCCGGCGGCGCCAGTCGAGCCCGACGCATTTGCGGATGTTGTAGCTGGCCGCCCGCAGGGTGGACGGATCGGAGGCACTGTCTCTCATGGCGCAGATATGGGGGCGCGGACGCGCGCTGCAATGGCCGGCATTGCCGCAGGCGGGGGCGCGCGATAGGCTGTCGCGATGAAACTGCGTCAGCAACCGACGGTCGTGCAGGTGATCTGGGGCGTGCTCGCCCTGGCGCTGATCGTGGCGCTTGCCACCGCGCGCTGGTCGCTGGCCTTCGTCTCCGTGGCCACGCTGGTGCTGTCGCTGCTGCCGGGGATCGTGGTGAAGCGACTGGACGTGCGGCTGCCGGTCAGTTTCCTCGCCCTGATCACCGTCTTCGTCTTTTCCACCATCTTCCTCGGCGAGGTGTTCGATTTCTACGAACGCTACTGGTGGTGGGACGTGCTGCTGCATGGCGGCTCGGCGGTCGCGTTCGGGCTGATCGGGCTGCTTTTCGTGCTGTTCCTGTTCGAGGGCGACCGATACGCCGCGCCGCCCTGGGCGCTGGCGATGATCGCCTTCACCTTCGCGGTCTCGATCGGGGCGGTGTGGGAGGTGTTCGAATTCGCGATGGATCAGCTTTTCGGGCTGAACATGCAGAAATCGGGGCTGACCGACACGATGTGGGACCTGATCGTGGACATGGCCGGCGGACTGCTCGGGTCCGTGGCGGGGTTCCTGTATCTCAAGGGGCGCGAGATCGGCCTGTCTTCGCGCATGTTGCGCGAGTTCATAACGGGCAATCGCCGCTTTTTCAGGAAATTCCGCTGACCGGCCCGCTCTTTGCGGCCTGCGCGACGATTTCCCTGTGGCAATCCGCCGGGCGCGCGCCTAGATTCCCTCCGAACCCTTGCGAAGGAGCCGAGTCCATGCCGAAACTGGTGCGTCTCTATATCCGTCAATGCCTGATCGGGTTCAGCCTGTCGGGCCTGTTCGTGGCAGCGCTGCTCTCTGCCAATGTCGCCAACCTGTGGCACCTGATCAGCACCTCGAACCTGGGCATCGTGGCCTGCATGATGCTGTTCGTCTTCAACGGCATCGTGTTCTCGGGCGTGCAGTTCGGCATCGCGGTGATGCGCATGGCGGAGGATGACGACAGCTCCGGCGGCCGGCGCCGGCCCGAGCCGGTCCTGGTCCGCGCCCACGCGCACGGCCATGCGCTGGTGCCCGTGCCGGTCAGGGACGAGCGGCGCATGCACCGCTGAAACGCGGCGCGCGCGCGGAAAGCGGAGCGAGGGGCGGCGATGAGCCGCCCTTTTTCGTTTCGGTGCCGGCGAAGCGGCCCGGGCGGCGCCTTGATCCCGACGCCGGGCTTGCGCTCTCAGATATATGCGAAAACGCATATGAATTAGCCATATTTCGGCAATTCATGGAATCGCATTGCATGGATATGACGGACCCACCCAACACCGCAGCCGGAGATCCCCATGCAACCGACCCCGCTTACCCCTGCCATCCTGCCACGCGCGCGTCTTGCCGGCGCGCTCTACCTCGTCATCATCCTTTGTGGCGTCTGGAGCGAGGGCGTCGCCCGGGCCGCGCTGATCGACCACGGTGACGCCGCGCAGACGGCGGTCAATATCCTGGCCGGCGAGGCGCTGTTCCGCCGGGCGCTGGCCGCCGACGCGGTGATGGCGCTGAGCGACGTGGCGCTGGCGGCGCTGCTTTTTGCGCTGCTCGCGCCGGTGCACCGGGGCGTGGCGCGCATGGCGATGCTGTTCCGGCTGGTCCAGGCGGCGATCCTGGGGGCGAACCTGCTGAATCTCCAGGCCGCGCTGCTGGTGCTGAAGGTTGGCGCCCCGGGCGCGCCCGACTGGGCGCTGCTGTTCCTCGACCTGCACCGCCACGGCTACGACCTCGGGCTGCTGTTCTTCGGGATCAACTGCCTGCTCACCGGTTGGCTGATCTGCCGCTCGGGTTTCCTGCCGCGCCTGCTGGGGGCGGGGCTGACGGGATCGGGGCTGGTCTATCTGGCGGGCAGCGCGCTGCGTTTCCTCGCGCCGGGCCTGTCCGAGGGTTTTGCGCCGGCCTACCTGCTGCCGCTCATGGCCGAGAGCGCGCTGTGCCTGTGGCTGCTGATTCGCGGCGTGGACGCGCGGAAATGGGGATGAGGCGGGAACCACCAGGCAACCGTTGAGGCAACGAATTCCCGAGGACCTGTATATACAGGTGGGCGCCAGGTAATCGGGCCAGGACCCGAACAGAGCCAGCTCCCTCGGAATTGCTTAAGGCCACCGGAATTTGACCTCGTCACGAGAAGGGCAGAACCCGCCTCCTCGCTAGATAGTGCGCGCCGGGCCCGGCTGCAAGGCTTGCGTGATATTCACCTTTTGTTCATATTCTGGCCATGACCGAGATCCTGCAACCCGGCCAGCTTCTGGCCCGCGGCGTCTGCCGCCACATGCTGAGCCATGATTTCGTCACCGTGGAGGAACTGGTGCCGGCGCCCGGCCTGCGCGTGGACGTGATGGCGCTGGGTCCGAAGGGCGAGATCTGGGTGATCGAGTGCAAGTCCAGCCGCGCCGATTTCCAGTCGGATCGCAAATGGCGGGGCTACCTGGACTGGTGCGACCGGTTCTTCTGGGCGGTGGACGCGGATTTCCCGACCGAACTGCTGCCCGAGGAGACCGGGCTGATCGCGGCCGACGCCTATGGCGCCGAGATCCTCCGCATGGGGCCGGAGTGCCGGCTGGCGCCGGCGCGGCGCAAGGTGATGGTGCAGAAATTCGCCCGCCACGCGGCGCGGCGGCTGCAGGGGCTGCGCGACCCGGGCGTGCCGGCGGCGGTCAGCCCCTAGGCGGGCCTCAGCCCTTTCCGCCCTTGCCGCCCATCGCGCGGGCGCGTGCGGCCGCGGCGCGGATTTCCTCGGCGATTTCCTCGGCCTCTTCGGGCTCGAAATCGAGGGGCAGGTCGATCCCCTCTGCCTCGATATAGATGCGGACCATGCCCAGGGTGGTCGGTCCGATCTGCAGATTCGCGGCGATATCGCTTTCCTTGTCGATGCCCATGACGGTTGTCCTGCTGTTCCGGTTGCGCGCGGCGTAACGCGTTGCGCGACCGCTGGCAAGGCCGGGGCTTGACGCCCGGCCCGCCGCGGCCTTTGCTGGGACATGTCCGACGCGATCACCCTGCATGACCTACAGATCGGCGACGCCGGCTGGCTCATTCAGCGCCACGGTGAACTTTACGCCGCCGAAGAGGGATTCGACGCCAGTTTCGAGCTGCTGGTGGCCGAGATCCTGACCGGCTACATGCGGACCCGCGACCCGTCCCGCGAGCGGGCCTGGATCGCCTGGCGGGGCGGGCGGCGGATTGGCTCGATCTTCTGCGTGCGGGCGGGGCCGCCGGAGGTGGCCAAGCTGCGGCTTTTCCTGATCGAGCCGGAGGCACGCGGGCAGGGGCTGGGCCACAGGCTGCTGGAGGCCTGCCTCGGCTACGCCCGCGAAAAGGGCTACCGCCGGATGGTGCTGTGGACCCACGAAAGCCACCGCGCGGCCTGCGCGCTTTATGCCCGCCACGGGTTCCGTCTGGCAGAGTCCGCGCCAGTGCACAACTTCGGCCGCGACCTGGTGGAGCAAAGCTGGGAGATTGACCTGAAACCGGCGATCTAGGTCTTGCATTGCCGGCGAGGGGGCGCTAAATCGCCCGAACAGTGCCGCCTTAGCTCAGTTGGTTAGAGCGCTGGATTGTGGATCCAGAGGTCCCCCGTTCAAGCCGGGGAGGCGGTACCATTCCCCCCTTCAGACAACATCTGCGTGATCGCCCTTGCCCGGGCGCGATCTTTGGCGGACATCATGCGTCCAGCCAGGGGAGGGGACCATGCTCGACGCCGCGATGCGCAAACTGATCGACCCGGTGCTGAACCGGCTGGGCGCGCGCGCCGCGCGGGCGGGGATGACGGCCAACGCGGTGACGCTGGCGGGACTGGGATTCGGCCTGCTGGCGGCGGCGCTGATCGCGCTGGACGCGCCGGGCTGGGCGCTGCTGCCGCTGGGGCTGAGCCGGTTGGCAGACGGGCTGGACGGCGCGATCGCAAGGTCCACGCAGAAGACCGATTTCGGCGGCTTCCTCGACATCACCTGCGATTTCGTCTTCTACGGCGCGATCCCGTTGGGGTTCGTGCTGGCCGATCCGGGCGGAAACGGCGCGGCGGGGGCGTTCCTGCTGGCCAGCTTCTACGCCAATGGCGCCAGTTTCCTGGGCTTCGCCATCCTGGCCGAGCGCCAGGGGATGACGAGCGAGGCGCGCGGAGTGAAATCGCTCTATTTCACCGGCGGGCTGCTGGAAGGCACCGAAACCATCGCGTTTTTCGTGGCGCTGTGCCTGTGGCCGGGGTGGTTCGCGCCTTTGGCCTGGGCCTTCGGTGCGCTGTGTTTCGTCACCGCGGCCAGCCGCGTGCTGCTGGCGCGCAAGGTGTTCCCGGGCGAGGAGGGGCGATTCTAGAAGCCCCTGCTAATGCCCCGCGGTGATCGCGATCTCCTGCTCCAGCGCGCCGGTCGCGGCGTCGAAGATCAGCAGGCGCTGATCCTCGGTCACCACCGCGACCCAGCCCTTGCCGCGGGTCACGGCCTGGGCGCGGGCGCCCTCGGGCAGGGCGATCTCATCCGGCCAGGGCGCGGGGCGGTCCGACAAACGGATGACAAGCAGCGCGATGATCACTAGAACCCCGGCAATCATCACTGCCGTCAGGACCGTCACCAGGCGGCGCAGGAATTTCAGGTTGGCCGGCTCATCGACCGGCTGTGGAGCATCGTCCATGTCCATCACGCGCCGCCTTTCGGTGGTCATCGGGCCAAACCCGCCCGCCCGCCTTGATAAAGCGCTTTCGCGCGACGTGCCAGAGGATGAGGGGCTGTCGCGCTCGCGGCTGGCCAAGCTGATCGCGGCGGGCGGCGTGTCGCGCCGCGGCGTGGTGCTGGACGATCCGCGCGCCCGCGTGGCCGAGGGGGAGGTGCTGGAGATCGCCTTCGCCGAGGCCGAGGAGGTGGAGACCCGCCCCGAGGCCATCCCGCTGGACGTGGTTTATGAGGATGATTCGCTGATCGTGGTGAACAAGCCCGTGGGCATGGTGGTGCATCCCGCGCCGGGCAGCCCGGGCGGCACGCTGGTCAACGCGCTGCTGCATCACTGCGCCGACAGCCTGTCGGGTATCGGCGGCGAGAAGCGCCCCGGCATCGTGCACCGCATCGACAAGGACACCTCCGGCCTGCTGGTGGTGGCCAAGACCGACAAGGCCCATGCCGCCCTCGCCGCGCAGTTCGAGAAACACACCGCCACCCGGCATTACAAGGCCGTGGTGCATGGCGTGCCGGAGGCCGGCGATCCGCGTCTGCGCGGGCTGCGCGGTGTGAGTTTCGAGCCCGGAAATATCCTGAAGATCACCACGCAGCTTGCCCGGCACAAGACCGACCGGCAGAAACAGGCGGTGCTGTGGTCGGGCGGGCGCCATGCGGTTACCCGCGCGCGGGTCGAGGAGGTATTCGGCACCCCCGGCGCGGCGTCGCTGCTGGATTGCTGGCTGGAAACCGGGCGCACGCACCAGATCCGGGTGCACATGGCCTATGCCGGTTTCGGGCTGATCGGGGACCAGACCTATGGCGGGCGGCGCAAGCTGTCCGAGGTCGCGCTGGGCGCGGCGGCCATCCGCGCCGCGGCCGCCTTCCCGCGCCAGGCGCTGCACGCCGCCACGCTGGGCTTCACCCATCCCGAGACCGGCGAGGAGATGGCCTTCGAGGCGCCTCTGCCCGCTGACATGGTGGCGCTGATCGCCGCTCTGCGCGGGGAGACGGGCGGCTGAAACACGGTGCACAAACCCGTGAAATCGTGATAAATTAATGGCGTTTCGACAGTTTTCGGGCCAATTGAGGGGCGTGACGGCGCACGGGGTCTTGAACCGAACGGTTCAGTTTCCCATATCGTGAGCGACTTCAGGGAGCAGAGGGGCAACCCATGAACACTTATGCAAACCTTCCCGCACCGAGCCCGGAACAGGGCCTGAACCGCTATCTGCAGGAAATCCGCAAATTCCCGCTTCTGGAGCCGGAAGAGGAATACATGCTGGCCAAGCGCTGGGTCGATCATCAGGACACCGAAGCCGCGCACAGGATGGTGACCAGCCACCTGCGTCTGGCCGCCAAGATCGCCATGGGCTACCGCGGCTACGGCCTGCCGCAGGCCGAGGTCATCTCGGAGGCCAACGTCGGCCTGATGCAGGCGGTGAAACGCTTCGATCCGGAAAAGGGCTTCCGCCTGGCGACCTATGCGATGTGGTGGATCCGCGCTTCGATCCAGGAATATATCCTGCGCTCGTGGTCGCTGGTGAAGCTGGGCACGACCAGCGCTCAGAAAAAGCTGTTCTTCAACCTGCGCAAGGCCAAGGCGCGCATCGGCGCGCTGGAAGAGGGCGACATGACGCCCGAGCATGTCGAACGCATCGCGCATGACCTCAACGTCTCCGAGGACGAGGTCATCGCGATGAACCGCCGCCTGTCGGGGGGCGACGCCTCGCTCAACGCCACCGTGGGCAGCGACGGCGACACCGCCACCCAGTGGCAGGACTGGCTTGAGGACGAGGACGCCGACCAGGCCGAGGCCTATGCCGAGAAGGACGAGCTGGAAAGCCGCCGCGAGATGCTGGCCGAGGCGATGGACGTTCTGAACGACCGCGAGAAGGACATCCTCGTCCAGCGCCGCCTGCAGGATCAGCCGGTGACGCTGGAGGACCTGTCCGGGGTCTACGACGTCAGCCGCGAGCGTATCCGCCAGATCGAGGTGCGCGCCTTCGAGAAGCTGCAGAAGCGGATGAAGGAACTGGCCCGCGAAAAGGGGATGCTGACCCCGGTCTGAGCCACGGCCCGCGCCGGGCCGGAACGGAAGCACCGACAAGAGCCCGCCCCCGGCGGGCTCTTGTGCGTTTGGCGCGGCGCTGCGGCACGGGGGACATGGGGGGCCAGGCCCGGCGGGCCGCCGCCGGCGCGCGGCAAATCCGCTCCGCCATTTGCGATGGGTCAAAGTGCGCGCCGCCCGGTGGTGGAATAATCGCCGCAGATAACGCACAGGGAGGTCTTTATGAAATCTGTTCGCACGATGGTGATCATCGCCAATGACGGGGTGGCGCGTTTCCTGGAAAACACCGGCAACGGTGAGGGCCTGCAGGAGGTCAAGGTGATCAAGGAGGCGCCCGAAGAGGGCTATTCCGATTTCCCCGGACGATCGCAGGCCTCGTCGGGCACGGCGCGCCACAAGTTCGAGCGCCCGACCAGCGAGGAAGAGCATGCGCGCAACCTCTTTGCGGCAGAGATCGTGAAAACCGCCGCCAAGCTCTGGGCGGACAACAGCTATAATCGCCTTCTCATGGCCGCCCCGCCCAAGATGCTGGGCGTGCTGCGCGTCCGGCTCGAAGCGCCGCTGGACGATGCGCTGAGCGGCGATCTCGACAAGGACCTGACGCATGTTTCGGTCCATGATCTGCCCGGCCATTTCGCGGACTTGGCAATGCTCTGAAACGCCGAACAGGAGGGCGATTGAGATGACCGAGGAAAGCTACAGGCAGACCTCCCCCTGGCTGCGTGGGGCGTGGATGCTGATCCTGCTGATCCTGCTCAGGGTCGCGGAGATCGTGCTCTTCGTCTGTGCCGTGCTGCAATTCGGCTGGCTGCTCTTCTCCCGGGAGAAGAACAGCGCCATTGCCCAGTTCGGCGAAAAACTGGGCAATTGGCTGGCCATCACCGGCCGTTTCCTGACCGGCGCGAGCGAGGAAAAGCCGTTTCCCTGGTCCGAGTGGAAGTGAGGATGGAGGGCCTCAGCCCTCCATCGCCTCCAACTCGTCGATCAGCCCTGAGATCATGCTCAGGCCCTTGTCCCAGAACTTAGGGTCCGTGGCATCCAGGCCGAAGGGCGCGAGAAGCTCCTTGTGGTGCTTCGATCCGCCGGCCCTGAGCATGTCGAAATACTTCTCCTGGAAATCCGCGCCGCCCTCCGCGTAGACCGCGTAGAGCGCGTTCACCAGCCCGTCGCCGAAGGCATAGGCGTAGACGTAGAAGGGCGAGTGGACGAAATGCGGGATATAGGCCCAGAAGGTCTCGTAGCCCTCCATGAAGTTGAACACCGGGCCCAGAGATTGTGCCTGCACCGACATCCACAGCGCGTTGATGTCCTCCGGCGTCAGTTCCCCCTCGCGGCGCGCGTCGTGCAGCTTGCACTCGAAATCGTAGAAGGCGATCTGGCGCACCACGGTGTTGATCATGTCCTCGACCTTGCCGACCAGCAGCGTCTTGCGCTCGGCCTCGGTCCTGGCGTTGTCCAGCAGCTTGCGGAAGGTCAGCATCTCGCCGAAGACGGAGGCCGTCTCGGCCAGCGTCAGCGGGGTGGAGGCCAGCAATTCGCCCTGGCCCGCGGCCAGAACCTGGTGCACGCCATGGCCCAGTTCATGCGCGAGCGTCATCACGTCGCGCGGCTTGCCCAGGTAGTTGAGCATCACATAGGGATGCACGTCCACCACCGTGGGGTGGGCAAAGGCGCCGGGCGCCTTGCCGGGCTTCACGCCCGCGTCGATCCAGCCCCTGGTGAAGAAGGGTTCGGCGATCTCGGCCATGCGCGGGTCGAAATCTGCATAGGCGTCCAGAACCGTCTTCCGGGCCTGTTCCCAGCCGACGATCTTCTGCTCCTCGATGGGCAGGGGCGCGTTGCGGTCCCAGACTTCCAGCGTGTCCAGCCCCAGCCACTTGGCCTTCAGCGCGTAATAGCGATGCGACAGCTTCGGATAGGCCGCCACCACCGCGTCGCGCAGCGCCTCGACCACCTCGGGCTCCACGTCATTGGCCAGGTGCCGGCCGGCCTGGGGGCTGGGCATCTTGCGCCAGCGGTCCTCGACCTCCTTTTCCTTGGCCAGGGTGTTGTGCACGCGGGCGAAAAGCTTGACGTTCTCGCCGAACACCTCGGCCAGCGCGCGCGCGCCCGCCTCGCGCTTCACGCGGTCCTGATCGGTCAGCAGGTTCAGCGTGGCCTCGATGCCCAGCTCCTCGCCGTCCACGTCGAAGCTGAGCCCCGCGATGGTCTCGTCGAACAGCTTGTTCCAGGCGCTGGCGCCCACCACCGACTGGTCGTGCAGGAAGGTCTCCAGCTCGTCCGACAGCTGATGCGGGCGCATCTTGCGCAGCCGGTCGAATGCCGGCTTGTAGCGCGCCAGATCGGCATTGGCGGCGAACAGAGCGGCGAGATCCGCGTCCTCGATGCGGTTGATCTCCAGCGAGAAGAACACCAGCGGCGTGGTAAAATTGGTGATCCGGTCCTGGCAGTCGCTGAGGAACTTGGCGCGCGACCCGTCGGTGGTGTTCTGATAATAGCGCAGCCCCGCGAAGGACATGATGCGCCCACCCACCACGTCGATCCGCTCGTAGCGTTTCACGCAGTCGAGCATGCCTCCGGCGTCCAGCGTGGCCAGCTTGCCCTGGTAATCGGCGGCGAACTCGGCGCAGGCCTTTTCCAGCCACGCCATGTCGCGGGCAAGTTCCGGCGCGTCTGTGCCGGTGTAAAGGTCGTCAAGGTTCCATTCCGGCAGGTTGCCGAGGGCGTCGCCGGCACTGGCATTGGCGTCGAAGACGGGGCGGGGCGAAAAATTCATCTGCAATCCTCTGTCTGCGGTCCTGCCAGACATAGGCCCTCCCGCCCGGTCACATCAAGGCGCCCGCGGCCTTCTTCTTGGCGAAAATACTCCTGCCGGAGGCATGGACAGTTTCGGCCAATGCGCTATGCGAAAGGAAAAGGGAGGCCCCGATGCGAACCGTATTCCTGACTGAACCCATCCACGCCGACGCCGAGACGCTGTTGGCGGGCGCCGGCTGGCAGATCGCGCGCGGCTGGCAGCTTTCGGACGGGGCCCGCGCCCGTGCCATGTCCGGGGCCGACGCCTGGCTGGTGCGGATCGCGCCCCTTTCGGCGGGGACGATCGAACAGGCGCCGGGGCTGCGGATCATCTCCAAGCACGGGGTCGGGGTCGACAATATCGACCTCGCCGCGGCCGCCGCGCGCGGTGTCGCGGTCTCCAACACGCCGGGCGCCAATGCCCAGCCCGTGGCCGAGCACACGATGATGATGCTGCTCGCGCTGACCCGGCAGGCGTGCGCGATGGACCGCGTGGCGCGCAACGGCTTCGCCGGGATCGAGACGCTGGCGCCGGTGGATCTCGCCGGGCGGCGGGTGCTGGTGGCGGGCTTCGGCGCCATCGGGCGGCGGGTGGCTGCGCTCTGCGCTGCCTTCGGGATGCAGGTCACGGTCTGGCACCGCAGCCTGGACGCGGCGGAGGCGGGTTTTCCGGTGGTGCGCGACCTGCGCGCGGCGCTGCCGCGGGCCGAGGTGCTGAGCCTGCACCTGCCGCTCGTCCCCGGCACGCGCGGGCTGATCGGGGCCGGGGAACTGGCGCTGCTGCCCGCGGGGGCCTTCGTGCTCAATACCGGGCGCGGCGGCATCATCGACGAAGATGCCCTGGTGCAGGCCGCGCCGCGGCTGGGTGGCATCGGCCTCGATGTCTTCGAGACCGAGCCGCTGCCGGCGGACAGCCCGCTGGCGCAGCTCGACAACGCGCTGCTGACGCCCCATGCCGGGGCCATGAGTCCGGCGGGCTATCGCCAGATGGGGCTGATGGCGGCGCAGAACATCCTCGACCACTTCGCCGGCCGGCTGGCGCCGGCGCACCGGGTGCGCTGACGGCCCGGCGCGGCGCGGGCTTGGCGGGAAAGGCGGCCGGTCAGGCCGTGGCCCGGGACGGCACCTTGCTGCCGGCCGCGTCGAAGAAGGCGGCCACGGTGTCGAAGAAAAGCGCCCGCCGCTCGGGCGTTTCCATCATCACCTCGTGGCGCGCGCCCGCGACTCGGTTCAGCACACCGCCGGGCCAGCGCGCCATGCGTTCCTCGATCGCGGCGGGGGCGACGATGGTCTCGTCGCTGCCCACGAAGGTCAGCGCCGGCAGCGCGGGCGAGGGAAGGGGGCGCAGGGCGCGGATCTCGCACAGCGCCTCGTGCACCCAGTGCAGGCTCGGCCCGCCCAGCGACAGCGCGGGCTCGGCCTCGGTCTGGCGGCGCATCCAGGCATACATCTCGCGGTCGGTGGTCAGCTCGTTGCCGTCGAAGGGGGCGGTCTCGGGATAGGCCGCCTGCCCGCTGGAACCCGGCGCGTAGCGCGCTCCCAGCCCGACCTTGCGGCTGGCATAGGTGAGGGCCCAGGCCGCCGGACGCATCAGCGCCGGAAGCTCGATGTCCCACATCGGGCCCGAGAAACAGGCCGCCTCCACCTTCAGCCCGGTCATGATCGCGCGCAGCCCGATGCAGCCGCCCATCGAATGCGAGAGCAGGAAAAGCGGCCGGGGCAGGGCCAGCGCGGGCAGCGCCGTCACCACCGCGGCCACGTCGTGCTGGTAGTCGGTGAATCTCTCGACGAAGCCCACCGCGCGGTCGGGCAGCAGCCGGTCGGCCAGCCCCTGTCCGCGCCAGTCCACCACCACCGTGGCAAAGCCGCGCGCGCGCAGATCGCGCGCGGCGCGGCCGTATTTCTCGACGTATTCGGTGCGCCCCGGGAAAAGCAGCACCGTGCCGCGCTCGCCCTCGGGCCAGACCCCGATTCGCAGGCGCCGCCCGTCCCCGGCCGTCAGCCAGTAGGCCGATCCTTTAGCCGGGCCGTCGGCGAGATCGTGGAAGAGAGGCGCGTCGAGCATCGCGGTCAGGCGAGGGCTGCGCCCAGCTTCATCGCCATGCCCATGTCGCCATCGACGCTGAGCCTGCCGGTCATGAAGGCGGCGGTGGGGTTGAGCTCGCCCTCCAACATCGCGCGGAACGTGTCCAGATCCGCGGTGAGGGTCACGTCGGCCTCGTCGTCGCTGGCGCGCACGCCGTCGGCATCGACGATGATGCTGCCCTCGTCGGTGATCACGAATTTGGCCGAGCCGTCGAGTCCGCCGTCGATCTTATCGCTCAGCGCGGCAACCGCGGCCGCGATCACGTCGCTCATGGGTCTTCCTCCGATTCTGGCCGGTGGGCTCTCGCATTTGCCGGCCGATGCACTACATTTGAACCCGATATGAGCGGACTCACCAGATTTCTCAATCATACCGTGGCGGCATTTGCCGTCACATACACGTTTTCGCTGCCGGCCCCGGCGGCCGAATCCGGCCGACTGGACGACCTGTTCGCGCAGCTTGCGCAGGACGGGCTGGCCAACTGGCGGGTGGTCGAGCAGGAAATCTGGATGGAATGGTCAAAATCCGGCTCGTCCGCGATGGACCTGCTGCTGCAGCGCGGGCGCGAGGCGATGGAGGCGGACGACCTGGATGCCGCGGTCGAGCATCTGACCGCGCTGACCGACCACGCCCCCGATTTCGCCGAAGGCTTCAACGCACGCGCCACCGCCTATTACCGGCAGGGGCTGTTCGGCCCCGCTATGCAGGATATCGCCCGCGCGCTGACGCTGAACCCGCGCCATTTCGGCGCGCTGATCGGGCTCGGCACGATCTTCGAGGAGATGGGCCAGCCCGGCCGCGCGCTGGAGGCCTATCGCGCCGCGCGCGCTATACATCCCAACGAGCCCGACCTAAAAGGGGCCATCGAGCGTCTGGAGAAAGAACTCTCCGGCACGACCCTTTAATCCGGGCGGAGAGACAGCCGTATGCTTGCGCAATCGCGGGTCACCGCGGTCCTCGGGCCGACCAATACCGGCAAGACGCATTACGCGATCGAGCGGATGCTGGCGCACCGCACCGGCGTGATCGGCCTGCCGCTGCGCCTGCTGGCGCGCGAGGTCTATGACCGCATCGTCAGCCTGCGCGGCCCCTCGGTGGTGGCGCTGGTCACCGGCGAGGAGCGCATCGTGCCCGAGCGGGCGCAATACTGGGTCTGCACGGTTGAGGCGATGCCCACCGGCATCGGCGCCGATTTCCTGGCCGTGGACGAGATCCAGCTCTGCGCCGACCCCGAGCGCGGCCATGTCTTCACCGACCGTCTGCTGCACGCGCGTGGCCTGCACGAGACGCTTTTCCTCGGCTCCGACACCATGCGCAACGCCATCGCGGCGCTGGTGCCCAAGGCGCAGTTCATGCGGCGCGAGCGATTTTCCGAGCTGATCTATTCGGGCTCGAAGAAGATCAGCCGCATGCCGCCGCGCGCCGCCATCGTCGGCTTCTCGGTCGATAACGTCTATGCCATCGCCGAACTGATCCGCCGGCAGAAGGGCGGCTGCGCGGTGGTGATGGGGGCGCTCTCGCCGCGCACCCGCAACGCGCAGGTGGATCTCTACCAGAACGGCGACGTGGATTACCTGGTGGCGACCGACGCCATCGGGATGGGGCTGAACCTCGACATCAAGCATGTGGCGTTTTCCGGCCTGCGCAAGTTCGACGGCCGCCGCATGCGCGAACTGGCCCCGAACGAACTGGCCCAGATCGCCGGCCGCGCCGGGCGCCACACCATGCCCGGCAGCTTCGGCGTGACCGGCGAGGCGCGGCCGCTGGACGACGAGGTGGTGGAGGCGATCACCGCCCACCGCTTCGCCCCCATCCGCAAGCTGCAATGGCGCAACGGCGATCTGGAGTTCGGCACCCCCGAGCGGCTGATCGCCTCGCTCGAACGCGGCACCGACAGCGAATGGCTGACCCGCGCGCGCGAGGCCGACGACCTGCACGCGCTGAAGGCGCTGACCGGCCAGCCCGATCTGCGCGACCGGCTGGTGCACCCCGCTGACACGCGGCTGTTGTGGGATGTCTGCCGCATCCCCGATTTCCGCGGCATCAGCCAGGCCGAACATGCCGGGATGCTGGAGCGGATCTTCGGCTTCCTGCAGGAGGGGCGGGTGCCCGACGACTGGCTCGCGCGCCAGGTCAAGCGCCTCGACCGGACGGATGGCGACATTGACACGCTGTCCAAACGGCTGGCCTATATCCGTACATGGACCTATGTCGCGCAGCGCAAGGGCTGGGTGGACGATGAAAGCCATTGGCGCGGGGCCACCCGCGCTGTAGAAGATCGGCTGTCGGATGCGCTGCACGGCGCGCTGACCAAGAGATTTGTTGACCGGCGCACCTCTGTGCTGCTGCGCCGGTTGAAGCAGAAGGAGGGCCTTGTGGCCGACGTGAACGAAAAGGGTGAAGTGACGGTCGAGGGCGAGTTCGTCGGCCGTCTGGAAGGGTTCCGCTTCCGTCAGGATTCCAGCAGCGGGCCGGACGAGGCCAAGACCCTGCGCTCGGCCAGCCTGGCCGCGCTGAAGCCGGAATTCCACCTGCGCGCCGACCGGTTCTACAATGCCCCCGATACCGAGCTCGATTTCACCGAGCAGGGCGGGCTGATGTGGGGCGAGCATGCCGTGGGCAAGCTGGTCCCGGGGGCCGAGCCGCTGAAACCGCAGGTCGAGGCCTTCGTCGATGACGAGGCGGGCGTCGACGTGACCGAGAAGGTCAAGCGCCGGCTGCAGCATTTCATCGACCGCAAGGTCGCCACCCTGTTCGAGCCGCTGCTGAACATGCAGCGCGACGAGGCGCTGGCCGGCATGGCGCGTGGCTTCGCCTTCCGCCTGATCGAGGGGATGGGCGTCATCCCGCGTGACGATGTGGCCACGGAGGTCAAGGACCTCGACCAGGAGGCGCGCGGCCTGCTGCGCAAGCACGGCGTGCGCTTCGGCCAATTCACGATCTTCCTGCCGCTGCTGCTGAAGCCGGCGCCGACCCGGCTGCGGCTGGTGCTGTGGTCGCTCGCGCAGGGCCTGCAGGAATTCCCCGAAAGCCCGCCGCCGGGGCTGGTCACCATCCCCGCGATCGGCGATGTGCCGGACGGCTACTACACGCTTTCGGGTTATCGCCGCGCGGGCCAGCGCGCGATCCGCATCGACATGTTGGAGCGCCTGGCCGACATGCTGCGCGGGCAGGACAGCCGGGGCGGCTTCGAGTCGACGGCGGACATGCTGTCGATCACCGGCATGACGCTGGAACAGTTCGCCGACCTGATGCAGGGGCTGGGCTACAAGGCCGAGCGCGGCGAGCGGCCCAAGGTCAAACCCGCGCCGGAAGCCGCCGAGGCGCCTGCCGCGGAGGAGGCCCCCACTGCGGAGGTCGCCGGGCAACCGGAGGCCGAAGAGGCCGCGCCTGCCGCCGAACCCGCGCCCGAGCCCGCTGCCGAGGCGGCCGCCGAGACGGCCGAGGCGCCGGAGGCATCGGAACCGGGCGCGTCCGAGCCCGAGATCGAGGTCTTCTACACCTTCACCTGGGCGCCGCGCCGTCCGGGCAAGCCGCGCCAGGACCGCGGCGAGCGCCCGCAGGGCAAGGGCCGCGGCAAGCCCAAGGGCAAGGGCAAGCGCGCCCCGGAAGAGGCCGGCGCCGGCGGCAAGCCCCGCTCCTTCCAGGCGCGCCCGCCCCGCAAGGAAAAGGCCATCGACCCCGACAACCCCTTCGCCGCCGCGCTGATGGGGCTGAAGGACCGCAAGTAAGTGACAGCTGAAGAACCCCGCCCGCTGATCCGCCTCGACAAGTGGCTGTGGCAGGCGCGGTTCTTCAAGACGCGCACGCTGGCGGCCAAGGTGGTCTCGGGCGGCCATGTCCGGGTCAACGGCGTCAAAACCGCGAAACCGGCCCACAAGGTGGGGCCGGGCGATACCCTGACCTTTCTGCAGGGCCGCGAAATTCGTGTCGTGCGCATCCTCGCGCCGGGCGAGCGGCGCGGCCCCGCGCCCGAGGCCAGAATGCTTTACCAGGACTTGACTCCGATCAAGGACAGCGACCCGCCCGCGCCACGATATGAGGGCAAGGGGCGGCCGACGAAGAAAGAAAGACGACAGAATCATCTTTTCAAAACGTCGCCGCTTGAATGATCCATCGGGCTGGTCTAGCTAATCGGCCAAGCCAAGAGGAACGAGGGCCACCGCATGACGTATGTCGTGATCGAGAACTGCATCGCCTGCAAATACACCGACTGCGTGGAGGTCTGCCCGGTCGACTGTTTCTACGAAGGCGAGAACATGCTGGTCATCCATCCCGACGAGTGCATCGATTGCGGCGTGTGCGAGCCCGAATGCCCCGCCGACGCCATCCGACCCGACACCGAGCCGGACATGGAGAAATGGGTGGAGTTCAACCGCAAGTATTCCGAAATGTGGCCGGTGATCATCTCCAAGAAGGACCAACTGCCCGAGGCCGAGGCACGCGACGGCGAAGACGGCAAGCTGGAGAAGTATTTCTCGGAGAAGCCGGGCGAGGGCGGCTGAGCCCCGATTCGGTCCCCGCCGCGCCGCCGCGCCCGCCGCGCCGCGCCCGGACGGGAAAGATTCCCCTTAAAATACGGGGTTGCCGCGGGTTCTGCGGCGCGGCACTTCAAAAGCCCCGCGTTTTTTGCTATATATGCATCCGATAAAGTGCCGTTTAGACCTGACAACCACGCGCAGCGATGCTCGCCTGCGGTGTGGCTTTTCAGCGCCAGATACGACAGCCTGCCGGATCATTCCCGTTCCGGGCAGGAAAAGTATCTCTGTCTCGTCAAGGGCTCGTGCGAGGAAGTGAAGCTATATGAGTAAAACCAAGAAATCCGAATTCCGCCCCAATGACTACGTCGTTTACCCCGCGCATGGCGTGGGCCAGATCGTGTCGATCGAGGAGCAGGAAATCGCCGGCATCGCGCTGGAGCTGTTCGTCATCTCCTTCGAGAAGGACAAGATGACCCTGCGCGTTCCCACCAACAAGGCGACCGAGGTCGGCATGCGCTCGCTCAGCTCGCCCGACGTGGTGGAAAAGGCGATGACCACGCTGAAGGGCAAGGCCAAGGTCAAGCGCGCCATGTGGTCGCGCCGTGCCCAGGAGTATGAGCAGAAGATCAACTCGGGCGACCTGATCTCGATCGCCGAGGTGGTGCGCGACCTGCACCGCACCGACGATCAGCGCGAACAGAGCTATTCGGAGCGTCAGCTCTACGAGGCCGCGCTGGAGCGTCTGACCCGCGAAGTGGCCGCCGTGGCGGGCATGGACGAGGTCAAGGCCCAGAAACAGGTGGACGAGGTGCTGGTGTCGCGCGCCGCGTGATCGCCGCCCTTCGCCGGAAAACAGCCGCAGCGCCCGCCGCTGCGGCTGTTCCTGTTTGGGACAGCGCCGCATGGCGCGTTGCCCCGCATTTCGGGTAGGGGGCCGTCCCCCGGTCGGGCACGACGATCGAACTTTCCGCCCGGCGTTCACGCGGGGCAGCGCCTGCCCGCAGTTCCGGATCCCCGGCCGAGGGCCGCGCCGAGGCGTGCAGGGATCGGCCTGACTTCAGCCCTCCGCGGGCCTGTCCGCAGGCTCTTTCTCTGCCTTTGCGGCGCGCGTGGCCAGCGCGGTTTCCAGCTCCTTGTTCAGCTGGCGCGCGCGCTCGACATAGGCGTCGTTCTGGTCCAGCGGCACGCCGGGCTTCCACAGCTCGGCCAGTTCGCGCAGCACCTGCCGGTCGTGCTTGTAGAAGGCGGTCTCCATCTCGTTCGCCTCGAAATCGGTGAGGCCCATGTTCTCCAGCACATAGCGGCCGGCGCGCAGGGAGCTGTCGAACATCTCGCGCACGATGTCGTCGGCGCCCGCGCGGTAGAGCTCGTAAACATGCATCCGGTCGCGCGCGCGGGCCACGATATGCAGGTCGGGGCGTTCGCGCCGCGCGTAGCGCACCAGCCGCGTGGAGGCGTCCTTGTCGTCGAGCGCGACCACCAGGACCCGCGCCTCGGCCAACCCCGCGGCATGCAGCAACTCCGGCCGGGTCGGATCGCCGAAGAACGCCTTGAAGCCGAACCGGCGCATCAGCTCGATCGTGGCGAGGTCGTGGTCCAGCACCGTGGCCCGGAACCCCGACATCTGCAACATCCGGTTCACCACCTGCCCGAACCGACCCATTCCGGCGATGATGATCGGTTGCTGTTCGTCGATCAGGTCGGCCTCGCGCGCTTCGGGCACCTCCTTCGTCCGGCGCGAAAGCACCTCGTAGAGGATGAAGAACAGCGGCGTCATCAGCATCGACAGCGCGATCACCAGCAGCAGAGTCTGCCCCAACCCCGCGGTCAGCACATGGGTCTTCAGCGAGAAGCTGACCAGCACAAAGCCGAACTCGCCCGCCTGCGCCAGCCCCAGCGTGAACAGCCAGCGGTTGCGCCCCCGCAGCCGGAACAGGCTGCCCAGAAGGTAAAGGATCAAGCCCTTGGCGATCATCAGCGCCAGCGTCAGCCCGACGATGGTGACCGGCTTGGCAAACAGCACCGCGACATTGATGCCCGCGCCCACGGTCATGAAGAACAGCCCCAGCAGCAGGCCCTTGAACGGCTCCAGGTTGGCCTCGAGATCGTGGCGGAATTCCGAGTTGGCCAGCACCACGCCGGCCAGGAACGTGCCCAGCGCCGGCGACAGGCCGACCAGGATCATCAGCGCGGCGATGCCGATCACGATCATCAGGGCGACGGCGGTGAACATCTCGCGCAGCCGCGCGCCGTGGATGAAATGGAACAGCGGCCGGGTCAGGAAATGGCCGGCCAGGATGATCGCCGCGACCGCGGCCAGCGTGATCAGCGTCACACCCCAGCCCGGCAGCCCCTCGAGCAGCGACAGTGCCGGCGCGGCGGCGCCATGCGCGGCGTCCCCGCCCGCATCCCCGGCCCGCCGGATCGAGCCGTCGGGCGCGAGCGACGGGCCGGCCTGGAGCGCGAGCAACGGCAGCAGGGCCAGCATCGGGATCACCGCGATGTCCTGCGTCAGCAGCACCGAGAAGGTCGCCCGGCCTCCGCTGGTGCGGATCAGCCCCTTTTCGCTGAGGGTCTGGAGCACGATCGCGGTCGAGGACAGCGCGAAGATCAGGCCGACGGCCAGCGCGGTGTTCCAGTCCAGCCCCAGTTGCATGGTTCCGGCCATCACCGCGCCGGTGGTCAGGCTGATCTGCAGCCCGCCCAGCCCCAGAAGCCGATGGCGCATGTCCCACAGCGCGCGCGGCTCCAGCTCCAGCCCGATCAGGAACAGCATGATCACCACGCCGAACTCGGCGAAATGTTGCAGATCCTGCGATTCAGATCCCACCAGACCCAGCACCGGCCCGATGGCGATGCCCGCCAGCAGGTAGCCCAGCACTGAGCCAAGCCCCAGCCGCGCGGCCAGTGGCACCGCCACCAGCATCGCGGTCAGATAGATCGTCGCCTGAAGCAGAAAGCTTTCCATGGCGCGAGTCTAAACCAGCCGGCCGGGGCAAAGACAACAGCCCTTTGACGGACAGGCGCCGCCCGCCGGCGCGATCACGTCGGCAGCGGCGCGTCGGCCTTGAACTGGTTCATCACGATCTGGCTTTGCACCCGGGCGACGGCGGCATGCGGCAGCAGAACCTCGTGGATCACCCGGTTCAGCGCGGGCAGATCGGCGCAGAACACGCGCAGCAGGTAATCGGCTTCACCGGTCAGGGTCCAGGCGGAGATGATCTCGGGCTGGGTCCGCAGCAGGCGCTGGAAGCTTTTCGCGGCTTCCGGCGCGTGGGTGGCCATCTGCACCTGCACGAAGGCCTGCACGTCGAGGCCCAGACGGGCTGCGTCCAGCCTGGCCGCGTAGCCGGTGATATAACCCTCGGCCTCCAGCCGCTGCCGCCGCCCGGCCTGGCTGGCCGACAGGTTCAGCCGCTCGCCCAACTCCTGCGCGGTGAGGCGGGCGTCGTTCTGCAGCGCCGCCAGCAGGCGGCCATCGGTTTCGTCCAGTGACATGCGTGGTTCCTGCGCTAACCTTCCCAAACTAGCGCGAATGACGCGCAAATGCCACGGAATGGCGACATGAACGCGCATCTTGCGCGCGGGGGGCGCGCTATCCTCCTGCCGAACGCGACGAACAGGAGGAAACGCGCATGGGACCTTTCCCGCATGATGCCCCCCGCGCCGAGATCACGGCCGAAAACCCCGCCGGCACGGACGGATTCGAATTCGTGGAATTCTGCCATCCCGACCCGCAGGCGCTGCGCGATCTCTTTGCAAAAATGGGCTATGCCCACACCGCCACGCACAAGAGCAAGGCGGTAGAGCTGTGGCAGCAAGGCGATATCAGCTACCTGATCAATGCCGAGCCGGGCTCGATGGCCGCCGGTTTCGCCGAGGAACATGGCCCCTGCGCGTCGGCGATGGGCTGGCGCGTGGTGGACGCGCAGCATGCCTTCGAGCACGCGGTGCGGAACGGCGCCCAGCCCTACGAGGGCGGCGGCAAATGCATGGACGCGCCGGCGATCCGTGGCATCGGCGGCTCGCTGATCTATTTCATCGACCGGTATTTCGACAGCTCGCCCTATAACGCCGAGTTCGACTGGGTGGCCGACGCTCATCCCCGCGGGGTGGGTTTCTATTACCTCGATCACCTGACCCACAACGTGTTCCGGGGCAACATGGACAGGTGGTTCGAATTCTACGGCCGCCTGTTCAATTTCCACGAGATCCGCTTTTTCGACATCCAGGGCAGATACACCGGGCTTTTCAGCCGCGCGCTGACCTCGCCCTGCGGAAAGATCCGCATTCCAATCAACGAGGACCGCGGCGAGACCGGGCAGATCGTCTCCTACCTGAAGAAATACAACGGCGAGGGCATCCAGCACATCGCGGTAGGGACCGAGAATATCTACGACGCCACCGACGCCATCGCCGCGAACGGGCTGCAATTCATGCCCGGACCCAATGATGCCTATTACGAGATGAGCCGCCGTCGCGTGCAGGGCCATGACGAGCCCATCGAGCGGATGAAGAAACACGGCATCCTGATCGATGGCGAGGGCGTGGTGAATGGCGGAGAGACCCGGATCCTGCTGCAGGTCTTCTCGAAGACCGTGATCGGGCCGATCTTTTTCGAGTTCATCCAGCGCAAGGGCGATGACGGTTTCGGTGAGGGCAATTTCAAGGCGCTCTTCGAATCGATCGAGCGCGAGCAGATCGAGAATGGTGAGATTGCCGCCGAATGAACGCGCAGGGCCCGCTCAGCCCTGCGGCAGTTTCAGAACCTCGTTGCGCCCGCGCCGGACGTAGCGCAGTTCGCCCTCGCCGATGGCGGTCACCTGTCCGCCGTCCAGCTGGTCGCCCACCTGCACCTTGACGTAGCGCCCCGATTTCAGCCGCACCAGCGCGCGCCGATCGACAGACGAGCCGTAGATGCCGATCAGGTTGATTTCGCGCAGGTTGATTGCGTTCGGCAAAGTCGCCTGCTTGGCCACCGAGGCCGATGAGGGAATGTTCGGTGCCACCGCGACCGCGGCCGGCACCACGGCCGCGGGCACCACGGCGGCCGGCGCGGGGGCGGCCTGCGCCTCTGCCAGGGCCTTCTCCACCAGGGTCGGGAAATCACCGGGCCGCGTTGGCGGCTTGGGCGAGCTGGCCACGGCCAGCGCGCTGGTCGTGACCGCGCCCGCGTCCGCGACCTCGCCGTCGGCTTCCGCTTCGGCCTCGGCTTCGGCGAGGGCCTGTTCCTGCAACGATTCGGGGCGGGCCAACGGGCGGCGGGCCGACAGCTCGGCCCTGCTGAACCCGCCGAGATTGGCACGCTCGTTCGTCTCGGACAGGTCGTTCGGCCGGGTGCGGGGGCGAACGGCGGCCAGCCGCGCGGCCTCTTGCGCGACCGCGGGGTCGAGGGCGGTGTCGGTCTCGGGGCGCGCGGGCGGGGTGATCCGCGGCGGGCCGGAGAACACGGTCACGCCATCGGGATTCAGCGTGCCCTCGGGGCTGGGGCGGACCAGGCCGCGCGCGTCGAGGTCGAACCGGTTGCCCGGCCCGGCGGGGCTGGCCGGCGTATCCGGGCGCGCGTCGTGATTCTCGGCCGGCACCGCGGGCAGCGCCACGGCGTCCTGCACGGTCACCCTGGGGTCCAGCGAGGCGATATAGACGTCATCGACCCGGTCCTGTTCCGGCGCCGCGGGCGGCTCGGGGGAGACCGGGTAGATGCCGGTCGCGGCATAGAGGGTCTGGAGCTCCTCTGGGCTCAGGTCGCGCGGTGCATCGGCCTCGGCGGGCGGCAGATCCTCTGCCGGGGCCGGCGTATCGGCGGCGGCCTCGGCCGCAGGGGCCGGGGCGGCGGGAGGGGCGTCCGGGGCGGATGGGGCGAGGGCGGCCTGCGTCGCCGCGGCGGGCGGGTCCGCGGTCACCTCTGCCGTTTCCGGCGCGTCGGGGTCGCGCAGGAAAAGCGCCCACAGCGCCACCAGCAGCAGGATGAGCAGCAGCGCCGCGGTCAGGGCCAGCCCCAGCTTCGGCAGGCCAGAGGAGGGGGGCTCGGGCGCGAAGAGCCCGGGCAGACCGAGATCGCCCTCGGGGGCCTTCGGCGGCGGGGCGGCCACCCGGGTCGTGACCGGCGCCGGCGCCCTGGGCGCGGTCGCCTTGGGCGGTTCCGCCTTGGGCGCCTTCGCGCTGTCCTTCCTGGCGGCGGGTTTCTTCGCGGCACCCGCCCTGGCACGTTCCGGTTGAGGGCTGACCGCGGGCGCCTCGGGGGCGGTGACGCCGATCTTGCCGCCGGCCAGATCCGGCGGCGGGGTCGTTCTGGACGGGGCGAGGGTCAGCCGCGCCTTGGCCGAGGCCGTTTGCGGCACCGGCGCCGCGGCGGAGGGGGGCTGGGAGGGATCGCGCCGGGTGGCGAAGGCCGGGCGATCCTCGGGCGCGGGCAGCGGCGCGATGAGCGGTCTTTCCGGGGCTGATGGAGTCTCAGGGGCGGCGGGCGAGGGGGCTGGCGGCGCGGCCTTCTCGGGCTCCGGGACCTCCTGTGCCTCGGGCGCGCCGGTCTGTGTAGGGGCGGCGGGGGCGGGATTTTCGTCCTCGGGCAGCAGCGTGGCCGCGGCCTGGGTCGGGCCGAACAGCGGGTCGCGGGGGAACTGATCGGGCGCCGGTCGGGCGGTGAAGCTGACCGGGTTGAAGCGGTGCTCGACGGCGAAGGATTCGGCCTCGGCCAGCGTCTCGCGCGCCACCACGGCGACCAGCGCGCCGTCGCCGTCGGCCTCCCAGTCGAAGACCAACTCGTTCACCGCGTAGGGGGTCAGCCCCTCCAGCCCCTTGCGGATGCCGGCCTCGTCCAGCGCGCCGGCGGGCGTCACGCGGGTATAGAGGATCTGGCTGTCCGGCAGCACCAGCTCGCTGAGCACGCCGCCGCCCTCCAGCCCGCTGGCCGTGGCGCGCAGCACGCGCAACGCGGCGTTGAGATCGGGGTCGTCGAGAGCGACATGCCCGACCTCGTTCCATCCGGTCTTGGTGCGGTGGAGCAAGCCGATTCCCTCATGCGAGAGGGTCAGGGAAAAACGCGGTGTCATGGAGTCCGTTTATAATATCCTCCCGCCGGCCGGCAGGTCCTGCCGTCGCAGCAGGGCGACTATAGCAGGATTTCGCCGATGGCGAGACCGTTTGCGCCGGGAAAAGCTTGAGCTTGCCGGGGCGAGCGCTCAGCCTTGGCGCAGCGAAGGAGAAAACCATGCGATTTCTGAGCATTATTCTGGTGGTGCTGGGGCTGGCCACGGCTGCGAAAGCGGCGGAAAACGGTCCCTCGATCACTGTCACCGGGCACGGCGAGGTGGCCGCGGCGCCCGACATGGCCACGATCACCCTGGGGGTGACCCGCCAGGCGAAAACCGCGGCCGCGGCGATGGACGAAACCTCGGCCGCGACGGCGGAGGTCCTGAAGGCGCTGGAGGCGGCCGGCGTCGCGGCCCGCGACATGCAGACCAGCGAGCTGTCGCTCGATCCGGTGTGGGAGGACGTGGGCGGCGACGGGCGCGCGCCCCGGATCGTGGGCTTCGCCGCGCGCAACACGCTGCGCGTGCGGGTGCGCGATCTGAACCGGCTGGGCGCGGTGCTGGACGACGTGCTGCGCGTCGGCGCCAACACCTTCCAGGGCCTCAGCTTTGGCCTGCGGGAGCCGGAGCCGCTGGCCGATCAGGCCCTCGCGGCGGCGGCGGCCGACGCCCGGCGCAAGGCCGCGCTGATCGCCGGGGCGGCGGGCGTGGCCCTGGGGCCGGTTCTGTCGATCAGCGAGGCCGGCGGGGTCGCCCCCGTCCCGATGATGCTGGAGGCCGCCCGCGCCGCCATCCCCGTGGCCGCCGGCGAGGTGTCGCAGACGGCCACGGTGACGATGGTCTTCGCTCTGGGCGGCTGAGCCTCAGGCGTGCGCCTTGGCCAGCGCCTGGTCGAGGTCGCGGATCAGGTCGGCGGCATCCTCGATCCCGATCGAGATCCGCACCACGTTGGGGGCCGCGCCGGCGGCCTCCTGCTGTTCCGGCGTCAGCTGCCGGTGCGTGGTCGAGGCCGAGTGGATCACCAGCGAGCGGGTATCGCCGAGGTTGGCGACGTGGCTGAACAATTCCAGGCTGTCGACGAATTTTACGCAGGCCTCGTAGCCGCCCTTCAGCGCCACGGTGAAGAGGCCACCCGCGCCCTTGGGGCAGATCCGCTGCGCGCGCTCGTAATAGGGCGAGGAGGGCAGGCCGGCATAGGTGACCTTATCCACGTTGGGGTGGTTTTCCAGCCAGCCGGCGACCGTCTGCGCGTTCTGCACGTGGCGTGCCATGCGCAGGCTCAGCGTCTCGATCCCCATCAGCGTGTAATGGGCGGCCTGCGGGTTCAGCGTCATGCCCAGGTCGCGCAGCCCCACCGCGATGCTGTGGAAGGTGAAGGCCAGCGGCCCGAAGGTCTCGTGGAATTTCAGCCCGTGATAGGCGGGCTCGGGTTCGGAAAGCGAGGGGAACTTGCCCAGCGCCGACCAGTCGAACTTGCCCGAATCCACCACCGCGCCGCCGGTGACCGTGCCGTTGCCGGTCAGGTATTTGGTGGTGGAATGCACCACCAGCGTCGCGCCGTGGTCGATCGGGCGGCACAGGTAGGGCGTGGCCGAGGTGTTGTCGACGATCAGCGGCAGCCCCGCCTCATCGGCGATGGCGGCGATGGCGTCGAGATCGGTGACATAGCCGCCGGGGTTGGCGATGGTCTCGCAGAACACTGCGCGGGTGTTCTCGTCGATGGCGCGGGTCACGGCGTCGAGGTCGTCGAAATCCACGAATTTTGCCGACCAGCCGAAGCGTTTGATGGTCTGGCTGAACTGGGTGATCGTCCCGCCGTAGAGCCGGGTCGAGACCACGATGTTGCGCCCCGGTGCCATCAGCGGGAAGAGCGCCATGATCTGCGCCGCGTGCCCGGAGGAGCAGCACACCGCGCCGGCGCCGCCCTCAAGCGTGGCGATGCGTTCCTGCAGCACCGACACGGTCGGGTTGGTCAGGCGCGAATAGATGTAGCCGACCTCCTGCAGGTTGAACAGCGCCGCGGCGTGGTCGGCGTCGCGGAACACATAGGCCGTGGTCTGGTAGATCGGCGTCTGGCGCGCGCCGGTGGCCGGATCGGGCCGGGCGCCGGCGTGGACCTGTAGCGTGTCGAAGCCGTATTGCGGGGTGTCGGTCATGGTTCTCTCCCTTCGTCAGCTAGCGAGACGTTAGGAGAGAGTGCTGGGTCAGGCAAGCGGTGCGAGCGGCAGCAGCCGCGAATCGCTCAGCGCCGCAAGGCGATGGGCGTGAGCGTGCCGGATCTCCGGATCCCCACCGAAGGCAAGGAACGCTTCGACCGAAGCCTGCCGGACCAGCATCGCCCGGTCCCAGCGCTCGGCCTCCGGGCCGATCAGCCAGTGCTCTGCCGCGCCCATGAACAGCAGCTCTCCGCCGGAGCGGCGCAGCAGGGGCAGCGTTTCCTCGACATAGAGGTCGAAGGCGGCCTCGCCCGTGATCGGCGCGGCCGGGCCGCGGGCCGGGCTGCCGGCGTAATCGGCAATCTCGCGAAAGCGCAGCAGGTTCAGCATCACCACCGGCCCCGCGATGCCGCGTTCCATCAGCGCGACGGCCGCGCGTTCGGTCGGATAGAGGTAACTGTCAGTCATCGTTCAGGAAGTCTCCGCGCGCCATGGCCTGCGCCAGTTCCGCGATGTCGCCGGGCCAGCCCTGCATGGCCGCCGCCATGCCCGCCGGGTCGCGCGCGTAGAGTGCGCGGATCGCCTCTTCGAATTGCGGCAGGTCGCCGGCAAGCGTGTTGAGGAACCGGAAGGCCGCGTCCATGCCGCGGGCCTGCCGGGCCTCCGTGCCCTCGTGTCGCCGGGCCTCGTCGATTAGCCGGCGCAGGGTGGCCGAGGCCCCGCCGCGCTGGGCCGCCAGCCAGTCCCAGTGGCGCGGCAGAAGCGTGACCTCCCGTGCCCTCACGCCCAGCTTTGGCCGCCCGCGCGCCGGGCGGGGCGGGTCCTCCGCGGCGGGGCGCAGGTCAAGGTCGATCCTGCGCCCGGTTTCACTGTCGATCACCACGAAGCCGGTGGCATTCGCGTCCGCCCCGGCGTCGCGAAGGGCGCGCAGGATATCGGCCTCGGAGCCAGATGCGACGAGATCATGTCCCCTGAGGGCGAGAAGATGAACCATGATATACCCGGGTAATATTAGTTACACCCGGGTAAAAACATGACAGAAGACCGAAGTCAACCGCAGAAGGGACGCACAGATGAACTCCACGCGCAGGGCCGCGATGGCCGCCTATCGGGAGCGCAGGCAGCGGCGCGGCGTCTTTGCCGTGCGCCACGAGGCCAGCGGCGCCGTCTGGCTGGGGACCTCGCCCGATCTCGACATGGCCGCGAACCGGATCTTCTTTTCGCTGCGCAGCGGCGGCTGGGCGGGGCGCGATCTGGCCGAGGCCTGGCGCGCGCAGGGCGGTGAGGGGTTCCGCTTCGAGGTTGTCGAGGTGCTCGACGACGACCTCGCGCCGCTCGCGCGCGAACGGCTGGCGGCGGCGCGGCTGGCGCATTGGATGGTCGAACTCGGCGCGCGCCCGGCTTCGCCGGCGCAGCGCGGGCGGCAGCCGCCGATCTGAGCGCGACTTTTCTGTTCATCCGCCACGCGCGCGCTGATACACAGGGGGCGACGCAGCCAGTCCGCAGATGGAGGATGCCCCCATGGCCACGCCCTTTCACCTCGCCATCAATGTCACCGACCTCGGCACCGCGCGCGGCTTTTACGGCGGCGTGCTGGGATGCACCGAGGGGCGCAGCACCGAAACCTGGGTCGATTTCGACTTCTTCGGCCACCAGCTGAGCCTGCACCTGGGCCAGCCCTTCGCCACCGCCGCCACCGGCAAGGTGGGCGATCACAAGGTGCCGATGCCGCATTTCGGTGTGGTGCTGGCGCTGCCTGACTGGCGCAAGCTGGCGCGGCGGTTGGAGGAGGCGGGCACGGCCTTCATCCTCGCGCCCTCGGTGCGCTTCGCCGGGCAGCCGGGCGAGCAGTGGACGATGTTCTTCACCGATCCCGACGGCAACCCGATCGAGATCAAGGGCTTTGCCGACATGGACCGGGTCTTCGCGTCCTAGCGCATCCAGAACCCTTCCTGTTTGATCCGGTTGCGGATCATCTTCTCCAGCGGCGGCAGGTCGGCGCGGTCGAAAAGCGCGCGCAGCTTGTGGCCGCGGCCCTGGAACACCATGCGCCGGAACGGATCGTAGAGCTTCAGCAGCTTCTTGATCTTGTTGGGCGCGGCGACGGTTTCCAGCACCTCGACCACGCGGTCGCTTTCGCGGGCATAAAGCAGCGGCAATGCGCGCCAGTGGCAGGTGATCGCGCCGTCGAGGCCGTCCAGCTCCGGTCCCGGCCGCCCACCGGCGAAGGAATGGATCACCAGCGGCAGCACCACCTGGTCGAGCCAGGGGTCGAGCGACTGGCTGGCCAACGCGTCGGGCGGGTCGTCGCGGACCGACAGCGCATAGTCGAGAAACCGCGCGCCGAATTCCCGCGGGCAGCGGAAAAAGAACCAGCCCGCGTTGAAATAGAGATAGCGGCGCCAGGTTTCGTCGGGCTCGGACAGGTCGAGGGAACTGTCGAAATCCAGCCCGAAACGGTCATAGAGCGATTTCCAGATCCCCCCGTAGCCGGGACCGTAGAGCGGCGGCTCGGGCCATGTCCCCTCGCGCCGCATCGAGGCGGCGGGGCGGTCGAAATCGAAGGCCACCTGCGACAGCGGCCCGGTGACCAGCGTGTCCGTGTCGAAGAATACGAAAGGCGCGCCCGCGGGCAGGGCGGAGAGTGCCTCGATCTTGTTGCCATAGGGGTAGGCTTCGCCGAAATGCACGCTCTCGAAGGGGACGATCTCCGCCCCAAGCCGTTCCAGCGCCGCGCGCAGTTCGGAATTGCCGATGCGCGGGTCGCGGCTCCAGCGGGGGCCGGGTTGCGGCTCGGCCACGAACAGGCGGCCCCGGAAGCCGGGGTCGGAGTGCCGCAGCGAGGCCGCGAACAGCAGCGCCTCGTATTGCAGCCGGCCGTTCTGCCCGACGATCACGATGTTGAAGTCTTTGCCCTGCGCGGCGTTGGCGGCCATACTCGATCCTGCCCGAGTTGTTTTCCGGGCCGAGTATAGGCGGGATCGCCCCCGGCACAACGGCCGGGGCGCGCATGCGCCCCGCCACCAGCGGAAAGGATTCTGGAGATGCGATTTATCATGGCTGCGGCGCTGGCGCTGGGGCTTGCCGCCCCGGCCTCGGCCGACATGTTCACCGATGCCGCCGAGGCCCGCCCGATCCTCGGGATGACCCGAGCCAACTGGATCGCGGTGCGCGAATTCGACGGGCAGGACCTGCTCTATTTCACCCATCTCGCCAGCTACCGCTGTGCGCTGAGCGATATCCGCTACGGGGTGAACAGCGACCAGCCGATCCTGAGCTTTGTGCCCGAGCCCTGCTACCGCGACGAGGCCACGCCCTACGCGATCAAGCCCGACAGCGGCGCTCAGGTCTATGTGGCGTTCCCGCTGAACCACATCCGTTTCGTCACGGTGCGGATCACCTATGCCGACGGCGTGCAGGAAACCGCGAAATTCGACCGCTCCGGCGCGCTGATCGACTGAGGCGGGGTTGGGCCGGGCTGTCCTGCCCGGCCCAAAAGGAAAGGGGCGCGCGGTGTCCCGCGCGCCCCTTCCTGTCCTCATCCCAGGCGGCTTAGCCGTAGACGATACTCGGCAGCCAGGTGATGATCTCGGGGATCAGCATGCAGAGCACCAGTCCCAGAATCTGCAGCGCCAGGAAGGGCAGGGCCGACTTGAAGATGTCCGACATCGGAATCTCGGCCGGGGCCACGCCGCGCAGGTAGAACAGCGCGTAGCCGAAGGGCGGCGACAGGAAGCTCATCTGCATGTTCACCAGGTAGAGCACGCCGAACCACAGCACCAGGTCGTCCGGGGTTTCCAGGCCGAAGGCCTGCGCGCCCAGCGCCTTGATGATCGGCACGAAGATCGGCACGCAGAGCAGCAGGATGCCGACCCAGTCCAGGAACATGCCCAGGATCACCAGCAGCACCTGCATCAGCAGCAGGATCCCCCAGGGGCCCAGGCCGGTTGCGGCCAGCGCTTCCTGCACGAACTGCTGACCACCTTCGAGGACGTAGAGCCCGACGAAGATCGTGGCGCCGAACATGATCCAGATGACCATGGCCGAGGCTTTCAGCGTGGTGGTGCAGGCCTCGCGGATCGTGGGCCAGTCCAGCTTGCGGTGGATGGCGGCCACGATGAAGGCGCCGAAGGTGCCGATGCCAGCCGCTTCCACCGGGGTTGCGACGCCGGTGAAGATCACGCCCAGCACGACCACGATCAGCGCGATCGGAGCAGACATCTTGCTGACCAGGGCCACCTTTTCGCGGGTCGAGATACGCTCTTCGACCGGGATCGGGGGGCCGAGGTCCGGGTTGATGTAGCTGCGGACCGTCACATACAGGATGTAGAGACCCGACAGCATCAGGCCCGGGATGACCGCGCCGATGAACAGCTCGCCCACCGACTGCTCGGCCACCACCGCGTAGATGATCGCCAGGATCGACGGCGGGATCAGGATGCCCAGCGTGCCGCCAGCCATGATCGAACCCATCGCGATCTTCGGGTCGTAGCCGCGCTTCAGCATGGCGGGCAGGGCGATGATGCCCATGGTCACCACCGCCGCGCCGATGACGCCGACCATTGCGGCCAGCACCGTCGAGGCGATGATCGTGGCCGCGGCCAGGCCGCCTTTGACGCCGCCGAGGACCTTGTAGATCACATCGAACATGTCGTTGATGATCCCCGCCCTCTCGAGCATCGCCGCCATGAAGATGAATAGCGGGATGGCCGAGAGCTGATAGTTCGTCATCAGCGGGAAGATCCGGCTGGGCACGATGTTCAGGGCCTGGGCGTCGCCCAGGATGAACAGGAACACGCAGGCCAGGCCACCTGTCACGAAGGCCAGCGGCAGACCTGCCATCAGCAGCGCCAGAAGGCTGCCGAACATGATGAGCGTTAGAAGCTCGATACCGATATCAATACCCATCCGTCAGTTCCCCCGCGCGATTTCGCGAATGTCTTTGCTGAGCTTGGAGATACCTTGGAGAACCAGCAGAAGGCCCCCCATCACCATGACCCATTTCATCGGCCACAGCGGCACTTCCCACTCGTTGAAGCTGATTTCGCCCCAGCGGATCGCGGGATCGGTCCACAGGCCGAGGTTCAGGCCACCCAGCATCTCGCCGAACGACGCGTCGCCGCGCGCCCAGTCGGACACGATGGCATTGCCCGTCGGAACGGCAATCGCGTCCACCGCGAAGACATAGGAGGTCACCAGCAGCGTGCCCGCGAAGATGAAGAAGAAGATCGAGGTCAGAAGATCGACCCAGGCCTTCCGCTTCTGCGGCAGCGGCGCATAGAAGATGTCCACCCGCACATGGCTTTCGGTGAGCATCGCGTAGGCGCCGGCGATCAGGTATTGCATGCCGAACATCAGGTACATCGCCTCGTGCGCCCAGTTGGTCGGGCTGTTGAACACATAGCGCGAGATAACCTCGAAGTAATACACGAAGACCGCGATCACCGCCCAGTAGCTGACGTATTCGCCGCAGAACAGCGACAGACGGTCGATCCAGTTCTGGGCATACTCGCTGTCATGCTTCGGACCTTCCTCGGCCTCGGCCGCTTCCAGCGCCAGTTCGGCTTCGGATTTCGGCTCGACCGCGGGCAGCGAGGCGTTGGCGCGCTTGACCATGCCGGGCAGCAGCACCGCGTCGATCAGCATCAGCGCGATGAGGGCGTAGAGGGCGTAGCCGGCGGCGCTGTGCCAGAAGGCGCGGGTTTCGGTCGCCTTGTCTGCCAGCGGTTTGACTTCCTCGACCTTCGCGCGGGCCTCGATCAGGCTCGCTTCACCCTTGGCGATGGTGTCCTTGGCGCGGGTCACGCGCTTTTCGGCGCTGCGCTGCGCGAAGGAGCCTTCCTCGACCTCGGCCACGGCGGCCTCGAGCTTGGGAAGGGCGGCGCGGGCCTCTTCGATCCGCGGCTCTTCGCGTTCGATGGTGCGCTCCGCCATGCGCAGGGCATTGGTCAGGTCGGACTCGATCGAGCGTGCGTCGTGCTGCTGGCCGTTGGCAACCAGGATGAAGATGAAGACGGGGAGGAAAACCAGCCCCAGAAGGCTCTTGAGGTAGAAGCGGTGCAATCCGATGATCCCGCCGGTGACGAGGATCATGTAGCCAAGGGCGGTCGAGTACCCCTGTTGCTGCGGCTTGGGCCGTCGGGCCAGCGACATCGCGATGAGCGGAAACGCGATGAGGCCAACCCAGTAAAGCCAGTGCGGCAGCGTGAAGCTGAGACCAGGCATATCACTGTCCTGTGTTGTACTAGAGTAAGAAAGGAGCCGCCCGGCGCCAAAGCGCCGGGCGGCGGTGCGGTCATCCCCGACCGCGGCAGGATATCACAGGTCGAGGGTGTGCCCTTCGACCAGCTCCGGCGACACGTAGCCCAGAGAGCCGGACATCATGTAGTCCAGCTGAATCTTGAACACGCGCGCGGCATCCTTGTCGCGGTTGGCGTATTTGAACCAGATCGGCACGGCGACCTCGGTCATCAGTTCCACGTCGTCCTGGCTGAGGCGGGTGACCTCGGTGCCGTCGGCCTCGAACTTGGCCCAGGCTTCCTGGTCTGCCTTCTGGATCGCGGCGTGGTGCATGTCGGAGTAGACATGCGTCTCCATCTCGACGAACTGCTGCATCGCCGGGCTCAGCGCATCCCAAGCGGCCTGGCCAACGGTCAGGTCCATGAGGTCGACCGGCTGGTACAGCGACATGAAGCCCGGAGGGCCCATGGAGATGTACTTGGTCACCTGGCTGAAGCCGAGCGAGTAGTTGACCGCCGGACCCACATAGTCGGCCACGTCGATGGTGCCCTTCTCCAGCGCCGGGAAGATTTCCGAGCCGGGCAGAACGGTGGTTTCGGCGCCGATTTCGCCGAACACCTCGGCGACCATGCCGCCGGGCATCCGCATCTTGCGGCCGCGGAAGTCGTCGATCGAGCGGATCGGAACCTTGGAGTGGATGATGTTCGGGCCGTGGTGGATCGGGCCGACGAAGTGCAGGCCCTGCTTGGCGTAGAGCTCGCGCGCGATCTCCAGGCCGCCCAGGCCGTAGTAGAACACGTCCCATTCGTGCGGGTTGCGCAGGCCCAGCGGGTACGAGGTCAGGAAGGTCGCGGCCGGGATGATGCCCTGGGCATAGATGGTGAACGGGTTCACCGCGTCCAGCACACCATTCTTCACCGCGTCATACAGCTGGAAGTCGCCCACCACGTCGTTCGCGCCGAAGGGCTGGAAGGCCAGCTCGCCACCGGTCTTCTCGGCGATGGTCGCACACCAGTCCTTGAAGATCTGCAGGCCGGCGCCGCCGGGCCAGCTGGTCTGGATCTTCCAGGTCGTGCCGTTGGCCGCGGCCGAGGCGATATGAGGCGCCGCCAGCGCGGCTGCGCTGGCACCTGCCAACGCGCGCAGCGCACCACGACGGTTAGTCGGATGTTTGGTCATGTATTCCTCCCTAGGTCTCCATGGCTCGCCGCCCGAACGGGGAAAGGCGAGCATGGATGCATCATAGGGCGGGATTCCGGGAATTGGTAATATTTTTTTTCCAAATTGCGGAAAGGGTTTGATGGTCGATAAAAAGAAAGCAGAAATCGCCCCCGGGCCGTGTCTGCCATGCCATGCGGGCGGCGGAATCGGTTTCCGCGGCGGTTTTTCCGGTCGAAAAATGCGGGGGGAGATGGTGGGCGACCCTGGAATCGAACCAGGCATGGGTCTCCCCGGCGGAGTTACAGTCCGCTGCCGCACCTTGCAGCACGTCGCCCGACGTGGGGCGCTGGATACCGCCCCCCACCGGGGTCGTCAACAGGAAAATCCCTTGCGCCGGCTCCTTGCGTGACGCATGGTCCGCGCTCGACAAAAAGAGGGCGCGGGCGCGATGAAAAAGCCGGATTGGGTGATCGAAAAAGAGCGTGCGAAGCGGGCTTCGGCGGCCGAAACCGTGTGGCTGTTCGGCCTGCACGCGGTGCGCGACGCGCTGGTGAATCCGGCGCGCGAAAGGTTGCGGCTCGTGGTCACCAAGAACGCCGCCGACAAGCTGGCCGAGGCGATCGCGGCCTCCGGCATGACGCCCGAGATCAGCGACCCGCGCAAATTCGCCGCGCCCATCGAGGCCGGTTCGGTGCACCAGGGCGCGGCGCTGGAGGTCAGGCCGCTGAACTGGGGCAGCCTCCACGATCTGTGCGAGCCGGGACAGGGCGCGCCGCGGCTGCTGCTGCTCGACCGGGTGACCGACCCGCATAACGTGGGGGCGATTCTGCGCTCGGCCGAGGTGTTCGGCGCCCGCGCGGTGATCGCGCCGCAGCGCCACGCGGCGCCCGAGACCGGGGCGCTGGCCAAGACCGCCTCGGGCGCGCTGGAACGCCAGCCCTACCTGCGGGTCAAGAACCTGGGCGACGCGATGACCGAGCTGCGCAAGATGGGCTATGTCCTGCTCGGCCTCGACGGCGCGGCGGAGGTCACGCTGGAGGCGGCGCTGGAGGAGGCGCGCGCGCTGCCGCTGGCGCTCGTGCTCGGCGCCGAGGGACCGGGGCTGCGTGAGCGCACCCGCGATCTGTGCGACAAGCTGGTGAAAATCCCCTTCGCCCGCGACTTCGGGTCGCTCAATGTCTCCAACGCGGCGGCGGTCGCCCTATATGCTGCCGGGAAGGACCCGACGGAGTAGTCAGCCCATGCCGCACAGCCCCAAGATCGCCACCTGCAGCTATTGCGGCACACGCGCCGCGCTGGTGCTGGGCCATGAGGGGCGGCACGAGTTGACCTGCGCCTCCTGCGGCGCGCCGCTCGATGCGCTGAAACGGCTGGGGTCCGAACCCTCTGCGCCCAGTGCGGAATCGGCGGAAAAGCCCCGGAAGCCGCGCAAACCCGGCAAGCCGAAAAGGCGCACGTCCCGCGCGCGCTGGCTGCTGGGCGAGGTGGCCGATTTCGTCGAGGACGTGTTCGACTGAGCTGCCCGCAGCGCCGTTCATCCTTCGTTCACAGATATATTACATGCTCTGGTAAACCGCGCTGCGGTTCCTATTTATCCATCATGAAGCGCGAATACGGAACTCTCGCGTTTCACTACACTGTCCCTCGTTCCGTGACTGGCGCCCGGCCTCTTGGCTCGGGCGCTTCTTTTTGCGTAGGGTGCAGGCATGAACAGCTATTCCGACGAATTCCTGCGACAGATTCTGAACCGCACCAAGGTGGTGGCGGTGGTCGGCATGTCGCCGAACCCGGTGCGCCCGAGCTATTATGTGGCGCGTTATCTCCAGTTGAAGGGAATGCGGGTGATCCCGGTCAACCCCGGCCACGCGGGCAAGACCGTGCTGGGCGAGGAGATCTTCGCCGATCTCGCGTCGATTCCGAAGGATGTGCCGGTGGACATGGTGGATATCTTCCGCCGCTCCGAGCATGTGCAGCCGATCGTCGAGGAGGCGCTGGCCTGCCTGCCGGGCCTGCGCACGGTGTGGATGCAGATCGGCGTGCACAACGAGGAGGCGGCCGAGGCGGCGCGGGCCGCCGGGCTGGACGTGATCATGGACCGCTGCCCCAAGATCGAATACCAGCGCCTGTTCGGGGAACTGAGGATGGGTGGGTTCGCGACCGGCGTGATCTCGTCGAAGTTGTGAGGCGAGGCTGGGGGCGCTGCCCCCAGACCCCCGGAGTATTTTCGCCAAGAAGAAGGGGTCAGCCGTTGCGCGCGGCCTTTTCCGCGAGGCCCGATGTGCCCTCGCGGCGTTCCAGTTCGGCCAGGACATCGGCCAGCGTCACGTCGCGGGCGGCGAGCATCACCAGCAGGTGATAGAGCACGTCGGCGGCCTCGGCCGTCAGTTTGGCGCGGTCGTTCTTCACCGCCTCGATGATCGCCTCGACCGCTTCCTCGCCGAATTTCTCGGCGCATTTCTCGGGGCCCTTGGCCAGCAGTTTCGCCGTCCAGGAACTGTCCGGGTCCGCGCCCCTGCGGGCCGCGATCGTGGCGGCGAGCCGCTCCAGCGCGCTCATGTCAGCCGCACCGGGATGCCGGCGGCGGCCATGTGCTCCTTGGCCTGCTGCACGGTGAATTCGCCGAAATGGAAGATCGAGGCCGCCAGCACCGCGCTGGCGCCGCCCTTGGTCACGCCCTCGACCAGGTGGTCGAGAGTGCCGACGCCGCCGGAGGCGATGACGGGGATGTCCACCGCATCGGAAATCGCCCGGGTCAGTTCCAGGTTGAAGCCCGCGCGGGTGCCGTCGCGGTCCATCGAGGTGAGAAGGATCTCGCCCGCGCCCTTTTCCGCCACGGTCCGGGCGAATTCCACCGCGTCGATGCCGGTGGGGCGCCGCCCGCCGTGGGTGAAGATCTCCCACTTGCCGGGGGACACGGTCTTGGCGTCGATGGCGACCACGATGCACTGGCTGCCGAAATGTTCGGCCGCCTCGCGCACGATATCGGGATTGGCCACCGCCGCGGAGTTGAAGCTGACCTTGTCGGCGCCCGCGAGCAGCAGGTTGCGCACATCCTCGACCGTTCGCACGCCGCCGCCCACGGTCAGCGGCATGAAGCACTGCTCGGCGGTGCGGCGCACCAGGTCGAACATGGTGCCGCGGTTTTCATGGGTGGCGTGGATATCGAGGAAGCACAGCTCGTCGGCGCCGGCGGCGTCATAGGCCTTGGCCGCCTCCACCGGGTCGCCGGCATCGACCAGATCGACGAAGTTGACGCCCTTGACCACGCGGCCGTCGGCCACGTCGAGGCAGGGGATGATGCGGATTTTCAGCATGGGCGAGTGTTACATCCAATCGGGCCGGTCGGGCAAGGGGCGAAGGGGCGGGGGCGCTGCCCCCGTCGCGCTTTGCGCGACTCCCCCGGAGTATTTCTGCCAAGAAGAAGGGTCAGTCTTTCAGGATTTCAAGGGCCTCGGCCAGGTCGATGGCGCCGTCGTAGAGGGCGCGGCCGGAGATCACGCCGTTGAGCGGCGCGCCGCAGGCTTTCAGCGCGCGCAGGTCGTCGAGCGAGCTGACGCCGCCCGACGCGATCACCGGGATGGAGACGGCGTTGGCCAGCGCCGCCGTGGCCGCGACATTGGGGCCCTGCATGGCGCCGTCGCGGTTGATGTCCGTGTAGATGATCGCGGCGACGCCGGCGTCCTCGAAGGACCTGGCGAGATCGGTCACCATGACGTCGGTCTCCTCGGCCCAGCCCTTGGTGGCGACGCGGCCGTCGCGGGCGTCGATGCCGACCGCCACCTGACCGGGGAAGGCGCGGGCGGCCGCGCGGACCAGCTCGGGGTTCTCCACCGCCACGGTGCCGAGGATCACGCGCGCGAGCCCCTTGTCGAGCCAGCGTTCGATCGTGGCCATGTCGCGGATGCCGCCGCCGAGCTGGGCGGGCACGTCGGTCGCGGCGAGGATCGCCTCGACCGCCGGGGCGTTGACCGGCGCGCCGGCGAAGGCGCCGTTGAGGTCGACGAGGTGCAGCCATTCGCAGCCCGCGTCCTGGAAGGCGCGGGCCTGGGCCGCCGGGTCGTCGTTGAACACGGTGGCCTGGTCCATCTCGCCCTTGTAGAGGCGCACGCAATTTCCGTCCTTGAGGTCGATGGCGGGGTAGAGGATCATGGCCGGGCTCCGTGTCTGGCAGGTCTGGGCGTTCCTTTGCACCGATCGCGGCGGAATGCAACGCGGGCCGGAACCCCACGTCACGCTTGCGCGGATGCGCGGCGCCGTCTCAGACTGCCCGAAGGAGATGAGGGAGGATGACATGAGGAAAGCGATGCTCGGCGCGGCGCTGGGCCTGGGGTTGGCGGCGCCGGCCTGGGCCGACCCGGTGATCGGCACCTGGCAGACGCAGCCCGACGACGGCAGCTTCGCCTATGTCCAGATGCAGCCATGCGGCGAGGGGGCGATCTGCGGCACGATCTCGCGCACCTTCAACGGCGAGGGCGAATACCAGTCCGGCAACATCGGCAAGCGGCTGGTCTGGGACATGGAGCCGCGGGGAGAGGGCCAATACCGCAACGGGCGGATCTGGCAGCCCTCGAGCGACAAGGTCTTCAGCTCGAAGATGGTGCTGTCGGGCGATACGCTGCGCGTGTCGGGCTGTTTCGGCCCGATCTGCAAGAAGCAGACCTGGCAGCGGGTGAAGTGACGCCTAGACAGGCACGATGTCGGCATAGGTGAAGCCGTCGCGGGTGACGACCTCGCCCAACTCCACCGCGATCGGGGCGGAGAAAATTGGGCCGGCCAGAAGGGCGGTGTGGAACTCGCCCCGCTCTCCGCAGGGATCGACGCCCGCGGGCAGGGCGTCGAGGAAATCCGCGTCGAAGCGCGCCCCGGCGAGGTCCGCGGGGATCTTCGAGGGGTCGAGCGTGGCGATCCGCGCCTCGAAGCCGGTCGCGATCATCTCGCGCGCCAGCGCGGCGGTGTCGCGCCCCCAGAGCGGGAAGAGCGGCGTGATGCCGGTGCCCGCGAGTTGCGCCTCGCGATAGGCGCGCACGTCCTCGAGGAACAGGTCGCCGAACACCATGTGGGTGATGCCGCGTTCGTGCAGCGCGGCCAGCGCCGTTTCCATGCACGCCTCGTATTCGGCGTTGGAGCAGGGCCAGGGCAGCGGCACCTCGATCGGCTCCAGCCCCATCGCCGCCACCTGCCGGCGCAGCAGCGCGTTGCGGGTGCCGTGCATGGCCACGCGGTCGAAGGCCGCGTTGGTGGTGGTCAGCGCGGCGGTCACCTCGACCTCGCCGCCCTGCCGGACCTTGTGCAGGGCGAAGGCGCAATCCTTGCCCGAGGACCAGCTGAGCGCGGCGCGCGGCCGGCTCACGGCTTCCATTTCAGGAAATTTCCGATCAGGCGCAGGCCGGTGGCCTGGCTTTTCTCCGGGTGGAACTGGGTGCCCACGATATTGTCGCGGCCGACGATGGCGGTGATCTCGCCGCCGTAGTCGCACCAGGCCAGCCGACGCGCCGGATCGTCCACGCGGAAGTGGTAGGAATGGACGAAATAGGCGTGGTCGCCGGTCTTGATGCCGTCGAGCACCGGGTGGGGGTGGTCGATCACCAGGTCGTTCCAGCCCATGTGCGGCACCTTGAGGGACGGATCGGAGGGGGCGATCCGCACCACCTCGCCGCCGATCCAGTCGAAGCCCGGCGTCTCCTCGTATTCCAGTCCGCGGGTGGCCAGCATCTGCATGCCGATGCAGATCCCGATGAAGGGGCGGCCGTTGCCGATCACCGCCTCCTCGATCGCCTCGAACAGCCCGCGGTGGTCGAACAGCTCCTTCCGGCAGGCCGGGAAGGCGCCGTCGCCGGGCAGCACGATCCGCTCGGCGCGGCGCACCGCGTCGGGGTCGGAGGTGACGATCACCTCGCCCGCGCCGACTTCGCGCGCCATGCGCTGGAACGCCTTTTCCGCCGAATGCAGGTTGCCCGATTCGTAGTCGATGATGGCCGTGACCATGGTCCTACAGCGCCCCCTTGGTGGAGGGGATGGCGTCAGCCTTGCGCGGGTCGGTCTCGACCGCCTCGCGCAGGGCGCGGGCGACGGCCTTGAACGCGGCCTCGGCGATGTGGTGGCTGTTGATGCCGTGCAGGGCGTCCACATGCAGGGTGATGCCGCCGTGGGTGCTGAACGCCTGGAAGAACTCGCGCACCAGCTCGGTGTCGAATGTGCCGATCTTGGCGGTGGGCAGTTCGACGTTCCACACCAGATAGGGCCGGGCCGAGAGGTCCAGCGCGGCGCGCACCAGCGCGTCGTCCATTGGCAGCAGGCAGGCGCCGTAGCGGCGGATGCCCTTCTTGTCGCCCAGCGCCTGAGCCAGCGCCTGGCCCAGCGCGATGCCGGTATCCTCGACCGTGTGGTGGTCGTCGATGTGGTAATCGCCCTTGGCCCGGATCGTCATGTCGATCAGCGAGTGCCGCGCCAGCTGGTCCAGCATGTGGTCGAAGAAGCCCACGCCGGTCTGGTTGTCGTAGACGCCCGTGCCGTCGAGATTGACCGAGACGGTGATATCGGTCTCGGCGGTGGTCCGTGTGATCTGGGCCTGTCGCATGTCGGTCATCCTTTTGCCTGCGCGCAGCTATAGGCGCTGGCGCCGCTTTGGCCAAGACCTGTCGCGCCCCGATCGCCGCCGGGGGGGCGGCGCCGTCCGCTCAGCCCGCCGCCTTCAGCCGGCGGCGCCAGGTCGCGGCCTTGTAGAGCTCGGGCAGGATCAGCAGCGGCAGCGACAGCAGCGCGATCATCTGCCAGTGGGCGCGGCCCAGCGCCTCGGTGTGCAGCAGCAGCTGCATCGGCGGCCAGTAGACCGCCGCCACCTGCGCGCCCACCGAGGCGGTCAGCGCCACCAGCAGCAGCGGGTTGGAGAACCATCCGATCTTGCTGCAGGGCAGGGTCAGCGCGCGGAAGGCGAAGACGCTGGCCTTTTCGAACAGCAGCATGGCGGTGAAGGCGGCGGTGCGGGCCAGCCCCTCGCCCTGCGGCAGGAAGTGGTAGAAGATCCACAGCGTCGCCGCCGAGGTATAGGTGCCGAACAGCACCAGCGTGGCAAAGCCGCCGCGCCCCAGGATCGGCGCGGACCGCGGCCGGGGCGGGCGCTGCATCTGGTCGGCGGTGGGCTTTTCCAGCCCCAGCGCCACGGCGGTGGCGCCATCGGTGATCAGGTTCATCCACAGGATCTGGGTGGCGAGGAACACCAGCGGCCCGCCGATCACCAGGTTGCCGGCGATCGCCAGCACCTCGCCGGTGTTGGAGGCCAGCAGGTAGCGGACGAATTTCTTGACGTTCTCATATTGGCGCCGGCCCTCGCGGATGGCGCGCAGGATGGTGGCGAAATTGTCGTCCAGCAGCACCAGGTCGGCGGCATCCTTGGCCACATCGGTGCCGCGCAGCCCCATCGCCACGCCGATATCGGCCTGTTTCAGCGCCGGCGCGTCGTTTACCCCGTCGCCGGTCATGGCGGCGATCTCGCCGCGCGCCTGCAGGGCCGAGACGATGCGCAGCTTGTGCGCGGGGGTGCTGCGCGCAAACAGCGGCTGTTGCCCCAGCGCCTCGACCAGTTCCCCGTCGGTCAGGCGCTCCACCTCGTTGCCGGTCAGCACGCGCCCGACCGGCAGGTCGAGCTGTTCGGCGATGGCGCGCGCCGTGAGCGGGCCGTCGCCGGTGATCATGATCACCCCGATCCCGGCCGCCTGGCAGCCCCGGATGGCCTCCTTGACCTCGGGGCGGGGCGGGTCGATCAGGCCGACGAAGCCGAGGAATTCGAGGTCGCGCTCGGTCTCGGGCAGGGTGGGATCGTCCCGATGCGCGCGCGCCAGCGCGATCACCCGCATGCCCCGGGCGGCGAGCGCCTCGTAGGCGGCGTGCAGCCGGCCGCGCGCGGCGGTGTCCAGCGGCAGGGTCCGGCCGTTCTCGCGCAGGGTCGCGGCGCGCTCGAGGATCACCTCGGGGGCGCCCTTGACGTGCAGGACGTAGCCCGCGCCGCCGGGGGACAGCACGCTCATCCGCTTGCGTTCGGAGGAGAACGGCATCTCGGCCAGCACCGCGCCGTCGCGCGGCATCGGGGTCCAGCCCTTGTAGGCCAGAGTCACCAGCGCGCCCTCGGTCGGCTCTCCCACCATGCGCCAGCGCCCGCCCTCGCGGCGCAGGCGGGCGTTGTTGCACAGCAGGGCGGTTTCCAGCAGGTCGGCCAGATCGGCGTCGTCGGCGGCGCGCAGGCTGGCGCCCTCGAACTCGATATGGCCCGCCGGGTCGTAGCCGGTGCCGGTGACGACGAGGTCGCGCCCCGGCATCGAGATCCGCGCCGCGGTCATCGCGTCCTCGGTCAGGGTGCCGGTCTTGTCCGTGCAGATCACGGTGGCCGCGCCCAGCGTCTCCACCGCCTGCAGGCGGCGGGCCAGCGCGTTCTGGCGCACCATGGCCGAGGCGCCCAGCGCCAGCGTGATCGTCACCACCGCCGGCAGCCCCTCGGGCACCACGGCGACGGCCAGCGACAGCGCGGTCATGAACATCTCGGCCGGGGCCTTGCCGGCGTGGATGCCCGCCGCCCCCACCAGCGCCGCCGCGATCAGCGCGATCACGCCCATCTGGCGGGCGAGCTGGCCGAGCTTGACCTGCAGATGCGTGGGCTTGCGTTCCACCGCGCCGGTGAGGTCGGCGATCCGGCCGAATTCGGTCCGCTGCCCGGTGGCCACCACCAGCCCCTCGGCCCGGCCCGCCACCACCGAGGTGCCCATGAAGAGTCGCGCCTCGGGGTCGGCGGCGTCCTTCTCCACCGGGAAGGATTCGCCGGTCAGCACGCTTTCGTCGATGCGCAGTTCGGCGGCGCTGAGGACGGACATGTCGGCGGGCACCTTGTCGCCCGCGGCCAGCAGAATGAGGTCGCCCGGCACGATGTCGCGGGTGTCGATCATCTGCTCGACCGCGTCGCGCATCACCCGCGCGCGGGTGGCCAGCATGTTGCGCAGCGCAACCAGCGCGGTCTCGGCCCGCCATTCCTGCACGAAACCCAGCGCGCCGTTCAGCGCCACCACCAGCGAGATGGCGATGGCGTCGATCGCCTCGCCCAGCACGGCGGCGAGGGCGGCGGCGACGATCAGGATCACCACCAGCAGCCCGGTGAACTGGCGCAGCAGGATCACCGCCGCCGGCGTCTGGCGCACGGGGGCCAGTTCGTTGCGGCCATGCGTCTCAAGCCGCGCCTGCGCCTCTGCGTGGGTCAGCCCCGCGCCGGGCGGGCGCGGCGCGGCCTGCCGGCTGTCTGCGGCCATTCTTTTGCCATCCCGGTGTGATTTGCCTCAGCGCAGAGTGCGGGGCGGCGCCGGCACTCGCCTTGATGCGGATCAAGGCGCGGCGACAATGGCCCCCGTAGCGTCGGGGTATCGCGGCCACAGGTCTTGGGAGGAGAGTTTGGGCAAGAGCGTAATCTGGTTCGAGGAACTCGGCCGGGGCGATGTCGCCATCGTGGGCGGCAAGAACTCGTCGTTGGGCGAGATGGTGCAGACGCTGGGCGCGCGCGGCATCCGGGTGCCCACCGGCTTCGCCACCACGGCACGGGCCTATCGCGCCTTCATCGCCGCGAACGATCTGGAGGGTCGCATCGGCGCGGCGCTGGCGGCGCTGGAGGCAGGCAAGCTGCCGCTCGCGGAGGCGGGCCAGCAGATCCGCGCGATGATCCGGGCGGGCGATTTTCCCTCCGGCGTGCTGGACGAGATCCGCGCCGCCTACACCGAATTGGCCAGCCGGCTGGGCGAGATGCGCCCCTCGGTCGCGGTGCGCTCCTCTGCCACCGCCGAGGATCTGCCCGACGCCTCCTTCGCCGGCCAACAGGAGACCTTTCTCAACGTGGTGGGCGAGGCCGAACTGCTGGACGCCTGCCGGCGCTGCTATGCCTCGCTGTTCACCGACCGGGCGATCACCTACCGCCAGCTCAAGGGCTTCGACCACATGAAGGTGGCGCTGTCGGTGGGCGTGCAGCAGATGGTGCGCGCCGATGTCGGCGGCTCGGGGGTCATGTTCTCCATCGACACCGAGTCGGGCTTCGACAAGGTGGTGCTGATCAATGCCGCCTGGGGGCTGGGAGAGAACGTCGTGCAGGGCGCGGTGAACCCGGACGAATACCAGGTCTACAAGCCCTTCCTCGACCGTCCCGGCCTGACGCCCATCGTGGAGAAGTCGCTGGGCGCCAAGGAAAAGAAGATGATCTACGCCGGCGGCGGCGCCAAGACGCGCAACGTGCCCACCTCGAAGGCCGAGCGCGCCTCCTTCGTGCTGAGCAATGCCGAGATCCTCGATCTCGCGCGCATGGCCTGCACCATCGAGGAACACTACGGCCAGCCGATGGACATGGAGTGGGCCAAGGACGGCGAGACCGGGCTGCTCTATATCGTGCAGGCCCGGCCCGAGACGGTGCAGTCGCGCCTGGGCGCGGCGGCGATGAAATCCTACACGGTGAAACAGGCGGGCAGGACCCTGCTGACCGGGCTCAGCGTCGGCAGCGCGGTGGCCACGGGGCAGGTCTGCCTGATCGAACACGCCCGCGATATCGGCCGTTTCGTGGACGGGGCGATCCTTGTGACCTCGACCACCGACCCCGACTGGGTGCCGATCATGAAGCGCGCCTCGGCCATCATCACCGATCACGGCGGCCGCACCAGCCACGCCGCCATCGTCAGCCGCGAGCTCGGCCTGCCCGCCATCGTGGGCACCGGCAACGCCACCCACATGCTGCATGACCAGCAGGAGGTGACGGTCTCCTGCGCGGAGGGCGAGACGGGCTATATCTACGAGGGCATCGCAGATTACGAGGTCGAGGAGATCGCGCTGGGCGACGTCCCCGAGACCCGCACGAGGATCATGCTGAACATGGCCAACCCGGCGGCGGCGGCGCGCTGGTGGCGGCTGCCGGCCGAGGGCGTGGGCCTGGCGCGGATGGAATTCGTGATCAACAACGCCATCAAGGTGCACCCGCTGGCGCTGACCCGCTTCGACGCGCTGAAGGACGAGGCCGCGCGCGAAGAGATCGAGGCGCTGACCGCGGGCTACGACAGCAAGCCCGAGTTCTTCGTCGACCGGCTGGCGCAGGGCCTCTCGCGGATCGCCGCCGTTTGCTACCCGCACCCGATGATCCTGCGGATGAGCGATTTCAAGACCAACGAATATGCCGACCTTCTGGGCGGGCGCCAGTTCGAGCCGAACGAGGAGAACCCGATGATCGGGTTCCGCGGCGCCTCGCGCTACTACGCGCCCGCCTATCGCGACGGCTTCGCGCTGGAATGCCGCGCGGTGAAGCGCCTGCGCGAGGAGATGGGCTTCGACAACGTGATCGTGATGATCCCCTTCTGCCGCACGCCGGAGGAGGCCGACCGCGTGCTGGAGGTCATGGCCGAGAACGGGCTGAGGCGCGGCGAGAACGGCCTCCAGGTCTATGTGATGTGCGAGATCCCCTCCAACGTCATCCTGGCCGAGGAATTCGCCAAACGCTTCGACGGGTTCTCCATCGGCTCGAACGACCTGACCCAGCTGACGCTGGGGGTCGACCGCGACTCGGGCGAACTGGCGGGGCTGTTCGACGAGAGCAACCCGGCGGTGCTGTGGATGATCCGCGAGGTGATCGCGCGCGCGCACAAGGCGGGCGCCAAGGTCGGGCTCTGCGGGCAGGCGCCCAGCAACAACCCCGCCTTCGCGCGGTATCTGGTGGAGGCGGGGATCGACACGATTTCGGTCACGCCGGACAGTTTCATGGCCGTGAAACATCATGTGGCAGAGGCGGAGGGCTAGCCGAACCTCATGCCGGCCAAGAGGTGATTGGGAGGAGACAGAATGACCTGGGCCACGATCAGGAAGGACGCAGCGACCAGGGCGCGCGCCGTGCTGCCCGACCCCGACGCCACGCGCGCCGGCTTCGACTGGGACGAGGCGCGCGCGATGCTCGACGGGATGCCCGACGGCGCGCTGAACATCGCCCATGAGGCGGTGGACCGCCATGTGGCGGCGGGACATGGCGGGCAGGTGGCGATGCGCTGGATGGGCAAATCGGGCGAGAGGCGCGATTTCTCCTATGCCGATCTCGCCGAGGCGACCGCGCGTTTCGCCAATGTGCTGAAGGCGCAGGGGCTGGAGCGCGGCGACCGGGTCTACGGCCTGATGGGCCGCGAGCCCGAGCTTTACATCGCCGCGCTGGGAACGCTGAAGGCGGGGATGACGTTTTCGCCGCTGTTCTCGGCCTTCGGCCCCGAGCCGATCCGCACCCGCATGGAGATCGCCGAGGCCAATGTGCTGGTCACCACGGCGGGCCTCTACCGCCGCAAGATCGCGGACTGGGCGGCGGAGATCCCCTCGCTCAAATGCGTTCTTGTCGTGGGCGACGAGGCGCCCGAGGGCTGCGTGGCGCTGGGCCCGGCGATGGCGGCGGCCGATCCGCGGTTCGACGTGGTGCACACCGCGCCCGAGGAGACCGCGCTGATCCATTTCACCTCCGGCACGACCGGCCGGCCCAAGGGGGCGGTGCATGTGCATGGCGCGGTGGTCAACCACGCCATGACCGGCCGCTATGCGCTGGAACTCGTGCCGGGCACGAAATTCTGGTGCACCGCCGATCCGGGCTGGGTCACCGGCACCTCCTACGGCATCATCGCGCCGCTGGTCCATCGCTGCACGATGATCGTGGATGAGGCGGAGTTCGACCTCGACCGCTGGTACACGATCCTCCAGGACGAGAAGGTTGAGGTCTGGTACACCGCCCCCACCGCCATCCGCATGATGATGCGCGCGGGCAAGGCGGCGGCGGAACCTTACGATTTCGGCAACCTGCGCTTCATGGCCTCGGTGGGCGAGCCGCTCAACCCAGAGGCGGTGGTCTGGGGCAACGAGGTCTTCGGCCAGCCCTTCCACGACAATTGGTGGCAGACCGAGACGGGGGGCATCATGATCGCCAACACCCTGGCGATGGACATCAAGCCGGGCTCGATGGGCAAGCCGCTGCCGGGGATAAGCGCCGGCATCGTGGAGCGCGAGGACGGCACCCTGCGGGAACTGAAACCGGGGGAGATCGGCGAACTGGCCCTGCGCCCCGGCTGGCCCTCGATGATGCGCGCCTATCTGCACGAGGAGGCGCGTTACCAGAAGGCTTTCGTCGATGGCTGGTACCTGTCGGGCGACCTCGCCATGTGCGACGAGGACGGCTATTTCTGGTTCGTGGGCCGCGCCGATGACCTGATCAAGACCTCCGGCCACCTGATCGGCCCCTTCGAGGTGGAAAGCGCCCTGATCGAGCACGAGGCCGTGGCCGAGGCCGCGGTGATCGGCATCCCCGACGAGACCGCGGGCGAGGTGGTGAAGGCCTATGTCGCCCTGAACCCGGGGTTCGAACCTTCGGAGGAGCTGGAGAAATCCATCCGCGGCCATGCGCGGAAAAAGCTCGGCCCCGCGGTCGCCCCGCGCGAGGTGGTGTTCCGCCAGACCCTGCCCAAAACCCGTTCGGGCAAGATCATGCGCCGCCTTCTCAAGGCGCGCGAACTGGGCCTGCCCGAGGGCGATATTTCCACGCTGGAGACGGATGAGAAATGAGCGCCGACAAACCCCACCTGACCCATGACCATGTGCGCGAGTTGCTCAAGGGCATGATCCGCATCCGCAAGTTCGAGGACAAATGCGCCGAAGCCTACACGCAGGAGAAAATCCGCGGCTTCCTGCATCTCTATGACGGCGAGGAGGCGATCGCGACGGGTGTGATCCCGGCGCTGGAGCCGTCGGACCGCATCGTCGCCACCTACCGCGAGCACGGCCACGCGCTGGCCCGCGGTGTGCCCATGCCCCAGGTCATGGCCGAGATGTACGGCAAGGCCACCGGCGCCTCGGGCGGGCGGGGCGGCTCGATGCATATCTTCGACGCCGGGCTGAATTTCTACGGCGGCAACGCCATCGTGGGCGGCGGGCTGCCGCTGGCCGCAGGGCTGGCGCTGGCCGACAGGATGCGCGGGCTGCCGCATGTCACCGTCTGTTTCTTCGGCGAGGGCGCCGTTGCCGAGGGCGAGTTCCACGAGGCGATGAACCTTGCCAAACTGTGGAAGCTGCCGGTGCTGTTCGTCTGCGAGAACAACGGTTACGCCATGGGCTCGGCGCTGGCGCGCACCGAAAGCCAGACCGAGATCCGCGCCAAGGCCGCGAGCTACGGCATCGAGGCGCATCAGGTCGACGGCATGGACGTGGTCGCGGTCGAGGTGGCGGCGCGCAAGGCGCTGGCCGCGGTGCGCGAGACCGGCCAGCCGCACTTCCTGGAATGCCTCACCTACCGCTTCCGCGCGCATTCGATGTTCGACGCCCAGCTCTACCGCGACAAGGACGAGGTGGCGGCGTGGCGCCTGCGCGGGCCGATCGTGAAATTCCAGGGGTGGCTTCTGGAAAACGGGCTGCTGCACGAGGCGGAGGTCGACGCCATCGAGGCGGAGATCGACGCCGAGATCGCCGAGGCCGTGGAGTTCGCCGAGCAAAGCCCGTGGGAGCCGCTGGAGACCCTGACCCGCCATGTCATGGCCGAGGAGCGCCCCGCGCCGCCCCCGCCGGTCGAGCCCTCGGCCGAGAAGGTCACCATGACCTATCGCGAGGCGATGAAACAGGCGATCCGCGAGGCGATGCACCGCGACGAGCGCGTGTTTCTGATGGGCGAGGACGTGGGCGCCTATGGCGGCTGCTACGCGGTCTCCAAGGGGCTGATGGCCGAGTTCGGCGAGGACCGCATCCGCGACACGCCGCTGTCGGAAAGCGGTTTCACCGGGGCGGGGATCGGCGCCGCCGCCGCCGGGATGCGCCCGATCATCGAGGTGATGACGGTGAATTTCAGCCTGCTCGCGCTCGACCAGATCATGAACACGGCGGCCACCATCCGCCACATGTCGGGCGGGCAGTTCGGCGTGCCCTGCGTGATCCGCATGGCCACCGGCGCGGGCAAGCAGCTCGCCGCGCAGCACTCGCATTCGCTGGAGGGCTGGTATGCCCACATTCCCGGCCTGCGCGTGCTGGCCCCGGCCACGCTGGAGGACGCGCGCGGCATGCTGTGGACGGCGCTGCAGGATCCCGATCCGGTGCTGATCTTCGAAAACGCGCTGCTTTACAATTACGAGGGCGAGATCGCGGCAAATGCCGGCGCGGTGGACATCGACAAGGCCGCCGTGCGGCGCGCCGGACAGGATCTGACGCTGATCACCTATGGCGGATCGCTCTACAAGACGCTGGAGGCGGCGGAGGAGCTGGCCAGGGAGGGGATCTCGGCCGAGGTGATCGACCTTCGGACCCTTCGGCCGCTCGATGACGCCACCATCATGGCCTCGGTCGGCCGCACGCGGCGCGCGGTGATCGTGGACGAGGGCTGGCGCTCGGGCTCGATCTCGGCGGAGATCTCGGCGCGGATCACCGAGACCGTGTTCTGGACGCTGGACGCGCCGGTCGGCCGGGTCTGCTCGGCCGAGGTGCCGATCCCCTATCCCAAGCATCTGGAGGATGCGGCCATCCCGCAGGTGCCGCGCATCGTGGCGGCGGCGAAGGCCGCGCTGGGGAGGTAGCGATGGGCGTTTTCACGATGCCCTCGCTGGGCGCGGACATGGAGGCGGGCACGCTGGTCGAATGGCTGGTGGCCCCGGGCGACCAGGTGAAGCGCGGCGACGTGGTTGCGGTGGTCGAAACCCAGAAGGGCGCAATCGAGATCGAGATATTCGACGAGGGCGAGGTCGCCCGGCTGGACGCGGCGGTGGGGCAGAAACTGCCCGTGGGCGCGCCGCTGGCGCTGATCCGCGGCGCGGGGGAGACGGCGGCGCCCGCCCCTGAGGCGGCCGCGGAACCCGAGGCGGCCGCGCCGCCCGCCGAGGCGCCGGAGGCCGTTGCACCCGCCGCCCCCGTGGAGGTGGCGAAGCCCGCGCCGGAGCCTGCGCCTGCCGCATCCGCCGCGTTCGGGGGCGTGATCCCCGCGTCGCCCGCCGCGCGGCACGAGGCGCGGCTGCGCGGGATCGACCTGTCCGCCGTCGCCGGCTCCGGACCGGGGGGGGCGGTGCGGCTGGCCGATCTGGACCGCGGCCGCCCCCGCCCCGCGCCGCCCGCCGCCGACCGGGGGCAGATGCTGGCAGAGATGCGCAAGGCGATCGCCGCGGCGATGTCGAAATCCAAGCGCGAGATCCCGCATTACTACCTGTTCCACAAGGTGGACCTTCAGGCGGCGACCGACTGGCTGGCGGCCGCGAACGCGCAGCGCGGCCCCGAAGAGCGGCTGCTGATGGGCGCGCTGCTGCTGAAGGCGACGGCGGTGGCTGCGGCCAGATCCAAGGCGGTGAACGGGCATTACGCCGATGGCTTCACCCCCTCCAAGGCGGTCCATGCGGGTTTTGCCGTGGCGATGCGCGGCGGCGGGCTGATCGCGCCCGCGATCCGCGATGCCGACCGGCTGAGCCTGGACGAGACCATGGCCGCCATGCGCGACGTGATCGCGCGGGTGCGCGCGGGGCGGCTGCGCAGCTCGGAACTGACCGACGGCACGATCACGGTCTCAAGCCTCGGCGAGAACGGGGTGGGCGCGCTGGCCGGCATCATCTACCCGCCGCAGGTGGCGCTGGTGGGCTTCGGCGCGCCGGCGGAGGAGCCGGCGGTGGTCGCGGGTCAGGTGGTGCCGCGCACGATGATCACCCTGTCGCTGGCCGGCGACCACCGCGCCAGCGACGGCCGCCTCGGCGCGAAATTCCTGACCGATATCGAAACCCTTCTGCAAGATCCGGAGGCCCTATGACCCCTGACGACATCCGCAAAGCCTTTCTCGAGGAACTGGTCAGTATCGCGCCCGATATCGACCCCGACACGCTGGAGGGCGACGAGCATCTGCAGGATGACCTCGAACTCGATTCGATGGACATCCTCAATCTGGTGACGGCGCTGCACAAGCGCCTGGGCGTCTCCATCGCCGAGGAGGATTATCCGCGGATAGAGACCCCGGACAAGGCCGTGGCCTACCTCGCGCAGCGGCTGGGCGGCTAGGACTGCCCGCTTGCGGCGCCGGGCGCATTTGGGTCAAATGGCGCGAAACGGCTAGGCCGCAAGGGTTTGAGGCATGTTCTACCAGCTGCTGATCGGCACGGAACTGATACTGGTGACGGTTGTCATCGCCGCTGGAGGCTTCTGGGCGGCCGAGGCGCTGGTCACGCTGACCGGCTTCTGGCTGATCCGCCCGCCGCATGCGCTGAAACTGGCGCTGACGCTGCTGGTGACGGTGCTGATGGTGCTGGCCATCCTGACGATCTCGGTCTGGGTCTGGGCGCTGGCCTTCATCTATCTCGGCGTGTTCGACGCGCTGGAGCCGGCGGCCTATTTCTCGATCGTGGCCTTCACCACGCTGGGCTTCGGGGATGTTCTGCTGCCGCTGGAGTGGCGCATCCTGGGCGGGCTGGCGGCCTCGAACGGGCTGCTGAACATGGGGCTCTATACCGCCATGCTGGTCGAGATCCTGCGCCGTGTCCGCTCCGAGCAGGTCGAGGGCTATGTCGATGAGGGATGAACCCGTGTTGCGGCTGCGGGTCAAGCTCAGCGCCGATTTCGCCATGGGCCCGGGCAAGGCCGACATCCTGGACGGGATCGCGCGCACCGGCTCGATCTCGGCGGCGGGGCGGGCGCTGGGCATGAGCTACCGCCGCGCCTGGTCGCTGGTCGAGGCGATGAACGCCGCCTTCGCCGCCCCGGTGGTCGAGACCAGCCGCGGCGGCGCCGAGGGCGGCGGCGCGCGGCTGTCGGACACCGGCGAAGCGGTGCTCGCCCTCTATCGCCGGATGCAGGAGGAGGCGCTGGCCGCCACCGAGGGCAGCCGCGCGGACATGGCGACGATGCTGGGCGATCTGTCCGATGACGCATAACGGTTGCGGCGGGAGGCGTCGTCGTTATGTTTGTCCATGCATAACGATGGAGTCCTCCGTGACCGAATCCCTTCCGTCCTCGATCCGCCCGATCCTGCGAGCGCTCGGCGTGGCCGCCGTGGCGCTGGCGCTGGGCGGGCTGCCCGCCGCCGCGAAAGAGCGCGTGCTGGCCGCCGTCGCCGCCAATTTCGCCGAGGCGATGGCCGAGATCGAGCCGCTCTTCGAGGACGCCCACCCGGAGGCGGATCTGGTGGTGACGACCGGCTCAACCGGCAAGCTCTACGCCCAGATCAAATCCGCCGCGCCCTTCGACCTGCTGCTGGCCGCCGACCAGGCCCGCCCGGCCCGTCTGGAGGAGGAGGGTGACGCCGTGCCCGGCGCGCGCTTCACCTACGCGGTGGGGCGCCTGACCCTGTGGTCGCCCGACCCGGCGCGCATCCGGGGCGACGGCATCGCCGCGATGACCGACCCGGAGACGCATTTCATCGCCATCGCCAACCCCGATCTCGCGCCCTATGGCGCGGCCGCCGAACAGGCGCTGGCGGCGCTGGGCATTGCCGATCAGGTGCGGGGCAAGCTGGTGATGGGGCAGAACATCGGCCAGACCTTTTCGATGGTGGCCACCGGCAATGCCGAGATGGGGCTGGTGGCGCTGTCGGCCGCGCTGAGCCCGCGCAACGCGGCCTCGGGCAGCCGCTGGGACGTGCCGCGATCGGCCTATGAGCCGATCCGCCAGGACGCGGCCCTGCTGAACGGCGACAATGCGGCGGCCCGCGCCTTTCTCGATTTCCTGAAATCGGACGAGGCCCGCGCGGTGATCGCGCGCTTCGGCTACGGGGTGGAGTGACGCGTGAGCCTGCCTGACCTCGCCCCCCTGTGGTTGACCCTGAAGCTGGCGGCGGTGACCACGCTGGCGCTGCTGCTCATCGGCACGCCGCTGGCCTGGGCGCTGGCGCGGGGGCGGGGGCGGTGGAAACCCGTGGTCGAGGCGGTGACCGCGCTGCCGCTGGTCCTGCCGCCGACGGTTCTGGGCTTCTACCTGCTGGTCTTTCTCAGCCCCAACGCGCCGCTCGGCGCGGCCTGGCGCGACGTGACGGGGCAGAGCCTGACCTTCACCTTCACCGGGCTGGTGGTGGCCTCCTGCCTCTATTCGCTGCCCTTCATGGTGCAGCCCCTTCAGGCAGGCTTCGAGGCGTTGGGCCGCGCGCCGCTGGAGGCCGCGGCCACCCTGCGCGCCGGGCCGTGGGACGCGTTCTTCTCGGTGGTGGTGCCGCAATCGGCGCGGGCCTATCTGACCGCGATCGTGCTCAGCTTCGCGCATACGATCGGAGAATTCGGCGTGGTGCTGATGGTGGGCGGCAACATCCCCGGCCAGACCAAGGTGATCTCCATCGCGATCTACGAACATGTCGAGACCATCAACTATGCCGAGGCGCATCTGCTCTCGGCCGGGATGCTGGTCTTTTCCTTCCTCATCCTGCTGGTGGTCTACAGCGTGAACCGCCGCTTTCCGGTGCATGTGGGCTAGGCGATGGCGGAGCTGTCCTTCGATCTGGCGCTTTCGCATCCGGGCTTCCGGCTGGAGGCGCGCCACGCGGGCGACCTGCCCGGGATTACCGCGCTCTTCGGGCCATCGGGCGCGGGCAAGAGCACGCTTATGCGCGTCATCGCGGGGCTGGAGCGGGGCGCGGCGGGGCGCGTCGGGTTTGATGGAACCGTCTGGCAGGACAGCGCCCGGCGCCTCTTCGTGCCGCCGCAGCGGCGCGGCGTGGGCATGGTGTTCCAGGACGCGCGGCTATTCGGCCATCTCAGCGTGGCGGGCAACCTGCGCTACGCGGAACGGCGCGCGCGCGGCGTGGCGCCCGAGATCGCCGCGGACGCGGTGATCTCGGCACTGGACCTCGGCCCGCTGCTGGGCCGCCGTCCGGCGCAGCTTTCGGGGGGCGAGCGGCAGCGGGTGGCGATCGGCCGCGCCCTGCTCAGCCGCCCGCGCCTGATGCTGATGGATGAGCCGCTGGCCGCGCTCGACCTCAGGCGCAAGGCCGCGATCCTGCCCTATATCGCCCGCCTGCCCGAAGCCTTCGGGATGCCGGTGCTCTATGTCACCCACGCCATCGACGAGGTCGCCCGCATCGCCCACGACATGATCGCGCTCAAGGATGGGTGCGTGGTGGCCGCGGGGCCGGTGGCCGACGTCTTCGCCCGGCTCGACATCGACGCGGGCGGCAGCCGGTTCGAGGCGGGCGTGATCCTGGAGGCGCGCGTCGCGGCGCTGGATGCGCGCTGGCAGCTGATGCGGCTGGATCTCGGCGGGCAGACGCTGGTCATGCCCGCCGCCCCGGTCGAGCCCGGCGCGAAGGTGCAGCTCCGCGTGCGGGCGCGCGACGTGCTGCTGGCCACAAGGCGCCCCGAGGGGCTGAGTGCGCAGAACGTGCTGGAGGCGGAACTGCGCGAGGTGATCGAGGAGCCCGAGACCGCCTTCGCCGAGATATTCCTCGGCGTCGGCGCCCAGCCCCTGCGCGCCCGCGTCACCCGCGCGGCGGTGGCGCAGTTGGGGCTGGCGCCGGGGCAGCGTGTCTTTGCCGTCCTCAAGGCGATTTCCTTCGACCGCAGGGTGCTTTAGGGCTTTAGCCCGGCGTGGCCAGCTCGATCACGCGGCCCCCGGCGGCCTCGGCATCGGCGGCGTCATGGGTGACCAGAAGCGTCGGCAGGCGCAGCGCCCGGGCACGGGTGAACACCAGCTCCCGGATCTGGTCGCGCAGGGCGGCATCGAGCCGCGAGAACGGCTCGTCCAGCAGGAGCGCGCAAGGCTCCGACAGCAACATCCGCATCAGCGCCACCCGCGCCTTCTGCCCGCCCGACAGCGTGGCCGGATCGCGCGCGGCGAAGCCCGCAAGCCCGATCTCGGCCAGCGCCGCCTCAACCCGCGCCCGGCGCGCGGCGCGGCCCCGGATGCGGGGGCTGAGGCCGAAGGCCAGGTTGGCCCCCACCGAAAGATGCGGGAACAGCAGATCGTCCTGGAACAGAATGCCCACATGCCGCGCCTCGGGTGGCAGCGCGGTCAGCTCGCGCCCGTCGAGCCTGATGCCGCCCTGCAGGGCGAAACCCGGCGCCAGCGTCCCGGTGATCGCCGCCAGCAGCGTGGATTTGCCGACCCCCGAGGGGCCCATCACCGTGACCACCTCGCCGGGCGCGATCCGCAGGTCGACGGAGACCAGCGGTGCGCCACGCCACAGGATGGCCAGGTTTTCGAGGATCAGTCCGCTGTCGCTCATCCCGCGCGCATCCCCCGTCTGTTGGCCCAAATGAGCCGCGGCGCGGCGATGGCCAGCGCGAACCCCAGCACCACCACGCCGGTCTGAGCAATGGCGTAAAGCCCGATCAGCCGCCGGTCGCCGCCCGAGGCCAGCGCCACCGCCTCGGTGGTCAGCGTCTGCACCCGCCCCGCCCCGATCAGCAGCGTCGGCAGGTATTGCCCGGCCGAGACGGCGAAGCCGACAGCCGCGGCGGTCAGAACCGGGGCCAGCAGCATCGGCAGGCGCAGCGTCCAGAAGATGCGGGCGGAACCCGCGCCAAGCGCCGCTGCGACGGTGGCCTGCCGGCTGTCCCAGCTTCGGAACGGGTCGCCCAGCGACAGAAAGACGTAGGGCAGGACGAAAACGAGGTGCCCCAGGATCACCGCGCCCCGCCCCATGTCGGCCCCCGCCATCAGCGCCAGCGTCTGCAACCCGGGCAGAAAGGCGACCTGGGGAATGAGCAGCGGCAGATAAAGCAGCCACAGGCTGCGCGCGCCGGGGCTGAGGCCGTAACGCTGCTCGGCCTGAAGGCAGGCCAGCGTCAGGGCCAGCGCCAGCGTGGTGGCGGCGCCCGCGATCAGGATCGTGTCGATGGTCGGGTCCAGCAGCGCCGGGCCGTGGCGCATCCAGGGATTGAGGGTCAACGTGTCGGGCAGGACGTTGGGAAAGCGCCAGAATCCCGCCACCGACCACAACGCCATCCCCGCGAGGCCGGCCAGAACGGCCCCTGCCGACAGCGCCCCGAGGATCAGCGCGATACGGCGCGCCGGCGCATCGGCATGGTGGCGGCGCCCCCCCGCGACCCAGGCGCGGCCCAGCCGCGCCGCGGCGGTCTCCGCGAGACGCCACAGGACCAGCGCGGCGACCACCAGCGCCAGTTGCAGCGTCGCCCCCGCCGCGGCGGTGAACCGTTGCGCAAGGTCGGGATCGCTCATCCAGCGCACCACCTGCACGGCGAGCGGCGGCGGCGTGTTCGGCCCGAGGATCAGCGCCACGTCCACCACCGACATCGAATAGGCCAGCACCGCATATACCGGCAGCCGGATCTGGGCGTAGACGCGGGGAAAGATGACCTTCAGCCAGCCGGTCAGCCGCCCGTAGCCCAGCGCCTGCGCCACCGTCAGGCTGCGGCGCGGCTGGGCCTGGGGCAGCGCCGCCAGCATCATCAGCAGAAGAAAGGGCATCTCCTTGGTCACGAGGCCAAGGGTCATGGTCAGCCCCCAGGGGTCCTGCACGATCAGCAGGTCGGGCGGGCGGCTCCAGCCCGTGGCCCAGGGCGACAGCGCCCGCGCGATCCAGCCCGAGGGCGCGATCAGGAAGGCGAGGCCGAAGGCGGCGGCGGCGTGGGGCACCGACAGCAGCGGCGACAGCGCGGCCTCCAGCCAGCGAAAGGCCCGCGTGCCGTGCCAGCTGCCCACGATCAGCGCCGTCAGGATCAGCGACAGCACGGTGGCGGCGAGGCCCGTGCTCAGCGACAGGCCCGCGGCAGGGCCAAGGCCCGGCCAGCCCAGCAGCGCGCGCATGGCCGCGAGGCTGGGCGCGGTGCCGCCCAGCGCGGGAAAGATGCCGAAGGCCGGCAGCAATGTGCCCGCCAGCCCGGCCAGCACCGGGCCCAGCATCAGCGCCAGCGTCAGCGCGGGGGCGTAACGCAGGCGCATCAGCCTACTGCGCGGTGCCGAAGCGCGCCTGCCAGTCGGCCTCGATCCGGGTCATCCACGACGGGTGCGGCTCGGGCAGGGCGGGACCGAGATTCTCAGGCGAGAGCGTGGCGATGCCCAGCTCCAGCGCGTCGAAACGAGCACGGTCATCGGCGCCGAGCTTGGCGAGGTCCAGCACCGTGCCGTAGCCCAGAACGCTGGGGTCCTGGGCCCGCGCCTGTGCCTCGGGCGAGAGCAGGAAATCGGCCAGCACCATCGCCCCCGCCTTGGCGTTGGCGTTGTAGGGGATGGCGACGAAGCTGGCGTTGCCGATGGTGCCGCCGTCGAGGACGAAGCTGCGCACCGTGTCGGGCAGCTGGCCGTTGGCGATGGCGGTCGAGGCCTCGCCCGGGCTGAAGGAGATCGCGAGGTCGATCTCGCCATCGGCCATCAGCTGGATCTGGCGCGGCCCGGTCTGCGGATAGGCCCGGCCCTGCCGCCACAGGTTCGGCGTCAGCTCGTCGAGAAAGGCCCAGAGCGGCGCGGTGACGGCGTCGTAATCGACATCCTCCACCGGCTGTTGCAGCACGGCGGGGTCCGCGACCATGCCGTAAAGCGCCTGTTTCATGAAGGTCGTGCCGAGGAAATCCGGCGGCTGCGGAAAGGTGAACCGGCCCGGATTCGCGCGGGCCCAGTCCAGCAGCGCGGGCATGGATTTCGGCGGCTCGGGCAGGCGCGCGGTATCGTAGTAGAACACCACCTGCGCCATGGCCCAGGGGCTTTCCAGCCCCTCGGTCGGCACGGTGAAATCCGAGACCACGGCGGGCTTGCCCGCGACATCGACATAGTGCCAGTTCGGCAGATCCCCGGCCCAGGGGCCGAACAGCAATCCGTTGTCTTTCATCGCTGCGAAATTGGCGCCGTTGATCCAGATGAGGTCGATCGCGCCGCCCTCGTCCTTGCCGGCGGTCTTTTCGGCCAGCACGCGGGCCACGGCGTCGGCGGTGTCCGACAGCTTCACATGCTCGACGCGCACGTCGTAGCGCGATGCCACCTGATCGCCTGCCCAGCGGATGAAGTCGTTGGTCGCCGTGGACCCGCCCCAGGCGTTCCAATAGACGGTCTGGCCCTTGGCCTCGTCCAGCACGGCGTCCCAGTTTTTCGGGTCCGGCGCGGCGCCGGCGGCGGTTGCGAGCGACAGCCCCAGCCCCACGATCAGGCGTTTCAGCATTATTGGTTCCTCCATTGCCCCTTCGGCGGTTATGCCAAGCCGGCGCGGGTCAGGGAAGGACCCGATGGCACAAATGCCCGTGTGCGGGCGTGAACGCCCTTGAGGGGCAGGAAACTGGTGCCGCGCCCCTTGCAGCCCCCCGAACGCGGCCCTAAGACTCTGTGAGGTTTCGCGCCGCTACCATGGGCGCACAGCAACAGGCGGGCAGAGATGAACGATCCTTACGAATTCTACATGAACAACCTGGTGCCGATGGTGGTCGAGCAGACCGCGCGCGGGGAGCGGGCCTATGACATCTTCTCGCGCCTGCTGAAGGAACGGATCATCTTCGTCACCGGCCCCGTGCATGACGGCATGGCCAGCCTGATCGTGGCGCAGCTGCTGCATCTGGAGGCGGAAAACCCGTCGAAAGAGATCAGCATGTACATCAACAGCCCTGGCGGCGTTGTGACCTCGGGCCTGTCGATCTACGACACGATGCAATACATCAAGCCCAAGGTTTCGACGCTGGTGGTGGGGCAGGCGGCCTCGATGGGCTCGCTGCTGCTGGCCGCGGGCGCGCCGGGAATGCGCTTCTCGCTGCCCAACTCGCGCATCATGGTGCACCAGCCCTCGGGCGGCTACCAGGGCCAGGCGACGGATATCATGATCCACGCCCAGGAGACCCAGAAGCTCAAGACCCGGCTCAACGAGATCTATGTGAAGCACACCGGCCAGGAGCTGGGCGCCGTCGAAGCGGCGCTGGAACGCGACAACTTCATGTCGCCCGAGGATGCGAAGGCCTGGGGCCTGATCGACGAGATCGTCGAGAGCCGCGCCAAGGGCGACGGGGAATAAGCCGCAGGACACATGGGGCGCATCGCCGGATTTTGGCGTTGTGCCCGGAAATACTCTGCCCTAGGCTGGTGCGAAGGGTAGACAGGGGCGGGCTGCGCAACGCGTCCCCGCCACAAGAAGCCTCAGAGGATTGATATGGCGAACAACTCCGGCAACGAATCCAAGAACACGCTTTACTGCTCGTTCTGCGGCAAGAGCCAGCATGAGGTTCGCAAACTGATTGCGGGCCCGACCGTGTTCATCTGCGATGAATGCGTCGAGCTGTGCATGGATATCATCCGCGAGGAAACCAAGGGCACCGGCCTGAAATCCACCGACGGCGTTCCCACGCCCAAGGAGATCTGCGAGGTTCTGGACGATTATGTGATCGGCCAGGCCCATGCCAAGCGCGTGCTGTCGGTCGCCGTGCACAACCATTACAAGCGGCTCAACCACGCGGCCAAGTCCGGCGATATCGAACTGGCGAAATCCAACATCCTGCTGATCGGCCCCACCGGCTGCGGCAAGACGCTGTTGGCGCAGACGCTGGCGCGCATCCTCGACGTGCCCTTCACCATGGCCGACGCCACCACCCTGACCGAGGCCGGTTATGTGGGCGAGGACGTCGAGAACATCATCCTTAAGCTGCTTCAGGCGAGCGAGTACAATGTCGAGCGCGCCCAGCGCGGCATCGTCTATATCGACGAGGTCGACAAGATCACCCGCAAGTCCGACAATCCCTCGATCACCCGCGACGTGTCGGGCGAGGGCGTGCAGCAGGCGCTGCTGAAGATCATGGAGGGCACCGTGGCCTCCGTGCCGCCGCAGGGCGGGCGCAAGCATCCGCAGCAGGAATTCCTGCAGGTGGACACCACCAACATCCTGTTCATCTGCGGCGGCGCCTTCGCCGGTCTGGAAAAAATCATCGCCCAGCGGGGCAAGGGGTCTGCCATCGGCTTCGGCGCCGACGTGAAGGAACGGGACACCCGCGGCATCGGCGAGGTCTTCAAGGAACTGGAGCCCGAGGATCTGCTGAAATTCGGCCTGATCCCCGAATTCGTCGGCCGCCTGCCGGTGATCGCCACGCTGCAGGACCTCGACGAGGAGGCGCTGGTCACCATCCTGACCGAGCCGAAGAACGCCCTGGTCAAGCAGTACCAGCGCCTGTTCGAACTGGAGGACACCAAGCTGACCTTCACCGACGACGCGCTGAAGGCGATCGCGAAGCGCGCCATCGAGCGCAAGACCGGCGCGCGCGGCCTGCGCTCGATCATGGAGGACATCCTGCTGGATACCATGTTCGAACTGCCCGGCATGGACGAGGTCGAAGAGGTCGTGGTGAACGAAGAGGCGGTCATCCACCCCGAGGCCAAGCCGCTGATGATCTACGCCGACTCCAAGTCCGAGGGCGCCAGCGCCGGCTGAGGAGGCTGGCACGGGACAGGAATGGAAGGCGGGCTTCGGCCCGCCTTTTTCATGGGAGATGCCCCCGCGCGCCGCGCCTGGATCTGAGCGCGCAGGCCTCCGCCTGCGGGCGGGCGCAGCCCTGCATTTCGGCCCCCGTTGCGACGACGCGCGCAGGGATACGCATCCTTTCGCCGGGGGCGGGCCTTGGCCCTAGACCTCGCGCGCCACTTGGTCCATATGAAAGGGAACGCTCCCGGAGGGTTACATGGGTATCATCAACACCGTTCTTCGCGCCGTCACCTGGTGGAACGACCAGACCATCGGCACGCAGCTCTTCACCTGGCGCAACGGCGTCAAGGTCGGTGAGGACGAGCAGGGCAATGTCTTCTACCAGACCCGCGACGGCAAGCGGCGCTGGGTGATCTACAACGGCGAATGCGAAGCCTCGCGCGTCTCGCCCGACTGGCACGGCTGGCTGCACCACACCTATGACGAACCGCCCACCAAGGCGCCGCTCAAGCACAAGGCATGGGAACGGCCGCATCAGGAGAACCTGACCGGCACCGCTCTCGCCTATGCGCCGCCGGGTTCGATCCGCCAGGCCGCGCCGGTCGAGCGGCGCGATTACGAGGCGTGGCAACCGGAATAATCATGGCCGAGAACGCAACAGAAGTGGCAGTGGGCGGCTTGGTGCTGGCCGCGGCGGTGGGGTTCCTGGTCTATGCCTCGAACGCCACCGATGTTGGCGGTGGCCGCGACGGTTATTATGAACTGACGGCCAGCTTCCGCTCGGTGCAGGGCATCTCGGTCGGCACCGATGTGCGGATGGCGGGGGTCAAGGTGGGCACGATCACCGATCTCGACCTGAACCCGACCACGTTCCGCGCCGACGCGCGGCTGACTGTGCAGGACGGCCTCGAACTGCCGGACGACAGCTCCATCCTGATCTCCTCCGAGGGGCTGCTGGGCGGCAACTACGTGGAGATCGTGCCCGGCGGCTCGCCCTTCAATCTCGAGCCCGGGGCCGAGATCGAGGACACGCAGGGCTCGGTCAGCCTGGTATCGCTGCTGATGAAATTCGTCGCCTCCAGCACCGGCAGCGGGGCCGCCGACGGAGACGGGCAGTGATCCGCAGCCTGGCGCTGGGCCTGGGGCTGATCGCCGCCGCGCCGCTGGCCGCGCAGGAGCCCCTGCCGCAGATCGAGATCCTGCCGCTCGACCCGATGCGGGACAGCCTGCCGCAGATCGAGATCCAGCCGCTGGATCCGGCGCAGGGCACCCTGCCGCAGATCGAGATCACCCCGCTGGAAGAGGCGCCTGGCGCCGGCCCGGTGCTCGAGACCACGCCGCTCGAAGAGACCGCCCCGCAGGCGCCCGAGGCCGCCGTCGCGCCCGGCGCGGTCCTGCGCGGGCTCGACCGGGTGTCGGGGGAGCTGACCGATCTCGATCTCCTCGCCGGTGAGAGCGCGGATTACGGCTATCTCGAGATCACGCTGGGCGAATGCCGATATCCCGCCGACAATCCGTCCTCGGACGCCTATGCCTATCTGACGATTCGCGACCGGCGCGCGGACAGGCCGCTTTTCGGCGGCTGGATGATCGCCTCGAGCCCGGCGCTGAACGCGCTGGATCATCCGCGCTATGACGTGTGGGTCATGCGCTGCATCAGGGAGTGAGGCGCGGGCGGCGGGCCGGCACGGTCGAAATCCGCCGCGACCTGCAACGCCCCGCCCAGAAGCTCCCGATAGCGTTTGCGGGAAATCTCGATGCCGCCGAGTCTGGCCAAATGCGGCGTCAGGAACTGCGTGTCGAACAGGGTGAAGCCGCCGGCGCGCAGCCGGTCCACCAGATAGGCCAGCGCGATCTTTGAGGCGTTGGCACGGCGCGAGAACATGCTCTCGCCGAAGAACGCCCCGCCCAGCGCCACGCCGTAGACGCCGCCGATCAGATCGGCCCCGTCCCAGACCTCGAGACTGTGGGCGAAGCCCGCCTCGTGCAGCGCGAGATAGAGGCCGAAGATCGTGTCGCTGATCCAGGTCTCGTCACGGTCGGCGCAGCCGCGCAGAACGCCCGCGAAATCGCTGTCTGTTCGAATCGTGTAATTTCCCCGCAGGATCGCCCGGCGCAGAGACCTGGAAATGTGGAAACCGTCCAAGGGAATGATCCCCCGATGCCGCGGATCGACCCAGAAGATCTCCGGGTCGTCGCGGGATTCTGCCATCGGGAACACGCCGGCGGCATAGGCCCTGAGCAGCAGGTCGGGGGTCAGTTCCGGTTCCAATCGCGCCTCGCCTTGCGGCCGGGCTCAGGCGGACAAGGTGCTTTCCAGCCAGTGCTCCAGCCAGTGGATGTCGTAGTTCCCCGCCAGGATGTCGGGCTCCTGCAGCAGCGCATGGAACAGCGGCACGGTGGTGTCGACGCCGTCCACGATCAGCTCGCCCAGCGCACGCGCCAGGCGCGCCAGCGCCTCCTTGCGGTCGCGCCCGTGCACGATCAGCTTGCCGATCAGGCTGTCGTAATAGGGCGGGATGACATAGCCGTCGTAAAGCGCCGAATCCATCCGCACGCCCAGGCCGCCGGGCGCGTGGAACGCCGTGATCCGGCCCGGGCAGGGCGAGAAATTCGGCAGTTTTTCGGCGTTGATGCGAACCTCGATCGCATGGCCGTTGAGCTGCAGCTCGTCCTGGGTGAAGGACATCGGCAGCCCCTCGGCGACGCGGATCTGCTCGCGCACCAGATCGACGCCGAAGATCGATTCGGTGACCGGGTGCTCGACCTGCAGGCGGGTGTTCATCTCGATGAAATAGAACTCGCCATCCTCGTAGAGGAACTCGATCGTGCCGGCGCCGATATAGTTGATCCTGGCCACGGCCTCGGCGCAGACTTGGCCGATGCGGGCGCGGGTCTCTTCGTCGATGCAGGGGCCGGGGGCCTCTTCGAAGACCTTCTGGTGGCGCCGCTGGAGAGAGCAGTCGCGTTCGCCCAGATGCACGGCGTTGCCCTTGCCGTCGCCGAAGACCTGGATCTCGATATGGCGCGGCTTGCCGAGGTATTTCTCGATATAGACCTCGTCGTTGCCGAAGGCGCTCTTGGCTTCCGAGCGCGCGGTCTGAAAGGCGTAGTCCAGGTCGTCGGCGGTCTTGGCCAGCTTCATGCCGCGCCCGCCGCCGCCGGCGGTCGCCTTGATGATCACCGGATAGCCGATCTCGGCCGCGACCTTGCGGGCGGTCTCCAGATCCGGCACGCCGCCGTCCGAGCCCGGCACGCAGGGCACGCCCAGCGCCTTCATGGTGTCCTTGGCGGTGATCTTGTCGCCCATCATGCGGATATGCTCGGCGGTGGGGCCGATGAAGGTGATGTCGTGATCCTCGACGATCTGCACGAAATTGGCGTTTTCCGACAGGAAGCCATATCCGGGATGGATCGCCTGGGCGCCGGTGATCTCGCAGGCCGAGATGATCGCCGGGATCGACAGGTAGCTCTGCCCGCCGGGGGGCGGGCCGATGCACACGGCCTCGTCGGCCATGCGCACATGCATCGCGTCCGAATCGGCGGTGGAATGGACCGCCACCGATTTGATGCCCATCTCGCGGCAGGCACGGATCACCCGCAGCGCGATTTCCCCACGGTTGGCGATCAGGATTTTCTCGAACATTGGCCGGGCCTTATTCGATGATCATCAGAGGAGCGCCGAACTCCACCGGCGCGCCGTCCTCGACCAGGATGCGCTTGACGGTGCCCGCGTGCGGCGCGGGGATCTGGTTCATGGTCTTCATCGCCTCGACGATCAGCAGGGTCTGGCCCTCGGTCACGGTCTGGCCGACGCTGACGAAGGGCTGCGCGCCCGGCTCGGGCTGCAGGTAGACGGTGCCGACCATCGGCGAGGTCACGGCGCCGGGCAGGCGGGCCAGATCCTCGACGGTCTGCGCGGCGGGCGCGGCGGCCGGAGCGGGGGCAGCGGCCGGTGCCGGGGCAGGGGCCGCGACGGCCACCGGGGCGGGGGCAGCCACGGGGGCGGCGCGCGACACGCGCACGTCCAGGCTGTCGTCCTCGCCGTATTCGCGCTTGACCTGCAACTCGGTCAGGTCGTTCTCGCGCAGGAGCTCCGCAAGGGCCTGGATGAAGGCCACGTCCGCGTCATGGGTGTGTTTTGTCATGCCGTCCTCGATCGGTCTTGTGCCTGCACCGGGGCAGGTCTGCGCCTTTTGTTGCGCCCGCTTATACGCGAGGCGTGGAGCCGTTGAAAGCTTCAGATAGGTAATCCGGGCCGCATTCCGACACAAGCCCGCGCGGCCTTTGCCGATTTTTTGGGCGCGTGGCGCCGAAAACCGCCGTGCGTGCGGACCACGGGCGGGAAATGGAGCGGGCTTAAAATTTACCTTTTGATAAAAAACAGACTCGTGCCACACTGGACCCAGCCAATGACAAGCCAACAGGGAGGGTTCGTCCTTGTCCAACACCCATCGCACCCCCGGCGTGGTCCCGGGCCGACTGGCCGCCGGCGCCTATGCCGAGAATTTCTCCGACAAGGTGCCGCCGCTCGACCCGCATGAGGCGGCGGTGGCGGCGGACCGCTGTTATTTCTGCTATGACGCGCCCTGCACCCGCGCCTGCCCCACCGCGATCGACATCCCGATGTTCATCCGCCAGATCGCGGCAGGCCGGCCCGAGGCTGCGGCGCGAACCATCTTCGACCGGAACATCCTGGGCGGCATGTGCGCCCGCGTCTGCCCGACCGAGCAGCTCTGCGAGGCGGTCTGCGTGCGCGAGGCGGCAGAGGGGCAGCCGGTTGAGATCGGCCGATTGCAGCGCTTCGCCACCGACGCGCTGATGGCCGGCGGGTCGCATCCCTATGCGCGCGCCGCGTCCACGGGCCGGCGCGTGGCGGTCGTCGGGGCCGGCCCCGCGGGGCTGGCTTGCGCGCACCGTCTGGCGACGCGGGGGCATGACGTGGTGCTCTTCGATGCCCGCGAAAAACCCGGCGGGCTGAACGAATACGGCATCGCCGCCTACAAGGCGGCGGACGGCTTCGCCCGGCGCGAGGTGGAGTGGCTGATCGGCATCGGCGGCATCACGATCGAAAACGGCAGGGCGCTGGGCCGCGATCTGACGCTCGACGCGCTGCGCGCGGACTATGACGCCGTGTTCCTCGGCATCGGCCTCGCCGGCGTCAATGCCCTGCGCGCCGAGGGCGAGGACAAGGGCCACGTCCGCGACGCCGTCGATTTCATCGCCGAACTGCGCCAGTCCACCGACCTGTCGAAACTTCCCGTCGGGCGCGACGTGGTGGTGATCGGCGGCGGCATGACCGCGGTGGACGCCGCCGTGCAGTCGAAACTGCTGGGCGCCGAGAACGTCACCATCGTCTATCGCCGCGACCGCGCCCAGATGAGCGCCTCCGAGGCCGAGCGGAACCAAGCCGCCGCCAAGGGCGTGCGCATCATCACCGGCGCCGCGCCGGTTCGCATCATCGGCAACGGCGCGGTGCGCGAGGTGGAATTCGCCTACACGCGCGACGAGGGCGGCAGTCTGGCGATGACCGCCGAGACCTTCCACCTGCGCGCCGATCAGCTGTTCAAGGCCATCGGCCAGACGCTCGACGGTGCGCCGGAGGGGCTGGCGCTGTCCGGCCGCAAGATCGCCGTCACCGGGCCGGGGCGCACCAGCCTCGCCGGGGTCTGGGCCGGGGGCGACTGCGCCGCGGGCGGCGACGACCTGACCGTGACCGCGGTGGCCGAGGGGCGCGACGCCGCCGAAGACATTCACGCCAGCCTGATCGGCTGAGGGAGGACAGAATGGCACATCTTGCAAGCGAATTCGCGGGCATCAAATCGCCCAACCCCTTCTGGCTCGCCTCGGCGCCCCCCACCGACAAGGAATACAATGTCCGCCGCGCCTACGAGGCCGGCTGGGGCGGCGTCGTCTGGAAGACGCTCGGCTCCGAAGGCCCGCCGGTGGTCAACGTCAACGGCCCGCGTTACGGCGCCATATGGGGGGGCGACCGGCGCCTCTTAGGCCTGAACAATATCGAGCTGATCACCGACCGCCCGCTGCGGCAGAACCTGCGCGAGATCAAATCGGTGAAACGCGACTACCCCGACCGCGCTCTGGTGGTCTCGCTCATGGTCCCCTGCGAGGAGGAGGCCTGGAAGGCCATCCTGCCGGTGGTCGAGGAAACCGGAGCCGACGGGGTGGAGCTGAATTTCGGCTGCCCGCACGGGATGGCCGAGCGCGGCATGGGCTCGGCGGTGGGTCAGGTCCCCGAATATGTCGAGATGGTCACGCGCTGGTGCAAGGCCAGCACCCGGATGCCGGTGATCGTCAAGCTGACGCCGAACATTACCAGCATCCTCGGCCCCGCCACCGCCGCGCTGAAGGGCGGCGCTGACGCGGTCTCGCTGATCAACACCATCAACTCCATCACCGCGGTCGATCTCGACGCCATGGCGCCCGAGCCCACCATCGACGGCAAGGGCACCCACGGCGGCTATTGCGGCCCGGCGGTCAAGCCCATCGCGCTGAATATGGTGGCCGAGATCGCCCGCAACCCGGAAACCGCCAAGCTGCCCATCTCCGGCATCGGCGGCGTCACCACCTGGCGCGACGCGGCCGAGTTCCTTGCGCTGGGCGCCGGCAACGTCCAGGTCTGCACCGCCGCCATGACCTATGGGTTCCGCGTGGTGGAGGAGATGAAATCGGGCCTGTCGCAATGGATGGGCGAAAAGGGCTACGCATCGGTCGATCAGGTCGTGGGCCGCGCCGTGCCCAATGTCACCGACTGGCAGTATCTGAACCTCAACTACGTCACCAAGGCCAGGATCGACCAGGACGCCTGCATCAAATGCGGCCGCTGCTATGCCGCCTGCGAGGACACCTCGCATCAGGCCATCGCCATGTCCGGGGACCGAACCTTCACCGTGAAGGACGAGGACTGCGTGGCCTGCAATCTCTGCGTCAATGTCTGCCCGGTGGAGAACTGCATCACCATGGTCGAAATGCCAAAGGGCCAGACCGACCCCCGCACCGGCCAGGTGGTCGGCGGTTACGTCAACTGGACCACCCACCCCAACAACCCCGGCGCCACATGCGCGGCCGAATGATCCGCCGCCCTGATTTTATCGGCGGAAATACTCCGGGGCCGCCATTGGAGCGCCATTGGTCCGGGCGACAATGGCGACGGGCAGGGCCCCCGACCTGCCCTCACCGCAAACGAAACCGCTCAAACCGCCAGCAACTTGGTGAACAGCATGTCCAGATACCGCTCGGCCTCGGGGAAGGGGTCTGCCCCTTCCTCGCCCAGAACCGCCCGCACCTGCACGTCGAAATCGGCGTAGTGCTGGGTCAGCGCCCAGATGGAGAAGATCAGGTGATAGGGATGCACATCCGCGATCTTGCCCGCCGCCGACCAGCCGCGGATAACCGCGGCCTTCTCGTCGACCAGCGGTTTAAGCTCGCCCTCGATCGCGTCCATGATGCGCGGCGCGCCCTGCAGAATCTCGTTGGCGAAGAGCCTGCTTTCGCGAGGAAAATCGCGACTCATCTCCAGCTTGCGCCGGACATAGGCCAGCAGTTCCTGCCGCGGGTCGCCCGCCGGGTCGAGCGCGCGCAGCGGGTCGAGCCAGGTGTCCAGCAGCTGCGCCAGAAGCGCGGCGTGGATCGCCTCCTTGGAAGGGAAGTAATACAGCAGGTTCGGCTTCGACAGTCCCGACGCCTGCGCGATCTGGTCCAGAGTCGCCCCGCGGAACCCGTATTGCGAGAACACCTCCAGCGCCGCCTCCAGGATCGCGGTGATGTTTTTTCGCTGGATTCGCGTACGCGGGCGCGGCAAGGTCATGGCCGGCCCCCCGCTGCACAGTTCCGCGGCGCGGGCGCCTCCGGCCTTGTCTCGGTAACCTGTTCAGCTGACGCCCAAATTTGCATCACTTCTCCCTTTTCGCTGCTGCTCCGGCACCCGCTTCCCACCTCGCGCTTCGTAGACAAAGATGGTAATCCTTGACTGGCCTAGACGCTCTGCTAGCGTAATCCTGACCAATTGGTCAAATTAAATCAACTTTTCCGGCCATGGCACCGGGAAAGGATACGAAGGGAGACCTGCCATGGCGCTTGACCGCAAGCCCGCCCCGAATGATCTGTCCGCCTTCTGGATGCCGTTCACCGCGAACCGCCAGTTCAAGAAGGCCCCGCGCATGCTGGTCTCTGCCGACCGCATGCATTACCGCACCTCCGACGGGCGCGATGTGCTGGACGGCACCGCTGGCCTGTGGTGCTGCAACGCCGGCCACAACCGCCCCAAGATCGTCGAAGCGATCCGGCAGCAGGCGGGCGAGCTGGACTATGCGCCGGCCTTCCAGATGGGCCACCCCAAGGCGTTCGAACTGGCCAATGCGGTGCGCGACATGGCGCCGGCGGGGATGGAGCATGTCTTCTTCACCAATTCCGGCTCGGAAAGCGTCGAGACCGCGCTGAAGATCGCCATCGCCTATCACCGCGCCCGCGGCGAAGGCAGCCGCACCCGCCTGATCGGGCGCGAGCGGGGCTATCACGGCGTCAATTTCGGCGGCATCTCTGTCGGAGGCATCGTCAACAACCGCAAGGTCTTCGGATCGCTGCTGAACGGCGTAGACCACCTGCCGCACACCCACCTGCCCGAGCAGAACGCCTTCACCCGCGGCCAGCCCGAGCACGGCGCGCATCTCGCCGACGAGCTGGAGGATATCGTCGCACTGCACGGGGCAGAGACCATCGCCGCGGTGATCGTCGAGCCGATGGCGGGCTCCACCGGCGTACTGCTGCCGCCCAAGGGCTATCTTGAGCGGCTGCGCGAGATCTGCACCAAGCACGGCATCCTGCTGATCTTCGACGAGGTGATCACCGGGTTCGGCCGCCTGGGCTCGGCCTTCGCCGCCGACCATTTCGGCGTTCTGCCCGACCTGATGACCACCGCCAAGGGCCTGACCAACGGCGTCATCCCGATGGGCGCGGTGCTGACCACCCCGGCGATCCACGACGCCTTCATGCAGGGCCCCGAGCACCTGATCGAGCTGTTCCACGGCTACACCTATTCCGGCTCGCCCATCGCCTCGGCCGCCGGCCTGGCGACGCTGGAAACCTACCGCGAGGAGGGGCTTTTCGAGCGCGCCGCCGAGATGGCGCCCTATTGGGAGGACGCGCTGCATTCGCTCAAGGGCACGCGCCATGTCATCGACATCCGCAACATGGGTCTGATCGGCGCGATCGAGCTGGAGCCGATCGCGGGGGCGCCCACCAAGCGTGCCTTCTCCGCCTTCCTCAAGGCCTATGACAAGGGGATCATGATCCGCACCACCGGCGACATCATCGCCATGTCGCCGCCCCTGATCATCGAAAAGGACCATATCGACCAGCTGATCGGCACACTGCGGGAGGTGCTGCAAGGCCTGGACTGACAACCTGCCGCAAACGGCCGGAAACAACAGGGAGACTACGATGACCGCACCCGGTGAGAACCTGCGGGTGAACGGCGCCCGTCTGTGGGACAGCCTGATGGAGATGGCCAGGATCGGCCCGGGGGTGGCGGGAGGCAACAACCGCCAGACCCTGACCGACGAGGACGGCGAGGGGCGCGCCCTGTTCCGCAAATGGTGCGAGGCGGCCGGCTGCGAGATGGGGCTCGACCAGATGGGCAACATGTTTGCCCTCCGGCCGGGCTCCGACGCGCAAGCGCTGCCGGTCTATGTCGGCAGCCACCTCGACACCCAGCCCACGGGCGGGAAATACGACGGTGTTCTGGGCGTGCTGGGCGGGCTGGAACTGATCCGCACGCTCAACGACCTGGGCATCAAGACCCGCCACCCGATCGTGGTCACCAACTGGACCAACGAGGAGGGAACGCGTTTCGCCCCCGCGATGCTGTCCTCGGGCGTCTTCGCGGGCGTCCACACGCAGGACTGGGCCTACGCGCGCCAGGATGCCCAGGGAAAGCGTTTCGGCGACGAGCTTCAGCGCATCGGCTGGCGCGGCGAGGAAGAGGTCGGCGCGCGCAGGATGCGCGCCTTCTTCGAACTGCATATCGAGCAGGGTCCGATCCTGGAGGCCGAGGGCAAGGATATCGGCGTGGTCACCCACGGCCAGGGGCTGAGCTGGATGCAGGTCACGATCACCGGCCGCGACGCGCATACCGGCTCCACCCCGATGCCGCTGCGGCGCAACGCCGGGCTGGGCATGGCGCGGGTGCTGGAACTGGTGGACGAGATCGCGCTGTCTCATGCGCCGCATGCGGTGGGGGCGGCGGGCCATATCGACGTCTACCCCAACTCGCGCAACGTGATCCCCGGCAAGGTGGTGTTCACGGTCGATTTCCGCTCGCCGGAGCCGGCGGTGATCCTGGACATGGAAGAGCGGCTGAAGGCCGGCGCGCGCGAGATCTGCGACAACATGGGGCTGGAGGTCGAATTCGAAAAGGTCGGCGGCTTCGACCCGGTGACCTTCGACGAGGGCTGCGTGGCCGCGGTGCGCAACGCGGCCGAGCGGCTGGGCTATTCGCATCGCGACATCATCTCGGGCGCAGGCCATGACGCCTGCTGGATCAACCGCGTGGCGCCGACCGCAATGGTGATGTGCCCCTGCGTGGATGGTCTCAGCCACAACGAGGCGGAGGAGATCACGCCGGAATGGGCTGCCGTCGGGGCGGATGTGCTGCTGCACGCGGTTCTGGAGGTGGCGGAGGTCGTGGAATGAGTTGAGGGCGGGCCGGGGGCTCTGCCCCCGGACCCCCGGAATATTTCGAGCCAGAAGAAAAAGGGGCCGGAGAGTCCCTCTGGAACAGGGAGAATGGATATGAGCACGGTCATCAAGGGCGGGACGATTGTCACCGCCGATCTGACCTACAAGGCCGATGTGCTGGTCGAGGGCGGCCAGATTGTCGGGATCGGCGCGGATCTGAAGGGATCGGAGGTGCTGGATGCCACGGGCTGCTACGTGATGCCCGGCGGGATCGACCCGCATACCCATTTGGAGATGCCCTTCATGGGCACCTACAGTTCGGACGATTTCGAAAGCGGCACGCGCGCGGCGCTGGCCGGCGGCACCACCATGGTGGTGGATTTCGCGCTGCCCTCGCCGGGGCAGGGGCTGCTCGATGCCATCCAGATGTGGGACAACAAGTCGACGCGCGCGAACTGCGACTATTCCTTCCACATGGCGGTGACCTGGTGGGGCGAGCAGGTCTTCGACGAGATGGAGACCGTGGTGCGCGAGAAGGGGATCAACACCTTTAAGCATTTCATGGCCTATAAGGGCGCGCTGATGGTCAACGACGACGAGATGTTCGCCTCCTTCAAGCGTTGCGCCGAACTAGGGGCGATCCCGCTGGTCCATGCCGAGAACGGTGATGTGGTGGCGGAGCTGTCGGCCAAGCTGCTGGCCGAGGGCAACAACGGCCCCGAGGCCCATGCCTATTCGCGCCCGCCGCAGGTGGAGGGCGAGGCCACCAACCGCGCGATCATGATCGCCGACATGGCGGGCGTGCCGCTTTACGTCGTGCACACCTCCTGCGAGGAGGCGCATGAGGCGATCCGGCGGGCGCGCATGCAGGGCAAGCGCGTCTGGGGCGAGCCGCTGATCCAGCACCTGACGCTGGACGAGAGCGAGTATTTCGACAAGGACTGGGACCATGCCGCGCGCCGCGTGATGAGCCCGCCCTTCCGAAACAAGCAGCACCAGGACAGCCTGTGGGCCGGATTGCAGTCGGGGTCGCTGTCGGTCGTGGCCACCGATCACTGCGCCTTCACCACCGAGCAGAAGCGCTACGGCCTGGGCGATTTCACCAAGATCCCCAACGGCACGGGGGGCCTCGAGGACCGGATGCCGATGCTCTGGACCCACGGGGTCAGCACCGGTCGGCTGACGCCGAACGAATTCGTGGCCGTGACCTCGACCAATATCGCCAAGATCCTGAACTGCTACCCGAAGAAGGGCGCGATCCTGGTCGGCGCTGATGCCGATATCGTGGTCTGGGACCCGGAGAAGGAAAAGGTGATCAGCGCCGCCATCCAGCAATCGGCCATCGACTACAACGTGTTCGAGGGCAAGGCGGTGAAGGGGCTGCCGCGGTTTACCCTGACGCGCGGCCATGTGGCCGTGCATGACGGCGAGATCCGCACCCGGGAGGGCCACGGCCGCTTTGTCCGGCGCGACCCGAACGGGGCGGTGAACCGGGCGCTGTCCAGCTGGAAGGAGCTGACCGCGCCGCGCAAGGTGGAACGGACCGGAATCCCGGCCAGCGGCGTGTGAGGCGAGGTCTTGATGAAGCAGGAGAAAATCCTCTGTTCCGATGGCGCCGCGGACGCGCCCGCGCCGGTGATCGCGGCGCGGGGGCTGGACCTGACCTTCCAGACGGGCGACGGGCCGGTGCAGGCGCTTAAGGATGTGAACCTTGAGATCGAAAAGGGCGATTTCGTCAGCTTCATCGGCCCCTCGGGTTGCGGCAAGACCACCTTTCTGAGGGTCATCGCGGGGCTGGAGCACCCCACCGGGGGCGCAGTCAGCGTCAACGGCATGACCTCGGACGAGGCGCGGCGCAGCCGGGCCTATGGCTATGTGTTCCAGGCGGCGGGGCTATACCCCTGGCGCAGCATCGCGGGCAATGTCAGGCTGCCGCTTGAGATCATGGGCTTTTCCAGGGCGGAGCAGCAGGAGCGCGTCGAGAAGGTGCTGCAACTCGTTGATCTTGCCGGGTTTGGCAAGAAGTTCCCCTGGCAGCTGTCGGGCGGCATGCAGCAGCGGGCGAGCATCGCGCGGGCGCTGGCCTTTGATGCCGACATCCTGCTGATGGATGAGCCCTTCGGGGCCTTGGACGAGATCGTGCGCGATCATCTGAACGAGCAGTTGCTGGCGCTCTGGGCGCGGACGGGAAAGACGATCGGCTTCGTCACCCACTCCATCCCCGAGGCGGTGTATCTGTCGACGAAGATCGTGGTGATGTCGCCCCGGCCGGGGCGGATCACCGACGTGATCGAGAGCCCTTTGCCGAGGGAGAGGCCGCTCGATATCCGCGACACGCCGGAATTCCTGGAGGTGGCGCACCGGGTGCGCCAGGGGCTGAGGGCGGGGCATGCCTATGACGACTGAAGCCGGAAGCCGCGATCAGGGGAGCATGCGTTTGCCATATGGCCCTCGTGTGAAACCTTTCGCGACGGAGGCGCGGCCATGAAAGGCGTGCTGCCCATCGTGACGATCGTCGCCGCGATCCTGGCGCTGTGGTACGCTGCGGCCGTGGGCATGAATGCGGCCTGGACGCGCGACCAGGCGGTGCGCGCCGGGGTCGAGTTGTCGCTGGCCGAGGTGGTGGCCGACACCCTGCACCAGGAGCGCCCCAAGCTACCCGCGCCGCACCAGGTGGCCGCCGAGTTGTGGGACACCACCGTGGCGAAGAAGATCACCTCAAAGCGCAGCCTGGTCTATCACGCTGGGATCACGCTGAGCGCGACGCTGCTGGGCTTTGCCATCGGCACCGCTGCGGGGATCGCGCTGGCCATCGGCATCGTGCACAACCGCGCCATGGACATGAGCGTGATGCCCTGGGCGATCGCCTCGCAGACCATTCCCATCCTCGCCATCGCGCCGATGATCATCGTGGTGCTGAACTCGGTCGGGGTGCAGGGGCTTCTGCCCAAGGCGTTCATCTCGGCCTATCTGTCGTTCTTTCCGGTGGTGGTGGGCATGGTCAAGGGGCTGCGCAGCCCGGACGCGATGCAGCTTGACCTGCTGAAGACCTATAACGCCAGCAGCGTGCAGACCCTGTGGAAGCTGCGCTGGCCCTCCTCGATGCCCTATCTCTTTGCCTCGCTGAAGGTGGGGATGGCGGCGAGCCTTGTTGGCGCGATCGTGGGCGAGCTGCCCACGGGGGCGGTGCGGGGGCTCGGCGCGCGGTTGCTGGCCGGGAGCTATTACGGCCAGACCGTGCAGATCTGGAGTGCGCTGATCGGCGCGGCGGTGCTGGCGGCGGCCCTGGTCGGGCTGATCGGGCTGGCGCAGCGGATCACCTTGAGGCGGATGGGGATGGCGCGATGAGGGCGTTCGCGAAGCAGGGGGCGTGGGCATGATCCTGGTCGGGCTGGCGCTTCTCTTCTGGGCCGGGGCGTGGTGGCTCAACGCGCGGATCGCGGCATCGCGCCATGCGGGCGGGCGGGCGGCGCGGCTGGCCGTGCCGGCGATTTTCGGGATCACCATCCTGGTGGTCTGGGAGGGGCTGGTGCGCGGGCTGGAGGTGCCGGGCGTGATCCTGCCGCCGCCGAGCGCGATCGCGGCGCGGATCGGGGGCTCGCTGGACATCCTGTGGGTGGATTTCGTTCAGACCTTCGTGAAGGGGGCGCTGTCGGGCTACGCGATGGGCTGCGGCGCGGCGGTGCTGGTGGCGGTGCTGATCGACCGCTCTCCCTTTCTGCAGCGCGGGCTGTTGCCGGTGGGCAATTTCATCGCGGCGCTGCCGATCATCGGCACCGCGCCGATCCTGGTGATGTGGTTCGGTTTCGACTGGCAGTCGAAGGCGGCGGTGGTCGTGGTGATGGTGTTCTTCCCCGTCCTCGTGAACACCGTGCAGGGGCTGGCCGACACCAGCGCGATGCAGCGCGACCTGATGAAGACCTGGTCGGCGAGCTACTGGCAGACGCTGCTGAAGCTGCGCCTGCCGGCGGCCATGCCCTTCATCTTTAACGGGCTCAAGATCGCGACGACACTGGCGCTGATCGGCGCGATCGTGGCGGAGTTCTTCGGCTCGCCCATCAAGGGGATGGGGTTCCGCATTTCCACCGAGGTCGGGCGGCTGAGCCTCGACATGGTCTGGGCGGAGATCGCGGTGGCGGCCCTCGCCGGGTCGGCCTTTTATGGCGCGGTCGCGGCCGTCGAGAAAGGGGTGACGTTCTGGCACCCCTCGCAACGCAGATAAGAACCAGGCGACAACATGGAGGTCTAGACATGAGGAAGCTATTAACGACGACGCTGGCCGGGGCCGTCACCCTGATGGCCGGGGGGGCGCAGGCCGCGGACGACCTGACGCTCCAGCTCAAATGGGTCACGCAGGCGCAGTTCGCCGGCTACTACGTGGCCCTCGACAAGGGGTTCTACGAGGAAGAGGATCTGGATGTCACGATCAAGCCGGGCGGGCCCGACATCGCGCCCACCCAAGTGGTCGCGGGCGGCGCCGCGGATGTGGTGATCGACTGGATGCCCTCGGCGCTGGCGGCGCGCGAGAAGGGGCTGCCGCTGGTCAATATCGCCCAGCCCTTCAAGAGATCGGGCATGATGCTGACCTGCCGCGCCGAGACCGGGATCAAGGGCCCCGAGGATTTCCCGGGCAAGACGCTGGGCGTGTGGTTCTTCGGCAACGAGTTCCCCTTCCTGAGCTGGATGAGCCAGCTGGGCATCCCCACCGATGGCGGGGCGGATGGGGTGACCGTGCTGAAGCAGGGGTTCAACGTCGATCCGCTGCTGCAGAAGCAGGCCGATTGCGTCTCGACCATGACCTATAACGAGTATTGGCAGGTGATCGACGCGGGGCTCAGCCCCGACGATCTGGTGACCTTCAAATACGAGGACCAGGGCGTGGCGACGCTGGAGGACGGGCTTTATGTTCTTGAGGAGAAACTGGCCGATCCGGCCGAGGTGGACAAGCTGGTGCGCTTCGTCCGGGCCTCCATGAAGGGCTGGAAATGGGCCGAGGAGAACCCCGACGAGGCCGCCGAGATCGTGCTGGAGAATGACGAGACCGGCGCCCAGACGGAGAAGCACCAGAAGCGCATGATGCGCGAGGTGGCAAAGCTGACCGCCGGCTCGAACGGCGCGCTCGACCCGGGGGATTACGCGCGCACGGTGGCCTCGCTGCTGTCGGGCGGCTCGGACCCGGTGATCTCGCGCGAGCCCGAGGGGGCTTGGACCCACGCCATCACCGACGCGGCGCTGAAATAGGCCCCGCGCCATCGGCCCGACCGGAAGGGCGCCCCTGGATCGGGCGCCCTTTCTTCTTGGCGCAAATACTCAAAACGCGATGCGCGAGGGCCTCGCGCGGGGGCGCGGGGGCGGCCGTGGAACGAGTATTTTCGCCAAGAAGAAGGGGGCGGTTTGACAAGGCTGCCGGGCCGTGGCGTTCTGGGCGAAAGCCTGTGGGGAGGAGGGGCGGCATGAACCTTGCGCTTTGGTTGCAGCGGGTGGCGGGGGCGCGGGGCGACCGGCCGGCGCTGATGCTGGGCGAGCGGGTGGTGGCCGATTATGCCGGCTTCGCCGCGCGCGCGGCCGCGCTGGGCGCGGCGCTGGCTGGACGCGGCGTGGCGCCCGGCGACCGGGTGGCGCTGTTCATGAAGAATTGCCCCGAGTATCTGGTCGCGCTTTATGGAATCTGGTTCGCGGGGGCGGCCGCGGTGCCGGTCAATGCCAAGCTGCACGCGCGCGAGGCGGCGTGGATCATCGCCGCGAGCGGCGCGAAGCTGGGATTCGTGACGCCCGATCCGGGGGCGGCGCTGTCCGCGGAGACCGACGTGCCGCTGGTCGATGTCACCGGCGCGGCCTTCGCCGGGATGACGGCGGGCGTGGGCATGGCGCCGGCGCCGCGCGCGCCGGGGGATCTGGCCTGGCTGTTCTACACCTCGGGCACGACGGGCAGGCCCAAGGGGGTGCAGATCACCCACGGGATGCTGGCGGCGACTTCGCTGTCCTATCCGATCGACGTCGATGAGGTGCGCGCCGAGGATGCGGCCTGCTACGCCGCCCCGATGAGCCACGGGGCGGGGCTCTATGCGCCGATCCATGTGCGGATGGGGGCCCGGCATCTGTGCCCGGCGTCGCAGGGCTTCGACGCCGGCGAAGTGCTGGACCTGGCGGAGCGGCTGGGACCGCTGTCGATGTTTATGGCCCCGACCATGGTGCGGCGGCTGACCGACGCGGCGCGGGCAACGGGCAAGCGCGGCGCCGGAATCAAGACCATCGTCTACGGCGGCGGGCCGATGTACCGCGCGGACATCGAGGAGGCGGTGGACTGGTTCGGCCCGCGCTTCGTCCAGATCTACGGCCAGGGCGAATGCCCGATGGCGATCACCGCGCTTTCCCGCGCCGAGGTCGCCGACCGCGCCCATCCGCGCTGGCGCGCGCGGCTGGCCTCGGTCGGGCGGGCACAATCGGTGGTGGACGTGGCGGTGGTCGATGGCGCGGGCGCGGCGCTGCCGCCGGGCGAGGTGGGCGAGATCGCGGTGCGCGGCCTGCCGGTGATGCCGGGCTACTGGCAGGCGCCGGAGGCCACGCGGAAGACGCTGAGGGACGGCTGGCTGATGACCGGCGACCTCGGCACGCTGGACGCGGAGGGCTACCTGACGCTGGTCGACCGTTCCAGGGACGTGATCATCTCGGGCGGCAGCAACATCTACCCCCGCGAGGTCGAGGAAGTGCTGCTGAGCCATCCTTCGGTGCGCGAGGCCGCGGTGGTGGGGCGGCCATCGGCGGAGTGGGGCGAGGAGGTGGTGGCCTTCCTGGTGGCGGCGCCGGGCGCCGGGATCGACGAGGCGGCGCTCGACGCGCATTGCCTGGCGCAGATCGCGCGCTTCAAGCGGCCCAAGGCCTATGTCATGCTGCCCGAACTGCCCAAGAACAATTACGGCAAGGTCCTGAAGACCGAGCTGCGCAAGATGTTGGAGGAGACGGAGACATGACCGACTTGACTGGGAAGACGGCGCTGGTGACGGGCTCGGTGCAGGGCATCGGGCTGGCCATCGCGGAGGCGCTGGCGGGTGCGGGCGCGCGTATCGCGGTGCACGGGATCGCCGGCGACATGGAGATCCGCGAGGCCTGCGCGCATCTGGAAAAGGCCGGCGCGCCGGAGGCGGAGTTCTTTCACGGAGACCTGCGCGATGCCGACGAGACCGCGCGGCTGATGAAGGCGGTGGCGGCCTGGGGCGGGCCGGACATCCTGGTCAACAATGCCGGCATCCAGCACACCGCGCCGCTGGCCGAGATGCCGCGCGCTACATGGGACGCGATCCTGGCGGTGAACCTGTCGGCGGCCTTCGCCACCATGCAGGCGGCGCTGCCGGGCATGGCCGCGCGCGGCTACGGGCGGGTGATCAACATCGCCTCGGTGCACGGGCTGGTGGCCTCGGTCGAGAAGGCGCCCTATGTGGCGGCGAAATTCGGCCTGGTGGGTCTGAGCCGGGTGGCGGCGCTGGAATATGCCGCAGCGGGCACCAAGGCGCAGGGCGGCGTCACCGTCAACTGCATCTGCCCCGGCTGGACCGAGACCTCGCTGATCGAGCCGCAGGTCGCGGCGCGCGCCAAGGCGCATGGCGGCGACCGCGACGCCGGCATCGCCGATCTCCTGGCCGAAAAGCAACCCTCGCGCCGCACCTCGGACCCGTCCGAGATCGGGGCGCTGGCGCTGTGGCTTTGCGCGCCCATCGCGCATAACGTCACCGGCACCGCCATCCCGGTAGATGGCGGCTGGACGGCGCAGTAAGCCGCCGGTTCAGCGGCAGCGCGTGACGCGGTAGCGGCCGTCGGCGCGGGCATAGGCGCAGCGGTCGTTGCGCCGGTCGATGGCGACCAGCGAGCCCACCGCGGCCCCGGTCAGGGCGGCCACGACCACCCAGTTGGGGTCGGCGTCCAGCGCGTCGGCGGTGATGATGGCGAGGGTGGCCCCGGCCAGGGCGCCAACGAACATCTCCTCGTCGCGGGACATGCCGTTGCAGGCGGCCAGGGTGAACAGGCCGGCAGTGGCGGCCATCAGGATATTCTTGCGCATCTCGAGACTCCTCTCTCGTGTGGGGGAATGGTTTCCCACGCTCATGATAGCGGCTTGGCGGCGGGCGCGGATTGATATCCATCAAACCCGCCCCGGCCGCTGACGTCGGGTCGCGCAACCGGCGCGCTTGACCCGCCGCGAAGCCTTGGCAAAGATCGCCGGGAGGGATGCGGGCCGGACCCCATCACGCAACGAGGGAGAGAGAAGATGACCGTCAAGACTGCCCTGCGCATCGCCGCCTGCCTGGTCGGGCTGAGCGTGCTGACCGCCTGCGCCACCGAAGAGGAGATCGGCGAATGCGAGCCCGGCGTGGCCGAGATCAGCGAGATGGCCACGGTGACGCCGCCGGGTTGCTGAGACAGGCGACTGCCATTCGTGACAGGGGTTGGCGCCCGTCCGGTGAGGGCGGGCGCTTTTCTTTGGGGCGGGCGCTTGTGGAGAGGGGCAGTGACAAGGGCAGGCGGGATGCCTGATCAGCGCACCGGCCCCTCCGGCCGCGGTTTTCGGCCTCTCCGAAAAAGAAAAGGGCCGGCGCAAGGCCGGCCCGCAGGAGGGCGGCCCCGCGGGGCCGCCTTCGGGGAGCGTCAAACCTTGTTCATGCGGTTTTCGATCAGGTCGTCCACGACGGTGGGATCGGCGAGGGTGGAGGTGTCGCCCAGCGCGCCGTAGTCGTTCTCGGCGATCTTCCGCAGGATGCGGCGCATGATCTTGCCGGAGCGGGTCTTGGGCAGGCCCGGAGCCCACTGGATCAGGTCGGGGCTGGCGATCGGGCCGATCTCGGAGCGGACCCAGTTGCGCAGCTCGGCGCGCAGCTCGTCGCTGGGCGCCACGCCGTTCATCAGCGTGACGTAGCAGTAGATGCCCTGGCCCTTGATCGCGTGCGGGTAACCCACCACCGCGGCCTCGGCCACCTTGGGATGCGCCACCAGCGCCGATTCCACCTCGGCCGTCCCCATCCGGTGGCCCGAGACGTTGATCACGTCGTCCACCCGGCCGGTGATCCAGTAATAGCCGTCGGCGTCGCGCCGGCAGCCGTCGCCGGAGAAGTAGTAGCCCTTGTAATCGGCGAAATAGGTCTTCTCGAAGCGTTCGTGATCGCCGTAGACCGTGCGCATCTGCCCCGGCCAGCTGTCCTTAAGCGCCAGGACGCCCTCGGCCGCGGTGCTGTCGATCTCGGCGCCCGTGTGGGCGTCGAGCACCACCGGCTGCACCCCGAAGAAGGGCTTGGTGGCAGAGCCCGGCTTGGTCGGCGTCGCGCCCGGCAGCGGCGTGATCAGGTGGCCGCCGGTCTCGGTCTGCCACCAGGTGTCGACGATCGGGCAGCGGCCCTTGCCGACATGGGTGTTGTACCAGTTCCAGGCCTCGGGGTTGATCGGCTCGCCCACCGTGCCCAGAACCTTGAGTGCGCTCAGGTCGTATTTCTCCACCCATTCCGGGCCCTGGCCCATCAGCGCGCGGATCGCGGTCGGCGCGGTGTAGAACTGGTTCACCCCGTGCTTCTCGCACACCGCCCAGAAACGCCCGGCGTCGGGCCAGGTCGGCACGCCCTCGAACATCAGCGTGGTCGCGCCGTTGGCCAGCGGCCCGTAGACGATGTAGCTGTGGCCCGTCACCCAGCCCACGTCCGCCGAGCACCAGAAGATGTCGCCGTCGTGGTAGTCGAAGACATATTCATGGGTCATCGCGGCATAGAGCAGGTAACCGCCCGAGCTGTGCACCACGCCCTTGGGCTGGCCGGTGGAGCCGGAGGTGTAAAGGATGAACAGCGGGTCCTCGGCGTTCATCTCGACCGGGGTCGAGACCTCGTCCGCCTCCAGCCGCATCTCGTTGTAGTCGAAATCGCGCCCGTCGATCCAGGTGGTCTGGCCGCCGGTGCGCTTGACCACCAGGCATTTCACGCTGTCCTTGCAGTGCAGCAGGGCCGCGTCGGTGTTCGCCTTCAGCGCCGTCTGGCGGCCGCCGCGCGGGGCGTGGTCGGCGGTGATCACCAGCTTGGCATCGGCGCCGTTGATTCTGGCCGCCAGCGCGTCGGGCGAGAAGCCGGCGAAGACCACCGAATGGATCGCGCCGATGCGCGCGCAGGCCAGCATCGCATAGGCGGCCTCGGGGACCATCGGCAGGTAGAGCACCACCCGGTCGCCCTTGCGCACCCCCAGATCCTCCAGGATGTTGGCCATCTTGCAGGTTTCGCGGTGCAGTTCGCGGTAGGTGATGTGTTTCGCCGCCTCCTCCGGGTCGTCGGGCTCCCAGATGATCGCGGTCTGCTCGCCACGGGTGGCAAGATGGCGGTCGATGCAGTTGGCGGCGACGTTCAGCGAGCCGTCTTCGAACCACTTGATGCTGACCTTGCCGAGGTCAAAGCTGGTGTTCTTGACCTTCGTATAGGGCTTGATCCAGTCCAGCCGCTTGCCCTGTTCGCCCCAGAACGCCGCCGGATCGGCGATGGAGGCGGCATACATCTCCTCATATTTCGCGGCATCAACATGCGCCGCCGCCGCAAATTCGGCGCTCGGCGCGTAAACCTGATCGGTCATGGGTCTCCCCCCTTGGAAGTCTGTCTTGGAATGCCCTGCCCGGGGGCGCGCGTTTCGGCGGCCCCAGGCAGGGACGGGCTCAGATGGCCAGATACTCTGCGCGGAGAGATTCGTTTTCAAGCACTTCTGCGGCGGTGCCGTCGAAGACGATCGAACCTGTGTCGAGGATGACCGCACGGTCGGCCAGTTCCAGCGCGCGCACGGCGTTCTGTTCGACGATCACCGTGGTGATGCCCTGTTCCTTGATGTGGATGAGGGTCTTCTCGATCTCGTCCACGATCACCGGGGCGAGGCCCTCGTAGGGCTCGTCGAGCAGCAGCACCTTGATGTCGCGCGCCAGCGCCCGGGCGATGGCCAGCATCTGCTGCTCGCCGCCCGAGAGGGTCACGCCCTCCTGCTTGCGGCGTTCGCCGAGACGCGGGAAGAGTTCGTAGAGGCGCTCCAGCGACCAGCCGACGGGCGGCGCGATCTGGGCGAGCTGGAGGTTCTCCTCGACCGTGAGACCGGGGATGATGCGCCGGTCCTCGGGCACCAGGCCCATGCCCACCGAGGCCGCCTGGTAGGAGGTCATGTTGTGCAGCGGCTGGTGGTCGAGCCAGATCTCGCCATAGGTCACCTGCGGGCTGTCGAGCCGGGCGATGGCGCGCAGCGTCGAGGTCTTGCCCGCGCCGTTGCGGCCCAGAAGCGCCAGGATCTCGCCCTCGTGCACGTTGAAGGAGACGCCCTGCACGATGTAGCTTTCGCCGTAATAGGCGTGCACGTCCCAGACCGACAGGAAGGCCGGGGCGGTGGCCGCCTGGTTGGCGTGCTTGGAGAAGTCGGGTTTGACGTTCATGGCATCGGCTCCTTACGCGCTTTCGCCCAGATAGGCTTCGCGCACCTTGGGGTGGCCCTTGATGTTTTCCGGCGTATCCTCGACCAGCGGCGTGCCCTGGGCCAAGACCGTGATCCGGTCGGCAAGCGAGAACACCACATGCATGTCGTGCTCGATGATTGCCATGGTGATGTCGCGCTTCGCCTTGATCTCCTTGAGCAGGTCGATCGTGTTGTTGGTGTCGGCGCGGGCCATGCCGGCGGTGGGCTCGTCGAGCAGCAGCAGCTTGGGTTCCTGCACCAGGCACATGGCCATTTCCAGCCGCCGCTTGTCGCCGCGCGACATCGAGGCAGAGTGCATGTGCCGCTTGTCGGCCATGTTCACGTCCTCGAGCATGGTCATGGCCTTTTCGATCATCTCGGCCTCATTGGCGACGGTCTCGAAGGCGTGCATGCGGAAGGCGCCGTCGCGCCGCGCGAAGCAGGGGATGAGCACGTTTTCCAGCACCGTCAGGTCGCCGAAGATCTCGGGCGTCTGGAACACGCGGGAGATGCCCATCTGGTTGATCTCGTGCGGCTTGCGCCCCAGCACGCTTTGACCGTCGAACATCACCGAGCCGGTGTCGGGGATCAGCTTGCCCACCAGGCAGTTGAGCAGGGTGGACTTGCCCGCGCCGTTCGGCCCGATGATGGCGTGCACGGTGTTCTCCTGCACGCTGAGGTTCACATCCCCCAGCGCCTGGAGGCCGCCGAAGCGCTTGTTGACGCCCTTGACTTCAAGAATTCCCATCTGTGCGTCCTCCTCACTCGGCCACATGGGGCGTTTCTTTGGGGTGATGATCGGCATCCTCGCCCCTGGGCGCCTTCTTCTTGCGGAACAGCCGCACGATGCGCTGGCCGCCCTCGATCAGGCCGCCGGGCAGGAAGATCACCACCAGCATGAACAGGATGCCCAGCGTCAGGTGCCAGCCCTTGCCGACGAAGGGGTGCACGATGCTCACCAGCAGATCCTCCAGCCCGTCGGGCAGGAAGGAGAACCAGCCATGCAGGACGTTGTCGTTGATCTTCGAGAAGATGTTCTCGAAATACTTGATGAAGCCCGCGCCCAGCACCGGCCCCAGCAGGGTGCCGGCGCCGCCGAGGATCGTCATCAGAACCACCTCGCCGCTTGCCGTCCACTGCATCCGCTCGGCGCCCGCCAGCGGGTCCATCGAGGCCATCAGGCCGCCGGCGAGACCGGCATACATGCCCGAGATCACGAAGGCGGCGAGCGTGTAGGGCCGCGGGTTCAGGCCGGTGTAGGTCATGCGCTGCTGGTTCGACTTGACCGCGCGCAGCATGATGCCGAAGGGCGAGCGGAAGATCCGCATCGCGGCGTAGAAGGCCAGCAGCATGATCACCGCGCAGAGGTAGTAGCCGGCGTTGAACTGGAACAGCCAGGCGCCGATCTCCAGCTCGAACGTGGAGCGCATCTCCAGGCCGAACAGGTTGGTCACCGGGATCGAGCCGTCCGCGGTCGCCGAGGCGCCGAGGATGCGGGGGTCGTCCAGCGTCAGTTGCAGGCCGGTCTCGCCGTTGGTGATCGGGGTCAGCACCGAATAGGCCAGGTTGAACGACATCTGCGCGAAGGCCAGCGTCAGGATCGAGAAATAGATGCCCGAGCGGCGCAGCGACACGAAGCCGATCAGCAGCGAGAACAGCGCCGCCACCACCATCGACAGCAGGATCGCTGGCACCACGTTCATGCTCAGCAGCTTGAACATCCACACCGCCGAGTAGGACCCCACCCCGAGGAAGGCCGCGTGGCCGAAAGAGAGGTAGCCGGTCAGGCCGAACAGGATGTTGAAGCCGATGGCGAAGATCCCGAATATCGCGAAGCGCTGCATCAGGTCGGGATAGCCTGCGTTGAACTGCGCCAGTTCGCTGCCGGCCGGGAATGGGTTCAGGATGAAGGGCGCGGCCAGGGCCAGCACCGCCACGATCAGCAGAAGGGTCCAGTCTTTCTTGTCGAGACCGAGCATGAATTAGTCCTCCATCACGCCTTTGCGGCCCATGAGCCCGCGCGGGCGGGTGAGCAGGATTACAATCGCCACCAGGTAGATGATGATCTGGTCGATGCCGGGAATGAGCGACTTGATCTCGTTCATCGAGGCAAAGCTTTCGAGAATGCCGAGCAGGAAGCCCGCGGCCACGGCGCCGGGCAGGCTGCCCATGCCGCCGACCACGACCACCACGAAGCTGAGCACGAGGAAATCCATGCCCATATGGTAGTTGGGCGAGTTGATCGGCGTGTACATCACGCCGGCCAGCCCCGCCACGGCGGCGGCGATGCCGAACATGATGGTGAAGCGGCGGTCGATGTTGATGCCCAGCAGCCCCACGGTCTCGCGGTCGGCCATGCCGGCGCGCACAACCATGCCGAAGGTGGTGAACTGCAGGAAGGCGAAGACCGCGCCGATGATGACGGCGGCGAACAGGAAATAGACCAGCCGCCAGTATGGGTAGATGATCACGCTCGGGTCGAAGCCCAGCAGCACCCCGAAATCGAACGAACCGCGGAACGCGTCGGGCGCGGGGGTCGGGATAGGGTTGGCGCCGTAGACCTGCTTGATGATCTCTTGCAACACGATCGCCAGGCCGAAGGTCACCAGGATCTGGTCGGCATGCGGGCGCTTGTAGAAATGCTTGATCAGGCCGCGCTCCATCACGAAGCCCACGGTGATCATGACGGGGATGGCGAAGAGGATGGACAGCGGCACCGCCCAGTCGATGAGCGCGCCGCCGAAGTCGGGGCCGAACCAGGCCTCGACATAGGGGGTCTTCACCTTCAGCGGCTGGCCGAGGAAGTCGGTCTTGGTCGGGTCGACGGTCTCGAAGCTGAGCGTCAGGAACTTCGACAGCGTGACGGCGCAGAAGGCGCCGATCATGAACAGCGCGCCATGCGCGAAGTTCACCACGCCCAGCGTGCCGAAGATGAGCGTCAGTCCGAGGGCGATCAGCGCGTAGGCCGAGCCCTTGTCCAGACCGTTTAGAATTTGCAGTAGGATCGCGTCCATTATCCCCACCCATGCAGCATTGGATTGGTGGCCTGCGCCGGGCGTGACCGGGCAGTAAAGGCCGAAAAGCCGGCCGCGCGCGAGGGCGCGGCCGGCCGGGAGTGACTCAGATCACGCGCCCGGGTTGCAGGTGCCCAGCGAGCCGCCCGCGAACATCGGGTGATCGGGGGCGTATTCGACCTGGGCGCGCGGGGTGACTTCCACGACTTCCAGAAGGTCGAACTCGGAGGTCGGGTTCTCCTTCCCGCGCACGACCAGCACGTCCTTGAAGCACTGGTGGTCGGCGGCGCGGTAATGGGTCGGGCCGTTGCCCAGACCGTCGAAGTCGTAGCCCTCCAGCGCCTCTGCCACGGCGCAGGGGTTGAAGCTGCCGGCGCGCTCCACGGCATCGGCATAGAGCAGCGTCTGCACATAGCAGGTGTGCGCGGCCTGGCTCGGCGGGAAGCCGTATTTGGTGCCGAAGGACTTCACGAAGGCCTGCGAGCCCGCGTCCTGCAGCGACCAGTGCCAGTTGGTCGAGCCGAAGATGCCCTTCACGTTCTCGCCGGCGCCGCGCGCCATCAGGCGCGAGTAGAGCGGCACGACGATCTCGAACTGCTTGCCGTTCACGATCCGGTCGCGCAGGCCGAACTGCACCGCGTTGGTCAGCGAGTTCACCATGTTGCCGCCGTAGTGGTTGAGCACCAGCACGTCGGCGTCGGTCTGCAGGATCGGGGTGATGTAGGCCGAGAAGTCGGTCTGGGCGAGCGGCGTCTTGACCGTGTTCACGGTGGTCCAGCCCAGCGCCTCGGTGGCGGCCACGATCGACTCCTCCTGGGTCCAGCCCCAGGTGTAGTCGGCGGTCAGGTGATAGGCCTTGCGGTCATTGCCGTACATCTTGGCCAGCACCGGCGCCAGCGCGGCGCCCGACATGTAGGCGTTGAAGAAGTGGCGGAAGCCGTTGGCCTTCTTGTCCTTGCCGGTGGTGTCGTTGGAATGGGTCAGACCGGCCATGAAGATCACGCCGGCCTCCTGGCACAGGCCCTGCACGGCGACGGCCACGCCCGAGGACGAGCCGCCGGTGATCATGATGGCGCCGTCCTTCTCGATCATCGACTTGGCCGAGGCGCGGGCGGCGTCCGACTTGGTCTGGGTGTCGCCGGTGACGTATTCCACCTTCTTGCCCAGGATGCCGTTGCCCTGCAGCGCCTTCGACGAGAAGGTGTTCATCATCCCGCCGTCGCCGCCGCCGTTCAGGTGCTCCACCGCCAGCTCATAGGCGCGCAGCTCGTCGGCGCCTTCGTCGGCATAGGGGCCGGTCTGGGGCACGTTGAAGCCCAGCGTCACCGACGCCCCGGTGGGCTCGTTGGTGAACGCCGAGGCCGAGGACGCGGTGAAGATGGTCGGCAGCGCAAGACCGGCGCCGGTAACGGCCCCGGTCTTCAGCACGCCGCGACGTGTGAATTTCGAATTGGACATGAATATCCTCCCGTGATGTGAACTGCGACGCCGCGCCTCCTCTGCGCGGGTCACGGCCTTTTACAAGGCAACATCAGTATCGCGGTCGTATCGAAAATTTCGCAACAACTGCTTTCAATGCAACGTTTTTTTTGTAAACAATTACACAATGCAACGGTATGCATTGTAAACAAGTTATCACGCAGGCGCAGAAAGCCCTTGTAAAGGCCGGAGTTTTCCAGATGGCGCGCAGCACGCTGACAGGCACCCGAATCCGCGAACGCCGCATGGGGATGCGGCTGCGGCAGGCCGATCTGGCCCGTTCGGTCGGCATCTCGCCGTCCTACCTCAATCTGATCGAGCACAACCGGCGCAGAATCGGCGGCAAGCTGCTGATGGATATCGCGCGCAAGCTGGACGTGGAGCCCTCGGCCCTGACCCAGGGCGTGGAGGCGGCGCTGCTGGAGGCGCTGCGCGACGCCGCGGTGGGCCACGAGGCCGCCGCGCGCGAACTGCCGCGCATCGAGGAACTGGTCGGCCGCTTTCCGGGCTGGGCGCAGCTTCTGGCCGACAGCCACCGCCGGGTGGCCGAACTGGAGCGCACGGTGGAACTGCTGACCGACCGCATGACCCACGACCCGTTCCTGTCGGCCTCGCTGCACGAGGTGCTGTCCACGGTGACCGCGATCCGCTCCACCGCGTCGATCCTGGTCGAGACCGAGGACATCGACAGCGACTGGCAGGACCGCTTTCACCGCAACCTCTATGACGAGAGCCAGCGCCTGGCCGAGGGCGCGCAGGCGCTGGTGGCCTATCTCGACGAGGACAGCGCGGCCGAGGAACATGTCCGCAGTTCGCCGCAGGAGGAGGTCGAGGCCTATCTGCGGGCGCAGGATTACCACGTCTCGGCGCTGGAGCGGAACCTGCCGCCGCGCATCGACGGCCTGATCGAGGCGGCGCGCGAGCTGTCGTCGAGCCCGGCGCGCGACCTCGCCCGGCGCTATCTGGAGCGCTACGCCCGCGACGCCGCGCATATGCCGCTGGCCGCCTTCGCCGCGGCAGCGGTCGAGATGAAACTCGACCCGGCGCGGCTGGCGCAGCGTTTCGGCGTCGATCTCGGCGCGGTGTTCCGGCGGGTCGCCGCCATGCCCGAAGAGCGGATCGGCGTCGCCGCAGGGCTGGTGATGTGCGACGGCTCGGGCACGCTGACCTTCCGCAAGCCGGTAAAGGGGTTTTCGCCGCCGCGCTTCGGCGCGGCCTGTCCGCTGTGGCCGCTCTACCAGGCGCTGTCGCGCCCGATGACGCCGGTGCGCGCGGTGATCGAGCTGGCCGGGCGCAGCACCCGCCGCTTCCTGACCTATGCGATCTGCCAGCCCGCGCAGATGGCGCGTTTCGACGGGCCGCAGGTGCTGGAGGCGGCGATGCTGATCCTGCCCGACCCGCCGCTCGCGCCGGCGCAGGGCGAGGTGCTGCCGGCCGGCACGAGCTGCCGGATCTGCCCGCGGCGCGATTGCGTGGCGCGGCGCGAACCCTCGATCCTGGCCGATGGGTTTTGACAGCGGTGGCCTTCTTGGTGATAGTTGCGCCAACAAAAGCGCGAAGGCGCATCCGGACAGGGGGGAGGATCTGAATGGGCAGGACTGTCCTTCTGATCGAGGATGAACCGAATATCATAGAGGCGATCCGCTTCATCCTGTCCCGCGACGGCTGGGTGGTGCACACCCATTCCGACGGCACCACGGCCTATCAGTCGGTGCTGGAGAAGCGACCCGACGTGGTGATTCTCGACGTGATGCTGCCGGGCAAGAGCGGTTTCGACATCCTGCGCGACATCCGCGGCGGGTCCGAGACCGGGGCGCTGCCGGTGCTGATGCTAACCGCCAAGGGCCAGGCCAAGGACCGCGAAATGGCCGAGCAGATCGGCGCCAGCCGCTTCATGGCCAAGCCGTTTTCCAACACCGACGTGCTGAGCGCCGTGCGCGAGCTGGCGGAAGGCTGAGGCCGTGCCCCGCCGAGGTGAGCCCCTGTTCCTAGAGCGGCAGAGCTATCGCCGTCGCCGGATGATGGACCTCGCCCGGCTGCTGCCGGTGCTGGGGCTGTTCGCCTTCATGCTGCCGCTGCTGGGCGGGCCGGAGGGGATCAGCCGCACCGCGACCAACCTGGTCTATTTCTTCCTCGCCTGGTTCGGGCTGATCGTGATGGCCTGGGCGCTGGCGCGGCGGCTCTCGCGCGAGGGACTGGACGGCGAGGAGGGCGAGGTCCGCGAGGGCGGGGACGGGCGATGATAACCTTCAACATGCTCGTGGTGGTCTGCCTGACCTATGTGGTGCTGCTGTTCGTGGTGGCCTTCGTGGCCGAGCGCCGGGCGGCGGCGGGCCGTGTGGCCTGGCTGCGCTCGCCGCTGGTCTACACGCTGTCGCTGTCGGTCTACTGCACCGCCTGGACCTTCTACGGCGCGGTCGGCTACGCGGCGCGCTCGGGGCTGGAATTCGTGACCATCTATCTCGGCCCGACGCTGGTGCTGATCGGCTGGTGGGTGGTGCTGCGCAAGCTGGTGCGCATCGGAAAGACCCAGCGCATCACCTCGATCGCCGACCTGATCTCGTCGCGCTATGGCAAGTCGAACGTGCTGGGCGTGATCGTGACGCTGATGGCGGTGGTCGGCACCACCCCCTATATCGCGCTGCAACTGCAATCGGTGACGCTGTCCTTCGCCGTCTTCGCCGAGCGCGGCCCGGCGCAATGGGCGATGGGCGACCTGAACGCCACCGCGCTGTGGGTGGCGGCGGGGCTGGCGCTGTTCACGGTGCTGTTCGGCACCCGCAACCTCGATGCCAACGAACGCCACCACGGCGTGGTCACCGCCATCGCCATGGAGGCGGTGGTCAAGCTGATCGCGCTGCTGGCGGTGGGGCTGTTCGTGATCTGGGGCGTGGCCGGGGGCCTGGGCGAGATGCTGACCCGGATCGAGGCATCGCCCCTGGCCGAGACGCATTTCAACTCGGGCCGCTGGGTGGGGCTGACCTTCCTCTCGGCGGCAGCGATCTTCACGCTGCCGCGGATGTTCCAGGTGCTGGTGGTGGAAAACGCCGACGAGCGGCACCTTGCCACCGCCTCCTGGGCCTTTCCGCTCTACCTGTTCCTGATGAGCCTCTTCGTGGTGCCGATCGCGGTGACCGGCCTGCGGGTGATGCCGGAGGGGGCGAACCCCGACCTCTTCGTGCTCACCGTGCCGCTGTCGCAGGGGCAGGAGGGGTTGGCGGCGCTGGCCTTCCTCGGCGGGTTCAGCTCGGCGACCTCGATGGTGATCGTGGCGGCGATCGCGCTGTCGACCATGGTGTCCAACCATATCGTCATGCCGCTCTGGCTGCACTGGAAGGAGGCCGGCGCCACCGTCTCCGGCGACGTCCGAAAGATCGTGCTGCGCGCGCGCCGGATCTCGATCGCGGCGATCCTGGTGCTGGGCTATCTCTATTACCGGCTGACCGGCGGGTCGGAGGTTCTGGCCGCGATCGGGCTGGTGTCCTTCGCGGGCGTGGCGCAGGTGCTGCCGGCGCTGCTGGGCGGCATCTTCTGGCGCGGGGCGACGCGCAAGGGTGCGGCGGCGGGTCTGATCCTGGGCTTCGCCACCTGGGCCTACACGCTGTTTCTGCCCAGCTTCGGCCCCGGCGTGGCGATGAGCGCCGAGATCATGGTCAACGGGCCGTTCGGGCTGGACTGGCTGCGCCCGCAGGCGCTGTTCGGGGTCACCGGGATCGACCCGGTGGTGCACGCGGTGTTCTGGAGCATCACGCTGAACACCTTCGCCTTTTTCGCGGTGTCGCTGTCGGGCTTCCCTTCGCCGATGGAGCGCCTGCAGGGCGCGCAATTCGTCAACGTGTTCGAGCATTCCAGCGGCGCGCGCGGCTGGAGCCACGGCGCGGCCGAGGCCGAGGACCTGCTGATGATGGCGCAGCGCATCCTCGGCTCGCGCGAGGCGCAGGCGCTGTTTCAGCGCGCCGCCTCCGAGCAGGGCAAGGCGGGCTACCTGCCCGAGCCCACCCCCGAATTCATCGAGCGGCTGGAGCGCGAGTTGGCGGGCTCGGTCGGGGCGGCCACGGCGCATGCGATGGTGGGGCAGATCGCGGGCCATTCCTCGGTCTCGGTCGAGGACCTGATGGCGGTTGCCGACGAGGCGGCGCAGATCATGGAATATTCCAGCCAGCTCGAGGCCAAGTCCGAGGAGCTGGCGCGCACCGCCCGCCAGCTGCGCGAGGCCAACGAGAAGCTGACCGAGATCTCGGAGCAGAAGGACGCCTTCCTCAGCCAGATCAGCCACGAACTGCGCACGCCGATGACCTCCATCCGGGCGTTCTCGGAGATCCTGATGGAAGGCGCGGCGCTGAGCGAGGACCAACTCACGCGCTATTCCTCGATCATCTACGAGGAGGCGATTCGGCTGACGCGGCTTCTGGACGACCTGCTGGACCTCAGCGTGCTGGAGCGCGGGCAGGTCTCGCTCAACCGCCAGCGCGGCAACCTGCGCGAGTTGCTGGACCGGGCCGTGGCGGCCACCGGCTCGCTGGACACGCAGGCCCGCATGGCGATCGCGCGCGACCCGGCCTCGGAGGATGTGGCGCTGATGACCGACACCGACCGGCTGAGCCAGGTCTTCATCAACCTGATCGCCAACGCGCATAAATACTGCGATGCCGCGGCGCCGCGGCTGACCATCGTGGTGCGTCGCCTGCCCGAGGGCACGGCGGTCGATTTCATCGACAACGGCACCGGCATCCCGAAAAAGAGCCAGGACATCATCTTCGAGAAATTCTCGCGGCTGGGCGATCACAGCTCGGCCGGGGGGGCGGGGCTGGGCCTGGCCATCTGCCGCGAGATCATGGACAAGCTGGGCGGCTCGATCGCCTATCTGCCCGGGCAGGGCGGCGCGGCCTTCCGCGTGATCCTGCCGGCCTCGCGGGCCGAGGCGGCGTAAGCCGGGAGCACCGGCCCGCGCGGGGCACGGGCCGGTGCCGTTGTTCCGGGTCTCAGGTCGCCGGCAGCATGCGGCGCAGCGGCACCGCGGCAAGCATGCCCGCGATCATCGCGGCCACGAACAGCCAGTGTCCGGGACCGCCATAGGTGAGCGAGGCCAGCGACGGGCCGGGGCAGAGGCCGACCAGCCCCCAGCCCATGCCGAACAGCACCGAGCCGACGACCAGGTTGCGGCCGATCCGGGGCTCGGGGCGCTCGGGGAAGTCGCCGCCGAGCGCGGGCTTGCGCCCTTGCGTGAACCACCAGGCAATGGCCATGGGGATCATCGCGCCGCCCATCACGAAGGCCAGCGTCGGATCCCAGTCGCCGAACACGTCGAGCCAGCCCTGCACCTTGGCGGTGTCGGTCATGCCCGAGATGAAAAGTCCGCCGCCGAACAGCGCGCCGGAGATGAAGGCAAACAGGTTTCGCATCAGATCACCCCCAGCACATGTTTGAAGACCACCATCGTCAGGCCGCCGGCCAGGATGTAGAACACGGTGGCCACGATGCCGCGCAGCGACAGCCGCGACATGCCGCAGACCCCGTGACCCGAGGTGCAGCCATTGGCCAGGCGCGTGCCGATGCCCACCAGCAGGCCCGCCGCCACGATCGCCAGCAGGTTGCCGGTGATGTGTGTGTCGACCTCTTTATAGAGCGGATAGAGCGGGATCGGCGCCAGGATCACCCCGGCGATGAAGGCGATGCGCTCCCACATGGTGCGCATGCCGCTGCCGTCCACGAGCCCGCCGAGGATGCCGCTCGCCCCCATGATCCGGCCGTTGACCAGCAGGTAGACGGCGCCGGCCGTGCCGATGACGAGGCCACCAACAAAGCCCCAGATCCAATCTTGTTCAATCATTTTCGCGGATGTCCCTTATGCCCGCGCAGCCCGTTGCGAAGGGGTGGCGGGATGTCTCCCTTGAACGGCGTCCCGGCGGGCCGGGGCGCCGCGGCTTCACGAATGGGGCGGCTTTCCCGAACCGCCCCGTCACGGTCACAGCTTGTTGACCGGAACCTTCAGATAGACCGTGCCGTTGTCTTCGGCTGGCGGCATCTGGCCGGCGCGCATGTTGACCTGCAGCGAGGGCACGATGAGGCGCGGCATGGCCAGCGTCGCATCGCGCTCGGTCCGCATCTTGACGAAATCGGACTTGTCGTGACCGCCGCCGACATGGATGTTCTTGGCCTTCTGCTCGCCCACGGTGGATTCCCAGGCGTAGACGTCGCGGCCCGGCGCCTTGTAGTCATGGCCGACGAAGATGCGGGTCTCGTCAGGCAGCGCCAGGATCTTCTGCACCGAATCGTAGAGCGTCTCGGCCGAGCCGCCGGGGAAGTCGCAGCGCGCGGTGCCGAAATCCGGCATGAACAGCGTGTCGCCGACGAAGGCGGCATCCTCGATCACATAGGTCAGGCAGGCGGGGGTGTGGCCGGGCGTGTGCAGCACGTCGCCGCGCAGCTGGCCGATATGGAAGCTGTCGCCCTGCTTGAACAGCTGGTCGAACTGGCTGCCGTCGCGCTGGAACTCGGTGCCTTCGTTGAAGACCTTGCCGAAGGTGTCCTGCACGACCTTGATCTTCTCGCCGATGCCGATCTTGCCGCCCAGATGCTTCTGCAGATAGGGCGCGGCGGACAGGTGGTCGGCATGGACATGGGTTTCCAGCAGCCACTCGATTTCGAATTCCTGCTCCTTGACCCAGGCGATGATCTCATCGGCCGAGCGAGTGTCGGTATGGCCCGAGGCGTAGTCGAAATCGAGCACCGAGTCGATGATCGCTGCCTTTTTGCTCATCGGGTCGCGCACGACGTAGGACACGGTGTTGGTGGCTTCGTCGAAGAAGGCCTTCACTTCGGGTGACATCTTGAATGACTCCTCCATAGGGTTTCCAAAAACATATGCGATTTTGAATATGTTTATCAATAGCCGGGAGGCTATTATTGACGTGCATCAAGGCGTCCGTTGCTCCAGCATGGGACAGTGCGTTGATCTTTACGGAGGACACTAGGGTATGGTCACACTTGCCGAACGCAAGAACGCCTTGGAAAAAAGGCTGGCCGAGTTGGATTCGCGGCTCCACGTCATTGAGGACGAGCTGGACACGCACCAGTCGCAAGAACATCCGTCGCAGGACTTCGAGGAGCAGTTCCTCGAGCGCGAGGAGGACGAGGTGCTGCAGGAGCTCGGCAATGCCGAGCAGGCCGAGATGGGGCAGATTCGCGCGGCGCTCAAGCGGATCGAGGACGGGACCTACGGCTATTGCGCGAAATGCGGCGACAAGATTGCCGAAGAGCGTCTGGACCTTCTGCCTGCCACGCCCTTCTGCCGCAGCTGCGCGGTGTGACGGCTGGCGCCGCCGACTGTAATTGCCGCCCCGGCACCCGCCGCGGCCGGCACCCCAAGGGAGAACGAGATGGCCTTTGAACAGCTGAAAGCCGGAATCGCGCTGATCCTCGAAGAGATCGAAAAGCGCCCCGAGGACCGCCATGTCCTGCAGGAGGAGCTGCGCGAAAAGATCGCCGAGTTCCACGCGCTCGGCCTGCCGGTGCCCGAAGACATCCTGCGGCTGGAAAGCGAGCTGGAGCAGGACGACGCCGACGACATCTTCGACAACATGCCGGTGTGATCCCGGCCGCGGCCGGTAAAGACCCCAGATAGTGGCGCGCGCCCGCGGAAGCGGGCGCGCGCTATTGCGTTTCGCGGGCGGCCGTCTACTAATGATCTCAATGGGCTGCGGGTTTCATAAGGGCCGCAACGGCCGCCTGATGCCGCCCCCGGCGATGCGCCGGGCCGGGGCGGCTCGCGTCCGCGCCGTCGCGGCGCGGGCGAGGGTCTCGGGATGAGCGGGCCGGTCGCGCTCAGCGTCGCGGCGGACGGCATCGCCCGCATCGCGGTGGACAACCCGCCGGTCAACGCGCTCAGCCATCCGGTGCGCCGGGCGCTGTGGGACGCGGTGGAGGCCGCCGAGGCCGACCGCGCCGTGCGGCTGATCCTGCTGGCCGCCGAGGGGCGCACCTTTCCCGCCGGCGCCGACATCAACGAATTCCACGCCAAGCCGCAGGACCTCTGGCTGCCCGATCTGTGCGACCGGATCGAGGCATGCGCCAAGCCGGTGGTCGCGGTGCTCCACGGGACGGCGCTGGGCGGCGGGTTCGAACTGGCCCTGGCCGCGCATTACCGGCTGGCGGCGGAGGATGCGCAGGTCGGCCTGCCCGAGGTGACGCTGGGCCTGTTGCCCGGCGCGGGCGGCACGCAGCGGCTGCCGCGGCTGGCGGGCGGCGCCGCAGCGCTGGAGATCATGCTGGGCGGCCGGCCGGTGGACGCGGCGCAGGCGCAGCGGCTGGGGCTGCTCGACAGGGTGGTGCGCGGCGACCTGTCCGAGGCCGCGCGGGCCTATGCGCGGGAGTTGCTGGCGGCGGACGCCGGGCCGCGCCGCACGCGCGACAGCCGCGCGGGGCTGCGCGACACGCGGGCGTATATGGCGGCGATCCGCCATCACCGCGCCTGGCTTTCCGACGCGCCGGTCCCGGCGCCGGAAAAGATCGTCGATTGCGTCGAGGCGGCGCTGCTCTTGCCCTTCGAGACCGGGCTCGCCTTCGAGAGGGCGGCCTTCGAGGATTGCGTGACCTCCGACGCCTCGCATGCGCTGCGCCATGCCTTCCTGGCCGAGCGCCGCGCGGCGAAGATTCCCGGGCGCGGGTCCGCCGCGCCGCGCCCCGTGCAGCGGCTGGGGCTGGCGGGGGGTGATCCCGGCCTCGCGGCGGCGGCGCTGGAGGCCGGGCTGGCGGTGACGCTGATCGCGCCCGACCCGGAGGCGGCCACGGCCGAGGTCGCGGGGCATTGTGCCGGGGTGTCGGCGCAGGGGATCCCCGGTGACGAGGCCCAGGTGGCGCGGCTGGCGCGGTTGAGCGCGACGTCTGATCCGGCGGCGCTGGCCGGGGCCGATCTGGTGATCGCCGGGCGCGCGCAGGCGGGCGAGGCCCTGGCCCATCTGTCCCCCGAGGCGGTGCTGGCCGTGGCCGGCGCGGCGGCCGCGCGGGGCGGCGGCCGTGTCGCCGGGCTCTACCTGCCGCCCGCCGCCGAAGGCGGGCGTCTGGCCGAGGTGCTGGTGGCGCCCGAGACGAGCCCCGAAACCGCCGCCACGCTCTTTGCCGCGCTCAGGCGGCTGGGCCGGGTGGCGCTGCGCTGCGCGGGCGGGCCGGTGGGTCCGGCGATGAGCGCGGCGATGCTGCGCGCGGCGGGCGACATGCTGCTCCGGGGCGCGGATCCCTACCGCATCGACGACGCGCTGCGCGGCTTCGGCTTCGCGCTGGGGCCCTATGAGCGGCTGGACCGCGACGGGCAGGCGGCGCAGGCCGGCGCGCTGGGCGTGGCGCTGGCGCGGCGCGGCTGGACCGGGCGCGGCGCCGGGCGCGGCGTCTACCGCTACGACCGCGAGGCCGAGCCGCGCGTCGAGGATCCGGAGGTTCTGGCCCTGCTGCGCGCGCTTCAGGCCGAGGGCGGCAGGCCCCAGCGCAGCCTTTCCGGCGACGAGATCGTGCAGAGGATGATGGCGGCGGCGGCCAATGCGGGCGCGAAACTGGTCGATGCCGGCGTGGTGCTGCGCCCCTCGGATGTGGATGTGGCGATGATGCTGGGGCAGGGCTTTCCGCGCTGGCGCGGCGGGCCGATGATGCTGGCCGACCAGACTGGCCTGCTGGCGGTGAAGCGGACGCTGGACATCCTGAGCGAGGAGAACCCGGCGTTCTGGGCGCCCGCGCCGCTGTTCGCCGAACTGATCAAGAACGGCCGCCGCTTCGCGGATCTGAACGGGGGCTGAGCCCTCAGGCCAGGATGATGCCGACCACCACCAGCATCAGTCCGAAGGCCGAGACGAACAGCGCGCCCATGTTCAGCGCGACGATGCCTTTCAGCCGGGCGCGCATCGCGTCGTCGGAAAGCCCCGCGCGTTTCGCCCTGGCCGCCAGCCAGATGCACCAGGCGAGCCCCGCCAGCCCCACCAGCGACACCGCCGCCCCGGCCCAGATCAGCAATTCCATCCTGCGTCCCCCTCAGTGGCCTTCCGCGTTTCGCTGCGGCCTAGTCGATCGGCGCCACCCGCGCAAGGGCGGGGCTTGCGGCAGGGGCGGGGGGGCGGTATCCGATGGAAAGAAAATCAAGACACCAGAGGCAGACCATGGACGAAACTGTGACCGACGCCACCTACCGCGTGACCGCCGACGAACTGCGCCAGTTCATCGAACGCTGGGAGCGGCTGGAGGCCGAGAAGAAGGATATCGCCGACCAGCAGAAGGAGGTGATGGCCGAGGCCAAGGGCCGCGGCTATGACACCAAGGTCATGCGCAAGGTCATTTCCCTGCGCAAGCGCGACAAGGACGACATCGCCGAGGAAGAGGCGGTGCTGGAGATGTACAAGGAAGCGCTGGGCATGGTCTGAGCGCCGGGGCCGGGCGCGCTCAGGGCGTGATGAAACGCACGCCCTCCATGCGCTCGATCTCGAAGAGATCCTCCTCGTAGGCCTCGGTCATCTCCTCGACCAGTTCCTCGGTCCAGCCGGGCAGGTCGAGTTCGATCTCGATCTCCTCCTCGAGCGCGTATTTGTCGAGGAAGGCCGCCACCACCCGCCGCCGCTGAAGCTCGTTCAGCGGCGGGTGGCCCGCCAGGTAGTCCTGCATCCGCGCCAGGCCCTGAGGGCTCATGATCGAGGCCAGGAAATCGTCGCTGCCCTCGAGCTCGGTCAGCGGGTCGTGGTCGGCCAGCGCGCGCAGCACCTCGGTCCAGATCAGCGGCGTGTCCTCGTTGCACCACACCGTGAGCGTCGCGCCTGGGGTGGCGTTGCGGATGCGCGCGACCATCTCCGACCAGCACAGCGACAGTGGGTCGATTCCGGCGACGAAGCCGGCGAAATCGCTCTCCCCGCTGCGCGCGAACAGCGCCGGGATGAAGGTGGCGGGGTTGCGGATGCCGATGTGGAACTCGCAGCCGGCCTGCGGAAACAGCCGGGCCAGCGCCGCGGTCTTTTCGCCGGCCTCGTGGTAGAAGAGGTTCATGTCCAGCGCCCGCGCCGGGGCGGCGAGGAAGGTCTCCTGCGAGAACACCAGCCGCGCGGCATGGTCCTCGTCCATCACCGCATCGAGCAGCATCTCCTGCATCTCGGCCGACGCGGGGTTGCCGTTGAGCCCGCGCAGGGCCTCGCGAAGAGGCTTGCGGTAGCGCCCGGGGCTTGGCACCACGATGCCCTGCTGCGCCAGCGTTCCCCTGTTCTTCAGGAGGCACTTCAGCAGCCGGTCTTCATCCGTGCAATGGACCCCGAGATGATAGACGACCTGCATGGCGCCCCGCATTTTGTTTGTTGATTGGTGGCACCTTGTTACACGAGCTATTCTGGACAGCACAACGGCTTTCCTGTAAGAACCGCCCATGGTCGAGCAAAACACTCAAGTAAACGCCGCCGCGCGCCGCCGCCTCGCCGTCGATCCCTGGTCGGCGGGGGCGGTCGTGATCGCCGTACTGGTGCTGATGCCGATCGCGGCGGTGGTCTGGATGGCGCTGAACCCGGCCGACAATATCTGGCCGCACCTGATCCGTACCACGCTGCCCCGCTACCTGGCCAACAGCGGGGTGCTGATGGCTTCGGTCGCGGTTCTGACCGCGGCGATGGGCACGGGCGCGGCCTGGCTGATCACCATGTACCGCTTTCCACTGTCGCGCTGGCTGGAGTGGCTGCTGCTGCTGCCGCTGGCAATCCCGGCCTATGTGGGGGCCTATGCGCTGGTCGATTTCCTGGAATACGCCGGCCCCGTCCAGACCGGCCTGCGCGAGGTCTTCGGCTGGACCAGCGCGCGCGACTACTGGTTCCCCGAGATCCGCTCCAAGGGGGCGGCGGTGGTGGTGCTGTCGATGGCGCTCTATCCTTACGTCTACCTGCTGACCCGCGCCGCCTTCCGCGAGCAGTCGGGCTGCTCCTACGAGGTGGCGCGCGCGCTGGGCTCGGGGCCGGTGTCGCTGTTCCTTCGGGTGGGGCTGCCGCTGGCGCGCCCTGCCATCGCCGCCGCCACCGCCATCGTGATGATGGAAACGGTGAGCGATTTCGGCGTGGTCGAATATTTCGCGGTGCAGACGCTGACCACCGGCATCTTCGCCGTCTGGCTGGAGGGCGGCAACGCCGGCGGCGCGGCGCAGATCGCCAGCGTGATCCTGGTGCTGGTGCTGGCGCTGATGGCGCTGGAAAAAGCCTCGCGCAGGCGGCTGCGCTTTCACGCGCTGGCGCGCCACCACCGGCCCATCGCGCCGATCGCGCTGCGCGGCCTGCCCGCACTGGCGGCCACAGTGGCCTGCGCGCTGCCCTTTGGGCTGGGATTCGTGCTGCCGGTGGGGGTGATCGCCGACCACGCGCTGGCGGCGGGGGACGGGTGGCTCGATCCCGGGCTGCTGCTGGCGCTGGGCAACACCGTCACCGTGGGCGGGCTGGCCGCGGTGCTGACCGTGGCCGCGGCGCTGTTCCTGGTCTACGGCGTGCGCCTGACCGGCCGCGCCCTGCCCAAGATGCTGCTGCCGGTCACGACCATCGGCTATGCCGCGCCGGGGGCGGTGCTGGGCATCGGCCTGCTGGTGCCGATGGCCGCGGCAGATCACGCGCTGGCGGACGCGGCCGAGCGGGTGCTGGGCCTCGACATCGGGCTGGTGCTGACCGGCTCGGCGGTTGCGATCGTCTACGCCTATGCAGTGCGCTTCTTCGCCATCGCCCAGGGCGCGGCGGATGCGGCGATGGGGCGGATCCGGCCCAGCCTGCCCATGGCCGCGCGCTCTCTCGGGCGCACGGCGCGGGGCACGCTGGCGGCGGTCTACCTGCCGCTGATCCGCGGCTCGGTCGGCACGGCGCTGTTGCTGGTCTTCGTCGACAGCGTGAAGGAGCTGCCGGCCACGCTGCTGCTGCGGCCGTTCAACTTCAACACGCTGGCCACGCGGGTCTACGAAAAGGCGTCGCTGGAGAATCTGGGCGACGCGGCCCCGGCGGCGCTGCTGGTGATCGGGGTGGGCTTGCTGGCCGTGCTGCTGCTGGCGCGCTCCAGCCGGGCCTGACCGACAGGCCCCTTGCGCGGGGGGCAACGGACGGCTACATCCGGGCCAGTGCCCCTATAGCTCAGCTGGTAGAGCATCTGATTTGTAATCAGAGGGTCGGGAGTTCGAGTCTCTCTGGGGGCACCACTTTAAAATCCGATCCCTCCAAGAACTTTAACGCCTTGAAGGGAAAGGTGGTTTCTCCGGTTTGAACACCCGTTTTCCGGCTGACGACAAGCGGGGCGGAAAATACCAGTCGAAGCACGGTTTTCTTGGTCTCAAGGTCACCGTTTTCCCAGATTTCATAGGGGTTTGCGAGAAAGCGCATCGAGTGTTCGAACATTTCGTCGAACGAATGCTCGGGGGTGGCGATTCTGGCCGCTTCCTCCTCGATGAGGGCCTTCTCTTGCTCCAGTTCAGAGATGCGGTTCTCGTAGGCAGAGATCGCCTTTTCGTTGCCGGTTTGAACAAGACGCTTGAGCAAATTGTGAATGTCACGGTCAATCTGGCGAGCCTTCGTCTTGAGCCGTTTGGTTTCAGACGATGCGGAATTGCTCCGATCGTCCCACGCATCCCTGAACATGCGTTCCGCGAGTTCGAACGTGGTTTGAGCTGGCACCAACGATTTCAGGTGGTTGCCGAACTGCGTTTCCAGCTTGTCGCGCGGGATGGATTTTCCCTTCTCGGAGCAGCCCCGATATTGGCACAGGTAGTAGGGATACTTCTTGCCGGTGCGGCTCTTTGCCCAACAAGCGGTGAGCCGATGACCACAGGTCTCGCAGATGAGAAAGCCACGTAGGGGGAAATCCTTGTTGATGTCCTTCCGTGCGGGGGCCACGCTCCGCTCCCTGAGGCGGTCCTGAATGACCTGGTGGGTCGCGTAGCTGATCAGGGGGTCATGCTGTGCCTTGGTCAGCGGGATGTCCCATTTCGGGAACTGCAAATACCCAGCGTAGAGGGTATTGGTGAGCAGCCGTTTCACCTTGTCGAAATGGACTTCGGTGCCCTTGTAGCTCTTGGGAATTTCGGGCTTGGATTCTAGAAAGCGTTTCACCTCCACTTGCGTCTGAAAGCGACCGGCCGCGTAACCTTCCAGCGCCTCCTTGACGATGCTCGCCAGAGGTTCGTCGGGGACAAGCCGCTTCCCGCCGCCCGAAGCCTTCTCGTAGCGATAGCCAATCGGGGCGTGAAACACCCAGTAGCCGTTCTGCAGGCGGGCAACGGTCCTGCGGTGCGACTGCTCCGCGTTCTTGAGGCGGTCATGTTCCGCAATAGCTGCCATGATCGTCTCGATGAAGCGGCTCCCAGCGTCTTCGCCGAATTTCTGGTTCGGGCTTTCGATCTTCGCGCCGCTGGCGGTGATCTTGTCCCGAAGCGTGGCATGTGTGGACACGTCACGCGCGAAGCGGGAGATGTCGTCGACGACGACGACGCAGTCTGTCGTGTGTGCTTGCCGGAGATAGGCGAGCAGGGCGTTCATCCCCGGGCGCTCGGCATAGCGCCCCGAGATGACATCGGTGAAGACTTCCACGACCTCGTAGTTCTTACGCTCCGCGTATTCGCGGCAGCTTCGCTCCTGACTGGTAAGGCCGGATCCGTCGCTGGTCTGCTTGGACGAGGAAACCCGCGCATAGATGATGCACTTTTTCTTGGGAAGGGTATCGGGGGATTTGACGATCATTACTTTACCTTTCATTGAGGGTGTCAGGCGGCTTTGCGCTGGAATTCTTCGGCGATAGCGATCAGGCGGCGGTTGTCGTTAGCGACGCGCGTGGCGTAGTGCGCCGCCGATGCGCCGAACCCGAGATCGACAAAGGCCGAGACAATGATCCCTAGTGCCTCGGTGAACTCAGCGTTCTCCTGTGCGATCCGTTCCGGGGCGGAAAAGAGATCATCGGCCCAGCCGGAAGCCTCCGGTGGCGCCTGATCAGGTCTAAGGTTCTTCGAACCATGATTGTGCATGTTCAAACCCTCCTTGCAGTTTGGATTGACGGGGTATGGATGACGCCCTGCATTAATTTCTGATGCAAGCGAGGACTTCATGTAAAGCATTGTTTTGGTTAGAATAAATTGCGCACAGCAGATTGGAAAATGTCACATTCAGGTTTCTCGGCTCCAAGGAATCCAAGCAGTTGGCAGGGCCAGAGTCCGCATGGTTGGGAAATGTCACAATTTCGGTTTTGCGCTGGCTAGGCGGAAGTCAGCTTGGCAAGCCAAGTGTCAATTTTACTTACACGAATCGCTGCTTCGGAAGAGGGCTGACGGGTGCGATCAAATCCTTCGGAGGCGGCGAACCTGATCTGGAGCAGGCTAGGATAGGTATTGCCTGCCTAGGCACGAATTCACTGATCGAATGGCTGGAGCGAAAAATCTCGCCGCAACAGTGTTGTAAGTTACCTCATCATCCCCATAGATTCCCCCTTAAGTGGATCGCTTTGATCGTGGGTCGCGCGAATAGGAGGCGACTGCGATACTGAACCCAAGAATTTTTGAGGAAGCAGTTTATGACCAACCCTTTGGGAACACGTTCGTCAGAAGATGTCCTTCTCGAACTGCGAGAAACCTGCCAAACAATTCGTGCACTCATAAGACGGAATTCGCCACAAGCGCTTATTGGTTACTTCTGGGCGCAAGTGCTCCTGTCCTTGATTTCCAGGCACGCGCCGGACAAAGACCGTCATGATTTGCCAAGTGTTTCCCAACAAGAGAATTCAATTCTGTTTGCGATGGAATATGTCCACGCAACAATTTCCGTCGACGGCGTGCCCAATGAACCTGAAGAGTTCGACGAGGCTGTGGGACAGGAGATCATTCGCCTATCAGATCAGGCGCTGAAGCTTTGCTTCCAGTATGAGATTACAGCAACGGTACCAGAAAATGCGGCTTTGAAGATCGAAGACCGGCGATTGGCCTTTCAGATTCTTAGCAACTGGGTGATGATACGTGGTCGGCGCTATCAAGTTCTCGAAGAAGAGTTTTTTTCCTACACATTGGCCCCACACGACGAGGCAATCCAAGCCACTTACGGCATAACCTCGAATGATCTGGCAAGACAAATTCAGAAGATCGCAGATGCTCCACGAGTTGGTTTTGACGACGCACGGTGTCGCATGATTGAACTCATGAAAGAGGTCGGTGTCGATGAGAGCATGACGCCCGAGGAGATTGAGACTGCCGTAGAAAAAAACAAGAGCGCGTCGCCCGAGACTTCTGGTGAGGCAGCCAGCGTCTTCGATGACATGTTCAATGGTGGCCTTTTCAATTTGAGCAAGCACAGCGACTTACCCGACGCGTTGCTTGCAGATCTAGCATTCAATCCCGGCGAGAACACCGAGTTCGATGATGGATCGGAAATCTCTGGAACACCGTTTAAGACACTTCCTGCAAGAGTAAAGCCGCTGGTCAAGCTGGACTCTGGCTATTTCTGCACCGAACCCAATTTCATAAGGGACGCATCTTATCGCTCCCTCCAACGTGCACTGATCTGTCGTGATCCTGAATATCGAGAGGAGTGGAACAAGCGGCAAAAGCGCATGTCAGAAGATGCGTTCGCAGATTTGATGTCAGGCCATCTTAGGGGCGCGAAGGTATACAAAGATGTCTACTATCCAATCGGTGTAAAGCAATGGGCGGAAACCGATTGTGTAATTCTACTGGGCGATGTGCTCATAAACGTTGAGGCCAAGGCCGGGGCCGAGGCCCTGGCTCCTCCAGCCGAAAGTTTGAAAAACCACATTCGGACAGTCGAGAAGCTGGTCCGAGGCGCCTATAAGCAGACCAAACGCTTCGTGGATTACCTCTACTCTCGCCCCGAAGCGCCGCTGTACGAACTGTTGCCGGACGGCAAGTATCGAGAGATCGCTAGAGTAAAAGCGACCGAACTACGCAAAATCTTTCCCGTTGGCTTGACGGTGGAAGCTTTTACGCCGTTCTCCGCCTCCATCAAGGAAAGTGCTGACGTGTCAGCAATCCAAGGACAACACGATTTCATTTCGCTCTCAATCGACGATCTCATGGTCATACGTCGAATACTTAGGGGAACTGGCGAGTTCCTACATTATCTAGATGTTCGACAGGGCTTGGCCGCTATGCAGAACGTGATGCTTTTTGATGAGATGGACCATTTGGGTGCGTACATCTCCCAGAACCGCGCCGACCAACGACTGAAGGAATTAATTGATGAGCACGGGGTCGATTTCGCTTGGGTGGATGGAATGGACCGGGATGTGATCGGACCTTACTTCTCAGATCCGGATTGGCCCAACGCGACAATTCCTGCACAAGAATACCCAGCGAAGACTCTTGATCTCTTGAAAGCTTTGGAGAGGGAAAACGGCGAGTTCTGGCTGGCTGGTGACGCGTTTATACGCGACCTCTCTGGAGAAGGGCGAGCGCAGTTCGCGGACAAATTCGCCATCGTTTTCCAAAACCTGAGGGCCAAACCGGTCACGTTTTTTGCGATCCAGGGAGACGAAGTCGCAGTCTTTGGTCTGATGCGCTTCGACATTCCAGAACTCCGCGATTTGATTGCGCGGAAGGCTGAGGCCCTGTCGCTAGCGTTCGGGGTGGATCGGTTGCGTCTTTTCGAACTTGCGGTGAAGCCGAACCAATCGATTGCATCAGCCAGGATGCGTTGGGTAACAAAGCCATCACTTCTGCGTATTGATTACTCGGACTTGCAGGCGGAGGCAGAGCGGCTGAGATCAAAGATGAAGCCATTTTGAAGCCTCTACACTCGTTCTTGGATCATATCCCTTCCGAGCGTGCGAAGTTGCTTCCTCCATCTTGATAGCTCTGAAAAAAGAGAGTTCGAAGTTTCTCCCTTCAGGTGCACCAGCGATACCTTATTTTTCCGGAATGCGTCCCACGCCTGAGCGCTCTGCCCCTCCCGCGCTCCGAAAGCGTTCTTGTCGGATGGTCCGTTTCGTCTGACGCAAGGCGCAGACAGGGGCGAATATCGCGTGCGCTTCGGGGCCGTTTCCGAAGCGTTGCGCGGCGAGGTCAATAGGTGAGCCCAGGCGCAAGGGGCGCGCTCCGACGGTGACGGGCTGGCCGGGGCCGTGGGGCGTTTCCGCGCGCAACGGCCGGCAAACCGCGGTGTTCGGCGATCGGCGGCGTTGCCGCGCGGGCGCGCCTGCGCGAACGCATGTCTTGCGCGCGCATCTCTTTCCGAAGCAGTGTCTGTGCAGATGGCGGGAGAGGCGCGCGCGCCCTGTTCCCGTTCCGGGCCAAGGGCGGGCTGCCCGGGCGTGCGCGGGCAGGGCGAACTGAGGAAAGGGCCAATTCCATGGAAACCCATGATGTCGATACGGTGATCGCGGGCGCGGGGGTCATCGGAATTGCGATCGCGCGCGCGCTGGCCCTGGCCGGGCGCGAGGTGCTGCTGCTCGAAAAGAACGGCGGCATCGGCGAGGAGACCAGCGCGCGCAATTCCGAGGTCATCCATGCCGGCATCTATTACGAGTCGGGCTCGCTGAAGGCGCGGCACTGCGTCCGGGGCAGGGCCCTGCTCTATTCGTTTTGCCGGGACCGCGGCGTGCCTCACCGGCGCTGTGGCAAGCTGATCGTAGCGGGCGACGCGGACGAGGCGCAGAGGCTTTCCGGCATCGCCGCCAGGGCCCGCGCCAACGGTGTCGACGACCTGGAGTTCGTCGAGGGAAAAGACCTGAGGGCGCTGGAGCCGGCGCTCGCCGCGGTGGCCGCGCTGCAGTCCCCCTCCACAGGGATCGTGGACAGCCATGCCTTAATGCTCGCGCTCCTGGGGGAGGCGGAGGCCCACGGGGCGCAGACCGTGACGCGCGCCCCTGTCGAGGGCGGCGCGGTGGAGCCCGCCGGGACGATCCGGCTCGACATCGGCGGCGAAGAGCCGATGCGCCTGCGCGCGCGGTCCTTTGTCAATGCCGCGGGCCTGTGGGCGCCGGCGCTGGCGCGGCGCATCGAGGGCCTGCCGCCGGCGCCGGACCTGGTGCTGGTAAAGGGGAACTATTTCCTGATGTCCCGCAAGGCGCCGTTTTCCCGGCTGATCTACCCCGTGCCCCGCGACGGCGGCCTTGGCATCCACCTCACGCTCGATCTCGCGGGGCGCGCGCGGTTCGGCCCCGACACCGAATGGCTCGCCGAAAGCGATCCGGCCGGCATCGACTATTCCGTGGATGCGACCCGGCGCGGCGCGTTCGCCGAGGCCATCCGCCGCTACTGGCCCGAGGTTCGGGACGGCGATCTCGATCCCGGTTACGCGGGCGTCCGTCCCAAACTCGCCGGCGGGCTGTATCCCGATTTCCGCATCGAGGGGCCGGAGACCCACGGGCTTGGCCCGCATGTCTTCCTCTATGGGATCGAGTCGCCCGGCCTCACCTCGTCCCTGTCCATCGCCGAGGACGTCGCCGAGAGGCTGACCCGCAGCCGATAGGCCGGCGCCCGAGGCGACGACCGCGCCGGGGCGGGCGGGGTCAATCGCGCACCGCCACCATCGGATAGGGCGCCGACATGGCGTTGGACACCGCGGTGTAGCTCATCGCGAAGCGCAACTCGTCGCCGGCCCCCAGCCGCAACTGGTTGATCCCCGGCGGGATGTCGCCCCGCTGCATCGACAGGATGGAGGCGCTGTTGCCGCCCGACAGGATGTCGAGCGGGCGCCGCGTGCGCGCCTCGATCGGCGCGGCCAGGGCGACCAAGGTGCCGAGGTTCTCGCGCGTGGGCAGCAGCCCGGTGTGGCAGGCGAAATTGGTGCCGACCCGCAGGGTCTCGGCGGTCGCGCCGGTTAGCCCGGCGGCCCTCAGCGCCGCCGCGAGGCCGGTGATTTGGATCAGGGATTTTTGTGTTCATCTGTCTCCGTGTTGGTGTTCGGTAAATCGCAGGCCGCCCGATGGCAAACCGCTTTGCGCTCCGGGATCGACACAGTTCTGCCTGTCCCGCACGGGGCGCGGGATTCGATTTCTTGCATCATTCTCTGCGGGATTGTTTTGCCTTGTCCCCGGGGGGCAACGTATGCTGGCTGGACGGGCGTCATCAGCGCAAAACCGTTATTTCCATTCATGAGAGAAACCAATGCAAAGCCTGCCGCGCGAACCTCGCGCCGCCGGTTTCCAAGCCTCAAGGCGCCGTGCGCCTTTGAGGCGGTCGCGCATCCCAACCTGGTCTTCGACGACCAGCACAGGATCATCGGGGCGGCGCGATCGGGTTTGGGCGTGGCGCTGGTGGACCGGGCGCTGATCCATCAGGACGTGGGGCGCGAGCGCAGCGCCATCGTTTCGGAGAACCATATCGAGCCGCGCGCCTGCTACCGGCTGGCCTGCGCCGAAACCAGCATCGCCGCGCAGTCCCATGTCGACCTGTTCCGCAAATGGCTGGTCCGGGAGATCGCCGCGATCCACCGCGTTGTCGGCCTGTGACTCTGCCGCGCCGCGCGCCGGTTTCGTCTTTTGTTGATGTCGGGGCCAATCCACAGGATAGTGACGGCGTTTCATCGTTTCGCCATCAGGATTGGGAGGCGGCAATTTGACCGGGCTTGTATCGACCGGAACGCGCATTCTTCTGGGCGCTTTTCTCATCAATTTCGCCGTCGCCTCGACGGCTCTCGCGCAGGATCTCGATCTGGACGCGCTCAGATCGGGGGCCCAGACGGGGGACGCGAAGGCGCAACGCACCCTGGGTGAGGCGCTGGTATACGGCATCGGCGGGGCCGAGCAGGACCAGGCCGCGGGGCTGCGTCTGCTGGAGCAGGCCGCGGCGGGCGGCGACATCCGCGCCAAGGCCAGCCTCGGGAAGATTCTGCTCGACGGTTATTATGTCCCGGCGGACCCGGAACGGGCGGTGCCGCTTCTGGAAGAGGCCGTCGCGGCCGGCAATGCGCGCGCGCAGGCGGCGCTGGGGGGCGCCTTGCTGTGGGGCGAGCACCTCGAGGCCGATCCGGCGCGCGCGCGGGTGCTGCTGGGCCAGGCCGCCCAGAGCGGCGACACCGAGGCCCTGCGCGTGCTCGGCGAGCAGCTGGTGGGGGCCTGGGTTTTCGACCGCGACGTCGAGACCGGTCTGCCGATGCTGGAGCAGGCCGTGGCCAAGGGCGACGCCAAGGCGAAGGTCGCGCTGGGCTCGTTCCTGCTCTACGGCACCGGGATGAGCCCGGACCCGGCGCGCGCGCTGGCTCTGTTCGAGGAGGCGGCGGAGGCCGGCAACGGCCAGGGGCTGGAACGCTACGGTGCCCAGCTGATGTGGAGCGTCCGCAACCGCATCGCGGCGGAGGAGTATCTGCGCCGCGCCGGGGAACTGGGGCGCGGCTCGGCCTGGACCACGCTGGCCGAAGGGGCGATGTATGGCTACCTGGCGGGACGGTCGCGGGCCAAGTTCGACGGCTACGCCGAGAAGGCGCGCGCGGCGGGCGAAGAGCGGATCGCGGTGCTGGAGGCGATCCGGCGGATGTGGGGCATCAGCATGCGCGCCAGCGGCCCCGGCACGATCGAAATTCTCGAACAGGCGGCGGAGGCGGGCAACACCGCGGCCCTGAAATACCTCATCGCCCTGGTCCGCGACGGCAACCACCTGAACATCCGCAAGGAGCCGGATCGGGCGCAAGCCTATCTCGAACGCTTCTCCGAACTGCTGACGCCAGTCGAGGTCGCGCAGCTCGCCCTGACCATCGAGGCGGCCAGGTTCCGGGTCGCATCGGCCTACCCGGCGATGGCGGCGGAATACGACAGCCACCCCGAACTGAAGTCGAAATGGTTCGGAGAGCAGCTCTTCGCCGCGAACGAGAATTTCGCGGTCTATCTGCTGCAGGCCGATCTGGCGCGCCGGGGCCTCTATGCCGGACCGGTCGATGGCTATGCCAACTGGCCGACGCTGCGCGCCCTGTGGCGGGAGTGCATGACCCTCAGCGACAACGCGCGCTGCGCCGACGGCGCCCTGCAGCGCGACGTCATCGGCGCGCTTCTGGCGCGTTGAGCGGGGGCGGCGGGGCACGCCGATGGTGGCCACGACCCGCCAGCTGCGCCCGCCGCCGCGGCTTGATTTTGCTGTCCCTCCGATCCGGGACCTGATCGCCGTCCGCGGCCGGGCGAAGGCGGGCGGATTGGCGGGGGTCAAGATACCGCCCGTAACGACATCGCCTTCGGCCAAAACCGTGCCGACGACATCCCGGCGTGCGAGGTGCCGCGCGACGGCTACGGCCCTGCACCGTCCGCCTGGCGCCGCCGCCGGTGGAATCGGCGGGGGGCGATACCTATATACTTGGCACCGGGGGCCTCCGGGACCGCGGCGCGCTGCGGCAGCGGCTCAATCGCGGTGGCATCCGGCACTGGATGAACGCGCGGGGCGGCGCGTTCCGGTCCAGGGGGGCAAACGGCCTTCGCAGCCTTGGAAGGCCTTGAAAATAAGGGGGTGCGGCGGCTTTTTCGGATTTCTGTCACGAAAACCGAAAAAAGCGCTTGCGACTCTCTTCGTCGAACCGTAAATACGCCTTCACCGGCGGCGCTGAGGCGCGGCTGGGGCGCCAGACGGGCGGTTGG
>NZ_JAGSOU010000051.1 GCF_018139985.1 Actibacterium sp. MT2.3-13A | reverse complement strand
GAAACGTTCCGCCGCTCGCCCATTGCCCCCTCGGCGCAACAGCGCCAAACTCAACCGCGGACCCCGGCATCAGCTGGATCAATGTCGGGGGTCACAGCACCACCGACGCTGTCGAACCAGCCTCCGCCACAGGAGTTGGAGCAGATGCTGCACATCGCCCGGAAGTTCGACGTGGCCGGCCGGGACGAGCGCAACCGCGCCCTTGGCCGGGCCGGCGAGGAGCGCGTGCTGGCGCACGAGCGGTCGGCGCTGCAGTCGGCGGGCCGCGACGACCTGGCGCGCAAGGTCCGCTGGGTGTCGGAGGAGGATGGCGACGACGCGGGCTACGACATCGCGAGTTATGCCCCGGACGGGTTGCCCCGGCTGATCGAGGTGAAGACGACGAACGGCTGGGAGCGCACGCCCTTCCGCATCACGCGCAACGAACTGGCCGTGGCCGAGGAACGGCGGTCGGAATGGTGCCTGTTCCGACTGTGGAACTTCTCACGCGAGCCGAAGGCGTTCGAACTGCATCCGCCGCTCGATGTCCATGTTTCGCTGACCGCGACGACGTTTCAGGCGAGCTTTCACTGAGATCAGCTTGGCCGGCTCATATTTCCACCACCGCACGCATTATTTGCGCCGGAAGTATTCGTCTTAGGACAGGCCGATCACCAGGCTTTGTCGGGACAGTGCCTCGTGCCACTCAGAATGCAATTTCCCGATCAATACCTCTCTATGCCCGAACACCTCGGCGTTTGTGATCCTCAGGACCGGGATATCGAACGTCGCGCAATCGGCATCCTTGAACTTGTTCCGCCGCGCGGTGCCCATGTCTCGGTCACCGCGCCAACGTTTCAGGCGCGGATCCTTTGAGGGGCAGCCGAACGCCCATCCCGTCGGCGCCAGCGCGCGGGCAGGGGGGGGGCACCAGGCATCGCATGCAGATTCCGATGGCGCCGGGCGCCTGCCCCTTGGGGGCCGTGCCAGTCGATACGGTCCCGCCGCAGCCCACATCGGTCCGCGCCGCCGGGGGCGGAGTCCCTAAATTTCCCTTCGGAAAGCAGGAATATCGATTTTTTCGAAAAAAGCGCTTGCGACTCTCTTCGTCGAACCGTAAATACGCCTTCACCGGCGGCGCTGAGGCGCGGCTGGGGCGCCAGACGGGCGGTTGGGTTACG
>NZ_JAGSOU010000050.1 GCF_018139985.1 Actibacterium sp. MT2.3-13A | reverse complement strand
ACGGGCTCACCCCGCGGCAGTATCACCAACGGTCGAAAGAGGACCAAATCCTGAACAGAGCTAACTCATAAGCGCGGACTCTAAGGGGAGCAGGTCACCCCGAAGGAGCGCTTTTTCGTTTTTTGCCAATAGCTTGTGGAGGTTTTGGCTCCGGCGGTAGGGATCGAACCTACGACCAATTGATTAACAGTATCGGGCAGGCGAACTATACGCAGCTCTATATTCCTACATGTAGCTATATTTGCTAACGATTTCAGTTGCTTGACTCGAACGATAAGCCCTAAGCAAATAGCTCGTAGCTATACCGCTGCCGCTTATGACTTGCTTATGAGGAGCCAAGACCATGCCCAAGCCGACCCCGAAACACCCGCCCGTGAAGCTCACCAAGGGCTACATCGACCGCATCAAGCCCGGTCCCAAGGATGAATTCCATTGGGACACCGACACCAAGGGGTTCGGCGTTCGCTGCACACCCACACGGAAGCTCACCTTCGTTGTCCAGGGGCGCCCGAACGCCGACAAGCCCGCTGCCCGCATCACCATCGGTCCCTATGGCGTGTTCACCGTCGATCAGGCGCGCGTCGCTGCCCGCGAATACTTGCTCGACATGGCCAAGGGTATCGACCCGCGCGCTGTGAAGAAGCAGGAGCGGGCCGAGGGGGTGACTCTGAAGGAGGTCTATGACAGCTACGTCAGCCGACCGGGCAAGCTCAAGGCGAGCACTCGCCAGTGGTATGAGTTCTATGTCACCAAGGTGTTCGCTGACTGGCAGCACCGCCCCGTGGTGGAGATCACCCGCGACATGGTGCGGGAGCGGCACGCCAAGATCATGGCCGAGGGACTACCGGGGAAGAAACGCAAGGGCGGGGCACCGGCCAGTGCCAACAGCGCCATGACCGGGCTGCGCATCCTGCTCAACTATGCCGCCGACGAGCACGAGCTTGCCGATGGCACGCCGTTGATCCCGGTCAATCCGGTTCGCGCGATGAAGCGCCACTGGGCACCGGCGGGGGACCGGAGCGAGTGGTATATTCCGTTCGACCGGGTCGGAGCGGTCTGGAACATGTGACCTGCCCCCGATAGTTCCTCCAGTTGATGCTAGAGTCCGACCTGACAGAAGGATCGGACCATGAAGCCATCGAAGTTCAACGAAGCGCAGATCATCGACATCCTGAGGGAGGCCGAGGCGG
>NZ_JAGSOU010000049.1 GCF_018139985.1 Actibacterium sp. MT2.3-13A | reverse complement strand
GCTCTTGACCTGCTCCCCTGAAATGTCCCCGTTTCAAGGTTAGCCTGTTCTCCAACCGAGGAGACCGACGATGAAGAGAAGCCGTTTCAGCGAAGGGCAGATCATTGGCATCCTGAAGGAGCACCAGGCCGGGCTGGGCGCGAAGGAGTTGTGCCGCAAACACGGCATCAGCGACGCGACCTTCTACAAGTGGCGCTCGCGATATGGCGGCATGGAGGTGTCGGACGCTCGGCGGCTGAAGGCGCTGGAGGCCGAGAACGCGCAGCTCAAGAAGATGCTGGCCGAACAGATGCTCGACGTGGCGACGCTCAAGGAGATGCTGGGAAAAAACTTCTGAGGCCCGGTTCGAGGCGGCGTGCCGTGGACTGGGCCATGAAGGAGAAGAGCTATTCGCAGCGGCGGGCCTGTGCGCTGGCCGGGATCGAGCCGCGTGTGTATCGGCGGCAGCGGACCAGGCCGGAGGACCGGGAGTTGCGCCAGCGACTGCGGGAGCTGTCGGGCGAACGCCGGCGGTTCGGCTATCGGCGTCTGCACATCCTGCTGCGGCGGGAGGGCTGGACGCTGAACTGGAAGAAGGTCATCGGATCTACCGCGAGGAAGGCCTCACTGTGCGCAAGCGTGGGGGCCGCAAGCGGGCCCTGGGGGCCCGGGCGCCGATGGCGATCCCGCAGGGGCCGAACCAACGCTGGAGCTTGGACTTCGTCTCCGACAGCCTGAGCGATGGCCGCCGCTTCCGGGTGCTCTGCGTGATCGACGACTTCAGCCGGGAATGCCTGGCGACCGTCGTCGACACCTCCCTCTCCGGTCACCGCGTCGCCCGAGAACTGGACCGGATCGCCGAGGTCAGGGGACATCCCTGCATGGTGGTCAGCGATAACGGCACCGAGTTGACCTCGAACGCCATCCTGCGATGGCAGGAGGATCGCCAGGTCGAATGGCATTACATCGCGCCGGGCAAACCGATGCAGAACGGGTTCGTGGAAAGCTTCAATGGCCGCCTGAGGGACGAGTGCCTGAACGAGCACCTGTTCTCCAACCTGCGCCATGCCCGCGGCCCGATCGCGGCGTGGCGTGACGACTACAACCATCACCGCCCCCACACGAGCCTCGACGGGCTCACCCCGCGGCAGTATCACCAACGGTCGAAAGAGGACCAAATCCTGAACAGAGCTAACTCATAAGCGCGGACTCTAAGGGGAGCAGGTCACC
>NZ_JAGSOU010000048.1 GCF_018139985.1 Actibacterium sp. MT2.3-13A | reverse complement strand
ACGGCAACAGGATGAATGACGATGTATGATCTGCTCCTCAAGGGCGGCCGGGTGATCGACCCGGCGCAGGGCCTCGACGGTCTCTATGACGTGGCCTTCAGGGACGGCAAGGTGGCCGAGGTGAAGGCTGGGATCGACCCGGCGGGGGCGCGCGACGTGCGCGACGTTTCGGGCCGGATCGTCAGCCCCGGCCTGATCGACCTGCACACCCATGTCTACTGGGGCGGCACCTCGCTGGGGGTGGACGCCGAGACCATCGCGCGGCGCAGCGGCACCACGACCTTCGTCGATGCCGGCAGCGCGGGCCCGGGCAACCTGGCGGGCTTCCGCAAGCATGTGATCGAGCCCTCGGAGCCGCGGATCCTGGCCTATATGAACATCTCCTTCCCCGGGATCTTCGCCTTTTCCAAGACGGTGATGGTGGGCGAATGCGCGGATCTGCGGCTGCTCGACGCGCGCGAATGCCTGCGCGTGGCGAGCGAGAACCTGGACATCATCGTGGGCATGAAGGCGCGCGTCGGGGCCAAGGCCGGCGGCAATTCCGGGCTGGCGCCGCTGGCGCTGGCGATCGAGGTGGCGGACGAGCTGGGCCTGCCGGTGATGGCGCATATCGACAACCCGCCGCCGACCCGCGAGGAGGTGCTGAGCGTCCTGCGCCCGGGCGATGTCCTGACCCATTGCTTCCGGCCGTTCCCGAACGCGCCGATCCACGGCGACTGCACCATCCGGAAGGAGATCATCGAGGCGCGCGAGCGCGGCATCATCTTCGACATCGGCCACGGCTACGGCGGCTTCGGCTTCCGCTCGGGGCGGGCGATGCTGGCCGAGGGGATCAAGCCCGACGTGCTCAGCAGCGACGTGCATGTGATTTGCGTCGACGGGCCGGCCTATGACGTGCTGGCGGTGATGTCGAAATTCATGGCGCTGGGGATGAGCCTGACCGAGGTGATCGCGGCGACCACGCAGAACCCCGCGCGCGCGCTGCGCCGCGACGACATCGGCACGCTGAAGGTGGGCGCGGCCGGCGACGCCACGATCCTGACCGAGACCAGCGGCAGCATCACCCATACCGACGCGGTGGGCGAGACCATCACCGCCGACAGCTACCTGGAACACCGCGGCATCGTCATCGCCGGCAAATGGTGGCAGGACGCCCCCGCCGCGTGATCCTCCGCGCCGAGCGAGGCCTTCAGGCCCCGGCCCGGCGGCCGGGGCCTTCT
>NZ_JAGSOU010000047.1 GCF_018139985.1 Actibacterium sp. MT2.3-13A | reverse complement strand
GTTGATGCTAGAGTCCGACCTGACAGAAGGATCGGACCATGAAGCCATCGAAGTTCAACGAAGCGCAGATCATCGACATCCTGAGGGAGGCCGAGGCGGGGGCGAAGACCGCCGGTCTCTGGCGTCGACACGGGATCAGCAATTCCACGTTCTACGCCTGGAAGGCGAGGTTCGGCGGCATGGAGGTCTCGGACGCGAAGCGACTGAAGGCGCTCGAGGACGAGAACGCCAGGCTGAAGCGCCTTTTGGCGGAATCCCTGCTCGACCAGGCCGCGCTGAAGGATCTCCTCAGCCGAAAGTGGTGACGCCCGCCGCCAGGCGCGAGGCCGTCGCGATCCTCGTGGAGGTCCACGAGATGAGCGAGCGGCGGGCGTGTTCCGTGATCGGGGCGGACCGGACTTCGGTCCGCTACCGCAGCCGGCGCCCCGACGATGCCGGGCTGCGCGAGCGGATGCGGACGCTCGCGGGCGAACGCCGCAGGTTCGGCTATCGGCGGCTGCATGTGCTGCTGAGAAGAGAGGGATTGGTGATGAACCGGAAGAAGACCCGGAGGCTCTATCGCGAGGAAGGCTTTTCGGTGCGCAAGCGACGCGGTCGGAAGAAGGCAACCGGGACAAGGGCGCCGCTGCTGACCGTTGCCGTGCCGAACGCGCGGTGGTCGGGGGATTTCGTGCACGACCAGTTCGCGCAGGGTCGCCGGTTCCGCGTCTTCAACGTGATCGACGACGTGACCAAGGACTGCCTGGCTGCGGTGGCCGATACCTCGATCTCGGGACCGCGGGTCGCGCGGGAGCTCTCAGCGGTGATCGCGCGGCGCGGCAAGCCGGGCCTCATCGTCAGCGATCACGGGACCGAGTTCACCTCGAACGCGGTGCTGGCCTGGGCCGAGGAGGTCGGCGTGTCCTGGCACTTCATCGCGCCAGGCAAGCCGATGCAGAACGGGATCTGCGAAGCCTTCAACTCCAAGATGCGGGACGAGCTATTGAACGAGACGCTGTTTCACGGGCTCGACCATGCCCGCGCCGTCGTCGCGGACTGGGTCGCCGACTATAACGCCGAGCGCCCGCACTCGGCACTCGGCTGCCAAACCCCCGCCGCTTTCGCGGCCCAACTCACCGCAACGGGCGACCGGCTCCACGGACCGGAAACGTTCCGCCGCTCGCCCATTGCCCCCTCGGCGCAACAGCGCCAAACTCAACCGCGGACCCCGGCATCAGCTGGATCAATGTCGGGGGTCACAGCA
>NZ_JAGSOU010000046.1 GCF_018139985.1 Actibacterium sp. MT2.3-13A | reverse complement strand
TGACCTGCCCCCCGGTGGTCCCTCGTTCATAACGAGAGTCTGCGGGTTTGGGATTGGTAGTTGGGTTGGTCGGTTTGGGCAAGCGCGCCGGGAGCGGAGCTCTCAAATTGCTCAAGCGTCCGGCGCGCCTCGAGCGGCGTTTGGTTCCCGAGCGATGAATGCGGCCTGACGGTGTTGTAATCGTAGCGCCAGAGCGCCAGCTTCCGGCGGGCGTCGTCCAGGGTATCGAAGATCTCCTCGTTCAGAAGCTCGTCGCGCAGGCTGCCGTTGAACGACTCGATGAAGGCGTTCTGCTGCGGCTTGCCTGGATCGATGTAGTGCCAAGGGACGGCGTTCTGATCGGCCCACCTCAGGATGGCCCGGCTCGTGAACTCGGTCCCGTTGTCGCTGACGATGCAGGCGGGTTTCCCGTAGATCCTGACCAGCGCATCCAGCTCTCGGGCGACACGAGCGCCCGAGATGCTGGTATCGGCGATCAGGCACAGGTTCTCGCGACAGCAATCGTCGATCACCGCCAGGATGCGGAACTTGCGCGAGGCGCCGAAGCTGTCCGCCAGGAAGTCGAGCGACCAGCGGGCATTGGGATGCGCCGCCTGCGGCATCGGCGTGCGTGTGCCGCGGGCCCGCTTGCGCCCGCGTCGTCGCTTCACCGACAGCCCTTCCTCCCGGTAGAGCCGATAGAGCTTCTTGTGGTTCATGATCATGCCCTTGCGTTCGAGCAGCACGCCGATCCGGCGATAGCCGAACCGGCGCCGCTTCCCGGCGATGTCCTTCATCTCCTCGCGGATCTCGGGGCAGTCCGGCGGGCGTGTGCGCCGGACCGTCTTGGGATCGACACCGACAAGCCGGCAGGCCCGGCGCTGCGAGATATCGTGATCCCGCATCGCCCGCAGCGCTGCCTCTCGCCGCTTGGTCAGCGTCGTCAGTTCTTTCCCAGCAGGTCTTTCAGGACGACGTTGTCGAGCATCGTGTCGGCCAGCAGGCGCTTCAGCTTGGCGTTCTCGTCCTCAAGCGCCTTCAGCCTGGCTGCCTCGGATACCTCCATGCCGCCATACTTGGACTTCAGCTTGTAGAACGTCGCCGGGCTAAGGCCATGCCTGCGGCAAACCTCAGCCGTCGGCATCCCGGTCTCCTGTTCTTTGATCATCCCGATAATCTGCGCCTCGGTGAAACGGCTCTTTCGCATTCGTCTGCTCCTTCAGGGTTGAGCAGACTCTACATCATGGTGCGGGACTTCGTGGGGGGCAGGTCA
>NZ_JAGSOU010000004.1 GCF_018139985.1 Actibacterium sp. MT2.3-13A | reverse complement strand
AACGATGATCCCATAACTGTCGCGGGGTGGAGCAGCCCGGTAGCTCGTCAGGCTCATAACCTGAAGGTCGTAGGTTCAAATCCTACCCCCGCAACCAAATTCCATACACATTATCAACAGGTTACGAGCCGCCCATGGGCGGCTTCTTGCGTTGCATTAATGCCCCTGGAAGCACTGTGGAAGCAACCGAGGCCCGTTAAGCGGCGTGGCGGAAGGGCAACTGCGCAGGCGGCCGGGAGCGTCTCTTCGTGACCTGCTCCCCTTCGAGTCCGCGCTTATGAGTTAGCTCTGTTCAGGATTTGGTCCTCTTTCGACCGTTGGTGATACTCCCACGGGGTGAGCCCGTCGAGGCTCGAGTGGGGGCGGTGATGGTTGGAATGTCCCACCGATGCGGCGGTCAGCGCGGGCAGCGACTCTCGGGCGCGTCGATGCCGAGCGTGTCCAGGGTGTCGGTTCGATGTTCGAAACCATCGACCGGGGCACGTTCGATGACCGCGTTATGCGTTGCCAGCAGGATCGGCTGGCGCAACTGGCCGTTCCATTCGCGGAAACTGCCGCGCACCCCCTTGTAGAGATCGAGCGCGAAATCACCGGAACGGATGAGATCCGCGATCCGAAGGCGGTCGGCAGTGCCGCTCTGCGCGACTGTCTGGATGACCGCGCTGGCGGCGATCCAGGCAGCCCAGTCCTCCGGTTCCATATCGCGCTCCGCCAGTCGCCGAAACCGCTGATTGAGTTGCGGCGCGCCGTGGCGTTCCCAGGTCCAGTGCCAGGCGAAGGCCGACAGCCCCTCGCTGCCCACCACCGGGCGCGGGGAATAGGTGGCGTAGGGCACATATCGGCCGAATTCGCCCTCGGTGTCGGCAAGCCAGATCACGTCATGGGCCGGCGGGCCTGTCAGCAGCGCTATGTTGCTGCTGCCGCGCTGACGCGGATCGTTGGTCAGAACGAAATCCCGCTCGGCCACGATGCGCAGGCCGAACTTGGCAGCCGACCGGCCGATCGCCTCGGCCTCGTCACGGTCCTCCGGCGCCTTGCCGGCCAGCAGAAGGATGCGCGTCCATCCCCGCGACCGCAGATGCTGGGCCAGCGCGTCGGAGAGCATCGCGCGCGAGGGAATGGTGTGCAACAGCATCGGCGCGCAATCTGGCCCGCGCCACCGGTCGGCGGCGTGCCGGATATTGAAGAGCAACATCTTGTCGCCTTCGCGGGCCAGCACCTGTTCCATCCGGTCCTCCGGCAGGTCCAGAAGGACCGCAAGCGCCCCGCCTTCCCGTGCGGCGCGGACGGCCTCGACGGCGGATGCGTCCGCACCGAGCAGCGTTTCCTGCATTTCGAAATCGATGCCCAGCGCGCGCTCCAGCACCCCGGTTCCCTTCAGCGCGAGGCGCGCGCCGTCGACCGGGCGGTGGCGATCCTTCAGCGAGAGCCCGGTATAGACCGGCTGCGGCTCGTAATAGGGGTCGCCGTCAAGGCCGAGATAGACGAACCAGGCCCTCTCGGCAGCCGGCGCCGGCAGCGGCGCCAGCAGCAGCGCCAGCGCGGCGCAGAACCTAGCGATCGTCGATAAGAACGTCATAGGGAACCCGCCCAACCGGGATGGTGGTGATCGGCCTCAGGCTTTCGGTGTCGATGACCGAGACGTCATCGGACAGGCCGTTGGCGACGTAAAGCGTCCGTTCGTCGGCGGAAAGCGCCAGTCCCCAGGCGCGCTTGCCGACGAGGATATAGTCGATGACCTCGCGCTTTCGCACGTCAACGACAGCGACATGGTTGGCACGGCCCAGCGCCACATAGGCGCGGCTGCCGTCGGCCGTGATGATGAGATCCACCGGGGTCACCTGTTCGGGGCGGAAGCCGGTCGGCAGAAAGGCAATGTCGCCGACAAGTCGCAGCGTCTCCACATCAATGATGTCCACGATCCCGGCGAGTTCTGCCGAGACCCAGAGCTCCTTTTCGTCGGGCGTCAGCGCGAAGCGGCGCGGCCGGGTATCGACCAGGATGTCCGCGATAACCGCGTCAGCCTCGAGGTCTATGACATGGACGAGATTCGCGGCCTCGGACGCGACGAACACCAGCCGCCCGTCCGAGGTTGCCTGCACGCCCTCCGGCTCTTCGCCGGTTTCGTATTCGCTGAGGAGTTCGCCAGTTTGCACGTCGTAGACGGTTGCGGTGGCATCCTCCTCGTTGGACACGATCAGACGCCTTCCGTCCGGATGCAGATCGAAGGTTTCGGGTGCCGGCACGCCCCTAATCCGGCGCAGCAGCGCGCGCGTCGCCGTATCGTAGATGGCGATCTGGTCGTCGTCGGCGCAGGCGACGTAGAATTCCTTGCGGTCGGCGCTGAAATGCATGCCGCGTGGGCGGGCGCAGGCCTCCAGCTGCGCCACGACGGAATGGTCGGGCGCCAGAATCGTCAGCGTGTCGTCACGTTCGTTCGCAACGAACGCCAGGCCAGACCCCTGCGCCAGCGCAACCGACCCAAGGAGCAGCCAAAAGCCACCCGCAAGACAGCAATTCCTCATGCGACATTCTCCCAACTTGACAGGTAATTTCCAAAAACTGGCGAGTCTAGCAATTTTCCAATACTATGGGTCTGCTTGGCCAGGCGGAGACCTGGCCATAGCCATGGGAGGAAGAAATTATGAAACTTAAATTCCTGAAAGCTTTGCTCGCTTTGCCTCTGGTCCTTGTGGCCGGCTCGGCATGGGCGCAGGAGGAGGTCGGCGGCGGCACCCTCTACGGTGACCTTTCCTATGTGACGCAGGACATGCTCAGCCGGGCGGCCGGCGACGGCAACAATTTCCTGCACACAAACGGCAACTATCAGCAGACGCGCTACTACCCCTCGCGCCAGATCAACACGGACAACGTGGGGAAACTACGGCCGGCCTGGATCTTCCAGACCGAGATCGTCGACACGATGGAGACGACGCCAATCGTGGTGAACGGGGTCATGTATGTCACGACCGCGTTCAACCATGTCTATGCCCTGGACGCCCGCACGGGCGCGCAGATCTGGCATCACAAGCACGACATGGGCCCGATCACCACCTATTGCTGCGGCCCGAACAACCGTGGCGTGGCGGTCACTGGCGACAAGGTCTTCATGGGCACGCTCGACGCCAAGCTGGTGGCGCTTGACGCCAAGACCGGCAAGCAGGTCTGGGAAACCGAGATCGCCGATCCCGAGCTTGGCTATTCCGAGACGATGGCCCCGACCGTCGTGAACGACATGGTGCTGATCGGCACCAATGGCGGCGAATACGGCATCCGCGGCTTCGTGAAGGCGTTCGACACCGAAACGGGTGAACTGAAGTGGACCTTCCACACGACCGCGGAGGATTCGACCGGGGTCTGGGCCACCCATGACGCCACCGGCCGCGACATGCTGCGCGACATCGAGGCCGAGAAGGCCGCGCTGGCGGAGCAGGGCGACCCCTACGAGACCCTCGGTGGCGGCGTCTGGCAGAACCCGGCGGTCGACCTGGAGACCAACCGGGTCTACTTCGTCGTGGGCAACCCGTCACCCGATCTCGACGGGGCGCTGCGCCCCGGTGACAACCTCTATACCGACAGCCTTGTCGCGGTTGACCTGAACACGGGCGAATATGTCTGCCACTTCCAGTACATCGCGCATGACGTGTGGGACCTGGATGCGGTTTCGCCGCCGATCATCACCACGGTCAAGGACGCGGATGGCAACGACGTCAAGGGCGTGCTGCATGGCGGCAAGACCGGGCATGTCTACGTCCACAAGGCCGACGACTGCTCTCTGATCCGATTCTCCGAGGCGATGGTTCCGCAGGAGAACATGTGGACGCTTCCGACCGCTGATGGGGCGCGTATGCTGCCCGGGGCCAATGGCGGTGTCGAATGGTCGCCCATGGCGATCGACCCGACGCAGCGCCTGAGCTACGCCATCAACCTGCACCAGCCGATGACCTACACGGTGTCGTCCACGCCCTATCCGGAAGGCAAGCTGTGGCTCGGCGGTTCCTTTGACGTGATCCCGGACGAGGAACAGTGGGGCAACGTCACCGCCGTCGACTACGACACCGGCAAGATCCGCTGGAAGGTGCGCACCGCGGAGCCGATGATCGGCGGTGTCCTCGCCACAGCGGGCGGGCTCGTCTTCACCGGCGAGGGCAACGGCCTGTTCAAGGCTTACGATTCGACCAGCGGCGCCGAGCTGTGGCGCTTCCAGGCCGGTGCCGGCGTAAACGCGCCGCCGTCGAGCTATACGGTGGACGGAACCCAGTACATTGTGGTCGCCGCAGGGGGCAACGCCCAGCTCAACTACAAGCGCGGGAACAATATCATCGCGTTCGCGCTTGCCGACTGAGCCTCCGGGCGCAATCCTGATACCAAGATGCGGGGCCGCCAGGCCCCGCATCGTTCCAACGAGCGGAGCACGATTCATGAAACGATACGCCTTAGCACTGGCGGCGCTGATTGCGGCCGGGCCGGCCAGCGCGCAGGACGATTTCAATCTCGAGGACGCCGTTGCCGTCTGCAGCGGATGCCACGGAGAGGACGGCCTTCCCGTGGACGAGGAATACCCGATCCTCTGGGGGCAGCAGTTCTTCTACATCTACACCCAACTGAAGGACTATGCCGCCGGCCGTCGCGAAAACGAGATCATGTCGCCGATCGCGTCCGAGTTTTCGCGCGACCAGATGAAGGCGGTGGCGCAATATTTCGCCGACAAGCCGTGGCCCGCGATCGATGCGCATGCCGAAGAGGGCGACAGCCAGATCGCCGAACGCGGCATCACCGGCGGCCAGTGCAGCGCCTGCCACGGCAAATGGCAGGGCGACAGCCGCATTCCGCGCCTCGCCGGGCAGCAGCCGGGCTATCTGCGCAAGGCGATGCTGGATTTCAAGAATGACGTGCGCAAGAACGCGCCGGACAAATCCAGCACGATGAAGCAGCTTTCGGAGGAAACCATCGACGCGCTGGCGCGCTATCTCGCGGCATTCTGACCGGATGCCGCTGCCGGGCGTGACCTCGCGCCCCTGGCCCCTACCCCTAGCCGCCGAGGCGCGACCGGATCGCCTCGGTGGCGGCGAGATCGGCTGCCGTCTTGCCCTGGCCGTCGCGCCGGGCGGGATCGGCGCCCTGCTCCAGCAGAAACGCGACCATCTCCGCGTGGCCGCGCGCGGCGGCGATCATCAGGGCGTCACGGCCGCGATCGTCCTGCCGCGACAGGTCGGCGCCGGCCTCCAGCAGCAATTTCGCGGTTGCGATCCCGTCCGAAGGCGGCGCGTCGTTGGCGTGGCCGGCGGCCCACATCAGCGGCGTCAGCTGATGCCCCCAAATGCCGTCGGGATCCGCGCCGGCCGAGATCAGGAGTTCGGCGATATCGACGAAGCCGCGGCCCGCCGCATAACTCAGCGCGACCTTGCCGGTGCCGTCCACGGCGTCGATCTCCGATCCCGCCGCGATCAGCGTCTCCACCAGCCGGCGGTGCCCGCCGAAGGCTGCGGCGATCAGCGGCGTGATGCCCTTGTCGTCCGCGGCATTCGGGTCGGCACCGGCCTCAAGCAGTATCGCGGCGACCCGGCGGCGCCCGTCCCGCGCCGCGCGCAGCAGCGGGGTCGCCCCGGTCAGGTCGCGGTGATGGATATCCGCCCCCGCCTCCAGAAGCACCCCGGTCACGTTTCGCGAGCCCTTGCTCGCCGCAATCGACAGCGCCGACGCGCCGCCGGCATTCCTGGCGTGCACGGATGCGCCCTCGTCCAGCAAACCGGCGGCGATGTCGGCGCAGTCGAGCGCGGCCGCCTCGAACAGCGCCTCGCTGAGCAGGCGAATTTCGCCATGCGCCGGTTTCTGGGCCAGTTCCTGGGCCAGCGCGCTGCAGATCAGCGAGGCGGGCTGCGCCGCCACCGCACCGGCCGCCAAGGCCGCGAAGGCGGCAAGCGGGATCACGGCCTTGAGCTTCATTGCACGATGAACTCCCCGTTGAATCCCTGTGTTTCGAGGCCCTCGACATAGAACCTGTAGGTTCCCGGCCGGATCGGCACGAACCAGATGTCGATCACGCCCTCGTCGTCGAATTCGACGGCATGCAGCCCGTAGGGCTTGACCTCCAGATCCTCGATGACGATCTGGTCGATCCAGCTTTCCCGGAACAGCTCAGGCGCCAGCAGCTTGTATTCCTCCAGGCCGTCGCTTTCGATCCGCCAGCGGTAATAGGTGCCGGCCTTGATCGTGTAGCTGGTCGTCGAAAACCCCTCGGCGGCGTTCAGCGCGAGCGGGTCGAGCCGCGTCGCCCGCCGGGTGGGATCGCCGTCCGCTGCGGCTGGCGTTGCAGCCGCGGCCAGGACCGCCAGAGCCGTCAACAGCCGCCTTGTCAGGTTCATCCTCGCCTCCCCTTCAGGCAAATCCGCCCCGCACGCGTCGCGATGCCTGGAAACCGGACTGTAATTCATCGACGGCGGCCGGTCCATCGCATGCCCCGGCCCCGGAAACGATGTCTGCAATGACACGCGGGAGCATATCAAATATGATGCCGCTGTTATTGGCGAAAAGTTTGTCCGCCAGTTGCGGTTGCATCCCCCGTGTTGCGGGGACCGCTTGCATCTGACGACGGCGATTGGCCAATCGGTCAGGGAGGACGAAATGGGAATGTTCCGGCAATTCATTGCTGCGCTGGCGCCACTGGTGCTGAGCGTCGCGGCAGCAACGGCCGAGGCTCCGGTGCTTCGTGTCGCCGTTCTGGAGTTCGGCACCGTCAATTGGGAGCTGGACACGATCAAGCACCACGGCCTCGATGCCGAAAACGGCTTCGACATGCGGGTGCAGGGCGTGGCCGGCAGTTCGGCCGCGCAGGTGGCGTTCCAGGGCGGGGAAGCCGATGCGATCGTCTCCGACTGGATCTGGGTCGCCCGCCAGCGCGCGGCCGGAAAGGACTATGTCTTCGTTCCCTATTCTAAGGCGGTGGGCGGGGTCATGGTTCCGGCGTCCAGCCCGGCGCGGTCCCTGGCCGATCTGAAGGGCCAGAAGATCGGCATCGCCGGCGGCCCGCTGGACAAGAGCTGGATCATCCTGCAGGCCTATGCCGAACAGGCCCACGGCATGGACCTTGCGGCCGAGACCGAGCAGGTCTTTGGCGGGGCGCCCCTGATCTACAAGGCCGCGCTGGGCGGCGAGCTGGGCGGTGCGATCAATTTCTGGCACTTCCAGGCCAAGATGGAGGCCGCCGGCATGCGGCCGCTGATCTCGGTCTCCGAGGCGGCGCAGGAACTTGGGCTCGATCCCGAAACGCCGCTGCTGGGCTATGTCCTCAAGGGCGAAATGCTGCGCGACCACCCGGAGCTGGTCGAGGGGCTGGCACGGGCCTCGCGCGGCGCCAAGGAGATGCTGGCCGCCGATGACGCGGAATGGGAGAGGCTGCGCGAGCGCATGAACGCGAAAAACGCTTCCGAATTCGAGGCCCTCAAGGCGGGCTTCCGGGCCGGCATCCCCGGCCCCGGATCGGTGGACGAAGAGGCCGCGTCCAGGCTGTTGTCGCTGATGGCGCGGATCGGCGGCAGCGATCTGGTGGGCGAGGCAACCGAGTTGCCGAAGGGGCTTTTCGTCAACATTGGCAGCTGATCCCCGCAGACCCGGAATAACGGCCCTGTCGCTGGCGGGCCTGCTGGCGTTCTGGTCGCTGCTGGCAATCGCAGGCGGCGACCCCGAGGTGCTGCCGCCGCCCTGGCGCGTGGCGCCGCTGATCTACGCCGAGGCCGCCTCGGGCGAACTGGCCCGGCATCTGGTGGCAACGCTGCGCCGGGTCGCGATGGCCTATGTCATCGCGATGTCCCTCGGCATGGCGATCGGGATGGTGATGGGGCTGAGCCGCCGGGCGAACCAGTGGCTCGATCCCTGGCTCATCGTGTTCCTCAACCTGCCGGCGCTGGTGACCATTGTGCTCGCCTATCTCTGGATCGGGCTGAACGAGGTCGCGGCCGTCATGGCGGTCGCGCTCAACAAGATCCCGACCGTCATCGTGACCATCCGCGAGGGCGCAAGGGCGCTCGACCCCCGGCTGAACGACATGGCGCGCGTCTTCCGCCTCTCGCGGCTGGAAAAGCTCCGGCATGTGGCCTTGCCGCAACTGGCGCCTTTCATCGCCAGCGCCGGACGCTCGGGCATCGCGCTGATATGGAAGATCGTCCTGGTGGTGGAGTTCCTGGGGCGCTCCGACGGGATCGGCTTCAAGATCCACCTTTATTTCCAGCTTTTCGATGTCGGGATGGTTTTCGCCTATGCGATCAGCTTCATCGCCGTCATGTTGTTGATCGAAGCCTTGGTCTTGCAGCCCTGGGAGGCGAGGGCGTCACGGTGGCGGCGCGCATGATAACTGTGGACGTGCGTGAAAAGCGGTTCGGTGACGCGTGCATTCTGCGCGACCTGTCCTTCGCGCTGGACGCGGGCGAGACGCTGGCTATCACCGGACCATCCGGTGTGGGCAAGACCACGCTGCTGCGGATCGTCGCCGGCCTGGACCCCGCGTTCGAGGGCCGGGTCGCGCGCCCCGAGCGACTGGCGATGGTGTTCCAGGAACCCACCCTGTTGCCCTGGCGTTCGGCGCGGGACAATCTCCGGCTGGCCGCGCATGTGGATGCGGAGGCCGCCGACAGGGCGCTTGCCGAGGTGGGGCTCGAGGGTAAGGAGGGCCATTACCCGTCGCAGCTGTCGCTCGGCCAGCAGCGGCGCCTGGCGCTCGCCCGGGCCTTCGCGGCGCGGCCCGAGCTGCTGTTGATGGACGAACCCTTCGTTTCGCTCGACGCCCCGATCGTCGAGGACATGCTGCAACTGACCGAGCGCCTCTTGGCGGCCCATCGCGTTGCCACGATCTTCGTGACCCATTCGCCGATGGAGGCGGCGCGCCTGGCCACCAGGACCCTGCGGCTCGACCGCCCGGACGCGGCCTCGGGCGGCGGGCCTAGCCCTTCTGCCTCATGAGCCCGCGGGCCGGGTCGTAGCCCAGCAGCGCGAGCAGCAGAAAGACCAGCAGCGCCGCGAACGCCCACAGCAGCGCCCAGCCGTTGAACTGGCCATAGAGCGCGAAGCGGATCAGTTCGACCGCGTGGGTGAACGGATTTGCCGCGCTCAGCCGGTAGAGGAGTTGCGAGCTTTCGGCCATCTTCCACAGCGGGTAGAGCGCCGAGGACAGGAAGAACATCGGGAAGATGACGAAATTCATCACCCCGGCAAAGTTCTCCAGCTGCCGGATGAAGGACGACAGCGCCAGCCCGAGCGCGCCCAGCATCAGCCCGGTGACGAACAGCGCCGGCAGGACGAGCAGATAGCCCTCCCAGGGCATGCGGATGCCAAAACCCGCCGCGATGGCGAGGAAGGTGTAGACCTGAAGGATCGAGATCGTCGCGCCGGCCAGAAGCTTGCTCACCAGCAGCCACCAGCGCGGCATGGGGCTGGTCAGCAGCAGACGCATCGACCCCATCTCGCGGTCGTAGACCAGGCTGAGAGAGCTCTGCATCCCGTTGAAAAGCTGGATCATCCCGCACAGCCCGGGGATAATGTAGACCTCGTAGGTGATGTAGACCTCGTAGGGCGGGATGATCGACACGCCCAGTGCGTTGCGGAAGCCGGCGGCGAAGATCAGCAGCCAGACGAGCGGCCGGACGAGCGCCGACATGAAACGCCCGCGCTGATGGACGAAGCGCAACGCCTCGCGCGCGACGATGGCGCGCAGGCAGATCAGCCAGGCACTCATGACGCCTCCTCGCGCGTCATGGCCAGAAAGGCGTCGGCAAGCCGCTCTCCCCCCGCGATGTCCGAGGCGATGCCGCGCGCCAGCACCTTTCCGCGATGCAGCACGACAAGGTCATCCTCGTCGCGCACCTCGTCGACGAGGTGGGTGGCCCAGAGCACGGTCAGGCCCTCCTCCCGGCACAGCTCATGCACGCGCGCGGTGATCGCGCGCCGGCTTGCCGCATCGAGGCCGACCGTGGGTTCGTCGAGCAACAGCACCCGGGGGCCGTGGAGCAGGGCGCGCGCGATTTCGGCGCGTCTGCGGTGCCCGCCATTCAGGTCGCGCGCCCGTTCCCGCGCCCGGTCGGCCATGCCAAGCCAGCCCAGCGCCCTGTCGATCCGCTGCTCCGCATCGCGGCCGGAAATGCCGTGCAGGGCGGCGAAATAGGCAAGGTTCTGCCTGACCGTGAGATCGAGGTCGAGCGTTTGCTGCTGGAACACGACGCCCATCAGCGCCAGCGCCGCGCGCGGGTTCCGCGACAGATCGATGCCGCTGATCCGGATCTTCCCCGTCCGGGTGACGAACAGGCGGGTCAACAGCGAAAACAGCGTCGATTTGCCGGCGCCATTCGGTCCCAGAAGGGCGCAGAATGTCCCGGCTGCCACCGCGAAGTCCACGCCGTCGAGGGCCCTGCGATCCCCATAGGCATAGCTGACGCCTTCGACCGCCAGACCCGGATGCGCGTCGCCGGTCACTTTTCTGGCACCCCGCGGGATCGGTTGACGCCGGCGGCGCCGGGACAGTCGGCTTTCACGACGTCACGTTCGATTGTCCTCACGTGGACCTCCCGCTGAAATGACCGCGCCCGGGGCCGCTGGGATCAGTCAACCCAGTCGGGGCGGCCGCGTCAATCTCTAGCATGGGACGGCTTGGGGTGCCTGCCGCGCGCCATGCGCTGCCACGCTATGCGTTCCTGGCGGGGTGTTCGGCAAACTGCGTCAGCAGGTCGAGCAGCGCGTTCTTGGCCAGTTGCACGCGCGGCAGGCCGAGGGCCTGTTCGTGGACCAGCATCCAGAGATCCGGCGCCAGCCCGGGCGCATCCTGCAAAAGGGGCGCCAGACCGGCGGCCTCGGCGGCGAAGCTGGGCAGGACGGCCAGGCCGAGGCCCTGTTTCACCGCCGCCAGCTGCGCGTTCAGCGACGACAGGCGCAAGGCGGGTTGCAGGCCGGGGCAGAGCGCCTCCAGCCAGGTGGCCATGGTGAGATAGCGCAGGTCCTCGGTCCAGCCGATCACCCGGTGGCGGTGCAGGTCGGCGGCGCTGTCGGGGGCGCCGTGGCGGGCGATGTGATCGGCCGAGGCATAGATGCCGAAGGCAATCCGGCCCAGCCTGCGCTGGCGGTAGCTGCCGCGTTCCGGCCGGATCAGGCGCAGGACGATGTCGGCCTCCCTTCCGGTCAGGCGCATCGGGCGCACGCTTGAATGCATCTCGATCCGGATGTCAGGGTGGCTTTGCAGGAAACCCGCAAGGCCGGGGAGCAGGATCTCCTGCCCCAGTAGCTCGGGCGCGGAAATGCGGACGGGGCCGGCAAGGTCAGTGTCCTTTTCGCGGGCGCTGCGCTCGAAAACGCGCATTTCGGCCGCGGCGCGTTCCGCAGGCGCCACCAGGTCCTGCCCCGCCGGTGTCAGATCGTAGCCGTCCCGGTGGGGGCGGAACAGGCGCACCTGAAGCGCCGATTCCAGCGCCCCGATGCGGCGGGACACGGTGGATGGGCTGACCCCGAGCTGGCCGGATGCCGCGCTGAGCGTCTTGGCATTCGCCACGGCGAGGAAGAACTTCAGGTCATTCCAGTCCATAGGTCGTTCTATTTTCGCAAAATCGGATTGCGGAAGAGTTTCTCGACCCGCATCGGAAAGCAAGCCATTGTTTGGCAAACCCTTATGAGACAAGACCATGACAGTTGAATCCGAAATCCTCCGACTTTCCGAATTTGGCGCCCCCGAGGTGCTGAGCTGGCAAAAGCAGGTTTTGCCGTCCCCCGCGCCCGGCGAGGTCCAGATCCGCCATCTGGCGATCGGCGTGAACTACATCGACATCTATCACCGCCGCGGCGTCTACGCCGCGCCGCTGGCGTTGCCCAGCGGTCTCGGGGTCGAGGGCGTGGGCGAGATCACGGCCCTGGGCGAGGGCGTCTCGGGATTCGCCCTCGGCCAGCGCGTGGCCTATGTCGGCGGCCCTCCCGGCGCCTATGCCACCTACCGCAACCTGCCCGCCGCCCGCGCCATCGCGCTGCCTGAGGGGCTGGACAGCACGCAGGTCGCGGCGCTGATCTTCAAGGGGCTGACGGTTGAATACCTGATCCACCGCTGCGTTCCCGTGACCAGGGGCGACACCGTGCTGCTGCACGCCGCGGCGGGCGGGGTGGGCACGATCGCCTGTCAGTGGCTGCACGCGATCGGTGCGACCGTCATCGGCACGGTCAGTTCCGCCGAGAAGGCGGAGGTTGCGCGTGCGAATGGATGCGATCACGCGATCCTCTACACCGATGAGGATTTTCAGGCGCGGGTGGCCGAGATCACCGGCGGCAAGGGCGTCGATGTTGTCTATGATTCGGTCGGTGCCGATACTTTCGCCAAATCGCTCGATTGTCTGCGGGCGCGAGGCACCCTGGTCAGTTTCGGCGAAGCGTCGGGCCCGGTGCCGCCGCTGAACGTGGCATCGCTGGGGGCGAAGGGATCGCTCTACGTCACCCGGCCGTCGATCGCGCATTACACCGCCGTCCGGGCGGAATACGAGGCCGCGGCACAGCGCCTCTTCGCGGCGATGCAGGCGGGGGTGGTGCGCGCCTCGGCGGTCACGACCTATGCCCTGTCGGACGCGCGCAAGGCGCATGAGGATCTTGAGGCCCGGCGCACGACGGGTTCGGTGGTTCTGCTGCCGTGATGGCGGCGCAACTTCCGGGGACGCCCGTCCTCCCGGCGCTGCGCGGGACGACAGGCTGCCGGTCGCATGGGGCCGCCTGACGCAAGCGGGGTGTTCATCGGCATATCGGCCGACCGCAGGACTGGTCGTCATCCTGCGGTCGGTCACCGAGGTTGCGCCCGCGCGCGGCCTGGTGTCAGCCGCGCGCGGGCACCTTTCGGCCGGGGGGATCAGGCCAGATCGAAGCGATCCGCGTTCATCACCTTGGCCCAGGCCGCAACGAAGTCGCGCACGAACTTCTGCTGCGAGTCGTCCTGGGCGTAGACCTCTGCCAGCGCCCGCAGCTGCGAGTTCGAACCGAAAACGAGGTCCACGCGGGTGCCCGTCCACTTCACCTCGCCGGTGGCGCGGTCGCGCCCCTCAAACAGGTCCTGCGCGTCCGAGGCCGTCTTCCACTCCGTGCCCATGTCGAGAAGGTTCACGAAGAAGTCGGTGGTCAGCGTCCCGGGCCGATCGGTGAACACACCGTGCCGGGCCTGCCCGACATTCGCGTTCAGCGCCCGCATCCCGCCGACAAGAACCGTCATCTCGGGCGCAGTCAGCGTCAGCAGTTGCGCCTTGTCGATGAGCAGGTCCTCGGCCGAGACGGTGTAGGCGCCCTTGGTGTAGTTGCGGAACCCGTCGGCGATCGGTTCGAGCACGGCGAAGGAGGCCACGTCCGTCTGTTCCTGCGAGGCATCCGTGCGGCCCGGCGTGAAGGGAACCTCCACCTCGTGACCGGCGTCCTTCGCGGCCTTCTCGACCGCGGCGCAGCCGCCCAGCACGATCAGGTCGGCGAGCGAGACCTTCTTGCCGCCGCTGGCGCCGTCGTTGAACGCGCTCTGGATGCCTTGGAGCGTGTCCAGCACCCGGGCCAGTTGCTCGGGCTGGTTGACCTCCCAGTTCTTCTGAGGCTCCAGCCGGATGCGCGCCCCGTTCGCCCCGCCGCGCTTGTCCGAGCCGCGGAAGGTCGAGGCCGAGGCCCATGCGGTCTGCACCAGTTCCGGGACCGACAGGCCCGAGGCCAGGATCCTGCCCTTGAGGTCCGCGATGTCGGCGGCGTCGATCAGCGGATGATTGACGGCCGGGATCGGATCCTGCCAGATCAGGTCCTCGGCCGGAACCTCGGCGCCCAGATAGCGCGATTTCGGCCCCATGTCGCGGTGGGTCAGCTTGAACCAGGCGCGGGCGAAGGCATCGGCGAACTCGTCGGGGTTGGCGTGGAAGTGGCGCGAGATCTTCTCGTAGGCCGGGTCCATGCGCATCGCCATGTCGGCGGTGGACATGATGATCGGAACCTTCTTCGAGGGGTCCTCCGGATCGGGCGCCATGTCCTCTTCCTTCAGATCCTTCGGGGTCCACTGCCAGGCGCCCGCCGGGCTCTTGGTCAGTTCCCACTCATAGCCGAAGAGAACGTCGAAATAACCCATGTCCCACTTGGTCGGGTTCGGCGTCCAGGCGCCTTCGAGGCCGCTGGTGATCGTGTCGCGGCCCTTGCCGCTGCCGTAGCTGCTGAGCCAGCCGAAGCCCTGCGCCTCGATCGGGGCGCCCTCGGGCTCGGGGCCGACATGGGCGGGGTCGCCCGCGCCGTGGGTCTTGCCGAAGGTGTGGCCGCCGGCGGTCAGCGCGACGGTCTCGTAATCGTCCATCGCCATGCGCGCGAAGGTCTCGCGGATGTCACGGCCCGACTTGACCGGGTCCGGCTCGCCGTTCGGTCCTTCGGGGTTCACATAGATCAGGCCCATCTGCACGGCGGCCAGCGGGTTTTCCAGTTCCCGGTCGCCGCTGTAGCGCTTGTCGCCCAGCCACTCGGTCTCGGAGCCCCAGTAGATGTCCTCCTCGGGCTCCCAGACATCGGCGCGCCCGCCGGCGAAGCCGAAGGTCTTGAAGCCCATCGATTCCAGCGCGCAGTTGCCGGCCAGGATCATCAGATCGGCCCAGGAGATCTGGTTGCCGTATTTCTGCTTGATCGGCCACAGCAGCCGGCGCGCCTTGTCGAGGTTGCCGTTGTCCGGCCAGCTGTTCAGCGGCGCGAAGCGCTGCGTGCCCGTGGAGGCGCCGCCGCGGCCGTCCGCGGTGCGGTAGGTGCCGGCGCTGTGCCAGGCCATCCGGATGAACAGGCCGCCGTAATGGCCGTAATCGGCCGGCCACCAGTCCTGGCTGTCGGTCATCAGCGCGTAGAGGTCCTTTTTCAGCGCCGCGAGGTCGAGTTTCTTGAACTCCTCGGCGTAATTGAACGCCCCGCCCATGGGATCGGACAGCGCCGAGTTCTGGTGCAGGATCCTGAGGTTCAGCTGGTTCGGCCACCAGTCGCGGTTCGACCGGACCCCGAATCTCGTGGCCCCGTGCATCACCGGGCACTTGCCGGCGTTCCCGATATCATTTCCGTCCATGTGTCTCTCCGATCGTGGCTGCGTTGGTTGAACTGCTTCGTGGGCAAGGGCCATGCATGCTGTGGGGGCGGTCCCGTCTAAGGCCCGGCGCGGTGACGCGGGCCGGGGCGGCGGGATTTCCCTGCCGCCCAGGGCGCCCGTCGGACATGGCCGCGCGGAGACGGGAGCGTGCCGCCAACACCGGCACAGCTGATGTGCTGCACATCGGCGGCCGGCGCGTGGTCGGCGGTCGTGACGCGAGTCCGTTTCGGCATCGGCGGTTCCTCGTCTCCCCTGTCCCAATGTCTAACAAACAGAGATCATTAGATTAAGTTGAATTTACTGATTGCCATGATAAGTAAAGCTTATGACAAATCTGACACTCAGGCAGCTCCGCTATTTCGAGGCGCTGGCACGGCACGGCCATTTCGGACGCGCGGCGGATGCCTGCGCGATCTCTCAGCCCGCCTTGTCCATGCAGATCAAGGAATTGGAGGAAACCCTGGGCGCCGCGCTGTTCGAGCGGGGCGCGCGACAGGTCCGGCTGACCGGCCTGGGAGAGGAGTTCGCCCTGCGCGTGCGCGAGATCCTGCGGGCCGTGGATGAGCTGGGCGACCTGGCCCGCGCCTCGCGCGAGGGGATGGCGGGACGGCTGCGGATCGGCGTGATCCCGACCATCGCCCCCTACCTGCTGCCCACGATCATCGCCAACCTGACGCGCCAGTATCCCGGCCTCGATATCCGCGTGCGGGAGACGGTGACCCCGAAACTTCTCCAGGAGCTGTCGGACGGAGGGTTGGACACCGCCATTGTCGCCCTGCCGGTCTCCGAGCCGTCCTTCACCGAGACGGCGCTGTTCGACGAGGACTTCGTCCTGGTCCGGCCGGGAGAGGACGCGGGGAAGCCGGTGCCCAACAGCGAAACGCTTCGAGAAATGAGGCTGCTGCTGCTGGAAGAGGGGCACTGTTTCCGCGATCAGGCCCTGTCGTTCTGCAACATGCAGTCGGCGCTGCCGCGCGAAGGGTTGGACGGAACCTCGCTGTCAACGCTGGTTCAGATGGTCGGTGCCGGCATCGGCGTCACCCTGATCCCGGAAATGGCGGTGCCGGTCGAGACTCGCTCGGCGCCGGTGTCCGTCGCGCGTTTCAACAGCCCGCGGCCCTCGCGGACCGTGGGCATGATCTGGCGCAAGACGAGTCCCCTGGCCAGGGAACTGCGGCAGATCTCCGAGGTTGTCCGTCACTCGGCCGAGACCCTGCGCGCGGCGCGGGATCGCGGAACGCCGCTGCCGCACGCCCGGGCCTGAAGGGGCGACTTCGGCCGACACCCTGCGCGTCCCGATCCGTCCGCCACATGCGGCGAACGGCGCAGCGCGCAGGATTGCCCCCGACGCGGCCCGCGGTCGTTGCCGCTCAGCCCTCGCCGCCGGGCCTGTAGAATTCCGAGCTGTCCTGCCGGCGAACCAGCCACCAGCCATATTGCTCGGGCCAGCTTTCAAAGCGCCGGTCATGCCCGAGGGCCACCGCCGCATGCAGCGGCCAGGACGGGTCGACGAGGGCTTCCCGCCCGATCGCGACCAGATCGGCGCGGCCCTCGGAAACGATCGCCTCGGCCTGCTCGGGGTGGGTGATCAGGCCGACCGCCATGGTCGCCAACCCGGCATCCTCGCGCACCCGCGTCGCGTAGGGGACCTGAAAACCCGGCTGCCGCTTCGCCCCGCCCGCCGCGGTCGCCGCCCCGGCGATGCCCCCCGAGGAGCAATCCATCACGTCAACGCCGCGCGCCTTCAGCTCGCGCGCCAGGACAACCGTATCTTCCAGCGACCAGCCGTCCGGGACACCGTCCACCGCCGAGGTGCGGAAGAACAGCGGCAGCTCGTCGGGCCAGACCGCGCGGATCGCCTCGGTCACTTCCAGCGCCAGCCGCATCCGGCCCGCCAGGTCGCCGCCATAGGCGTCGCTGCGCCGGTTCGAAAGCGGCGACAGGAAGCTGTGGATCAGGTAGCCATGCGCGCCATGCACTTCGGCGATCCGGTAGCCCGCGGCAAGCGCGCGGCGCGCGGCGGCGGCGTAATCCTCGACCAGAGTCTGGATTTCCTGAAGCGACAGCGCGTGCGGCTCCGGCCAGCCCTCGGCGACGGGAATGGGCGAGGGGCCGACCGGTTGCCACGGCATGTCGCCCCGCGCGAAGTCCTCCTCCGTCAGCGGGCCATTGCCGAACCACGGGCGCTGCATGCCTGCCTTGCGCCCGGCATGGCCGAGCTGAACCGCCGGCACCGCGCCGTGGCGCAGGGCGAACTGGGCGACATGGGCGTGGCCCGGGATCTGGCTGTCGGTCCAGAGGCCCGGGCAGCCGTGGGTGATGCGCCCGGATTTCTGCACCGCCGTCGCCTCGGTGAACACCACGCCCGCGCCGCCGGTCGCAAAGCGACCGAGGTGGACCAGGTGCCAGTCCTCGAGATGCCCGTCGTGGGCCGTGTACTGGCACATCGGCGAGATCACGATGCGGTTGCGCAGGCTCAGCCCGCGCAGGCTCAGCGGGCGGAAAAGGGTCGGGGTGTCGGTCACGGGGGCTCCTCCGGTAGGTTGCGCTGCACGCTAGCCGCGGACGGGCGCGGACTCAATCCTTCGGCGCGGTCCAGGGCGCGACGCCCGAAGGTTTGCTCCGGCCCCCGAAAGCGGCAGGGGCCGAACCCGGGCTTTCCCGGCCGGGAGGGCGCGCGGCCGGCGCGCATCGCGGCGTGCGGGCGTTCCTATCAGCCGTCCCCGTTGGCCGCCGCGGCGGGCTTGCCCTGATCGAGAAATCGGGCGGCCTTGCGCGCCAGCGCTAGGAACGCGGCGCGTTCCGCATCGGTCAGTCCCGGAAGGATGTCGTCCTGCAATGTCCTGACCACGGGCAGGAACGCGTGAAAGACGCGCCGCCCGTCCTCGGTCAAGGTAAGCTCGCGGGCGCGCCGGTCGCGGCGGCTGACGACGCGTTTCACATATCCTTTCTGCACCAGCCTCTCGATCACCCCGCCGATGGTCGCGCGATCATAGGCGATCAGGGCGGCCACCCCGGCCTGGTCGATGCCGGGATCGGAGCGGATCGCATCCATCGCCGCGAACTGAACGGGGGTCAGATCGAACCCGGCGTCCCGCGCATGGGCCTGAAAGACCTGGGTCGAATGTTGATGCAGGCGCCGGATCAGATGACCGGCCATGTCGTGAATTTCCATCCCCGCGCCTCCGTTTCCGCTTCGCAAAACAACGTGACCACAATAGGTTGCGGGAATTGATTGGTATACATATTTCTTTTCTTGACAGGCTCTCGGGTGGCGCGGATATGATAAGTATAGTTACTATATTGCCACGTCGCGCAAGGGGAGGGGAGCCATGCAATTTCACCTGAACGGGTTCAGGACCGGCGATCCGGCCGTTGCGGAAGCGGACACTCAGCACGGGATGTCGCGCCCGGCCGATGGTCTGCCCGAAGAGGTCGATGTGCTGATCGTGGGCGCAGGCCCGACCGGCCTGACGCTGGCCGCGCAACTGGCGGCCTTCCCGCAGATCACGACCCGCATCCTCGACCAGAAGCCGGGCCGCCTTCTGGTTGGGCAGGCCGATGGCATCGCCTGCCGCACGATGGAGATGTTCGAGGCCTTCGGCTTCAGCGAGCGGGTCTTGAAAGAGGCCTACTGGGTCAATGAGACATCGTTCTGGAAGCCCGACACGGACCGCCCCGAGGCCATCGCCCGCAGCGGACGGATACAGGATACCGAGGACGGGCTGTCGGAATTCCCGCATGCGATCCTGAACCAGGCGCGGGTGCATGACTTCTACCTGGATATCATGCGCAACGCGCCCGCGCGGCTGGAGCCGGACTATTCCCGCCGCCTGCGCGATCTGAGGATTGATCCCTCGCTGTCTTCGGGTCAGGGCGCGCCGTCCCACCCCGTCACCGCGACCGTCGAGCGCACCGATCCCGGCCATGACGGCCAGCTGGAAACCGTCCGCGCGCGCTACGTCGTCGGATGCGATGGCGCGCGTAGCGCGGTGCGCCAATCCATCGGTCGCGCCCTGCGCGGGGATGCCGCGAACCAGGCCTGGGGCGTGATGGATGTGCTGGCGGTCACCGATTTCCCGGATATCCGGCTCAAGGCGGCGGTTCACTCGGCCAACGAGGGCAACCTGCTGATCATCCCGCGCGAAGGCGGCTACATGGTCCGCCTCTATATCGAACTCGACAAGCTGAGCGAGAACGAGCGGGTGTCGAGCCGGAACATCACCATCGACCATCTGATATCGGCGGCGCAGCGGATCCTGCACCCCTACACGCTGGAGGTGAAGGAGGTCGCCTGGTGGTCGGTCTACGAGATCGGCCAGCGTCTGTGCGACAAGTTCGACGATGTCCCGGAGCAGGAGGTCGGCACGCGCACCCCGCGTGTCTTCATCGCCGGCGACGCCTGCCACACCCACAGCCCAAAGGCCGGGCAGGGCATGAATGTCTCCATGCGCGATGGCTTCAACCTAGGCTGGAAGCTGGCCTCGGTCCTGCTCAATCGCTGCGCGCCCGAGATCCTGCACAGCTACTCGGCCGAGCGGCAGGGGGTCGCAAGACAGCTGATCGATTTCGACCGCGAGTTCGCCAAGATGTTCAGCGCGCGACCCAAGACCTCGGCCGATGACGACGGCGACGGCGTGGACCCGGCAGAGTTCCAGAAATATTTCGTGCAGCACGGGCGGTTCACTGCGGGAACGGCGATCCAGTACAAGCCGTCGATCCTGACCGGCGCGCCGACGCAACAGCACCTGGCCGAGGGGTTCGGCATCGGGATGCGCTTCCATTCGGCGCCGGTGATCCGGTTGGCGGACGCCAGGCCCATGCATCTGGGCCATACCGTCAAGGCGGACGGGCGCTGGCGCCTCTTTGCCTTCGCCGGGGCGGGGGATCCCGCGGCGCCGTCCTCCGGTCTCCGGGCTCTGTGCGACTTCCTGGCCGCGGCGCCGGAGTCGCCCATCCGCCGCTACACCCCTGCGGGCGCGGATATCGATTCGGTCATCGACCTGCGCGCCGTGCTGCAGCAGGAGCACCGCGCGCTGGCGGTCGAGACCATGCCCGCGCTGCTGTTGCCGCACAAGGGCCGCTATGGCCTGCGGGACTACGAGAAGGTCTTCTCCCCGGACCCGAAGGGCGGCGACATCTTCACGATGCGCGGCATCGACCGGGAGCGGGGCTGCATGGTCCTCGTCCGGCCGGATCAGCATGTCGCGCATGTCCTGCCGCTGGACGGCTACGACGAGTTGGCCGCGTTCTTCGAGGGCTTCATGCTGCCTGCGGCCTGAGGGCCTTCGAAGGCGGGCGGGGGGTAACGTCCGCGCAGCCGGGGCGGCACGGCCCGGACCGGGCGGCCCCCGATCGCCTGGCGCGTGCCGGCCCTGCGCTGCGCCGACGCCTCCGCGACGCTTTGGCCATATACATTCGGGCCAACTGGCGTTATGGGATCGTCTTTCTGCAGCCTCCCCCCGCAGACACGAGGCGCACGCGCGCCGCGCCGGGACCCCACGGATAGACCTTCCCATGATCAAGACACTTTCCGATGCCCTCGCGGAGCGCGGGTATGACACGCTGACCGCCGTTCAGGAGGCGGTCACCGCCCCCGAGCTTCAGGACGCCGACCTTCTGGTCTCGGCGCAGACCGGCTCGGGCAAGACCGTCGGTTTCGGCCTGGCCATCGCGCACACCCTGCTGGGCGACGACGAGCATCTGGGCCCGGCGGCGGCGCCGCTGGCCCTGGTCGTCGCGCCGACGCGCGAACTGGCGTTCCAGGTGATGCGCGAACTGGGCTGGCTTTACGCCAGGGCCGGGGCGCGGGTGACCTCCTGTGTCGGCGGCATGGACATGCGCGAAGAACGCCGCGCGCTGGAGCGCGGGGCGCATATCGTCGTGGGCACGCCGGGCCGTCTGCGCGACCATATCCAGCGCGGCTCGCTCGACCTGAGCAGCCTGCGCGCCATCGTTCTGGACGAGGCGGACGAGATGCTCGATCTCGGGTTCCGCGAGGATCTGGAGTTCATGCTGGGCGAGGCGCCCGCCGAACGGCGCACGCTGCTGTTCTCGGCCACGGTGCCGCCGATGATCGCGACGCTGGCCAAGCAGTATCAGCGCGACGCGGTGCGCGTGACGACGCTGAGCGGCGCCAGCCAGCATGCCGACATCGCCTATCAGGCGTTGCGCGTCGCGCAGAACGACGCCGAAAATGCCATCATCAACGTGCTGCGCTACCACGAGGCGCAGAACGCCATCGTCTTTGCCAACACCCGCGCGGCGGTAAACCGGCTGACGGCGCGTTTCGCGAACCGCGGCTTCGCCGTGGTCAGCCTGTCGGGCGAGTTGAGCCAGAGCGAACGCACCCATGCCCTGCAGGCCATGCGCGACGGCCGCGCCCGGGTTTGCGTGGCGACCGATGTCGCCGCCCGCGGCATCGACCTGCCCAACCTGGAGCTGGTGATCCACGCCGATCTGCCCACGAACGCGGAGGGGCTTCTGCACCGCTCGGGCCGGACCGGCCGCGCGGGGCGCAAGGGCATCTCCGCCCTGATCATCACGCCCAAGATCGCCAAGAAGGCCGAGCGCCTGCTGAAATTCGCCAAGATCGAGGCCGAGTGGATGACCGCGCCCACGGCCGAAGAAATCCTGCGCCGCGACGAGGAGCGGCTGCTCGCCGATCCGGTCTGGGACGAGGAGACGACCGAGGAACAGCAGGCCTTCGCCGCGAAGCTTCTCGACCTGCATTCGCCGGAAAAAATCGCCGCGGCCTATCTGCGCCTCTACCGCGCCCGCCAATCCGCGCCCGAGGATCTCAGCCCGCCTGATGCGCAGCCCGCACCGAAGGAGCGCAAGCCCTTCGGCCCCAGCGTCTGGTTTGCCCTGTCGGTCGGCCGCAACGACCGGGCGGAGGCGCGCTGGCTGCTGCCGCTGCTGTGCCGGGCGGGCAATCTGCACAAGGACGCGATTGGCGCGATCCGGGTGCAGTCCTCGGAAACCTATGTCGAGCTTTCGCAAGACAGTGTTTCGGGGTTCCTCGCATCTCTGGGTGAGGGCGGCGCGCTCGAAGAGGGCGTCACCGTGCGGCAACTCGACGGGGCGCCGGACATGGCCCCACCCCCGCGCACATCCGCGCCCCGGAAACCGGGCGCGCGCCCCGTCCACGCCGATCGGGACCGGCGCGCGCCGGAGCCGGAGCCGTGCCCGCCGGTCGCGGCCACGAAGCCGCGCCCGCCGGTGACACCCGACGCCACCGCCGAGCGGCCTCGGACCGGCACCGGCCCGTCCGCGGGCAAGCCGCGCCACCAGAAACCGGACCGGCCTGAGAAAAGGCAATGGTCCGAGGCCCCCGCAGCGCCCAAGCGCGGCAAACCCGGCGCGGCGGAAACGGCCAAGCCGGAGCGCACGCGCGCGGAGCGCTCCGCCGGGAAGCCCGACGCGGCGAAGCCCCGCAAGGGCGGGGCGGGGAAATTCGGCGCGGGCAAGCCCGCCGGCAAACCCGCGACAACGCGCCCCGGCGCGGCGGACAGCTCCAAGCGGGTCGCGCGGCCGGGCAAGCCGGAGAAGGCGAAACCCGGCGCGCCGAAGGGCGGCAAGCGCAGGTCCGGGCCCGACGGCGGCAACACGCCGCCCCGGAGGCAAAAGCGCTAGGCCGACGGTGACGGCCGGCCTCCGCCCGGCAGCGCCGGGCCGGGGCCGGACGGTCCGTCCGGCGGTCCGGGCGCGTGCGGATCTTCTTTGCCGTGCCACAGCGGAACGCCGCTTCGCATGGCCGCGCGGCCGATCAGGTGGCTCGCGATCGGGGCGGTCAGCAGCAGAAACGCCATGATCGCCACGCCCCGCAGCGTCACCGGGCCTTCGGCGAAATGCAGCGCGGTCGCGGCCATGATCAGGCCCGGGCTCAGCGTCCCGATCTTGGTCGAGGCATGCATGCGGATCAGCACATCCGGCAGGCGCAGCAGCCCCAGCGCTGCGATCAGCGCCGAGACCCCCCCGAGCAGGACCAGCACACCGGCGACAACCTCGGTCATGTTCCCTCCTTTCCGGACGGTTTTCCGGCTTGGCGGCGTTCGGCGAATCGGGCCAGCGCCACGGTGGCCAGAAAGCCCACCAGCGCCAGCGACATCGCCACGTCGAGGAAGGCCCGCTCTCGCGTGGCCATCGCATAGAGGCCGCAGAACGACACGATCGACACGGTCATCAGGTCCAGCGCGACCACCCGGTCGGGCAGGCTGGGCCCGCGCAAGAGCCGCAGGAAGGCCAGAGCGACGGCTGCCAGGATCAGGCCGAAGCCGATTTGCAGGCACAGCGCCAGGAATTCCGTTGCGTTCATCATTCGACGGCCTCCTTCACCCATCTTTCCATTCCGGTCTTGAGCTGGCGCCGGATCCGCACCGGATCATCGGCGAACATTGCGTGCACGCGCAGCGTCTTGCGGTCCTCGGACACATCCAGGCTCAGCGTGCCGGGCGTCAGCGAGATCAGGTTCGTGACCAGCAGAATGCCGGCATCGGTCGTCACGTCCAGCGGCAGGTCGATGATCGCCGGCCGGGCGCGATGGCGCGGGGTCAGCACGTCCCAGGCCACCGTCAGGCTGGAGACCAGCAATTCGTAGTGGAACATCACGATCAGCCGCAGCCAGCAATAGACGCGGCGGAAATACCGCCCGTCGCCGCCGGTCAACGGACGCAGCAGCCAGAGCACCGCGAAGCCCAGCGCGAAGCCGGTCGCCAGCGCGCCCGGCGCGGCGCTTCCGGTCAGCGCGGCCCAGCAGGCGGCAAGCAGGATATTGGCGGCGAAGCTGTTCATGGCGCCCCTCCCAGGACGGCCGCGACATAGGGTGTGGGATCGAGCAGTTGCGCCGCGGCGGCCTCGGCCAGCGCGAGCAAGGGCTGGGGCATGAGGCCGATCAGAACGGTCAGTCCAGCCAGCCCGGCCACCGGCAGCAGCAGCGCGGCGCGGGCGCCGGGCGCGATCCGCGACAGCGCGGGGGCGATGCCCTCGGGGTGCGGCGCCCAGAAGGCCTGCGCCCAGATCTTGGTCATCGAATAGATGGTCAGCAGCCCGACCAGCAGCGCGAGGCCCGCGATCAGCCAGCCCTCGATGTCCAACGCGGCCTTCACGAGGATATATTTCGCCCAGAAGCCCGACAGCGGCGGGAACCCGGCCAACGAAAAGGCGGGGATCAGGAACAGGACGGCCAGCAGCGGCGCGGATTTGTAGAGCCCGCCGATGCGCGCCAGCTCCGTGTGGCCGGTCAGCCGCTGCGCCACGCCCGCGATCAGGAACAGATTGGCCTTCACCGCGATATGGTGGATGAGGTAAAACACCGCCCCCGCCAGCGCCAGCGGGCTCAGCAGGGCGAGTCCCAGCACCATGTAGCCGATCTGGCTGACGATGTGGAACGACAGGATCTTGCGGATGTCGCTCTGCGCGGCGGCCCCGAGGACGCCGGTGATCATGGTCAGCCCCGCCACCCACAGCAGGATCGTGTGGGTAAGGCCGGTGTCATGGTCGAAGACCAGCGTGAACATGCGGATCAGCGCATAGACCCCCACCTTGGTCAGCAGCCCCGCGAACACCGCCGAGACCGAAAAGGCCGGCGTGTGGTAGGCGGCCGGCAGCCAGAAGAAAAGCGGAAAAAGCGCCGCCTTCACCCCGAAGGCGACCATGAACATCATGGCGACGACGCTGAGCAGGCCGTGGTTCTCGACCGTCTCCACCGCGCGCGACAGGTCGGCCATGTTGAGCGTCCCGGTCATCCCGTAAAGCAGCCCGATCCCGCTGAGGAACAGCACCGTCGAGATCAGGTTCAGCGTCACATATTTGACGCCGCCGTCGATCTGCTCCTTCCGTCCGCCGAGGATCAGCAGCCCGAAGGAGGCGATCAGCATCACCTCGAACCAGACATAGAGGTTGAACAGGTCGCCGGTCAGGAACGCGCCGTTCACCCCGCCGATCAGCAGATTGAAAAGCGCGTGATAGCCGAGCCGCTCCAGCCGGCCGCCGATATCGGCCAGCGCGTAGATGGAGACGGCCAGCGCGATGATGGCGGTGATCCCGACCATCGCCGCGCTCAGCAGGTCGGCGACCAGCGTGATGCCGAAGGGCGCGGGCCAGCCGCCCATCTGCGCGGCGATCACGCCGTGGCGCATCGCCCGCGCCATCAAGAGCGCGGCCGTGCCAAGCAGCATGGCCGAGCCTGCGACGCTGATCCACCGGCCCGCCGCGCGGTCGCGCAGCGCGAAGGCCGCGATCGCCGTGGCAAAGGGGATGATGAGGGGCAGCGACAGGATCCAGCTCATGGGGCTGCCCTTTTCCGGGGTTCGGCCACGCGCATCTCGTCGCTGTCCAGCGTGCCCAGCGCCGCATGGGCGCGCAGGACCAGCACCAGCGCGAAGGCGAACAGGCCGAAGCCGATCACGATCGCCGTCAGGATCAGCGCCTGCGGCAGGGCGTTGGCCACCGCGCCCGCCGGGACCTCGGCGCCTTCGGCGATCAGCGGCGGCGCGCCGCCGGTGAGGCGCCCGGCGGTGAAGATCAGCAGGTTCGCCGCGTTCGAGATCAGCACCAGCCCGAAGAGGAAGCGCAGCAGGCTGCGCGCCAGCATCAGGTAGATCGCGGCGGCGACCAGCGCGCCGACGGTGAGGGCAAGCAGGGCCTCCATCTCAGGTCTCTTCCTCCAGTGCGAAAACGAGGGTCAGGATCGCGCCGAACACCACCAGGTAGACGCCGATGTCGAACAGCAGAACGCTGGAGATCGGCAGGCCCTTTCCGGTCTCGCCCGCGCCCAGGAACAGCCACTGGCCGGTGAAGAACGCTTCGCCCGCCAGCGCGGCGATGGCGCCGCTGGCCAGCGCCACGCCCAGCCCCGCCGCCGCGATGGTGCGGGGCGCCAGCCGCAGCGCGGCGCGGGCCTGCGCGGTGCCGCAGGCGATGGCATAGAGCACGAAGCCCGTGGCCCCGAGCAACCCGCCGATGAAGCCGCCGCCCGGCGCGTTATGGCCGCGCAGCAGCATGAAGACCGAAACCAGCAGCAGCAGCCCGACCAGGTATTTCGTGCCCGCCTTCAGGATGACCGAGTTCATTTCTCACCTCTCCCCGCCGTGCCGCGCAGCAGCGCGTAGGCCGACAGTGCGGCGATCAGGACCACGGCGATCTCGCCGAAAGTGTCGAGCGCGCGGAAATCCACGAGGATGACGTTGACGATGTTGCGGCCATGCGCCTCGGGCCAGCTGGTGGCCTCGAAGAACGCCGTCACGCGGCGGTCCAGCGGCGCCAACAGCACCGCCAGAAGGGTCGCGCTGACCGCCGCGCCGACGCCGATCGCCAGCGCCGCGTCGGCGGGCCGGCGCCGCCGCGGACCGAGGCGCGGCAGCCGCAGCATCGCCACCGCGACCAGCACCACCACCAGCGTCTCCACCAGAAGCTGCGTGATCGCCACGTCCGGTGCGCCGAACACGATGAAGACCAGCGCCACGCCGATGCCTGTCACCCCCAGACCGGCCACCGCCGCAATGCGCGAGCGGGTGATCACGGCCAGCGCCGCGCCCGCCAGGATCAGCGCGACCAGCGCCGCCTGCTTCCAGCTGACCCCGGCCAGCCCCTCGGGCGCGGCCCAGACGCCGCGCGCGACGATGGTGCCGCCCAGACCCAGCAGGACGGTGGCGAAGGTGATGAACAGGTAGCGGCGCAGCACGCCGGATTGCAGCAGCCCCGTCTGCCACGCCGCCAGCGCCCTCAGAGCGTCGATGAAACCGTCCCAGCCCGCATCCATGCCGGGGGTCGCCGCATCCAGCCGGATCAGCGCCGCGCGCAGCGGGCGGTGCGCGGCATAAAGGGCCAGGCCGAGCACGAAGGTCGCAAGGCTCAGGATCAGCGGCAGGTTCACCCCGGCCCAGAGCGCCAGTTGCTTGGCCTCGGCCTCCGTGCCGAGAAATCCCTCCACCACCGGATCCACCAGCGCACCCTGCAACAGGCCCGGAGCCAGTCCGAACACCGCGCCAAGGGCCGCCAGCACCACCGGGCCGGCCAGCATCGGCCAGGGTGCCTCATGCGGGGTGCGGGGCAGCGCGCCAGCGGCGGGCCGCCAGAACGGGCGGAAGGCGACCACCCCGGCCACGGCCAGCATCAGGGCGTTGGCCAGCAGCACGGCGCCTGCGACCAGCGCGGGCTCGGAGGCCACGGCCAGCGCGCCGGCATATTTCAGCTCCTTCCCGATGAAGCCGAGGAAGGGCGGAAAGCCCGCCATCGACATCGCGGCCACCGCTGCGGCCAGCGCGGTCACCGGCATCGCACGGCCGAGGCCGCCCAGCACCTCCGCCTCGCGCGTGCCGGTGGCGTGATCGACGCAGCCCACGACCAGAAACAGCGCCGCCTTGTAGAGCGAATGCACGATCAGGAAGGTGACGAAGGCGGTCAGAGCATAGGCAGAGCTTTGCCCGAGGAACAGCGTCAGCGTGCCCAGCGCCATCAGCGTGGTATAGGCCAGCGCCAGTTTCAGGTCGGTCTGGCGCAGCGCCATGACGCTGGCAAAGACCGCGGTCGCCGCGCCCGCGATCGTCAGCGCCCACAGCCACGTTCCCGTGCCCGACAGCGCCGGGTGCAGCCGCGCCAGCAGGTAGATGCCCGCCTTGACCATCGTGGCCGAATGCAGGAAGGCGCTGACCGGCGTCGGCGCCGCCATGGCGTTGGGCAGCCAGAAATGGAACGGCACCTGCGCCGATTTGGTGAAGGCCCCGGCGAGGATCAGACCCAGGATCGGCAGGTAGAGCGCATGGCCGCGGATCGCCTCGCCGCGCGCCAGGATCGCGGAGATCTCGAACGTGCCCGCCGCGGCGCCCAGCAGGATCAGCCCGGCGAGAAAGGCCAGCCCGCCCGCGCCGGTGACGAACAGCGCCTGCAGGGCCGCACGGCGGCTGGTCGCGTTTTCATGGGAAAAGCCGATCAGCAGGTAGGAGGTGACGGTAGTCAGCTCCCAGAACACGAACAGCACGATCAGGTCGTCGGCCAGCACCAGCCCCAGCATCGACAGCAGAAAGGCCGTCAGGAACAGCGCGAAGCGCGGGTAATGCGGGTGGCCGGCGAGATAGCTGTTCGAATAAAGCAGCACCAATGTCCCGATCCCGCTGATCAGCAGCGCGAAGGTCAGGCTCAGCCCGTCGATCCGCAGCGACAGCGAGATCCCCAGCGCTGGCACCCAGTCCAGCGCCAGCATCAGTATGTGCCCCTCCGCGATCTGGGGGATGAGCGCGGCAAAGACCGCGAACAGCGCGCCGGCCAGCGCCACGGGCAGCCTTCCCGCGATCCCGTTGCCGGCGCGCGTCGTCCTGCCTGCCTGCCCCATGCCCGTCCCCCGTCCTGCCGCGCGCTCGTGGCGCAGGAGGGAGGTATGCGCGGCCAAGACATTGTTCCAATCGAAACAAATGCTATCTTTGGTAGAAATAAACTATCAGAAAGGCGCCCGATGCCGAGTTTCCAGCAACTGCGCTATCTCGTGGCCGTGGCCGATTTCCTGCATTTCCGCCGCGCGGCCGAGGCTTGCCATGTCACCCAGCCCACGCTCAGCGCCCAGCTCAAGGAGTTGGAGCAGAAACTCGGCGTGCAGCTGGTCGAGCGCAGCCGGACGCGGGTGCTGCTGACACCCATCGGCGCCCGGATCGCCGAACGCGGTCGTCTGGTGCTGCGCGAGATCGACGAGATCCGCGCCTTGGCCAAATCGGGGCAGGCGATGCTGGAGGGCACGATCCGCATCGGCGTGGTGCAGTCGCTGGGCTCCTATTTCCTGCCGCTGATCGTGCCCGACCTGCATGAGACCCACCCCCGGCTGGGCCTCTACATGCGCGAGGGCCTGCCGCAGATGCTGCTGCGCGGGATCGAGGACGGAACGCTGGACCTGCTGTTCTTTCCCTTGCCGCTGAACCGGGGGGAGCTGGCCAGCCTGCCGCTTTTCCGCGAGCCCATCCACGTCGTGGCGCCCCGCGATCACCGTCTCGCGGCGGGGGCGAGCGTCGATCCGGGCCAATTGCGCGGCGAGACGATCCTGTCGCTCGAACCCGGTCACAAGCTGTATGAACAGGTGCGCGGGCTGTGCGACGAATACGGGGCCGAGCTGTCGCATGACTACGAGGGCACCAGCCTCGACACGCTGCGGCAGATGGTGGCGATGGGGATGGGGATTTCCCTGATGCCCGCGCTCTATGTGAAATCCGAGGTCGCGCATCAGGATATCGTGGTGGCCCGCCCCCTCAAGGGCGCCGCGCCGTCGCGCACTATCGGCATGGTCTGGCGGCGACAGACCGCGCGCGAGGCGGAGTTCCGGGCGCTGGCGGCGCTGATCTGCGGCATCCTGAAGAACACCGCGCCCGAGGTCGCCGTGGTGGCCTAGGCGGGGTCAGTTCCGGGCCAGTCGGCGCGTCGCCCCACGCGTCGCCGCGCGATACCAGTTGACGACGGCCGCGCGCTCTTCGGGTTCCATCCAGCTGACGTTGGCCGGCGGCATCGCGTGGCTGGCGCCGGCCTGAAGATAGATCTGGCGCGCGTGGCGGGCGATGTCGGCCGGGGTCTCCAGCAGCACGCTCCGGGGCGCGAGCCGGATGCCGTCATAGCCCGGCTCGCGCCCGTGGCACATGGAGCAGCGGCCGGGGATGATGTTGCTCACCTCCTCGAACCCTTCGGCGCTGGCGAAGACCTGTTCCGTCGGGGTCAGGGCGCGGGCCTCGGAGGTCTCGTAGCTGTCCTGCTGCATCGGCGCGGACGAGAGCCAGACGATCGCCAGGAACAGCGCGGCGGTCGCGGCCCAGGTCCAGCGCGGGTTGCCCTTGCGGGCGTGCAACGTGTTGAAATAGTGCCGGATCGTCACCCCCATCAGGAACACCAGCGCCGCGATCACCCAGTTGTACTGGGTCGCGAAGGCCAGCGGGTAATGGTTGCTGAGCATCAGGAACAGCACCGGCAGCGTCAGGTAGTTGTTGTGGGTCGAGCGCAGCTTGGCGATGCGCCCGTATTTCGGGTCGGGCGCGCGCCCGGCCTTCAGGTCCGCGACCACGATCTTCTGGTTGGGGATGATGACGAAGAACACGTTGGCCGACATCACCGTGGCGGTGAAGGCGCCCAGATGCAGCATCATCGCCCGCCCGGTGAAGATCTGGTTGTAGCCCCAGCCCATCGCGACCAGCAGCGCGAACAGCAGCAGCATCAGCACGGTGGGCCTCTCGCCCAGCCCCGACTTGCACAGGAAATCGTAGACGATCCAGCCCACGGTCAGCGACGCGGCGGAAATGGCGATGCCCTGCCACAGGCTCAGCTCGACCTTGTTCAGGTCGATGAGATACAGCTCCGCCCCCGCCCAGTAGACGATCATCAACAGCGCCGCGCCCGACAGCCAGGTCGAATAGCTTTCCCATTTGAACCAGGTCAGATGCTCCGGCATGCGCTCGGGCGCGACCAGGAACTTGCGGATGTGGTAGAAGCCCCCGCCATGCACCTGCCATTCCTCGCCATGCGCGCCGGGCGGCAGGTCGGGCGCCTTGCGCAGCCCGAGGTCGAGCGCGATGAAATAGAAGGATGAGCCGATCCAGGCGATGGCGGTGATCACATGCAGCCAGCGCACCACGAAGGCCAGCCAGTCCCAGATGAGTGCCAGGTCGAACATGGGTCTCTCCACTGAAATCGTTGCGGGCAGGCTAGCAAAATCCAGGATTGCACGGCATTGGGGAAAAATGCCTAACTGCTTCAAGAAAAACCTAAGAATGCGCGATGGCCTATCTCGATAACGTCAAGACCTTCGTCCGGGTCTATGAACTGGGCAGCATGTCGGCGGCGGCGCGCGATCTGCGGATCTCGGCGGCGGTGGCCTCGGCGCGGATCTCGCAGCTGGAGGAGCATCTCAACGTCCGCCTGTTCCAGCGCACCACCCGCATGCTGAACCCGACCGAGCAGGGCAACCTGTTCTATCGCGGCGCCTGCAAGATCCTGGAGGCCGTGGACGAGGCCGAGGCCGAGATCAACAACGTCACCCTGATGCCGCGCGGCTCGCTCTATGTCGCGGCGCCGCTGGGGCTGGGGCGGCGGCTGATCGCGCCGAGGGTGCCGGCCTTCAAGGCGGCCTATCCGCTGATCGACATCCGCCTGCGCCTGTCCGACCGCAAGCTCGACCTCGCGGCGGAGGGGCTGGACGTGGCGTTCTTCCTCGGCGTGCCCGAGGATTCGGCACTGCGGATGCGCAAGATCGCCGATTGCCCGCGGGTGCTTTGCGCCGCGCCCGAGTATCTGGCGCGCAAGGGCTGGCCGGAGACGCCGGGGGCGCTGACCGATGGCCGCCACGACTGTCTGAACCTGCGCTATCCCGGCGCGTCCGAGTTCCAGTGGCCGTTGGAGACGCCGGAGGGCGTCAAGCGCTTCGCCGTGACCGGGCCGTTCGAATCCGACGACGGAGATGTGCTGACCGGCTGGGCACTGGAGGGGCACGGGATCATCCTGAAGCCGGTGTTCGAGGTGGCCCATCACCTGAAGGCCGGCCGGCTGGTGCCGGTGCTGGAGGATACGCCGCCGGTGCCGGTGCAGATGGGCTGCCTGTTCATCCACCGCCGCCGGCAGGACCCCAAGACGCGGCTGTTCATCGACTTCATGGCCGAGCACATCGCGGCGGCGATGGCGGGGGTGTAGATGGGGCGGCCTTTGTGACCGGCCGTGACTTGGTTCCGCCCGGGGCGCAATCCGGCCCTCTGTAGAATGTGTGGCCGGCTGAACGGATCAACGGCCTCAACTCCCCCGATAGGTCGAATAGCCGAAGGGCGACAGCAGCAGCGGCACATGGTAATGCGCCGCCTCCGACATGCCGAAGCGGATCGGGATCACGTCCAGAAAGCGCGGGCTTTCCGGCGCGGCGCCGCTGGCGTCCAGATAGGCGCCGGCGTGAAAGACCAGTTCATAGGTGCCGGGCGCGAATTCGGCCTCGGGCAGGATCTGCGCGTCCGTGCGCCCGTCGGTATTGGTCGTCAGCGTGCGCAGATGGGTGCGCTGCGCGCCCTCGATGCGATACAGCTCGATCCGCAGCCCCTGCGCGGGGCATCCGCGGGCGGTGTCCAGAACATGGGTGGTCAAATATCCGGCCATAGGCTCTCTCCGTGACGCGTTCGCGGGCATATTGCCGGGCGCGGCGCCCGCTGACACCGTGTTCTTCCCTATAGCTCCTTCAAAAATTTACAGAAAGAAAAAGCCATTATCCTGCCCTACAACGAAATGAGCAGAAGGAGACCGGAACGTGACGCGCTATCCCCGTGACATGCGCGGATACGGGGCCAATCCCCCCGATCCGAAATGGCCCGACGGGGCCAGGATCGCCGTGCAATTCGTGATCAATTACGAGGAAGGCGGCGAGAACTGCGTCCTGCACGGCGACGCGGCCTCCGAAGCGTTCCTGTCCGAGATCGTGGGCGCCGCGCCCTGGCCGGGGCAGCGCCACTGGAACATGGAATCGATCTACGAATACGGCGCACGCGCGGGGTTCTGGCGGCTGCATCGGCTGTTCCGCGAATACGCCATGCCCGTCACCGTCTACGGCGTGGCGAGCGCGCTCGCCCGCAGCCCCGAGCAGGTCCGCGCCATGCAGGACGCAGGCTGGGAGATCGCCAGCCACGGGCTGAAATGGATCGACTACAAGGATCACACCCGTGAGGCCGAGCGCGCCGACATGGCCGAGGCCATCCGCCTGCACGCCGAGGTCACCGGGGCGCGCCCGCGCGGCTGGTACACCGGGCGCTGCTCGGAGCACACGGTGGCGCTGGCGGCCGAGGAGGGGGGCTTCGACTATGTGGCCGATTCCTACGCCGACGACCTGCCCTATTGGGTGCGGGTGGGGGACCGCGACCAGCTCATCCTGCCCTACACGCTCGACTGCAACGACATGCGCTTTGCCACCCCGCAGGGCTTCAACTCGGGCGACCAGTTCTTCGCCTATCTGCGCGACAGTTTCGACGCGCTTTATGCCGAGGGGCTGAACGGCGCGCCCAGGATGCTGTCGATCGGGCTGCATTGCCGGCTGGCGGGCCGACCGGGGCGGGTGATGGCGTTGCGCCGGTTCCTCGATGACGTCGCCTCCAAGCCCGATGTCTGGGTCGCGCGCCGCATCGACATCGCCCGGCACTGGCAGAAGACCCACCCGCCGGTGCATTTCGAGCGCCCCTCGCAGATGGGGCGCGAAACCTTCGTGGCGCGCTTCGGCGGCGTGTTCGAGCATTCCTCCTGGATCGCCGAACGCGCCTATGACCTCGAACTCGGTCCCGCGCATGACAGCGCCATCGGGCTGCACAATGCGCTTTCCCGCGTTTTCCGCTCTGCCAGCGAGGCGGAGCGTCTGGGCGTGCTGACCGCCCATCCCGACCTTGCCGGGAAACTGGCCGCCGCCGGCCGGCTGACGGCGGAGTCGACCGCCGAGCAGTCGGGCGCGGGGCTCGACGCCCTGACCGACGCGGAGCGCGAAACCTTCCAGCGCCTCAATGCCTCCTATGCCGAAAAACACGGCTTCCCCTTCATCATCGCGGTGCGCGACCACGACAAGCCTTCGATCCGCGCAGCGTTTGAGCGCCGCATCGGCAGCGACCGCGCGACCGAGTTCGCCGAGGCCTGCCGCCAGGTCGAGCGCATCGCGGAGCTGCGGCTGAAGGACCTGCTGCCGTGACCGCGCGCCGCCTGCGAACCCGGCCCCTGACGGCCGAGGGCTTCGCCCCCTATGGCGATGTGATCGAGGCGCGCGGCGCGCCGGACAGGATCATCAACCAGGGGCTTTGCGGACGGCATAACGATCTGGCCAAACTCGATTTCTCAGGCGGGCGCGCGGGCATCAGCCTGTTCGACGCGACAGCGCGGCAGCTGCCCCTGACCGTCGAGATGGTCGAGCGCCATCCCGCGGGCAGCCAGGCCTTCATCCCGCTCGACGGGGCGCGGTTCGTGGTGGTGGTGGCCGATGACGCGGGCGGGGCGCCGGGCGCGCTGCACGCCTTCATGGTGCAGCCGGGGCAGGCGGTGAACCTGCATCGCGGCACCTGGCACGGCGTGCTGACGCCGCTGGACACGGATGGCCGCTTCGTCGTTGTCGACCGCATCGGACCGGGGCCCAACCTGCAGGAGCACTGGTTCGACGCCCCCTACATCATCGAAAAATGAAATGAGCCGCCAAAAGGCGGCCGTCTGCACAACGACAACAGGGAGACCCGAGATGGCAGACACTTCCATCGGGACGCCGGAACAGCTGCGCGATCCCAACTACACCCCGCCACTGGCCAAGGCCATTCCGCTGGGTATCCAGCATGTGATGGCGATGTTCGTGTCGAACGTCACGCCTGCGATCATCGTGGCCGGGGCGGCCGGGTTCGGCTTCGGCTCGAACTCGCCCGACTTTCCCGAACTGCTCTACATGATCCAGATGTCGATGCTGTTCGCGGGCGTGGCCACGCTGTTGCAGACCGTGACCGTCGGCCCGGTCGGCGCCGCGCTTCCGATCGTGCAGGGCACCAGCTTCGCCTTTCTGCCGGTGATGATCCCGCTGGTGGCGGGCAAGGGGGTGGACGCGCTGGCGGCACTGTTCGGCGGGGTGGTCATCGGCGGGATATTCCACGCCGCGCTGGGCTCGGTCATCGGCCGGATCCGCTTCGCCCTGCCGCCGCTGGTCACCGGCCTGGTGGTCACGATGATCGGGCTCGCGCTGGTCAAGGTCGGCATCCAGTATGCCGCGGGCGGGGTGCCCGCGATCGGCACGCCGGAATACGGCAGCCTGCTGAACTGGTCGGCGGCGCTGGTGGTGATCTTCGTCACGCTGGGACTGAAGTTCTTCGCCCGAGGGATGCTGTCGATCTCGGCGGTGCTGGTGGGGCTTCTGGTGGGCTATGTCTATGCGATCGCGGTGGGCATCCTGTCGGTGGAGGCGATTACCGGATCCTGGACCCGCGCCGCGGCCTTTTCGCTGCCGCAGCCCTTCAGATACGGGTTCGAATTCTCAGCCGCCGCGGTGATCGGCTTCTGCCTGATGGCCTTCATCTCGGCGATCGAGACGGTGGGCGACGTCTCGGGCATCACCAAGGGCGGCGCCGACCGCGAGGCGACCGACAGGGAAATCTCCGGCGCCACCTATGCCGACGGGCTCGGCACCGCGATCGCGGGGGTCTTTGGCGGGCTGCCCAACACCTCCTTCAGCCAGAACGTGGGTCTGATCGCCATGACCGGCGTTATGAGCCGCCATGTGGTGACCGTGGGCGCGATCTTCCTGATCATCTGCGGGTTGGTGCCCAAGGTGGGCGGCGTGATCCGCACCGTGCCGATCGAGGTGCTGGGCGGCGGCGTGATCGTGATGTTCGGCATGGTGGTGGCCGCGGGCATCTCGATGCTGTCGGACGTGGACTGGAACCGCCGCAACATGGTGATCTTCGCCATCGCGCTGTCGGTGGGGCTGGGCCTGCAACTGGAGCCCGGCGCGGTACAGCACCTGCCCGACACCGCACGCATCCTGATGACCAGCGGGCTTCTGCCCGCCGCCCTGATCGCCATCGTGCTGAACCTGGTGCTGCCCGAGGAACTGACCGAGGAGGCGACGGAGCAGGTGGCCGGCGGCCTGTCCGGTGCCGGCCATTTCAGCAGCAAGCCCGGCGCGTCACGCTGATTGGAGGTGCCGCCCGGCGGCAACGCCGGACGGTGCCCATCGCTCGGGGCGGGCGCTGCCCTCCCCTGCGGCAAGCCGCCCTCGTCAGGCCCGAAAAAAAGGCCCGGCGATATCGCCGGGCCCCGCCTGTCCGTGAGTGGTGGGCGGTTTAGAAATCCACCTCGATCGCCACGCCCTTTTCCAGCGCCAGATCGACCGCGGCCGAGGCCACGGCGAGGTCCTGCAGGCCGACGCCGGTGCCGTCGAACAGCGTCACCTCGTCCGCGCTGGTGCGGCCCGGATGGGTGCCGTTGATGACCGCGCCGATCTCGGTGATGGCGTCCTCGCCGATCAGGCCCTGCGCCACCGCGTGCTGGCATTCGCCGATGCTGGTGGCTTGCGCCACCTCGTCGGTGAACAGCGTCGCGCGGGCGACCAGGGCCGCCTCGACCTCCTGCTTGCCCTTGGTGTCGGTGCCCATGCAGGCGATATGGGTGCCGCCCTTGACCTGCGCGTCCATCAGGATGGGGTCGAAGCTGGAGGTGATGGTGATGATCACGTCGGCCTCGGCGCCCAAGCGGTCGAGATCCACCGCCTCGAAGGGCAGGCCCAACTCGGTCGCGGTCTCTTCCAGGCGGCCCAGCATCTCGGGATGCATGTTCCAGCCGATCACGCGGTCGAAATCGCGCTGCTTGACGGCGGCGCGCATCTGGAAGGCCGATTGGTGGCCGGCGCCGATCATGCCCAGCACCTTGGAGTCCTTGCGCGCCAAGTGCTTGATCGAGACCGCCGAGGCTGCGGCGGTGCGCAGCGCGGTCAGCAGGTTGCCGCCCACGGCGGCCTTGAACCGACCCGTGTCGGGGTCGAACAGGAAGACGGTGGACTGGTGGTTGATCAGCCCCTTTTCGAGGTTGTTGGGCCAATAGCCGCCGGCCTTCAGCCCCAGCACCAGCCCCGCGCGGTCGAAGCCCGACTTGAAGCCGTAGAGCGCGTCCTCGTGGCCGATCGCCTCGCGGATGACGGGGAAGTTGTAGGCATCGCCGCGCGCCATCGCGCCAAAGACGGCTTCGACGGCGTCAAAGGCGGCTTCGGGCGAAATCAGTCCGGCGATTTCCTTTTCAGGGACGATGATCATGCAAGACACTCCGATTATTCACAGAAAAATCGAGGGCCGTCAGGCCCCCGATCAATGCGCCCGCCGGGGCGAAGCTTAGTAGGCCTTGCCGCGGGCCGAGACCGGCCACAGGCATTCGACCTTGCCACCCCGCACGCCGACATACCAGTCATGCACGTTACAGGTCGGATCGCAATGCCCCGGCACCAGCTTCAGCTTCTCGTTGATCTTCAGCACGCCGTTGGGATCGGAGATGACGCCGTGCTCGTCCGAGCACTTGATGTATTCCACGTCGTCGCGGCCGTAGATGAAGGGCAGGCCGCTGTCGACCGACTGCGCCTTGAGGCCGGCGTCGCAGATCGCCTTGTCGGGCTTGGCGTGGCTCATCACCGAGGTCAGGATGAACAGCGCGTTTTCCCATTCGCCCTGGTCGATGCGCTTGCCGTCCTTGTCATGGATGCGGCCGTAATCGGCGTCCATGAAGGCGTAGGAGCCGCACTGGAGCTCGTTGTAGACGCCCGAGGTGCCCTCGAAATAATAGGAGCCGGTGCCGCCGCCGCCGACGATGTCGCAGTCCAGCCCATCGGCCTTCAGGCCCTCGACGGCATCGGCCACCTGGGCCACGGCGATCTCGATCTTGGCCTTGCGGTCCTCGTATTTGTCGAGGTGCTGCATCGCGCCCTGGTAGGCCTGGATGCCCGAGAACTTCAGCCCCTCGGCGGCGTCGATCGCCTTGGCGATGGCCACCACGGCCTCGGTGGTGGTCACGCCGCAGCGGCCCGCGCCGCAGTCGATCTCGACCAGGCATTCGATCTGGGTGCCGTGCTTTTGCGCCGCCGCCGACAGGTCAGCCACGTTGTCGATGTCATCGACACAGACGATGGTGCGCGCGCCCAGCTTGGGCAGGCGGGCCAGGCGGTCGATCTTGGCCGCATCGCGCACCTGGTTCGACACCAGGATGTCCTTGATGCCGCCGCGGGCGAAGACCTCGGCCTCGCTGACCTTCTGGCAGCACACGCCGCAGCTGTCGCCGAGGCGCTCCTGCAGCTTGGCCACGTCCACCGACTTGTGCATCTTGCCATGCACGCGGTGGCGCACGCCCATCTCTTTCACCAGCTTGCCCATCTTCGCGATGTTGCGCTCCAGCGCGTCGAGGTCCAGCACCAGGCAGGGGGTCTGGATGTCGGCCGCGTCCATGCCGGGCAGGGCGGGGACGTCAAAGCCCACTTCGAGGCCGTCGAAATTCGTATCTGCGTTCATGATACTCTCCGTTGTCAGGCTTTGATCCAGGGCAGCTTGTCGAGATCGACATTGCCGCCCGTGACGATGACGCCGACGCGCTTGCCGGCGAACTTGTCCTTGTTCTTCAGGATGGTGGCCAGCGGCACGGCGCTGCTGGGCTCCATCACCGTCTTCATGCGCTGCCAGGTCAGCTTCATCGCGTCGACGATCTCGGGGTCCGAGGCGGTCAGGATGTCGGTGACGTGGTTCGACACGAAATGCCAGGTCAGTTCCTTGAGCGGAACCTTCAGACCGTCGGCGACGGTCTGCGGCGCGTCGTCGGCGATGATGTGGCCGGCCTTGAAACTGCGGTAGGCGTCGTCGGCCTGCTCGGGCTCGGCGGCGTAGATCTCCACGTGGGGCGCGAGGTTCGACAGCGTCAGGCAGGTGCCGGACACCATGCCGCCGCCGCCGATCGGGGCCACGACCGCGTCCAGCCCCTCGACCTGTTCCATCAGCTCCTTGGAGCAGGTGCCCTGGCCCGCGATCACCCGCGGGTCGTTGTAGGGGTGCACGAACTCGGCCCCGGTTTCGGCCTGCACCTCGGCGAACACCGCCTCGCGCGACGAGGTCGAGGGCTCGCATTCGGTGATGATCCCGCCATAGCCGCGCACGGCGTCCTTCTTGGCCTGCGGCGCGGTGCGCGGCATGACCACATGGCAGGGGATGCCGCGGCGGCCGGCGGCATAGGCCAGCGACAGCGCGTGGTTGCCCGAGCTGTGCGTCGCCACGCCCTTGCTGGCGGTCTCCTCGTCCAGCCCGAATACCGCGTTCGAGGCGCCGCGGACCTTGAAGGCTCCGGCCTTCTGGAAGTTCTCGCATTTGAAGAACAGTTCGGCCCCGGTCAGCTCGTTCAGATAGGTCGAGGTCAGGACCGGCGTGCGGTGGATGTAGGGCTTGATGCGCTCATGCGCGATCAGCATGTCGGCGAGGGTGGGGATATACATGGTGCTCGTATCCTTCATCATGCGGCCTTTGCGGCGGCGTTCGGCTCGGCCCGGTAGATCTCCTGCGCGGCGGCCACGCCCGAGCCCAGGCGCACCGGCAGGCCGAGATCGACCATGGCCATCTCGGCGGTGGCCAGCCCCGACAGCGTCATCACGTCGGTCAGGCTGCCCAGATGCCCGATGCGGAACACCTTGCCCGCAACTTCGCCCAGGCCCGCGCCAAAGGCCACACCGTATTTCTCGGCGGCCAGCGAAACAATTCGGCCCGCGTCGAAGCCCGCCGGCGTGCGGATCGCGCTGACCGTGTCGGAATAGAGATCCGGCGACTGGGCGCACAGCTCAAGCCCCCAGGCGGCGACGGCGGCGCGCACGCCCTCGGCGATGCGGTGATGGCGGGCGAAGACGTTTTCCAGCCCCTCGGCCAGCAGCATCTCGGTCGACAGCTTCAGCCCGTTCAGCAGGCCCACGGCGGGGGTGTAGGGATAGGCGTTCGCGGCGTAGCCCTTGGCCATGTCGCGGATGTCGAAGAAGGTGCGCGGCAGGCGCGCGGCATCGACCGCAGCCATCGCCTTGGGCGAGAAGGCGGCGATGCCCAGCCCCGCCGGCAGCATGAAGCCCTTCTGCGAGCCGGTCACGGCGATGTCCACGCCCCATTCGTCCATCCGGAAATCGACCGAGGCGATGGAGCTGACGCCATCGACCAGCAGCAGCGCGGGGTGGCCGGCGGCATCCATCGCGCGGCGCAGCGCGGCGATGTTCGACAACACGCCGGTCGCGGTCTCGTTATGGGTGGCGAGCACCGCCTTGATGCGGTGGCCGGTGTCGGCGGCCAGGATCTCGCCGTAGCGGTCGGCCGGCAGGCCGTCGCCCCAGGGGGCCTCGATCACCTCGACCTCCAGGCCGTGGCGCTGACACATGTCGATCCAGCGGTGGCTGAACATGCCGTTGCGCGCGGCGACGACCTTGTCGCCCGGGCTCAGCGTGTTGGTGATCGCGGTCTCCCATCCGCCGGTGCCGGTCGAGGGGAAGATGAAGACCTCGGCCTTCGCGCTTTTCAGCACCTTTTTCACGCCGTCGCGGGCGGGGTGCAGGATGTCGGCGAACAGCGACGAGCGGTGGTCCACCGTCGGCATGTCGACCGCGCGGCGCAGTTCTTCCGGCATGTTGGTCGGGCCGGGGATGAAAACGGGGTTCTGGAAGCTCATGGGGCTTTCCTCCTCTGACTTTCGGGCCAATGTAGGGGAGCGCCAGCGGTGTGCCAATTTTTTTGAAAACGTTTTTCAAAAAACATAAATCCCTCAAAAATGACTTTAAAACAATGCCTTCGATTTTTTCACTGGTCAGAACGTATTTTCAAAATATGATGGGTGCGACACTGACGCCCGCCAGGAGGCCATCGCGATGCCAACGCCCGCCCGCCGCAAGGGCCGCCCCAAGGGGTTTGATTCGAAGCCCGCGCAAAGCACGATCCAGTCGTTGGAACGCGCCCTGAACGTGCTCGATGCGCTGGCCCGCAGCGGCGGGCTGACGCTGAGCGAACTGTCCGAGGAACTCGACCAGTCGCCGGCCACGATGTATCGCGTGCTCTCCACGCTGGAGGCGCACGAGATCGTCGAGACCGACCCGCAGACCCAGGCCTGGCATATCGGGCCCGCGGCGTTCCGCCTCGGCTCGGCCTTCCTGCGCCGCACCAGCGTGGTCGAGCGCTCACGCCCCGTGATGCGCGCGCTGATGGAGGCCACGGGCGAGACTTCGAACCTCGGGGTGGAGCGCAACGGCGACGTGATGTTCCTCAGCCAGGTGGAGACGCATGAATCGATCCGCGCCTTCTTTCCGCCCGGCACGCTGTCGCCGATGCATGCCTCGGGCATCGGCAAGGCGCTGCTCAGCCTCTACGACGACGAGCGCGTCGCGCGGCTCCTGCGCCTGCGCCCGATGGAGCGGTTTACCGACAAGACCATCGCCGAGCCGCAGGCGTTGATGGCGGAGCTCGCCGCCATTCGGCAGCGAGGCTATTCCGTGGACGACGAGGAAAAGACTACCGGCATGCGTTGCGTGGCCGCCCCCATCGTCAACCTGCACGGCGAGCCGGTGGCGGGGATCTCGGTCTCCGGCCCGTCGATCCGCATGCCACCCGAGGTGGTGGCCCGCTTCGGCGCGCTGGTGAAGGAGGCCGCGGCCGAGGTCTCGCGCGGGCTGGGCGCCCCCGAGGCGGATTAACGCCCCGGAGGGTGCAGTTTCATGTGCCGGTTCACGTCCTTGTAGAGCAGGTAGCGGAACGGCCCCGGCCCGCCGGAATAGCAGGCCTGCGGGCAGAAGGCGCGCAGCCACATGAAATCGCCCGCCTCGACCTCGACCCAGTCCTGGTTGAGGCGGTAGACGCCCTTGCCCTCCAGCACATAGAGCCCGTGCTCCATCACATGGGTCTCGGCAAAGGGGATGACTCCGCCGGGCTGGAAGGTGACGATGGTCACATGCATGTCGTGGCGCAGGTCGGCGGGATCGACGAAGCGGGTGGTGACCCATTTGCCCTCGGTGTCGGGCATGGGGGTGGGGGCAATGTCGTTTTCGTTGGTCACGAAGGGCTCGGGCGCGTCCAGCCCGGGCAGCTTCTCATAGGCCTTGCGGATCCAGTGGAACTGGGCCGGGCCGTCGCCGCGGTTGTGCAGGGTCCATTCCGCCCCGGCGGGGATATAGGCATAGCCGCCCGCCGCCATCTCGTGTGTCGCGCCGCCGAGAGTCAGCGTCACGCGGCCGCCGACCACGAACAGCGCGGCCTCGGCAGCGGGGTCGGTCTCGGGCCGGTCGCTGCCGCCGCCCGGGGCGACCTCGGCGATATATTGCGAGAAGGTCTCGGCGAAGCCCGACATCGGCCGCGCGATCACCCAGAACCGCGCGCCCTGCCAGAACGGCAGCAGGCTGGCCACGATATCGGTGAAGGTGCCTTTGGGGATCACCGCGTAGGCGGTGGTGAACATCGCCCGGTCGGTCAGGATCTGAGTCTGCGGCGGCAAGCCGCCCTGCGGGACGTGATAGCTGCGTTCGGGCATGGGGCCTTCCTTTTTGGTCTCGGCGCATTGAACCCCGCGTGCGACGGGCGTGCCAGTGCTTTCCGGGCCGGGAAAGCCTGAAGGATTGATCGGAAAATCCTGAAAATGCCGTGGTGTTTGATGCCGCGCCCCGCCGCGCGTAATGTGCCCGCGAATGGCAGGGAGCGCCGGACATGATCGCATATCTCGCCGGTTGGGCGCGGAAGAAGGACAGCCTGTTCGCCTCGGTGGCCGAGGCGGCGGGGGGCGGCGTGCGCCTGCCCCTGATCGGGCTGTCGCTGCGCGGATTTCCCGAAAGCGGGGCGCGGGCGCGCGCGGCGCTGGCGGTGGCCAAGCGTCAGCCGAAGGGCGCGCTGGGGCGTGCGCTGAAATTCGCGCTGATCTGGATGCAATACAACTGGGCGCGGCGCTATTTCGCGGGTCACCCGGGGCGGGTGGCGATGTGCTGGAACGGGCTGACGGGCTCGCGCCGGGCCTTCATGGAGGGCGCGCGCGATGCCGGCGCCCCCCGCCTCTATGCCGAGCTTGCCCCGTTTCCCGGCCGGGTGACGCTGGACCCCGAGGGGGTGAACGCTGCCAATTCGGTGCCGCGCGATCCGCAGTTCTTCCGCGACTGGGCGGCGGGCGCGCCCGGGAGGCAGGGCGAGGGCTGGCGGCGTTTGGGCGCGAACCTGACCGCGCGCGCCTCGCGCCGGGCGGATGTCACGCAGGGCGGGGCGGAGGCGCTGGCCGACGTCGGACCGTTCCTTTTCGTGCCGTTGCAGGTGCCCAACGACAGCCAGATCACGCTGTTCGCGGGCTGGGTGCGCTCGGTCGAGGGGATGCTGGCGGCGCTGGCCGAGGCGTCGGAGAACCTGCCCGAGGGCTGGCATGTCCGCATCAAGGAGCACCCCTCGGCCCGCGCCTCGCTGGCGGACCCTCTGGCTGCGGCGGTGGCCCGCGCCGGGGGGCGGCTGGTGGTGGACAACCGGACCGACACCTTCGAACAGGTCAAGGCCAGCAGCGGGGTAATCACCATCAATTCCTCGGTGGGGTTGCAGGCGTTCTTCCACGACAAGCCGGTGATCGCGCTGGGCGAGGCGTTCTTCGCCATCGAGGGGCTGGTGCATGTGGCCGACAGCCCCGGGCGGCTGGCCGCGCTGCTGCGCGCGCCGGGCGGCCTGGGCTTCGATCCGGCGCTCCGGGCGGGGTTCATGAGCTACCTCGATCAGGTCTACTATCCGCGCGTGACCGAGGACGCCGCCGGCAACCTCGCCATCGCGCCCGAGGACGCCCGCGCCAGGCTGGCCGCCGCAACCGCAGGAAAATAAGGCCGCTGCCCCTTTTACTGCCCCGGCCTTTCTTGTATGGCTGCGCGCCAGTCGCAATGACGAATAGGAGAGCCGATATGGGCTACAAGATCGCCGTCGTTGGCGCCACGGGCAACGTGGGCCGCGAAATGCTGAACATCCTGGCCGAGCGCCAGTTCCCCGTTGACGAGATCGCAGCGCTTGCCTCCCGTCGCTCTCTGGGAACCGAGGTGAGCTTCGGCGATGCAACCCTCAAGACCCGGGACCTGGAGCAGTTCGACTTCTCCGGCTGGGATATCGCGCTGTTCGCCATCGGCTCGGACGCGACCAAGGAATACGCCCCCAAGGCCGCCAAGGCCGGCTGCGTGGTGATCGACAACTCGTCGCTCTACCGCTACGACCCGGACGTGCCGCTGATCGTGCCCGAGGTGAACCCCGACGCGATCACGGGGCATTCCAAGAAGAACATCATCGCCAACCCCAACTGCTCGACCGCGCAGATGGTGGTGGCGCTCAAGCCGCTGCACGACCGCGCGCGGATCAAGCGCGTGGTGGTCTCGACCTACCAGTCGGTCTCGGGCTCGGGCAAGGAAGCCATCGACGAGCTGTGGAACCAGACCAAGGGCATGTATGTGCCGGGCCAGGAAGTGGCGCCGAACGTCTATCCCAAGCAGATCGCCTTCAACGTGATCCCGCATATCGACGTCTTCCTCGAGGACGGCTCGACCAAGGAAGAGTGGAAGATGGTCGCGGAGACGAAAAAGATCGTCGATCCGTCGATCAAGGTCACCGCGACCTGCGTGCGCGTGCCGGTCTTCGTCGGCCATTCCGAGGCCATCAACATCGAGTTCGAGGAGTTCCTCGACGAGGACGAGGCGCGTGACATCCTGCGCGAGGCGCCGGGCATCATGGTCGTCGATAAGCGCGAGCCGGGCGGCTACATCACGCCGGTCGAATGCGTCGGCGATTTCGCCACCTATATCAGCCGCATCCGCCAGGACAGCACGATCGAGAACGGCATCAACCTGTGGTGCGTGTCCGACAACCTGCGCAAGGGCGCGGCCCTGAACGCGGTGCAGATCGCCGAGCTGCTGGGTCAGCGCGTCCTGAAGAAGGGCTGATTTCCGCCGGCCCGGCCGGGCCCGCGATCCGCCGTTGCATTGCCGGCCAAGCTGGCCAAGACTGCCCCCGATTGATTTGCTCATTCGGGGGCTTTCCATGTTCGCTCGCCTGTCTCTTTCCCTCGCCGCCCTGCTGGCCGCCGGCCACGCCCTGGCCGGGGATTTCCAGACCACCGCGCCGATCCGCGCGGTGACGGTTTATCCGCAGGGGGCGCAGCTGACGCGCGAGATCACGCTGGAACTGCCCGCCGGAACCCATCGCGTGCTGCTGCCCGCGCCCGGCGCCGACCTGTGGCACAGCCCGCCGCGGGTGCGCGCGGGGGAGGGCACGGCGATCGGGGCGCTGACCCTTCTGGGCGGGCATGTCGCGGACGCCGAGACCGTCTATCTGCCGCAGCAGGCCGCGGCGCTGGCCGCGCTGGAGGCCGCCGAGGACGCGCTCGATGACGCGCGCGACCGGCAGGCTGCGAAACAGGCCGAGCTGGCCGCGGCCGAGGCGCGGCTGACCTTCCTCTCCTCCGTTTCCGGCGGCGCGCTGGAAAACCTCGCGCCCGAGGCGCTGAGCCAGACCGCCGCGATGATCGGGCAGGAGACCGCCCGCGCCCGCACCGAGATCGCCGCGCTCCGCCCCGCGCTGCGCGCGCTGGCGGAGGAGATCGAGGATCTAGAGGGCGCCCGCGCCCAGGCGCGCCGCGATCTCGACGCGCTCAGCCCGCCGGAGGGGCCGGTGGACATGCTGGCCATCGCCGTCGAGCAGGTCGCGGCCGGGACCGCCACGCTGGAGATCCGCGAATTCGTGCAGGACGCCGGCTGGGCGCCCGCCTACGACCTCCGCCTGACCCGCGGCGCGGCGCCGGGGCTGGAACTGGCGCGCAAGGTGGTGCTGGCGCAGGAGACCGGCGAGCCCTGGCTCGACGTGGACCTCGCGTTGTCCACCGCCGACCCCTTCGCCCAGATCGAGCCGACCGATCCCTATCCGAACCGGGCCGTGATCCGCCCCAAGGGCCAGCTGCTGCGCGGCGCGCCGGAAAAGATGGCTGGCGACGCGATGGAGGCGGCGCCGGCGATGGCCGAGCCCGCGCCGATCGTCGCCGCCGGAACGCTGGCCGCCGACGGCATCACCGTGACCTACAGCTATCCGCGCAAGGTCAGCATCCCGGCGCTGGGCGACGGCCTGATCCTGGAGCTCGACCGCTTCGCTCTCGATCCCGAGGTGACGCTGCGCGCCACGCCGCGCCATGACGACACCGCCTTCATCATGGCCGAATTCACCAACACCACCGGCGAGCCACTGCTGCCGGGATCCGCCGCGCTCTACCGCGACGGCACCTATGTGGGCGCGGCCGATCTGGACATGATCCCGGCCGGCGGCGACGAGACCGTCTCCTTCGGCGCGATGGAGGGGATCCGGCTGGACTGGAGGGCGTTGCGCACCGATACCGGAGACACCGGAATCGTGGCGCGCAAGAACGCGCGCGAGGAGGCGCTGGAATTCAGCGTCGAGAACCTGACCGGCAAGGCCGAGGAGGTTCTGACCCTCTTCGCGCTGCCGTTCTCGGAGCAGGAGGATCTGAAGATCCGCACCACCACCCGCCCCGAACCGGACGAGACCGATTACGACAAGGATCGCGGCGTGGGCGCCTGGCGCCTGACCCTCGCGCCCGGCGAGAAACGGACCGTGCGCGTGGACGTGGCCCTGAACTGGCCCGACGATCAGGAGCTTTACTGGCAGCCCTGAGGGCGCCGCGCCCGGCCGGGCCGTCAGACCGCCAGGAAGCTGCCGTCCTCGGGGTCGTAATATTCCAGCGCGCCGCTGCTGATGTCGATCCACAGCCCGTGCACAGAGAGCGTGTCATTCGCCACCGCCTCCTGCACGAAGGGGAAGGTCATCAGGTTCTGCAGCGAGACCAGAACGCCCTCCTTCTCCAGCTGGCGCAGCCGCGCGGGCTCGTCGGCGTCGGCGGGCAGGCGGTCGTAGCCGGGGCGCAGAAGGTCCATCCAGCGGCCGATGAAGCTAGTCTTCTCCTCCAGCGCCGGGGCGTGGCCGGCGCACATGTCATGGCAGCCCTTCACGCCGCCGCAGTTGGAATGGCCCAGCACGATCAGGTTAGCGACCTTGAGCACGCTCACCGCGTATTCCACCGCGGCCGATGTGCCGTGGTGGTCGCCGTCGGGCTCGTAGGGCGGCACCAGGTTGGCGATGTTGCGATGCAGGAAGATCTCGCCCTGATCGGCGCTGAAAAGCGAGGTCACGTTCACCCGCGAATCGCAACAGGCGATGACCATCGCGCGCGGCCGCTGGCCTTCCTCGGCGAGGCGTCGGTACCAGACCTTGTTCTCGGAATAGGTTGTGGCTTTCCAGCCCTGATAACGCTGGACAAGATAGGCCGGCAGGGGCCGGGCCTGCGGGGGGATATCGGTGTCGTTCTTCATAGCTCTTTCTCTATGGTGCATTTGTCCGAAATTCGAGAAATTTCTGCACTGCAAAGAAACCCTTTCTTGACCGCTCTGGCCCAGTCTCGCCGCCATGGGGCGCCGGAAACCGAAGCGAGGGATGTTTTGCCTGCGATAAGAATGCTTTGCCGGGAAGAGCCGCTCAGGCTCGACCCCGAGGGGCTGGCCGCGCTCTATCTCGAGATCGGCGAGGCGCGCGCGCCGGAGGTGCTGGCCGAGGCCCTGCGCGATCTCGCGGAGGGGGTGGCGCGCGCCCGGGAGCTGCGGCGCGACGGGCGGCTGTTCGACCTGGCCCTCTGCGCCGACCGGCTGGAGCGGATTGCCGGGGCGATCGGGCTGACCGGTCTCGCCCGCGTCGCCGCCGATGTCGCCGACCTGAGCGAGAGCGGCGACCGCGCCGCCCTGGCCGCCACGCTGGCGCGTCTGGACCGGGTCGCGCACCAGTCGCTGAGGATGATCTGGCGGTTGCAGGAGATGTCGGGATGATCGCCGCTTGCGGGCCGGTGCGGGCGCGCTACTGTGGAACTCCCGATCCAGCCGGAGATTGCCATGACGTCCCTGACCTTCGCCCCCGCCGATGCCCTGTCCGTGCCGCTCCATGTGGTCGAGGAGGGCGCGCTCGACGCCCTTGTGACGCGCCTGCCCGCGCCGCAGGCGGCCTGGCTGCGCAGCACCGGCTTCGCCGCCAGGCTGGGCGAGGTGCAGCTGCTGGCGGGCGCGGATGGCGCGCTGGAGGGCGCGGTGGCGGGCTATGGCAGCGCGAAGACCCGCGCGCGCGGGCGTTTTCATCTGGCGGGGGCCGCCGCGAAGCTGCCGGCCGCGATCTACCATCTGGAGACCGCCCTGACCGGCGCGGCGCTGGAGGAGGAGGCGCTGGGCTGGCTGTTTTCGCTCTACCGTTTCGACCGCTACAAGGCGCAGGAGAACGGCGGCGCGCTGCTCAAGGCGCCCGCGGGCGTGAATGCCGCGCGGCTGGAGGCGATCGCGGCGGGCGAGGCGCTGACCCGCGACCTGATCAACACCCCCGCCTCCGACATGGGGCCGGAGGCGCTGGAGGATGCGCTGTTCGCGCTGGCCGCCCGCCACGGCGCCGAGGCGAGCGCGATTCGCGGCGACGACCTGCTGAAGCGGAACTTCCCGATGATCCACGCCGTGGGCCGGGCCGCGGCCAGCGCGCCGCGCCTGCTGGAGATGCGCTGGGGTAATGCTGGCCCGCGGCTGACGCTGGTGGGCAAGGGTGTGTGCTTCGACACCGGCGGGCTGAACCTGAAGCCCGCCGCTTCGATGGGCCTGATGAAGAAGGACATGGGCGGGGCGGCCACGGTGATGGGGCTCGCGCACATGATCATGGCGCTCAACCTGCCGCTGCGGCTGCGGGTGCTGGTCCCGGCCGTGGAGAACAGCGTCTCGGGCGCGTCGTTCCGCCCGCAGGACATCCTGACCTCGCGCAAGGGGCTGACGGTGGAGATCAACAACACCGATGCCGAGGGCCGGCTGGTGCTGGCCGACGCGCTGGCGCTGGCCGATGAGGAGGAGAGCGACCTGCTGGTCTCGATGGCGACGCTGACGGGCGCGGCGCGGGTGGCCGTTGGCCCCGATCTGGCGCCCTTCTACACCGATGCCGAGGCCGCCGCGCAGGCGCTCAGCGCCGCGGCGGGGCAGGTGGCCGACCCGGTCTGGCGCCTGCCTTTCCACGAGCCCTACGAGAAGATGATCGAGCCCGGCATCGCCGATCTCGACAACGCGCCCTCGGGGGGCTTCGCCGGCTCGATCACCGCCGCGCTGTTCCTGCGCCGCTTCGTCGAGCGCGCGCCCTACATGCATTTCGACATCTACGGCTGGCAGCCCAACGCCGCCCCAGCCCGGCCCAAGGGCGGGGTCGGGCAGGGCGCGCGCGCGCTGCTGCAGGCGCTGCCGCAGATCCTGGACCTCTAGGCGATGGACCGCCGCCTGACCCCGGCCAATGCCCGCGTCGCGCTGGAGGGCTGGCAGGACCGCGTCAGCGCGCCCCGCTTCGTGCCCGGCGAGCCCGGCCGCCTGACCCGCCCGGTGGCCGACCTGCTGGCCGAGCCGGGCGGGCGGCGCGAGCGTCAGCTGGTGTGGGGCGATCCCTTCACCGTGCTGGAGCGGCACCAGGGCTTCGCCTTCGGGCAGTCGGGCAAGGACGGCTATGTCGGTTACATCGACGAGGCCGCGCTGGGCCCTGCGATCGACGCCACCCACCGCGTCGCGGTGCCCGCCAGCCACGCCTATCCCGCGCCGGACATGAAGGCGCACGAGGTGATGGGCCTGTCCTTCGGCGCGCGGCTGCGCGTGGTCTCTGCCTCCGGCGCGTTTTTCGAGACCGCCGAGGGCTATTTCGTGCCCAAGCCCCACCTGCGCCCGCTCAACGCGCCCTTCGCCGATCCGGTGACGGTGGCGCAGATGCATTTCGGGGTGCCCTATCTATGGGGCGGCAACTCGGTCTGGGGGATCGATTGCTCCGGGCTGGTGCAGGCGGCGCTGCTGGCGGCGGGCATCGCCTGCCCCGGCGACAGCGACATGCAGCAGGCCGCGCTGGGCCGGGCCCTGCCGCCGGGCACGCCGCCCGAACGGGGCGATCTGTTTTTCTGGAAGGGCCATGTGGCGCTGGCGGTGGATGGCGAGACCATGATCCACGCCAATGCCTACAGCATGTCGGTGGCCTATGAGCCCATCGCCGATGCCTGCGCCCGGATCGAGGCGCAGGGCGATGGCCCCCTGACCGCGCACAAGCGGCTTTAGTCGACGGCGCGGATCAGTTTCTTCTCAAGAACGCGCAGCACGGTCTTCAGCTCGTGCCCGCGTTTCAGGATCTGCCCGTCCATCCCGATCACCGCATAGATCCCCTGCCGGCCGCGCAGGCGGGGGCGTTTCTCGATACGGTAGAGCGGGTGCTCGGCGGTGCGCCGGAAGATCGAGAACACCGCCACCTCGCGCAGGCAGGAGATGCCGTAGTCGCGCCATTCGCCGGCGGCGACCATGCGGCCGTAAAGCGTCAGGATCACCCCCAGCTCGGCCCGGTCGAAGCTGACCTGCTCGGGCGCGCGGGCGCCGGGAAAGGGCGTGGGGGGCTGAACATTCATGGCGCGAATCTGAACCCGAACCGGGCGCAAATCAAGCTTTGCCCCTGTTTTGCCCGGAAATCACCCGCGGAATATCCCGCGCGCGGCCATCTGCTGCCCGGATTCGGAGGGATATTGGATCCATAGCGAAACGACGCTTGCCCCGGTGGCGCGGATATTTCAGTCCCCACCCAGCCCGTGCCACCGGGGGTTTCAACGGAACGGCCCCTGCCTTTCGAGGCGGGGGCTTTCTTTTTCTCAGGCGAACTGCCCGTGGCAGAACCACCCCGGGGACAGCGCCGCGCCGTGGGCGTAGAACAGCCACAACCGCGCGCCGCCCTCGGTCTCCACCCGCCAGTAATCGCGCACGCCCGAGCGCCAGTCGGGCTCGTCCAGCCACCATTCCGGCGCGATGCGCTCGGGCCCCTGGGCCGAGGCCAGGGCGAATTCACGCCGCCGCCAGCGGAAGCGCGCGGGCAGGGCGGGGCTGTCGGGGGCGGTGACGGGTTCGGGCCGGTTCAGCAGCAGCGGGCGCGGCGCCTGCGGCGCGGGCCAGTGGGCGCAGGGCTGCGACCAGGCGGCGGCCAGGGTCTGGAACCCCTTTTCCGGGATATGGCTGTCGCCGGGATGGACCCGGGTGATCGCCTCCAGCCCCACCCGCGCGCCGATCCGGCCGATCAGATCCTCGAGCGCGGTATCGCCCTCCAGCCGGTCGCGCGCGGCGCGGGCGGCCTCTCTGTGGCCGGTGTATTGGCGGGCATGAACGGGCTCGGTCACGGGCGCCTCCAGCCGCAGCCGGTCGATGCCGAAGCCCGCCTCCACATCGCCCATCCTCAGCATCAGCAGCGGGCGGATGCGCCCCGGCTCGGCGGTGGGCTGGGCGAGGCCCACCTCAAGGCTCTGCATGCTGTGATCGGCACGGAACAGCTGCAACCTGACACGCCGCGCCCCGCGCCCCTTCTCGCGCAGCCTGGCGCAGAGCGGCGGCAGCAGCCGGTTGAGCCCGGCCAGGATGTCCTCCTCCAGCCCGATCGGGTCGGGCAGCGTCAGGCGCACCGCGAAATGCGCGGGCGGGCGCGCGGGCGACACCGGCTCGGGTACCACGCCCAGGGCCTGGTCCAGCCGCAGCACCGCCTCGCGCCCGAAGCGGCGCGACAGTGCCGCGCGCGGCATGCCGAGGATGTCGTCGATCCGGCGCAGCCCGAGGCGGGCGAGCGCTGCCACCGTCTCGGCCGGCAGGCGCAGCGCCGAAAGCGGCAGCGGCCCGATCGCCTGCCGGGTCTGGCCCGGCGCGGCGATGGCAGCCTGCCGGTTGTCGGGCGCATCGGGCAGGGGGGCGGCCCCGCCCCGCGTCCAGTGCCGCCTCGCCGCGCGCGCGCGGGTCGCCCGCGCCTCCTGCTCGATCGCGTCGCCCGAGCGGATCGCGGCCACGTCCCGGCCCGCGAACCGCGCCAAGGCCCAGGCCGCGCCCGGCGTGTCGGCCAGCCCCGCCCGCAGGCTCAGCCCCAGATCGGCGCAATCCTCCTGCGCGCGGGCCAGAAGCCCCTCTTCGCCGCCGAAGAGATGCGCGCAGCCGGTCAGGTCGATCACCAGCCCCGAGGGCGGCAGTTCGGCCACCCAGGGCGAGAACTTGCCCGCCCAGCGGCGCAGCGCGGTCAGGAAGGCGGCCTCGGCCTGCGGGTTCTCGATCCGCGTGCGCAGATCGGGGCACATGGCCTGCGCGTCGCGCAGCGGCTGGCCCGGGCGCAGCCCTGCCGCCTCGGCCGCGGGGTTCAACGCGGCCAGCAGCTGGCTGTTGTGCTCATTGCGCAGCACCGCGAAGGGGCCGCCGGGGTCGCCCTCAAGGCGCAGCACCCGGTCGGCGGCCAGCCGCGGAAACCAGAGCGAGAGGAATCGGCGTTGGGGCATGGCGAGAGAATGTTCTTGTTTTGTTCAAGAATACCACGACCCGCCCCGGAGTCGAGTCCGCCCGCCGCCGTTCTCACCCTGTCGGCGGTCGTTGAGGCGTTGCACCCGACCGGGCTTTCGCCCATTCTTGGCGCAACCCGAAAACGGAGGAATACCCATGAAAACCCGTGCCGCCGTGGCCTGGAAGGCCGGCCAGCCGCTGGACGTGACCGAGGTCAATCTCGAAGGACCCCGCGAAGGGGAAGTGCTGGTCGAGATCAAGGCCACCGGGATCTGCCACACCGACGAATTCACCCTCTCGGGCGCCGACCCGGAGGGGCTGTTCCCCGCCATCCTCGGGCATGAGGGCGCGGGCGTGGTGGTCGATACCGGCCCCGGCGTGACCAGCGTGAAGAAGGGCGATCATGTGATCCCGCTCTACACGCCCGAATGCCGCGAATGCGAATACTGCCTGAACCCGAAAACCAATCTGTGCCAGTCGATCCGCACGACCCAGGGGCAGGGGGTGATGCCCGACGGCAGTTCGCGCTTCTCGACCCTCGATGGCGACCCGATCCTGCATTACATGGGCACCTCGACCTTCTCCAACTACACGGTGCTGCCCGAAATCGCGGTGGCCAAGATCCGCGAGGACGCCCCCTTCGACAAGGTCTGCTACATCGGCTGCGGCGTGACCACGGGCGTGGGCGCGGTGATCAACACCGCCAAGGCCGAGCCGGGCTGCCGCGCCATCGTCTTCGGCCTCGGCGGGATCGGGCTGAACGTGATCCAGGGCCTGCGCCTGATCGGCGCCGACCAGATCGTGGGCGTGGACCTGAACCCCGCGAAACGCGCGATGGGCGAGCGTTTCGGCATGACCGATTTCGTCAACCCGGCAGAGGTCGAGGGCGATCTGGTGCCCTATCTGGTGAACCTCACCAAGGGCGGCGCCGACTACACTTTCGACGCCACCGGCAACGTGAACGTGATGCGCACCGCGCTGGAGGCCAGCCACAAGGGCTGGGGCGAATCGATCATCATCGGCGTCGCCCCCGCGGGTGCCGAGATCTCCACCCGCCCGTTCCAGCTGGTCACCGGCCGGTCGTGGCGCGGCACCGCCTTCGGCGGCGCGCGCGGCCGCACCGACGTCCCCAAGATCGTGGACTGGTACATGCAGGGCAAGATCGAGATCGACCCGATGATCACCCACACGCTGAGCCTCGACGAGATCAACAAGGGCTTCGACCTGATGCATGCCGGCGAATCGATCCGCTCGGTGGTGGTTTACTAACCTGCCCTCAGCCCCCATTTAGGGGGCAACGCATTCAAAACATTTAAGGGCGCGCCCGCTGCGGGCGTGCCCCAAGAACGAAAGAGCAGATATGCCAAATCGCAATAATCCCCTTCTCGCCGTCCTGATCGACGCTGACAACATTCCCGCCCGCTATGCCGAGGTGATCCTCAAGGAAATCACCTCCTTCGGCGAGCCGGCGCTGCGCCGCGTCTACGGCGACTGGTCCTCCGGCCGCCTCGCGCCCTGGGCGGCCAAGGTGCTGGACCTCGGTCTCGTGGCACATCAGGAAACCGCCAACACCAAGGGCAAGAACGCCTCCGACATCGGTCTCGTCATCGACGCGATGGATATTCTGCACTCCGGCCGGTTCGACGGTTTCGTGCTGGTGTCGTCGGACAGCGATTTCACCCGTCTGGCCAGCCGCATCCGCGAACAGGGCCTCGACGTGATCGGCATCGGCGAGGCCAAGGCGCCGGTCTCCCTGCGCAATGTCTGCAACCGCTTCGTGATGATCGAGAACCTGATCGAAGAGGCGCCCGAGCCGCAGCAGAAGGGCAAGCCGGTCGAAGCGCCCTCCCGCAGATCGCCGCTGGAGGCGGTGGACCTGATTCTGCGCGCGATGGACAAGATCGACCAGGAGGACGAGTGGTACTCGCTGGGCCAGGTGGGCCAGTTCATCACCGCCGACAATCCCGATTTCGACACCCGGACCTACGGCAAGCGCAAGCTCAGCGACCTGGTGAAGGAACTCAAGCGGTTCGAGACCCGGCACCTGGGCAACCAGCTGCAGCTGCGCCGGGTCGATTAGGCCCCGTAACGGGCCATGAACATGGCGACGGCGCCGGCGATCACGCGCTCCACCTCCTCGTCGGTGAAGCCGTGGCTCACGCCAAAGACCATGCGCGGGTGCAGATCGGCCTTGCACAGCTCGGCGAACTGGTCGGCGGCGAGGTGCAGATCGTCGATCGCCAGATCGCCGCGCGCCACCGCCTCGCCGAGAAAGGCCGCAAGCTCGGCGCGCACATGCGCCGGGCCGGAATTGTAGAACTCGCGCCCCAGCTCGGGAAAGCGTGCGCTCTCGGCCACGCAGATGCGGAACACCCGCTGCGAGAAATCCGACAGCAGGAAACGCAGCAGGTGGCGCGCGGCGGCCTCCAGCACCACCTCGACCGGCGCCGCGCGGTCGATCTCGTCCATGGCGTCCCGAGATTGCTGGTCGCATTCCTGCTTGACCACCTCCATGAACAGCAGCCGCTTGTCGGCGAAATAGCTGTAGAGCGTGGCCTTGGAGACCCCCGCCGCGCGTGCGATGTCGTCGACGCTGGCGCCCTCGAACCCGTCGCGCAGGAAGACGGCCCGCGCCCCCTCCAGCACCTGCGCGAATTTTCGCCCCTTCTTGATCCCGGATGTCTCGATGCTCATGGCGTCCCCTTGTTGAGGATTAACATTAAACCAGCCGGTTCAGTTCTTGCAATATCGCCCGGCTGCGGCATTCTCGGGATTGCGCGGCAAACCGCAGGAGATAATTTAGAGCTATTCTAAAAAGGAGCTTCCGATGATTCCCGGCTTTTCCCAGCGCCGCCGATTCGCCGACCTGTCCGAGCAGGAGATCCTCGCGCTGGCCATCTCCTCGGAAGAGGACGACGCCCGCATCTACCGCAGCTATGCCGAACAGCTGCGCGCCGAATTTCCCGACAGCGCCCGCATCTTCGACGACATGGCCGCAGAGGAAGACGAGCACCGCCGCCGCCTCATTGATCGCCACAAGGCGCGCTTCGGCGAGGTGATCCCGCTGATCCGGCGCGAGCATGTCTCGGGCTTCTACGCCCGCCGCCCGGTCTGGCTGGTGCAGAATCTCGGGCTCGAGCGCATCCGTGAGGAAGCGGAAATGATGGAACGCGATGCGCAGGGCTTCTACGAGAAGGCCGCGGCGCAGAGCCAGGACGCCGAGACCCGCAAGTTGCTCGGCGATCTCGCCGCGGCCGAGGCCGGCCACGGCCAGGAGGCCGAGCGCCTGACCGGCGCGCATCTCGGCGAGGACGCCAGGGACCGCGAAGAGCGCACCGCGCACCGCCAGTTCGTGCTGACCTGGGTGCAGCCGGGCCTGGCGGGGCTGATGGACGGCTCGGTCTCGACGCTGGCGCCGATCTTCGCCACGGCTTTCGCGACGCAGAATACCTGGACGACCTTCCTCGTGGGGCTCGCCGCCTCGGTCGGCGCGGGCATCTCGATGGGCTTCACCGAGGCCGCCTCGGACGACGGCGCGATCTCGGGGCGCGGCTCGCCCGTGAAACGCGGCATCGCGGCGGGCGTGATGACCGCCGTCGGGGGGCTGGGCCATGCCTTGCCCTATCTGATCCCGCATTTCTGGACGGCGACCGTCATCGCCATGATCGTGGTTTTCGTCGAACTCTGGGCGATCGCCTGGATTCAGAAGAAATACATGGAAACGCCCTTCCTGCGCGCGGCCTTCCAGGTCGTGATGGGCGGGGCGCTGGTCTTCGGCGCGGGCGTGCTGATCGGCAGCGGCTAGCGCCGTGGGCAGGTCGGGCAGGGGCGCCGCCCCCGCCGCGCTGTGCGCGGCTCCCCCGGGATATTTCGGGCCAGAAGAAGGGGCTGCTCCGAAGCGGCGCCCGCTTCTTCCGGCCCGGAAATATCCTCGGGGGTGAATTGCCCCGGGCCCGTCCCGGGGCAAGAGGGGGCAGACGGCCCCCTGTGAGGCCTCCGTCATTCGCCCGCTTACCGGCAATTGACGGCCGCCGCGGGCGTGCTACCAAGGGCCGATGCTGGCGATCTTCTTGCAGACCCTGCCCTTTTTCGCGTTGATCGGCCTGGGATACTGGGCCGGCCGCAGCGGCTTTTTCAGCGCCGAGGCCACGGCCTACCTGACGAAATTCGTCTTCTACTTCGCGCTTTCGGCGATGCTGTTCCGCTTTTCCGCCAATCTCAGCCTGGCCGAGGTGCTGGACTGGTCCTTCGTCGCCGCCTACCTGTGGGGCACGGCCACGATCTATCTCGTGGCCACCGGCGTCGCGCTGCTGCGCCGGCTCAGCGTCGAGGAGGCCGCGGTCGAGGCGCAATGCGCGGTGATCGGAAACGTGGGGTTCCTCGGCGTGCCGATGCTGGCGATGCTGCTGGGCGAGGCGGCGGTCGGGCCGGTGATGATCGTGCTGGCGGTGGATCTGATCGTGTTCGGCAGCCTGATCGTGATCCTGATCACCGGGGCGCGGGACGGGCGGATGTCGCTGGCCATCCTGCGCACCGTGGGCCTTGGGCTGCTGAAGAACCCGATGATCGTGTCGATCGTCCTGGGACTGGGCTGGTCGGCGCTGCGCCTGCCCATCCCCACGCCGATGAACGACTTCCTGTCGATCCTCGGCGCGGCGGCCACGCCGGGCGCGCTGTTTGCCATCGGCGCCTCGCTGGCGACGAAATCGGCCGAGCGGATGCAGGTCGCGGGCTGGCTGTCCTTCTCCAAGCTGGTGCTGCACCCGGCCGCGGTGACCTTCTCGGCGCTGGTCCTTTTCCATGTCGAACCCTACGCCGCCAGCGTCATGATCGCCGCCGCCTCGCTGCCGGTGGCGGGCAATGTCTACATGCTGGCGCAGCATTACGGGGTCGCGCCGCACCGGGTCTCGGCGGCGATCCTGATCTCGACCGCGGCCAGCATCGTGACGGTTTCGGCAGTGATCGCCTGGGTATCGCAATCCTGAGCCTTGCCCGGCGCGCGCCCCCGCGCTAGGCCAAGGAAAAGGGGAGCGCGATCATGGAAACGATTTCGGAAAACCGGTGTTTCGGCGGGGTGCAGGGGGTCTATTCCCACGCCTCCGACATCCTGGGCTGCGAGATGACCTTCGGCCTGTTCCTGCCGGCGGAGGCGGAGGACGGCCCGGTTCCCGTGCTGTGGTATCTCTCGGGCCTGACCTGCACCCATGAAAACGCCATGACCAAGGCCGGCGCGCAGGCCTGGGCGGCCGATCACGGCATCGCGCTGGTCTTTCCCGACACCTCGCCGCGCGGGGCTGGCGTGGCCGATGACGCGGCCTATGACCTCGGCCAGGGCGCGGGCTTCTACGTCAACGCCAGCGAGGCGCCCTGGGCCGCGCATTACCGCATGTGGGACTACATCGCAGAGGAGTTGCCGCGCCTCCTGCTGCACAACATGCCCATCGAGGAGGAGCGTCAGTCGATCACTGGCCATTCCATGGGCGGGCACGGCGCGCTGACGCTGGCGATGACCTATCCCGGCCGCTTCGCCAGTGTTTCGGCCTTCGCGCCGATCGCCCATCCCACACAGTCGGACTGGGGCCGCAAGCAGTTCGCCGCCTATCTCGGCGACGATCAGGCCGCCTGGGCGCGCCACGACGCCACGCTCCTGATGCGCGAGAGGGGCTTCGGCGGGCCCGTCCTGATCGACCAGGGCGGAAGCGACCAGTTCCTCGAACTGCTCAAGCCCGAGGCGCTGGCCGAGGCGATGACCGCGCGCCGGCAGGAGGGCGCCTTCCGCATCCAGAAAGGCTATGACCACAGCTATTTCTTCGTCTCCAGCTTCATGGCCGACCACCTCGATTTCCACGCCGAGGCGCTGTTCGCGTGACCCGGATCTTCGTCGATGCCGATGCCTGCCCGGTGAAGGACGAGGTCGAGCGCGTCGCCCAGCGCCACGGCGTGAAGACCCTCATGGTCGCCAATGGCGGGCTGCGCCCCTCGCCCCACCCGCTGGTCGAGATGGTCTATGTGCCCGAAGGGCCGGATGCCGCCGACAAGTGGATCGCCGAACGCGCCGGGCCCGGCGACGTGGTGGTCACATCCGACATCCCTCTGGCCGCCAGATGCGTGGAGACCGGCGCCCGCGTGCTCAGCCCCAAGGGCGAGGGCTTCACCCCGGCCAATATCGGCAACCTGCTGGCCACGCGCGACCTGATGGCCGATCTGCGCGCCGCCGATCCGTTCCGGCAGGGCGGCGGGCGGCCGTTTTCCAGGGCAGATCGCTCCCGTTTCCTCGACGCGCTCGACCGCACGCTGCGCGCCGCCGCCCGCGACCGCGCCCCCGATTAGGGCCCGCCCCCTTCTTCTTGGCGCAAATACTCCCGCCGGAGGCGCGAAAAATCGTCTTGCGCCGCAGGCGCGCGATTTGAAAACCCGCCGCCGCCCGGCTAGCCTGCCCGCACCTCGACCGAAGGAGCCCCCAAGTGTCCCCCCAAGCCGTGATCTTCGACATCGGCAACGTGCTGATCGGATGGCACCCCGAACGCTTCTACGACCGCGTGATCGGCGAGGCCCGCCGCCGCGCCCTGTTCGATGCCGTCGATCTGCACGACATGAACCTGCGCGTCGATCTGGGCGCGGATTTCACCCGCACGATTTACGACACCGCCGAACAGCACCCCGCCTTCCGCGACGAGATCCGCATGTGGCACGACCGCTGGCTCGATCTCGCCCAGCCGCTGATCCCGCAGTCGCTGCACCTGATGCGCGCGCTGCAGGACAAGGGAACGCCCGTCTTCGCCCTGACCAATTTCGGCGTCGGCAGTTTCGAACTGGCCGCGGCCCACTACCCCTTCCTGCGCGATTTCGACCGCAGCTATGTCTCGGGCCATCTCAAGCTCATCAAGCCCGACCCGCGCATCTACGAACTGGTCGAGGCCGATTGCGGCCTGCCGGCCGAGAGCCTGCTGTTCACCGACGACCGTCCCGACAACATCGCCGCGGCCGCCGCGCGCGGCTGGCAGACTCATCTGTTCGAGAGCCCCGAGGACTGGGCCGCGCGGCTGGTCGCGGCCGGCCTGCTGAGCGCCGAGGAGGCCCGCCATGAGCCCTGAGTTCATCCCCTTCGATGCCGCCGAGCCGCTGCTGTCCTGGGACGGGCTGACGCAGGCGCTGGCCGCGGGTCACAGCCTGCCCCGCGCCGGGATCGGCGACACCTTTCTTTACCGCGATCCCGACACGCTGCTGTCGCGCTCGGCCTGGATTGACGGGATGGGGATCGCGGTCAAGACGGCCACGATCTTTCCCGGCAATCCGGCCCATGACAAACCCTCCGTCAATGGCGGGGTGAGCCTGTTTTCGGATGCCGACGGCACATTGGAGGCGATTGTCGATTTCCACCTGGTGACCAAGTGGAAGACCGCCGGCGACAGCCTGCTGGCGGCGAAGCGCCTCGCCCGGCCGGATGCCGGGACCATCCTGATCGTGGGTGCGGGTACGGTGGCGCATTCCCTCTATCAGGCCTATGCCAGCGCCTTTCCCAAGGCGCGGTTCCAGGTCTGGAACCGCTCGTCCGAGGGCGCGGCGCGGATGGCGGCGGCCTTCCCCGACGTGACGCCGGTGGAGGATCTGGAACAGGCGGTGCGAGGCGCCGATATCGTGACCTCGGCCACCATGAGCGCCCAGCCCCTGATCCGGGGCGCGTGGCTGCGCCCGGGCCAGCATATCGACCTGATCGGCGCCTACCGCCCCGACATGCGCGAGGCCGACGACGCCGCGCTCTCCCGCGCGCGGATTTTCGTCGACAGCCGCGACACCACGCTCGACCATATCGGGGAGCTGAAAATTCCCCTGGAGAACGGCGCGATCCGCCGCGAGGACGTGATCGCCGACTACTACGACCTGCCCGCGGGCCGCTTCGCGCGGCAAAGCGACGAAGAGATCACGCTGTTCAAGAACGGCGGCGGCGCGCATCTCGACCTGATGACCAGCCGCTACATCCTCGCGGTGTGGCGGGCGCGATGACCTGGGCCGCCCTGCTCCTGGCCGCTCTGGCCGCCTACGCGGTTGCCGGATGGCTGCGCCGTCCGATGGACGCAAGCGCGCGAGAAGGCGCGCCCGGGCAGTTCGCAACGCTGTCGCAGGGCGTGACCCACTACCGCTGGGACGGCCCCGCGCGGGGGCCGGTGGCGGTCTGCGTGCATGGCCTGGCGTCGGCCTCCTATGTCTGGGAGGCGGTGGTCAGGGCGCTGACCATGATGGGCTTCCGGGTGCTGCGCTACGATCTTTACGGGCGCGGCCTGTCGGACCGGCCGGCGGGGCGGCAGGACGCCGAATTCTTCCTGCGCCAGCTGCGCGATCTCCTGGAGGATCAGGGGCTGGCGGGCGATCTGACGCTGCTGGGCTATTCCATGGGCGGCGGCATCGCCACCTGTTTTGCGGCCGACGAGCCGCACCGGGTGGACCGGCTGATCCTGCTCGCCCCCGCCGGGCTGGGCCATGACCCCGCCCTGTTGCACCGGCTGGCCCGGTCCGTGCCGCTCTTCGGCGACTGGCTTATGCAGGTGCTGGGCGGCTGGCAGATCCGGCGCGACGCGCGGCGGGCGGGACGCCTGCCCGTGGCGGTGGAGGGCATCGCCAGGATGCAGATGAACGAGGTCCGGTTCCGCGGCTTCCTGCCCGCGGTGCTGTCCAGCCTGCGCTACATGCTGGCCGCCGATCTCAGCTCCCAGCACCGGGTCATCGCCGAGGCCGGAATCCCCGTTCTGGCGGTCTGGGGCGACGCCGATCCGGCGATCCCGCTGAGCGGGCTGGGGCGGCTCTCCGAGATCAACCGCGCCGCCCGGCAGGTGCAGGTGAAGGGCGCCACCCACGCGCTGCCCTACACCCATCCGCGCGAGATCCACGCCGCGATCCAGGAGTTCCTGCGCGCGGTCTGACGGCGCCCGACCGCGGCAGGCACGCCATAGGATCGGCATATGACCTCCGGTCGGGGGGTCGCTTGGGCTCAGACCGCCGCCGCCGGTCCCGCCAGTCGTCGCTCGCGCACCGGCAGATGCACGATGGCCGAGAACGCGCCGACGCCCACGCCGACCCACCACACCAGCGTGTAATCGCCGTAGATGTCGTAAAGCCGCCCGCCCAGCCAGACGCCCAGGAAACTGCCCAGCTGGTGCGAGAAGAACACGATCCCGTAAAGCGTGCCCATGTAGCGCAGCCCGTAGATATGCGCGACGAGCCCCGAGGTCAGCGGCACGGTCGCCAGCCACAGCGCCCCCATCACCGCGGAGAAGACGATCACGCTGGCCGGCGTCACCGGCAGCAGGATGAAGGCCCCCGCGGCCAGCGTCCGGCCCAGGTAGATCGCGGCCAGCAGATATCTGCGCGAGAACCGCTTGCCCAGCCAGGCGGCATAGAGCGTGCCGGCGATATTGGCGAGCCCGATGAGCGAGATCGACAGCGCCCCCAGCGCCGAGGTCGTGGTCACCCCGATCGCGGCCAGCGTCCCCGACGGGTCGATCGCGCCGCACATCTCGGTCACGAAGGCGGGGAAATGCGCGGTGATGAAGGCCAGTTGATAGCCGCAGGAGAAAAACCCCAGGAAGATCAGCGTGTAGGAGGGATCGCGGAAGGCCGCGCGCAGCGCCTGGCCCATGCTCTGCTCCAGCTCGGCGCGGGTGGCGGGCTGCGGCGCGCGCAGCATCGGCAGCGCCAGCAGCGTGGCCACGATCACCCCGGCGAAGATCAGGAACACGTTCTGCCAGCTCATCAGGCTCAGCATCCACTCGGCCAGCGGCGCGCCGAAGACCTGTCCCGCGGACCCGGCGGCGGTGGCGATTCCCAGCGCGAGGGAGCGGTTCTCGTCGCTCGCCGCGCGCCCCACCACGGCGAGGATCACGCCGAAGCCGGTGCCGGCGATGCCGAAGCCCACGAGGATCTCCAGCAGCTGGTGCGCCCCGGGCGTCACCGCGAAGGAGGACAGAACCAGCCCCGCCGCGTAGGTCAGCGCGCCCAGCACGATGGCGCGGCGGTCCCCGAAACGCTCGGCCAGCGCGCCGAACAGCGGCTGTCCGATCCCCCAGGCGAGGTTCTGGATGGCGATGGCGAGGCTGAACTCGGCCCTGGGCCAGCCGAATTCCCCAGCGATGGGGATCTGGAATACCCCGAAACTGGCGCGCACGGCGAAGCTGAGCATGATGATCACGCAGCCGCCGATCAGGACGGGGGTGAACAGGGGCGCGCGGGCGTCTTGCATCGGGGTCTCCTTGAAAGCCGCGCGAGACTCTGCGACATCGGCGCGCAGGTCAAATCAAAATTCGCGATGCCGCGCCTTCCCTTTCCTATCCTCTGGCGCGGCGTAAGGGGGGCCGATGTACGAGACGTTGCGCGAAATCTACGCCCGCAGGGTCGCCTCGGGCGCGCTGCATGCCGATCCCGGCCAGATGGCCGTGCTGGAACCGTTGGAGCGCGTGCGCCGTGCGCTGGAGGAGGCCGGGGCCGGCCAGCGCGGCTTCGCCCTCTTCCGCCGCAAGCGCGCGCCGGCGCGCGGCCTCTACCTGTGGGGCGGGGTCGGGCGCGGCAAGTCGATGCTGATGGACCTGTTCTTCGACCACGTCGCGATTCCGGGAAAGCGCCGGGTGCATTTCCACGCCTTCCTGCAGGAGGTGCACGAGGCGCTGCACGCCGCGCGGCAAAAGGGCGAGCCGGATCCGCTGCGCCCGGTGGCCGAGGCGCTGTCGAAGGAGATCAGCCTGCTGTGCTTCGACGAGATGCAGATCACCGACATCACCGACGCGATGCTGGTGGGGCGGCTGTTCGAGATGATGTTCGGGAACGGTGTGACGGTGGTGACCACCTCCAACCGGGTGCCGGACGACCTTTACAAGGACGGGCTGCAGCGCGAGCGCTTCCTGCCCTTCATCGCGCTCATCAAGGCGCGGCTTGAGGTGCATCACCTCGCCTCGCCCAACGACTATCGCCAGAACCGGCTGTCGGGAGCGGAGGTCTATTTCTGCCCGGCCGATGCGGCGGCGGCCGCGGCGATGGACGAGATCTGGCGCGACTTCACCGGCGGTGCGGGCGAGGCGCTGGTGCTGAAGGTGAAGGGGCGCGAGCTGCGGTTGCCGCGCTTTCGCGCGGGCGTCGCGCGGGCCACGTTCTGGGATCTCTGCGCCCAGCCCCTGGGCCCGGCGGACTACCTGGCGCTGGCCGAAGCGGTGCGGGTCCTGATCCTGGAGGACATCCCGCGCCTCGGGCGCAGCAATTTCAACGAGGCCAGGCGCTTCGTCACGCTGATCGACGCGCTCTACGAGGCGAAGGTCCGGCTGATCTGCTCGGCCGCGGCGCAGCCGGAGATGCTCTATGTCGAGGGCACGGGCGCCTTCGAGTTCGAGCGCACCGCGAGCCGCCTGCGCGAGATGCAGGACAAGGACTGGGGCCGGTGAGACCTGCGGGCGCCTCGCTGCCTTCTTCTTGGTCCAAATACTCCGGGGTTTGGGGCGGAGCCCCAAGGTGCGCGGCGGTCAGCCGTTCTCGCGCAGCACGTTTCCGGCGAGGTAGAGCGAGCCGCAAATCAGGATGCGGGCATTGGGGGCGGCGGCGGTGATCTTTTCGACCGCCTCATGCACGGTGTCCGCGGTGGTGGCGGGCAGGCCCGCGGCCTGAGCCGCCTCTGCCGTGGTTTCGGCGGGCAGCGTGTTGGCCTCGCCGGGGATGGAGACGGCGGTTAGCGTCTGCGCGGCGGCGGCCAGAGGGCGCAGGTAGCCCGCGATGTCCTTGGTGTTGAGCATGCCGCAGATCAGGTGCAGCGGGCGCGGGGAGAGGCGGGTGAGCGCCTCGGCCAGCGCTGCGCCCGCCGCCGGGTTGTGGCCGCCGTCGAGCCAGAGTTCGGCCGTCCCGGCGGCCTCGACCAGCGGGCCGTGGCGCAGGCGTTGCAGGCGGGCGGGCCATTGCGCCCGGGTGACGGCGGCCTCGCAGGCGGTCTCGCCGTAACCGAGCGCGCGCAGGGCGGCGAGCGCCGCGCCGGCGTTCTGCACCTGGTGGGCGCCGATGAGGTTGGGCAGCGGCAGGTCCAGAAGGCCGGTTTCGTCCTGGAAGATCAGCCGTCCGCGTTCTTCCCAGACATGCCAGTGCTGGCCGTGGACAAGCAGGGGCGCGCCGAGGCGGGCGGCGTGGGCCTCGATCACCGCCAGGCCCGCCTCCTCTTGCGGGCCGACCACGCAGGGCACGCCGCGCTTGAGGATCCCCGCCTTCTCGCCCGCGATTTCCTCCAGCGTCTCGCCGAGGAATTGCTGGTGGTCGATGGAGACCGGCGTGATGATCGTCAGCGCCGGCGTGTCGATCACGTTGGTGGCGTCGAGCCGGCCGCCGAGGCCGACCTCGAGCAGGGTGTAATCGGCGGGCGTGCGCGAAAAGGCCAGCAGCGCCGCGACGGTGGTGATCTCGAAATAGGTGATCGGATGTCCGTCATTGGCGGCGTAGCAGTCGTCGAGGACCGCGCTCAGCGCGTCCTCGGAGATCAGTTCACCCGCCAGACGGATGCGTTCGTGGAAGCGCGCGAGATGCGGCGAGGTGTAGGCGTGGACGGTCTTGCCGGCGGCCTCGAGCCCCGCGCGGATCATCGCCTGGGTCGAGCCCTTGCCGTTGGTGCCGGCGATGTGGATGACCGGGGGCAGGGCGCGCTCGGGGTGGCCGAGGGCGGCCAGAAGGCACCAGACGCGGTCGAGCGTCAGGTCGATCACCTTGGGGTGCAGCGCCATCATCCGTTGCAGGATGACGTCCGAGGCGGGCGCGGTCATTCCGCGGGTTTCTCCTTGGCCGGTTTCTTCTTGCCGGCGGGCTCGGGTTGGGGCGCGGGCAGGTCGCCCTTCACCGCGGGCGGCAGGCCCAGCAGCATGCGGGTGATGGTGATCAACTCCTCCCGCATCTCGGTGCGCGGCGTCACCCGGTCGAGCATGCCGTGGTCGAGCAGATATTCCGCGCGCTGGAAGCCCTCGGGCAGTTTTTCGCGGATGGTCTGTTCGATCACGCGGGGACCGGCGAAGCAGATCAGGGCGTTGGGCTCGGCGATATGCACGTCGCCCAGCATGGCGTAGGAGGCGGTCACGCCGCCGGTCGTGGGGTGGGTGAGCACCACGATATAGGGAAGGCCGGCCTCTTTCAGCATCTCCACGGCGACGGTGGTGCGGGGCATCTGCATCAGCGACAGGATGCCCTCCTGCATGCGCGCGCCGCCGGCGGCGGAGAACAGGATCAGCGGGCGGCCGAGCTTCACCGCGCGTTCGGCCGCGGCGATGATGGCGTTGCCGACATACATGCCCATCGAGCCGCCCATGAACGAGAAATCCTGTGCCGCCGCCACGATGGGGGTGCGGCCGATCTCGCCCTCGGCGACCAGCATCGCCTCTTTCTCGCCGGTCGATTTCTGTGCCGCCTTCATGCGGTCGGGGTATTTCTTCTGGTCGCGGAAATGCAGCGGGTCGGCCACCGGCTCGGGCACCTTGACCTCGGTGAACACGCCGCCGTCGAACAGCGCCGCGAACCGCTCGCGCGGGGTGATCGCCATGTGGTGGCCGCATTGGGTGCAGACCATCAGGTTGTCGGACAGCTCGCGGTGGAACAGCATCGTGCCGCAGTCATCGCATTTGCGCCACAGGTTCTCGGGCACGTCGCGGCGCGAAAACAGCGAGTCGATCTTCGGTTTGACGTAGTTGGTGATCCAGTTCATCGGAATATGCCCATCGCAGCCTGTTGCGGCCCGAGATAAGGGCCGGAGGCCGCAAATGCAATCGAATGCACGCTAGCGGGTGAGAACCGCCCGCAGCAGCCGCCAGATCACGAACAGCATCCCGAGGTCGAGCGCCAACCCCAGCGGCAGCAGGCTGGCGTCGCCCACGCCGTAGGGCGTGAGGTAGAGCGCGAGCCCGGTGATCGTGCCCTGCACCGACAGCACCAGCATGGCGAAGACGTTGTTGGCGAAATGCAGCCCCATCGCCGCGCCGAGCGATCCGGTGCGCTCGGTCAGGTCGGCGGCGATCAGAGCGAAGCCCAGCGTGGCGGCGAGGATCAGCCACAGGTTCATCCCCGCCTGCGGGTTGTAGTGCAGCGCGGCGAAGATCAGCGCCGGCAGGCCCATCCAGACCCAGCGCGCGGCGAAACGCGCGGCGAGCTGTTGTTGCAGGTAGCCGCGGAAGACCAGTTCCTCGGCGGTGGTCTGCAGCAGCACCAGCGGCAGCGCCAGCGGCAGCCAGCCGAACCATTGGCCGAGCGGCAGGTTGGGCATCGGCGGCGCGATCAGCCAGCCTGCGGCGAGCGCCAGCGCATAGAGCGGCGCGAGCACCGCCACCGTCAGGAAAAAGCCGCGCAGGGTCTCGCCCGCCGGGCCGAACAGCGTGCCGGGGCCGCGGAAATGGCAGGCCCCCGCGGCCAGCACCGGCCCCAGCGCCATGCCGAAGAACGTGCCCAGCAGAAACAGCACCTTGCCCGGCGTGTCGGGTTGGCTCAGCCCGCGCACCCAGCCGAAATAGTTGAGCGGTCCGATCACCGGGTAGATCGCCACCAGCATGATCGCGAAGGTGCCCAGCAGGCAGAACAGGATCAGCAGCAGCCCGAGGCCGAGCCGCCAGAGCTGGGGGTAGAGTTTCGCGGGGCCGATATAGGCGGCGAATTCCGGGGCGCGCATGGGGGCTCCTGTGGCTGGTCGGGGGGAGGCTAGCGCCTGGGCGGGCGCGCGTCCATGCCGGCGGCAATCAGACCCTCAGGGCGACCCGCGCGGCCAGCCAGCTCACCCCCAGCATGGCCAGTTCCACCGCCAGTTGCGGGCGCAGCGCCGCCGCCGCGATGTCATGCGGGTAGAGATAGAGCGACAGCCCCGAGACCGGGCCGGGCAGCGACACGATCAGGATCGCCAGCGCGTTGTTGGCGAAATGCAGTCCGATGGCCGCGCCCAGGCTGCCGGTGCGCGCGGTCAGGTCGGCCGCGCACAGGCTGAAGGCGGCAGCCCAGAGCGCCATGCCGAGGGCGTTCGCGCCGGCCTCGCCGGGCGCGTAATGCCCCCAGGCGAAGACCAGCGCCGGCAGGCCCATCCAGACCAGAGGCGCGGCGAAGCGCGCGGCGAGCTGCTGTTGCAGGTAGCCGCGAAAGAGCATCTCCTCGGCCGAGGTCTGCACCAGGATCGCGGGCAGCGCCAGCGGCAGCAGCCCCAGCCAGCGCCGCGGCTCCAGATTGGGAAGCAGCGCGTCGCCGCCGGGCAGCGCGACCCACAGCGCCGCGTAGAGCAGCGCCAGCGCCCGCACCGTCAGTGCGAAATCGCGCAGCGCGCGCGGCAGCGGCCCGATCAACCCGAGCGCCGCACGGCGGTGCAGCTGATGCGTCACCGCCACCGTGCCGACGATCGAAAAGGCGAAGGAATAGAGCAGCAGCAGCGACTCGCGCGTGGTCACGGTGCTGCGGAAGATGCCGTCGAAGGCCGAGACCGCCGCCGCCTCGCCCATGACCAGCACGGCCAGCGCGAGGCTGGCGTAGATCAGGCCGAGGTGGGCCGCCGAGATCAGGGCATATCCCAGCACCACCCGCCACAGCGCGCGGCTGGCGCGGGCGGGGGCCACCAGTCCGTCATGGGGGGCGTATCGCATCGGCGGCGTCCTTCGCCGCAAGCCTAGACCGCCCCGGCGCGGGCATCAATCGCGCTTGTGCAGCAGGCCGCCCGCGTCTATTCCCAAGGGAAGCCAAGACCCGGAGGAGACCCCATGACCCAGCGCCCGTACGACAAGTCCCGACTTCCCAGCCGCCATGTGACCGAGGGGCCGGCCCGCGCGCCGCACCGCTCCTATTACTACGCCATGGGACTCAGCGACGAGGAGGTTGCGCAGCCCTTCGTCGGCGTGGCCACCTGCTGGAACGAGGCGGCGCCGTGCAACATCGCGCTGAACCGCCAGGCCCAGGCCGTGAAGCTGGGCGTCAAGGTCGCCCGCGGCACCCCGCGCGAGTTCACCACCATCACCGTGACCGACGGTATCGCCATGGGCCACGAGGGGATGCGCAGCTCGCTCGCCTCGCGCGAGGCGATCGCCGACACGGTGGAGCTGACCATGCGCGGCCATTGCTATGACGCGCTGGTCGGCCTTGCCGGCTGCGACAAGTCGCTGCCGGGCATGATGATGGCGATGATCCGGCTGAACGTGCCGTCGGTCTTCATCTATGGCGGGTCGATCCTGCCGGGCCGGCTGGACGGCCGCGACCTGACCGTTCAGGACGTGTTCGAGGCCGTGGGCCAGAACCAGGCCGGCAATCTGAGCGAAGAGCAACTCTATCGCCTGGAACATGCCGCCTGCCCCTCGGCCGGCGCCTGCGGCGGCCAGTTCACCGCCAACACCATGGCCTGCGTGTCCGAGGCGATCGGTCTCGCGCTGCCGAACTCCTCGGGTGCGCCCGCGCCTTACGAGAGCCGCGACCAGTATGCCGAGGCCTCGGGCGTGGCGGTGATGAACCTGATCGAGAAGAACATCCGCGCCCGCGACATCGTTACCCGCAAGGCGCTGGAAAACGCCGCCCGCGTGGTGGCCTGCACTGGCGGCTCGACCAATGCCGGCCTGCACCTGCCGGCGATGGCGCATGAGGCGGGGATCGACTTCGACCTGTTCGACGTCTGCGACATCTTCCGCGACACGCCCTATTTCGTCGATCTCAAGCCCGGCGGCCAATATGTCGCCAAGGACCTTTACGAGGCTGGCGGCGTGCCGGTAGTGATGAAAGAGCTGCGCAAGGCCGGCCTGATCCACGAGGATTGCCTGACCGTCACCGGCCGCACCATCGGCGAGGAGATCGACCTTGTGGAGCGCGAGGCCGACGGCCGCGTGATCTACCCGGCCGAGACCCCGATTACCGCCACCGGCGGCGTGGTGGGCCTGAAGGGCAACCTCGCCCCCGAGGGCGCGATCGTCAAGGTCGCCGGCATGGACAAGGAATCCCAGGTGTTCACCGGCCCGGCGCGCGTCTTCGAATGCGAGGAGGACGCCTTCGCCGCCGTGCAGAAGCGCGACTACAAGGAAGGCGAGGTGATCGTCATCCGCAACGAGGGCCCCGCCGGCGGCCCCGGCATGCGCGAGATGCTGGCCACCACCGCCGCCCTGTCCGGCCAGGGCATGGGCAAGAAGGTGGCGCTGATCACCGACGGCCGCTTCTCGGGCGCGACGCGCGGGTTCTGCGTGGGCCATGTCGGCCCCGAGGCCGCGCATGGCGGTCCGATCGCGCTGCTCAAGGATGGCGACATGATCACCATCGACGCGATCAAGGGCGAGATCTCGGTCGCGCTGAGCGACGAGGAAATGGCCGCGCGCAAGGCCGCCTGGACCGGCCCCAAGGAGACGATCTACGCCTCCGGCGCGCTGTGGAAATACGCGCAGCTCGTGGGCTCGACCGTCAAGGGGGCGGTGACGCATCCGGGCGGAAGCAAAGAGAAGCATGTCTACATGGATCTCTAGGCCGGTCCGGGCCGGGGCCTGCGCCCTGGCCCTGCTGGCAGGCTGCATGCAGGGCGCGGGACCGGGTGGCTTCAGCTACCCGCACAACGCGCCGCAGCGGCTGAGCGTGGCGGGCGGCACGGTCGTGGTGGCGGGGCCGGAGGGCTATTGCATCGACCGGCCCGCCTCGCGCGATTCCGATGCCACGGCCTTCGTTCTGCTGGCGGGCTGCGCGGCGGTGACGCGCAAGCCCTACGCGCCGCGCCCGCGCGTGCCGGCGCTGTTGACCGCCTCGGTCACCGGCGATGTGCCGGCGGGGCGCGGGCTGGCCGGGCAGGCGGCGCGGATGAAGGGCTTCTTCGCCTCGGCCGAGGGGCGCGCGGCGCTGGCCCGCGACGGCCGCGCCGAGAGCGTCGAGATCATCGAGATGTTCGCCCGCGACGGCGCGTTCTTCATCCATGCCCGCGACAGCAGCGCGGGGACCGGCCCGGGGCTGGGGCCGGAATACTGGCGCGCCATCTTCGAGGTGAACGGGCGGATGGTGACCGCCTCGGTCGCGGCCTTCGCCAACCGGCCGATCAGCGACGACGCGGGCCAGGCGACGCTGGGCCTGTTCGTGGCGCGCATCCGCGCCGAGAGCGCGGCCGCCCTCGCTGCGGCATCCGCCGCCGCGCCGCCGGTGGCGCGCCAGCTGCGTCCCCAGCCGCGGCCGGGGACTGCGTGAATCCGAGGGTGAAATCCCGAGACATTTGTTCTAATCCTGAGACCAGGTGTTGAGGCAGGCCCGGTCGGGGCCACTGGGGCAGGCAGAATGGCAAAGGCGTTGGATTCGCTCATCGACCGCTTGGCGCAGCGCCGGGGCGTGCGGCGCTGGCGTCGTGCCGCCGAGGCGGCGTCCGAGATCGACCTCGCCGCGCTGCGCCGGCTGCGCGGCCACGCGCGCCGCCTGCGCCGGCAGATCGACCGGGTGATCCATGTCGCCGACGGGCGGCTGACGCTGCCGCTGATCGGCCCGAACGCGATCCAGAAGCCGCTGGGCTCGGACTGGGCCTATCGCCCGCAACCCTGGCGCGGCCCGCTGGAGCGGCCCGGCGCGGCGGCGGTGGAGAGCAAGACCGGGATCGGCGACGAGGTGACGGTGTTCCACGACTGCCGCGTCTCGGAGATCACTCTGCGCCAGATCCGCAACACCCGCGAGGCGGATCTCGCCCCCTTCGGGCTGCGGATGGACGTGTTCCGCTTCGACGGCTCCTTCCTGTCGCTGGCCATCGACCTGCCGGAGGAGGCGGTGCGCGGCTTGCAGCGGCGCCACCTGGTGCGGCTGCACACCATCGTGGAGATGGAGAAGCCGCTGGAGATCTTCGCCCGGCTGAACATCCGCCACGGCCCCAACGTGGAGCAGGTGGTGCGCGAGCTGCCGCTGGAGGCGGAGGAGGTGATCGTCGATTTCGACCTCGCCTATACCAAACTCAACGAGAAGCGGGTCGAGAAGATGTGGCTGGACCTGATCTTCGAGGGGCCGGAAATGAACCAGGTCATCCTGCGCGACGTGGCGTTGAGCCGCCGGCCGCGTGCGGAACTGTGACGGAGAGGCGGATGGGCGACATGGTGCTGACGAAGGCCAGGATTCGGGCCGGGGTGTGGGAAGGGGTCCTGACGGGCGCGCCCGAGGGGCCCGCACCGCGGCTGGAGGTGTTGCATCAGGACGCGCCGGTCGAGGGCGTGCGGCTGAGCGCCGACCCGTCCGCGCCGGGCCGGTTCCGGGTCGCGGTGCCGATCCCGGCGGAACTGCTGAGCGACGGGGTGCAGACCTTCGTGTTCCGCGACGCGGCGCGCGGCGCGCGGCTGGGCAGTTTCACCATCGTCACCGGCGAGCCTCTGGAAGAGGACATCCGCGCCGAGGTCGATCTGCTGCGCGCCGAGCTCGACCTGCTGAAGAAGGCCTTCCGCCGGCATTGCCTGGAGACGATGTAGCGCCCCTGCCCGACGGTCGCGCGCGTGACGCGGGCGGGAATTGAGTATTTTTGCCAAGAAGAAGGGGGCGGGGCGGACGCGAATGACGCGGCGTTCGGCGTGACAGCGGCGCGGGCGGGCGGCATCGTCGCCGCCAGGGAGGACGCCATGACCGAATATCCGCACCTGCTGGCCCCGCTGGACCTGGGCTTCACCACGCTGAGGAACCGGGTGCTGATGGGCTCCATGCATACCGGGCTGGAGGAGAGGGGCGACTGGAACCGGGTGGCCGAGTTCTATGCCGCGCGGGCGCGCGGCGGCGTCGGGCTGATGGTGACCGGCGGCATGGCGCCGAACCGCGAGGGTGGCGTGTTTCCCGGCGCGGCAGGGCTGTTTTCGGATCAGGATATCGCCAATCACCGCGGTGTGACCGACCGGGTGCATGACGCGGGCGGCAGGATCGCGATGCAGATCCTGCATGCGGGCCGCTATGCCTATGGGCCCGATTGCGTGGCGCCCTCGGCGGTGAAATCGCCGATCTCGCCCTTCGTGCCGAACGCGCTGGACGAGGCGGGGATCGAGAAGCAGATCGGCGATATCGTCACGGCCGCCGTGCGGGCGCGCGCGGCGGGCTATGACGGGGTCGAGGTGATGGGCTCGGAAGGCTATTTCCTGAACCAGTTCCTGGTGACCCATACCAACCGGCGCACCGACCGCTGGGGCGGCTCCTATGAGAACCGCATGCGCCTGCCGATCGAGGTGGTGCGGCGGGTGCGCGCTGCGGTTGGCGACGATTTCATCCTGATCTATCGCCTCAGCATGATTGACCTGGTGCCCGATGGCTCCACCTGGGAGGAGGTGGTGCGGCTGGCGAGGGAAATCGAGAAGGCGGGCGCCACGATCCTCAATACCGGGATCGGCTGGCACGAGGCGCGGGTGCCGACGATCGCCACCTCGGTGCCGCGGCGGGCCTTCGCCTGGGTGACGCGGAAGCTGATGGGCGAGGTGGGGGTCCCGGTGATCGCCTCCAACCGGATCAACAGCCCGGAGGTGGCGGAGGGCGTGCTGGCCGAGGGCTGTGCCGACATGGTGTCGATGGCGCGGCCTTTCCTCGCCGATCCGGACTTTGTGCGGAAGGCGGCCGAGGGGCGCGCAGACGAGATCGCGCCCTGCATCGCCTGCAACCAGGCCTGCCTGGACCACACCTTCAGCGGCAAGATCAGCACCTGCCTGGTGAACCCGCGCGCCTGCTACGAGACCGAGCTGGTGATCGCGCCCGCCGGGGTGGCCAAGACCGTGGCCGTGGTGGGCGCGGGGCCGGCGGGGCTGTCGGCGGCGCTGACCGCGGCGGAACGGGGGCACAGGGTGACGCTGTTTGACAAGGCGGGCGCGCTGGGCGGGCAGCTGAACATGGCCAAGAAGGTGCCGGGCAAGGAGGAGTTCCGCGGGCTGGTGGACTGGTTCGCCACCATGGTCGCGCGTGCAGGAATAGACCTGCGGCTGGGCTGCGAGGCCGGAGTGAAGGACCTGAAGGATTTCGACGAGGTGATCGTTGCCACGGGCGTGGTGCCGCGCGATCCGGGCATCCCGGGACAGGACGCGCCGAACGTGATCAGTTATGTCGACCTGCTGGCGGGCGGCGCGCGGGCCGGGCGGCGCGTGGCCGTGGTGGGCGCGGGCGGCATCGGATTCGACGTGGCGGAATATCTGGTCACCGGCGCGAGTCCGGCCGAGGATCTGGCGGCGTGGAAGGCAGAATGGGGCGTGTCCGACCCGGAGCGGGACCGCGGCGGGCTGGCGTCCGGCGGCCCGCACACGGAGCCCGCGTTGCGCGAGGTGACGCTGTTGCAGCGCAAGGCGGAAAAGCCCGGCAAGCGGCTGGGCAAGACCACCGGCTGGATTCATCGCGCGGCGCTGAAGATGAAGGGCGTGAAGATGCTGAGCGGCGTGAACTACGAGCGAATCACGCCCGAGGGGCTGGAGATCAGTTTTGGCGAGGCGCGGGAGAATCCGGCGCTGATTGCGGCGGATACGATCGTGCTTTGTGCCGGGCAGCTGCCGCAGCGGGGGCTGGCCGACGGGCTGGCCGCCGAGGGCATCGCGGCGCATGTGATCGGCGGGGCCGAAAAGGCCGCGGAACTGGACGCGAAGCGGGCGATCGAGCAGGGAACGCGGCTGGCGGCGAAGCTTTGACGCAGGGTTAAGGGCGTTTCCGTGCCCCGAACACTTCGCGCAATTATCCCGATATTGTCCGCGTGCCTCCGCATTCCTGCCCGATTTCGGGCGGATACCTGACCGCAAGAGACAAGTGCGGGAAGGTATCGAGATGGATCGATTGACCGAAATGGAAGCGTTCGCCACGGTGGTGGACCAGGGGGGCTTTACTGATGCGGCCAAGAAAATGGGCATTTCCAAGTCTGCCGTGTCAAAGCATGTGTCGTCCCTCGAGGCGCGCCTCGGCGCGCGGCTTCTGAACCGGACGACCCGCCGCGTCAGCCCGACGGAGATCGGGCTGGCCTATTACGACCGCGCCCGGCGCGTGCTGAACGATGCCGGAGAGGCGGATGCGCTGGTCACCGCCATGCAATCGGCGCCCTCGGGGCTGCTGAGGATCAGCGTCGCCACGGATTTCGGGGTGAACCACCTGTCGCCGCTGCTGGGCGAGTTCCTTCAGCAATATCCCGACATCACGGTGAACATGGTGCTGAACAACCGCTATGTGGAACTGATCTCGGAAGGGTTCGATATGGCGATTCGCGTGGGCGAGCTGGAGGACAGCACCCTGCGCGCGCGCAAGCTGACCGAGACCACCAAGCGGATGATCGGCGCACCCTCCTATTTCGAGAAATACGGCCATCCGCAGAAGATCGACGACCTGAACGAGCACAAGCTGCTGCATTATTCCAACCAGGCCAGCGGCAACGTGTGGAAGATCACCGCGCCCTCGGGCGAGAAACGGCAGGTCCGCACCGCGGGCTGGCTGACGGTGAACGACGGCCAGTCGCTGCTGAACGCCGCGGTCGCGGGGCTGGGCATCGCCTATCTGCCGAGCTTCCTCTACCGCGACGCGATGAAGACGGGGCTGGTCGAAGAGGCGATCCCGGATCTGCCGGTGGAGACGCTGGGCATCTACGCCGTCTATCCGCCGGGCCGGTTCACGCAGCCCAAGGTCCGGGCGTTCATCGATTTCCTGGCCGACCGCTTCGCGGGACAGGATCCCGACAGCTGGTAGGCGAAACCGATTTCTCCCTGAAGGTGCACTTTACTGGGTCGAGGTGAGGATCACCTCGACCCTTCTGTTTTTTTCGCGCCCGTCGACGGTCAGGTTGCTGGCCAGCGGCGAGAGATAGCCCACCCCCTCGGCGCCGATCTGGGAGCGATCCGCGTCCAGGCTGCCGACCAGGTAATCGGCCACCGCCTGGGCGCGGCGCTTCGACAGCGCGATATTGCCCGCCAGCGCACCCTCGGAATCGGTGTGGCCGACCAGAACGACCCGGCGCGCGGGGTTGTCGCGCAGATAGGCGGCCAGCGCCTCAAGAGAGGCGAACTCGGTCGCGGCCAGTTCGGCCGAGCCTGTGGCGAAGCGCAGATCGCCCAGCACGGCGCGGCCCTTCGTCTCCAGACGGTCGGCCAGCTTCGGGGTGCCCTCGGGCGCCGCCGCGGCATCCGGCGTCTTGGTCGAGGCGGTCTGGCCGGGCGCAGCGATTTCGGCGGCCGGGCCCACATGCACGACCTGCACATAGCCGCGCGTCGAGGAGCGGCTGACCAGCAGGGACACATATTCCGGCGCCCCGGCGCCGGTCTTGCGCGCGGCGAGATAGCGGAAATCGCCCAGGTTCACATGCATGTCCGGCTCCGGCAGCACGTCCGCTGCATAACGGAAATCGAACCCGCCGCAGGTGTCGTCCTCGCATTCGAAGAGCGGCTCGAACCCCTCCTCGGCGAGTTGCCCGCGCAGCGGCCTGAGGATCTGAAGCGTGGTCAGCCCGTCGGTCTGGATCTGCCAGGCCTGCTGCACCACGGCGCCCTCGGCGGTCAGGGTCTCGAGATTGCCGTCGCGCCAGGGGGCGACGGGAAGGGTATAGCTGGACAGCGGCGCGATCTCTTCCGCGGCCTGGGTCGCGAGGCCGGGGAAGTCCAACTCCATCGCCGGGGCCGCCAGCGGGGCCAGGCCCGTGGCCGCCAGTATGAGCGTGCGCAGTTTCATCTGAACGCGCCGTGATAATCGTCGTTCGGAACCATCCCGGTGGCCGAGGCCACGCGGTTGGTCATGTTGAAGAACCCGGCGACCGAGGCGATGTCCCAGATGTCGCGGTCGGTGAAGCCCACCGCCCGCAAGCCTTCGCGGTCGGCCTCCTCGATGGTGGCCGAGGCGGTGGTCAACTTGGCGGCGAAATCCAGCATCGCCCTCTGCCGCGGGTCCAGATCGGCGGCGCGGTAGTTCATCACCATCGCCTCGCCCAGTTTCGGATCGCCCGACAGCTGGCGCACGGCGGCGCCGTGGGCGACCTGACAATACCAGCAGCGGTTGAGGGAGGACACGACCACGGCGATCATCTCGCGCTCCAGTTTGCTCAGCCCGCTGGCGGCCAGCATCAGGTCGTTATACATAGCGGTAAAGGCGTTCAGCTTGGCGATGTCGAAGGCATAGGCCCTGAGCACATTGGGCACCATGCCCAGCTTTTCCTCGCAGATGTCGAAATATTTCCGGGTCTCCGCCGGAAGCGGATCGACCATAGGCAGGTCCAGCGCGGTGGGTCTTTCGGCGTCTTTCGTCAACTGCTCTGACCTCTCGGGGCCCTTTTCATTCTGTAATGATAGTGTCCCACAACAGCCATTCCGAGGGAAGCATAGAGCGCGCGGGCCGGTGCGTTGGCTTCGGTCACCAGAACGGCCAGGGTCTCGGCCCCCTGATCTTGTGCCCAGATCGCGGCCCGCCGCATCATGTTGCAGGCGGTTTTTTGCCGGCGCTGACGTTGCGTCACCTCGACCGCATGACAGAACGCGATCTTCCCGTGGATGGCGACGAAGGCGACGCCGGCGGCGCGGTCGTTGGAGCGGCCCAGAACGGCGGTCTTGGGGCCGACGGCCCGCTCCATCACCGCGCGGCGGGCCGGGCCGATGCCGCCCTCCTCCCACAGTTCCTCCATAATGGCCAGCGGCGGCCAGATCGTGAAGGTCGAGATCGGCGGCGGCGCCTCGCGGGCGATCACGGCCGCCGGCGCGGCATAGGCCAGGACCGGGTCCACGATATCGTAACCCGCCGCCTCCAGCAGGGCGTCGAGCGCGGTTTCACCGTCGCGGATCATCACCAGCGGGTCCTGGCCCAGATCGGCGGCGGCGCGTTCCAGCGCGGGCAGGTCGCCGACGGTGACGGGGCCTTCGGCGGTGGCGGCCGAGACGCGCTTGCCGCCGCCGCGCCCCTCGCGGAGCGTCCAGGGGCCGGCGCGGTGCTGCGCGGCCGGCGGCCAGGTCGCCTCGATCGCCGCGTAGAGGGTCTCAGACGTCATCCGCCGACCTCGGGGAAGAGCGCTGCCAGCCGCGCCATGGCGCGGTCAATCTGGCCGGCGTCGATGCCCCGGATGACGATATTCGCGCCGTAGCTGCCCTCATGCGCGAAGGGGTAGGACCCGATGGAGAGCTCGGGGTAGTCCTTGGCCAGCTCGCCCAGGGGGCCCGCGATCTCGCCCTCGCCGCGGTTGATGCGCAGGGTCTGGCTGAGCACCGGGTCGCCCCCCGTAAGCGTCGGGATGACCGAGGCCACCATCGCCTGGAACACGTTGGGCACGCCCGCCATGACGTGGACATTGCCGATGGTGAAGCCCGGCGCGGCGGTGATCGGGTTGTCGATCAGCGTGGCGCCGTCGGGGATGCGCGCCATGCGTTGGCGCGCCTCGTTGAATACGGCGCCCGAGGCGGCGTAATGCTCGGCCAGGATGTCGTAGGCGTCCTGGCGGATGTCGATATGCACGCCGAAGGCCGCGGCGATCGCGTCGGCGGTGATGTCGTCATGGGTGGGGCCGATGCCGCCCGAGGTGAAGACGTTGTCATAGGCCTCGCGCAGGGCGTTCAGCCCGGCGACGATGGCGGGCTGGTGATCCGAGACCACGCGGATTTCCCTCAGCCCGATGCCGTGCTTTGTCAGCTCGCGGGCGAGGAAATTGGAATTGGTGTCATGCGTGCGCCCCGACAGGATCTCGTCGCCGATCACCAGCATGGCGGCGGTTGGATTGGCCATGGTCCTCTCCTTGTCACTCCCCTTGAGCCGGTATAGGCCCGGGACATGCGCTTTCAAACCCCTCTCGTGCCTGCGCGGCTGCTGCGCCGCTACAAACGTTTTCTCGCCGACATGCGGCTGGAGGACGGGCGCGAGGTGACGGCGCATTGCGCCAATCCCGGCTCGATGCTGGGGCTGGCCGAGCCGGGGGTCAAGACCTGGCTGGAGCCCAACGACGACCCCAGGAAGAAGTTGAAATACGGCTGGCGGCTGGTCGATCACGAGAACGGCCATTTCACCGGGGTCGATACCTCTGTGCCGAACCGCGCGCTGAAGGCGGCGCTGGAGGCGCGGCAGGTGCCCGCGCTGGCCGGCTACGGCACGGTGCGGCCGGAGGTAAGATACGGGGTCAACAGCCGGATCGACTTCCTGCTCAGCGAAGAGGGCGCGCCCACGGCGTACGTCGAGGTCAAAAGCGTGACGCTGAGCCGGCAGCCGGGGCTGGCCGAATTCCCCGACAGCGTGACCGCGCGCGGGGCCAAGCATCTGGCGGCGCTGTCGGAGATGGCCGCGCAGGGCCACCGCGCGGTGATGCTGTTCCTGGTGCAGCGCACGGATGCCGCGCGGGTCGGCGTCGCCGGGGACATCGACCCGGCCTATGCGCGCGCCTTCGACGCCGCCCGCGCCGCCGGGGTGGAGGTGCTGGCGCATGGCACGACGATCGGCCCCGAGGGCGTTGCGCTGGGCGCAGAGCTGCCCGTCATCTAGCCACCTCTGGCATTTCCGGCAGATCGGGACTATCTACGAGCCGGAAAGCAATGGAGAAACCACCAGTGGATGATGGCGCACGCGGCCGCCTGACGAAGGACGGCATCCGGATTTACGAACAGGCGGATTTCGCCGGCATGCACAAGGCCGGGCGGCTGGCCGCGCATATCCTGGACGAGATCGCCCCCATGGTGGAGCCGGGCCGCAGCACCGCCGAGCTCGACGCCGAGATCACCCGAATGGTGGAGGAGGCCGGCGCCACCTCGGCCACGATCGGCTATCGCGGCTACCAGCATGCCTCCTGCATCTCGGTCAACCATGTGGTCTGCCACGGCATCCCCGGCGACAAGCGGCTCAAGGACGGCGACATTCTGAACATCGACGTCACCGTGATCGTCGATGGCTGGTATGGCGACACCTCGCGCATGTATGTGGCGGGGAAACTCAGCCGCAAGGCCGAGCGGCTGATCCAGGTCACCCATGACGCGCTGTTCAAGGGGATCGAGGCGGTCCGGCCCGGCAACACCTTCGGCGATATCGGCTATGCCATCCAATCCTATGTCGAGGCCCACCGCATGAGCGTGGTGCGCGATTTCTGCGGCCACGGGCTGGGGCGCGTGTTTCACGCCCCGCCCAACGTGCTGCACTACGGCCGCCCCGGCACCGGCCCGGTGCTGGAGGAGGGCATGTTCTTCACCATCGAGCCGATGGTGAACCTCGGCCGCCCCGAGACCAAGGTGCTGGCCGACGACTGGACCGCGGTAACCCGCGACAAGTCGCTGAGCGCCCAATTCGAGCATTCGATCGGGGTGACGGCGGACGGTTGCGACATCTTCACCCTGTCGCCGGCGGGCCGGTTCCACCCCACCTGGGGCTGAGCGGGAACCTCCGCCCGCCGCCTTTCCCGGTCGAAACCGGGGCCCCCTCGCCGCGCGCCGCAGGAAATCCGCGTCTGCCGGCGCGAATGTTTTGCAGAAAACGCGGCAATGGCCTATTCCGCCCTTGCCGTGCGGGCTGATCCCGCGGCGCCCTGTTCACGCCCAAAGAGGAGGTTCGCCGGATGAACCGCTTTGCGAAAACCGCAGCCATCGCTGCCTTGGCCCTGACCGCCGCGGCTGGGGCGGCCCTCGCCCAGGAGGTGACGCTGCGCTTTCAGCATTTCGTTTCGCCGCTTTCGGCGAACCCGAAACATTTCATCGAGCCCTGGGCGCGGAAGGTCGAAAAGGACTCCGGCGGCCGCATCAAGATCGAGATCTACCCCTTCATGCAGCTCGGCGGCAAGGCGCCCAGCCAGTATGACCTGATCCGCGACGGCGCGATTGACGGCGGCTGGGTGATCCCCGGCTACCAGCCCGGTCGCTTCCCCGAGGCCGAGGCGCTGGAGCTGCCCTTCATGGTCACCAAATCGGCCGAAGAGGCCAGCAAGGCGGCCTGGGTCTACACCCAGAAACACCTGATGGACGATTTCCAGGACGTCTACCTGATCGCCGCCCACATGCACGGCCGCGGGCTGGTGCACAAGAAGGGCCCGGCGATCGCAAAGGTCGAGGATTTCGAGGGGCTGAAGCTGCGCGGTCCCTCGCGCCCGGCGACGCTGCTGCTGAAGAAGCTGGGCGCGACCCCGGTCGGCATGGCGGTGCCGGCCTTCCCCGAGGCGCTGGCGAAGGGCGTGGTCGACGGCGGCGTCATCACCTGGGACATGGCGCCGTCGCTGAAGCTCGACGAGCTGACCGACAGCCACACCGACGTGGCCGGCGACCGCTCGCTCTACAACCTCTATTTCATCTGGGCGATGAACAGGGCGAAATACGACAGCCTCCCCGACGATCTGAAGGCGGTGATCGACGCCAATTCCGGCTATGTCGCCTCGACCTGGGCGGGGCGCGCCTATGACATCGGCGATGTCGAGGGGCGCGACGCGATGGCGGCGGCGGGCAACGAGATCGCCGAGATCAGCGCGGCCGAGACCGACCGCATCAGGGCGCTGGGCGAGGAGGTCACGCAGGAATGGATCGCTGAGATGAGCGCGCGCGGGCTGGACGCCGCCGCGCTGGTCTCCGACGCGCGCGCGGCGGTGCAGGTCACGCGGACCGCGGGCAAGTAGCCATTCCCGGCGATGCGACAGACGGGCCGTCCCTGCGGGGGCGGCCTGTTTCGTTCAGCAGCGCAGATCGACGAGGTTGTGCGGGCGGTATTCGAAGGGGCCGCTGTGCAGCGGCTCGGCCAGGATGCCGCCGAAGCGGGCCTCGCCCACGATCACCGGGCGGCCCTTGATCATGCAGGCCACCGCGCCGGCGTCCCGCCAGTCCTCCTCGCCCTTGCGGCGGAAGGCGAAGCCGCCGCCGGGCCCCTCCTGCGTGAATTCCAGCGCGCGCCCCTCGCCATCGGTGACGGTGGCCAGGCAGGCCTGGCAGAAATACCACGGGTAGCGGGCGAAATAGGGCGTCAGCCTGCCGCAGCCGGGGCAATGATGGTCGGGTTCGGACATGGGTTCACGCGGCCTCCAGGATCGTGATCACCGTATCACCATAGCGCCGGCTGTCGAGTTCGCAGAAGCCCCCGGGCGGGGTGACGGGGCTGTTCTCCTCCCAGACCACCAGCGCGCCGGGGGCGATCCAGCCGCCCGCCAGCGCCGCCGCCAGCGCCTTTTCCCCCAGTCCCTTGCCATAGGGCGGGTCGAGGAAGACGAGGGTGAACGGCGCGCCGCGGTTCTCGCCCAGCCGCGTCGCGTCGCGGCGGTAAAGCTTGGTCGCGCCTTCGGCGCGGCACTTGGAGATGTTCTCGCGGATCAGCGCACGCGCCTTCATCCCGTCATCGACGAAGGTCACATGCGCCGCGCCACGCGACAGCGCCTCCAGCCCCAGCGCGCCGGTGCCGGCGAATAGGTCCAGCACGCGGGCGTCCGTCACCGGGTCGCCATAGGGGCCGTTCAGCAGCAGGTTGAACAGGCTCTCGCGCACCCGGTCGGTGGTGGGGCGCAGATGCGCGCCCGCGTCGCCCTTGCCGACCGAGGCCAGCGTCAGCCCCTTGTGCCTGCCCGCGATGATCCTCATGGCCGGGCCAGTGCCATGAGGTCGGTGGCCGGGTCGGCGATGGCCTGCGCGTCGGGCGACCTGCCCGCCTCAAGCAGGCGCTTGCCCACCATGTAGGCGCGCGGGTCGTTCATGGCGTCCACCGCCAGCAGGGTGCCGCGCGCGTAATACCAGTGGCTGACCGCGCCCTCTTTGTCGCCGGGGCGCACCACGACGCGGTCATAGCCGGCGTTGAGGCCGGCGATTTGCAGCTTCACGTCATATTGGTCGGACCAGAACCAGGGGTAGGGCATGTAATCTGCGTCCGCGCCCAGCATGTTCCCGGCCACGCATTCAGCCTGGTCGATGGCGTTCTGCACGCTTTCGAGCCGGATGCGGCCGCCCTTGTAGGGGAAAGAGGCGCAATCGCCCGCGGCCCAGATGTCGGGGTCCGAGGTCCGCCCCCGCCCGTCCACCGCGATGCCGTTGTCGATGGCCAGCCCCGCCGCCTCGGCCAGTTCGGTGGCCGGCGTGATGCCCACGCCCACGATGACCATGTCGAGCGCCAGCGTGCTGCCGTCGCTGAGCTGCGCGCCGGTGACGCTTGTCTCGCCGGTCAGGCGCTCCAGCCCCACGCCCTCGCGCAGATCCACGCCGTGCGCGCGGTGCAGGGCGCGGAAATAGGCCGAGGTCTCGGGGGCTGCGACGCGGCCGAGGACGCGCTCGGCCATCTCGACCAGCGTGACCTGCATCCCCAGTTTCGCGCAGACCGCCGCGGCCTCCAGCCCGATATAGCCGCCGCCCACGATCAGCACCCGCGCGCCGCGCCGGCAGCCGGGCGCCATGGCATCGACATCGGCCAGCGTGCGGACGACATGCACGCCCTCCAGCGCCCCCCCGATGCGGCCCGGCAGGCGGCGCGGCACCGATCCGGTGGTCAGCGCCAGCTGGTCGTAGGCAATGGCCTCGCCGTCCGCGATCACCAGCTTGTCCTTGCGGTCGATGGCGACGGCGGTGTGCGACAGGCGCAGGTCGATCCCGTTCTCGGCGTAATAGCTTTCTGGCCGCAGGTAGAGGCGCTCCTTCTCCATCTCGCCCAGCAGGTATTTTTTCGACAGCGGCGGGCGCTGGTAGGGCGGGGCGGGCTCCTCGCCGATCAGGGTAATCGGGCCGGAGAAATCCAGCGCGCGCAGCTTCGCGACGAGGGCGCTGCCGGCCTGCCCGGCCCCGATGACGACGATGCGGCTCATTTCGCTGTTTTCCCTCTGGCGTTGGCTGGCCCGCACCCTACATGTGGTGCCGGGAAATTGGCAATGCGCGAGGGAGAACGCGATGGGAATTTCGGTTGGTGACAGGCTGCCTGCGGTGACGATGGTGCGGATCGGCGCTGACGGCGGGCCCGAGGCGGTGCCGCTGGACGTGGTGCTGAAGGGCCGCAAGGTGGTGATCTTTGCCCTGCCGGGGGCGTTCACCCGCACCTGCTCCGCCGCGCATCTGCCGAGCTTCATGCGCGCGGCCGACGCCTTCCGCGAAAAGGGTGTGGAAGAGATCATCTGCATCGCCGTCAACGACGCCTTCGTGCTGGATGCCTGGGGCGAGGCGACCGGGGCCAAGGCCGCCGGCATCACCTTCCTCGGCGATGCCGAGGGGCAGCTGACGCGCACGCTGGGCATGTCGTTCGACGCGCCCGCGATCGGGCTGATCGGCCGGTCGAGCCGCTATGCAGCGCTGGTCGAGGACGGGGTGGTGCGCGCCGTTCAGGTCGACGAGCCGGGGGTCTGCGACCTCACCACCGGCGAGAAGTTCCTCGAGGCGGTGTAAGCCGCGGGACAGGCGGCGCCCCGCGTGACGGGGTGCCGCGCTTTCCTAGCTCGCGGTGCGGATGACGGTCTGGGTGGGGAAGGGGATCTCGATCCCGCCGGTGTCGAAGCCCTCTTTCACCGCGCGGGTGAGGTCGAATTTCAGCCCCCAGAAATCGCCCGAATCGCACCACACGCGCACCGTGAAATCGACCGAGCTGTCGCCGAGATTCGAGACTTTCACGAAGGGCTCGGGCGTGGCATGGGCGCGAGGGTCGGCCTTGATGCAGTCGCGGATGATGGTCTCGGCCGTTTTCAGGTCGCTGTCATAGGACACGCCGAACACCAGGTCGCAGCGCCGGGTCTTGTGATAGGAATAGTTGGTGATGGCCGAGGAAAAGATATCGCCGTTGGGCACGATGATCTGCACGTTGTCGGGTGTCGTCAGCTCGGTCGTGAACAGCGTCACCGCCGAGACCGTGCCCGACTGGCCCGCCGCGGTGATGTAGTCGCCCACCTTGAACGGGCGGAAGCCGATCAGCATCACCCCCGCCGCCACGTTCGACAGCGTGCCCTGGAGCGCCAGGCCGATGGCCAGCCCCGCGGCGCCCAGCAGCGCGGCGAGCGAGGTGGTCTCGATCCCGAATCGGCCGAGGATGAAGATCGCGGCGACCGCCATGATCAGGTAGCTGGCCACCGACCCGGCGAAGCGCATCAGGGTGACGTCGAGCCTCGGGTTCTTTTCGCCCATCCCGGCGATCCGGCGCCGGGCGATGCCGCTGAGCCAGAGCGCGCCGAGCGCGATGGCCAGCGCTGAAACCGCATTGGTGGCGAGGGCGATCAGGATCGTGGGGTCCATCTGTGTCATGCTTGTCCTTGTTGCTGTTGCGCGAGGTCGTCCAGTTTGCGGGCAAGTTTCACGTCCAGCGCGCTCAGCCCGCCCGCGTCATGGGTGGTGAGGGTGACGTGCACCCTGCGGTAGACGTTGCACCATTCCGGGTGGTGGTTCCATTTCTCGGCCCAGAGCGCGGCGCGGGTCATCCAGGCGAAGGCCGCGGTGAAATCGGCGAACTGATAGGTTTTGGCGATCGCATCGCGCCCTTCCGCCATGGCCCAGCCCCGTTCGAGCAGCGGCGCCAAGTCCGCCCGGCGTTCGGCCTCGGTCATTTTTTCGGTCATTCCGGCTCCTCATGCGGTTGCTTGCGGAAGGGGCCCCAATCGGTCAGCAGTTCGATCTCCTCGCCCACGGCGTCGCGCTCGGCCGCGAGATAGTCCTCGACCGCGCGCCGGAAGCCCGGATCGCCGATCCAGTGCAGCGAATGGGTGGCCACCGGCAGGTAGCCCCGCGCCAGCTTGTGCTCGCCCTGCGCGCCGGCCTCCACCCTGCCCAGGCCATGCGCGATGGCATAGTCGATCGCCTGATAATAGCACGCCTCGAAATGCAGGCAGGGGTGATGTTCGACCGCGCCCCAGTAGCGGCCATAAAGGGCGTCGCGCCCGATGAAGTTCAGCGCGCCGGCGATGGCGCGGCCGTCGCGTTCGGCAAGCACCAGCAGGATGTCGTCGCGCATGGTTTCATGCGCGATGTCGAAAAAGGCGCGGGTGAGATAGGGAGAGCCCCATTTGCGCGCGCCGGTGTCCTGGTAGAAGCGCCAGAAGGCATCCCAGTGCCGCGGCGCGATCTGGTCGCCCGTCAACTGCCGTACCGCGCCGCCGAAGGCTTGCGCGGTGGCGCGTTCCTTGCGGATGTTCTTGCGCTTGCGCGAGGAAAGTTGCGCGAGGAAGGCGTCGAAATCGCCATACCTCGCGTTTTCCCAGTGGAACTGCTGGCCGATGCGGTGCAGCAGGCCCATCTGCCGGCCTGCCTCGGCCTCGCCTTCGGTGCAGAAGGTGACATGCAGCGACGACAGCCCGTTCTCGGCCGCCAGCTGCACCGCGCCCTGCACCAGCGCGGCGCGGCCGGTGGCCTCATGCCCCGGCCGGGCCAGGAGGCGTCGCCCGGTGGCGGGGGTGAAGGGCACGGCAATCTGCAGTTTCGGATAGTAGCGTCCGCCGGCGCGCTCATAGGCATTCGCCCAGCTGTGGTCGAAGACATATTCGCCCTGGCTGTGCGATTTGGCATAGAGCGGCGCCACGGCGATCACCTCGCCGCCCGCGCGCGCGACCAGGTGATGCGCCTCCCAGCCCGTGCCGGGGCCGATGGAACCGCTGTCCTCCAGCGCCTTGAGGAAGCGGTGGGTGGTGAAGGGATCGTTCGGGCGGCCCGCGGCGGCCTCGGGACAGGCGCAGGCGTCCCAGTCGCTGGCCGGGATTTCGGCCAGCGAGGACAGCACCGTTATGTCTACCTGTGTGTCGCCCATGGTTCCCTTTAGGTGGTCCCCCGCGCGGGCGCGTCAAGCCGGCGGGTGGGCCGCGGCGTAGCCTTCGAAGGTGATGTTGTCGGCGATGCGGCGGGCCTGCGCCTCGGCCTCGGCCGAGCGGATGGTCCAGCACAGGATGGGCACGCCGCGCGCCTTCAGCTCGGCCACGCGGGGGTGGTCGAGATCGGACGCGGCATGCGAGATGAAGCTCGCGCCCACCCGGTCGAAATCGGGGATGGCGCGCAGATGGGCGCGGGTGGCCTCGGGCAAGTCGGGGAAATGCTCGGCGGCATAGCCGCAGGTGGTGATGCCGCGCGGGATCTGCGGCGCGGCCTCGGCCAGCGCGGCCACCGAATGCGGGTTGAAGGACATCAACGCCACCGCGCCCGCGTAGCCCGCCAGATCCGCGGCCACGGCCCGTTCCAGCGGGCCCACGTCCGGGCCCAACGTGCCGTCCTGATCCTTGACCTCGATCAGCAGCGGCGCGCGGCCCGCGACCAGTTCCAGCACCTCGCGCAGGGTGGGGATGCCCTCGGCCCCGCCCTTCAGCGGAATCGCGGACAGTTCCGCCGCCCCGCGCTGGCGCAGCGCGCCGGTCTCGGGCGTCAGCCGCCCGAGATCGTCGTCGTGAAACACCATCGCCCGCCCGTCCGCCGAAAGCTGCACGTCGATCTCGATCGCATAGCCTGCCGCGATCGCGGCCGCGATGGCCGCGCGCGAGTTCTCGGGCCGGCCGGCGGCGAGATCGTGCAAGGCGCGATGCGCGATCGGGCGGCTCAGGAAAGGGGTCATCGGATCTCGAAGATGCCCTCGACCTCCACCGCCACGCCGAAGGGCAGCGAGGCCGCGCTGACGGCCGAACGCGAATGCCGGCCCGCGTCGCCCAGCACCGCGACCAGGAAGTCGGAGGCGCCGTTGACCACCTTGGGCTGGTCGCAGAAATCGGGGGTGGAGTTGACGAAGCCGGTCAGCTTGACCACCCGCACCAGCCGGTCGAGATCGCCCTCGCAGGCGGCCTTGACCTGCGACAGCAGGCCGATGGCGCAGGTCTTCGCCGCCGCCGCGCCGTCCTCGATGCTGGTGTCGGCGCCCAGCTTGCCGGTGATGAACACGCCGTCCTTCATCGAGACCTGGCCCGAGACGAACACCAGGTCGCCCGATTTCGTGTAAGGCACATAATTGGCCGCGGGCGCGGGGGCGTCGGGCAGGGTCACGCCCAGTTCGGCCAGCCGGGCCTCGTAATTTCCGCTCATCTCAGCTCTCCTTGATCGGTTTCGCGGGCACGCTATCGCGGCCCCGGCAGCCGGGAAAGCCTGAAATCAGCTTTCCCGGAACGCCTTGTTGAAATAGTCGGCCAGCGGCTTGATCAGATAGGCCAGCGGCGTGCGCTCGTCGGTGCGCAGGAAGGTTTCAACCGGCATGCCGGGGATGATCTTCAGATCGCCCAGCTTCTCCAGCTCGCCGGGATTGAGCACCACCTCGCCGCGGTAGAAGGTCTGCTGGCTGCGGTCGTCGAAGAAGGCATCGGGCGAGACGCGCACCAACTGGCCGAAGATCTCAGGTGTGGTGCGGCTGTCGAAGGCTGCAAAGCGCAGGGTCACGGGCTGGCCGACGAAGACCTCGTCGACATGGATCGGGTCGATTCGCACGGCGATGACCAGCGGGCGGTCCTGCGGCACCAGGAACATGACCGGGTCGGCCGCGCGGATCACCGCGCGCGGGGCGAAGACCGACAGCCCGTAGACCACGCCGGAGACCGGCGCGCGGATTTCCAGCCGAGAGAGCTGCGCCAGCAGCGCCTGCCGGCGCTCGGCCAGTTCCAGTTCCTTGGACTGAAGGTCGCGGATTTGGGTGATCGCCTCTTCTCGGCGGGCGGTGCCGAGCTTGAGGATCTCGATCTCGATCTCGGTGATGCGGCCCTCGGCCTCGGCCTCGGCGGCGGTCAGCTTGCCCAGATCTCCGCGCAGGCGCGTTTCCTCGCGCTGGAGCGCGAGCACGCGCGATGCCTGCGCCAGCCCCTTGTCGAGAAGCTGCTGCTGGCTGTCCAGTTCCTCCGCGATCAGGGCGAGCTGGCCTGCCAGCGCCTCCTGCTGGGCCTTGATTCCCTCCACCTGGTTGGCGATCTGGCCGCGGCGCTTGGCCAGCTGTTCGGCCTCGCGGGCCAGCGAATCAGCGCGCGCGGCGAAGAGGCGGGCCTGGCCCTCCATCAGGTCGGCGACCTCGGGGCGCGTGCCGGAAAGTTCCGTCAGCCAGGGGTCGAACTGCACCCCGGCGTCGTCGTCGCGCTCGGCCTGGAGGCGGTCGCGCCGGGCGATGAGTTCGAACAGGTGGCCCTCGACGATGGCCAGCTCCGAGCGCAGCTGCTCGGCGTCGAGCTGGATCAGCAGGTCGCCGGCCTGGACGAAATCGCCTTCGTCCACGGCGATGCGCTCGACCACGCCGCCATCGGGGTGCTGCACCACCTGGCGGTTCTGGTCGACCTCGACCTGGCCCGGCGCGATGATCGCCCCCGCGATGCGGGTCATGACCGCCCAGCCGCCGAAGCCGCCCAGCAGCATCACCAGCGCCAGCATGCCCAGGGTCAGAGGGCCGCGCGACGAATGCAGGTTCCCGGTGCTCATGCCACGCCTCCGGCATCGGTGGATTTGGTGATCTGGGCATGGTTGGTCACGGTTTCGCGCAGCACCTGGTCGCGCGGGCCGAACGCCTTGCGCGCGCCGCCGTCCAGAACCAGCAGCAGGTCGCATTCCTGGATCGCCGCCGGGCGGTGGGCCATGATCAGCACCGATTTCCCCTCGGCCTTGCGCTGCCGGATGGCCTGGTTGAGCGCCACCGACCCTTCATTGTCGAGGTTCGAATTCGGCTCGTCCAGCACCAGCAGCACCGGGTCGCCATACATCGCGCGCGCCAGCCCGATACGCTGCATCTGGCCACCCGACAGCCGCCCGCCGGCGGCGGTGACGCGGGTGTCATAGCCGTTGGGCAGCTGCAGGATCATCTCGTGCGCGGCGGCCTTTTTCGCCGCCGCCACCACCTTTTCGGGGTCGGGCTGCAGCGCCATGCGGGCGATGTTCTCGGCGATGGTGCCGTCGAACAGCACCACCCGCTGCGGCAGGTAGCCGATATGGCTGCCCAGCACGTCGGGGTCATATTGCTCCAGCGCGGCGCCATCCAGCCGGATGCGCCCGCCGGCGGGCCGCCACACGCCGGTCAGGGCGCGGGCCAGCGTGGATTTGCCCGCCCCCGAGGGGCCGATCACGCCCAGCGCCTGCCCCGGCGGCACGCTGAAGGAGACCATGCGCAGCGCGGCCTGCTGCTCGCCCGGGGGCACCACCGTCAGCTGCTGCACCTCGAGGCGCGCCTTGGGAACCGGCAGCGGCATGCGTTCGGGTTCCCGCGGCATCTCGGCCAGAAGCTCGCCCAGGTTATGCCAGCCCTGCGCGGCGCGCTGGATCATTTCCCACTGGCCGATCGACTGATCGATGGGGGCCAATGCGCGGCCCATCAGGATCGAGCCCGCGATCATCGCGCCCGGGGTCAGTTCGCCGCGCAACACCAGCCAGGCGCCCAGCGCCAGCATCGCCGATTGCAGGAACATCCGGAACGACTTGGAGGCGGTCTGGAAGGCGCCGGCGCGGTCGGCGGCCTCGATGCGGCGGTCGGCGGCGGTGCCGCGGGCGCGCTCCCACCGGGCGAAGGCGGCGCCCTCCATCCCGAGGCTGCGGACCATCTCGGCCTCGCCGCGCAGTTGCTCGGCCAGGTGGTCGGCCCCGGCGGCAGCGGCATTGGCCTGTTCCACCGGCACGCGGGTGCGCAGCTGGTTGAGCACCGCCACCAGCACGATCAGCCCGCCGCCGATCAGGGCCAGGCTGCCCAGCCAGGCGTGAAAGATATAGATCGCGGCCAGGAAGACCGGCGTCCAGGGCGCATCGAACAGCGCCAGCAGCGCGGGCGAGCCGAGGAAGCGCTGCACGGCGTCGAGGTCGCGCATCCCGCTCTGCGGCTCGGGCGCGCCGCGCGCCAGCGCCTGCTTGCGCAGCACCGCCGAGAACACCCGCGCATCCAGCAGCGCCTGGAACCGCGCCGCCACGCGGGCCATCACGCGCCCGCGCGCGAAATCCAGAAGGCCCATCATCAGGTAGAGGAAGGCGACCAGCACGAAGAGCGCCAGCAGCGTCTCTTCCGAGCGGCTGCCGAGAACGCGGTCATAGACCTGGAGCATGAACAGCGGGCCGGTCAGCATCAGCAGGTTGACGAAAACGCTGAACAGGAAGGCGCCCGCGAACAACCCCTTGCTGGCCCGCCGCGCGGCTCGCAGCTCGGCCAGGCCCTTCTCCAGTTCGGCGCGCCTCATCGCCATTGTTCCTGGCTCCTCTTCTGTCCGCCGGCATGTTGTTGCACATGTCACCTCATGGCCACAACGGTTTGGTTGTATCGTGGGCGCATCTGGGCTTCTTTAGTCGTGTGGCTATGTTCGCGCGGTGAGGAACCTGCCTGCCGCAGAGTGGATTCCGATTTTTTGATTTTGAGGGCCGATCCGATGAACACCCTTTTGCGCCTCGCCGGCATCGCCGGGATCAGCCTGCTGACGGCCTGCACTCCCCCCAGCGGTCCGGGCGAGATCAACGACCCGTTCGAGGCCCGCAACCGCGAGGTGCATGAAGCCAACAAGCAGCTCGACCGCACCTTCATGCGCCCGGGTTCGCAACGCTACGGCCGCGCCGTGCCCAAGCCGGTGCGGGCGGGGATCGAGAATTTCTCCGACAACCTTTCGCTGCCGGGCATGGTGGTGAACAGCGTGCTGCAACTCCGGCTGGACGACGCCGCCTGGAACGCGGGGCGCTTCCTGTTCAACTCGACCATCGGGCTGGCGGGGGTGTTCGACCCGGCCAGCGACATCGGCATCACCGAGCGCAAGACGGATTTCGGCGAGACCCTGCATGTCTGGGGCTTCCGGGAGGGCGCTTATCTGGAGCTGCCGGTGCTCGGCCCCTCGACCGAGCGGGACGCGATCGGCAAGGTGGTCGATATCGCGCTCAACCCGATCGGGTCGGTCCTGACCTATCCCGAGGCCGAGATCGCGGCCGCGGCGGGCATCGCCGCACGGGTTGGTGATCGCTACGACCATTCCGAACTGATCGATTCCATCCTATATGACAGTGCGGACAGCTACGCCCAGGCGCGCATCCTGTATTTGCAGAACCGCCGTTTCGAGTTGGGCGGCAGCGAGGAACCCGATTATTACGATCCCTATGAGGACCCCTATGGTGAATGAGATTTCCCGCCGCTCCGTTCTGTCCGGCCTGATGGCCGGCGTGGCCGGCATCGCCCTCACCGGGCCTGCCCTGGCGCTGAACACCGAAGAGGCGCGGCAGCTGATCGACGACCTGGTGAACGAGATCAACCGCGTGATCAACTCGGGCAAGCCCGAGGCGGCGATGTATGGCGAATTCGAGAAGATCTTCATCAAATACGCCGATGTGCAGATCGTCGCGCGTTCGGCGCTGGGGATCGCGGCGCGCTCGGCCAGCGCGTCCCAGATGAACGCTTTCACCCTGGCCTTCCGCGGCTACATCTCGCGCAAATACGGCAAGCGGTTCCGCGAATTCATTGGCGGCAAGCTGGAGGTGCAGCAGGCGCGCCAGGTGAAGAGCTTCTACGAGGTCAAGACCACCGCCTTCCTGCGCGGCGAGGCGCCGCTGGAGGTGGTCTTCCTCGTTTCCGACAAGAGCGGGCGCAACCTGTTCTTCAACATGTATATCGAGGGCGTGAACATGATGGCGTCCGAGCGGACCGAGATCGGCGCCATGCTGGACCAGCGTCGCGGCAATATCGATCTGCTGATCGAGGACCTCAAGAAAGCGGGCTGAACATGCGACACCCGGCGATCCTCGCGGTTCTGGGGGCCCTGGCGGCCCCCGGTTTCGCCGGCGGGTTCGACGGGGTCTACAAGCAGGGCCCGGCCTGGGATTGCGGGCTGGTCGGCGTGGATGGCGGCGCGCTGATGGTGCGCGACGGAATCTTCCACGGCGTCGAGATGCAGTGCCGGATGGAGAATCCGGTCAGCGTGCGCGGCATGGATGCCGTCCTCTACGACATGGCGTGCAGCGGCGAGGGCTCGGCCTGGACGGCGCGGGCGCTGTTCATGACGGCCGCCGACGGCGGGCTGATCATGGTCTGGAACGGCTATGCCTTCCAGTATGACCGCTGCCCGGACCCGAACCCGGCGGCCGCCGGGCAGTGAGGCGCGTCAGTTGCGCTGGCCGAGCAGGGTCCTGAGGACCTCGCGCAGCACGGTTTCGGCGGGATCGTTCCGGCGCCCCGCGCCGCGACCCTCAAGCGCGTGGTCGCGCAGCGATTCGGGCACCAGCATGGGCAGCGGGCGCGGCGGCAGCCCCTCGTGCACGCGCAGCATGGTCTCGTGCCAGATCTCGGCCGGCAGCCCGCCGCCCGTCACGCCGGTCAGCGGCGTGTTGTCGTCATAGCCCATCCAGACGCCGGCCACATAATCGGCGGTGAACCCGATGAACCAGGCGTCGCGCGCGGCCTGGGTGGTGCCGGTCTTGCCCGCCGCCTGGCGGTCGGGAAGCTTCGCCCGGCGGCCGGTGCCGGCCTCGATCACCTGGTGCATCATGTAGGTCAGGCTCTGCGCGGCGCGCTCCGAGATGACCCGCTCGCCCATGCCGCCCTCCTGACCGATCAGCGGCGCGTCGTCGCCCTGCAGGCGCAGCTCGACCAGGCCGTAGGGGCGCACGCTGCGCCCGCCGTTCAGAATGCCGGCATAGGCGCCGGTCATCTCGATCAGCGTCGATTCCGAGGCGCCCAGCGCCAGCGCGGGCCCGGCCGCGAGATCGCTCTGGATGCCGAAATCCTCGGCGACCTTGCGGACGTTCTCGCGCCCCACGGCCTCCGACACCCGCACCGCGGGGATGTTCAGCGAATGGGTCAGCGCCTGGGTCAACGTTACCCGCCCCATGAATTCGTTGCTGTAGTTCTTGGGCGAATACGGGCCGGAGCCCGGCACGTTGAGGGTGATCGGCTCGTCCACCACGGTGGAGTTCGGCGTATGCCCGAGATCGAGCGCCGCGGCATAGACGAAGGGTTTGAAGGCCGAGCCGGTCTGGCGCCTGGCCATGGTGGCGCGGTTGAAGGCGCCGGAGACGCGGGTCTTGCGCCCGCCCACCATGGCGCGCACCGCGCCGTCGGCCGACATCACCACGATCGCGGCCTGCGCCTTCGAGCCATCTCGCACCTTGTCCTCGAAGATCTCCTTCATCGCGTCCTCGGCGGCCTGTTGCAGCCGCTGGTCGAAGGTGGTGCGGATGATCACGTCCTCGGTGGTGTCGCTGGACAGGAACGCCGGCGCGCCGTCCATCACCCAGTCGGCGAAATAGCCGCCCGCGCGGGCCGCGGCGGCCTCGGACAGCTCGGCCGGATGGGCGCGGGCGTATTCGGCCTCGCGCGCGCCGAGGTATCCCTGCTCCTCCATCAGGCCGAGAATCAGGTTGGCGCGGTCCTGCGCGCGCTTGAGGTTGTTGGTGGGCGCATAGGTGGTGGGCGCCTTGAGCAGCCCGGCCAGCATCGCGGCCTCGGCCGCGTTCACCTCGTTGGCGGATTTGCCGAAATAGCGCTCGGCCGCGGCCTGGAAGCCGCGCGCCCCCGCGCCGAGATAGGCGCGGTTGAGGTAGATCGTCAGGATCTCGTCCTTGGAATACCTGACCTCCATCCCCATGGCGAAGGTGGCCTCCTTGATCTTGCGCCACAGGGTGGTGCGGCGGCAGTCGGCCTCATAGGCAGCCTCGGTCTCCCACTTGTCGGGGTCGAAGGGCACGCCCAGACACAGCAGCTTGGCCGTCTGCTGGGTGATGGTCGAGCCCCCGTTGCCCGACAGCGGCCCGCGCCCCTCGCGCAGGTTGATGCGGATGGCGCTGGCGATGCCGCGCGGGCTGACGCCGAAATGGCTGTAGAATCGCTTGTCTTCGGTGGCGACGATGGCGTTCTTCAACTCGGGCGCCACGGTGTCGGCGGTGATCTGGCCGCCGAACTGCTCGCCGCGCCAGGCGAAGACCGCGCCGTCGCGGTCCAGAAACGTGACCGAGCCGCGCGCGCGCCCGTCCAGTAGCTGCGTCACCGGCGGCAGGGTCGACTGGAAATAGAACACCGCCCCCGCCACGAGCAGCGCCACCACCGTCGTCACGCCCCAGGTGAAGCGCCAGATCAGGCGGAGCACCCAGCGGACGATGCCGCCGAAGAACGCCGCGACCGGATTGCGCCGCCGAGTCCGGGCCGGCGCCTTGCGGCGCCGCGCCGCGCCGGACGCCGGCTGTTTCGCCGCCGTCTTCTTCGCCGCTTTCCCGGGAGTGCGCCGATCGGCCACCAATGGCGGCTTGCCCCTGCCCCGCATGTCAACCTCGATGTTTTTTGTGCTCTTGGCGCGAGGATATCGCGCTGCAGCGAAAATGTGGAGCGTCCCCGCTGTCACAATTTCGCTTTCCTAACCAGCCCAAAAATTAGGCGAAGGCATCAATTTGTGCAAAAATTGTGCAATTATACCCCTGCGGGCCCCTTTCAGCCCCTTCGGTTTCCTTGAGTCAGGCGCCGCCTCTTCGCTTGCTGGAGCGGTGAATTCCCCGTCAGGGGCCTGCCAACCGGAAGGGTGACAACGTGAAACTGATCATTGCAGCAATCAAGCCGTTCAAGCTGGAGGAGGTGCGCGAGGCGCTCACCGCCATCGGCGTGCGCGGCATGATGGTGACCGAGATCAAGGGCTTTGGCTCGCAGTCCGGCCACACCGAAATCTACCGCGGCGCGGAATATGCCGTGAACTTCGTTCCGAAGGTCAAGCTCGAGATCGTGGTCCCGACCGCGATGGCCGACCAGGTGGTCGAGACCATCGCCGCCACCGCCAAGACCGGCAAGATCGGCGATGGCAAGATCTTCGTCCTCGATGTGGGTCAGGCCGTGCGCGTGCGCACCGGCGAGACCGACGAAGACGCGATCTGACCCAGACCTCCAGACAAGCAAGAGAGACACCGATGTCGAAAATCACCAAATATTCGGGCCTTGCCGCCGCCGCCGTGGCGATGCTGGCCCTGCCGGCCTTCGCGCAGGAGGCGGACGTGACGCCGCCGAACGAAGAGATCGGCTATATCTTCACCACCTTCATGTTCCTGGTCACCGGTTTCCTGGTGATGTGGATGGCCGCGGGTTTCACCATGCTCGAGGCAGGGCTGGTGCGGCAGAAGAACACCACCATGCAGCTGATGAAGAACGTGGCGCTCTTCTCGATCGCGGCGCTGATGTATTACCTGATCGGCTACAACCTGATGTATCCCGGCGATGGCTGGTCCATCGACGGCGTGCTCGGCGCCTTCTCGGTGGCCGCGCTGGAGCCGGTGGGCCTGGCCGAGACCGAGACCGACCTGACCTATGCCTCGGTCGGATCGGACTTCTTCTTCCAGCTGATGTTCTGCGCCACCACCGCCTCGATCGTGTCGGGCACCCTGGCCGAGCGGATCAAGCTGTGGCCCTTCCTGATCTTCGTGATCGTCCTGACCGCCCTGATCTACCCGATCCAGGCGTCGTGGAAATGGGGCGGCGGCTTCCTCGACGGCATGGGCTTCCTCGATTTCGCCGGCTCGACGGTGGTGCACTCGGTCGGCGGCTGGGCCGCTCTGATGGGCGCGCTGATCCTCGGCCCGCGCATCGGGAAATACGGCAAGGATGGCAAGGTGCACCCCTTCCCGGGCTCCAACCTGCCGCTGGCCACGCTGGGCACGTTCATCCTGTGGCTGGGCTGGTTCGGCTTCAACGGCGGCTCGCAGCTCTACATGGACACGGCGGGCAACGTGGCCGACATCTCGCGCATCTTCGCCAACACCAACACGGCGGCGGCCGGCGGCGCGATCGCGGCGCTGATCCTGACCCAGCTGCTCTACAAGAAGCCCGACCTGACCATGGTGCTGAACGGCGCGCTGGCCGGCCTGGTGTCGATCACCGCCGAGCCGCTGACGCCGAGCCTGGGCGCGGCGACCCTGATCGGCGCGATCGGCGGCATCCTCGTGGTTCTCGCCGTGCCCTTCCTGGACAAGCTGAAGATCGACGACGTGGTCGGCGCCATCCCGGTGCACCTCGTCTGCGGCATCTGGGGCACCATCGCGGTGGTCTTCACCAACGCCGACGCCTCCTTCGTGACGCAGATCTATTCGATCGTGGTCGTGGGCGTCTTCGTCAGCGTGGTCTCGGCCGTCGTGTGGTTCATCCTGAAGGCCACCATGGGCATCCGCGTCAGCGAAGAGGACGAGATCAACGGTCTCGACGTCGCGGAACTGGGCATGGAGGCCTATCCCGAATTCTCGAAAGGCTGACCTCCCTTCCTGTCAGTTCGAGAACCGACTGCCCGGGCCTGCGTGCCCGGGCTTTTTTCGCGCCCTGGGCGCGCGGCCTGAACGGGACGCGGGTGGCGGGCGTCGTGCCATGAGTATTTGCGCCAAGAAGAAGGGGCGTCAGATGCCCGCGGCGAGGATCGCCTCGGCCAGCCGCGGCACGGCCTGCGGGGTGAGGCCGGCGATGTTCATGCGGCTGTCGCCCACCATGTAGATGCCGTGGTCGCGGCGCAGCGCCTCGACCTGGTCGGGGCTGGCGCCGAGGCGCGAGAACATGCCGCGGTTTTCCGCGAGGAAGCCGAAGCGGTCCGAGCCGGAACGGTCGCGCAGCGCCGCGGCGAGATGGCGGCGCAGGGCGGCGATGCCCGCGCGCATGGCGTCGAGCTCCTCCTGCCAGTCGGCGCGCAGGTCCGGGTCCGACAAGATCATGCCGACCAGCCGGGCGCCGTGATCCGGCGGGAAGGAGAAATTCATCCGGTTCAGCGCCGCGAGGTTCTGCTGCACGCGGCCGCGGGATTTCGCGTCCGGCGTGACCGTCAGCAGGATGCCCGCGCGTTCGCGGTAGAGGCCGAAATTCTTGGAGCAGCTCGCGGCGACCAGCACCTCGGGCAGGGCGGCGGCCAGCAGGCGGGTGCCGGCGGCGTCGGCCTCGATCCCGTCGCCGAAGCCCTGGTAGGCGAGGTCGATCAACGGCGTGGCGCCGGTGCGGGCCAGCAACCCGGCCAGCGCCTGCCAGTCGGGCAGGGCGAGATCGGCGCCGGTGGGGTTGTGGCAGCAGCCATGCAGCAGCACCACGTCGCCCGGCCCCGCGGTGGCGAGGTCTTCGAGCATCGCCGCCGGATCGGCAGCGCCGGTCGCGGCGTCGAAATAGCGGTAGCTGCGGCGCGCCAGACCGACATGGCCGGCGATCGGCGCGTGGTTGGGCCAGGTCGGATCGGGCAGCCAGATCGTGGCCTGCGGGTTGGCGGCGCGGACCAGTTCGAGCGCGGTGTGCAGTGCGCCGGTGCCGCCGACGCTGGCCGCCGCGGCGATGCGGTCGGCGGCCACGCTGTCGCCCAGCACCAGCCCGGACATGGCGGCATGGAATTCGGCGTCGCCGGTCAGCGCGGTGTAGCTTTTCGTTTGCTGGCTGTCCCACAGCTGCCGCTCGGCCGCCTTTACGGCGCGCATCACCGGGGTCTGGCCCTGCGCGTTGCGATAGACGCCGACGCCGAGGTCGATCTTGCCCGGCCGGGGATCCTCGGCGAAGAGCCGGATCAGCCTGAGGATCTGGTCCTCGGGCTGTTGCGGGAGGGGGGACAGCAGGGTGCTCATCCGGTGGCCACCTTCAGGTCGTTGTACATGCCCCATTCCGACCAGGAGCCGTCGTAGAGCGCATAGTCGGTCTTGCCGAAACGTTCCATTGCGAGGCACAGAATGGCCGCGGTCACGCCCGAGCCGCAGCTGGCGATGGCGGGTTTGGCGAGGTCGACTCCGGCCGCCTCGAACACGGCCTTCAGCGCGGCGGGGTCCTTCATCGTGCCGTCCGCATTCAGCAGATCGCCGAAGGGCACGTTGCGCGAATTGGGGATGTGGCCGGCGCGCAGGCCGGGGCGCGGCTCGGGCTCTTCGCCGCGGAAGCGGGCGGCGCTGCGCGCGTCGACGATCTCGTAGTCGCCGAGCTTGGAGGCGGCGGCGACCTGGGTGACGTCCTTGACCAGATGCGCCTGGCGCTGGACCGTCATGTGGCGGTCGCGCACCACCGGCGGCAGGTCCTCGACCGGGCGGCCCTCGGCCTGCCATTTCGGGAGGCCGCCGTCGAGCACGGCGATGTCGGTCTTGCCCATCAGGCGGAACAGCCACCAAACGCGGGCGGCCGAGAACAGCCCGGCGCTGTCGTAGACCACGACCTGGTGGCCGTCGCCCACGCCGAGCGCGCGCATGCGGGACATGAATTTCTCGACCGGGGGCGCCATGTGCGGCAGTTCGGAGCGGAGATCGCAGATCTCGTCGACGTCGAAGAAGCGCGCGCCGGGGATATGCGCGGCCTCGTATTCGGCGCGCGGGTCGCGCCCGGCCGTGGGCAGGTGCCAGGAGGCGTCGAAGATCCGCAGGTCGGGGTCCTTCAGATGGGCCGCCAGCCAGTCGGTGGAGACGAGGGTCTTGGGGTCATCTGTGGACATGGGGCAGCCTCCGGCAATCGCGTGTCCCGAATGGATAGAATGCCACCCGGCGCGAGGCAAGGGCGGGGCTCAGCCGCCGTGGCGCAGCAGGCGCTGTTTCTGGCGATCCCAGTCGCGCTTGGCCTCGGTGGCGCGCTTGTCCTGGGTCTTCTTGCCCTTGGCGATGCCGATCTTCAGCTTGGCCACGCCCTTGTGGTTGAAATAGAGCACCAGGGGTACCAGGGTCATGCCCTTGCGCTGGGTCTCGTTCCACAACCGGGCCAGTTCCTTTTTCGAGACCAGCAGCTTGCGCTTGCGCCGTTCCTCGTGGCCCCAGGTCTTGGCCTGTTCGTAGGGCGCGATGTAGCTGTTGATCAGCCACAGCTCGCCGTCCTCGACGCTGGCATAGCTGTCGGCGATGTTCGAGCCGCCCTGGCGCAGCGACTTCACCTCGGACCCCTGGAGTATGATCCCGCATTCGAGGTCCTCCTCGATCGCGTAGTCGTAGCGCGCCCGCCGGTTCTCGGCGATCACCTTGTAGTTGGGGTTTGTCTTCGCTTGGGCCATGACGCGGATGTATGGGGTGCGGGGGCGGCTGTCCAGAGGGGCGAAGGCGGCGGCGGGTTGTGATGGTTGTGCCGTGATCCGGTTGCACGCCCGCCGGCGCAGGGCTTTTGCCGCGTGCCCGGTCCCTTGGGCCGTGGCCTCAGGCGGCTTCCGGTGGGGATGTTTCGGGACGGAAACAGGCCGCGGGACGTGTCAGGGTAGGGGGCCTGTGCGGAACAGGCGGATTTTCAGGCCGCCGTGGGGGATCGGCGGGCCGGGCGGGTCGAAGGGCAGGCCGGTGGCGCGGGCAAGCCCGGCCTCGGTGGTGACAAGGCCGACGCGCCAGCCGCTGAAATGGGATTTCAGTCGTTGGCCGAGGCTGCCGTAGACGCCGTAGAGCGCCTTCTTGTTGCCGATGCGCGCGCCATAGGGCGGGTTGACGATCACCAGCCCCGGCGGGCCGTCGGGGGCGGTCAGCTCGGAAACCTGCTGCTGGGCGAAGCTGGTCCATTCGGCCACACCGGCGCGCGCGGCGTTCTCGGCGCTCATGCGGATGGCGCCGGGGTCGCGGTCGTAGCCGAGGAAGCGCGCCTTGGGCGGCGTCGCCGGGCCCGTCGCGCGCATGGCGTCCCACGCGGCGGCATCGAATGTGGCGAGCTGTTCGAAGGCGAAGGCGCGGGCGCGGCCGGGGTTGAGGCCGGCGGCGATCTCGGCCGCCTCGATCACGAATGTGCCCGAGCCGCACATCGGGTCGAGCACGGGTTCCGCGCCGCTGAAGCCGCATTGGCGCAGGAAGAGGGCGGCCAGCGTTTCGCGCATGGGCGCCTTGCCGATGCCCTGCTTGTGGCCGCGCTTGTGCAGCGATTCGCCCGAGGTATCGACGCTGAAGGTGCAGAGGTTGTCGTCGATCCTGAGCTTGACCTGGACCGGGGCGTCGGGCGCGATGGGCGCGCCCAGGGTCTCGGCGATCGCGCGTTCCACCCGCTGGGTGGCGGCGCTCGCGTGGTAGATCTTGGATTTGCGGTTGGTGGTGGTTTCGACGCGGACGGGAACATCGGGGCGCAGGATCTGGCCCCAGGGAAACTTGCGCGACCGTTTGTCGAGCTGCGCCAGGTGGAAGGCGGGGAAGGCGCCGATGCGGGCCAGAACGCGGGTGGCGCCGCGCAGCACGAGGTTGGCGCGCCAGACATCGGGCCAGGTGCCTTCAAACGTGACGCCGCCGGGGACGGTTCTGGCCTCGGCGAAGCCGTTTTCGCGCGCCTCGTCGCAGAGGACGGATTCGAGGCCCGGGGGCGCGACGAGGAAGATTTCGAAGGTGGCGGTCATTGGCTGGGCTTAGCCCGAATTACGGCGCGGCGCGATAGGCAAATGCGGCACGGGGGGCGGCACCGGACCGGGGCCGGGTGCCCTCCGCTGCGGGAGGCCGCGGGGGATCAGCCCTTTCCGGGCGGCATGTCCACCGTTTCCAGCCAGGGCTTGATATCCACCACCGGCGTGCCGTCGTAGCAGTCGATCGCGTCGATGCCGATCACGCCGGCCTCCATGTCCAGCGAGGTGATACGCACCGTGCTCATGGCGATCGGGTTGGGCCGGGCGGGCGAGCGCAGGGCGAAGGTGCCGCGCGGCCCGTCGGTGTGGCGCGGGTTCTGCAGGATCAGGTCGCGGCGGCCGCGATCCATCCAGTACATCACGATGATCGGCTGACCCGGCTTCAGCCCGGTCAGGCCGCGGGCATAGCCGGGGGCCAGCTCGATCCGCGCGCCTTGGCCGGTTTCGCGGGCCCTGCCGATGTTGCGCGGGGCGGTGCCTTTCTCCCAGGGCGACCGGATGCGCCCGATGAAGGCCACGCGCGGCCCGTCGCTGTCAGCGGGATCGAAGGGGAGGCGCTCCTCCCCCTCGCGGATCTCGCCGTCCATGTCAGATCAGCCCGGCGTGGCGCAGCGCGGCGTCGATCTGGTTCTGCGCCGCCTCGGAGACCGGCAGGATCGGCAGCCGCAGTTCGTTCGCGCATTTGCCCAGCCGCGACAGGGCGTATTTGGCGCCAGCGACGCCGGGCTCGGCGAAGATGGCGATATGCAGCGGCATCAGCTTGTCCAGCAGCTCCAGCGCCAGCGTGTAGTCGCCAGCCAGCGTCGCCTCCTGGAACTGCGCGCAGAGCCGCGGCGCCACGTTGGCGGTGACCGAGATGCAGCCCACGCCGCCATGCGCGTTGTAGCCCAGCGCCGTGGCGTCCTCGCCCGAGAGCTGGAGGAAATCGGTGCCGCAGGTGATGCGCTGCTGGGGCACGCGGGAGAGGTCGCCGGTGGCGTCCTTCACCCCGATGATGCGCGGCAGCTTGGCCAGCTCGCCCATCGTCGCCGGGCTCATGTCCACGGCCGAGCGGCCGGGGATGTTGTAGATGATGATCGGCAGGTTGCAGCAATCATGCATTGCCGTGAAATGCGCGATCAGCCCGGCCTGGGTGGGCTTGTTGTAATAGGGCGTGACCACCAGCGCCGCGTCGGCACCCACCGATTCGGCATGCTGCATGAAGCGGATGCCCTCTTCGGTGTTGTTCGAGCCCGCGCCGGCGATCACCGGCACCCGGCCGGCGGCGGCCTTGACCACCTCTTCGATCACCATCTCGTGCTCTTCGTGGGTCAGCGTGGGGCTTTCGCCGGTGGTGCCGACGGGGACCAGCCCGTGCGAGCCCTCAGCGATCTGCCACTCGACCAGCGCCTTCAGCGTGTCGAGATCCACCGCGCCGTCCTTGAACGGCGTCACCAGGGCTGGAATGGACCCTTTGATCATGACACGCTTCCTCCTGTGTTTTTCGGGATAGGGGGCGAGTCGCCCCGTTGCAAACGCGGCGGACACTAGCCGCAGCGCGCGGCGTTGCCAAGTTTGTGTATTGCCCCCGTGCCGGGCGGCACTAGTGTTTTCGGAAACGACGGGATTTCCATGCACCTGCGATATATGATCCTGACCCTGCTGTGCGGCCTGTGGCTGGCCGCGCCGGCCCCGGCCAAGGACAGCGATGAGGCGCCGCTGGCGGCGGTGATGAAGGCCGTGCGCGCAGATGACTGGGCGCAGGCCGCGGAGCTGGCGCGCGGGATCGGGCCGGTGGCCGAGGATATCGTCTCCTGGCGCCGCCTGCGGGCGGGCGAGGGCGATTTCGCCGACTACCGCGCCTTCCTCGCGCGCCGGTCTGACTGGCCGGGGCTCGACCGGCTGCGCGTCCGCGGCGAGGGCACGATTCCGGACGGGGCCGACCCGGCCGAGGTCGTCGCCTATTTCGACGGGCGCGCGCCGGCGACGGGGCAGGGCGCGCTGCGCCTGATCGCCGCCTACCGGGCGCTCGGCCGCGCCGGCGACGCCGAGGCGCAGGCGGTTCTGACCTGGCGCAGCCTGCCGCTCGACGCCAAGGGCCATGCCGACTTGCTGGACGCCTATGGCCGTCTGCTGGCGCCGCATCACGCCGCCCGGCTCGACGAGATGCTGTGGCAGGGCGCGGATGATTCGGCCCGGCTGGTGCTGCCGCTGGTCGATGCGGGCTGGCGCGCGCTGGCGGTGGCGCGGATGACGCTGCGCGCCCGTGGCCCCGGCGTGGACGCGCTGGTCGCCGCGGTGCCCGAGGCGCTGGCCGGCGATGGCGGGCTCGCCTGGGAGCGTTTCGACTGGCGCCGGGCCAAGGCAAGGCCCGAGGACGCGATCGCGCTGATGGACGAGCGCAGCATCGGGCCCGACAGCCTCGGCCGGCCCGAGCGATGGGCCAACTGGCGGCGCATCTATGCCCGCCAGATGATGCGCGAGGGGCAGGCGGAGCTGGCCTACCGGCTGGCCGCGAACCACTTCCTGGTGTCAGGCGAGGATTACGCCGACCTGGAATGGCTCGCGGGGTTCATCGCCCTGCGGCGACTGGGCGAACCCGAGGTGGCGCTTGCGCATTTCCACCGTTTCCGCGCGGCCGTGGAGACGCCGATCAGCCTTTCCCGCGCCGGCTATTGGGAGGGCCGCGCGCTGGAGGCGCTGGGCCGCCGCGACGCGGCGCAGGCGGCCTATGCCGATGCCGGGCAGCACCAGACCGCCTTTTACGGCCAGCTTGCCGCCGAAAAGGCGGGGCTGGCGATGGACCCGGCCCTGACCGGAACCGAGAACTATCCCGACTGGCGGCAGGCGCCCTTCGCCGGCTCCTCGCTGATCGAGGCGGCGCGGCTCTTCCACGAGGCGGGAGAGCGCAACCTGGTCGAATGGTTCCTGACCCACCTGGCCGAAGGCGCCGGGCCCGAGGGGCAGGCGCAACTGGCGGGCCTGGCGCTGGACTGGGACGAGCCGCATGTCGCGCTGCGCATCGCCAAGGTGGCGGCGGGGCAGGGAACGATCCTGCCGCGCGCCTATTTCCCGCTGACCGGCCTGGCCGGGCGGGACCATCCGGTCCCCGCGGAGCTTGTCCTGTCCATCGCCCGGCGCGAATCCGAGTTCGACCCGGGCGTGACCAGCGGCGCGGGCGCGCGCGGTCTGATGCAGCTGATGCCGGGCACCGCGCGTCTGATGGCCGGGGCTCTGGAGATCGACTTCGTCCCCGAGCGGTTGTTGAGCGACCCCGACTACAACGCGACGCTCGGCGCGGCCTACCTGGCGAGGCTGGCCGGGGAATTCGGCAATAATGTCGTTCTGGTCGCGGCAGGCTACAACGCCGGGCCGGGGCGTCCGCGCAGCTGGATCGAGGAATATGGAGATCCGCGGTCGGCCGGCGTGGATGTGGTCGACTGGATCGAGACAATCCCCTTCCGCGAGACCCGCAACTATGTGATGCGGGTCGCCGAATCTCTGGCCATTTACCGCGCGCGGCTGTCGGGGCAGGCGGTGCCGCTGCGGCTGAGCGCGGAGCTGAGGGCGCAGTAGCCTTCTTCTTGGCATAAATACTCATGGCCGCACGCCGCGTTTCGGCGCCTCCGGCGGGAGTATTTGGACCAAGAAGAAGGGCTCAGCGCAGCCTTTCCCGCCAGAGTGTGAACAGGCCCGCCGCGATCACGATCGCCGCGCCCAGCGCCACGTTGGGGGCCAGCGTTTCCCCGAAGAGCGTCAGCCCCAGCGCGCTGGCGAAGACCAGCTGGAGATAGGCGAAGGGCTGGACCGAGCTTGCCTCGGCCACCTCGTAGCAGCGGATTAGCAGGTAATGGCCCAGCGCGCCGGTCAGGCACAGCAGGCCCATCCAGCCCCAGTCGCCGGGGCGCATCGGTTCCCAGACCCACAGGCCGACGGCGGTCATGGCGACGGCGCCCGTCACGCCGGTCCAGAAAAAGCTGGTGGCGGCACTGTCGCGGCGCGCGGCATAGCGGGTGAGCAGCCCGTAAAGCGCGAACATCAGCGCCGCGGCCAGCGGGATGAGGGCCGCGGGCGAGAAGACGCGGATACCGGGCTGCAGGATGACCAGAACGCCGAGAAATCCCACGCCGATCGCCGCCCAGCGCCGCCAGCCCACCCTTTCGCCCAGCACCGGGCCGGAAAGCGCCGCGATCAGCAGCGGGTAGCTGGCGAAGACCGCGTGGCTCTCGACCAGCCCCAGCGCCACGAAGCCCGTCACCATAACGCAGATCTCGCCGGCCAGCAGCAGCCCGCGGAAGGCCTGCAGGATGGGTTGCGAGGTGGCGGCAGCGGCGCGGATGCCGGCCTTGCGGCCGGCCATCGCGATCACGAAGGCGGCGAAGAACCAGTAGCGTATCATCACCACCATCAGCACGTTGTATTCGCCGGCCAGGTGGCGCGAGAGGCCGTCCTGCAGGGCAAAGACCAGGGTCGTGGCGATCATCAGCAGGATGCCGAGGCGGGGATTGGGCTCGGTCATGCCGGCATCCTGGCGGTTGTCATGTGGCGTTTGCGGCCGAAGCCGGGGTGGCGGGTCACGACGAACCCCGCCTCCTCCAGCCCGCGCCGCACGAAACCCGCCGCCGTATAGCTGGCGGCAGTGCCGCCCGGCACGGTGTGGCTGGCGACCTGCGCCATCAGTTCCGGGCCCCAGAGTTCGGGGTTCTTGGCCGGCGAGAAGCCGTCGAGGAACCAGGCATCGGCGCAGCCCGTCCAGCGCGGCAGTGTTTCGCGCGCGTCGCCGATGACGATCTCGGCCAGCAGGTCGCCGGTGTCGATCCGGGTTTGCCCGGCCTCCCAGGCGGCCAGAAACGGTCCGGCCACGGCGCGCGCCTCCGCGAAGGCGTCGAGCGCCCGGGCGATCTCGTCGGCGCGCATCGGGAAAGCCTCGAAACTGGTGAAGCGCAGCGGGCCTGGCGTGCCGCTGGCCCGCCAGGCGATCAGCGCGGCCAGCATGTTCAGCCCGGTGCCGAAGCCGAGCTCGGCGATGTGGAAACCGGGGCGGAAACGCGCGGGCAGGCCGTTGCCCGAGAGAAAGACGTGGCGGGTCTCCTCCAGCCCGTTCTCCAGCGAGAAATAAGGGTCGTCGAAGCGCTGCGAGACGGGGATGGCGCCGTCTTTCCACTCAAGCTCTGCGTGCTGGTCAGCGGTCATGGGATGCCTTAGGTCTGAGTGGCGCGACAATGGTCAAGGCGGGGGCAAATGGCAACGGCGGATGTGACGGTGATGGGGGCGGGGGCCTTCGGCCTGGCGGTGGCCTATGCCTGCGCGGCGCGCGGCGCGCGCGTGCGCGTGATCGACACGCGCCGCGTGGGCGCGGGATCGTCGGGCGGGCTGGTCGGCGCGCTGGCCCCGCATGTTCCCGAGAACTGGAACGACAAGAAGGCGTTCCAGTTCGAAAGCCTGATCATGGCCGAGGAATTCTGGGCCGGCGTCGAGGCCGCCGGGGGCGTCTCGCCGGGCTATGGGCGGACGGGGCGGCTCCAGCCCATAGCGGACGCGCGCGCGCTGGAACTGGCCCGCGCGCGCGAAGGCGCCGCCGACGTGCTGTGGCAGGGCAAGGCCGCCTGGCGCGTGGTGCCGGCGGGTGATTTCGCGGATTGGGCGCCGCAGAGCCCGACCGGATACCTGATCCACGACACGCTGAGCGCGCGGATGCACCCCCGCCGCGCCTGCGACGCGCTGGCGGCGGCGCTGCGGGCGCTGGGCGGCGAGATCGTTCTGGGCGCAGGGCAGGCGGAGGGGCAGGTGGTCTGGGCCACGGGATACGAGGGGCTGCTGGCGCTGTCGCAGGCGTTGGGCCGCGCGGTGGGCAACGGCGTGAAGGGGCAGGCGATGCTTCTGAAGTTCGACGCGCGGGACAAGCCGCAGCTCTACGCCGACGCGCTGCATATCGTGCCGCACGCCGACGGGACGGTCGCCATCGGCTCGACCTCGGAACACGCGTTCGCCGCGCCCGACAGCACGGATGGGCAACTCGACGACATCCATGCCCGCGCGATGGCGGCCTTTCCGGTGCTCGAGGCCGCGCGGGTGCTGGAACGCTGGGCCGGCGTGCGCCCGCGCGCAAGAAGCCGCGCACCGATGCTGGGTCCCTGGCCCGGGCGGCCGGGCCATTTCATCGCCAATGGCGGGTTCAAGATCGGCTTCGGCATGGCGCCCAAGGTGGGGCAGGTGATGGCCGACCTGCTGCTGGAGGGGCGCGACGCCATCCCGGACGGCTTCCGTGTGGAGGCGAGCCTCTGACCCCTTCTTCTTGGAAAAAATACTCATCCCACGCGCGCGGCAGGCGATGCCGGAATGAGTATTTGGACCAAGAAGAAGGCAGCGCGCTGCCCGGGCCCGGCGGGGCGACGCGGGATTGCGTTTTGCCAGGCGCAGCGTGCATGTTGGCCTGACCAGTCACGGCCTGCCGGGGAGGCAAGAGATGAACCCGTCCGTAACCGCGCTCGACCATCTTGTCCTGACGGTGTCCGACCAGGACCTCAGCGTCGCGTTCTATACGCGCGTGCTGGGGATGCGGGCCGAGGTGTTCCGCCCGGCCGATGGCTCCACCCGCATGGCGCTGAAATTCGGGGCGCAGAAGATCAATCTGCATGTGGCGGGGCGCGAATTCGACCCCAAGGCGCGACGGCCCGTGACCGGCTCGGCGGATCTGTGTTTCCTCTCCGAAGTGCCGCTTTGCAAATGGGTGGCGCATCTCGGAAAGGCCGGCGTGCCGGTCGAGGAAGGGCCGGTGGCGCGCAGCGGGGCTTTGGGGCCGATCGTCTCTCTCTATATTCGCGACCCCGATGGCAACCTGATCGAGATCTCCAACCGCGCCTAGCGCGCGATCTCGGCCTTCAGGGCCTCCATCAGGCTGGCCACGGCCCGTTCGTAGCGTTCGTTGGTCAGGCGGCCCGCCGCATCGAACTGCTCCCTGGCCTGACCCACCAGAACCTCCGGCCCGGGCAGGACCCGCGCGCGGAAGGGCACGAGACAGAGCCGCAGCGCGAATTGCGTGCGTTCGCCGCCCGCGCGCCCGCCGGTGGCCGACAGGATGGCCACGGGTTTGTCACGCCATGGTGTCCCCTCGGTCCGACTGACCCAGTCGAGCGCATTTTTCAGGACGCCCGAGATAGACTTGTTGTATTCCGGCCCCGCGATCACCACCGCATCCGCCGCCGCGATCTGGTCGGCCAGGCGCTGCACAGCGGGCGGGATGCCTTGGGTATCCTCCAGATCGCCGTCATAGAGCGGCAGGCGCAGGTCGGCCTCGGCGAACGCCGCGGGGTCGAATAGCCGCGCCGCCTCGCGCATGAGTTTGCGGTTGCAGGAGCCCGCGCGCAGCGAGCCGCAGATGCCGAGCAGGGTGTGGGCGGCCATGATTTCTCCTTGCCTTTCCCGGTCAGGGTAGGGCCGGGCGCGCGGGGTTCAAGCCGGGCTTGCCCTTTGGCGGGGCTTGGCGCAGGGTCGGCGCGGAAAACAGCCGGGAGAGGTGAAGATGGCACGGCATGGCGGGCAGATTCTGGCGGATCAACTGGTGGTCGAGGGCGTGAAGCGGGTGTTCTCGGTGCCCGGCGAGAGTTTCCTCGCGGCGCTCGACGGGCTCTATGACGCCGGCATTGCCAATATCGTCTGCCGCCAGGAAGGCGGCGCGGCGATGATGGCCGAGGCCTATGGCAAGCTGACCGGCGAGCCCGGCGTTCTGTTCGTCACCCGCGGGCCGGGGGCGACGAACGCCTCGTCGGGGCTGCATGTGGCCAAGCAGGACAGCACCCCGATGGTCGTCTTCGTGGGCCAGATTGCGCGTGGCCACCGTGACCGCGAGGCATTTCAGGAGGTGGATTACCGCGCCTTCTTCGGCCCGCTGGTGAAATGGGCGGCCGAGGTCGACCAGACCGAGCGTCTGCCGGAATATATCTCGCGCGCCTTTGACGTGGCGCGCTCGGGCCGGCCGGGGCCGGTCGTGCTGGCCCTGCCCGAGGACATGCTGAGCGCGGTTGCCGAGGTCGAGAACCGCGCCGCCGCGACGCCCGCGCCCGCGGCGGTCAGCGGCGCGCAGGTCCAGGCGGTGTTGGACGCGCTGGAGGGCGCCGAGCGGCCGCTGGTGGTGGTGGGCGGGCCGGGCTGGTCGGCGCAGGCCGCGGCGGATCTGGCCACCTTTGCCGGGCGGTTCGATCTGCCGGTGGCGGTGTCCTTCCGCCGGCAGGATTACATGGACAACCGGCTGCCGCATTATGTCGGCGATCTCGGCGTGGGGATGAACCCGAAGCTGGGCGCACGGCTGCGGCAGGCCGACCTTGTGCTGGCGCTGGGCACCCGGCTGGGCGACACGTTGACCAACGGCTATGAACTGCTGGACCCGGCTGCGCCCGGGACGCGGATCGTGCACGTCTATCCCGATCAGGGTGAACTGGGGCGCGTCTATCGCCCCGACCCGGGCATCGCGGTCGGCGCGCCTGCGCTGCTGGCGGCACTGGCCGGGGCCGAGGGACCGGCGCCGCGCTGGTCGGACTGGACCCGGGCCGCGCGCACCGATTACGTCGCGTGGCAGACGCCCAGGGAAACCCCCGGCGCGGTGAAGATGGAGAACGTGGTGCGCTGGCTGTCGGCGCATCTGCCCGAGGACGCGATCGTGACCAACGGCGCGGGGAACTATGCCGCCTGGCTGCACCGCTATTTCACCTACAAGGGCTATCGCTCGCAGCTGGCGCCGACCTCGGGATCGATGGGCTACGGCTTCCCGGCGGCGATCTCGGCGTCGCTGGAGCATCCCGACCGCACCGTGGTGTGTATGGCGGGCGACGGCTGTTTCCAGATGACGCTGAACGAGTTCTCCACCGCCATGCAGCACGGGGCGAAGCCGGTGGTGATCGTGGCCAACAACGGCCGCTACGGCACGATCCGCATGCATCAGGAGCGCAACTATCCGGGCCGGGTCAGCGGCACCGACCTCGCCAATCCCGATTACGCCGCCCTGGCGCGGGCCTATGGCGGGCATGGCGAACTGGTGGAGCGCGACGCCGAGTTCCCGGCGGCCTTCGCCCGCGCGGCGGCGGCGGGCGTGCCGGCGGTGATCGAGCTCAGGCTCGACCCCCAGGCGCTCAGCACCGCGTTGACCCTCGACGAGACGCGGGCGGCGGGGCAGGCTAAAGCGCGCTGATCCAGCCCGCGACCAGCGGCGCCAGGATGGCGGTCAGGATCGCGTTCAGCCCCATGCCGATGCCGGCGAAGGCCCCCGCCGTCTCGTTCACCTGAAAGGCGCGCGCGGTGCCGATGCCATGCGCGGCCACCCCGACGGCGAAGCCGCGCGCGCGCCAGTCGCGGATCCGCAGCAGGTTCAGCAGCGGCGTGACCACGATCGCGCCGATGATGCCGGTCAGGATCACCAGAACGGCCGTGAGCGTGGGCGAGCCGCCGATCTGCTCGGAGATGCCCAGCGCCACCGGGGCGGTGGCCGATTTCGGCGCCAGCGACAGCAGGGTCTCGCCGCGCACCCCCAGCGCCCAGGCGATGCCCAGCGCGCTGAGGATCGCGGTGATCGATCCCGCCAGCAGCGCCGCGATCAGCGGCAGCGCCACGCGGCGGACATGGGAGAGATTGGCGTAAAGCGGCGCGGCCAGGGCCACCGTGGCCGGGCCCAGCATGAAATGCACGAATTGCGCGCCCTCGAAATAGGTGGCGTAGGGCGTGCCGCTGGCCCAGAGGATGGCCGCGAGGATCACCACCGCGATCAGCACCGGGTTGACGTAGGGTTTCCTCCCCGAGGCGCGGGACAGCCCGTCTCCGACCACATAGGCGCCGAGGGTGGCGGCCAGCCACAGCAGCGGCGTTTCGGAGAGATAGCTCCAGATCTCGGCGAACTCGGTCATTCCGCGCCCCCGGTCAGGCGCTGCACCCCCACGAAGACTCCTGCGCCCACCGCGATCGCCAGCACCGTGCTGCCGATGAGCGCCAGCAGCAGCGGCCCGCCCTGTGCGCCCAGCACGCCGAGATGGCCCACCACGCCGACGCCCGCGGGCACGAACAGCAGCGACAGATGCGCCAGCAACCCGCCCGCCGTGGGCTGCATCCTGCCCGCCAGCCCCGGCACGGCGAGAAAGGCCAGCACCAGCGCCGCCAGCCCGATCACCGGACCCGGCACCGGCAGGGACAGCGCGCGGGCGGTGACCTCGCCGGCGAGCTGGAACAGAAGAAGAAGGGCGAGGTTCAGGATCATTCGGCGCTCCTTGGTTTTTCCGCGATGCTACGGCGGTGCTGCCGGCGATCAAGCCCGCAGATGATGGCGGGTGCGGTTTCATTACCCTCTGTTAAGTGTGTTGCCCCCATGCTGCGCGGCGGGCCGAGGGGGAGGCAAGCCATGCGTCTGGCGATCATTGCGGGGCTGCTGATCCTCGCGGGCTGCGACAGCCCCGCGCCCGCCCTGCGCGGCGCCACCACGCAGCGGGTGAAGGTCGGCGGCAGCCTTTTCAGCGTGCATGTTCTGGGCGACGAGGCCCAGGCGATCCGGCTGAACTTCGAGACCGGGCGCCGCGCGCGCGGTGTCATGGCCCGCGGTTTCACCGCGATCGAGCGCGCCTCGGGCTGCCGTATTGTGCCGGGCAGTTTCGGGGGCGATCCGGCGCTCATGCGCGCCCGCGTGACCTGCGCGGAGGGCTGAGCGCGCGGCCCGGAGATACACAAGATGGGCTATTCGGCCCAATATTTTGTGGATAACTCGCCAGATATCGCCACATGCTGGGGTGAGTGCTTGACTCGTGCCGCCCGTGCGCGAAGGATTTGAGGTCCAGAGGAATCGAATGGTCCGAAAGTGCGCTTCACCCGGCTCAAACTGAACGGCTTCAAGAGCTTCGTCGACCCCACCGATCTGCTGATCGCCGAGGGGCTGACCGGTGTTGTCGGTCCCAATGGCTGCGGCAAGTCGAACCTGCTGGAGGCGCTGCGCTGGGTGATGGGCGAGAACCGCCCCACCGCCATGCGCGGCGGCGGCATGGAGGATGTGATCTTCGCCGGGGCCGCGACCCGCCCGGCGCGCAATTTCGCCGAGGTCAGCCTGCATGTGGACAACACCGAGCGGCTGGCGCCCGCTGGCTTCAACGATTCCGACATGCTGGAGATCGTGCGCCGGATCACCCGCGACGCGGGCTCGGCCTACAAGGTCAACGGCAAGGACGTGCGCGCGCGCGACGTGCAGATGCTGTTCGCCGACGCCTCGACCGGCGCGCATTCGCCGGCGCTGGTGCGGCAGGGCCAGATATCCGAGCTGATCAACGCCAAGCCGACGGCGCGGCGGCGCATCCTTGAGGAGGCGGCGGGCATCTCCGGCCTCTACCAGCGCCGCCACGAGGCCGAGCTGAAGCTGAGGGGGGCGGAGACCAACCTCGCCCGTGTCGATGACATGGTGGAACAGCTGGCCAGCCAGTTGGCGCAACTCGCGCGCCAGGCCCGGCAGGCGGCGCGCTACCGCGAGATCGGCACGCAGTTGCGCCGGTCCGAAGGGATGCTGCTCTATCGGCGCTGGAAAGAGGCCGACGAACTGCGCGCCAGGGCGCAGGCCGAGCTGACGGCGACGCTCACCGCGGCCGCGCAGGCCGAGGCCGCGGCGCGGCAGGCCGCCAAGACCCGCGAGGCGCGCGATGGGGCGCTGCCGCCGCTGCGCGAGGAGGAGGCGATCGCCGCCGCGGTGCTGCAGCGGCTCCAGGTCCAGCGCGACACGCTGAACGATCAGGAGGCCCGTGCGCGCCAGATGATCGAGACTCTGACCGGCCGGATCGAGCAGCTGAGCCGCGACATGGAGCGCGAATCCGGCCTGAACCGCGACGCTGGCGAGACCATAGAGAGGCTGGAGTGGGAGCGCGCCCAGCTGGAAAAGGCGAGCGACGGCCAGGACGACCGGCTGGACGCCGCCGCCGAAGCCGCGCGCGAGGCGGCCGAAGTGCTGCAAGCGCGCGAGGCGGCCCTGACCGAGCTGACCGAGGACGTGGCGCGGTTGGCCGCACGTCACCAGTCGGCGCACCGCCTGCGCGAGGATGCCTCCAAGACCGTGGCGCGCCACGAGGCCGAAGCCGCCAGGGCGCGCGAGGCGGTGGCCGCCGCAAAGGCCGCCGAGGCGCAGGCCGCCGAGGCGGTGGAGGCCGCGCGCCTCGCCCAGGAAGAGGCCGAGGCCCGCGCCGAACACGCCGAGATGACACTGCAGCAGGCCGACGAGGCCCGCGCCGAGGCGCAGGCGCGCGAGGCCGACGCGCGGGCCGAGCATTCCGAGGCCGAGGGCGAGGCCAGCGCGCTGCGCGCCGAGGTGGCGGCGCTGGCCCGCCTGGTGGAGCGCGACACCGCCGAGGGCGGACAGATCCTCGACCGGCTGCGGGTGGCGCCGGGCTATGAAAAGGCGCTGGGCGCGGCGCTGGCCGACGACCTGCGCGCGCCCGAGATCGACGGCGAGGCGGGGTCGGGCTGGGCGCTCCTGCCCGGCTATGGCCAGCCGCAGCTGCTGCCCGAGGGCGTGGCGGCGCTGAGCAACCATGTCTCCGCGCCGGAGGTTCTGGTCCGCCGGATGGGTCAGATCGGCCTGGTTTCACGCGAGGAGGGCGCGCGGCTGCAGTCCGAGCTCAGGCCCGGCCAGCGGCTGGTCAGCCTCGAGGGCGACCTGTGGCGCTGGGACGGGTTCCGCGCGGGGGCCGAAGATGCACCCTCGGCCGCGGCGCTGCGGCTGCAGCAACTCAACCGGCTGGTGGAACTGAAGCGCGACCTCGAGGACGCCAATGCCCGGGCCGCCGGCGCGGCGCAGGCGCATGAGGTGCTGCGGCAGCGGCTGGCCGATCTGACCGAGGCCGACAAGCGTGCCCGCCAGGCCCGGCGCGACGCCGATGTGCTGGTGGCCGAGGCCGGGCGCCGGCTCAGCCGCGCGGAATCGGACCGCTCGATCGCTGCGACCAAGCTGGAATCGGCGCAGCTCGCCGTTGGCCGCCACGACGAGGAGGCGCAGGGCGCGCGCGCCCGGCTGCGCGAGGCCGAGGCGGCGGTGGCCGATCTCGGCGATCTCGACACCGCCCGCGCCGAGGTCGAGGACGTCAAGATGACGGTCGAGGCAGCCCGCATGACCATGATGACCCGGCGCAGCGCCCATGACGACCTGCGCCGCGAGGGCGAGGCGCGCACCCGCCGCCGGCAGGAAGTGATCAAGGAGATCAGCGGCTGGCGCCACCGGCTGGAAACCGCCGGCAAGCGCATCGAGGAACTCGCCAGCCGCCGTGCCGAGACCGAGGAGGAACTCCAGGAGGCCAGCGCGGCCCCCGAGGAGATCGCGGCCCGGCGCGAGGAACTGTCAGACGCCATCGACCAGGCCGAAGCGCGCCGGCGCCGGGCCGCGGACGCGCTGGCCGAGGCGGAAACCGCCCTGCGCGCGGCCGAGCAGGCCGAACGTGAGGCGGAGCGCGCGGCCTCCGAGGCGCGCGAGGCGCGGGCGCGGGCCGAGGCGCGCGCCGACGCCGCGCGCGAGACCGTGACCTACGCCGCCGAGCGCATCGCGGAGGAGCAGGACACCACGCCCGAGGCGCTGCTGGAGCGGCTCGACGCCGACCCCGACAAGATGCCCGCGGCCGAGACGATCGAGGCGGACGTGAACCGGCTGAAGCGCCAGCGCGACGCACTGGGCGCCGTGAACCTGCGCGCCGAGGAGGACGCCCGCGAGGTGCAGGAGGAGCACGACACGCTGGTCTCCGAAAAACAGGACCTCGAAGCGGCGATCAAGGCGCTGCGGACCGGCATCGCCGGGCTCAACCGCGAAGGGCGCGAGCGGCTGCTGACCGCCTTCGAGCAGGTGAACAGCAATTTCTCCAACCTCTTCACCCATCTTTTCGGCGGCGGCGAGGCCAAGCTGGTGCTTGTCGAATCCGACGACCCGCTTGAGGCGGGGCTTGAGATCATGTGTCAGCCGCCGGGCAAGAAGCTCTCGACCCTCAGCCTGCTGTCGGGCGGCGAGCAGACGCTGACGGCGCTGGCGCTGATCTTCGCGGTGTTCCTGGCCAACCCTGCGCCGATCTGCGTGCTCGACGAGGTGGATGCGCCTCTCGACGACGCCAACGTGACCCGGTTCTGCGACATGCTCGACGAGATGACCCGCCGCGCCGACACCCGCTTCCTGATCATCACCCACCACGCGGTGACCATGGCCCGGATGGACCGGCTCTTCGGCGTGACCATGGCCGAGCAGGGCGTCAGCCAGCTGGTCTCGGTCGACCTGAAGAAGGCTGAGCAGATGGTGGCCTGAGCCTCACCTCCCCCTTCTTCTGGCCCCAAATATCCCGGGGAGTTTGAGGGGCAGCGCCCCTCATTTCTCGGCAAGGCAACACGCCGAGGGCGCGGATATCAACCGAGGGACATCCGCTCACATCCGGTCCAGCAACTCCCGCGTCGGCCAGGCGTCGGCGGGCAGGCCCAGCCGCTTCTGCTCCGCCTGGATGGCCTGCCGGGTTTTCGAGCCGAGGATGCCGTCGATCCCGCCCACATCATGGCCGCGCGCGGCCAGTTTCTGTTGCAGTGCCTTCATCTCCTCCCCGCTCAGACCCGGGTCGGGATTGCGTGCATCATAGACCGGCGCGCCCTCCAGCCGGGTGGCGAAATAGGCCGCCGAGGTGACGTAGACGAAGCTCTGGTTCCATTCGAAATAAACCTGGAAGTTCGGATAGGCGAGGAAGGCCGGCCCGTTGCGGCCCATTGGCAGCAGGACCGACGCCTTGAGATTGCCCGGCCCCAGGTTGCCGCTGCGCGCGCGGACGCCCAGCCGCTGCCAGTCGCTGACGCTTTTCTCATGCTCCAGCCCGGTCTCGGCCCAGTCGAGCCCGTCGGGCAGGACGATCTCCTGCAGCCAGGGTTCGTTCGGGCGCCAGCCGAGGCTGCGCAGCATCTTGGCCCCCGACATCAGCGCGTCGGGCGGCGAGGTCTTCAGCCGCACATGGCCGTCGCCGTCGCCGTCCACGCCGTTGGTCAGGATGTCCTCGGGCAGCATCTGCACCATGCCGATCTCGCCCGCCCAGGCGCCGGTGGTGGTGGCGGGGTCGAAATCGCCGTGCTCGTAGAGTTCCAGCGCGGCGAAGATCTGCGGCCGGAACAGCTCGGGCCGGCGGCAGTCATGCGACAGCGTGACCAGCGAGTTCAGCGTGTTGAAATCTCCCTGCACCGCGCCGTAATCGGTCTCCAGCGCCCAGAAGGCCAGCAGCACCCCGCGCGACACGCCGAACTCGCGCTCGATCCGGTCGAAGACGGCATCCCATTTCGCCACGTTGCGCCGGCCGTTGTCGATCCGGTTCTGGCTGATGATCCGGCGCGAAAAGGTCAGGAAATCGAGCTGGAAGATCCCCTGCGCCCGGTCGGCGCGCAGCGTCGCGGGGTCCTGCCGGACGGGGGCGAAGAAGCGGTCCACCGCGTCCCGGTCATGGCCTCTTGAGACGGCCTCCTCCTTCAGGTCGTTCACGAAGCCGGGAAAACTGCCGCCGCAGGGCACGTCGGCACGGACGGTCCCCGCCGCCGCAAGGGCCGCGGAAAGGAATAGGGCGAAACGCATCTGGTCCTCCGAAATCTGTGGGAAAACCTTAGCAGCCCCGCGGGGCGAGGCAACAGCCGCGTCAGGCCGCCGCCAGCCGCTCGCGCCCATGCGGCGCGTGCCAGTCGATCACCGGGTTGATGGGGACGATCCGGTGCGGATTGATCATGTCGTGGCTGTAGTGATAGTGGCGCCGGATATGGTCGAAATCGGTGGTCGCGGCCACGCCCGGCCATTGGTAGAGTTCGCGCGTGTAGGCCCAGAGGTTGGGGAAATCGACCAGCCGGTTGCGGTTGCATTTGAAATGCAGGTGATAGACCGGGTCGAAGCGCAAGAGCGTGGTCAGCAGCCGCCAGTCGGCCTCGGTCACGCGCGCGCCCAGCAGGTAGCGGTTGCGCGAAAGGTGATCTTCCAGCCAGTCGAGCGCGGCGAAAAGCGCGGTCACGGCCTCGTCGTAGGCGGATTGCGTGGTGGCGAAGCCCGCCTTGTAGACACCGTTGTTGACCTCGGAATAGATGCGGGCGTTGAAGCCCTCGATCCGCGCGCGCAGCGGTTCGGGCCAGTAGTCGTCGGTGTTGCCGGTGATTGCGTCGAAGGCGGCGTTGAACATGCGGATGATTTCCGAGCTCTCGTTCGACACGATGGTCTCGCGCTCCCGGTCCCACAGCACCGGCACGGTGACGCGGCCCGACATATCGGGTTTGCCCTTGGTGTAGAGGTCGCGCAGGAAGGGGAGGCGATAGAGCCTGTCTCCCGTGGCGCCGGGGAAATCGGTGGCGAAGGTCCAGCCGTCCGACAGCATGTCGGGATGCACGACCGAGACGCCGATGTGTTCCTCCAGCCCCTTCAGCGCGCGGAAGATCAGGGTGCGGTGCGCCCAGGGGCAGGCGAGCGAGACGTAAAGGTGGTAGCGCCCGCTTTCCGCCCTGAAACCGCCCTCGCCCGTGGGGCCGGGGGCACCGTCAGGCGTGATCCAGTTGCGGAAGCCGGCGGCGGAGCGCAGGAATTTGCCGCCGGTCTTTGCCGTATCGTACCAGACGTCCTCCCAGACGCCGTTCACAAGCTGTCCCATGTCTGCCTCCTGTTCGCCGCCCCGAGGTAGGGGCTGCGGCCCGGGCTGCGTAGTCGGAAATCCCGCGCAGTTGCCCTGCGTCAACGCACGACGCGGAAAACCCGCGCCGGCGCCGGGTGCCCCCTTGACGGATCGCGCGGGCGGGCCATGCTTGGGGCAGGAGGACTGCGAAAGATGCCGGAATTTCTGCCGAAAGAGGTGCGCGAGGGGCTGGAGCGGGCCCGCAAGGCGGCGTTGCGAAAGAAAAGCCGGCTGCGGGTGCACGCGGGCGACGAGATCTACCCGGTGCTTCGGTTCTGGGAGGACGGCTTCGCGCTGGAGGCCGAGCGCGCGCCGCATCTGCGCGGGCTGGTCGATATCTACGAGGGCAGCCGGCATCTGTATCAGGCGCTGATCGTGACTTCCTCGGAAGAGGCGGGCGAGCGGCGCTTCGAGTTCAAGCGCAATACCGCTGCCGCCGACCGCGCGCCGCTGGATTACGACCGGCCCGACGACGCGCCGGTCGCCCTGCTGGAGGGTTAGGCGCCCCTATTGCAGGTCGGCAAAGGCCGCCTGGACGCGCTCGACCGCCTGTTCGACGATCGCTCGCGGGGTGGCCAGGTTGAAGCGCAGGAACGCCTCGCCCCCGGTGCCGAAGCTCGGGCCGTGGTTCACGGCGATCCGCGCGTCCTTTTCCACCCGGCGCGTGAATTCGTCCTGCGCCATGCCGGTGTCGGTGAAATCGACCCAGGCCAGATAGGTCGCCTCCAGCGGCATGGATTTCAGTCCCGGAATGGCGTTGATGCCCGCGTCGAACAGGCGCCGGTTCCCGTCCAGATAGGCCATCAGCGCGTCCACCCATTCGGCGCCCTCGGGCGAATAGGCGGCGGTGGCCATGACCAGCCCGAAGGAATTGGGCGACAGCCCAAGCGCCGCCATCCGGCCGGCGAACCTCTGGCGCAGCCCCCCGTCGGGAATGATCACGTTGCCGGTGTGGCTGCCGGCGATGTTGAAGGTCTTGGTGGTGGCGGTCATCATCACCAGCCGGTCTTCGATCCCGTCGATCAGCGCCATGGGGATGTGCGCGTTCGGGGCGTAGACCAGATCGTGGTGGATCTCGTCCGAGACCAGGATCAGGTCATGGCGCCTGGCGAAATCGGCCACGCCCTGCAGCTCCTCGCGCGTCCAGACCCGACCGCCCGGATTGTGCGGCGAGCACAGCACGAGCATCCTTTCCGCGCCGGTCATCCGCGCATCGTAGGCGGCGAAGTCCATCTCGTAGCGGCCTTCGTCGTTGACCAGCGGGCATTCCACCACCGCGCGGCCCGCGGCTTTGATGACGCGGGCGAAAGCGTGATACACCGGGGTGAACAGCACCACCCCGTCGCCGGGCGCGGTGAAGGCATCGACGCACATCGCCGTGCCGTTCACCAGCCCGTGGGTGGTGAAGATCCAGGACGGGTCGATCTGCCAGCCGTGGCGGGTCTGCATCCACCAGCCGATGGCCGCGCGGTAGGATGCGTCGTCGCCGAAATAGCCATAGATCCCGTGATCGACCATGCCCTGCAACGCGTCCGAGACGCATTGCGGCGGGCGGAAATCCATGTCGGCCACCCACATGGCGATGCCGCCGTCCTTCGGCACGCCGTAGGTCGGCTCCATCATGTCCCATTTCGCCGAATGGGTGCCGTGGCGGTCGATGATCTCGTCGAAATTCATGGGCGCGTCCTGTATCGGGGTTCCGGTTTGCGGGTGCTGCGTGAGTGGTTGCGTCACCCGTTTCCGCATTTTCCGTAATATTCGGCACAGTTTTCCAAATCAATCAAAATTCATGGGAAATTTTTCTGGATTTACTTATTGGCGGAGGAAGATGTTTCCGCGAATTTCCGCCGGAACACTCTGCCGCAGCCCATTGCACCACAATCGCCCATCGCCTACATCACGGCCATGACGACACGCCCTATCCTGATCCATCCCGACCCGCGGCTCAAGAAGGTTGCCGATCCTGTGGCCGAAATCTCGGCGGAGATGCGCGCGCTGGCTGAGGACATGCTCGAAACCATGTATGACGCGCCCGGCATCGGTCTGGCCGCGCCGCAGATCGGCGTGCTCAAGCGCCTGATCGTGATGGATTGCGTCAAGGAGGAGGGCGCATCGCCCGCGCCCATGGCGCTGTTCAACCCCGAGATCACCTGGAGCTCGGACGAGACCAGCGTCTACGAGGAAGGCTGCCTGTCGATCCCCGAGCAATACGCCGAGGTCACCCGCCCCGCCGAGGTGCGCGTGCGCTGGCAGGATCTCGACGGCAAGCTGCGCGAAGAGCAGTTCGACGGCCTCTGGGCCACCTGCGTGCAGCACGAGATCGACCACCTCAACGGCAAGCTGTTCATCGACTACCTCAAGCCGCTGAAGCGACAGATGATCACCCGCCGGATGCAGAAGCTGAAACGCGAGCGGGCCCGGGCGTGAGCCTGCGGCCGATCCTCACCCCGCCCGATGCGCGGCTGCGCCAGGCCGCGGCGCCGGTGAGCGCGTTCGACGCCGGGTTGCGGGATCTGGCCGAGGAAATGGCCGCCATCATGTATGCCGCCCCCGGCCGCGGCCTGGCCGCGCCGCAGATCGGCGAACTCAGGCGTCTCTTCGTCATGGATACCGGATGGAAGGACAGCGGCCACCGTTCGCCCCGCGTGATGGTCAACCCCGAGATCCTCCGCGCCAGCGACGCCTCCCAGGTGATGGAGGAGGGCTGCCTGTCGCTACCCGGTGTGGTGGTGCCGGTGACCCGCCCGGCCGAGGTCACGCTGCGCTGGCAGGATCTCGACGCCGTGCCGCGCGAGGAGCCCTTCACCGGCTTCGCCGCCGCCTGCGTGCAGCATGAGCGCGACCATCTCGACGGCATCCTCTGCACCGACTATCTCCCCGAAGACGCCCGCGCCGCCGCGCTCGCCCGACTGGAGCCCCGTCCATGATCCGTCCCTTCCTGCCCTGGCCCGACCCGCGCCTGAAAACCCCCGCCGCGCCGGTGGCGGCGATCACCGACGAGATCCGCGCGCTCTGGGACGACATGGTGGAAACCATGGACGCGATGCCGGGCTACGGCCTCGCCGCGCCGCAGATCGGGGTGCTGCTGCGCGTGGCCGTTGTCGACTGCTCCGAGACCCGCGGCAAGGCCATCCGCATGGCCAATCCCGAGATCCTGCATGCCTCGGCCAGGCTGCGCGCCCATGACGAGGCCGGCCCGAACCTGCCCGGCGTCTCGGCGGTGATCGAACGCCCCCGCGCGGTGACCGTGCGTTTCCTGAACGAACAGGGCGAGACCGAGGAGCGAGATTTCGTCGATCTCTGGGCGACCTCGGTGCAGCACCAGATCGACCACCTGAACGGCAGGATGTATTTCGACAACCTGTCGAAGCTGAAACGCGACCGGCTGCTGAAACGGGCCGAAAAACTGCGGAGGCGCTGACATGCGCGTGGTCTTCATGGGAACGCCCGATTTCTCGGTGCCGGTTCTGGACGCGCTGGTGGCGGCCGGGCACGAGATCGCCTGCGTCTACTGCCAGCCGCCCCGCCCGGCGGGCCGCGGCAAGAAACCCCGCCCCACGCCCGTGCATGCAAGGGCCGAGGCGCTGGGCCTGCCCGTGCGCCACCCCGCCAGCCTGCGCGAGCCGCAGGCGCAGGCCGCGTTTGCCGCGTTGAACGCCGATGTCGCCGTGGTGGTGGCCTACGGGCTGATCCTGCCGCAGCAGGTGCTCGACGCCCCCGAACACGGTTGCCTGAACATCCATGCCTCGCTGCTGCCGCGCTGGCGCGGCGCGGCGCCCATCCACCGCGCGATCATGGCCGGAGATGCCGAGACCGGCGTCTGCATCATGCAGATGGAGGCCGGCCTCGACACCGGCCCGGTCTTGATGCGCGAGGCCACCCCGATCGGCGCGGAGGAGACCACCGGCGATCTGCACGAGCGGCTGTCGCAGATGGGTGCGCGGCTGATCGTCGAGGCGCTGGACCGGCGCGCCAGCCTCGTGCCGCAGCCCCAGCCCGACGCGGGCGTCACCTATGCCGCCAAGATCGACAAATCCGAGGCCCGCATCGACTGGACGCGCGCGGCGGAGGAGATCGACCGCCAGATCCGCGGCCTCTCCCCCTTTCCCGGCGCCTGGTGCGAGATGGAGGGCGAACGCATCAAGCTGCTGCGCTGCCGCCGGACCGAAGGGCGGGGCGCGCCCGGAGCGCTGCTCGACGGGCTGACCGTCGCCTGCGGCACGGGCGCCATCGAAATCATCGAGGCGCAGCGCCAGGGCAAGCGCCCCATGCCCGCCGCCGACTTCCTGCGCGGCCTGCACAGCCGCCCCGCGCGCCTGGACTGAACACCATCTTCCCAAAGCCCGCCGCAGCGGGCATAGTCGGGACATGCATGTGCTCTATCTCGTCATCGTCGGTGCCGCCGCGGGCTTCCTCGCCACGCGGCTGATGGATGTCCAAACGAATGTCGTCGCCACCGTCGCCATCGGCATCGCGGGGGCGCTGATCGGCGGGCTGGTGCTGCGCTTCTTGCTGCTGCTCACCGGCGTGGCTGCCGGTTTCATCGGCGCGATCCTCGGCGCGGCGCTGCTGATCTGGCTCTACCAGACCTATATCCAGAGGCGCTGAGCCGCCCCTTCTTCTTGGTGAAAATACTCACGGCGCGACCTCGCCGCGCCAGCGCCGGCCTATTTGAAGGGCGCCATTCCCGCCCGGGCCAGCTCATCCGCGCGTTCGTTCTCGGGGTGGCCGGCATGGCCCTTGACCCATTGCCATTTCACCGCATGGCGGGCCTGCGCCGCGTCCAGCCGCTGCCACAGCTCGGCATTCTTCACCGGCTTTTTCGCGGAGGTCTTCCAGCCGTTGCGCTTCCAGCCGTGGATCCACTGGGTCACGCCATTCTTCACATAGGCGCTGTCGGTGACCACGGTGATGGAGGAGGCGCGCTCCAACACCTCCAGCGCGTTGATCGCGGCCAGAAGTTCCATCCGGTTGTTGGTGGTCGAGGCCTCGCCGCCGCACAGCGTGCGCTCCTTCAGAACCGCCTCGCCCTGGCGCGCCTGCAACAGGACGCCCCAGCCGCCGGGGCCGGGGTTGCCGCTGCAGGCCCCGTCGGTAAAGGCATAAAGCTCAGCCATGGGCCCCTCCGGCTCTCGACGGGGACAGGCGGCGGCCAGGGCGCGGGATCATGCCGGCGCCCTCAGCACACGGGGGACCTTGAACTCGACGTTCTCGGTGGCGGTCTCGACCTCGGTCAGGGTCACGTCGAACCGCGCGCGGCAGGCGGCGATCACCTCGTTCACCAGCACCTCGGGGGCCGAGGCGCCGGCGGTCAGGCCGAGCGCCCTGATGCCCTCGAGGGCGCGCCAGTCGATTTCGTCCGCGCGCTGCACGAGCTGGGCATAGGCGCAGCCGTTGGCCGAGGCGACCTCGACCAGGCGGCGCGAATTCGACGAGTTCGGCGCGCCGATCACCAGCAGCGCGTCCACCCTGGGCGCGATCGCCTTGACCGCGTGCTGGCGGTTGGTGGTGGCGTAGCAGATGTCTTCCTTGTGCGGCCCCACGATGGCCGGGAACCGCGCCTTGAGCGCGGCGACGATCCCGGCAGTGTCGTCAACCGAAAGGGTGGTCTGGGTGATGAAGGCCAGTTTTTCGGGATCGCGAACCTCGAGCTCCGCCACGTCGGCCTCGGTCTCGACCAGCAGCACCTCGCCCGGCGGCAGCTGGCCCATGGTGCCGATGGTCTCGGGGTGGCCGGCATGGCCGATCATGACCATCTGAAGGCCGTTCTGGTGGTGCCGCTCGGCCTCGATATGCACCTTGGAGACCAGCGGGCAGGTGGCATCGACATAGACCATGTGGCGCCGCGCGGCCTCGGCCGGCACGGATTTCGGAACACCGTGGGCCGAGAAGATCACCGGCCGGTTGTCGGGGCAATCCGCCAGTTCCTCGACGAAAACCGCGCCCTTCTCGCGCAGCCCGTCGACGACGTATTTGTTGTGCACGATCTCGTGCCGGACATAGACCGGCGCGCCCCATTTCTCGAGCGCCATTTCGACGATCTTGATGGCCCGGTCCACGCCGGCGCAGAACCCGCGCGGCGCGGCGAGATAGAGGGTGAGAGGCGGTCTGGTCATCGGCGTAACCCCGGCAAAGCTCGGCTTTTGTCGTTCGCCCCCTCCATATGGGGTGGCGCGGGATTTGGCCAGCGCCCGATCACGCGGCTGTCATTTGACCTTCCGGCAGGTGGAAGGCGTAGCCGGGATCGTCGCGACAGGACCGCAGAAGGAGGAATTGCAGGTGAAAAAGCGCGTGGTTTTGAGTGCCGGTGCGGCGTTACTGGCCGCAGCGGGGGCAGCGATCGCGGTGTCCGCCAGCGGAACGGAGCAGGCGGGCCTCGTGCCCTACCGCGACGCGGCGGCCGTGGCGCGCGGCGCGGAGCTCTACGCGCAGAACTGCGCCGCCTGCCACGGCGCCCGGCTGCAGGGCGAGGCGAACTGGCGCGCGCCCAAGCCCAACGGGCGGATGCCCGCGCCGCCGCATGACGAGACGGGCCATACCTGGCACCATCCCGACGCGCAGCTCTTCGCGATCACCAAGCACGGCACCGCCGCGCTGCTGGGGGGCGCATATGAGACCGACATGGCGGGATTCGGTGGCGTGCTGTCGGATCGCGAGATCCTGGAGGTGCTGGCCTATATCAAGAGCACCTGGCCACGCCGGGTGATCGAGACCCACGACCGGATCAACGCCGGCAGCTAGATCAAACGAAAATGGGGCGCGCCCGTTCGGCGCGCCCCGGAAGGTCACATCCCCGATGAGCGCGAAGCTCAGTCTTCCTCGGCGAACTCCATCGTGGTCTCGACGCGGGGCTCGCGCGGCGGACGGCCGATGACCTCTTTCAGCTCGTCGAGCTCGATGAAGTTGTCGGCCTGGCGGCGCAGTTCGTCGGCGATCATCGGCGGCTGGCTGCGGATGGTCGAGACCACCGAGACGCGGACGCCCTGGCGCTGCAGGCTTTCCACCAGCGGGCGGAAATCGCCGTCGCCCGAGAACAGGACGATGTGGTCGACCTTGGGCGCCAGCTCCATCGCATCGACCGTCAGCTCGATGTCCATGTTGCCTTTCACCTTGCGGCGGCCCTGGCTGTCGACATATTCCTTCGCCGGTTTGGTCACCATCGAGAAGCCGTTGTAGTGCAGCCAGTCGACCAGCGGCCGGATCGGAGAATAGTCGTCATTCTCGAGCAGCGCGGTGTAGTAGAATGCGCGCAGGAGCTTGCCCCGGCGCATGAACTCCTGTCGGAGGAGCTTGTAGTCGATGTCGAACCCCAGCGCCTTGGCAGCCGCGTAGAGGTTGGACCCGTCAATGAACAGCGCAAGCCGTTCGTCACGATAGAACATGAAAAAATCCTTCCGAAATGGCGTTCCGCGGGTCGCGTTCTGTGAGTGGTGTGTCCTAGGAATGCGGAACGAGCAATGAAAATAGGGCCTAAATCGAGTGTCGCAACACCTTCTTTGTCGTGAAACTGATACAAAAGTACTGGTTGCGCTGGGCGGGAACGTAACGTCACCCGCCGGCGGGCCCGCGGAGACGGTTCTGGCCGGGCTGCGCGCGGTGGAAAACGAATCAGTTCGGCTGCTCCGCGCGAGCCGGCTGTTCGCCACCCCGTGCTTCCCGGCGGGGGCGGGGCCCGACTTCGTGAACGCGGTCGCGCTCTATGCCACCAGCCTCGCCCCGGAGGCGTTGCTGGCGCATCTGCACGGGGTCGAGCGCGGCCTCGGCCGGACCCGCGACACGCGCTGGGGCGCGCGCACCCTCGACCTCGACCTTCTGGACTATGGCGGGCAGGTCCGGCCCGATGCCGAGACCCTGCTCCGCTGGATCGCGCTGCCGCTGGAGGCGCAGAAGGCCACGGCGCCGGACGAGCTGATTCTGCCGCATCCGCGTCTGCAGGACCGCGGCTTCGTTCTGGTGCCGCTGGCCGATGTCGCCCCCGGTTGGCGCCATCCCCTCCTCGGGCTGACGGTCGAGCAGATGCTCGCGGCGCTGCCGGAGGAGGAGAAAGCGCAAATCAGGCCGCTTTGACCCGGATTCCGCCCTTGTCAAGAGCCTTGCAACGCAATAGGTATAACGCTCCGACTTCCACGACGAACTGGAGTGTTTCATGGCCCGCGTGACGGTTGAAGATTGCGTTGACAAGGTTCCGAACCGGTTTGAGCTGGTGATGCTGGCCGCCCACCGGGCGCGCGAGATTTCCGCCGGCAGCCAACTGACCGTGGACCGCGATAACGACAAGAACCCGGTGGTCGCCCTGCGCGAGATCGCCGACGAGACCCAGCTGGCCGACGATCTGCGCGAGCGCATGATCGAAAGCAACCAGACCCAGATCGAGGTCGACGAGCCGGAAGAGGACTCGATGGCGCTTCTGATGGGCGGCGGGGCCGAGCCGGACAGGCCCGCCGATGACGACATGTCGGAAGAAAAACTGCTGCGCGCCCTGATGGAAGCGCAGGGACAGGGCTGACGGGGCGCAGCGCGCGCCCCCGGGAAAGTTGCGGAAGAAATGCCGAAGATCGATGTCGAAGACCTGATCTCGCTGGTTCGCAACTATAACCCGAAGACCAACGAAGACCTGATCCGCCGGGCCTATGCCTATGGCGAGAAGATGCACGAGGGGCAGTTTCGCCGCTCGGGCGATCCCTATTTCTCGCATCCCGTGGCGGTCGCCGCGATCCTGACCGAGCAGCAGCTTGACGATGCCACCATCGTCACCGCGCTGCTGCACGACACGATCGAGGACACCAAGTCCACCTACAAGGAAGTGGCCGAAAATTTCGGCACCGAGATCGCCGAGCTGGTGGACGGCGTGACCAAGCTGACCAACCTGCAGCTCTCCAGCTCGGAAACCAAGCAGGCGGAGAACTTCCGCAAGCTGTTCATGGCCATGTCCAAGGATCTGCGCGTGATCCTGGTCAAGCTGGCCGACCGGCTGCACAACATGCGCACCATCAAGTCGATGAGCCCGGAAAAGCAGGTCCAGAAGGCCCGCGAGACGATGGACATCTTCGCGCCGCTCGCCGGCCGCATGGGCATGCAGTGGATGCGCGAGGAGCTGGAGGATCTGGCCTTCCGCGTGCTCAACCCCGAGGCGCGCAGTTCGATCATGCGGCGCTTCATCACGCTGCAGCGCGAGACCGGCGACGTGGTGCGCCAGATCACCGACGACATCCGGGGCGAGTTGGACAAGGCCGGGATCGAGGCCGACGTCTTCGGTCGCGCCAAGAAACCCTATGGCATCTGGCGCAAGATGCAGGAGAAGGACCAGGGCTTCTCGCGGCTGTCGGACATCTACGGCTTCCGCATCATCACCCGCAACGAGGCCGACTGCTACCGCGCGCTGGGGGCGATCCACCAGCGCTGGCGCGCCGTGCCGGGGCGGTTCAAGGATTACATCAGCCAGCCGAAATCGAACGGCTACCGCTCGATCCATACCACGGTGTCGGGGCGCGACGGCAAGCGCGTCGAGGTGCAGATCCGCACCCGCCAGATGCACGAGGTGGCCGAGGCCGGCGTTGCCGCGCACTGGGCCTATCGCGACGGCGTGCGGGCCGAGAACCCCTTTGCGGTGGACCCGGCCAAGTGGCTGGCCGCGCTGACCGAGCGCTTCGAGAGCGCCGAGGACCACGACGAATTCCTCGAACATGTGAAGCTCGAGATGTATTCCGACCAGGTGTTCTGCTTCACGCCAAAGGGCGACGTGGTGAAGCTGCCCCGGGGCGCGACGCCGCTGGATTTCGCCTATGCGATCCACACGAGGATCGGCGACAGCTGCGTCGGCGCCAAGGTCGATCACATCCGCGTGCCGCTGTGGACGCGGCTGAAGAACGGCCAGTCGGTGGAGATCATCACCGCCGAGGGCCAGCGCCCGCAGGCCACCTGGATCGACATCGTGGTCACCGGCCGCGCCAAGGCCGCGATCCGCAAGAGCTTGCGCGAGGAAGACCGCGAGCGCTTCATCAAGCTGGGCCGTGAACTGGCCCGCGTCGCGTTCGAGCATATCGGCAAGAAGGCCACCGACAAGGCGCTCAAGACCGCGGCCAAGACCCTCGGCCTCGAGGACGGGCAGGAGGTGCTGGCGCGCCTGGGCAGCGCCGAGTTGCGCGCGCAGGAGGTGATCGAGGCGCTCTATCCCGAACTGGCGCTTTCCACCGGGGACGAGGTTGACGCCGCGCGCGCCGTGGTGGGCCTGTCGCCGGGGCAAAGCTTCACCCGCGCACCCTGCTGCCAGCCGGTTCCGGGCGAGCGCATCGTGGGGATCACCTATCGCGGCCGTGGCGTGGTGGTGCACGCGATCGACTGCCCCAACCTGGCCGAGGTCGAGGACCAGCCCGAACGCTGGATCGACCTGCACTGGGATTCGGGCCGCCACCCGGCGGTGCACACGGTCACGCTGAACGTCACCATCCGCAACGATGCCGGCGTGCTGGGCCGGATCTGCACGCTGATCGGCGAGCAGAAGGCCAATATCAGCGACCTGCATTTCGCCGACAAAAAGCCCGATTTCTATCGTCTCCTGATCGACGTGGACATCCGCGATGCCGAGCATCTGCACACGGTCATGACCGCGCTGGAGGCGGAAAGCGATGTGGCCGAGATCGCGCGGTACCGCGATCCGGACCGCAAGCAGGGATAGAGCGCGGGGAAGGGAGCAGAAATTGGTATTCAAGCGCCGCGATAAACGCTCTGTGCTGCAGATCGTGGCCGATGCCATCTACCCCAAGGGAGGATGGGCGCGGGCGTTCCATTACGTCAAGCACCGCGTGCGCCGCCTGCCCGACAGCCCCGAAAAGATCGCCCGCGGCGTCTTCGCCGGGCTGTTCGCCACCTTCACCCCGTTCTACGGCCTGCATTTTGTCGTCGCCGCTCTGGTCGCGCGGCTGTTGAACGGCAATATCCTGGCCGCCCTCATGGCCACCTTCTTCGGCAACCCGCTGACCTATCTGCCGATCGGGGCGATCGCGCTGAAAACCGGGCATTTCCTGCTGGGCACCGAGTTCGACGAGGAGGTGGACCATTCGCTGATCCACAAGTTCACCGGCGCCGGCGAGGACCTGCTCAACAATCTGTGGGCGCTGTTCACCGATGCGGATGCGCACTGGACCCGGCTGGCGGATTTCTATCACGAGGTCTTCTTCCCCTACCTGATCGGCGGCATCCTGCCCGGCATCCTGACCGGCATCATCGGCTATTATCTCAGCGTGCCGCTGATCGCCGCCTACCAGAAGCGCCGCCGCGGCAAGCTGAAGAAGAAACTGGCCGAGCTGCAGGCAAAGGCGGCGGCCAACAAGGCTGACGAGACGGCGTAACCCGACTAGAGTGCGGCGCCACGGAATACAGGAAGGGCTCAGGGCATGACCGATGATGCAGGCAAGCTGCGGCTTGGGGTGAATATCGACCACGTGGCGACCGTCCGCAACGCGCGCGGCGGGACATATCCGGACCCGCTGCGCGCCGCCAGGCTGGCCGAGGAGGCCGGCGCCGACGGCATCACCGCGCATCTGCGCGAGGATCGCCGGCATATCTCGGACGCCGATATCGACGGGCTGATGGAACACCTGAGCGTGCCGCTGAACCTGGAGATGGCCGCCACCGCCGAGATGCAGGCCATCGCCCTGCGCCACCGCCCGCACGCCGTCTGCATCGTTCCCGAAAAGCGCGAGGAGCGCACCACCGAGGGCGGGCTGGAGGTCGCGCAGGACGAAAACCGGCTGGCGCATTTCATCGCGCCGCTGCGCGAGGCGGGCTGCCGGGTGTCGATCTTCATCGCCGCCGACGCCCGGCAGATCGAGGCCGCGCACCGGATCGGCGCGCCGGTGATCGAGCTGCACACCGGCGCCTATTGCGACGCCCATGCCGAGGGCCGGTTCGACGCGCGCGACGCAGAGCTTGAGCGCCTGCGCAAGATGGCCGCCTATGCCCACAGCCTCGGGCTGGAGGTGCATGCCGGCCACGGGCTGACCTATGAGACGGTGAAACCGATCGCGGCCTTCCCCGAGGTGCGGGAGCTCAATATCGGCCATTTCCTGATCGGCGAGGCGATCTTCCGCGGCCTCGGCCCCGCGATCGCCGAGATGCGCCGGCTGATGGATGAGGCGCGGGCTTGACCGCCGGGCGGGCCGGGACTTTCCTAAAAAGTCTTGGCAAAGATCTTCTCAGGATTCTTTCCCGCGCGAGGACGGAGATGGGGGTGGCATGATCCTTGGCATCGGCTCAGACCTGGCCAATATCGAGCGCATCCAGCGCACGCTGGATCGTTTCGGCGACCGCTTCCGCGACCGCGTCTTCACCGCGGCCGAGCAGGCCAAGGCCGAGCGGCGCGCCGACACCGCCGGCACCTATGCGAAGCGCTGGGCGGCGAAGGAGGCCTGTTCCAAGGCCCTGGGCACCGGCCTGCGCATGGGCATCGCCTGGAAAGACATGGCGGTGTCGAACATCGACACCGGCCAGCCGGTGATGCAGGTCACGGGCTGGGCGGCCGAGCGGCTGGCCGCCATGACCCCGCCGGGCCATGAGGCGATTATCCACGTCACGCTGACCGACGATCACCCCTGGGCGCAGGCCTTCGTGGTGATCGAAGCGCGGCGGCTGGCTTGACACCCCCTGCCCGCCCCCTCATGTAGCGGGCACAACCCGCAAAAAACGGCAGGATTCTGAGCAATGGCGAAAGCGACGAAAGAAGACGGCGGCCTCGTCGAAACGATCAAGACGGTGGTCTACGCGCTGCTGATCGCGGGGGTGTTCCGCACGCTGTTCTTCCAGCCTTTCTGGATTCCCTCGGGCTCGATGAAGGACACGCTGCTGATCGGCGACTTCCTGTTCGTCAACAAGATGGCCTATGGCTACTCGCGCTATTCCTGCCCGTTCTCGCTCTGCCCGTTCGAAGGGCGCATCCTGGACAGCGCGCCCGAGCGCGGCGACGTGGTGGTGTTCCGCCATCCGGTGAACGGCACCGATTTCATCAAGCGGCTGATCGGCCTGCCCGGCGACACCATCCAGATGAAGGACGGCGTGCTGCATATCAACGGCGCGGCGGTCGGCCTGGAGCAGGGCGGGCAATTCTCGGAACCCTTCCAGAAACAGGGTCCGATGGGCTATTATCCGCGCTGCGAGAATGCCCCGGTGGGCGAGGGCGGAACCTGCACCAAGACCCGCCAGATCGAAACCCTGCCGGGCGGGGTGAGCCACGACATCCTGAATGTGGGCGAGGGGTTCTTCTCGGACAACACCAAGGTGTTCACGGTGCCGGAGGACCACTATTTCTTCATGGGTGATAACCGCGACAACAGCCAGGACAGCCGCTACAGCCAGCTCAATGGCGGTGTGGGCTATGTGCACAAGGACTACCTGATCGGGCGGGCCGACCGGATCATGTTCTCCTCGGCGGGCCGGTCGCTGTTCTTCGTCTGGACCTGGCGGCCCGACCGTTTCTTCAAGGCGATCGAGTGAAGCTCTCGGCGGACCTGATATCCTTTTCGCACCGGCTGGGGCATGAGTTCTCCCGGCCGGAGCTGCTGCTGCGCGCGGTCACGCATTCCTCGATCTCCTCGCCGACGCGGCCCGACAACCAGCGGCTGGAATTCCTCGGTGACCGGGTGCTCGGCCTGGTGATGGCCGAGGCGCTGCTGGGCGCGGACAAGGGGGCGACCGAGGGCCAGCTGGCGCCGCGGTTCAATGCGCTGGTGCGCAAGGAGACCTGCGCCGACGTGGCCCGCGAGATCGACCTCGGCGCGGTGCTGAAGCTGGGCCGCTCGGAGATGATGTCGGGCGGGCGGCGCAAGCAGGCGCTGCTGGGCGACGCGATGGAGGCGGTGATCGCCGCGGTCTATCTCGACGCCGGGTTCGAGGCCGCGCGCGAGGTGGTTCTGCGGCTGTGGGGTGCGCGCGTCCACACCGTCGACGAGGACGCACGCGACGCCAAGACGGCGCTGCAGGAATGGGCCCAGGCCCGCGGCGCGCCGCCGCCGCGCTATATCGAGATCGCGCGCTCAGGCCCCGACCACGCGCCGGTCTTCACCATCGCCGCGCGGTTGCAGAGCGGCGAAGAGGAACGTGCCAGCGCCGGATCGAAACGCGCCGCCGAACAGGCTGCCGCCCGCGCGCTTCTGGACAGATTGGAGGCCGGAAATGGCTGAGACGAAAGCGGGCTTCGTGGCCCTGATCGGGGAACCGAATGCCGGCAAGTCGACCCTGCTGAACCGCATGGTCGGCGCCAAGGTGTCGATCGTCACCCACAAGGTGCAGACCACCCGCGCCCGCATCCGCGGCGTGGCGATCGAGGGCGACGCCCAGATCGTCTTCGTCGACACGCCGGGCCTGTTCCGGCCGCGCCGGCGGCTGGACCGGGCCATGGTGGCCGCGGCCTGGGGCGGCGCGGCGGATGCCGATATCGTGGTGCTGCTGGTCGAGGCGCATCGCGGCCTGACCGACGGGGTGGAGAAGATCCTCGAGGCGCTGCGCGAGCGGGTCGCGCCCAACCGGAAGGTGGCGCTGGCCATCAACAAGATCGACCGGGTGAAATCGGAGGTTCTGCTGGCGCTGTCGCAGCAGATGAACGAGGCCTTTCCCTTCGTCCGGACCTTCATGATCTCGGCCGAGAAGGGCTATGGCGTCGATGACCTGCGCGGCTGGCTGGCCGAAGAGCTGCCCGAGGGGCCGTGGCTCTATCCCGAGGACCAGATCGCCGATCTGCCCATGCGCATGATCGCGGCAGAGATGACGCGCGAGAAGCTGACCCTGCGCCTGCACCAGGAGCTGCCCTATCAGCTGACCGTGGAGACCGAGAACTGGGAGGAGCGCAAGGACGGCTCGGCCCGGATCGACCAGGTGGTCTATGTCGTCCGCGACGGGCACAAGGGGATCGTGCTGGGCCACAAGGGCGAGACGATCAAGGCGGTCTCCAAGGCTGCGCGCGAGGAACTGGAGGCGTTTCTCGGCCGCAAGGTGCACCTGTTCCTGCAGGTCAAGGTGCGGCCGGGCTGGCTGGACGAGGCCGAGCGTTACGGCGAGATGGGCCTCGATTTCCGCGATGGCGATTGAGCGCCTGCGGCGCAAGGCTTTTGTCCTGCTGAGGGGCGCTGCCCCTCAGACACCCCGGGATATTTCGGGCCAGGAGAAGGCGGCTGCGGCGTGGCAAGGCTGACCTCGGATATCTGGGTTTCGGCCTATCTGGCGCGGCTGCGGCTGGCCGATATTCCGGCCTTCGTCGTCACACGGGGCGATGCCACGGCGGGCGCCGTTCTGGTGAAGCTCAACACGCTGGACGGGCAGGCCAGGGTCTATCAGCGCAGTTTCGACCTGATGAGCGGGGAGCGGGTCTGGATGGTTCTGGCCGAGGGGCCGGAGCCGGAGGTGGACGAGGCCATCGCCCGCCAGCGCGGCTTTGATCCCGATCTGTGGGTGATCGAGGTGGAGGACCGGCAGGGGCGCCATCTGCTGGACGAGCCGGGGCTTTCGTGACTTTCTTGCCTCCGGCGGGAGTATTTCTCCCAAGAAGAAGGAGGCGCAATGGAGTGGCGTGACCAGGGTGCGGTTCTGGCGGTGCGGCGGCACGGGGAAAGCGCGGCGATTGTCGAGCTTTTCACCGAGGCGCATGGCCGCCATGCCGGCGTGGTGCGCGGCGGCGCGGGGCGCAGGATGGCGCCGCTGCTGCAGCCCGGCGCGCAGCTGGAGGTCACCTGGCGGGCGCGGCTGGAGGATCACTTGGGCGCCTATGCGGTGGAGCCGCTGAAGTCTCGCGCCGATCTGATGTCCGACCGGGTGGCGCTGGCGGGCCTGAACGCGGTCACGGCGCTGCTGCATTTCTCGCTGCCCGAACGCGCGCCCCATCCGGTGCTATACCGCAGGACCATAAGCGTGCTGGACATGCTGGGCCGCTCGGAGCTGTGGCCGCTGGCCTATCTGCGCTGGGAGATGGCGCTGCTGGAGGAGCTCGGTTTCGGGCTGGACCTGTCGGCCTGCGCGGTGACTGGGACGCGCGACGATCTTGCCTATGTCTCGCCGAAATCGGGGCGCGCGGTGAGCGCCGAGGGGGCCGGCGAATGGGCCGAGCGGCTGCTGCCGCTGCCGCCCGAGATGCTGGGCGCGGGCGACGGCGCGCGCGAAAACGTGCTGGCAGGGCTTGGCATCACGGGGCATTTTCTGGCCCGATGGCTGGCGCCTGCGCTGGGCGACAGGCCGCTGCCAGAGGCACGGGCGCGGCTGGTGGACATGTTGGGGAGAACGACATGAAGAGCTATGCGGAGCTGCGCGCCATCGCGGTGGCGCGAATAGGAGAGGCCGCGCTGGAGGCCGCCCTGGCGGAGCTGCCTGCCCGGCCCCTGGCCGGGCTGAGCGATGATCGTATCCTGGCGGGGTTCGCGCGCGCGGTGTTCCAGGCGGGGTTCAGCCGCAAGGTGATCGCGGCGAAATGGCCGGCCTTCGAAGAGGCGTTCCACGACTTCGACATCGGGCGCAACGCGCTGATGTCGGAGGAGGAGCTGGACGCGCATCTGGCCAATCCGGCGATCGTCCGGCACGGGCCGAAAATCCTGTCGGTGCGCGATAACGCGGTCTTCCTGTCCGATCTGGCGCGGGCGCATGGATCGGCGGCGGCCTATCTGGGCAACTGGCCGCATGAGGACACGGTCGGCCTGTTCGAGCTGCTGAAGAGGCGCGGGTCGCGGCTGGGCGGGTTGACCGGGCAATATGCGCTGCGCCAGCTCGGCTACGGCAATTTCGTGCTGACGCAATCGGTGGTGGCGGCGCTGACGCTGGCCGGGGTGCTGGAGGGCGCGGCGGGTTCGAAGAGCGCGCAGAGAAAGGCGCAGGCGGCGTTCGATGCCTGGGTCGCGGAAAGCGGCGAGAGCCACGCGCGGATCAGCCGGACCTTGGCCTTCGCCGTGCCGGACTGAGCGGCCCGAACGGAACATCCGGCCCGGTCGCGCGGGCCGGTCGCGTTGTCGCGCGGGCTCAGCCCAGCAGGCGGCGGGCGATGACCTGGGCCTGGATCTCGGCCGCGCCCTCGAAGATGTTGAGGATGCGGGCGTCGCACAGGATTCGGCTGATCGCGTATTCCAGCGCGAAGCCGTTGCCGCCGTGGATCTGCAGCCCGTTGTCGGCCGCGGCCCAGGCGACGCGGGCGCCCAGCAGTTTCGCCATCCCAGCCTCAAGGTCGCAGCGGCGGTCGTGGTCCTTTTCCCAGGCCGAGAAATAGGTCAGCTGGCGCGCGACCATGATCTCGGCCGCCATCATCGCCAGCTTGCCGGCGACGCGGGGGAACGCGATCAGGGATTTGCCGAACTGCTTGCGGTCCTCGGCATATTGCATGGCTACCTCAAGCGCGGACTGGGCCACGCCGACGGCGCGGGCGGCGGTCTGGATGCGGGCGGATTCGAAGGTCTGCATGAGTTGCTTGAATCCCTGGCCCTCGACCCCGCCGAGCAGGTTCTCGCCCTTCACCTTGAAGCCGTCGAAGCCCAGCTCGTATTCCTTCATTCCGCGATAGCCCAGCACCGCGATCTCGCCGCCGGTCATGCCGGGGGTGGGGAAGGGATCGTTGTCGGTGCCCGGCGTCTTTTCGGCGAGGAACATCGACAGGCCGCGGTAATCGGTGGTGTTCGGATCGGTGCGCGCCAGCAGGGTCATCACATGGGTGCGGGCGGCATGGGTGATCCAGGTCTTGTTGCCGGTCACCTCGTAATCCTCGCCCGTCTTGACCGCGCGGGTGCGCAGGGCGCCGAGGTCGGAGCCGGTGTTGGGCTCGGTGAAGACGGCGGTGGGCAGGATCTCGCCGCTGGCGATCTTGGGCAGCCAGTGCGATTTCTGTTCGTCCGTGCCGCCGCACAGGATCAGTTCGGCCGCGATCTCGGACCGGGTGCCGAGGCTGCCGACGCCGATATAGCCACGCGACAGCTCCTCTGAGACCACCACCATCGAGGCCTTGGACAGGCCGAGCCCGCCGAGGTTTTCCGGGATGGTCAGGCCGAACACACCCATCCCGGCCAGTTCCTCGATGATCTCCATCGGGATCAGCTCGTCCTTGAGGTGCCATTCATGGGCGTGCGGCACGACCTTTTCGTCGGCGAAGCGGCGGAACTGGTCGCGGATCATCTCCAGTTCGTCGTCGAGCCCCGTGGCGCCGAAGGTGGCGTGGCCGGCGTTGTCGCGCATCAGCGCGACCAGGCGCCCGCGCGCGGCGGCGCTGTTGCCGAAGGCGATCAGCGTGGCGCAGGCCGCCTGTGCGGGCAGGTCGGGGGTGATGCCGAGGTCGGTCAGCCGGGCGATCTCGCCCTGGCTCATCGGGATGCCGCCCTGGATCTGGTTGAGATACTCGCCGAAGGCGATCTGGTGGATCAGCGCCTCCATCTCGCCGAACCGGCCCTCGGCGTCGAGCCGCGTGGCCCAGCCCTGCATCTGGCGCAGCGCTTCGACATAGGTGGCGAGCCAGGCCAGCGCGTGGGCGGCGTGCTGGTGCTCCTCCAGACGCGCGGCCGAGACGCGGCCATCGACGGTGACGGCGGCGCGCAGAGTGGACGTGGCCTGTTCGAGCAGCGCCTCGGCCGGGGCGACCGCGGCGCCGGTGAGCGCCAGAACATCGTCGAGGCGGGCGCTTTCGGGGGCGACGCGGGGCAGGTCTTGTCCATCATGCGGCATGAATCGGCTCCTTCGTGATCGGTCGGGGACGGCATAGGCTTTTCGCAGGTGCAGCGCAAGAAAAATTCAAGCTAGCATGCCATTTTGAACGAAAGTGTCTTTGCGATTTTGCGGTGCAGCGATCATTCAGCCGGGTTATAGCGTGTCCCGAAAAGAGGATGCCATGCCAACAGATTTCTCCGGGTTGCCGCCCGCGTTTCTTGCCGCCGCCTTCGTCGTTACGCTTTTCGCGGGCTTCGTGAAAGGCGCGGTGGGATTTGCCATGCCGATGATCATGATCTCGGCCCTGAGCAGTTTCCTGCCCGCGCCGGTTGCGCTGGCCGCCCTGATCGTTCCCACGGTGCTGACCAACATCGCGCAGGCCTGCCGCGGCGGCGTGGGCGCGGCCGTCGAATCGATCGTCACCTACAAGCGCCTGATCGGCTCCGTGGTCCTGTTCATCTTTCTCAGCGCGCCGCTGGTGGCGGTGTTGCCCGACGCGGCGCTCTACCTCCTGCTCGGCGGGCCGATCCTGCTGTTCACGGTCACCCAGCTGCTGGGCAAGCAGCTGATCCTTCCGGCGCATCGCCGGCACCGGGCGGAGGTGATGATGGGCGCGCTGGGCGGCTTCTTCGGCGGGGTCTCCGGGGTCTGGGGACCGCCGGTGATCGCCTATCTGCTGAGCTTCAACACCGAAAAGACCGAAGCCCTGCGCGTGCAAGGCGTGGTGTTCCTGCTCGGGGGCGTGATGCTGCTGGTCTCGCATGTGGGATCGGGGGTACTGAACGCCCAGACCGCGCCGCTGTCCGTGGCGATGGTGGTGCCGGCGGGCCTGGGCATGTGGCTGGGGTTCAAGGTGCATGACCGGCTGGACGCGGCGCGCTTCCGCAAGGCGACGCTGTTCGTCCTGTCGCTGGCCGCCGCCAACCTGATCCGCAAGGGGCTGATGGGGTAGGGGCAGGGTCCGCCGTGGCCCGGCAGGCCAGGGCCCGCGCGGCAGACCGCCCCGGGGCGGAAACAAAGCCGAATTCAATTCTCGCGCAGCCAATGCGACCCGCGGTCCGGGCAGCGCCCGACCCTTCCGCCGGGAGGGCGCCGCCTCTTGCGGGGACGCGGCAACGGCGCCGCCTGCCGAAGCCACGCCGCCCGATCCGCGGATCTGACCGAAAAAAGAAACCCCGGCGCGGCGGCCGGGGTTTCGGTGGTCGCAGAGGAGAGGCGCCTCAGCCGATGGCCGCGGCTTTCACGTCCTCGTCGATATAGGGCACATATTGCGCGAAGTTCTCGGCGAACATGGCGACCAGCTTCCTGGCCTGCGCGTCGTATTCCTCGTTGACGCTCCAGGTCTTGCGCGGGTCGAGCAGGACGTCGGCCACGCCCTCTACATGCACCGGCACCTCGAAGCCGAAATTCGGGTCCTTGCGGAACTCGGCATCGTTGAGCGAACCGTCGAGCGCGGCGCTCAGCAGCAGGCGGGTGTCGCGGATCGGCATGCGCGAGCCCGCGCCATAGGCGCCGCCGGTCCAGCCGGTGTTGACCAGCCAGCAGGTGGCGCCATGCTTTGCGATCTTCTCGCGCAGCAGGTTGCCGTAGACCTCGGGCCGGCGCGGCATGAAGGGCGCGCCGAAGCAGGTCGAGAAGGTGGGCTCGGGCTCGATCACGCCCTTCTCGGTGCCGGCCACCTTGGAGGTGAAGCCCGACAGGAAGTGATACATTGCCTGCGCCGGCGTCAGCCGCGCGATCGGCGGCAGCACGCCGAAGGCGTCGCACGTCAGCATGATGATGTTCTTGGGATGGCCGCCCAGCGAGGTTTCCGAGGCGTTCGAGATGTAGTGCAGCGGATAGGCGCAACGCATGTTGGCCGTCAGGCTGTCGTCCTCGAAGTCGAGTTCCCTGGTCTCCGCGTCATAGACCATGTTCTCGATCACGGTCGCGAACTTGGTCGTGGTGGCGTAGATCTCGGGCTCGGCCTCGGCGCTCAGATTGATCGTCTTGGCATAGCAGCCGCCTTCGAAGTTGAAGGTGCCGGTGTCCGACCAGCCGTGCTCGTCATCGCCGATCAGCGTGCGCGACGGGTCGGCCGAGAGCGTGGTCTTGCCGGTGCCCGAGAGGCCGAAGAACACGGCGGTGTCCACCGGGTTGTCGATCGCGTGGTTGGCCGAGCAGTGCATCGGCATGATGCCCTTGCCGGGCAGGATGTAGTTGAGCAGCGTGAAGACCGATTTCTTGATTTCGCCGGCATATTCGCTGTCGGCGATCAGGATCAGCTTCTTGTCGAAGTTCAGCGCGATGACGGTCTTGGTGCGGCAGCCGTGGCGCTCCGGGTCGGCCTTGAACGACGGGCAATTGAGGATCGTGAATTCGGGCAGGTAGCTGTCGAGTTCCTCGCGCGCGGGGCGGCGCAGCAGGTGGCGGGCGAACAGGCCGTGCCAGGCCATTTCCGTGACCACGCGCACATCCAGACGCTGCGCCGGGTCGGCGCCGCCATAGAGGTCATGCACATAGTAGTCGCGGCCCTTCATGTGCTCCAGCATGTCGGCATGCAGGCGGTCGAAGGCCTCGGGGTCCATCGGCTTGTTGTTGTCCCACCAGATGCTGTCCTCGACCGACGGCGTGCGCACCACGAACTTGTCCTTGGGCGAGCGGCCGGTGTGCTCGCCGGTGGCGACCAGCAGCGCGCCGCCGTTGCCCAGCGTGCCTTCGCCGTTCTTCAGCGCGGCTTCGACCAGCGCGGGCTCCATGAGGTTGTAATAGACGTTCCCCAGCCCCGAGATACCTTGATCTTCCAAGCGCTGCGAGGGATTGACCCGTCCGTTCATCTGCATGCTCCTGACACCGTCCGCGCATCCGCGGATCAAGAAAATTCCACCGCCGGCGCAAGGGTGGCTTGCGTCGCGAAACTGGGCCTTTGGGGCCGGTGGCGCCCCTATAACATGAGGTTTCCGCAAAGGAACAGGGCGGTTTTCATAGTTAGCGCAACCACTTGTCGAGGGCTGGGCGAACCCTTGCCGATGCGCCTCGCCGCCGGGCCGCGTGGCATTGATGCCGCCCCCTGCCGCGCGCCCTTGGTGATGCAAATTGGCAATGTGTCAATCTTTTTCGATTCAAATCGGGTCCGGGAGGGGGGTGATTCGCGGATACCGCTTGATTCCCGCTGATGAAAAAGGGAAAAATGAGGCAAAAAACAGGCATAGAGCAGAACAAAAAGGGAAGTTTCCATGTCAAGGATCGCACTCGTTGACGACGACAGGAATATCCTGACGTCGGTGTCCATGACCCTTGAGGCAGAAGGGTTCGAGGTTGAGACCTACAATGACGGCCAGACGGCGCTGGACGCTTTCAACAAGCGCCTGCCGGACATCGGCGTCTTCGACATCAAGATGCCCCGGATGGACGGCATGGACCTGCTGCAGCGGGTACGCCAGAAAACCAACATGCCGGTGATCTTCCTCACCTCCAAGGATGACGAGATCGACGAGGTGCTGGGCCTGCGCATGGGTGCCGACGACTATGTGAAGAAGCCGTTCTCGCAGCGCCTTCTGGTCGAGCGCATCCGCGCCCTGCTGCGCCGGCAGGAGGCGATCGCCTCCGACAGCGGCCCGGCGCCCGAGGAGAGCAAGGTGATGGAGCGCGGCCAGCTGCGGATGGACCCGCTGCGCCACGCCGTGACCTGGAAGGGCAAGGACGTGTCGCTGACCGTGACCGAGTTCCTGCTGCTGCAGGCGCTGGCCCAGCGGCCCGGCTTCGTCAAGAGCCGCGACCAGCTGATGGATGTCGCCTATGACGATCAGGTCTATGTCGACGACCGCACCATCGACAGCCACATCAAGCGGCTGCGCAAGAAGATGCGACAGTCGGACCCCGATTTCGCCGCCATCGAGACCCTGTACGGCATCGGCTATCGGTACAATGAAGAGTGACACCCGGTTTGGGGACAGCCTTGCGCGACACAAGATCACAGCATGATGCGGATGTGCTGCTCGGTGAGGACTGGGTGGCCCCCGATGTCACGATCGACACCGAGGTCCGGCGGCGGCGCGCAAGGCGGAGCGCCATAGCGCTGAACCGCTCGCCGCTGGCGCGCAAGATCATCACCTTCAACCTGCTCGCTCTGGTGGTCCTGGTGGCCGGCGTGCTCTATCTGAGCCCCGGCCGCGACAGCCTGGTCAAGCAGCGCGAGGCCGCCTGCATCGCCCAGGCCGAGCTGATCGCCGACGTGTTCGAGGCCGGGGTTCCGGCGCTCGGCCCGGTCAGCCTGAGCGCCGGCGACGGGATCGACGCCCAAGGCACGCTGGCGTCGCTGGACATGGCCCGCGGCATCGAGGTCTACCTCTTCGATCCCGCGCAGCAGCTGGTCGCCTCCTCCGAGGGGCTGCCGCGCCGGGCCGCGATCCCCGTCGCGCGTGACGGCCGTTCGACCATGATCACCGATTTCCTGAACTCGGTCTGGGAGACCCTGGCCGGGGTTTTCAGCCAATCCGAGGCGCCCGAGGTCCCGCATGACGTGCTCGGCCAGGCGCGGGCGCTGTCGCAGCGCGCGCTGCAGGGTCAGACCGCCGTGAACTCGGTCGTCGACACGGCGGGCCGGACCTTCTTCACCGTCGCCACCCCGATCCGGCGCGGCGACGAGGTTCTGGGCGTGGTCGCCCTGGCCAGCGCCGCCGGCGAGATCGACGCCTTGGTGCGGACCGAGCGCGAGCAGGTTCTCCAGATGTTCGTGATCGCCATCCTGGTGTCGATCGGTCTGAGCCTTGTTCTGGCCTCGACCATCGCCAACCCGCTCTCCGATCTGGCCGCCGCTGCCGAGATCGGGCGCGACAAGAACGCCCGCAAGATGAGCCCCTCGCGCGTGCGCATCCCCGACCTGACCGCCCGGCCCGACGAGATCGGTCGGCTGTCGGGCGCGCTGCGCGGCATGGTGACCGCGCTTTACGACCGGATCGACGCGAACGAGCAGTTCGCCGCCGACGTGGCGCATGAGATCAAGAACCCGCTGGCCTCGCTGCGTTCGGCGGTGGGTACGCTGCGTCTGGCCAAGCGGCCCGACCAGCGCGACAAGCTTCTCGACGTGATCGACCACGACGTGCGGCGGCTGGACCGGCTGGTCAGCGACATCTCCAACGCCTCGCGGCTGGACAGCGAGCTGGTCAAGGAAGAGGAAGAGAGCTTCAACCTGGTGCAGCTCTTGCAGAACCTTTCCGATCACCTCGGGGCTGAGGCCAAGACCAAGGGTGTGGATTTCATCTCCGACCTGCCGCCCGAGCCGGTGATCATCCAAGGGCTCGAGGCGCGGCTGGCGCAGGTCTTCGTCAACTTGATCACCAACGCCGTGTCCTTCTGCGAAGAGGGCGACGCGGTGCGGGTCTGGGCGCGCAAGCGCGACAACCGCGTCCTGGTGGTGGTCGAGGATACCGGCCCCGGCATCCCCGACCAGGCGCTGACCAAGATCTTCAACCGATTCTATTCAGAACGCCCCGCCGGGCAGTTCGGCGATCATTCCGGCCTCGGGCTGGCGATCTCCAAGCAGATCGTCGAGGCGCATGGCGGCGTGATCTGGGCGGAGAACATCCGCCCGACCGATGCCGACGTCACCTCCGAGCCGCTGGGCGCGCGTTTCGTCGTGGGCCTGCCGGTCTGACCGGCCGCGATGACCGGGCCGTCCATCCTCCATGCCAGTTGCGTGGCGCTTTCGGGTCGCGGCGTGCTGATCCTGGGGGCCTCGGGCGCGGGCAAATCGGCGCTGGCGCTGGAGCTGATGGCCCGCGGCGCGGCGCTGGTGGCCGATGACCGGACCTGCCTGCGCGCGGGGCCGGGCGGGCTGGTGGCCTCGGCCCCGGCCAGCATCGCCGGGCTGATCGAGGCGCGCGGCGTCGGCATCCTGCGCGCGGACGCCGTGCCGCAGGCCGAGGTCGTGCTGGCCGTCGATCTGGACCGCGTCGAGGCCGAGCGCCTGCCGCCGCCGCGCGAGATCCGCCTGCTGGACCGCAAGGTCAGCTTGCTTCACAAGGTCGAAAATGCCCATTTCCCCGCAGCGATCCTGCAATATCTAAAGCGGGGAAGGAGTGCCTGATGACGCCTGACGCCTTTGAGACCAGTTCCCACGATCGCCCGGCCGCGCACCGGCTGGTGCTGATCACCGGGCCCTCGGGCGCGGGGCGCTCGACCGTGCTCAAGGCGCTGGAGGATCTCGGCTACGAGGTGATCGACAACCTGCCGCTGACGCTGGTGCCCCGGCTGCTGGACGGTCCGCCGCTGGGGCAGCCGCTCGCGCTGGGGCTGGACCCGCGCAACCGCGATTTCAGCGTCGCCGCGCTGGCCGATCTGGCCGCGCAGTTGCGCGCCGCCCCCAATGTCGACGTGGAGATCGTCTTTGTCGACTGCCAGGGCGACGTGCTGCTGCGCCGCTTCTCCGAGACCCGCCGCCGCCATCCCCTCGCCCCCGCAGAAAGCCCCGCCGAGGGCATCGCGCGCGAGCTTGACCTGCTGGGGCCGGTGCGCGCGCTGGCGGACATGCTGATCGACACCTCGGAGCTGACCCCGCACGAGTTGCGGGCCGAGGTGGCGCGCTGGTTCGGCACCGCCGGGGCGCCGCGGCTTGCCGTCTCGGTGCATTCCTTTTCCTACAAGCGCGGCGTGCCGCGCGGCGCGGATATGGTCTTCGACTGTCGTTTCCTGCGAAACCCCTACTGGGAGCCTGCCCTGCGCGGACTGGACGGTCAGGCGGAAGAGGTCGCGGCCTACGTCGCGCAGGACGCGCGCTTCCAGCCGTTCTTCGACAAGGTGCTGGATCTGGCGCTGCTTCTGCTGCCGGCCTACCGCGACGAGGGCAAGTCGCATCTGTCCATCGCCTTTGGCTGCACCGGCGGCCAGCACAGGTCGGTCATGGTGGTGGAAAAACTGTCCAATGCGCTTGCGGATGCCGGTTGGCGGGTGTCTAAGAGACATCGTGAACTGGAGCGACGGGGGCCTGCGACCCCCGGAACGGGAACTGGATCGGGGTCGGCCGGGTGATCGGTATCGTGATCGTTGCGCATGGCGGGTTGGCCAGGGAATACCTGGCCGCGGTCGAGCATGTGGTGGGCAGGCAGCCCGGCATCCTCGCCATCTCGATCGAGCCCGACCATGACCGCGCCCTGAAACAGGCCGAGATCAAGGCCGCCGCCGATGCCGTCGATACCGGCGACGGGGTGGTGGTGGTGACCGACATGTTCGGCGGCTCGCCCTCGAACCTGTCGCTGCGCGCCTGCGATCCGGAGGATCGGGTGATCCTTTATGGCGCCAATCTTCCGATGCTGATCAAGCTGGCGAAATCGCGCCGCATGGCGCTGGAGGATGCGGTGGAGGGCGCGCTGGCCGCCGGGCGCAAATACATCGACGCCTTCGACGGACCAGCAGGAAAACGGCACTGAATGAGCAATACCATCACCCGCAATCTGGACATCATCAACGAAAAGGGCCTGCACGCGCGGGCTTCGGCGAAATTCGTGGAAACGGTCGAGGCGCATGACGCCCGGGCCGAGGTCAGCCGCGACGGGCTCAGCGCCTCGGGCGATTCCATCATGGGGCTTTTGATGTTGGCAGCCTCGAAAGGAACCTCTATTCAGGTTCAGACCAGCGGGCCCGAGGCCGAGGCGCTGGCCGACGCGCTGGAGGCGCTGGTTGCCGACCGGTTCGGCGAGGAGATGTAGGGCGGCAGGCAAGGAGCGGCGGCGGTTTGGTTGACAGTTCCCAACACAGGCCGGCACTGGTTCATCGCAAGCCCGGCTCTCTGGTGGGGCAGGGCGACGGACGGAATCTCGCCGATCAGCCCTATGACCGCCGGCGCCTGTCCTATGCCCACACCTTCGACAATCCGTTTCAGGTCGCCACCATACAGGCGATGGAAGTCCTGACCGGCAAGATGCGCCTGCTGCGCCTGATCCGCAGGTTCGAGGCGATGGGCGTGCCGCACGGCCAGGCCTTCTGGAAACAGGCGCTTGAGGTCATGGGGATCGAGCTGCGGACCCCGCCGGAGCAGATCGCCAACATCCCCAAGGACGGGCCGCTGGTGATCGTGGCCAACCACCCGCACGGGCTGGTCGACGGCATGGTTCTGGGCGAGCTGATCGGGCGGGTCCGCACCGATTACAAGATCCTGACCCGCAACCTGCTGACGGGGGTCGGCGAGATCGAGCAGTTCATGATCCCCGTCCCCTTCGCCCATGAGGCGGATGCGCTGCAGCAGAACCTCGATATGCGCCGGCGCGCGATGGAACACCTGAAGGACGGCGGCGTGATCGTGCTGTTCCCCTCGGGCGTGGTGGCCTCGTCGGACACGATGTTCGGCCCGGTGATCGAGCGCGACTGGAACCCCTTCACCGCCAAGATGATCCTGCGCTCCGGCGCAAGGGTGCTGCCGATCTTCTTCCCGGGGCAGAATTCGCGCTGGTACCAGATGGCCAACCGCGTCTCGCCGACGCTGCGCCAAGGGCTGCTCCTGTTCGAGGTGGTGCATGCCCTGAACAAGCCGCAGGCGCCGGTGGTGGGCGCGCCCATCGACCGGGCCGAGATCGACGGCTGGTCGAGCAACCCGCGCGGCTTCGTCGCCTGGCTGCGCGCGCAGACGCTGGCGCTGCAGCCCTGAGCAGGGGCAATCCTTCCGCGAAGAACTGGTGTGATTCTTCGCAGAAAAACTTGAATCAGCGGGTGGGGACCGGCACCTCGCCGCGGTAGTCGTAGAAGCCGCGCCCGGTCTTGCGGCCCAGCCATCCGGCCTCGACATATTTCGTCAGCAGCGGGCAGGGGCGATACTTGGTGTCGGCCAGCCCGTCATGCAGCACGTTCATGATCGCCAGGCAGGTGTCGAGCCCGATGAAATCGGCCAGCTCCAGCGGCCCCATCGGATGGTTGGCGCCCAGCTTCATCGACTCGTCGATGGATTTGACGGACCCCACCCCTTCATAGAGCGTGTAGACCGCCTCGTTGATCATCGGCATCAGGATGCGGTTGACGATGAAGGCGGGGAAATCCTCGGCGCTGGCGGCGGTCTTGCCCAGGCTCTCCACCACCTTGAGCAGGGTCTGGTAGGTCGCGTCGTCGGTAGCGATGCCGCGGATCAGCTCCACCAGCTGCATCACCGGCACCGGGTTCATGAAATGGAAGCCCATGAATTTTTCCGGCCGGTCGGTGCGGCTGGCCAGTCGGGTGATCGAGATCGACGAGGTGTTGGAGGTCAGGATGGTCTCGGGCTTGAGATGCGGCAGAAGATCCTCGAAGATCGCCTGCTTCACCGTCTCGCGCTCGGTCGCGGCCTCGATGATCAGGTCGCTGCCGCCGAGGTCGGTCAGGGTCACCGTGGTGGCGATGCGGGCCAGCGCCGCGGCCTTGTCCTCGGCACTGATCTTGTCGCGGCTGACCTGGCGCTCGAGGTTGCGGTCGATCACCGCGATCGCCTGGTCCAGGTTATCCTGCGAGATATCGTTCAGCAGCACGTCATAGCCCGCCACCGCGAAGACATGGGCGATCCCGTTGCCCATCTGCCCTGCGCCGACGATCCCGACCGTCTTGATGTCCATGGCTGACCCCTTCTGATGCCGCGCAGACCATAGGCCCGCGCGGGCGCCGCGTGCAAGCCCGAAGGGCCGTTCGCATTCGTTTCAAATTGCGGCTTTAGCCATTTGGAAAGCCTCGGCGTCCAGTCTTGAGACGGGTGAGTCGCAATACGAGAAGAGGGGGCGAAAATGTATGAACATCATGGCGCTGGCGCGTTGGACTATTCCCCGTGCCGATACGGCCGGTCGCGGCTTCTGTTCCGCGGGCCGGAGCGGCCGCTCGACGGGGCCTTTTGCACCATCCTGGGCGGGACGGAGACCTACGGAAAATATATCGCACGTCCCTATCCGCATCTGGTGGAGGCCGAAATCGGCCACCCGGTGGTGAATCTCGGCCTGGTGAATGCCGGGATCGATGTCTTCGCCGGCGACGGCGTGGTGCAGCGGATCTGCGACCGCGCGCGGGTGAGCGTGCTGCAGGTGCTGGGCGCACAGAACATGTCGAACCGGTTCTACAGCGTGCATCCGCGCCGCAACGACCGCTTCCTCACGGCATCGGCGATGTTGCAGGCGGTCTATCGCGAGGTCGATTTCACCGAGTTCCATTTCACCCGCCACATGCTGGGCACGCTGCAGGCGGTCTCGGCCGAGCGGTTCCTGCTGCTCGTCGAAGAGCTGAAGGCCGCCTGGCTGGCGCGGATGCGCCATCTCGCGGGGCGGATGCGGGGGGCGCGGGTGCTGCTGTGGCTGTCGAGCCGCCGGCCGGGGGACAGCCCGCGCGGCGCGGGGCTGGGGCAGGATCCGCTGTTCGTCGATCGCGCGATGATCGACGCGGTGCGCCCGCTCTTCACTGAATATGTCGAGGTGGTGGCCAGTCCGGCCGCCTGTGCGAGGGGCATCGACGGTATGGTCTTTCCACCGCTCGAACAGGCCGCCGCGGCCCAGATGCCGGGCCCTGCCGCACATGGCGAGGTGGCGGCGGCGCTGGCGCCGGTGGTGGCGCGGCTGATGGGCTGAACGCGAAACGGCCCACCGGATCGGCGGGCCGTTTGCGGGATCCGTGGGGCGGCTCAGCCGAGTTTTTCGGTCAGTTCCGGCACGGCCTGGAACAGGTCGGCGACCAGTCCGAAATCGGCGACCTGGAAGATCGGGGCCTCTTCGTCCTTGTTGATGGCGACGATGATCTTGCTGTCCTTCATCCCCGCCAGGTGCTGGATCGCGCCGGAGATGCCCACCGCGATGTAGAGGTCGGGCGCCACCACCTTGCCGGTCTGGCCCACCTGCCAGTCGTTCGGCGCGTAGCCCGAATCGACCGCCGCGCGCGAGGCGCCGACCGCCGCGCCGAGCTTGTCGGCCAGCTTCTCGATCAGCGCGAAATCATCTTCCGAGCCCACGCCGCGCCCGCCGGAGACCACGATGCCCGCCGAGGTCAGCTCTGGCCGGTCGGAGGCGGCCACCTTGTCCTCGACCCATTCGGACAGGCCGGGGTTGTCGCCGGCGGCGATGGTCTCCACCGGTGCCGACCCGCCCGATCCGGCGGCCTCGAAGGTCGAGGTGCGGAAGGTGATGACCTTCTTCGCGTCCGAACTCTTCACCGTCTGGATGGCGTTGCCCGCGTAGATCGGGCGCTCGAAGGTGGCGCCGTCGACCACGGCGGTCACGTCCGACAGGATCATCACGTCCAGAAGCGCCGCCACCCGCGGCATGATGTTCTTGGCGTCGGTGGTGGCGGGGGCCACGATATGCTCGTAATCGGCGGCGAGGCTGACGATCAGCGCCGCGGCGGGCTCGGCCAGGCGGTGGCCGTAAAGCGCATCCTCGGCACACAGAACCTTGGCCACGCCGTCGATTTTCGCGGCCTCGGCGGCGGCGTCGGCGGCCTTGGCGCCCACGCAGAGGACGGTCACGTCGCCCAGCGCCTTGGCCGCGGTCACGGCCTTGGCGGTTGCATCCAGCGCCAGCGCGCCGTCGGTCACTTCGGCAAGAAGGAGTACAGCCATCACAGAGCCCCCGCTTCCTTGAGTTTCGCCACCAGCTCGTCCACCGAGCCCACGATTTCACCGGCCTGCCGCGCCGCCGGCTCGGTGGTCTTGACCACCTCCAGCCGCGGGGTCACGTCGACGCCGTAATCCGCCGGGGTCTTTTCCTCCAGCGGCTTCTTCTTGGCCTTCATGATGTTCGGCAGCGAGGCATAGCGCGGCTCGTTCAGGCGCAGATCGGCGGTCACGATCGCGGGCAGCTTGACCTTGATGGTCTGCAGGCCGCCGTCGACCTCGCGGGTCACCACGGCGCTGTCGCCCTCGATGCCGACCTCCGAGGCGAAGGTCGCCTGGCTCCAGCCCAAGAGCGCCGAGAGCATCTGGCCGGTGGCGTTCATGTCGTTGTCGATCGCCTGCTTGCCGGCGATCACCAGACCGGGCTGCTCCTCGTCGATGATGGCCTTGAGGATCTTGGCCACCGCCAGCGGCTCGATGTCCTGGTGCACGTCGTCCGCCGCGACCACCAGGATGGCCCGGTCGGCGCCCATGGCCAGCGCGGTGCGCAGCGTTTCCTGCGCCTGCTTCACGCCGATGGAAACGGCGACGATCTCATCGGCCGCGCCCTTTTCCTTCAGACGGATCGCCTCTTCCACGGCGATCTCATCGAACGGGTTCATCGACATTTTGACATTCGCCAGATCGACACCGCTGCCGTCCGCCTTCACGCGGACCTTCACGTTGTAGTCGATCACGCGCTTTACAGGCACCAATACCTTCATCAGCGTGCTCTCCTTGGGTCTCTGCCCCGGCAGGGCGGGGGCGTTTCAAGCTCTCAGGGGTTTGTTAGCGGGTCGGGGACGGCGACAACAGGGCAAAATCGACCCGAAAGGATGTTTCGACGTCGCGTTTCGTGGCTTTTCGGGTGGTTCCCTGCGGAATTGTAACGGGGCCTTTCCGAAACCTCGCGGTCCGCTCTTCCCGTTGCCAAACGCGATGCGTTTGCCGCCTCGCTGCGTTCAGCGGTTCGCTCCGGGAACCCACAGGACATCGTCCCTGCCGTCGTCGTTGGCGATGCGGGCGGCGACGAAGAACCAGTCAGACAGGCGGTTGAGGTATTTCACCGCGGCCGGGTTCACCGATTCCATCGTGGCAAGTTCCACGCTCAGCCGCTCGGCCCGGCGCGAGACGGTGCGGCAAAGGTGCAGATGCGCGGCCAGCGGCGAACCGCCGGGCAGGATGAAGCTGCGCAGCGGCGCAAGCCGGGCGTTCATCGCGTCGATCTCGGATTCCAGCCGCGCAACCTGGCTGTCGGCGACGCGCAGCGGCGGGTAGTCGGCCTCGGCATCCTTTTCCATCTCCGGGCGGCAAAGGTCGGCGCCGAGGTCGAAGAGGTCGTTCTGGATGCGGGCGAGCTGTTCGTCCATCTCGCCGGTTGCATGCAGGCGGGCGAGGCCCACCGTGGCGTTGGTCTCGTCCACCGTGCCATAGGCGGTGACGCGCATCGAATGCTTGGCCACGCGGGCGCCGTTGCCCAGCGCGGTTTCGCCGTGGTCGCCGGTCTTGGTGTAGATCTTGTTCAGGACGACCATCAGTTCAGCCCCCCATCCGGCGCAGGGCCACGAAGGCCAGGATCAGGGCGATGGCGAACGCCTGCGCGTAGATGCGGTAGCGCATCAGCCGGTTGCCGTGCTTGCGGTTGAATTCGCCTCCTTTGGCGAAGCCGCCGATGCCGATCATCAGGATGACCAGGACCGCCAGCACGGCGATGGCGACGATGATGAAAAGCGGGTCGTTCAGCATGGCAGGTGTCCTTTCCGGTTACCCGGGATGTAGCTGTTCGGGCGCAAAAAGCGAACCCGATTCTCACCCCTTGGCGATCACCCAGTCCAGCAGCCGCGTGGGCAGGGCCCGGCGCAGGGCGCTCATCAGATAGGTTGGCGTCGTGACGAAATAGCGCGGGGCGGGGCGGGGGCTTTCCAGCGCGCGGACCAGTTTCGCCGTGGTCGCCGAGGGGGGCAGTTCGAACCTGTCCTTGCCGCGCGCCTCGTAGAGGCGTTTGAGCAGGCTGGCGCGGTACTGGTCGGCGCGAGGCGATGCCTGCCAGTCGATCCATTTCTCGAAATGCGGGATGGAGTTGACCCGGATCTTCGAGGTGATGGGGCCGGGCTCCAGCAGGATGACGTGGATGGGCGTGTCGCGCATCTCCAGCCGCAGCACGTCGGTCAACCCCTCCAGCGCGTATTTGGTCGAGACATAGGCGCCGCGCCAGCGCATCGGCACCAGCCCCAGCACCGAGGAACAGTTCACGATCCGCCCGTGCCCCTGCGCGCGCATGACAGGGATCACCCGGCGGGTGAGTTCGTGATAGCCGAAGAGATTGGTCTCGAAGATTGATCGCAGCCCGTCGGTGGGCAGGTCCTCCACCGCGCCGGGCAGGCCGAAGGCGCCGTTGTTGAACAGCGCATCGAGGGTGCCGCCGGTGCGCGACAGAGCCTCCTGGAGCGCGGCCTCGATGCTTGCGTCATCGGTGTAGTCCAGCACGAAGCTTTCCAGCCCCTCGCCGCGCAGGCGTTCGCAATCGGCCTCCTGCCGGCAGGTGGCGAAGACGCGCCAGCCGCGCGCCGCCATGCCATGCGCCGCGTCATATCCGATGCCGGAGGAGCACCCCGTGATGAGAAGCGATTTCCTGACGTCCATGCCTGCCCCGTTTTCGCGGCACGCTAGGCGATCGCGCCGGCGCCGTCCATCGCGGATGCGCTTGTCGTGGGGGGCGGGCTTGGCTATCACCGGGACATGAACGATTTGCCCGATCCCCAGAACACCGAGCTGTCCGAACCGCTGCGCCGCGCCATCGGCGAGCGGTATCTGACCTATGCGCTCTCCACCATCATGGACCGTGCCCTGCCGGACGCGCGCGACGGGCTGAAGCCGGTGCACCGGCGCATCCTCTTCGCCATGCGCGAGCTGAAGCTCAGCCCGAACGGGCGCTTCCGCAAATCGTCCAAGATCTCGGGCGACGTGATGGGCAACTATCACCCGCACGGCGACGCCGCGATCTATGACGCGATGGCGCGCCTGGCGCAGGACTTCAACGTCCGCTACCCGCTGGTGGACGGGCAGGGGAACTTCGGCAATATCGACGGCGACAACCCCGCCGCCAGCCGCTACACCGAGGCCCGCCTGACCGCCGCCGCCGAGGCGCTGATGGAGGGGCTGGCAGAGAACGCGGTGGATTTCCGCGACAATTACGACGGCACGCTGACCGAGCCGGTGGTGCTGCCCGCGGCCTTCCCGAACCTTTTGGCCAACGGCGCCAGCGGCATCGCGGTGGGCATGGCCACCAACATCCCGCCGCATAATATCGAAGAGCTGATCGGCGCCTGCCTGCACCTGATCAAGACGCCCGATGCCCGCGACGAGACCCTGCTCAACTACATCCCCGGCCCGGATTTCCCGACCGGCGGCGTGATCGTCGAGCCGAAGGAAAGCATCGCCGAGGCCTACCGCACCGGGCGCGGCGCGTTCCGGCTGCGCGCGAAATGGGAGAAGGAGGATCTGGGCCGCGGCCAGTGGCAGATCGTCGTCACCGAGATCCCTTATCAGGTGCAGAAATCCAAGCTGATCGAAAAGATCGCCGATCTGATCCAGTCGAAGAAGGTGCCGATCCTGGGCGATGTCCGCGACGAATCGGCCGACGACGTGCGCCTGATCCTGGAGCCGCGCTCCAAGAACGTGGACGCGGAGGTGCTGATGGGCACGCTGTTCCGGCAGTCCGACCTCGAGGTCCGCTTCAGCCTGAACATGAACGTTCTGATCGACGGGCGCACGCCGATGGTGTGCTCGCTGAAGGAGGTGCTGCGCGCCTTCCTCGATCACCGGCGCGAGGTGCTGCTGCGCCGCTCGCAGCACCGGCTGGACAAGATCGACCACCGGCTGGAGGTGCTGGAAGGCTTCCTCATAGCCTTCCTCAATCTCGACCGGGTGATCGACATCATCCGATACGACGACGACCCCAAGGCCGCCCTGATGCGCGAGAATTGGGGGCGCGCCCACGTCCGCGCGATGTCGGAGGCCGATTACGTCTCGCCCCGCCCCGGCGAGGGCGAGCTGACCGAGGTGCAGGCCGAGGCGATCCTCAACATGCGCCTGCGCTCCCTGCGCCGCCTGGAAGAGCTGGAACTGATCCGCGAGCGCGACGAACTGATGGAGGAACGCGCGGGGCTGGAGGATCTGCTGGCCAACGAGGACGTTCAATGGGCCGCCATTTCCGACCAGCTGCGCGAGACGCGCACCCAGTTCGGCAGGAAATCCGAGGGCGGCGCGCGGCGCACCCAGTTCGCCGAGGCCCATGAGGTCGAGGAGGTGCCGCTGGAGGCGATGATCGAGCGCGAGCCGATCACCGTGGTCTGCTCCAAGATGGGCTGGATCCGCGCCATGAAGGGGCATATCGCGCTCGACTCGGCGCTGAAGTTCAAGGACGGCGACGAGGGCCGCTTCACCCTGCATGCCGAGACGACCGACAAGCTGCTGGTATTCGGCTCGAACGGGCGGTTCTACACGGTGCCGGCGGCGCAGCTGCCCGGCGGGCGCGGCATGGGCGAGCCGCTGCGCCTGATGGTGGACCTGCCCAACGAGGCCGAGATCGTGGACCTGTTCATTCACCGGCCCGGCACCAGGCTGCTGGTGGCCTCCAGCGCCGGCGACGGCTTCGTCGTGCCCGCCGATGACGTCGTGGCCCAGACCCGCGCCGGCAAGCAGGTGCTGAACGTGCGGGGCGATGCGCGCGCGCTGGTCTGCCGCCCGGTCGCCGGCGACGCCGTGGCCTGCGTGGGCGAGAACCGCAAGGTGCTGGTCTTCATGCTCGACGAGCTGCCCGAGATGGCGCGGGGCAAGGGCGTGCGGCTTCAGAAATACAAGGACGGCGGGCTGTCGGACGCCACCACCTTCACCCTGGCCGACGGCCTGTCCTGGAAAGACCCGGCCGGTCGCACCCGCACCGAGGCCGACCTGGCCGAATGGCTGGGCAAGCGCGCGGGCGCCGGCCGGATGGCACCGCGCGGCTTCCCCCGCGACAACCGCTTCACCTGATGCCCAAGGAGCCCGCGATGCTGCGCCGTTTCCTGCTGATCGGCCTGATGACCCTGACCCTGACCGCCTGCACGCTGCCCGAGGCAGAGGATCGACCGGCGGTCGATCTGGGCGATTTCCGGCTGGGCTATGCCATCGTGGTGGCGAAGAACGCGCAGAAGATCCCGCCGACCCGCGCCGCCACCGCCGAGGAGTGGGAAGCCGTCCTGAAGGAGGAGATCGCGGCGCGCTTCGGCGGGCACGAGGGCGCGCGGCTCTATCACATCGCGGTCAGCGTCGACGGCTACGCGCTGGCGGTGCCGGGCGTGCCGGTGGTGGTTTCGCCGAAATCGGCGATGGCGATCTCGGTCAACCTGTGGGACGACGCCGCGGGCGGCAAGCTCAACGACAAGCCGAAACAGATGACCGTGCTCGAGAGCCTCTCGGCCAACACGGTGATCGGCTCGGGTCTGACCACCAGCCGCGAGGAGCAGATGCGAAACCTCGCCCGCAACGCGGCCCGCGCGATCGAGGCCTGGCTGGTCGAGAACAGGGCCGCGTGGTTCGCCGCGGGCGAGGCGGGCGCCGAGGCCACAGAGCCGCCGCCAGAGGCCTCCGGGGCCAACTGACGCTTGATTTCTGCCGCGTCAACGCATAGAGAGCGCGCGATGTTGAATCGGGCCGATGCCGGCCCCCTAATCCACGAGGCGCCTCGACCATGGCTAAGGAAAAGTTTGAGCGTACGAAACCGCACGTTAACATCGGCACGATTGGCCACGTTGACCACGGCAAGACGACGCTGACGGCAGCGATCACGAAGTATTTCGGCGACTTCAAGGCCTACGACCAGATCGACGGGGCGCCGGAAGAGAAGGCGCGCGGGATCACGATCTCGACGGCGCACGTGGAATACGAGACCGACGCGCGCCACTACGCGCACGTGGACTGCCCCGGCCACGCCGACTACGTGAAGAACATGATCACGGGTGCTGCGCAGATGGACGGCGCGATCCTGGTGGTGAACGCGGCCGACGGCCCGATGCCGCAGACGCGCGAGCACATCCTGCTGGCCCGCCAGGTGGGCGTTCCTGCGCTGGTGGTGTTCATGAACAAGGTCGACCAGGTGGACGACGAGGAACTGCTTGAGCTGGTGGAGATGGAAATCCGCGAGCTGCTGAGCTCCTACGACTTCCCGGGCGACGACATTCCGATCGTTTCCGGCTCGGCGCTGGCGGCGATGGAAGGGCGTGACCCGGAGATCGGCGAGAACAAGATCCGCGAACTGATGGCGGCGGTTGACGCGTATATCCCGACCCCCGAGCGCCCGATCGACCAGCCGTTCCTGATGCCGATCGAGGACGTGTTCTCGATCTCGGGCCGCGGCACGGTTGTGACCGGCCGTGTGGAGCGTGGCGTGATCAACGTGGGCGACACGATCGAGATCGTGGGCATCCGCGACACGCAGACGACGACCTGCACCGGCGTCGAGATGTTCCGCAAGCTGCTGGACCGCGGCGAGGCGGGCGACAACATCGGCGCGCTGCTGCGCGGCATCGACCGCGACCAGGTGGAGCGTGGCCAGGTGCTGTGCAAGCCGGGCTCGGTGACGCCGCACACCAAGTTCGAGGCCGAAGCCTACATCCTGACGAAGGAAGAGGGCGGCCGCCACACCCCGTTCTTCGCGAACTACCGTCCGCAGTTCTACTTCCGCACCACGGACGTGACCGGCACCGTTCACCTGCCCGAGGGCACCGAGATGGTGATGCCGGGCGACAACCTGAAGTTCGAGGTCGAGCTGATCGCGCCGATCGCGATGGAAGAGAAGCTGCGCTTCGCCATCCGCGAAGGCGGCCGCACCGTCGGCGCCGGCGTCGTGTCGAAGATCATCGAGTGATCCACGGATCACCGGATCGGAAAGGCCGCCCCCTGGGGCGGCCTTTTCTGTTTCGGACCCGTCCGCATTTCCTGCCGCTCCGCCCCGGGCGATCCGCGCGGGATCGGTGATCTGCGGCGCCGGCGGCAGGGCCCCAGCGCGCGCTTTCCGATCGAAGCCCCCGCGACCCCCGCGGCGCGGCGCCGGGCAGGCCCTTTCGAGCCGTCGGCGCGAATCGCCCCTTCCTCTTCCCGGCGCGGCCTGCGACCGGGGCGATCGGGCCCGTTCCCGCCGCGCCCGGAGGCGCGCGCGGGTGGCCCGGCTCCGGCGTTTTCGCCCATGGAGGCCCGGCGGTGAAAACGGCCCTTGATCTTGCCGCGCAACTGCCTTAACTCGCCCTACGGCCTAGGGGTGTAGCTCAGTTGGTAGAGCATCGGTCTCCAAAACCGAGGGTCGGGGGTTCGAGCCCCTCCGCCCCTGCCAGGCCTTTTCCGGGACTTGTGGCGACGTGCCGCGCGGGCTGCCGGACGGCGCGCGCCTGCGCCCTTGTAAATTCCGCCGCAAGCGCGTATTCCCGCGCCGTTGGCAGGCAGCTAGGTCAGGAAATATGGTAAAGACGAATCCGCTTCAGTTCATCCAGCAGGTGCGGTCCGAGGTCTCGAAGGTGGCCTGGCCGACGCGGCGCGAGGTGTTCCTGACCACCGTGATGGTCTTCGTCATGGCGACGGTGACGTCGATCTTCTTTTTCCTGGTCGATCTGCTGATCCGCAGCGGGCTGAACGGGCTGCTTGGGCTGTTCGGCTGAGCCGGGGGTTTTGCGGGCTTCGGCCTTGAAAACCGGGGGAAAGGCCTGTAATGCGGGCGCTACCTTCGAAACCGGCGTGCATCGATTCGGGTTGCGCGCTGTTTTTCGTTCCAGGGGGAAAGCGGAGCAACCGCTGGATCTAATTGAAGTTTCGGCGATTTCGCCGGGCGATGCGAGGTGACGGGCAAGATGGCGAAGCGGTGGTATTCGGTGAGCGTGCTCTCGAATTTCGAGAAAAAGATCGCCGAGCAGATCAAGGCAGCCGTCATCGAGAACGGCCTCGAAGACGAGATCGAAGAGGTTCTCGTGCCCGAGGAGGAAGTGATCGAGGTGCGCCGCGGCAAGAAGGTGACGGTGCCGCGCCGCTTCATGCCCGGCTATGTGCTGGTGCGGATGGAGATGACCGACCGCGGTTATCACCTGATCAACTCGATCAACCGCGTCACCGGCTTTCTGGGCCCGCAGGGCCGGCCGATGCCGATGCGCGACGATGAGGTGAACCAGATCCTCAACCGCGTCGAGGAAGGCGTCGAGGCGCCGCGCTCGCTGATCACCTACGAGGTGGGCGAGCAGGTGAATGTGACCGACGGACCCTTCGAGGGCTTCGCCGGGATGGTCGAAGAGGTGGATGACGACAACCAGCGCCTCAAGGTGACCGTGTCGATCTTTGGCCGGGCGACCCCGGTCGAGTTGGAATTCACGCAGGTCACCAAGGCGACCTGATGTGTGAAACGTGGGAGGCACGGCGGGCGCGCCCGTCACCCCGGACCACGCAACCGAAGATCCCGCTGACGCGTCGGCGGGGGTGTTGAAAGAAGGAGAGGCCGCATGGCCAAGAAACTCGTAGGCAGCCTGAAGCTGCAAGTGAAGGCCGGCCAGGCGAACCCGTCGCCGCCGGTGGGTCCGGCGCTGGGTCAGCGCGGCATCAACATCATGGAATTCTGCAAGGCGTTCAACGCCAAGACGCAGGACATGGAACCCGGTGCGCCCTGCCCGACCGTGATCAGCTACTACCAGGACAAGTCCTTCACCATGGACATCAAGACGCCGCCGGCGTCCTATTTCCTGAAGAAGGCGGCCAAGCTGAAATCCGGCTCCAAGAACCCCGGCCGCGAGACCGCGGGCTCGGTGACTGTCGCGCAGGTGAAGGAAATCGCCGAAGCGAAGATGAAGGATCTGAACGCCAACGATATCGAGGCGGCGATGCAGATCATCCTGGGCTCGGCCCGCTCGATGGGCATTGAGGTGAAGTGATCATGGCAAAGCTTGGAAAACGTACCCGCGCCGCCCGTGAAGCCTTCGCCGGCAAGGAAGACCTGAGCGTCGAACAGGCCGTCGCCCTGATCAAGGGCAATGCTTCGGCCAAATTCGACGAGACCGTCGAGATCGCGTTGAACCTGGGCGTCGATCCGCGCCACGCCGATCAGATGGTCCGCGGCGTCGTGACCCTGCCCAACGGCACCGGCAAAACGGTGCGCGTGGCGGTTTTCGCGCGCGGCCCGAAGGCTGACGAGGCCACCGCGGCCGGTGCCGATATCGTCGGCGCCGAAGACCTGATGGAAACCATCCAGGGCGGCACCATCGAGTTCGACCGCTGCATCGCGACCCCGGACATGATGCCGATCGTCGGCCGCCTGGGTAAGATCCTGGGCCCGCGCAACCTGATGCCGAACCCGAAAGTTGGCACCGTCACCATGGACGTGAAAGCCGCTGTCGAGGCCGCCAAGGGCGGTGAGGTTCAGTTCCGCGCCGAGAAGGCTGGCGTGGTGCATGCCGGCGTCGGCAAGGTCTCGTTCGACGAGGCCAAGCTGGTCGAGAACGTGCGCGCCTTCGTGGACGCCGTTCAGAAGGCCAAGCCCTCGGGGGCGAAAGGCGCCTACATGAAAAAGGTCTCGCTGAGCTCCACCATGGGCCCCGGCGTGTCCGTGGCGGTCGACAGCGCGACCGGCAACTGAGAATTCTCCGGGTCGAGAGACCCGGCGAACGGCGGGGCGGCAACGCCCCGTCCTGTCCGAGACGGAGGGTGCCCCTCGGGGCTTAATGTCCTTCCTGAGATGGGGAACGAGACGCATTTCTCTGGGGGAGCTTCCCTCGGGCGATCGTGGCCTCGGGACCCTTACGGACCCGAACGCAGGGCGCAAGCCCTGCAAATATGAGCCGGGGGGCGCAAGCCCTCCATACTTGGAGTGAAACTGTGGATAGAGCCCAGAAAGAGAAAGTGGTCGAGGAACTCGGCCAGATCTTCGAAAGCTCTGGCGTGGTTGTGGTTGCACACTACGCGGGTCTTACGGTTGCCGAGATGCAGGATCTGCGCGCGCGCATGCGCGAAGCGGGCGGGTCTGTGCGTGTTGCCAAGAACAGGCTCGCCAAGATCGCCCTGGAAGGGAAGCCCTGCGAAAGCATCGCTGACCTGCTGACGGGCATGACCGTCCTGTCCTACTCGGAAGACCCCGTGGCAGCTGCCAAGGTCGCCGAGGGTTTCGCCAAGGATAACTCGAAGTTCGAGATCCTCGGCGGCGCCATGGGCGAGACGTTCTTGAACCGGGCCGGTGTCGAAGCCGTGTCGAAAATGCCGTCGCGCGAGGAACTCATTGCCTCGATCGTCGGTTGCATCGGCGCACCCGCTTCGAACATCGCCGGTGCGATTGGCGCGCCTGCATCGAACATCGCAAGCATCCTCTCGACCATCGAGGAGCGCGCGGAAGCCGCTTGAGCAATCTGACGTCCCGCGTGGGGTTTTCAACTGCCCCCGCGTTGGAACACATCTGAATAGAACGGAAACAGTGAAATGGCTGATCTGAAAAAACTGGCAGAAGAGATCGTCGGTCTGACCCTGCTGGAAGCACAAGAACTGAAAACCATCCTGAAGGATGAGTACGGCATCGAGCCCGCCGCCGGCGGCGCCGTGATGATGGCTGGCCCGGCTGCCGGTGGCGATGCCGCCGCCGCCGAGGAGCAGACCGAATTCGACGTGATCCTGAAGTCGGCTGGCGACAAGAAGATCAACGTGATCAAGGAAGTCCGCGCCATCACCGGCCTGGGCCTGAAAGAAGCCAAAGAGCTGGTGGAAGCCGGCGGCAAGGCTGTCAAGGAGCAGGTCTCGAAGGACGAAGCCGAAGAGATCAAGAAGAAGCTCGAAGAAGCTGGCGCTGAAGTCGAGCTCAAGTAATTGGCCGCGGCAACAGCCGTCGGTTGAAAAATGGGCTGGGTCCGGACAAACTCCGGGCCCAGCCGAACCTGTCTTAGAAAGGGCTTGCCGCGAGAGCCCTTTCTAAGGCGCGGTTCAAGGTTCGGGAGCGGCCGGTGGGACGGCACGCAGGAATGGAACCTGACTCCCTTCATTCGTGAGCGGTGCGCAGCCGGGGCCCGACGGCTGGCGCGACGCAAAAGACGAAAGGTTATGACGCACATGGCGCAGACGTATGTTGGCCAGAAACGCATCCGCAAATTCTACGGCAAGATCCGCGAAGTCCTGGAGATGCCGAACCTCATCGAGGTCCAGAAATCCTCGTATGACCTCTTCCTGAAATCCGGCGACCAGCCCGAGCCGGAGGACGGCGAGGGCATCATGGGCGTGTTCCAGTCGGTCTTCCCGATCAAGGATTTCAACGAGACGGCCGTGCTGGAATTCGTCCGTTACGAGCTGGAAAAGCCGAAATACGACGTCGAGGAATGCCAGCAGCGCGACATGACCTACAGCGCCCCGCTGAAGGTCACCCTGCGCCTGATCGTCTTCGATGTGGACGAGGACACCGGCGCCAAGTCGGTGAAGGACATCAAGGAACAGGATGTGTTCATGGGCGACATGCCGCTCATGACGCAGAACGGCACGTTCATCGTGAACGGCACCGAGCGCGTGATCGTGTCGCAGATGCACCGCTCGCCGGGCGTGTTCTTCGACCATGACAAGGGCAAGACGCACAGCTCGGGCAAGCTGCTGTTTGCCTGCCGCATCATCCCCTATCGCGGCTCGTGGCTGGACTTCGAATTCGACGCCAAGGACATCGTGTTCGCGCGCATCGACCGCCGCCGCAAGCTGCCGGTGACGACGCTGCTCTATGCCCTGGGCCTGGACCAGGAAGGCATCTGCGACGCCTATTACCAAACGGTCAACTACAAGCTCGAGAAGAACAAGGGTTGGGTCACCAAGTTCTTCCCCGAGCGCGTGCGCGGCACCCGGCCGACCTTCGATCTGGTGGACGCCGCCACCGGCGAGATCATCTGCGAGGCCGGCAAGAAGGTCACACCGCGCGCCGTCAAGAAGCTGATCGACGAAGGCTCGGTCTCCGAGCTTCTGGTGCCGTTCGACCAGATCGTCGGCCGCTACGTCGCCAAGGACATCATCAACGAGGAAACCGGCGCGATCTATGTCGAGGCCGGTGACGAGCTGACCTGGGAGGTCGACAAGGACGGCGAGGTGACCGGCGGCACTCTCAAGGATCTGCTGGACGCCGGCATCACCGACGTTCCGGTGCTGGACATCGACAACATCAATGTCGGCCCCTACATCCGCAACACCATGGCCGCGGACAAGAACATGGGCCGCGACACCGCGCTCATGGACATTTACCGCGTCATGCGTCCGGGCGAGCCGCCCACCGTGGATGCCGCCACCGCGTTGTTCGAAACGCTGTTCTTCGATTCCGAGCGCTACGACCTCAGCGCCGTGGGCCGGGTCAAGATGAACATGCGCCTGGCGCTGGACGCGCCGGACACCCAGCGCACGCTGCGCCGCGAGGACATCGTCGCCTGCATCAAGGCGCTGGTCGAACTGCGTGACGGCAAGGGCGATATCGACGACATCGACCACCTCGGCAACCGCCGGGTGCGCTCGGTTGGCGAGCTGATGGAAAACCAGTACCGCGTCGGCCTGCTGCGCATGGAGCGCGCGATCAAGGAGCGCATGTCCTCGGTCGAGATCGACACGGTCATGCCGCAGGACCTGATCAACGCGAAACCGGCCGCGGCCGCGGTGCGCGAATTCTTCGGCTCCTCGCAGCTGTCGCAGTTCATGGACCAGACCAACCCGCTGTCGGAAGTCACCCACAAGCGCCGCCTGTCGGCGCTCGGCCCGGGCGGCCTGACGCGTGAGCGCGCCGGCTTCGAGGTGCGCGACGTGCACCCGACCCATTACGGCCGGATGTGCCCGATCGAGACGCCGGAAGGCCCGAACATCGGCCTGATCAACTCGCTGGCCACCTATGCCCGCGTGAACAAGTACGGCTTTATCGAGACCCCCTACCGCAAGGTGGTGGACGGCAAGGTCACCGACGACGTGCAATACATGTCGGCGACCGAGGAGATGCGCCATACCGTGGCGCAGGCCAACGCCCAGCTCGATGCCGAGGGCAAGTTCCAGAACGAGCTGGTCTCGACCCGCCAGTCCGGCGAATACATGCTGGCCCCGCGCGAAAGCGTCGATCTGATCGACGTGTCGCCGAAGCAGCTGGTCTCGGTCGCGGCCTCGCTGATTCCGTTCCTGGAAAACGACGACGCCAACCGCGCGCTGATGGGCTCGAACATGCAGCGCCAGGCGGTGCCGCTGCTGCAGGCCGATGCCCCCTTCGTGGGCACCGGCATCGAGCGTGTCGTCGCGCGTGACTCGGGCGCGGCCATCATGGCCAAGCGCGGCGGCGTGATCGACCAGGTCGACGCGACCCGGATCGTGGTGCGCGCCACGGAGGATCTCGAACCCGGCGATCCGGGCGTCGACATCTACCGTCTGCGCAAGTTCCAGCGGTCGAACCAGAACACCTGCATCAACCAGCGTCCGCTGGTGAAGGTGGGTGACCTGGTGGGCAAGAACGAGGTGATCGCCGACGGCCCGTCGACCGACATGGGGGAACTGGCGCTCGGCAAGAACGTCATCGTCGCGTTCATGCCCTGGAACGGCTACAACTACGAGGACTCGATCCTGATCTCGGAGCGCATCGCGCGCGATGACGTGTTCACCTCGATCCATATCGAGGAATTCGAGGTCGCCGCCCGCGACACCAAGCTCGGGCCGGAAGAGATCACCCGCGACATCCCCAACGTCGGCGAGGAAGCGCTGCGCAACCTCGACGAGGCGGGCATCGTCTATATCGGCGCCGAGGTGCAGCCGGGCGATATCCTCGTGGGCAAGATCACGCCCAAGGGCGAATCCCCGATGACCCCGGAGGAGAAACTGCTCCGCGCGATCTTCGGCGAGAAGGCCTCGGACGTCCGCGACACCTCGCTGCGGGTGAAGCCGGGCGATTTCGGCACCGTGGTCGAGGTGCGCGTCTTCAACCGCCACGGCGTGGAAAAGGACGAGCGCGCCCTGCAGATCGAGCGCGAAGAGGTCGAGCGTCTGGCGCGCGACCGTGACGACGAGCTGGCGATCCTGGACCGCAACATCTACGCCCGTCTCAAGTCGATGATCCTGGGCAAGGTGGCCGTGAAAGGCCCGAAGGGCGTCAAGCCCAAGTCCGAGATCACCGAGGAACTGCTCGATACGCTCGGCCGCAGCCTGTGGTGGCAGCTGGCGCTGGAGGACGAGGACGACGCGAAGATCGTCGAGGCCCTGCACGACCAGTACGAGGCGCAGAAGCGCGCGCTGGAGGCCCGCTTCGAGGACAAGGTCGAGAAGGTCCGCCGCGGCGACGACCTGCCGCCGGGCGTGATGAAGATGGTCAAGGTCTTCATCGCGGTGAAGCGCAAGCTTCAGCCGGGCGACAAGATGGCCGGCCGTCACGGCAACAAGGGTGTCATCTCGCGCGTCGTTCCGATGGAGGACATGCCCTTCCTCGCCGACGGCACGCCGGTCGATTTCTGCCTCAACCCGCTGGGCGTGCCCTCGCGGATGAACGTCGGCCAGATCCTCGAAACCCACATGGGCTGGGCCGCGCGCGGCCTCGGGATCAAGATCGACGACGCGCTGCAGGAATACCGCCGCTCGGGCGACCTGACGCCGGTGCGCGAAGCCATGCGCATCGCCTATGGCGACGAGGTCTACGAGGACGCCCTGGCCGGCATGGGCGAGGACCAGCTGATTGAGGCCGCAGGCAACGTCACCCGTGGCGTGCCGATCGCGACCCCGGTCTTCGACGGCGCCAAGGAGGCCGATGTGAACGATGCGCTGACGCGCGCCGGGTTCGACACCTCGGGCCAGTCGATCCTCTATGACGGCCGCACCGGCGAGCAGTTCGCGCGCCCGGTCACGGTGGGTGTGAAATACCTGCTGAAGCTGCATCACCTGGTGGACGACAAGATCCACGCCCGTTCGACCGGCCCCTACTCGCTGGTCACCCAGCAGCCGCTGGGCGGCAAGGCGCAGTTCGGCGGCCAGCGTTTCGGCGAGATGGAGGTCTGGGCCCTGGAAGCCTACGGCGCGGCCTACACGCTGCAGGAGATGCTCACCGTCAAGTCGGACGACGTGGCAGGCCGCACCAAGGTCTACGAGTCGATCGTCAAGGGCGAGGACAACTTCGAGGCCGGCGTGCCGGAATCGTTCAACGTTCTGGTCAAAGAGGTCCGTGGCCTCGGCCTGAACATGGAGCTGCTGGATGCGGAGGACGAATGAGCTTCATGTCTGAGATTGATATCTCGGCGGCTCAGTCGGCACTGCCCCCCATCGAAGGGGGGCAGCGCTTTGCCTTTGTCACCGGGTGCTCCAGAAGCGGGACGACAGCGTTGACCCGCCTTCTGAACAAGCACCCGGAGATCTGCATCGGCTTCGAACGCTTCGCCAAGGTGCATCGCCGCCGCGAGCTGGCGCCCGAGCATTTCCAGCCCGAGCGGTTCCTGGACGTGCGGCCGGAGGACACCCATTACGACGAACTGACCGGCTTCCGGGCGTTCCACGCCCGCAAGATCGGAACGGCGCGCGTGGTGGGCGACAAGATCCCGCAGCTCTCCGACCGCTACAAGGCGCTGTTCCGGGCGTTCCCCGAGGCCAGGGTGGTCTACACCCTGCGCGAGCCGTTCTCGGTCGCCGAAAGCTTCGAGCGCCGGGCCGGCGATCCGGAGGACGGCTGGGCGCAGGAGCGCGGCTATCTGGCCGCGATCGAGGAATGGAACGAAAGCCTGCGCCGCACCGAGGGCGCGCTGGAAAAGCGCCCCGATCAGGTCGGCATCTTCTGCTTTCAGGAGCTGATGGTCGAGGGCAACAGCCTGCCGCGGCTCTATGCCTTCCTCGGGGTCGAGGCGCCGAAGAGCGACCAGCGCGATGCCGAGATCAGCCTGACGCCGCCGGCGCGGGTCAATCCCGCCCTGCGAAAGGCCGTGGCCGAGAAAGCGGATTTCAAAACCTACCGGCGGCTGCTGCGCGCGGCCGCCGCCCAGGAACAGAGTTTTGCCTGAGACGCTCAGGAAAGGAACGATCATGAACCAGGAACTGACGACCAACCCGTTCAACCCGCTGGCCTCGCCCAAGCAGTTCGACGAAATCAAGGTCTCGCTGGCCTCGCCCGAGCGGATTCTCAGCTGGTCTTACGGCGAAATCAAGAAGCCCGAGACCATCAACTACCGGACCTTCAAGCCCGAGCGCGACGGCCTGTTCTGCGCGCGGATCTTCGGCCCGATCAAGGATTACGAGTGCCTCTGCGGCAAGTACAAGCGCATGAAGTATCGCGGCGTCGTCTGCGAGAAATGCGGCGTCGAGGTGACGCTGCAGAAGGTGCGCCGCGAACGCATGGGCCATATCGAGCTGGCCGCGCCGGTCGCACATATCTGGTTCCTGAAATCGCTGCCCTCCCGCATCGGCCTGATGCTGGACATGACCCTGCGCGATCTTGAGCGCGTTCTCTATTTCGAGAACTACGTGGTGATCGAGCCCGGTCTGACCGACCTGACCTACGGCCAGATGATGACCGAGGAAGAGTTCCTCGACGCCCAGGACCAGTTCGGTGCCGACGCTTTCACCGCCGGGATCGGCGCCGAGGCGATCCGCGAGATGCTGTCCCAGATCGACCTGGAGGCCGAGGCCGAGCGCCTGCGCGAGGAGCTGAAGGAGGCCACCGGCGAGCTGAAACCCAAGAAGATCATCAAGCGCCTGAAGGTGGTTGAGAGCTTCCTGGAATCGGGCAACCGCCCCGAGTGGATGATCATGACCGTGATCCCGGTCATCCCGCCGGAACTGCGCCCGCTGGTGCCGCTCGATGGCGGTCGCTTCGCGACCTCGGACCTGAACGACCTCTATCGCCGGGTGATCAACCGGAACAACCGCCTCAAGCGCCTGATCGAGCTGCGCGCGCCCGACATCATCGTCCGCAACGAAAAGCGGATGCTGCAGGAATCGGTCGATGCGCTGTTCGACAACGGCCGCCGCGGCCGCGTGATCACCGGCGCCAACAAGCGCCCGCTGAAATCGCTCAGCGACATGCTGAAGGGCAAGCAGGGCCGCTTCCGCCAGAACCTGCTGGGTAAGCGGGTGGACTTCTCCGGCCGTTCGGTCATCGTGACCGGCCCCGAGCTGAAGCTGCACCAGTGCGGCCTGCCCAAGAAGATGGCGCTGGAGCTGTTCAAGCCGTTCATCTACTCGCGGCTCGAGGCCAAGGGCCTGTCCAGCACCGTGAAACAGGCGAAGAAGCTGGTCGAGAAGGAGCGCCCCGAGGTCTGGGACATCCTGGACGAGGTGATCCGCGAACATCCCGTGATGCTGAACCGGGCGCCGACGCTGCACCGTCTGGGCATCCAGGCGTTCGAGCCCACGCTGATCGAGGGCAAGGCGATCCAGCTGCACCCGCTGGTCTGCTCGGCGTTCAACGCCGACTTCGACGGCGACCAGATGGCCGTGCACGTTCCGCTGAGCCTCGAGGCCCAGCTCGAAGCGCGCGTTCTGATGATGTCGACGAACAACGTTCTGTCGCCGGCCAACGGCGCGCCGATCATCGTGCCGTCGCAGGACATGATCCTGGGTCTCTACTACATCACGATGGAGCGCAAGGGCATGAAGGGCGAGGGCATGGTGTTCTCGTCGATCGAAGAGATCGAACATGCCCTGAACGCCGGCGAAGTGCATCTGCACGCCTCGATCCAGGCCCGCATCAAGCAGATCGACGAGCAGGGCAACGAGGTCTACAAGCGCTACGCGACCACGCCGGGCCGGGTGCGGCTGGGCAACCTGCTGCCGCTCAACGCCAAGGCGCCGTTCGACCTGGTCAACCGGCTGCTGCGCAAGAAAGAGGTGCAGCAGGTCATCGACACCGTCTACCGCTATTGCGGCCAGAAGGAGTCGGTCATTTTCTGCGACCAGATCATGCGCATGGGCTTCACCGAGGCGTTCAAGGCCGGCATTTCGTTCGGCAAGGACGACATGCTGATCCCCGAGCAGAAATGGACGATCGTCGACGGCGTGCGCGAACAGGTCAAGGAGTTCGAGCAGCAGTACATGGACGGCCTGATTACCCAGGGCGAAAAGTACAACAAGGTGGTCGACGCCTGGTCGAAATGCTCCGACCAGGTGGCCGCGGCGATGATGGAGGAAATCTCGGCCGTGCGCGTGGACGACGCCGGCGCCGAGAAGGAGCCCAACAGCGTCTACATGATGAGCCACTCGGGCGCGCGGGGTTCGCCGGCCCAGATGAAGCAGCTGGGCGGCATGCGTGGCCTGATGGCCAAGCCCTCGGGCGAGATCATCGAGACGCCGATCATCTCGAACTTCAAGGAAGGCCTGACCGTTCTTGAATACTTCAACTCGACCCACGGCGCCCGGAAGGGTCTGGCCGACACCGCTCTGAAGACGGCGAACTCGGGCTACCTGACCCGCCGCCTGGTGGACGTCGCCCAGGACTGCATCGTGCGCCTGAAGGATTGCGGCACCGACAACGCCATCACCGCCGAAGCGGCGGTGAACGACGGCGAAGTGGTGGCCTCGCTTGGCGAGCGCCTGCTGGGCCGCGTCGCCGCCGAGGACGTGCTGCGCCCCGGCACCGACGAGGTGATCGTCAGCCGCAACGAGCTGATCGACGAGCGCAAGGCCGATGCGATCGAGCAGGCGGGTCTTGCCACGGTGCGCATCCGCTCGCCCCTGACCTGCGAGGCAGAGGAAGGCGTCTGCGCCATGTGCTATGGCCGCGACCTCGCGCGCGGCACCATGGTCAACGTGGGCGAAGCCGTGGGCATCATCGCGGCCCAGTCGATCGGCGAGCCGGGCACCCAGCTGACGATGCGGACCTTCCACATCGGCGGCATCGCCCAGGGCGGCCAGCAGTCCTTCCAGGAAGCCAGCCAGGAAGGCAAGGTCGAGTTCCGCAACTCCAACCTTCTGGAAAACGCCGCCGGCGAGATGATCGTCATGGGCCGCAACATGTCGCTCGCGATCATCGACGAGAACGGCGTGGAACGGGCCAGCCACAAGCTCGGCTACGGCACCAAGGTGCATGTCGCCGACGGCGATACGATCAAGCGCGGCGACAAGCTGTTCGAGTGGGACCCCTACACCCTGCCGATCATCGCCGAGAAGGCCGGTACCGCCAAGTTCGTCGATCTGGTCTCGGGCATCTCCGTGCGCGAGGATACCGACGACGCCACCGGCATGACCCAGAAGATCGTGTCGGACTGGCGCGCCGCTCCGCGTGGCAGCGACCTCAAGCCCGAGATCATCATCGTTGATCCCGAATCCGGCGAGCCCGTCCGCAACGAGGCCGGCAACCCGGTCACCTACCCGATGTCGGTGGACGCGATCCTGTCGGTCGAGGACGGCCAGGAGATCAAGGCCGGCGACGTGGTCGCCCGTATCCCGCGCGAAGGCGCCAAGACCAAGGACATCACCGGCGGTCTGCCGCGGGTGGCCGAACTGTTCGAGGCACGCCGTCCGAAGGATCACGCCATCATCGCCGAGATCGACGGCTATGTCCGCTTCGGTCGCGACTACAAGAACAAGCGCCGCATCACGATCGAGCCCAGCGACGACTCGCTGGAGCCGGTGGAATACATGGTGCCCAAGGGCAAGCATATTCCGGTGCAGGAAGGCGACTTCGTTCAGAAGGGCGACTACATCATGGACGGCAACCCCGCGCCGCATGACATCCTGTCGATCATGGGTGTCGAGGCGCTGGCCAACTACATGATCGACGAGGTCCAGGACGTCTACCGGCTGCAGGGCGTGAAGATCAACGATAAGCATATCGAAGTGATCGTCCGCCAGATGCTGCAGAAATGGGAGATCGACGACAGCGGCGACACGACGCTCCTCAAGGGCGAACATGTCGACAAGGCCGAGTTCGATGCCGCCAACGACAAGGCCATCGCCAAGGGCGGCCGTCCGGCCACCGGCGAGCCGATCCTGCTGGGCATCACCAAGGCCTCGCTGCAGACCCGCTCGTTCATCTCGGCGGCGTCCTTCCAGGAGACCACCCGCGTGCTGACCGAAGCCTCGGTCCAGGGCAAGCGCGACAAGCTGGTGGGCCTCAAGGAGAACGTCATCGTCGGCCGCCTGATCCCGGCGGGCACCGGCGGGGCCACGCAGCGCGTGCGCCGCATCGCCGCCGAACGCGACCAGAAGGTCATCGATGCCCGTCAGGCCGAGGCCGAGGCCGCTGCCGCACTGGTGGCGCCGATGGAGGACGAGATCCTTGGCGGCGACGAGGATTTCGGCCTGGTCGACACCCCGGAAAGCCGCGAAGAATAAGACGCCTTTTCAACAAGGTGTCCGGCCCCCCGCCCCAGTGGTGGGGGGTCATTTTTTTGCGCGCCGGCCTCTTGCCCGGGTTCTGCGGCCGTGCCACCCTCGCGCCGCCGGGCGCAGGCCCGGATCAGGAGACTTTCATGAAACGCATTTTCCTCGTCCCCGCATTGGCCGCCGGGCTGCTTGCCCCGCTCGCGGCCTTTGCCGGCCCGTTTGCCGACTTCGAAACCCAGTTGCGCGGGGCCTACGCCAGCTACCGCGCGGCGCTATTCCAGACCAATGCCGGCAAGCCCGAGCCTGCGGCTCAGGCGCTGTCGGGTTTCGCGCAGAAGTGGGACGGCCTGACCGCCGACTGGGCCGCGAGCCCGCCGCCGCAATATGCCGACGACCCCGCCTATGCCGGGACGCTGGCCGCGGTCGCCGCGACGATCGATACCGCCGCCGGGCAGACCGCCGCCGGGGACCTGCCGGCCGCGCACGCCACGCTGGAGGCGGTGCGCGAGGCGCTGGGGGGGCTGCACCTGCGCAACGGCATCGTGGGCTTCTCCGACCGGATGAACGCCTACCACGCCCGGATGGAGCATGTCCTGATGACGGATTACGCCGCCATGGGTGAGGCCGCGCTCGGCCCGCTGCGCGAGGAGGCGGCCGTGCTGACCTATCTGGTGGACGAGATCGAGGCCCATCCCGCGCCCGAAGCCGGCGACCCGGCCTACGCGCCCCTGGTGGCCGGCCTGCGCCAGAGCGTGCAGGCGCTTCAGGACGCCGCGCGCGCGAACGACCTGAAGGCCGCGCTGGCGTCGGTCGGCGGGCTGAAGAAACCCTACGCCCAGCTTTTCGTGAAATTCGGCTGACGCCGCCGCGACGGAAGGGGCAGGGGGCGTGGGCCGTCTGAGCGACAACACCCGCGGCGCGGTCCTGATGATGCTGGCGATGGCCAGCTTCACGGTGAACGACGCCTCCATGAAATCGCTGGCGGGTCATCTCCCGTTCTTCCAGGCGGTGTTCCTGCGCGGGGTGGTGACGCTGCCCCTGCTGGTGCTGCTCGCGCGGGTGACAGGCGGTCTCGATTTCCGCTTCGGGCGGCGCGACTGGGGGCTGGTCGCCCTGCGCTCGCTGGCCGAGACGGCGGCGGCGTATTTCTTCATCACGGCGCTGTTCCACATGCCGCTCGGCAATGCCACGGCGATCCTGATGGCGCTGCCGCTGGCGATGACCCTGGCCGGGGCGCTGTTCCTGGGCGAGACGGTGGGCTGGCGGCGCTGGATGGCGATTGCGGTCGGCTTCGTCGGAGTGCTGCTGATCGTGCGCCCCGGCGCCGAGGGGTTCAACATCTATTCGGTCTATGTGCTGCTGACGGTGGCCTGCGTGACCGTGCGCGACCTGTCGGCGCGCGGCCTGTCGCCGGGCGTGCGCTCGATGAGCGTGGCGATCGTGGCCGCGTTCACCGTCACGGCCTTCATGGGGCTGGGCAGCCTGGGCGAGACCTGGGTCATGCCCGGCCGACGCGAGACGGCGCTGCTGCTGGCGGCGGCGGTTCTGATCGTCGGCGGCTATATCTTCTCGATCATGACCATGCGCGTGGGCGAGATTGCGGTGGTCACGCCGTTCCGCTACACCAGCCTGGTCTGGGCGCTTATCCTGGGGCTGGTGGTCTTCGGCGACTGGCCCCGCGGGCTGACCCTGGTCGGCGCGGGTCTGATCGTGGCCACCGGCATCTACACGCTCTATCGCGAGCGCCGGGTGCGTCGCCGGGCGGAAACAGCCCGCTAAGTGTTGACAAGGGTCGCGACTCTCCATATACGACGGCCACTCGGACCACGGGGCGGCATGCCTTTCGGTCTGAAATCAGAACTGAAGTGGTCATGATCCGGGCTGCACGTGCCCCGATCCTCTGAAATTCCACCGCGTCGTTCCCGCGAACGAGGGGACGCAGCGGTTTTTGCGCGTTCCGTGGACGCATGGGGCGCATCGAGATTTGAACGGGTTGCAACACGGGGAACCGGAATGCCGACGATCCAACAGCTGATCCGCAAGCCGCGGCAGCCGAAAGTAAAACGCCAAAAGTCCATGCATCTGCAGGCATGCCCGCAGAAGCGTGGCGTGTGCACTCGCGTGTACACCACCACGCCGAAGAAGCCGAACTCCGCTATGCGGAAGGTTGCCAAGGTGCGCCTGACCAACGGTTTCGAGGTGATTTCCTACATTCCTGGCGAAAGCCACAACCTGCAGGAGCACTCGGTGGTGCTGATCCGCGGCGGCCGGGTGAAAGACCTTCCGGGTGTCCGTTACCACATCCTGCGCGGTGTTCTGGATACCCAGGGTGTGAAAGACCGTAAGCAGCGCCGCTCGAAATACGGCGCCAAGCGTCCGAAGTAAGGAGAGACGTAGATGTCCCGTCGTCACGCTGCCGAGAAGCGCGAAGTCCTCCCCGACGCCAAGTATGGCGATCGGGTTCTGACAAAGTTCATGAACAACCTGATGATCGACGGCAAGAAGTCCGTCGCCGAGACGATCGTCTACAACGCGCTGGAGCGCGTCGAGGGCAAGCTGAAGCGCGCCCCCGTCGAAGTGTTCCACGAGGCGCTCGACAACGTGAAGCCCTCGGTCGAGGTCCGCTCGCGCCGTGTCGGTGGTGCCACCTACCAGGTTCCCGTCGAAGTGCGCCCCGAGCGCCGCGAGGCCCTGGCCATCCGTTGGCTGATCAATGCCTCGCGTGCCCGCAACGAAAACACGATGGAAGAGCGTCTCGCCGGCGAGCTGGTTGATGCGGTCGCTTCCCGTGGCTCGGCCGTGAAGAAGCGCGAAGACACTCACAAGATGGCCGAGGCGAACAAAGCCTTCAGCCATTACCGCTGGTAACCTCTAGGCCCAGGACCGAACCAATGGCACGCGAATACCCTCTCGATCGATATCGCAACTTCGGTATCATGGCGCATATCGACGCAGGTAAGACCACCTGCTCGGAACGCATCCTGTTCTACACCGGCAAATCCCACAACATCGGTGAGGTGCATGATGGCGCCGCCACCATGGACTGGATGGAGCAGGAGCAGGAGCGCGGCATCACCATCACTTCGGCTGCGACCACCACCTTCTGGGAGCGCACCGAGGATGGCTCGACGGCCGATACGCCGAAGCATCGCCTGAACATCATCGACACCCCCGGCCACGTTGACTTCACCATCGAGGTGGAGCGTTCGCTGGCCGTGCTCGACGGTGCCGTTGCGGTTCTGGACGCCAACGCCGGCGTCGAGCCCCAGACCGAGACCGTCTGGCGCCAGGCCGACCGCTACAAGGTTCCGCGTATCGTGTTCGTCAACAAGATGGACAAGATCGGCGCCGACTTCTTCAACTGCGTGCACATGATCCAGGATCGCACCGGCGCGATCCCGGCCCCGATCCAGATTCCGATCGGCTCCGAGAACGAGCTGGAGGGCATCGTCGACCTGGTCACCATGGAAGAGTGGGTCTGGGCCGGCGAAGACCTGGGCGCGACCTGGGAAAAACGCCCGATCCGCGACAGCCTGAAGGATCAGGCCGAGGAATGGCGCGCCAAGCTGATCGAGACCGCCGTCGAAATGGACGACGACGCGATGGAGGCCTATCTCGAAGGCGAGGAGCCCGACGTCGCGAGTCTGCGCAAGCTGATCCGCAAGGGCACCCTGGCCATCAAGTTCATTCCGGTTCTGTGTGGCTCGGCCTTCAAGAACAAGGGTGTTCAGCCGCTGCTCAACGCCGTGATCGACTACCTGCCCAGCCCGCTGGATGTGGTCGACTACATGGGCTTCAAGCCCGGCGACGAGACCGAGACCCGCAACATCGCCCGCCGTGCGGATGACGCGATGCCGTTCTCGGGCCTGGCGTTCAAGATCATGAACGACCCCTTTGTCGGCTCGCTGACCTTCACCCGCGTCTACTCGGGCGAACTGCACAAGGGCGATTCGATCCTGAACTCGACCAAGGGCAAGAAAGAGCGCATCGGCCGGATGATGATGATGCACTCGAACAACCGCGAAGAGATCGAAGAGGCATTCGCCGGCGACATCATCGCGCTGGCCGGTCTGAAGGACACCACCACTGGCGACACGCTGTGCGACGCCAAGGATCCGGTGGTTCTGGAAACCATGACCTTCCCCGATCCGGTGATCGAGATCGCGGTCGAGCCCAAGACCAAGGCCGACCAGGAGAAGATGTCGCAGGGCCTGGCCCGTCTGGCCGCCGAGGACCCGTCCTTCCGCGTGGAAACCGACCTGGAATCGGGTCAGACCATCATGAAGGGCATGGGCGAACTGCACCTCGACATCCTGGTTGACCGCCTGAAGCGCGAGTTCAAGGTCGAGGCCAACATCGGTGCGCCGCAGGTGGCCTATCGCGAAACCATCAGCCACGAGGCCGAGATCGACTACACCCACAAGAAGCAGTCGGGTGGTTCGGGTCAGTTCGCGCGCGTCAAGATGGTCATCTCCCCGACCGAGCCGGGCGAAGGCTATTCGTTCGAATCGAAGATCGTGGGCGGTTCGGTGCCGAAGGAATACGTGCCCGGCGTCGAGAAGGGCATCCAGTCCGTGATGGACTCGGGCCCGCTGGCCGGCTTCCCGGTGATCGACTTCAAGGTCGCCCTGGTCGACGGCGCGTTCCACGACGTGGACTCCAGCGTTCTCGCCTTCGAGATCGCCGCCCGTGCAGGTATGCGCGAAGGCCTCAAGAAGGCCGGCGCCAAGCTGCTCGAGCCGATCATGAAGGTCGAGGTGGTGACGCCCGAGGAATACACCGGTGGCATCATCGGTGACCTGACCTCGCGGCGCGGCCAGGTGCAGGGGCAGGAGACCCGCGGCAACGCGATCGTCATCAACGCCTTCGTGCCGCTGGCCAACATGTTCGGCTACATCAACAACCTGCGCTCGATGTCCTCGGGCCGCGCGCAGTTCACGATGCAGTTCGACCATTACGAGCCGGTGCCGCAGAACATCAGCGAAGAGATTCAGGCGAAATACGCCTAAACGAAACACCAGCAGGGCGCGCCAACGGGCGCGTCCCAGGCCCAGTGACAAGAGGAGCCCATTATGGCTAAGGAAAAGTTTGAGCGTACGAAACCGCACGTTAACATCGGCACGATTGGCCACGTTGACCACGGCAAGACGACGCTGACGGCAGCGATCACGAAGTATTTCGGCGACTTCAAGGCCTACGACCAGATCGACGGGGCGCCGGAAGAGAAGGCGCGCGGGATCACGATCTCGACGGCGCACGTGGAATACGAGACCGACGCGCGCCACTACGCGCACGTGGACTGCCCCGGCCACGCCGACTACGTGAAGAACATGATCACGGGTGCTGCGCAGATGGACGGCGCGATCCTGGTGGTGAACGCGGCCGACGGCCCGATGCCGCAGACGCGCGAGCACATCCTGCTGGCCCGCCAGGTGGGCGTTCCTGCGCTGGTGGTGTTCATGAACAAGGTCGACCAGGTGGACGACGAGGAACTGCTTGAGCTGGTGGAGATGGAAATCCGCGAGCTGCTGAGCTCCTACGACTTCCCGGGCGACGACATTCCGATCGTTTCCGGCTCGGCGCTGGCGGCGATGGAAGGGCGTGACCCGGAGATCGGCGAGAACAAGATCCGCGAACTGATGGCGGCGGTTGACGCGTATATCCCGACCCCCGAGCGCCCGATCGACCAGCCGTTCCTGATGCCGATCGAGGACGTGTTCTCGATCTCGGGCCGCGGCACGGTTGTGACCGGCCGTGTGGAGCGTGGCGTGATCAACGTGGGCGACACGATCGAGATCGTGGGCATCCGCGACACGCAGACGACGACCTGCACCGGCGTCGAGATGTTCCGCAAGCTGCTGGACCGCGGCGAGGCGGGCGACAACATCGGCGCGCTGCTGCGCGGCATCGACCGCGACCAGGTGGAGCGTGGCCAGGTGCTGTGCAAGCCGGGCTCGGTGACGCCGCACACCAAGTTCGAGGCCGAAGCCTACATCCTGACGAAGGAAGAGGGCGGCCGCCACACCCCGTTCTTCGCGAACTACCGTCCGCAGTTCTACTTCCGCACCACGGACGTGACCGGCACCGTTCACCTGCCCGAGGGCACCGAGATGGTGATGCCGGGCGACAACCTGAAGTTCGAGGTCGAGCTGATCGCGCCGATCGCGATGGAAGAGAAGCTGCGCTTCGCCATCCGCGAAGGCGGCCGCACCGTCGGCGCCGGCGTCGTGTCGAAGATCATCGAGTAACAGAAACCGGCCGGGCGGGCCGCAAGCCCGCCCATCAGCCTGAAGGGCAAAGACAATGCAAAGCCAAAACATCCGCATTCGGCTGAAGGCCTTTGACTACCGCGTTCTGGATGCCAGCACGCAGGAGATCGTCAACACGGCCAAGCGGACCGGCGCTCAAGTGCGCGGCCCGATCCCGCTGCCGAACAAGATCGAGAAATACACGGTTCTTCGCGGTCCCCATATCGACAAGAAGTCCCGTGACCAGTGGGAAATCCGCACCCACAAGCGTCTTCTCGACATCATCGACCCGACCCCGCAGACCGTGGACGCGCTCATGAAGCTCGACCTGGCCGCCGGCGTCGACGTCCAGATCTCGGTTTAAGGAGGGCACTTAGAGATGCGCTCTGGAGTGATCGCTAAGAAGGTGGGCATGACCCGCCTGTTCATGGAAGACGGCAAACAGATCCCTGTGACCGTTCTTCAACTCGACAACCTGCAGGTGGTGGCGCAGCGCACCGCCGAGACCGATGGCTACACCGCCGTCCAGCTTGGTGCTGGCACGGCCAAGGCCAAGCGCGTTTCGGCCCCGATGCGCGGCCATTTCGCCAAGGCCAACGTTGCGCCCAAGCGCAAGGTCGCGGAATTCCGCGTGGCGCCCGAGAACCTGATCGCCGTCGGTGAGGAAATCACCGCTGACCACTACTTCGAAGGTCAGTATGTCGACGTGTCGGGCACCTCGATCGGTAAGGGCTTCGCCGGTGCCATGAAGCGGCACAATTTCGGCGGCCTGCGCGCCTCGCACGGCGTGTCGATCTCGCACCGCTCGCACGGCTCCACCGGTCAGTGTCAGGACCCGGGCCGTGTGTTCAAGGGCAAGAAGATGGCCGGCCACATGGGCGCTGCCCGCGTGACCACGCAGAACCTGCAGGTCGTCAGGACCGACGCCGACCGTGGCCTGATCATGGTCAAGGGCGCCGTTCCCGGCTCCAAGGGCGGCTGGGTCACGATCAAGGACGCGGCGAAGAAGCCCGTGCCCGATAACGTGGTTCTGCCCGCGGCGCTGAAATCGGCGCAGGCACCTGCCGCAGAGGCTCCCGCTGAAGGAGACGCAGAATGAAACTTGACGTGATCAAGCTGGACGGCGGCAAGGCCGGTTCGGTGGAGCTGGACGAGGCCCTGTTCGGGCTGGAGCCGCGTGCCGACATCCTGCACCGCGTGGTCCGCTGGCAGCGCAACAAGGCGCAGCAGGGCACCCACAAGGTCAAGACCCGTTCGGAAACGAGCTACTCGACCAAGAAGATCTATCGCCAGAAGGGCACCGGCGGCGCACGCCACGGTGACCGCAACGCGCCGATCTTCCGCAAGGGTGGTATCTACAAGGGTCCGACGCCCCGCAGCCACGCCCACGACCTGCCGAAGAAATTCCGCGCTCTGGGTCTGAAGCACGCGCTCTCCGCCAAGGCGAAAGCCGGCGAGCTGGTGGTGATCGAGGCGGCCGAGTCGGAAGGCAAGACCGCCGCCCTGGCCAAGCAGGTGAAGAACCTGGGCTGGAAGCGCGCGCTGATCATCGACGGCGCCGAGGTGAACGAGAACTTCGCCAAGGCCGCCCGCAACATCGAGGGTCTCGATGTGCTGCCGTCGATGGGCGCCAATGTGTATGACATCCTCAAGCGTGACACCCTGGTGCTCACGAAGGCGGGTGTCGAAGCTCTGGAGGCTCGACTGAAATGAGCGCGAAACCGGAACATTACGATGTGATCCGCAAGCCGGTCATCACCGAGAAGGCCACCATGGCGTCGGAAAACGGCGCGGTCGTCTTCGAAGTGGCGATGGACGCGAACAAGCCGCAGATCAAAGAGGCCGTCGAAACCCTCTTTGGCGTCAAGGTGAAGGCGGTCAACACCACCATCACCAAAGGCAAGACCAAGCGCTTCCGCGGCATGCTGGGCAAGCGCAAGGACGTGAAGAAGGCCTATGTGACGCTCGAAGAGGGCAACACGATTGACGTGACCACGGGTCTCTAATAAAGATCGCCAATCGTCGGCCCCGGATTCGTTCCGGGGCCGCGCTTTTACTACGGGGACCTCGCATAAAGGGCCCTTAACACCGGGGTCGCAAGACCCCCGCAGCTAACGGAAGACAGAAAGCATGGCACTCAAGTCGTACAAACCGACGACGCCTGGCCAGCGTGGGCTGGTTCTGATCGACCGTTCGGAGCTCTGGAAAGGGCGCCCGGTCAAATCCCTCACCGAGGGTCTGACCAAGAAGGGCGGCCGGAACAACACCGGACGGATCACGATGCGCCGCCGCGGCGGTGGCGCGAAGCGTCTCTATCGCATCGTCGACTTCAAGCGGAACAAGTTCGATGTGTCCGCGGTTGTCGAGCGGATCGAATACGACCCCAACCGCACCGCCTTCATCGCGCTGATCAAGTACGACGATGGCGAGCAGGCCTATATCCTCGCGCCCCAGCGTCTGGGCGTGGGCGACAAGGTGATCGCCTCCGCCAAGGCTGACGTGAAGCCGGGCAACGCGATGCCCTTCACCGGCCTGCCGATCGGCACCATCGTGCACAACATCGAGCTGAAGCCCGGCAAGGGCGGCCAGATCGCGCGCGCCGCGGGCACCTACGCCCAGTTCGTCGGCCGCGACGGTGGCTATGCCCAGATCCGCCTGTCCTCGGGCGAGCTGCGCATGGTCCGTCAGGAGTGCATGTGCACCATCGGCGCTGTGTCGAACCCCGACAACAGCAACCAGAACCTCGGTAAAGCGGGCCGCAACCGCCACAAGGGCATCCGCCCGTCGGTCCGCGGCGTCGTGATGAACCCGATCGACCACCCCCACGGCGGTGGTGAGGGCCGCACCTCGGGTGGCCGTCACCCGGTGACGCCCTGGGGCAAGCCGACCAAGGGTGCACGTACCCGCAACAAGAACAAGGCGTCGCAGAAGCTGATTATCCGCTCGCGGCATGCCAAGAAGAAGGGCCGGTAACACATGGCACGTTCTGTTTGGAAAGGCCCTTTTGTTGATTCCTACGTTCTCAAGAAAGCTGAGAAAGCACGGGAATCGGGCCGTAACGAAGTTATCAAGATCTGGTCGCGTCGCTCGACGATCCTGCCCCAGTTCGTGGGTCTGACCTTCGGCGTCTACAACGGCAAAAAGCACATCCCCGTGCTGGTGACCGAAGACATGATCGGCCAGAAGTTTGGTGAATACTCGCCGACCCGGACCTACTTTGGTCACGCGGCCGACAAGAAAGCGAAGAAGAGGTAAGCGTCATGGGCAAGGCAAAAAACCCCCGCCGCGTGGCCGAGAACGAAGCGATGGCGAAAACCCGCATGCTTCGCACCTCCCCGCAGAAGCTGAACCTGGTGGCGCAGATGATCCGCGGCAAGAAGGTCGACAAGGCCCTTTCGGACCTGACCTTCTCGAAGAAGCGGATCGCGGAAGATGTGAAGAAATGCCTTCAGTCGGCCATCGCGAACGCCGAGAACAACCACAACCTCGACGTGGACGAGCTGATCGTCGCCGAAGCCTATGTCGGCAAGAACCTGACCATGAAGCGCGGTCGTCCGCGTGCCCGTGGCCGGTTCGGCAAGATCATCAAGCCGTTTTCCGAGCTCACCATCAAGGTGCGTCAAGTTGAGGAGCAAGCCTAATGGGTCATAAGGTCAATCCGATCGGCATGCGCCTCCAGGTCAACCGCACCTGGGACAGCCGCTGGTACGCCGACACCAAGGATTACGGTGATCTTCTGCTCGAAGATCTGAAAATCCGCGAATTCATCAAGGAAGAGTGCAAGCAGGCCGGCGTGGCCCGCGTGATCATCGAGCGTCCGCACAAGAAGTGCCGCGTCACGATCCACACGGCCCGCCCCGGCGTCATCATCGGCAAGAAAGGCGCGGACATCGAAACCCTGCGCAAGAAAGTCGCCGCGATGACCGACAGCGAGCTGCACCTCAACATCGTTGAGGTCCGCAAGCCCGAGCTGGACGCCCAGCTGGTCGCAGAAAGCATCGCGCAGCAACTCGAGCGCCGCGTGTCCTTCCGCCGCGCGATGAAGCGTTCGGTTCAGAACGCCATGCGCATGGGTGCCCTGGGCATCCGGGTGAACGTCGCGGGCCGCCTCGGCGGCGCCGAAATCGCACGGACCGAGTGGTACCGCGAAGGCCGTGTGCCGCTGCACACCCTGCGCGCGGATATCGATTACGCCCAAGCCGAAGGCTCGACGCCCTACGGCATCATCGGCATCAAGGTCTGGATCTTCAAAGGCGAGATTATGGAGCACGATCCCGGTGCCCGTGATCGTCGTCAGCAGGAGCTCCAGGAAGGTCCCGCGCCGCGTGGCGCCGGCGGCCGCCGCTAAGGAGAACTGACAGATGCTTCAGCCTAAGCGCACAAAGTTCCGCAAGATGCACAAAGGCCGTATCCACGGCCAGGCAAAGGGCGGGTTCGACCTGAACTTCGGCCAATTCGGTCTGAAAGCCATTCAGCCCGAGCGGGTCACCGCGCGCCAGATCGAGGCCGCGCGCCGCGCCATGACGCGTCACATGAAACGTCAGGGCCGTGTCTGGATCCGGATCTTCCCGGATACCCCCGTCACCTCGAAGCCTACCGAGGTCCGGATGGGTAAGGGCAAGGGCTCGGTCGATTACTGGGCGGCCAAGGTCAAGCCCGGCCGCGTGATGTTTGAGATTGACGGCGTGTCCGAATCTGTGGCAAGGGAGGCGCTCCGCCTCGCCGCGATGAAGCTGCCGATCAAGACGCGCATCGTGGTCCGCGAGGACTGGTAAGACCAAACGACCCCCCGGAACCTTCGGGGGGTCGGTTTTGTTGAAGAATCACCAGGGACAAGGTGACCCATCGGGGGCCTTCTGGTGAGAGGAAAGGAAAAGGCGATGAACGCCAAGGAACTGAACGAAAAGACGCCTGACCAGCTCCGCGACGAGCTGGCCAGCCTGAAGAAGGAGGCGTTCAACCTGCGCTTCCAGCAGGCGACCGGCGCGCTTGAGAACACCGCCCGCATGCGGCAGGTCCGGCGCGACGCGGCCCGTGTGAAAACGGTTCTGAACCAAAAAGCCGCTGAAGCGGCGGCCGAATAAGGAGCTCTGAGACATGCCCAAACGCATCCTGCAAGGCACGGTGACGAGCGACAAGAACGACCAGACCGTCACGGTTTCCGTCGAGCGCCGCTTCACGCATCCGGTTCTGAAAAAGACCATCCGTAAGTCCAAGAAATACCGGGCTCACGATCCGAAGAACGAATTCAAGACCGGCGACATTGTCCGCATCCAGGAATGCGCGCCGATCTCGAAAACGAAACGCTGGGAGGTTATCGCCAACTGAGCGGTAACATCCCGGTTTGAACGAAACCCTGGGGCAAGGTCCCCATAGGTCGGGAGAAACCACATGATCCAGATGCAGACCAATCTGGATGTCGCTGACAACTCCGGCGCACGCCGGGTGCAGTGCATCAAGGTCCTGGGTGGTTCCAAGCGTAAATACGCCTCCGTCGGCGACATCATCGTCGTCTCGGTGAAGGAAGCCATCCCGCGCGGCCGCGTGAAGAAAGGTGACGTCCGCAAGGCCGTCGTCGTGCGCACCGCCAAAGAAGTTCGCCGCGAAGACGGCACCGCGATCCGGTTCGACCGCAACGCGGCCGTGATCCTGAACAACGCGGGCGAGCCGGTCGGCACCCGTATCTTCGGGCCGGTCGTGCGCGAACTGCGCGCCAAGAACTTCATGAAGATCATCTCGCTCGCCCCGGAGGTGCTGTAAGATGGCTGCCAAACTGAAAAAAGGTGACAAGGTCACCGTGCTGGCCGGCAAGGACAAGGGCAAAGAGGGCACCATTACCTCGGTCGACCCGAAGGCCGGCAAAGCCGTGGTCGAAGGCATCAACATGGCCATCCGCCACACCCGTCAGTCGCAGACCAGCCAGGGCGGCCGCATCCCCAAAGCGATGCCGATCGACCTGAGCAATCTGGCGCTGCTCGACAGCAACGGCAAGGCCACCCGCGTCGGCTTCCGCATGGAAGAGGGCAAGAAGGTGCGTTTCGCCAAGACCACCGGGGAGACCGTCTGATGCTGGACGCTGCTACCTACACCCCCCGCCTGAAGGCGCTCTACAAGGACGCGATCCGTCCGGCGCTGAAGGAAGAGTTCGGCTACAAGAACGACATGATGATCCCGCGGCTCGAAAAGATCGTGCTGAACATCGGGGTCGGCGATGCCGTCAAGGACACCAAGAAGGTGAAGGCCGCCCAAGAGGCCCTGACCCTGATTGCCGGCCAGAACGCCGTGATCACCCGCGCCAAGAAGTCGATCGCCGGCTTCCGCGTGCGCGAGGACATGCCTCTGGGCACCAAGGTGACCCTGCGCGGCGACCGGATGTATGAATTCCTGGACCGCCTGATCACCATCGCAATGCCCCGTATCCGCGACTTCCGCGGCATCTCGGGCAAGTCGTTCGACGGCCGCGGCAACTATGCCATGGGCCTGAAAGAACACATCGTCTTCCCGGAGATCGACTTCGACAAGGTCGTCGACATGCTGGGCATGGACATCGTGATCGCCACCACCGCGAAGACCGACGCGGAAGCCAAGGCGCTGTTGAAAGCTTTCAACATGCCCTTCAACAGCTGATCGCGGGAGAGGAAGAACATGGCGAAGAAAGCAATGATCGAACGCGAGAAGAAGCGCGAGAAGCTGGTCAAGCAGTTTGCTGCCAAGCGTGCCGCGCTGAAAGAGATCGCGAATGACGAGAGCCGCCCGATGGAAGAGCGCTTCAAGGCGCGTCTGAAACTGGCGAAACTGCCGCGCAACAGCTCGGCCACCCGGCTGCACAACCGCTGCCAGCTGACCGGCCGTCCGCATGCTTACTACCGTAAGCTCAAAGTGTCGCGGATCATGCTCCGGGAACTTGGCTCGCAGGGCCAGATCCCCGGCATGGTTAAATCGAGCTGGTAAGGAGGGGAACAGATGTCTATGAACGATCCTCTCGGCGATATGCTGACCCGCATCCGCAACGCGCAGATGCGCGGCAAATCCACCGTCAAGACGCCGGCCTCGAAGCTGCGCGCCTGGGTGCTCGACGTCCTTCAGGACGAGGGCTACATCCGCGGCTACGAGCAGACCACCGATGAGCGTGGCCTGCCGCAGATCGAGATCAGCCTCAAGTACTACGAAGGTACCCCGGTGATCCGCGAGCTCAAGCGTGTGTCCAAACCCGGCCGCCGCGTGTATATGAGCGTCAAGGATATTCCGTCGGTCCGTCAGGGCCTGGGTGTCTCCATCGTCTCCACGTCCAAGGGCGTGATGTCGGATGCAGCAGCGCGGTCCGCCAATGTTGGCGGCGAAGTGCTCTGCACCGTGTTCTAAGGAGGTCTGCATGTCTCGTATTGGTAAAAAACCGGTCGAGCTGCCCTCGGGTGTCACCGCATCCGTTTCGGGTCAGACCGTTGAAGTGAAGGGCCCGAAAGGGGCCCAGACCTTCACCGCCACCGACGATGTGACCATCGCGGTCGAAGGCAACGTCGTCACCGTCACCCCCCGCGGCAGTTCCAAGCGGGCCCGCCAGCAGTGGGGCATGTCGCGCACGATGGTGCAGAACATGGCCCAGGGCGTCAGCGCGGGCTTCAAGAAGTCGCTTGAGATCCAGGGCGTCGGTTACCGGGCTCAGATGCAGGGCAACACCCTGAAGCTGAACCTCGGCTACAGCCACGAAGTCAACTTCGAGGTCCCCGCCGGCGTGACGGTGACCTGCCCGAAGCCCACGGAGATCGTGGTCGAGGGGCAAGATCTGCAGCAGGTCGGCCAGGTGGCCGCGAACATCCGCGAGTGGCGCCAGCCCGAGCCCTACAAGGGCAAGGGCATCCGCTATGCTGGTGAGTTCATCTTCCGCAAGGAAGGCAAGAAGAAGTAAGGACGCGAGATATGGCAAACAGCAAACGAGACCTGTTTCTGAAACGCCGCCTGCGCGTTCGGAACAAGCTGCGGAAAATGAACGCCGGGCGTCCGCGCCTCAGCGTCCACCGCTCAAACAAGAACATCAGCGTGCAGCTGATCGACGATGTGAATGGCGTCACCCTGGCCTCTGCCTCGACCCTCGAGAAAGAGCTGGGCGTTGTCGGCAAGAACAACGTCGAAGCGGCCACCAAGGTGGGTGCAGCGATCGCCGAGCGCGCCAAGAAGGCCGGCATCGAAGAGTGCTACTTCGATCGTGGCGGCTTCCTCTTTCACGGCAAGGTGAAGGCTCTGGCCGACGCCGCGCGTGAAGGCGGGCTGAAGTTCTAAGGAGACGAGATATGGCAGAACGTGAACAACGCCGGGGCCGCCGCCAGGAGCGCGAGGAAACCCCCGAATTCGCCGATCGTCTCGTGGCGATCAACCGGGTGTCGAAAACCGTGAAGGGGGGCAAGCGCTTCGGCTTTGCCGCTCTCGTGGTTGTCGGCGACCAGAAGGGCCGTGTCGGCTTCGGCAAGGGCAAGGCGAAAGAGGTCCCCGAGGCCATTCGCAAGGCCACCGAGCAGGCCAAGCGGAACCTGATCCGGGTGCCGCTGCGCGAGGGCCGCACCCTGCATCACGACATCGAGGGCCGTCATGGCGCCGGCAAGGTCGTGATGCGGACCGCGCCTGAGGGCACCGGGATCATCGCCGGCGGTCCGATGCGCGCCGTGTTCGAGATGCTGGGCATCAAGGACGTGGTGTCGAAATCGATCGGATCGCAGAACCCCTACAACATGATCCGCGCCACCCTGAACGGCCTGACGAAGGAAAGCAGCCCCCGCATGGTCGCGCAGCGTCGTGGCAAGAAGGTGGCCGACATTCTGAAAAAGCCGGAAACTGCCGAGGCCCCCGCCGACGCAGCGGCCGAAGCGTAAGGAGACCGGCACATGGCTAAAACCATCGTCGTCAAGCAGATCGGCTCGCCGATCCGCCGCCCGGCCGTCCAGCGCCAGACGCTGATCGGCCTCGGCCTCAACAAGATGCACAAGACCCGCGAGCTGGAGGACACCCCCTCGGTGCGCGGCATGATCAACAAGATCCCGCATCTGGTCGAGATCGTCGAAGAGCGCGACTGAGCGCGGCGGGTGGACACCCGCGCTAGCGAATTGGGAAACGCCCCGGGGAGACCCGGGGCGTTTTCCGTTTGCCCGGATGCGGCGCAACTGTTCTGATTTCGGCGAACGAGTCGTCGTCTTGCGAAAGGAAGAGCAGAATGCACAAGGGGTCCTGTCTGTGCGGCGCCGTCCGCCTGACCGTTTCCGGCGAGCTTGTCGCGCCGGACGCCTGCCATTGCAGCCAATGCCGCAAGCAGTCGGGGCATTTCTGGGCCTCGACCAACGTCCCCAAAGGCGCCCTCGCGGTCGAGGGGGCGGAGAATGTCACCTGGTTCCGGTCCTCCGAGACCGCCGAGCGAGGTTTCTGTTCGACCTGCGGCTCCTTCCTGTTCTGGAGGGAACCGGAGGGCGACCACATCGCCGTCGGCATGGGCGCGTTCGAAAGCCCTACGGGCACGCATCTGGCCATACATATCTATGTGGACGACAGGGGCGACTATTACGAGATTGCCGACGGGCTGCCGCAGCGCGCGCAATAGCGCGGGCCGGTTCGACCCGTTCGGGGAAGGCGCCCAACTGCCAGGGCGCCACCCCTTGCATGCGCGCCTGTCAGGGTCTATACGCCCCCGGTGGCCCCTTCGGGCCCAGAATCAAAACCAAGAAAAGCCGCGTTTGGCCCGCTCTCGCTTCAGGGGTCAGTTCCGGCAAAGGAGAAGCGACATGAAACTGCATGAACTGCGCGACAATCCCGGCGCAACTTCCACCAAGAAACGCATCGGCCGTGGCCCGGGTTCGGGCAAGGGCAAAACCGCCGGCCGTGGTATCAAGGGCCAGAAATCGCGCTCGGGCGTGAGCATCGGTGGCTACGAAGGCGGCCAGATGCCGCTCTACCAGCGTCTGCCGAAGCGCGGCTTCAACAAGCCGAACCGCAAGAAATTCGCCGTCGTTAACCTCGGCCTGATCCAGAAGTTCATCGACGAAGGCAAGATCGACGCCGCGCAGCCGATCACCGAGGACGCGCTGGTCGCCAGCGGCCTGGTCCGCCGCAAGCTCGACGGCGTGCGCGTGCTGGCGAAGGGTGACATCTCCGCCAAGGTCGCGCTGAACGTGACCGGCGCCTCGAAGGCGGCGGTGGACGCCGTGGCGAAGGCCGGCGGCTCGCTGACGGTCACGACTGCGTCGGCGGCTGAATAAGAGGTTGTGGGTGGCGCGCGCGCCGCTTACACCTCAATGAGTTTTCCAAGCGCCGCCTGACCGGAAAACGGTTCAGGCGGCGCTGTCATGAAAGAGACAGGGCATGGCATCTGCAGCAGAGCAAATGGCCGCGAACATGAGCTGGGGCGCCTTCGGCAAGGCGACCGAACTCAAACAGCGGATTTTCTTCACCCTCGGGCTTCTGATCGTCTATCGCCTGGGCACCTACATCCCGGTTCCCGGCATCGATGGCGGCGCGCTGCGCGACTTCATGGAGCAGGCCTCGGCCGGCCTCGGGGGCATCCTGTCGATGTTCACCGGCGGCGCGCTGGGGCGGATGGGGATCTTTGCTCTCGGCATCATGCCCTATATCTCGGCCTCGATCATCGTGCAGCTTCTGGCCGCGATGGTGCCCCAGCTTGAGCAACTCAAGAAAGAGGGCGAGCAAGGCCGCAAGAAGATCAACCAGTATACCCGCTACGGCACGGTGTTCCTGGCGACCTTCCAGGCCTATGGCCTGGCCGTCAGCCTTGAGGCCGGCAGCCTGGCCCATGATCCGGGCTGGTTCTTCCGCGCCTCGACCGTGGTGACGCTGGTCGGCGGCACGATGTTCCTGATGTGGCTGGGCGAGCAGATCACCGCGCGCGGCGTGGGCAACGGCATCTCGCTGATCATCTTCGTCGGTATCGTCGCCGAGATCCCGGCGGCCATCGCGCAGTTCTTCGCCTCGGGCCGCTCCGGCGCGATCTCTCCGGTCGTGGTCATCGGCGTCATGCTGATGGTCGTGGCGGTGATCGCCTGCGTGGTGTTCATGGAGCGCGCGCTGCGCAAGATCCACATCCAGTATCCGCGCCGCCAGGTGGGGATGAAGGTCTACGACGGCGGCTCGTCCCACCTGCCGATCAAGGTCAACCCGGCGGGCGTGATCCCGGCGATCTTCGCCAGCTCTCTGCTGCTGCTGCCGACCACGATCAGCACCTTCTCGGGCAGCCAGACCAGCCCGGTGATGTCGACGATCCTGGCCTATTTCGGGCCCGGCCAGCCGCTCTACCTGCTGTTCTTCACGGCGATGATCGTGTTCTTCGCCTATTTCTACACCTATAACGTCGCCTTCAAATCCGATGACGTGGCCGACAACCTCAAGAACCAGAACGGCTTTGTCCCCGGCATCCGGCCGGGCAAGCGCACCGCGGAATACCTCGACTATGTGGTGACCCGTGTGCTGGTCCTCGGCTCGGCCTATCTGGCGCTCGTCTGCATGCTGCCCGAGATCCTGCGCTCGCAGCTGGCGATCCCGTTCTATTTCGGCGGCACCTCGGTGCTGATCGTGGTCTCGGTGACGATGGACACGATCAACCAGGTGCAATCGCACCTGCTGGCCCATCAGTATGAGGGCCTGATCGAAAAATCCCAACTGCGTGGCCGGGGCAAGCGGCGCGCGGGCAAGAAAGGACCGGCACGTCGATGAATATCATTCTTCTTGGCCCCCCGGGGGCAGGCAAGGGTACGCAGGCCCGCAAGCTCGTGGATGAGCGGGGCATGATCCAGCTGTCCACCGGCGACATGCTGCGCGAGGCGCGCAGCTCGGGCACCGAGATGGGCAAGCGCGTGGCCGAGGTGATGGACCGCGGCGACCTGGTCACCGATGAGATCGTCATCGGCCTGATCGAGGAAAAGCTTGCCGGCGAGCAGGGCGGCGGCTTCATCTTCGACGGCTTTCCGCGGACGCTGGCCCAGGCGGACGCGCTGGAGGCGCTGCTGGACAAGCTGGGGCAGAAGCTCGACGCCGTGATCGAGATGCGCGTCGATGACGAGGCGCTGGTCGCCCGCATCACCGGTCGCTTTACCTGCGGCAATTGCGGCGAGGTCTATCACGACGCGCTGAAGCCGACCGCGGAGCCGGGCAAATGCGACGTCTGCGGCTCCACCGACATGAAGCGGCGCGCCGACGACAACGAGGAAAGTCTGCGCCAGCGGTTGATGGAATACTACAAGAAGACCTCTCCGCTGATCGGCTACTACTATGCCAAGGGCACGCTGAGCCGGGTCGATGGCCTGGCCGAGATCGACGAGGTCTCCGATGCCGTTCGGGCGGCCCTCGCCAAGGCGTGAACCAGAGCTTGACCTTGGGGGGAAAACCCCCTAGGCACGGCATCTCGAACCGGAATCGTCCCGCGCCTGCGCGGGGCTGATTCGTTTCGAACCCCAGATATGACTGCCACGCCCAGGGTTCGCCTCGGGCTGGCGTTGTGAAAAAAGGTTCTGGCGCTACGGAACCGCAACGAAAGGAAAGCCGCGTGGCACGTATTGCTGGCGTCAACATCCCCACCGGGAAACGCGTCCCCATCGCTCTCACCTACATCACCGGCATCGGCTCGCATTCCGCCGAGCAGATCTGCGACGCCGTGGGCATCGAACGCTCCCGCCGTGTGAACGAACTGTCGGATGCCGAGGTTCTGGCCATCCGTGAGCACATCGACGCGAACTACACCGTCGAAGGCGACCTGCGTCGCGAAGTGCAGATGAACATCAAGCGTCTGATGGACCTCGGCTGCTACCGCGGCCTGCGCCATCGCCGCAACCTGCCCGTCCGTGGTCAGCGCACGCACACCAACGCGCGCACCCGCAAAGGCCCGGCGAAACCCATCGCCGGCAAGAAGAAGTAAGGGGAGGCTGATCCATGGCACGTGACAAGACCCGCATGAAGCGCAAGGAACGCAAGAACATCGCCACCGGTGTGGCGCATGTGAACAGCTCCTTCAACAACACCAAGATCCTGATCTCTGACGTGCAGGGCAACGCGATCTCGTGGTCGTCGGCCGGCACCATGGGCTTCAAGGGATCGCGGAAATCGACCCCCTACGCCGCGCAGATGGCCGCCGAAGACGCCGGCCGCAAGGCGCAGGAACACGGCGTGAAAACGCTGGAGGTCGAGGTTCAGGGCCCCGGCTCGGGCCGCGAATCGGCACTGCGCGCGCTGGCCGCGATCGGTTTCAACATCACGTCTATCCGCGACGTGACCCCGATTGCCCACAACGGCTGCCGCCCGCCGAAGCGCCGCCGCGTCTGATCTGAGTTTTCAAGGCTCGGGCCGTGCAGAACCTGCGCGGCCCGAGTCCGTTCCATTTTCCCTCGGGCGTCTGCCACTTTGGACATGGGTTGCAGACAGGAATTGAGGAGACACGCATGATCCACAAGAACTGGCAGGAACTGATTAAGCCGACCCAGCTCGACGTGAAGCCGGGCAACGACCCGTCGCGCCAGGCGACCGTGGTCGCCGAGCCGCTGGAGCGCGGCTTCGGCCTGACGCTGGGCAACGCGCTGCGCCGGGTTCTGATGAGCTCGCTGCAGGGCGCGGCCATCACCAGCGTCCAGATCGACAACGTCCTGCACGAGTTTTCCTCGATCGCCGGCGTGCGCGAGGATGTGACCGACGTGGTCCTGAACCTCAAGGGCGTCGCCATCCGCATGGATGTCGAGGGGCCGAAGCGCCTGTCGATCTCGGCGAAGGGCCCGGCCGTCGTCACCGCGGGCGACATCTCGGAAACCGCCGGCATCGAGATCCTGAACAAGGATCACGTGATCTGCCACCTCGACGAGGGCGCAGACCTGTTCATGGAACTGACCGTGAACACCGGCAAGGGATATGTCTCGGCCGACAAGAACAAGCCCGAGGATGCCCCCATCGGCCTGATCCCGATCGACGCGATCTACTCGCCGGTCAAGCGGGTGGCCTATGACGTGCAGCCGACCCGCGAGGGCCAGGTTCTGGACTATGACAAGCTGACCCTCAAGGTGGAGACCGACGGTTCGGTCACCCCCGAGGACGCCGTGGCCTACGCCGCGCGCATCCTGCAGGACCAGCTGTCGATCTTCGTCACCTTCGAAGAGCCCGAGGCCGCCGGCCGCGAGGCCGAGGAAGAGGGGCTGGAGTTCAACCCGCTGCTGCTGAAGAAGGTGGACGAGCTGGAGCTTTCAGTCCGTTCGGCCAACTGCCTGAAGAACGACAACATCGTCTATATCGGCGACCTGATCCAGAAAACCGAAGCCGAGATGCTGCGCACCCCGAACTTCGGCCGCAAGTCGCTGAACGAGATCAAGGAAGTGCTCTCGGGCATGGGGCTGCACCTCGGCATGGATGTCGAGGAATGGCCGCCGGAGAACATCGAGGAACTGGCCAAGAAATTCGAGGACCAGTTCTAAGCAAACGTGGGTGTCGCCCACCCTGCGGAATACCCGCAGGGTGGGTGCCAACCCGCCGCCGGACACGCGCCGGCACCCGGGCAATCCCGCCCCAAGGAGAGCGGCCCGCACGCATGGGCTGCCAGACAAAGCAAAAACCTGTAGAAGGATTACGAAAATGCGTCACGCACGAGGCTACCGCCGCCTGAACCGGACCCACGAACACCGCAAGGCGCTGTTCGCCAACATGGCCGGCTCGCTGATCGAACACGAACAGATCAAGACCACCCTGCCCAAGGCCAAGGAACTGCGCCCGATCATCGAAAAGCTGATCACGCTGGGCAAGCGCGGTGACCTGCACGCCCGCCGTCAGGCCGCGTCGCGCCTGAAGCAGGACCAGCATGTGGCCAAGCTGTTCGACATTCTGGGCCCCCGCTACAAGGACCGCCAGGGCGGCTATGTGCGCGTGCTCAAGGCTGGCTTCCGCTATGGCGACATGGCCCCGATGGCCATCATCGAATTCGTCGACCGCGACGTCGATGCCAAGGGTGCCGCCGACCGTGCGCGCCTTGAGGCCGAGGAAGCCGAAGAATAAGCGCCACGCGCCTTCGGCGAAGTAAAGAAAACCCCCGCCTGCATCAGGCGGGGGTTTTTTCGTGTCACGCCGGCAGGCGCTGGTCAAATCCGCGATAGGCTGAGTCGTCCAGGCGCGCCGCTACATCCGCGATCATCTGTTTCAGCTGCGCGTCTTCCACCGGGGTTGCGCCCAGGAATTCCAGCAGATCGGCCCGAACGCTGTCGGGAAACTTCATGACCTGCGTAAAAAGATTTGGATGTATCGCTTTCACTTGCTACTCCGAGTCGTGAGAACTCCGATCTGTGCTCAACAATTTAAGGTTGACGGAAATCCGCGCAACTTGTCTAAAAAGACATGTTTGAAAAATCAGCCTTCGACCGCGAACTGAGAAAGCTCGACGCGTTTGCCGAAGCGGGCTATTTCCTTGGTTTACATATTCGATTTACGTCGCCTGTGATGTCTTTCACGACCTACAACCAGGCCTGGACCGATCATTACACGAACAACGGTTATGTTCTGCGCGATCCGATGACCGCGTGGGGATTTTGCACCACCGGCTCGACCCGGTGGAGCAACAAAAAAATACCGGATCCGTTTGGCATCTTCAAAGAGGCCGCGAGATTCGGACTGAGGCATGGCGTGACGATCTCCTGCGGGCCCATCCGCTCCAGGACAATTGCGAGTGTGGCGCGAGCAGATCGGGAATTCACGGACGCCGAAATTGACGAAATAGAAGTCCTCGTCAGACGCCTTCATGATATGACCGAGCCCCCGCAAAGGCTTACCAAAGCCCAGATCGAAGCGCTCAGATGCATTGCGGACGGCGATAGGCATGCGGCGGCAGCCGCTAAGCTGGGTATCTCGGAAAGTGCGTTGAAAGCGCGGCTGACATCAGCCCGCGACCGCCTGATGGCGCGCACCACTGCCGAAGCCATTCAGCGCGCAAAGGATTACGGGCTCCTCTGAACGGCACCCCGCCTTCCGCAAGGTTTTAACTTCACTCAACAAACCTGCTGGAGGCTCAAATGCTCACGACTACTCTTTCCTTCGAAAACCTGCACAACCATGGCGAACTCTTTGCGAACATGCTGCGCGCACGCCGGGAACTGTTCATCGTCCACAACAAGTGGGACCTGCCCGAGGCCCTGGGCATGGAATATGACCAGTACGACACCCCCGCCAGCCGCTGGGTCGTCGTGCATGACGAGTTGGGCCGCGTGCTGGCGGGCAACCGCCTGACGCCGACCACCGCGAAATGCGGCATCTACACCTACATGATCCGCGACGCCCAGCTTGGCCTGCTCGACACCATCCCCTCGCATCTGCTGTATGACGAGGCGCCGGTGTCGGAGACGGTGTGGGAAAGCTCGCGGCTGTTCGTCAGCCATGACGTTCCCGCCGGCATCCGCCGCCGGGTCCACGCCCAGCTGGTCAGCGAACTGGCCAAGGCGGCCCGGAACCTCGGCGCGCGCCAGTGCCTGACGCTGCTTAACGCCAACTGGCCGCGGTGGGCGGGCCGGGTCGGTGTGGACATGACCGCGATGGGGCCGGTGATGGAAATCGACGGCATCAACAACCAGGTGGTCTCGATGAACTTTGCCGACAACCTGCACTAATGTGATGCGGTGACCCCCCGCCCAGGGGCGGGGGGCTCCCCGGCTGTTGAAACGGCCGCGCGATGGGCGCATATGAGCCCTATCCCGGAATTCACGGAGACCCCCATGAAAGCCGCACTCGCGCCGTTCCTCGCCCTCTGCCTGTCCCTCGGCCCGGTCTGGGCCGAAACCCGCGTGCCCGAGACGCAGGCGGAGATCTCCCTCAGCTTCGCCCCGGTGGTGAGGAAAAGCGCCCCGGCGGTGGTCAACATCTACGCCAAGCGCATCGTGGCCGAGCGCGTCAGCCCCTTCGCCAACGATCCGTTCTTCCGCGATCTGTTCCGCGACTACGGCCGCGTCGTGCCGCGGGTTCAGAATTCGCTGGGTTCGGGCGTGATCCTGTCGTCCGACGGCATCGTGGTGTCCAACTACCACGTCGTCGGCGAGGCCGCCGAGATCCGCGTGGTGCTCAACGACCGGCGCGAGTTCGACGCCCAGGTGCTGCTGGGCGACGAGGAAGCCGACCTCGCCATCCTGAAGCTGAACGATGCCGAAAACCTGCCCGCATTGCCGTTGCGCGATTCGGACACGCTGGAGGTGGGCGAACTGGTGCTGGCCATCGGCAACCCCTTTGGCATCGGCCAGACCGTTTCAAGCGGCATCGTGTCGGGGCTGGCGCGCTCGGGCGTGTTCGTGGGCAGCGGGCGCGGCTATTTCATCCAGACCGACGCGGCGATCAACCCCGGCAACTCGGGCGGCGCGCTGGTAGACATGGCTGGCCGTCTGGCCGGCATCAACACCGCGATCCTGACCCGCTCGGGCGGGTCGAACGGCATCGGCTTCGCCATCCCCGCCAACCTGGTGCAGCGCTTCGTCGAACAGGCCCGCGCCGGCAAGGACCGATTCGAGCGCCCCTGGGCCGGCATTTCCGGCCAGGCGGTGGACGCGGCGCTGGCCGAGGGGCTGGGCATGGGCCTGCCGGTGGGCGTGGTGCTGACCGAGCTGCACCCCGAAAGCCCCTTCCGTAAGGCCGGCCTCGCCGTGGGCGACGTCATCACCGAACTGGAGGGCGAGCCGGTGAATTCCCCGCAGGAGATGATGTTCCGCATGTCGGCCGAGGGGATCGGCGGCGAGATGCGGATTACCTATCTGCGCGACGGCGCCGCGGCGCAGGCCACGATCCGGCTGGTCGCCGCGCCCGAGATCCCCGCGCGCGATCCGGTGACGGTGGGCGAGGGCCGGGTGCTGGCCGGTCTGTCGGTGGTCAACATCAACCCCGCGGTGATGGCCGAATTCGGCCTGCCGCAACCGGCGCAGGGGGTTCTGGTTCTCGATCCGGGCGCGGTGGCGGGGCAGGTGGGGCTGCGCCCCGGCGACGTGCTGCTGCGGGTCAACGGTGCCGGGATCGCCGACACCGGCGATCTGCGCGCGGCGGCGCGCAGCGACAGTCGCAGCTGGTCCATAGAATATCTCCGCAACGGCCGGCGCGGCGTGCTGCGCTTCCGTGTCTGAGCGTGATCGCCTAGGCTGCGCGCATGGCTGATTTGTTCGATCAAGCGCCCGAGGCGGCGCACTCCTCTGCGCCGCGCCCGCTGGCCGACCGGCTGCGGCCGACGAAACTGGCGCAGGTGATCGGGCAGGAGCAGATTCTCGGCCCCGAGGGGCCGCTGGGCGTGATGCTGGCGTCGGGTTCGCTGTCCTCGCTCATCCTGTGGGGGCCGCCGGGCGTGGGCAAGACCACCATCGCGCGGCTGCTCGCCGACGAGACCGACCTCGCCTTCGTGCAGATCAGCGCGATCTTCACCGGCGTGCCGGAGTTGCGAAAGGTGTTCGAGGCGGCCAGGATGCGCCGCGCGAACGGGCAGGGGACGCTGCTGTTCGTGGACGAGATCCACCGCTTCAACAAGGCGCAGCAGGACAGCTTCCTGCCGCATATGGAGGATGGCACCATCCTGCTGGTCGGCGCCACCACCGAAAACCCCAGTTTCGAGCTGAACGCGGCGCTGCTGTCGCGCGCGCAGGTGCTGGTGCTGGAGCGGCTGACCCTCGCCCATCTCGAACGCCTGGCCCAGCGGGCGGAGCAGGAGCTGGGTCGCCCCCTGCCGCTGACCGGCCCGGCGCGCGAGGCGCTGCTGGAGATGGCCGATGGCGACGGCCGGGCGCTGCTGAACCTCGTCGAGCAGGTCGCGGCCTGGAAGGTGGCCGAGACGCTCGGCCCCGAAGCGCTGGCCGCCCGGCTGATGAAGCGCGCCGCGAAATACGACAAGTCGGGGGATGAGCATTACAACCTGATCTCGGCCCTGCACAAATCGGTGCGCGGGTCGGACCCGGACGCCGCGCTTTACTGGTTTTCGCGGATGCTGGAGGGCGGCGAGGATCCGCGCTATCTCGCGCGGCGGCTGACCCGCATGGCGGTCGAGGATATCGCGCTGGCCGATCCGCAGGCCCAGACGATCTGCTTGCACGCCTGGGAAACCTATGAGCGCCTCGGCTCGCCGGAGGGGGATCTGGCGCTGGCGCAGGCGGTGATCTACCTTGCGCTCGCCCCGAAATCGAACGCCGGATACCTGGCCTACAAGTCCGCCCGCGCCGCGGCGAAGAAGACCGGCTCCGAGCCGCCGCCAAAGCATATCCTGAACGCCCCCACCGCGCTGATGCGCGAGCAGGGTTATGGCGAGGGCTACGCATACGACCACGATGCCGAGGATGCCTTCTCGGGGCAGGACTATTTCCCGGACGGCATGAGGCGCGGCGTCTATTACTTGCCGGTCGAGCGCGGCTTCGAGCGCGAGCTCAAGCGCCGGGTGGATTATTTTGCCAAGCTCAGGGCGCGCCGCACATGACACGGGCGCGATTCGCACAGCCGCTGTGCGATATCGGAAAAGTGACCGGCGCGGCGAAAAATCGTAGACGGAAAGCTGACATAGCCGCGTTTAGAATAGGCGTGTTCAACACCGTCCAAAGGGAGCATTCTCATGCGTAAAGCCATTATCACCGCCCTTGCCCTCGCCATCCCGACCGCGCTGGCCGCCGGTCCCGCCGAAGACACCATCGCCGCCCGCCAGGGCTATTTCAAACTGCTGGGCGCGAATATCGGCGTGCTGGCGGCCATGGCCAAGGGCGAGCGCGACTATGACGCCGCCGCCGCACAGGCCGCGGCGGACAACCTGGTGACGCTCAGCACCTACAAGCCGGCGCATCTCTTCATGGCCGGGACTTCGGCCGACGACTTCCCGGACAAGACCCGTGCCCTGCCCAAGATCTGGGACAACCTGCCCGATATCGAGAGCAAGGTCGCGGACCTGAACGCCGCCGCGGTGACGATGCAGGCCGTCGCGGGCCAGGGCAAGGGCGAGATGGCCGGCGCGCTGGGCGGCGTGGGCGGCGCCTGCAAGGCCTGCCACGACAACTACCGCGCCAAGTGATCCGTGACCGAGCGGACGACCAGCCCCGAGGGGATCGAAGAGATCCCGCTGTGGGACCCGGCCCTGCGTCTGTTCCACTGGGCGCTGGTCGTCTGCGTCGTGACGTCCTGGGGGCTGGGCCGGTTCGGGCCCAGCATCATGACGCTGCATTTCTACTTCGGTTACGCGGTGATCGCGCTCCTGACCTTCCGGCTGATCTGGGGGCTGTTCGGCCCAGCCTCCGCGCGGTTTTCGCATTTCCTCTACGGCCCCGGCGCGACGCTGCGCTACGCCGCGCAGATCCCCCGCCGCGCGCCCAGCTACTGGCCGGGGCACAACCCGGTGGGCGCGCTGTCGGTGTTTGCGCTGCTGGCGGTGCTGACCGCGCAGGCGGCGACCGGGCTTTTCGCCGACCCGGACGATTTCATCAATGTCGGGCCGCTGGCCGATATGGTCAGCCGCGAGGCGGCGCTGGGCGCCGCAAGCTGGCATTACCGCCTGTCGCTGGCCGTGCTGGCGCTGGTCGGGCTGCACCTCGCGGCCATCGCCTTCTACCGGCTGTGGAAGGGCGAGGATCTGGTGCGCCCGATGATTACCGGCCGCAAAGCGGTGCGGCGCGACCGGCAGGCTTGACAAGCGCCTCCGGGGGCACGACTTAGCCTCCATGATCTGGACATTGGCACAAGTTGCATTGGGCGGCGCGCTGGGCGCGATGGGCCGCTATCTGACCGGCGTCGCGGCGGTGCGCGTCATGGGGCATGGCTTTCCCTGGGGGACGCTGGCGGTGAATATCGTGGGCTCGTTCCTGATGGGGGTTCTGGTGGTCGTGCTGGCCCGCAAGGGCGGCACCCATCTGTCGCCCTTGCTGGCGACGGGGCTGCTGGGCGGTTTCACCACCTTCTCGACCTTCTCGCTGGATGCGCTGACGATCTACGAGCGCGGGCAGGTCGCGCTGGCCGCGGGCTATGTCGCGGCTTCGGTGATCCTGTCGCTTGCGGCGATCGCGCTGGGGCTGGTGGTGACGCGGGGGGCGATGGCATGAGCGGCGTGCAGACAGTGACCGTGACCGAGGACGAAGACGATCAGCGACTCGACCGCTGGTTCCGCCGGCGTTTCCCCCATGTCGCCCAGGGCCGGATCGAAAAGATGTGCCGCAAGGGCGAGATCCGCGTCGACGGCGGCCGGGTGAAGCCCGCGACCCGCGTCGCCGCCGGCCAGCAGGTGCGCGTCCCGCCGCTGCCCGAGCCGGGCGAGCTGACCGCGCAGCCCAAGCCCAAGGTCTCGGACGCGGACACCAAGCTGATCCAGTCCTGCGTGCTCTACCGCGACGACCACATCATCGCGCTGAACAAGCCGCCGGGCCTGCCCACCCAGGGCGGCAGCAAGCAGACCCGCCATGTCGACGGCATGGCTGAGGCGCTGCGCTTCGGCTATGACGAGAAGCCGCGGCTGGTGCACCGGCTGGACAAGGACACCTCGGGCATTCTGCTGCTGGCGCGCACCCGCGCCGTGGCGGGCGCCCTGACCGCCGCCTTCCGCGCCCGCGAGACGCGCAAGATCTACTGGGCTGCGGTCGCCGGCGCTCCCAAGCCGCAGATGGGCACGATCCGCTTCGGCCTGGTCAAGGCGCCGGGCCACGGCGCCAAGGGCGAGGGCGAGAAGATGCTCTGCATCCATCCCGGGGCCGTGGACAGCACCCCGGGCGCCAAGCGCGCGGTCACCGATTACGCCGTGCTCAGCGCGCTGGGCGGACGGGTGTCTTGGGTGGCGCTGGTCCCGGTGACGGGGCGCACCCACCAGCTCCGCGCGCATATGGCCGAGATCGGCCACCCGATCATCGGCGACGGCAAATACGGCGGCTCGGGGCAGGAGAACCTGGGCGACGGCTGGGGCGCGCAGCTGGGCGGTGAGATTTCCCGCAAGCTGCACCTGCACGCGCGCTCGCTGCGGCTGATCCATCCGGTCACCGGCGCGACGCTGACCCTGACCGCCCCCCTGCCGCCGCATATGAAGAAGACATGGGAGACGCTGGGCTGGTCCGAAAGGGATGTGCCCGACGACCCGTTCGAGGACCTGGAATGACCCCTTTGCGTCTGGTCGTCTTCGACATGGACGGCACGCTGATCGACAGCCAGGATTTCATCGTCGAGGCGATGACCCGCGCCTTTGCCGAGATGGGCCGGCCCGTGCCCGCGCGGCCCGAGATACTGTCCATCGTCGGCCTGTCGCTGCCGCAGGCGGTGGCGCGGCTGGCGCCCGACATGGACGCGCGCGCCGTCGAGGAGGGGGCGGAGCGCTACAAGCGGTCCTTCATCGACCTGCGCGCCGAGCGCGGCGGCGAGGCGGCGGCGCCGATGTATCCCGGCGCCCGCGCGGCACTGGAGCGTCTCCACCCGCGCGACGAGTTGTTCCTCGGCGTCGCCACCGGCAAGGCCCGGCGCGGGCTCGACCATGCCTTCTCAGCGCACGGCATCGGCCATTTCTTTCACACCAGCCAGACCGCGGACGACCATCCGTCGAAGCCGCATCCCTCGATGCTGCTGGCCGCGCTGAGGGAAACCGGGGTCGAGGCCGAGGAGGCGGTGATGGTCGGCGACACCACCTTCGACATCGAGATGGGCCGCGCTGCGGGCTACCGCACCATCGGGGTGAGCTGGGGCTACCACCCGGCGCGGGCCCTGCACGCGGCCGGTGCCGATATCGTGATCGACGAATTCGACGCGCTCGACCGGGCGCTGAACATGTTCTGGGAGAGGGCGGCATGAGCGGCTGGACGGCGAAGCGGTTCTGGAAAGAGGCGACGGTGGAGCGCGAGGCCGAAGGCTTCGGCGTGCGGCTCGACGGCCGCCCGGTCAAGACGCCGGCCAAGGCGCCGCTGCTTGTGCCCACCCGGGCCCTGGCCGAGGCGGTGGCCGCGGAATGGGACGCGCAGCGGGAAAAGATCGACCCCGAGACCATGCCCGTCACCCGCGCCGCCAACGCCGCCATCGACAAGGTCGCGGCGCAGTTCGACGAGGTGGCCGGCCTGATCGCCGCCTATGGCGGGACCGACCTGCTGTGCTACCGCGCCGAGACCCCGGAGGAACTGGCCGCGCGTCAGGCCGAGGCTTGGGACCCGTTGCTCGACTGGGCCGAAAGCGCGCTGGGCGCGTGGCTGACGCCGACGGCGGGGGTGATGCATGTCGCCCAGAGCGAACCGGCGCTGGGCGCGCTCAGCGCCCGCGTGCACCGGCTCGACCCGTTCGAGCTGACCGCGCTGCATGATCTGGTGGGGCTGTCGGGCTCTCTGGTCATAGGGTTGGCCGCGCTCGAGGGCTGGGCCGATGCCGAGACCCTCTGGGCGCTGTCCAGAATCGATGAGACCTGGCAGGAGGATCTGTGGGGCGCCGACGAGGAGGCCGCAGAGACCGCGGCCCGAAAAAAACAGCAGTTCCGGCAGGCGCTTCACTTTTTCGAACTCCTGAAAAAGACGGATTGATGGGCCGGAAGCCTCCGGTTTCGCACAGTTTTTTATCAATCGGAAAAAAGCCCGCCGCGGCGGCGTTGACGCTTGGTCAAAACCGGCGGTGCCCTTGACGTTTTCGTGCTAATTTGCCCAAACTTGCGGCGCTGCGGGGGACCACTGCCTCACAGTATCACCCTGCTTGATCGGGGATGGGAAAACAGAAGCCGCCCAAATGGGTGGACCATCAGGAAGAGGTAAATATGAAGAAAACCGTATTTCTCGGCGCGCTGACCGTCGCCGGCCTGGCAGCCGGCGCTGCGGCTGCAGGTACGCTGGACGACGTCAAGGCCCGTGGCAAGCTGAACTGCGGCGTGACCACCGGTCTCGTCGGCTTCGCCGCGCCGGATGCCAACGGCGTGTGGAACGGCTTTGACGTGGGGATGTGCCGCGCCGTCGCCGCCGCCGTCTTCGGCGATCCGGCCGCCGTCGAGTTCGTGCCGACCACCGGCAAGACCCGCTTCACCGCGCTGGCCTCGGGCGAGGTCGACATGCTGGCCCGGAACACCACCTGGACCTTCTCGCGCGACGTCGACCTGAAGTTCGAATTCGTCGGCGTGAACTACTATGACGGCCAGGGCTTCATGGTTCCCAAGGCGCTGGGCGTGTCCTCGGCCAAGGAACTGGACGGCGCCACCGTCTGCATCCAGACCGGCACCACCACCGAGCTGAACCTGGCGGACTTCTTCCGTGCCAACAACATCAGCTATGAGCCGGTGCCGATCGAAACCAACGCCGAGGCGCAGCAGCAGTACCTGGCCGGCGCCTGTGACGTCTACACCACCGACGCCTCCGGCCTGGCCGCGACCCGCGCCAGCTTCGAGGATCCGTCGGCCCATGTCGTGCTGCCCGAGATCATCTCGAAGGAGCCGCTGGGTCCGCTCGTGCGCCATGGCGACAGCGAGTGGGGCGACGTCGCGCGCTGGACGCTGAACGCGCTGATCGCCGCCGAAGAGCTGGGCGTGACCTCGGCCAATATCGACGAACTGGCCAAGGGCACCAACAACCCGGAAATCAACCGCCTTCTGGGCAGCGAGGGTAACCTCGGCGAGATGCTCGGCCTGTCGGCCGACTGGGCCGTGAAGGCCATCAAGGCGGGCGGCAACTACGGCGAACTGTTCGAGAAGAACATCGGCGAGAACACCCCGATCGGCCTGGCGCGCGGCCTGAACGCGCAGTGGACCGACGGCGGCCTGCTCTACTCACCGCCCTTCCGCTGATATCAGCATGGCGAGGGGCGCGGCACGGTCCGCGCCCTTCCTTCTTTTCAGGTCCGAAAACAACAGAACAACTGGGCACGAAGAGCGCGGAGAAAAACGCGCCGCAAGGCCAAGCCCAGGGGCTACGGGGAAATCCGATGACGACATTCACCGACCCTCACAAGGAGTCGTTTCGTCTCAGCATGCTGATATACGACACCCGGTATCGCTCCATGACCATCCAGGTCGTGGCGATGTTCGGGTTCATGCTGATGGCGGCCTGGCTGATCAACAACACCATCCAGAACCTCAATGCGCTGGGCAAGCCGATCGATTTCGGGTTTTTCAGCGAACCGGCCAGCTATGACATCAACCAGCGCCTGATCGAATACAACTCGCGCGACAGCCATCTGCGCGCCTCCTTCGTGGGCCTGCTGAACACGCTGATGGTCGCGGCGATGGGCTGTGCGCTGGCGACGGTGCTGGGGGTGGTGATCGGGGTGCTGCGCCTGTCCGGCAACTGGCTCGTGGCGCGCATCATGACCGTCTATGTCGAAACCTTCCGCAACGTGCCCGTGCTGCTGTGGATCGTGTTCTTCATGGCCATGCTGATCGAGACCCTGCCCGCGCCCAACGCCTTCCGCGGCGAGAACGCCACGGCCTCGATGTGGCTGGGCGATTCCGTGGCGGTGACCAATCGCGGCCTCTATGTTCCCGAGCCGCTGTTCAGCCGCAGCCTGGGCGATGTCTCGTTCTTCGGCGCCTTCAACATCAGCCTCGACCTGATCGCGATTGTCGCGGTGCTGGCCGGCGGCCTCTACGTCTCGCACCGGATCAAGGTCCGCGCCGACCGCGTGCAGGAGGCGACCGGCATCCGTCCGACGACATGGTATCAGCGCCTGGGCGTTGTGGCCGTGCCGGTGATCGTGCTGCTGGCGGGGCTGGGCTTCCACCTGGGCTTCCCCGCGCTGAAGGGGTTCAATTTCCAGGGCGGCATCTACATGCGCAACTCGCTGTTGGCGCTGTGGCTGGCGCTGAGCCTCTACACCGCTGCCTTCATCGCCGAGATCGTGCGCGCCGGCATCCTGGCCATCTCACGGGGCCAGACCGAGGCCGCCGCCGCGCTGGGCCTGCGTCCGAACCGGATCATGAACCTCGTGATCCTGCCGCAGGCGCTGCGGGTGATCATCCCGCCGCTGATCTCGCAGTACCTGAACCTGACCAAGAACTCGTCGCTGGCGATCGCCGTGGGCTACATGGACATCACCGGCACGCTGGGCGGGATCACCATGAACCAGACCGGGCGCGAGCTGGAATGCGTGCTGCTCCTGATGCTGGTCTACCTGACGATCTCGCTTTCGATTTCGCTGGTCATGAACTGGTACAACGAACGCGTCAAACTGGTGGAGCGGTAAGATGGCAGATATTTCCTTTGTCCGAACCGAGATGCTGCCTGAAAAGACGCCGCCTGCCACCTCGGTCGGGCTGATCGGCTGGATGCGCGAGAACCTGTTCTCGGGCTGGTTCAACTCGATCCTGACGGTCGTGTCGCTGGGCTTCATCTACTATGTGCTGGCCGGCGTCCTGCCCTGGATGTTCCAGTCCAGCTGGACGGCGAACTCGCTGAGCCAGTGCCGCGAGGCGATCTCCGCCGCGCATGGCGAGGGCGCGAGCGGCGCCTGCTGGGCGGTGGTGCGCGAACGCTACCTGCAGCTGATCTACGGCTTCTATCCTGACCACCTGTACTGGCGCCCGAACATCGCCTTCCTGCTGACCCTGGCCGCGCTGGCGCCGATCCTGTTCTCGGCGCTGCCGCGCAAGATGCTGTGGCTGGCGGTCGTCGCGCCCTTCGCGGTGCCGTGGCTGCTGTGGGGCGGCTCCGCCTGGCTTCCGCTCTCGGCGGCGCTGGGCTTCGTGCTGGGCTATGGCGCCTTCCGCGGGGTCTCCCAATTGAACGGCAGCTTGGCCGCGATCATCGCCGGCGTCGCGGCGCCGGTGCTGTGGTGGATGCTGCTCGCGGGCCCGTTTGCCGCGCTGGTGCAGTCGATCCTGCCCGTCGGCATCGAGCCGGTCGAAAGCCGCGCTTTCGGCGGCTTCATGCTGTCGATCACCATCGGCGTGGTGGCCATCGTCTGTTCGCTGCCCATCGGCATCGTGCTGGCGCTGGGGCGGCAGTCGAACCTGCTGATCGTGCGCACGCTGTGCATCGGCTTCATCGAATTCGTCCGCGGCGTGCCGCTGATCACGCTGCTGTTCGTGGCCTCGACCCTGCTGAACATCTTCATGCCGCCGGGCACCAATTTCGACATCATCCTGCGGGTGATGATCATGGTGACGCTGTTCGCGTCGGCCTACATGGCCGAGGTCATCCGCGGCGGGCTCGCCGCGCTGCCCAAGGGCCAGTACGAGGCCGCCGACAGCCTGGGGCTGGACTACTGGAAGGCGCAGCGGCTGATCATCATGCCGCAGGCGCTGAAGATCTCAATCCCCGGGATCGTGTCGACCTTCATCGGGGTGTTCAAGGATACCACGCTGGTGTCGATCATCGGCCTGCTGGACCCGCTGGGCCTGTCGAACGCCATCCGGGCAGATGCCAACTGGAACGGCATCGTGTGGGAGCTTTACGGCTTCATCGCGCTGATGTTCTTCATCTTCTGCTTCTCCATGTCCCGCTATTCCATGTTCCTGGAGCGCAAGCTTCAGACTGGTCACCGTTAAGGAGTTCACAACATGTCTGAACTTGCCATCGACCGCAAAATCGACCGCTCCAAGATGAATGTCAGCGACGAGGTCGCCATCCAGATCGCCAACATGAACAAGTGGTACGGGTCCTTCCATGTGCTGCGTGACATCAACCTGACGGTCAACCAGGGCGAGCGCATCGTCATCGCCGGGCCGTCGGGCTCGGGCAAGTCCACGCTGATCCGCTGCCTGAACGCGCTGGAAGAGCACCAGGAGGGCCAGATCATCGTGGACGGCACCGAGCTGACCTCGGATCTGAAGAACATCGACAAGATCCGTTCCGAGGTCGGCATGGTGTTCCAGCACTTCAACCTGTTCCCGCATCTGACCATCCTCGAGAACTGCACGCTCGCTCCGATCTGGGTCCGTAAGGTGCCCCGCAAGGAGGCCGAGGCGACCGCCATGCATTTCCTGGAGAAGGTCAAGATCCCCGAGCAGGCGAACAAGTATCCCGGCCAGCTGTCGGGCGGCCAGCAGCAGCGGGTGGCGATCGCGCGCTCGCTGTGCATGAAGCCGCGGATCATGCTGTTCGACGAGCCGACCTCGGCGCTCGACCCGGAGATGATCAAGGAGGTGCTCGACACCATGATCGAGCTCGCCGAGGAGGGCATGACCATGCTCTGCGTGACGCATGAGATGGGCTTCGCCCGGCAGGTGGCGAACCGCGTGATCTTCATGGACCAGGGCCAGATCGTGGAGCAGAACGAGCCGGAGGAGTTCTTCAACAACCCCAAGAGCGACCGCACCAAGCTGTTCCTCAGCCAGATCCTCGGGCACTGACGCAAGGCGTTGTTTCCTGTGCATTACCCCCGGGCCAGCGGCCCGGGGTTTCTTTTGCGCGGTCCAGACCGGGCGCGGAGGGCGCGATGGCGCCCGCCTTGGGGGGAGGGGCGTGTGAGAGTCGCTTCCGCGCGCGGTTATTCCAGATCGCGCGGCACGACGAAATCCACCACCCGGCCGGTGCCGAAACGCACCTCCGCCCAGTCGCCAACGTCGAAATCGGCCACCAGCGTGGCGCAGGTGGGGTAGGCGGCGAACCGCGGATGGGCCGGCGGCGCGGCCAGCAGCAGCGCCGCGAACTCGGCGATGCCGGGGTTGTGCCCAAGCATCATCGCCGGGCTGGCGGCGCAATCGTGCAGCGCTGCAAGCATGCGGTCGGCCGAGGCGTGGTAAAGCCCCGGATCGCGCCGCATCAGGGTGCTTTCGGGAAATGCCGGCGCCATGCGCTCCCAGGTCTCCAGCGTGCGCCGCGCGGTGGAGCTGACCACCTCGGCGGGGACATGGCCGCGCGCGGCGAGCCAGGCGCCGATCAGCACCGCGGCGCGCTGGCCGCGCCCGTTCAGCACGCGGTCGTGATCGTCCTGCAACGGGTCGTCCCAACCGGACTTTGCATGGCGGATCAGGATCAGGCGCAGGGTCATCGGTGAAAGGCTGCCATGTGGAACGCGGATTGTTCGGGCATCCTGCCATAGGATCGGCTGACGGGACAGGCGCGTCGCACCTGGCAGCCGGCCGCAAGGCAGGACGCGCCCCGGTCGCTGTCGAGGAAGGCGTGGCAGGCCGGCACGTCATAGCCCGCCGCGCCCAGCGCGCCCACGGGACAGGCGCCGACGCAGGGGCGATCGTCGCAATCGTCGCAGGGGCAGGGCGGCGGCGGCGGCAGCTCCAGCCGCGTGCCCAGCGCCAGCGCGCCGCGCCACGACGCCATCAACCCGGCCCTGGCATGGACCAGCAGCCGGACCGGCGAGGGCCACGCGGTGCCCGCCCTCAGCGCCCAGTCGTAGAAGGGCCGCCACGGCGGGCCGGTGAAGGGGAACAGCGCCTCCGCCCCGATCTCATCCGCAAGCGCGCCGATCACCCGTGCCGACCAGCGGTCCAGCGGATCGGGCGCGCCGTCGCCGAATTCGGGCTGGGCGGAGACATGCGGCCAGAAGCCCGGCTCGCGCGGGCCGAGCAGTACCAGCGTGGCGCAGCCCTCGGGCGCGCCGTCGCCGGGAACGGGGTGAAAGGCACCGAAGATCTCAAGGGCGCACCGGGCGGCCAGCCTGTCGATCGCGGCCAGACCGGCCACCGCTCAGCGCGGCGCGCGGATCAGCGAGCCCGCGCCATGTTCGGTGAACAGCTCCAGCAGGCAGGCATTGGGGGCGCGGCCGTCGAGGATCACCACCGCGCGCACGCCGCCCTCGATCGCGGCGAGCGCGGTCTCGGTCTTGGGGATCATGCCGCCGGCGATGACGCCCGAGGCGGTCATCGCGCGGATCTGGTCGGGGGTGAGTTCGGTCACGACCTCGCCGCTCTCGTCCTTGACGCCGGGCACGTCGGTCAGCAGCAGCAGCCGGTCGGCCTTGAGCGCGGCGGCGATGGCGCCCGCAGCGGTGTCGCCGTTCACGTTGAAGGTCTCGCCGTCGCGCCCCGCGCCCAGCGGCGCCACCACCGGGATCATCTCGGCCGCGGCCAGCTGGCGCAGCACCGCGGGGTTCATCTCGGCCGGCGTGCCGACGAAGCCGAGCGCCGGGTCGGTCTGGTCGCAGACCATCAGGTTGGCGTCCTTGCCCGACAGGCCCACGGCCTTGCCGCCCTGGCTGTTGATCGCCTGCACGATTCGCTTGTTCACCAACCCCGAGAGCACCATCTCGACCACCTTGACGGTGGCCTCGTCGGTGACGCGCTTGCCGTTCACGAATTCGGACTTGATGTCGAGCTTGGCCAGCATCTCGTTGATCATCGGGCCGCCGCCATGCACGATCACCGGGTTCAGGCCGACCTGCTGCATCAGCACCACGTCGCGGGCGAAGCTTTCCATCTCCGCGTCGTCGCCCATGGCATGGCCGCCGAACTTGATGACGACGGTCGCCCCGTCGTAGCGCTGCAGGTAGGGGAGCGCCTCGGAGAGGGTCCGGGCGGTGGCGATCCAGTCGCGGTTCATGGCGGTCTGCTTTTTCATCCGTCGTGTCCTTTGAGGGCCTTTGGTAAACCGGCGCCGCCGATGCGGCAAGTGTTTACCGTCGCCCGCCCCCCGCTGCCGCGGCCCCCGCGGCGGGCCGCGGCATTACTCCAGCGTCGCGATGATGGCGCGCAGCGTGGCGATGCCGTCGCCCTTTTCCGACGAGGTGGCCACGATCTCGGGGAAGGCGGCGGGGTGCTTGGCCAGCGCCGCGCGAACCTGGTCGAGCACCCGCTCGCGGTCCTTTTCCTTCACCTTGTCGGATTTGGTCAGCACCACCTGGAAGGGCACGGCGGCCTGGTCGAGCAGAGTGAGGATCTCTTCGTCCACCTTCTTGACGCCGTGACGGTGGTCGATCAGCACGAAGGCGCGGCGCAGGGTCTGCCGGCCCTGGAGATAGGCCTTCAGCAGGCGCTGCCATTTCTCGACCACGGCCAGAGGCGCCTCGGCGAAGCCGTAGCCGGGCAGGTCGACGAGGTAATGGCTGTCGCCGCAGGTGAAATAGTTGATCTCCTGCGTGCGCCCCGGCGTGTTCGAGGCGCGGGCGAGCCCCTTGCGCCCCGTCAGCGCGTTGATCAGGCTGGATTTCCCGACGTTGGAGCGACCGGCGAAACAGACCTCCAGCCGGTCGGCGGGCGGCAGCCCGTCCATGGCCACCACGCCCTTGAGGAAATCGGTCGCGCCCGCGAACAGCAGACGACCCTTCTCGCGGGTGATCTCGTCGGGCTCCTCGGCCAGGGGGAAGGGCAGGGCAGTCATGGCACGCTCACCTCGTCTCTGGGCGCGGGGGAGGCGGGGGCCGCCGTGCGGGCGGCCCCGGCCCTCATTTCTTGTCCGACTTGGACTTTTTCCTGAAGCTCGACCTGATGTTGCCGAACACGTCCGGTTTGAAGCCGTGGCTGCGCATGATCAGGTATTGCTGGGTGAAGGTGATCGTGTTGTTCGCGATCCAGTAGAGCACGAGGCCCGAGGCGAACTTGCCCAGCATGAACATGAACACCCAGGGCATCCAGGCAAAGACCATCGCCTGCGCCGGGTCGGTGGGGGCCGGGTTCAGCTTCTGCTGCAGGTACATCGAGATGCCCAGCAGGATCGGCAGCACGCCCAGCGAGATCAGCTGGAACGCCCCCAGGTCCGGCACGGCATAGGGCAGCAGGCCGAACAGGTTGATGATCGAGGACGGATCGGGTGCGCTGAGGTCCTGGATCCAGCCGATCCACGCCGCCTGGCGCAGTTCGATGGTGACGAAGATCACCTTGTAGAGCGAGAAGAAGATCGGGATCTGCAGCAGGATCGGCAGGCAGCCCGAGGCGGGATTCACCTTTTCCTTCTTGTAGAGCTCCATCATCGCCTGCTGGAGTTTCTGGCGGTCGCCGCCGGCTTCTTCCTTCAGCTTCTCCATCCGCGGCTGAAGCTCTTTCATCTTCGCCATGGAGCTGTAGGACTTGTAGGCCAGCGGGAACAGAACGGCCTTGATCACGAAGGTCAGCGCGATGATCGACCAGCCCATGTTGCCGATGAAGCCGTGCAGCCAGTGCAGCATGGAGAAGATCGGCTTGGTCAGGAAGAAGAAGATCCCCCAGTCGATCGAGTCGATGAAGCGGAAGATGCCGGTGTCATTCTGGTAATGACGGATGGTTTCCCATTCCTTCGCGCCGGCGAACAGCATGGTCTCGGTCTGGGCCGAGCCGCCCGCGGCCACCTCGATCACCGGCAGACGGGTCTCGACCTGGTAGATGTCGGCGCCGGAGACGTATTTCACCACCGAGGTGAAGGCCTGGCCGGGGCTGGGGATCAGCGTGGTCATCCAGTATTTGTCGGTGAAGCCGATCCAGCCGTTCGCCTCGACCTGCACGACCTCGGCGCGGGCGGCCTCGCGGTCGACGAAATCCATGTCGGGCATGTCTTTGTACTTGATCTCTTCCAGTTCCTTGTCGGACTGGCGGACCACGCCTTCGTGCAGCACATAGAAGCCCGCGGTCTCGGGTTCGCCGTGGCGGGCGACGATGCCGTAGGGGGCCATGCGGACCGGCGCGCCGGTGGCGTTCTCGACCGACTGGGTGACGGTGAAGAGGTAATTTTCGTCCACCGCGACGGTGCGGCGGAAGGTCAGGCCCTTGCCGTTGTCCCATTTCAGGGTGACGGGGCTGTCCGGGGTCAGGGTCTCGCCGCGCTCGAGCGTCCACAGCGTGTTGGCGCCGGGCACGTCCTCATAGCCCAGATCGCCGGCCGGGGCCCAGCCGTAGAGCGCGTAATAGGGCTTCTCCGCGCTGACCGGCGAGAGCAGCGACACCTTGCCGGAGTCGGGCTCCAGCGTCTCGTTGTAGTCGCTCAGCGAAAGTGTATCGATGCGCCCGCCCAGCAGCGACAGCGCGCCGGCCAGGCGCGGGGTCTCGATCGCCACGCGCGGCGCCGTGGCCGCGGGGCTGGGTGCGGGCTCGGCCGCGGTGGCCGCTGCCGGGGCGCCCGCGGCCGGCGGGGTTACGGCCTGTCCGGGGGCGGCCGTCCCGGCGGTCTGGGTCACGGCGGGCGCGTTGGGATCGACCACGGGCTCTTCCGGCGGGAAGAGGATGAACCACGCAAGGATCACAATGAAGCTGAGCGCTGTTGCGAGGATGAGGTTCTTGTTCTGATCGTCCATGAGGGGCCGCCACCTGTCCTGTGAAAGGTCACGGAGGTTCAACAGACTGAGCGCCCGGAGGTCAAGCGGTTTTCACCGAATACCCCGGCGCTAACCCGCCTGCAGGCCCAGGCGGACGGCCCGCTGCAGTTTTCCGTTGTGCCCGCGCATCCAGGCCAGCGTGTCCTCGAAGGGGAGCGGCTGTCCGATGCCGTGGCCCTGGACATGCCCGCAGCCCAGCTGCGCCAGCAGCGCGTGCTCGCCCACCCGCTCCACCCCCGTGGCGAGGGTGCCGAGGCCCAGCCGCTCGCACATCATCAGAATGCCGGCGACCATGTCCTGCTGGGCGCGGTCGCGGTCGACGCGGGCGATGAAGGCGCGATCGATCTTGAGCCGGCTCACGGCGAAGCGCCGGATCGCCGCCAGCGAGGCCTCGCCGGTGCCGAAATGGTCCAGGTCGATGCCGCAACCGCGCTGCGCCAGCGCCGCGATGTTGCGGGCCACTATGTCATCGTCCGCGCCGGAGAGCACGCTTTCCACCACCTCCAGCGTCAGCCGCCCCGGCGCGACGCCGAAGCGGTCGAGCGTCCGGATGATGCGCTCGGCCGTCCCGGGGTCGCGCAACTCGGGGCCGGAGACATTGATGCCCACCGCCGGCACGTTGAGCCCGGCCTTGTCCCAGCTGCGCAGGGCCGACAGCGTGTGGACCAGGATCCGGTCGTTCAGCCGCCCCGACAGGCCGGTCTGCACGATCACCGGCAGGAACGCCTCCGGCGGGATCACCCCGTGGGTGGGATGGCGCCAATGCGCCAGGGCCTCGAATCCGGTGACCGCGCCGGTGTCGGTCGAGGTCTGGGGCTGGAACCAGGGCCGGATCTGGTCGCGGTCCAGCGCCTCGGCCACCTCGTCGGCGAGGCCGCTGCGAAACCTGGCCGAGACTTGCATCGCGCGCGAAAAGGCGCGGATCGCGCCGGGGCCGTGCCGGCGGGCCTCGCGCAGGGCGGTCTCGGCGGCGGTCAGCAGGGCGGCGCCGTCGCGGCCCGGGCTGCGCTCGGGCAGGCAGAAGCCGATCGAGCAGGTCAGGCGGGCGCTGCCCCCGCCGATGACGAGCGGCTCGTCCAGCGCGTCCTGCAGGCCGCCCGCGATCTGCGTCAGCGCGCCGGCATCGGCGCGGGGCATCGGGCCGAGCGCGACGGCGAAACGCGCCCGGTCCAGCCGGCCCAGCAGGTCGCTGCCGCGCAGCGCGGCCAGCAGCCGTTCGGCCGCCCGCGCCGGCGCGACGTCTGCGGCCGCGCGGCCCAGTCGCCGCTCGATCTTTTCGAGCCCCTCCAGTTCGAGCGCGAGGCAGGCGGTGGCCGTGTTCCGGCCGTCGCGGTCGGCCAGCGCGCGGTCCAGCGCGGCGATGACCGCCTGCCGCGGCGGCTGGCCCGCCGCCGGATCGCGCGCGGCGGCCC
>NZ_JAGSOU010000045.1 GCF_018139985.1 Actibacterium sp. MT2.3-13A | reverse complement strand
GTCGTTGCCGCCGTAGATCGAATCGCCGTCGGCCCCGCCCCACAGCGTGTCGTTGCCGGCGCCGCCGCCGATCCGGTTGATGCCCGGCCCGCCATAGGCGAGGTCGGCCCCGGCCCCGGTCCAGATCTCGTCGGCGCCCAGCCCCGCGCCGATCCGGTCGTCGCCGTCGCCGCCGTAGATCAGGTCGTCGCCGGCCCCGGCCCAGATCGTGTCATTGCCGGCCCCGGCGCCCAGCGAGTCGTCGCCGTCGCGGCCCTCCAGCCGGTCACCGCTGGCGGTGCCCCGGACATAGTCGCCAAAGGCGCTGCCCAGATAGGTGACGGGAACCGCCAGGCCCAGGAAATCCGCATGGCCCGGGTTCGTGGCGGCGGTGGCGTCGTAGGTGATCGGCGCCGAGGCGTTCATCAGCGCGTCGAAGGCCGACCAGTCGTCGAAATCGACGATATCAATCAGCGCATCGACGAAGGCGACCGCGCTCCAGCTGATGCCCTCGACGCGGGCCACCGTGGTCCCGCCCTGGCGGAAGGTGACGCTGTTGATCGTGCCCCCCACCACGTCCTCGCCGCGGAAGGCGAAGCCCGTGCCGTCAAAGGTGGTGACCGCGCCCAAGACGATGTTCCGGGTCACGATCTGCGGCGCGCTGGCGCTGAGGATGTCCAGCGGCAGGTCCGAGCCGGGAACGGCATTGGGATCGAGAAAGGCAGTGTCGACGAATTAGTAATCCGGGCCGAAGAAATAGATGTTCATGAAGCGAGGCTCCCCCCATTGGCAAAATGCAACAGGGCCGCCCCGCCGGCGGCGCGGACGGGACAGCCCGGGAAAAGGTTAACGGCCGAATGCGCCGCCCGCCAAGTTTTTTCCCGCAGGATCCCCCGTCAGGCGCTGCGGCGGGTGCCGCCCGCGCGGGCCCCTCAGACGATGAGGATGTCGTCGATAAGGCTGGCGGTGCTGGTGATGCCGGACAGCACCAGCACGTCGCCGCCGCCGAAATCGAACACCGTGTCGCCGGCGGTCACGGTGGCGAAATCCGCCACCACCTGGCGCGCCGTCAGGGTGCCGCTCCACAGGGCGCCGCTCAGCCGCAACGTGTCCACGTCGTCGGTGAAGCCCAGCACGAGGTCGCGCCCGGCACCGGCTCCGAAGACGAAGGTGTCGGCCCCGCCGCCGCCGCCCAGCGTGTCGTCGCCGCCGCCGCCGCGCAGCAGGTCGTCGCCGTCACCGCCCCAGATATTGTCGCCGCCGCCGCCGCCGCCCAGTGCGTCATCGTCGTTGCCGCCGTAGATCGAATCGCCGTCGGCCCCGCCCCACAGCGTGTCGTTGCCGGCGCCGCCGCCGA
>NZ_JAGSOU010000044.1 GCF_018139985.1 Actibacterium sp. MT2.3-13A | reverse complement strand
CCGTCGCCGCCCTGCGGGCGATCATGGCCGGCGCCCGGCCGGCGCCCGGTCCTCCGCTGGTCAAGGCGATCATTCCCCGGCCGCATCGACGGGCATGTACAGCTCTCCGCTCTCCCGGAATTTCTCGGCCATCGCCTCCATCCCCTCTTTCTGCGCCTCGGCGCGGATTTCGTGCGAGATCCGCATCGAGCAGAACTTCGGTCCGCACATGGAGCAGAAATGCGCCACCTTGTGCGCCTGTTTCGGCAAGGTCTGGTCGTGAAAATCGCGCGCCGTGTCGGGATCGAGCGACAGGTTGAACTGGTCCTCCCAGCGGAACTCGAACCGCGCGCGCGACAGCGCGTCGTCGCGCCGCTGCGCGCCCGGCAGCCCCTTGGCCAGATCGGCCGCGTGGGCCGCGATCTTGTAGGTGATCACGCCGGTTTTCACGTCGTCCCGGTCGGGCAGGCCGAGATGTTCCTTGGGCGTCACATAGCAGAGCATGGCGCAGCCGAACCAGCCGATCATCGCCGCCCCGATTCCGCTGGTGATATGGTCATAGCCCGGCGCGATATCCGTGGTCAGCGGCCCAAGCGTGTAGAACGGCGCCTCGTGGCAGCATTCCAGCTGCTTTTCCATGTTCTCCTTGATCTTGTGCATGGCGACATGGCCGGGCCCCTCGATCATCACCTGGCAGTCCCTGGCCCAGGCGATTTTCGTGAGTTCCCCCAGCGTCTCCAGCTCGGCGAACTGCGCCTCGTCATTGGCATCGGCGATCGATCCGGGCCGCAGCCCGTCGCCCAGCGAGAAGCTCACGTCATAGGCGCGGCAGATATCGCAGATCTCCTCGAAATGCTCGTAGAGGAAGCTCTCCTTGTGGTGATGCAGGCACCACTTGGCCATGATCGAGCCGCCGCGCGAGACGATGCCCGTGACCCGGTTCACGGTCATCGGCACCATGTGCAGGCGCACGCCGGCATGGATGGTGAAATAGTCCACGCCCTGTTCGGCCTGCTCGATCAGCGTGTCGCGGAAGACCTCCCAGGTCAGGTCCTCGGCGATGCCGCCCACCTTCTCCAGCGCCTGGTAGATCGGCACGGTGCCGATCGGCACCGGCGAATTGCGGACGATCCATTCGCGGGTGTTGTGGATGTTGCGCCCGGTCGAGAGGTCCATCACCGTGTCCGCGCCCCAGCGGATCGCCCAGACCATCTTGTCCACCTCCTCCGCCATCGAGGAGGTGACGGCGGAGGTGCCCATGTTGGCGTTGATCTTCACCAGGAAGTTGCGGCCGATGATCATCGGCTCGAGCTCGGGGTGGTTGATGTTGGCCGGGATGATGGCGCGGCCGGCCGCGATCTCGGAGCGGACGAATTCCGGCGTGACGTCATCGGGGATATTGGCCCCCCAGTCCTGGCCGTCGCGCGCACCCGCGACGGCCTCGCGCAGCTGGTTTTCGCGGATGGCCACGAACTCCATCTCGGGGGTGACGATGCCGGCGCGGGCATAGGCCAGCTGGGTCACCGCCTTGCCGTCCCGGGCGCGCAGCGGGCGGCGCTTGAGCGGGAATTCGGGGGTCAGGCGGTCGCCCTGAACAAAGCCGTTGTCCTCTGGCTTGACCTCGCGGCCCTCATAATCTTCGACATCGCCCCGCGCGGCGATCCAATCGCGGCGAAGCGGCGCGAGCCCCTGCGTGATATCCGTCACCACATCCGGGTCGGTGTAGGGGCCCGAGCTGTCGTAGACCGGCAGGGGAGGCTC
>NZ_JAGSOU010000043.1 GCF_018139985.1 Actibacterium sp. MT2.3-13A | reverse complement strand
GCTCATTCCTGATCCTCCGCGAGCCGTTTTGCGGCCTTTTCAAAGAAGTCCTCGGCGCCGAAGTTGCCCGATTTCAGGGCCAGGACCAAGCCGTCATGCGCGCGCATGGCGGGCACGCCGGGGTCGATCTCGGGGCCGATGCGCAGGTGCTCCAGCGCCAGGCCCTCGACCACAGCGCCCGAGGTCTCGCCGCCGGCGGTGATCAGCCGGGCGACGCCGCCCGCCACCAGGTGCCGCGCGGCCTCGGCAAACAGCGCCTCCAGCCGGTGCGCGATGGCCTCGGTTCCGTAGGTCTGCTGCGCCCGGGCCACCTCCTGCGGGTCGGCCGAGGAATAGGCCAGCGGCAGGCCGTCCTGCGCCAGCAGCCATCGGGCCACCTTCTCGCCGGTCATCGCGCCCGACATCACCGCCTCGGCGGTGATCTCCAGCGCCGGGTTGTTCTGCCTGTGCCGCGCCACCTGCGCCCGCGTCGCGTTGGAGCACGACCCCGACAGCACCGCCGCCCTGCCCGCCTGCCCGCGCCAGGCAGAGGCCCCGCCCGCCAGCAGCCCCTCGTCGCGGAAATTCCCGGGCAGGCCCATGGCGATGCCCGAGCCGCCGGTCAGCAGCGGCAGGCCGGCCGCGGCCCGGCCCAGCGTCACCAGGTCCTCGTCGCGGATCGCGTCGGCCACGATCAGGCGATGGCCCGCGGCATCCTCGGCCGCCAGCCGGTCGGCCACCGCCTGCGCCCCGGCAAAGACCGCCGAGGCCGGAACATGGCCGACGCTGCCCGTCGCCTGAAGCGCCAGCCAGCGGCGGATGTCGGCGTCGGTCATGGGCGTCAGCGGGTGGTTCTCCATCCCGCTTTCGTTCAGCAGCCGGTCGCCGACGAACAGATGCCCCTGGTAGATCGTCCGCCCCGCGCCCGGAAAGGCCGGGCAGACCAGCACCTGGCGCGCGCCCAGGGCCTCGGCCAGCGCCTCGGCCACCGGGCCGATATTGCCTTGCGGAGTGGAATCGAAGGTCGAGCAGTATTTGAACAGGAACTGCCGGCAGCCCTGCGCGCGCAGCCACTCCAGCGCCTGAAGCGACAGCCGCACCGCCTCACCCACGGGGATCGAGCGTGACTTCAGCGCCACGATCCCGGCCTCGACGTCGGGCGCCGCCGCCGCCCCGGGCACGCCGACATATTGCACGGTCCGCATGCCCGCCCTGGTCAGCGTGTTGCCGAGGTCGCTCGAGCCCGTGAAATCGTCGCCGATGCAGCCCAGAAGCATCATTCCTCTCCCGGCAGTTTCAGCCCGGCGGCGCGGGTATAGACCCGCGTCACCGCCGCGTCGTCGATCTCGCCGTCGCCGGCCTCGGCCGCGGCGCGGAACTGCGCGAGCGCGGTCTCGGCCATCGGCACCGGCAGCCCGGCGCCCTCGGCGATCTCCCGCACGATGCCCAGATCCTTGGGCCAGATATTGATCATCGAGCGCGGGGCGTAGTCGTTCTCCACCACATGCGGCGCGCGGTTCTCGAACATCCAGGAATTGCCCGCCGAGGAGGTGATCACCCGCACCACCTGCGCCAGGTCCAGCCCCTGCGACAGCGCGAAGGCCAGCGCCTCGCCCATCGCCGCGATATGCACCCCGGCCAGCAGCTGGTTGACCGATTTCATCGCCGAGCCCGCGCCGGGCGCCTCGCCCAGCCGGTGCACCACCTCCGCCATCGCGTCGAGCGCGGGCGCGGCGGCGGCAAACGCCGCCTCGCTGCCCGAGGCCATGACCGACAGCTTGCCCTGCGCGGCCTTCGCCGCCCCGCCCGAGATCGGCGCGTCGAGATAGAGCAGCCCCAGCGCCGCCGCCTCCGCCGCCATCTCGCGGGCGAATTCGGGCGGCACCGTGGCGCAGGACACGATCACCGCGCCCTTCGCCAGGTGCCGCGCCCAGCCCTCGGGGCCGAACAGGACGGCGCGGGTCTGCGCGGCGTTCAGAACCACGCAGACCAGGATGCCGCTCGCCGCCGCGGCCTCGGCCACGGCCGCGCTCTCGCCGCCCTCGGCAACCAGACCCGCAACCCGCCCCGCATCCAGGTCCGCACCGAACACCCGATGCCCCGCACGAAGCAGCGACTGCGCCATGCCGTAGCCCATCGAGCCGAGGCC
>NZ_JAGSOU010000042.1 GCF_018139985.1 Actibacterium sp. MT2.3-13A | reverse complement strand
TGCCCTTCGCTGAAACGGCTTCTCTTCATCGTCGGTCTCCTCGGTTGGAGAACAGGCTAACCTTGAAACGGGGACATTTCAGGGGAGCAGGTCAAGAGCGGTACTGAACGAAACACGAAAAAACGCGATTTCATTCGCCATCGGCGGTTTGGCGCTGCCGTGCGGATGGGTTAAGCTTCCACGAGGAAGGGCGTATTCAGATAGTCAAGCACCTGGTCGAATGGGGGTAGGCATCAACACGCAGGACAACTCTGGCAAAACGGCTTTGCGAGGCACTCTTAGGCCGCTGGGCTGATCCGCACGGGAAATTTTTCAAAAAAATTGAACGGGAGGTACAGATGACTCTATTTCGTACACTGGCTGCCGCGGCAGTCGCCATGATCGTTGCCGGCATGGCCTGCGCCCAAACGGTGGGTATTGGCACGGGGCCGGCCGGATCATTGACCAACAATCTCGGAGCCGTCATCGCAGGCGTGGCAACGCAGGGGACCGGGCTCGAAGTGCGCGCTCAGCCTTATGACGAGAGCCAGCAGCATTTCGCTCTGACGAGTTCGGGGGACCTCGCGTTCAGCCTGGGCAATATCCAGGAACTCCGGGCCGCGATTAATGGCACCGAGCAGTCTGAGGACTCGGGTCTTCCAAACATGAGGGCGGTGGCGCGCCTGATCGACATTCGCGTGGGTCTGTTTGTGCGCGCCGATTCCGGCATCAACAGCATTTCCGAACTTCGCGGAAAGCGCGTGCCGGTTGGCTATGGTAGCCAGGCGACTGAGCGTTATGCCCTGATCGCGCTTCTTGCAGCTGGCGGACTGACCACCAGTGACGTTGTGGGGGTCGAGGTTCAGAACATGGACGAAGGTGCCGCAGCATTCCTGGAGGGGCAGGTCGGCGCCATGATGTCGTTCGTCTTAGATCCGGCGCTGCTCCGGAACAGCGAAGCAGTGGGGGGCATAACGCGTTCGAAACGCGGCATAAAGATGTTGGAAATTCCCGACGATCCGGACGCGGTGGCAGCGATGACGACAGCTTTCTCTGGCGCTTCGATCGTCACCACAAACACGTTCGACGGCCGACCAGGCTTCGAGCGCGAGCATGGCTCTCCGCTGCCATACGTCGATCACCCAACGCGAACCATGGCGTACGATATTCTGATCGCCGCAAGCACCGAGACTGATGAGGAACTCGTCTACAAAGTGGTGAAGACGCTGGCGGCGAACAAGAATGCATTTCTTGTGACCGGCGAGCCCCAATACCTCTCATTCAGCAAGGACACGATGGCAACACAGTATGACGGGGTCGAATATCATCCCGGTGCCATCCGCTATTACCGCGAGATGGGTATCTGGCCGAGTAACTGACCAAGCCGAACGGAGCCATTGTGCTGGCAACGCTGGTGCGCGACGATCCGGCAAAGCCCGAGTGGCAAGCCAAGCCGAACGCACCCGGGGCGCCGGCCCGGGTGCTTGTTTCCCGCTTGGTGGTGATCGCGATGCCCTCTCGGCGAAACTGGTCGTCCGTCTGGTCCGCCTCGCCGGGGTCTCCTTCCTCATCCTTTCCAGATTGTGAATTTTTCAAATTCATGAGAAATTATGCCGCAGCGTTGGAGCCCTGCGGGATCTTAAGCCGCTGCGGGGGCAATTCCCTGCTCTGATGCTGACGGTCATCCCGCCGATGGCCTTTCTCCAAGTTCCTACTGGGAAAGGGCACCGAAAAATTGGGTCCGTTCCCTCCCGGGCTTAGCCCCAGAGGCTCATCCGAAGTTCCGCGTTCAATGAAAATGCCGCGCATGGGAAAAAACCGGGCAATGTCCAACACATTGCTCGGGATCGCATTTCTCAAGAGTGTTTCAGTAACGTTTTCCTATCGGCCACTCTCAAGCCAACGGCTGAGCCCGCCAGACGGCGCGTTCCATTCCGATCCGGCGAGCAACAGTCAATTGGCCATTGCCGACGCGTCCATGACCTCGCCGAACAATTCCCAGCGTTCTCCGTTGAAGCGCATCAGCTGCATTTGCTCGATCGGATAATAATCCGTCTCGCTGGTGTTGAGGGTGATGCCGGGAAGCAGCAGGTCCAGCTCGACGTTCTGCATGCTGCCGGCCGCTTCCATCACGCCGGCGCGGGTGAGATTGTCGCAGGATGCCTTCAGCACGTGTTCGAGCGCTTGCGACACGCTGTAGCCAACGAGAGTGGTCCCACTCGCCTTGTCGCCCTCGGGATGGTATTTGTCCATGAAGGCATTCCACTTCTTCAGGCCCTCATCGTCACTCCATTGCGGATCCTGCGCAGTCTTCGTGTAGTGGGCGGTGATCATGCCTTTCGAGGCTTCCAGCGCGGCCGGCTCCAGCCGCAAGAAGACAGCCCTTGCCACACTGGCGACGAACTGGACGGGCTCCCACTCAATCTCCTGCGCCTTCGTGATGCTGCTGTGCCCCCCGATAGTTCCTCCAGTTGATGCTAGAGTCCGACCTGACAGAAGGATCGGACCATGAAGCCATCGAAGTTCAACGAAGCGCAGATCATCGACATCCTGAGGGAGGCCGAGGCGG
>NZ_JAGSOU010000041.1 GCF_018139985.1 Actibacterium sp. MT2.3-13A | reverse complement strand
TCACTCGATCATGGTCAGGAGCTTGTCGATGGAGGCCTTTGCGTCGCCGTAATACATCCGCGTATTCTCCTTGAAGAACAGCGGGTTCTCGATGCCCGAGTAGCCGGTTCCGGCGCCGCGCTTGGAGACGAAGACCTGCTTGGCCTTCCACACTTCCAGCACCGGCATGCCGGCGATGGGCGAGTTCGGGTCTTCCTGCGCGGCGGGGTTCACGATGTCGTTCGCGCCGATGATGATCACCACGTCGGTATTCGGGAAGTCCTCGTTGATCTCGTCCATTTCCAGCACGATGTCGTAGGGCACCTTGGCCTCGGCCAGCAGCACGTTCATGTGACCGGGCAGACGGCCCGCCACCGGGTGGATGGCGAAGCGCACCTCCTTGCCCTTGGCGCGCAGCCGCTTGGTCAGCTCCGACACCGACTGCTGGGCCTGCGCCACCGCCATGCCGTAGCCCGGCACGATGATCACGCTGTCGGCCTCGTCCAGCGCCGCGGCCACGCCGTCGGCCTCGATCGCGACCTGCTCGCCCTCGACCTCCATCGCCGGGCCCGTGGTGCCGCCGAAGCCGCCCAGGATCACCGAGATGAACGACCGGTTCATCGCCTTGCACATGATGTAGGACAGGATCGCACCCGACGAGCCGACCAGCGCGCCGACAACGATCAGCAGGTCGTTGCCGAGGCTGAAGCCGATCGCCGCCGCCGCCCAGCCCGAGTAGCTGTTCAGCATCGACACCACCACCGGCATGTCGGCGCCGCCGATGCCCATGATCAGGTGGTAGCCGATGAAGAACGCCAGCAGGGTCATGGCGATCAGCGTCCAGATCCCCGCGCCGTTCAGGAACAGGATCAGCAGCACGACGCTGGCGATCGCCGCCGCCGCGTTCAGGATGTGCCCGCCCGGCAGCTTGGTCGCCTTCGAGGTCACCTTGCCCGCCAGCTTGCCGAAGGCGACGACCGAGCCGGTGAAGGTGACCGCCCCGATGAAGACGCCGAGGAAGACCTCGACCTTCAGGATCGACTGCTCGACGGCGTCCTTATGCGCCAGGATGGCGGCGAAACCGTCCAGCGCCTCGCGCTCCTCGCCCGTCATGGCCAGGACGCGGCCAAGCTCGATATAGGCGTTGTAGCCGACGAAGACCGCGGCCAGGCCGACCAGCGAGTGCATCGCGGCCACAAGCTGCGGCATCTCGGTCATCTGCACGCGCTTGGCGATGTAGTAACCGATGATCCCGCCGCCCGCGATCAGGGCCAGCGACAGCAGCCACAGGCCCGAGCCCGGGCCGATCAGCGTCGCCGCCACGGCCAGCGCCATGCCCACGATGCCATACCACACGGCGCGTTTCGCGCTTTCCTGCCCCGACAGGCCGCCGAGCGACAGGATGAACAGGACAGCCGCGACAACATAGGCGGCAGTAGTGAAGCCAAATTCCATCGTCACGGCCTCCTTAGGATTTCTGGAACATGGCGAGCATGCGCCGGGTTACGAGGAAGCCGCCGAAGATGTTGATCCCGGCCATGAACACCGACAGCGCCGCCAGCACGACCACCAGCCCCGAGCCCGAGCCGATCTGCATCAGCGCGCCGAGGATGATGATCGACGAGATCGCGTTGGTCACGGCCATCAGCGGCGTGTGCAGCGAGTGGCTGACGTTCCAGATCACCTGGAAGCCGACGAAGACCGACAGCACGAACACGATGAAGTGCTGCATGAAGCTCGCCGGCGCGACCAGCCCCACCCCCAGCAGCAGCGCCGCGCCGACCGCCAGCAGGGTCACCTGCTGCCTGGTCTGCTTCCTGAAGGCCGCGGCCTCCTGCGCCCTCTTCTCCTCCGGCGTCAGCTCCTTCGGCTTTTCCTTCTTCTGCGCCGCGATCGCCTGCACCTTCGGCGGCGGCGGCGGGAAGGTGATCTCGCCCGCATGGGTCACGGTCGCGCCGCGGATCACGTCATCCTCCATGTTGTGCACGACCTGGCCGTCCTTCTCGGGCGTCAGGTCGGTCATCATGTGGCGGATGTTGTTGGAATAGAGCGTCGAGGACTGCGTCGCCATGCGCGACGGGAAATCGGTGTAGCCGATGATGGTCACGCCGTTTTCCGACACCACCTTCTCGTTCGGGACGGTCAGGTCGCAGTTGCCGCCCTTCTCGGCGGCGAGGTCGACCACGACCGAGCCGGGCTTCATCGCCTTGACCATGTCCTCCAGCCACAGCTTGGGCGCCGGGCGGCCGGGGATCAGCGCGGTGGTGATGACGATGTCCATGTCGGGGGCGAGCTCGCGGAATTTCTCCAGCTGCTTTTCCCGGAACTCGGGGCTGGAGGGCGCCGCATAGCCGCCGGTGGCGGCCCCGTCCTGCGCCTGCTCCTCGAAATCGAGATAGACGAACTCCGCACCCATCGATTCGATCTGCTCGGCCACTTCCGGCCGCACGTCGAAGGCGTAGGTGATCGCGCCGAGGCTCGTCGAGGTCCCGATCGCGGCCAGACCGGCCACGCCCGCGCCCACGATCAGCACCTTCGCCGGCGGCACCTTGCCCGCCGCCGTCACCTGGCCGGTGAAGAAGCGGCCGAAATTGTTGCCCGCCTCGATCACCGCGCGGTAGCCCGCGATATTCGCCATCGAGCTCAGCGCGTCCATCTTCTGCGCGCGGCTGATGCGCGGCACCATGTCCATGGCGATGACATTCGCGCCCTTGGACCTGCACAGCTCAAGCAGAGCCTCGTTCTGCGCCGGCCAGAAGAAGCTGATCAGCGTCTGACCCTTCACCAGACGCTTCGCCTCCGTCTCCGAGGGCTCGCGAACCTTC
>NZ_JAGSOU010000040.1 GCF_018139985.1 Actibacterium sp. MT2.3-13A | reverse complement strand
CTCCGCTCCCGGCGCGCTTGCCCAAACCGACCAACCCAACTACCAATCCCAAACCCGCAGACTCTCGTTATGAACGAGGGACCACCGGGGGGCAGGTCACGGGCATTCGGCAGACGCTTCAGGCGTCTCGTAGCCAGGCGCCGGATGTGGTCGAGCGTGGTTGAAATCGTTCGCCCAGCCCCGGGCACTGTCCGCGGAAGGACCAAAGGCTCGTCGTGACCGGACCTCAGAATTGGAACACAGAGACCCGTTTGACCGACGCCGCGGACGCCGCGCCGGGCCCTTCATTTCGCCGGCCCAAGACTCAGCCGGCCCGTTCTCCCTCCGGTTGCGACGGGCGGTTCGATCGGGTGACAGCCGGCATCGCCCTTGCGACAGATCAGGCCGACTGCACGATGGCGGGCTTCACGTCAGTCGCAAAAGCTCCGCAGGAGATCGAGTGCTTCCGGAAGTGCATTATTCTCAGCCCTCCTCCAAAATGCGTCACTGCCCATATCCGCAAAACCGGGGAAATCCCTCAGGTCGAATTCTTCGACATTCCTGAAGCCCATGGACCAGTCAGAGAACATTCGCTTTTCGGAACGACCCTCCTCAACCACGATGACCGAGTGATGCCGATCGTCATTCGCTATCCTTTCCCAGACTTCCTCGATCCGGGTTTCCGGTCCTTCAAGGAACTGAAGGAAATTGCCCCTGCCGTATTCATCGTTGTAGCGATAGATCAGCAGACCGGTGATCCCATCGGCCGTGTTTCGCGCGCGGCTGCGCTCGAGCAGGTGCTGCAATTCCTCCGCGTCGAACGGCGCTATGGCCTGGCTGACATATGCGATGAACTTCATTCTCGTGCCCTATTCATGTTCCGCCTTTTCGACCGCCGTCGCCAAGGGTCTGGCGCGGTCCATCAGGCCTTCTATCTTCAGCGCCGCAAGCCGGGGTAGAATTCTGTCGCGCAACTGGCCCGCCGACTCCCAAAAGGCCGCCCGGTCCCGCCACGTCTCCTCGGGGTTAAGGAAAGGGATCGTTTCCTCAGGCCCCGACGTCGGTATGGACAGGCCCCACACAGGATCCTTCACATAGTCCGACCGATCCAGTAGTCCAGCCATCGCGGCATTCAACAGACGTCGGGTCACACGGATCGGCATCCTGTTCCCGGTGCGCGCATTGCCCCCGCTCCAGCCGGTGTTGACCAGCCAGACATTCGCGCCGCAGTCGGCGAGACGCCGTTCGAACAGGTCGGCATAGACATGTGGGGCGCGCGTGAGAAACGGCGCGCCGAAGCAGGTCGAGAAGGTGGGTTCCGGCTCGGTCACGCCGCGCTCGGTGCCAGAGACCTTGGAGGTGAAGCCCAGAAGGAACAGGGCGCGTGCTTCTTTTGGGGTAAGGCGTGCAATAGGGGGCGTGACCCCAAAGGCGTCGCAGGTCAGCAGGAAGATGTTCCGCGGCGTGCCCCCCCTCGAATCCACGTTCGCGTTTGGCAGGACGCTCAGCGGATAGGCGGCACGGGTGTTTTCGGTGAGAGACGCATCATCGAAATCGATCTCTCGCGTGCGTGCGTCGACCACGACGTTCTCCAGCACCGTGCCGCAAGAATGGACGGCCGCCCAGATGTCCGGTTCAGCCTCCTGGGACAGCCGGATGGTCTTGGCATAGCAGCCACCCTCGAAATTGAAGACGCCGTCGTCAAACCAGCCATGCTCATCATCGCCGATCAGGGCTCGGTTGGGATCGGCGGACAGAGTGGTCTTCCCGGTGCCGGACAGGCCGAAGAAGAGCGCCGTGTCACTGGGATCTTCGATCGCATGATTGGCCGAGCAATGCATCGGCATGATGCCGCGCTCGGGATAGAGGTGATTGAGGATCGTGAAGGCGGATTTCTTATTCTCGCCCGAGTATTCAGTTCCCGCAATCAGCACCAGCCGCTGCTCGAAACTCAGGGCGATGCAGGTCTCCGACCGGCACCCATGGCGTTCAGGATCAGCCAGAAAGTCCGGGACGTTGATGATCGTGAAGTCCGGAACGTATTCCTCCAGCGCCGCGCGGTCGGGGCGCCTCAGCATATGACGCAGGAACAGGGCGTGCCAGGTGTAGTCCGCTACCAGCCGGATGTTGACGGAATGCTCCGCCACCGCGCCGCAGACAAGATCCTGGACCTCGACGTTCCTCTCTCTCAAATAGTCGAAGATGTCCTTCTTCATGCGCTCGAAATGCACGGGCGACATGCGGCTATTGCCGTCCCACCAGATATCGGCCTCGGTTTCCGGCTCCGCAACGATATGCTTGTCCTTCGGCGAGCGGCCGGTGAATTTACCCGTATTTACCGCCAGCGCGCCTTGTGCGGTCAAAAGCCCCTCCTTGCGTGCCAGCGCCGTCTCCAGCAACACGGCGTTCGAGGCATTGTAGCGGGCGGAACGGGTCGAGATCCCCTGTGCCGCCAAGCCGCTGTGTGGATTCCATGTGCCGGTTTCAATCATTCGCTTGATCCTTTGGTCTGCGAAGTTTCAAGTCGCTTGCCGGGACCGAACAGAAGCGCAGGAATGGCCAGCGCAACGGCAAGCAGGATGATAAGTGCGACCTCGAAGCCTCCGGTCAGGTCACACAGGATTCCGAAAGTCAGCGGGCCCAGCGTTCCGCCTATCTCCGCCACGGCGAAAAAGGCCGCAACGACGAGAATGCGCTTGCGGGGGGTAAACCGCACATGGCCCACGATCGGAATGAGAGCAATCGTCAGGAGCGGCCCCACGGCGAAACCCATGGCAAGGAAACCCGCAACGAAGTAGGGGCGGCCCCATAACCCCATCATCGCCAGGGTGCCCGACGCGACGAGGCCAGCCAGGCACATCGCCACGCGGATATGACTTCCCCGCGTCACCGCCAGGGGCGGAATGACCAGCAGCGCCAAGAGACCCAGGGCCATGGCCAGCGCCGCGATCAATCCGGCGGAGCCGCCGTCATAGCCTGCGGACCGGGCGACTTCCATTCCCCAGAAGCGGAAGCCGTGATCGACGAAAAGCGTCGCAGCCCCAGCCAGGCAGATGAGTGCCAGAAAACCCCGGTCGCGAGACAGGGGAAGCCCGGACCGTTCTGGGTCTCCGCCCGGCCCGGTGTCGCCGGCCAACGCGCTTCGGATCGGGATCCAGCCGGCCAGGAAAATGGTGGAAATCGCCGCCCAGGTCAGCAGGACCATGCGCCAATTGCCGAAGAACGGGATGAGCACGGGCCCACTGAGGGAGTATGTCAGGATGTTCGCCACCCCCGGCGCGGTGATGTAGGCCCCCATGGCGAAGCCGAGCGCGCGACCGGAAAAGAGTTGCCCGACGAGGACGGGCGCGCCGATCGAAATGACAGGCCCACCGGCGCCCAGCAGGGAGACTGCGATGAGGAGGCTGGGGAAATCCCATGCCGCCCCCCTCAGGACAAGGGACGCCAGGACGATCAGCCCTCCGACGGTCAGCGTCGTCGGTATGCCATGGCGCAGCATGAACAAGGCTCCCGGGATCGCAGTGAAAACATAGAGGAATTGCCAGGATCCCAGCACCATTCCCATCTCGCTCGATGAGAGCCCGAGATCGGTCTGGACCGCGGAAACAAGCGGCGCTATCCCGACCTGCCCGAGACCGAAACACAGATAGAGCCCCCACAGACCGGCAAGGACCGCCCAGCGATAAGCCCTCAGCCCGGACTGCAACCTGTCTTCCGCCATCGTATCGGTCATGTGCTTGCGTGAGGCGTCCCAATGGGCGGGACGCCTCCCATTTCCTCACTCGATCATGGTCAGGAGCTTGTCGATGGAGGCCTTTGCGTCGCCGTAATACATCCGCGTATTCTCCTTGAAGAACAGCGGGTTCTCGATGCCCGA